>NZ_JBICVY010000004.1:0-508094 GCF_043199475.1 Streptomyces sp. NPDC048603 | reverse complement strand
AGGGTGTGGGCGGGCGCTCGGCCGGAGGTGTGGGCAGGCGTTCCGGCCGGGCTCTGGCCCTCCCCACCCTGGCCGGGGCTCGGCTCAGCCGAGGTGGTCGTCTTCCTGTCGGCCTTGGCCAACGCCATGGCCTGACGGCTCTGCGGAGGGTGTGGGCGGGCGCTCGGCCGGAGGTGTGGGCAGGCGTTCCGGCCGGGCTCTGGCCCTCCCCACCCTGGCCGGGGCTCGGCTCAGCCGAGGTGTGGGCGGCGCCTCCACCGAGGTGTGGGCAGGCGTTCCGCAGGGCGATGGGGGTCCCCCCTGCTCGAGCGAAGTCGAGAGCTTGGGGGAGGGTGGGCACACCGGAACGCCGCTCCGCAGGCAACGCTCCTGCCCCGCCGAAGCGATGGCCGGGCCCGGCCGCAGCCGCTGCCCCCGGGCTTGGGCGGGGCTCCGCCGGCCCCGGCACCGCCGGGAGCGGAGCTCCGCCCGGACGGGGGCCGACCCTGGAGCGGGTCGGGGTGCAGGCACACGCTGCGCGTCCGGCGCGGGCCGGTGTGCCGTGTGCCCACCCGTGCCGCCCTGCGGCACGCCTGCCCACACGGCGGTGGCTGCGCGGCTGCCCCGCCCGCCACGGCCGGGGCAACGGCACGCCTGCCCACACGGCGGTGCGGTGCGGCTGCCCCGCCCGCCACGGCCAAGGGAACGGCACGCCTGCCCACACGGCGGTGCGGTGCGGCCGCCCCGCCCGCCACGGCCAAGGGAACGGCACACCTGCCCACACGGCCGTGGGAACGGCCGGCGGGCTAGGCCTCGCGGAGGGCGTCCAGCTGGGCGCGGAACCAGGCCGCGGGAGGGAGTGCCGTGGCGGCCGCGGCCAGCCGTTTCGTGCGCTCGGCGCGCTCGCCGGCCGGCATCGAGAGCGCCTCGTGCAGCGCCTCCGCCGTGTCCGAGACGTCGTACGGGTTCACCCCGAGCGCGTCCTCGCGCAGCTCCGCGTAGGCCCCGGCCCCCGTAGACAGCACCAGCGCGCAGCCCTGCTCGGAGACCACCGGGATCTCCTTGGCGACCAGGTTCATGCCGTCCCGCAGCGGATTGATCAGCGCGACGTCGGCCAGCCGGTACGCGGCCAGCGACCGCGCGAAGTCGTCCTGCACGGAGACCAGGACCGGCTGCCAGTCCGCGGTGCCGAACTCCGCGTTGATGTCCAGCGCCAGGCGGGACACCGCCGCCGTGTAGTCCCGGTAGACGGCCAGGTCCTGCCTGGAGGGGTAGGCCGAGGCCAGGTGGACCACGCGGCCGCGCCACTCGGGGTGCGAGGCGAGCAGCTCCCGGTAGGCGAGCAGGCCGCGGAGGATGTTCTTCGAGAGTTCGGTGCGGTCGACCCGGACGATGGTCTTCCGGTCGCCGACCTCCGCGCGCAGCGCGGCCAGCCTGTCGTCCACCTCCGGCCGGTGGGCCAGCTGCCGCAGCTCCTCCCCGTCCACCCCCAGCGGGTACACGGCCACCCGGGTGCTGCGCCGCCGGCCGCCGGACCGGTGGTGGTGGACGCCGCGCCAGGGGTCCCCGCTCGGCCAGGACCCCTCCGCCGTGCCGTTCGCGCTCTCGATGTGCGCGCCGCGGATGAAGGCCGCGGCCCATCCCCAGGTGTGGAAACCCAGCTCGTCGGCGCCGAGCAGGCCCCACAGCAGTTCCTCGCGGATGTCGTCCGGGAGCATGTCCAGCTGGTCGGCCGTCGCCCACGGGGTGTGGGTGAAGTGGGAGATCCGCAGGTCGGGGCGGAGCTCCCGGAGCATGCCGGGGGCCAGCGACAGGTGGTAGTCCTGGACCAGCACGGCTGCGCCCTCGGCGGCCTCCGCCGCCAGCGCCTCCGCGAACGCCCGGTTGTACGTCCGGTACGACTCCCAGCGGCGCCGGAACTCCGCGTCGAAGACCGGCTCGTGCGGGATGTCGTACAGCCCGTGGTGGGTGAACCAGAGCACCGAGTTCGAGATGCCGTTGTACGCGTCGTGGTAGACGTCCGGGTCGATGGCCAGCATGCGGACGCCCGGCTCGGACACGCCCCGGCGGACCGCCTCGCGGTCGCCCTCGCTCAGGGCCGCGCAGATCCACAGCGCGTCCGGCTGCCCGTCGAGCGCGGCCGACAGGCCGGAGACCAGACCGCCCCCGCCGCGCCGGGCGCCGAGGGTGCCGTCGGCGGAGAGGCCGTAGGAGAGCGGGCCGCGGTTCGCGGCGACGAGCAGCGGGGAAGCCATGCGGCGAACCTAGCCCGGCCCGCGCTCGCTCAAACGTCCGTTGCGCCGGGTTGTGGGTGATGTGGCCGTCGTCACGCGACGCGGCGGGACGGGTACTCCTCGATCTCGATCATCGGAGGCCGTTCCTCCGTGTCCACCGGGTAGGTGTGCGGCAGGAAGCCGTCCGGCCCCCGTTCGAACTGGGTCAGGGCCGGGCGGACCAGATGGCCGCGGGAGAGCCGCACCTGCGCGGTGCGGTAGATCGCGGCGGCCATCCGGCCCAGCGCCCGCCCGTCCTGATGGCGGTGCAGCCGGACACCGACGTCGACCTGCGCGAGGGCGTCCAGGCCGACGGTGTGCAGCGCGTCGACGAGCAGGCCGAGCTCCACGCCGTAGCCGACCGGGAAGGGGAGACGTTCCAGCAGGGACCGGCGGACCGCGTACTCGCCGCCCAGCGGCTGTACGAACCCGGCCAGCTGCGGCCAGTGCAGGTTGAGCAGCGGGCGGGCGACCAGCTCGGTGACCCGGCCGCCCTGTCCTGCCCTGACCGTGGCCGGCGCGTCGGGATCGGTGTCGCCGAGCGGGCGGTCGTACATCGCCTTGACGAACTGGATCTCCGGGTCGGTCAGCAGCGGGCCGAGGATCCCGGAGACGAAGACGGACGAGAAGTCGCGCAGATCGGCGTCGACGAAGCAGACGATGTCGCCGGTGGTGGCGAGCAGCGAGCGCCACAGCACCTCGCCCTTGCCGGGCAGCGCGGGTATCCGGGGCAGGATCTCGTCCCGGTGCACCACGCGGGCGCCGGCCTTGGCGGCCACCTCGGCGGTCCGGTCGGTGGAACCGGAGTCGATCACGACCAGTTCGTCGACCAGCGGGAAGGGCCGTCCCTCGATCAGGTCCCGCCGGATCACCTCGACGATCTCGCCGACCGTCGCCTCCTCATCGAGTGCGGGCAGCACCACGCTGACCCTCGTACCGGCTGTCCGCTTGGCGGAAAACAGCTGGTCGAGCGGCCTGTCGTCGGCGGACCAGGAGCGGTCTGCCAGCCAGCGCTCCACCTCTTGCAGCACTCCGTTACTCCCCAAACGTGATCCATCTCGCGGTTCGGACAGCTGTCTCACCCGCCCGCACCTTCGGTTACAGTCTTGAACAACGCGCAGGACCCCCGCATGCCGGGGTGCCGCGCAGACAAACGCCCGGGTGCGCCATAGAGCGCGCGGCCCGGAGCCATACCGCTCATCCAGAGGGGCAGAGGGAAACGGCCCGTTGAAGCCCCGGCAACCCTCCAGTCGGTTCTCGCGACTGCGTCACGCAGCGAGGTCCCCGGCTAGGGAAGGTGCCAAATCCGTCTCGTGGCGAAGTGCGTCACGAGGAAGATGAGGAGAAAGGGCCTCGCCATCATGGCTGCACAGACTGTTGCCACCTCTGTCGATCTCGGACCTGCCACCGCGCTTTCCTGTCGTGAGTGCGGCACCCGTTTCGACCTCGGCCCCATCTTCGCGTGCGTCGAGTGTTTCGGCCCGCTCGAGGTGGCCTACGAGCTGCCCGCCGGTGACCCCGAGGCCCTCCGCGCCGCGATCGAGGCCGGCCCGAACAACATCTGGCGTTACGCCCCGCTGCTGCCGGTCCCGGCCGACGTGGCGGAGAAGCCGAACCTGAACCCGGGCTGCACCAAGCTGGTCCAGGCCGACAACCTGGCCAAGGAGCTGGGTGTCACCGGCAAGCTCTACGTCAAGGACGACTCCGGCAACCCGACGCACTCCTTCAAGGACCGCGTCGTCGCGATCGCCGTCGAGGCCGCCCGTGCCTTCGGGTTCACCACCCTGTCCTGCTCCTCCACCGGCAACCTGGCCGGCGCCGTCGGCGCCGCGGCCGCCCGTTCCGGCTTCCGTTCCTGCGTGTTCATCCCGCACGACCTGGAGCAGGGCAAGGTCGTCATGGCCGCGGTGTACGGCGGCGACCTGGTCGGCATCGAAGGCAACTACGACGACGTCAACCGCTTCTGCTCCGAGCTCATCGGCGACCCGCTGGGCGAGGGCTGGGGCTTCGTCAACGTCAACCTCCGCCCGTACTACGGCGAGGGTTCCAAGACCCTGGCGTACGAGATCTGCGAGCAGCTCGGCTGGCAGCTGCCCGACCAGATCGTGATCCCGATCGCCTCAGGCTCGCAGCTCACGAAGATCGACAAGGGCCTGCAGGAGCTGATCAAGCTGGGCCTGGTCGAGGACAAGCCGTACAAGATCTTCGGCGCCCAGGCCGAGGGCTGCTCGCCCGTCTCCACCGCCTTCAAGGCCGGTCACGACGTGGTCCGCCCGCAGAAGCCGAAGACCATCGCCAAGTCCCTGGCGATCGGCAACCCGGCGGACGGCCCGTACGTGCTCGACATCGCCCGCCGTACCGGCGGCTTCGTGGAGGACGTCAACGACGAGCAGGTCGTCGAGGCCATCAAGCTGCTCGCGCAGACCGAGGGCATCTTCGCCGAGACCGCGGGCGGCGTGACCGTCGGCGTCACGAAGAAGCTCATCGAGAACGGGCAGATCGACCCCTCGCTGACCACCGTCATCCTCAACACCGGTGACGGCCTCAAGACCCTGGACGCGGTCGCCGGGGACACCGGCCAGACCGCCGTCATCCGCCCCAGCCTGGACGCGTTCCGCGCCGCCGGCCTGGCCTGACCACCCCCTACGCACTACCGGAAAGGCAGTGTCGCCATGAGCGTCAACGTCCGCATCCCCACCATCCTGCGCACCTACACCGGAGGCCAGGCCGAGGTGCCCGCCGAGGGCACGACCCTCGCCGAGGTCATCGAGTCCCTGGAGCAGAACCACCCGGGCATCGCCGCGCGTGTCCTGGACGACCAGGGCAAGCTGCGCCGCTTCGTGAACGTCTACGTCAACGACGACGACGTGCGCTTCGAGGGCGGGCTGCAGGCGGTGACGCCGGACGGCGCCGGCGTTTCCATCATCCCGGCCGTCGCGGGCGGTTGCTGAACTTCCGGCGCCCGGGCACCGGCTTTCCGGTGGCCCTTCGGTAGCCGGCACGCACAACCCCTGAATTGCCCCTTCCGCAAAAGCGGAGGGGGCAATTCTGCTTGGTTGGGCGCGGTAGAGTTGGGGAAGCCCCCTCCGCTGTTCTTGCCCGCCGCATATGAACGGGCGTCCCCATGGTCGACATCGGGCCAATGTGCGTGTGCGATATGGGGCTTTGGCGCGTTCTGTCCGGTCCAAGTTGCCCGGGAGAATGGCAAATTTTCCGGCCATTTCAGCATTTCCGCATGTCCAGATTTCTCGTCGGAATGACCTGTTGCAGACAGCTCCGGTGCAGATACATTCAGCCGCGGTCGACGCGTTCCAACGCAAGTTCTGACCCGGGACCGCGAAGTGCGTTCCTGCGCAAGGGCCAGTAATAGGGGAGTTAGACATGGCTCAGGGCACCGTCAAGTGGTTCAACGCGGAGAAGGGCTACGGCTTCATCGCGGTCGACGGTGGTGCGGATGTGTTCGTCCACTACAGCGCCATCCAGATGGACGGGTACCGCACCCTTGAAGAGGGTCAGCGGGTCGAATTCGAGATCTCGCAGGGCCAGAAGGGCCCGCAGGCTGACATGGTCAAGCTCGCGCAGGTCTGATCCAACGGCGTTCGACCACCGAAGGCGTACCCCGAGGGGCCCGCATCCCGGACAGGGATGCGGGCCCTCGCGCGTCCCCCCGGCGTCCCTCCGGCGTCCTCCGGCATCCGCCGGCGCTCCCACCTGCGCCCTTTCGCCGCCCCGCCGTCGCGTGCCCGCCATGTTGTCCAGAGGTGGCCTGACTCGCTTGCACTCGTGGGGGTCGAGTGCTAATCATTGGCGTTAGCACTCTCCGGGTGAGAGTGATAAAGACGAGGATCGGGTCGGTGAGGCCCGCAGGTCCGGCGGGAAGGAACCGCCGGGCAGGCAGGCCGTCCGTCGCGGGCGCCACACGGTCCGAAGGCAATCCACCCCAGTCCGGGAGGACCACTTCACATGGCCAAGATCATCGCGTTCGACGAGGAGGCCCGGCGCGGTCTCGAGCGCGGCATGAACCAGCTCGCCGACGCCGTCAAGGTCACGCTTGGCCCGAAGGGCCGCAACGTCGTCCTCGAGAAGAAGTGGGGCGCTCCCACGATCACCAACGATGGTGTTTCCATCGCCAAGGAGATCGAGCTGGAGGACCCGTACGAGAAGATCGGCGCCGAGCTGGTCAAGGAAGTCGCCAAGAAGACGGACGACGTCGCCGGTGACGGTACGACCACCGCGACCGTTCTGGCCCAGGCCCTGGTCCGCGAGGGCCTGCGCAACGTGGCCGCCGGCGCCAACCCGATGGCCCTGAAGCGCGGCATCGAGAAGGCCGTCGAGGCCGTCTCCGGCGCGCTGCTGGAGCAGGCGAAGGATGTCGAGACCAAGGAGCAGATCGCTTCCACGGCCTCCATCTCCGCCGCCGACACCCAGATCGGCGAGCTCATCGCCGAGGCGATGGACAAGGTCGGCAAGGAAGGCGTCATCACCGTCGAGGAGAGCAACACCTTCGGTCTGGAGCTTGAGCTCACCGAGGGCATGCGCTTCGACAAGGGCTACATCTCGGCGTACTTCGCGACCGACATGGAGCGCATGGAGGCGGCGCTCGAGGACCCCTACATCCTCATCGTCAACTCCAAGGTCAGCAACGTGAAGGACCTCCTTCCGCTGCTGGAGAAGGTCATGCAGTCCGGCAAGCCGCTGCTGATCATCGCCGAGGACGTCGAGGGCGAGGCCCTGTCGACCCTGGTCGTCAACAAGATCCGTGGCACCTTCCGCTCCGTCGCGGTCAAGGCCCCGGGCTTCGGTGACCGCCGCAAGGCCATGCTCGGTGACATCGCCATCCTCACGGGCGGCACGGTCATCTCCGAGGAGGTCGGCCTCAAGCTCGAGAACGCGGGCCTGGACCTGCTGGGCCGCGCCCGCAAGGTCGTCATCACCAAGGACGAGACCACGATCGTCGACGGTGCCGGTGACAGCGACCAGGTTGCCGGTCGCGTCAACCAGATCCGTGCCGAGATCGAGAACTCCGACTCGGACTACGACCGCGAGAAGCTGCAGGAGCGCCTGGCGAAGCTCGCCGGTGGCGTCGCCGTCATCAAGGCCGGTGCCGCGACCGAGGTCGAGCTCAAGGAGCGCAAGCACCGCATCGAGGACGCCGTTCGCAACGCGAAGGCGGCCGTCGAGGAGGGCATCGTCGCCGGTGGTGGCGTGGCCCTGCTGCAGGCCTCCTCGGTCTTCGAGAAGCTGGAGCTCGACGGTGACGAGGCCACCGGTGCCGCCGCCGTCAAGCTGGCCCTGCAGGCCCCGCTGAAGCAGATCGCCGAGAACGCCGGCCTCGAGGGCGGCGTCGTGGTGGAGAAGGTCCGCAACCTCACCCCGGGCCACGGCCTGAACGCCGCCACCGGTGAGTACGTCGACCTGATCGCCGAGGGCATCATCGACCCGGCCAAGGTGACCCGTTCCGCGCTGCAGAACGCGGCCTCCATCGCGGCCCTGTTCCTGACCACCGAGGCCGTCATCGCCGACAAGCCGGAGAAGGCCGCGGCCGCTCCGGGCGGCATGCCGGGCGGTGACATGGACTTCTGATCGACGCCTCCGGGCCCGATCAGCCGTTCCTGACCGAGGGCGGTATCCCCACCGGGGATACCGCCCTCGGGCGTTCCCGGGTGTCCCCGAAGTACGTTCAGGCGGCGGGGCGCCGGTCCACGAACGCCACTTCCTCGTGGTCTTCGCCCAGCGCGATGTTCAAGGAAGCGTCCAGGGCGTGAGCGAGTCGGCGCAACAGCGGAAGGGTCGGAACGGCATCGGCGCCCTCCACACGGGAGATCTTCGCCTGTGTCAGCCCAGCACGTTCGGCGAGCTGCGTCTGGGAGAGCCCGAGCGCCTTTCGCCGGTCGTAGACGGCCTTGGCGAATGCCATGGCCAGGCGGATCTCCGCCCGCTCTGCCGACGCCTCGGTGGATTCGGCGGGACCGCTCCCGGCTTGCTTCTCCCTGGCCAGCTTCCAGCGGGTGTGGTTCATGACGCGTCCCCTTCCTCGCCGCGGCTGTAGGTGGTGTGGGCGGGCCGTGCTCCCGTTCGCACACGATACGGGCCGCCACCGCGCGACTCACCTGTGCTGCTTCGTTCATGCGGCTCTTGCGGAAGACCGTGAGGAGCACGATGCGGCGCTCAGGAGCGAACCAGTAGGTGATACGCGTGGCCACCCCGTCGAGCGTGGGCCGGAGTTCGTACACCCCGTCCCGGAGAGGTCGGGCGAAGGGCATGGGGGTGTGGGTGCCGTGGACGGCCGGCAGCCCCGCGTACTCCTCGACCTTGCGGAACTGTCTCCCTGGCAGCAGCTCCAGCCACGTGCGCACCTCTGGCTCCAGCTCGATCACATGCAGCTCGACGTCCATGTCGGCACCGTAGTATGTCGTAAACGACATACTACGGTGCCGACATGGAATGCGCTCCATCTGGTGAATCGGGGCGGGGCGGACCTGGCGCATTGTGAGACGGGGGCTGCAGGGGCAGGCGGTCACCTGGTTGACTCGGGGTATGAGCGAGCACACCCCGACCCCCCTCTTCGTCAAGATCTGCGGGCTGAAGACCGAGCTGGACGTCGACACCGCCGTCGAGGCCGGGGCGGACGCCGTCGGGTTCGTGTTCGCGCCGGGCGGCCCCCGGACGATCGACACCGCGACCGTGCGCCGGCTGGTCGAGCGGGTCCCGGAGCGGGTGCTGACCGTCGGGGTGTTCCGCAAGCAGTCCGTCGAGGAGGTCCGCCGGCTCACCGAGGAGAGCGGCGTCCGAGCGGTCCAGCTGCACGGGGACGAGGGCCCCGAGTACTACGAGGCACTGCGCGCCGAGGGCCGGACCCTGGTACGCGCCACCGCCGAGCGGGTCGGCAAGGCCGGCGAGTACGGCGAGGACCTGCTGCTGATCGACGCCCCCGACCCGGGCTCCGGCAAGCCGTGGAACTGGGGCGCGGCCGATTTCACCGCCCCCGAGGGCCACTGGCTGCTGGCCGGCGGCCTCAACCCGGCCAACGTCCGCGAAGCCGTCGACACCACCGGCGCCTGGGGCGTCGACGTCTCCAGCGGCGTGGAGAGCGAGCGCGGAGTGAAGTCCCCCGCCCTGATCCGCGCCTTCATCACGGCGGCCCGCGGCCACTGACCCGCGCGGCCCGGCGCGGAGATGGCTGCGCGCGTCCCTCGATCGTGGGACGCTGAGCTGAGCGGCCCTGTGCCGTGGAACCGTCGATCTACGCTCGCCCCATGGGCCACAGGAGAGGGGACCCGTGATGACCGCTGCCATGGTCGAGCCCGGCCGTGAATCCGGTGGCCGCACGTGGGAGTACCTGCTGCAGAGCTGGCGTGAGCTGGACGTGCCCGAGGGCTGGCGCGCCGAGATCGACGGAGGACAGATCCACTTGGTACCGCCGCCCCACCGTCACCACAACGGGATTGCCGCGCGTGTTCAGCGTGCCTTGTACGGCGTACTGCCCCCGGACTGGGAGATCTATCAGACGCTGGGCATCCACATCGCCCCGCTCGACAAGCTGTACATGCCGGACCTGGTGGTCGTCTCCTCGGAGCTGGTCGAAGGCGTGGAGGCGGAGTCGAGCGATCCCGTCGACGCAGCCGAGGCCCTGCTCGTCGTGGAGGTCACCTCGAGGGGCAACGCCGAGGACGACCGCAAGAAGAAGCTCTGGGCCTACGCCCACGCGCCCGTCCCCGTGTACCTGCTCATCGACCGGTTCGACGCACACGGCCCCACGGCCACACTGTTCACCGAACCGCAGAACGGCGCCTACAAGCACGCCGACCGGGTGCCGTTCGGAGATGAGCTGGTGCTTCCCGAGCCGTTCGCCGTGAAGCTGGACACGGGGGCCTTTCCGCGCTGAAAGGCCGGCCCGCTGGGGTGCGGGCCGGCCTGCCGGTTGTGCGGGGAATGCGGGTCAGTTGCGGGTGACGAGCATCTGGGCGTCGCCGTTGGGGAGGCCGGTGATGGCGACCTTCTGGGCGCCCATGTTGGTGTTCCACCAGCCCTGCCAGGAGCCGTTGTTGTAGCGGGCGGCGTGGTAGGTCTTGCCGTCGTTGCCGACGGCGAGGAGCTGGGTGTCTCCGCTGGGCATGCCGGTGATGGCGATGCTGGTGGCGGCGAAGGTGGGGGCGCCGCCGTAGCCGTCGGTCTTGGCCCAGCCCTGCCAGGTGCCGTCGGCGTTGCGGATGTTGTGGTGGATGGTGTTGTCGGTGCTGGTGGCGACGAGCTGGGTGCTGCCGTTGGGGAGGCCGGCGATGGCGATGTTGTTGGCCTGGAAGGTGGTGTTGGTGCCGGTGCCGGCGACGGCGTTGAAGCTCTGCCAGGTGCCGTCGGTCTTGCGGATGGTGTGGTAGACGTTGCCGTCGTTGCCGATGATGAGGACCTGCATGCTGCCGTCCGGGAGGGGGGCTGCGGCGATCTTCTTGGCGTCCCAGGTGCTGACCTGGGTCCAGCCGGTCCAGGAGCCGTTGACGAGGCGGGCGTTGTGGTAGATGCCGCCGTTCTTGCCGATGGCCATGACCTGGGCGTCGCCGTTGCCCATGCCGGCGATGGCCTGGCCCTTCGCGCCGAACTGCGCCGCACCGTCGAAGCCGCCCAGAGCCGCCCAACCCGTCCATGTCCCGTTGCCGTAGCGGGCCGTGTGGTAGAGGTTGCCGTCCTTGCCCGTGCCCAGCGACTGGGTGGAGCCGTCCGGCGTAGAGGTGATCGACTGCTGCGAACCGTTGAAGAAGGGCGCACCGTCGACGCCGGAGAGCGGGCTGAACGACGTCCACGAGCCGTCCGCCAGACGCGTGGCGTGGTAGAAGTCGCCCGGCTGGCTGGTGGGAGCCGCCGGGTAAGGGTCCGCGTGGTCGTACGCCAGGCCCGCGCCCGCCCCGCAGCCGCCCCACGCTCCGGCGCCCTGGCCGGCAAGGATCTTCTCGGCGACGAGTATCTGCTGCATCTTGGACGCCTGGTGGGGGTAGGCCGCGTAGTTCTTGCCGCCGAACGCGTCCCAGGTGCTCTTCAGGATCTGCAGGCCGCCGTAGTAGCCGTTGCCGGTGTTGATGCTCCAGTTCCCGGTGCTCTCGCACTGAGCCACCTTGTCCCAGGTGGCGACCGAGGCGGCGTTCGCGGTGCCGGCCGCGAGGGTCGACAGGGTGACGGCGGCCAGAGCGGTCGCGGCTACGGCGGTCAGGCGGGAGAGGCGGCTGGTGCGGGAGGACATCGGAGGTCTCTTCTCTTTCACGGCTTCACTGCGGGGTGACGGCGGTGACGGCGGCGGTGGCGGCGGTGGCGGGGATGGTCGTCAGGGGCGGTGGCCCCACCGGGGGGCCGGCCCGCTCTGGTGCGGGCCGGCCCCCCTGGGCGGTGGGGGTCAGTTGCGGGTGACGAGCATCTGGGCGTCGCCGTTGGGGAGGCCGGTGATGGCGACCTTCTGGGCGCCCATGTTGGTGTTCCACCAGCCCTGCCAGGAGCCGTTGTTGTAGCGGGCGGCGTGGTAGGTCTTGCCGTCGTTGCCGACGGCGAGGAGCTGGGTGTCTCCGCTGGGCATGCCGGTGATGGCGATGCTGGTGGCGGCGAAGGTGGGGGCGCCGCCGTAGCCGTCGGTCTTGGCCCAGCCCTGCCAGGTGCCGTCGGCGTTGCGGATGTTGTGGTGGATGGTGTTGTCGGTGCTGGTGGCGACGAGCTGGGTGCTGCCGTTGGGGAGGCCGGCGATGGCGATGTTGTTGGCCTGGAAGGTGGTGTTGGTGCCGGTGCCGGCGACGGCGTTGAAGCTCTGCCAGGTGCCGTCGGTCTTGCGGATGGTGTGGTAGACGTTGCCGTCGTTGCCGATGATGAGGACCTGCATGCTGCCGTCCGGGAGGGGGGCTGCGGCGATCTTCTTGGCGTCCCAGGTGCTGACCTGGGTCCAGCCGGTCCAGGAGCCGTTGACGAGGCGGGCGTTGTGGTAGATGCCGCCGTTCTTGCCGATGGCCATGACCTGGGCGTCGCCGTTGCCCATGCCGGCGATGGCCTGGCCCTTCGCGCCGAACTGCGCCGCACCGTCGAAGCCGCCCAGCGGCTGCCAGCCCGTCCAGGTTCGGTCGGCGTAGCGGGCCGTGTGGTAGAGGTTGCCGTCGTTGCCGGTCGCCAGCGACTGGGTGGAGCCGTCCGGCGTCGAGGTGATCGACTGCTGCTGGGCGTTGAAGAAGGCCGCGCCGCCGAAGCCGTTCAGCGCCTCGAAGGACTCCCAGTTCCCGTCGGCCAGACGGGTGGCGTGGAACACGTCGCCGGCCTTGCTGACCGGGGTGGACGGGGTCTCGGACAGGCCCGACGGGCCGATGAAGGCCATGACACGACCGGCGTTGAGCGGGTTGGAGTTGGTGCGCCAGTTGAACCAGCCGCGGAAGCGCACGCCGCCGCTCTCGTTGCCGCCGACGGTCTGGATGTTGTCGCCGTCGACGCCCACCACGATGTTGACGTGGTTGGCCTCGCCGTCGTTCAGCGAGCCGTCGTTGTCGTAGAGCACCGCGTCACCGACCTGCGGGGTGCCGTGCAGCGTGCCCTTGTTCTTGCCGTACTGGTAGAGGCTCCAGGCCCTCGCGTCGATGCCCGAGATGTCGGCGCCGGCCTTCTTCCACACCCAGCGGGTGAACTCGGCGCACCAGGCGGACGGGTACTGGCAGTTGTAGTCGCTGCACGTGCCACCGACCTCGGCTCGGGCGATGGACGCCACGGAGGGCGCGTCGGCGTGGGCCAGGGAGCTGGGCACGGCCATCGCCAGCAGCGGCGCGGCGACGAAGGTGGCGACGACGGTGGACAGCTTGCGGCGGGAGGTACGGCGAGCAGACATGGTGCACTCCAAGAAGGCATGGCGGCCCGGGGCAGCAGGGCCGGGAAGGATTCGGGTGGTGATACGGCACGGGGGCCGTGGACGGCGGCGAGGTGTCGGGTCACCCGGTCCTGGACAGCTGCCCTGCAGGAGCAGCGGTCGGCGGAAGGGGGTGCCCGGCAGTGGCCTGCCGGAAGATCGGTGTGTGTGAAGCGCTCGGCCCTCAGGCCGAGGTCAGACCGGTTGGACCGGTTGGACCGGTAGGACCGGTAGGACCGGTCAGGTCAGGGTCAGCGGGGCGACGGAGTACCCGTCGGCTGCGCTCGACCTGAGCGCCTGCGAGAGCAGGGCGGAAGCTTTGGTCCGGGCGTCGGCGTCTGATGCGGCCCGGACGAACAGGACGACGTCGATTCCCTGCCGTGTGGCACGGACCCGTACGTGTTCCAGACCGTGCTGCGGGCCGGCGTGCGCCCAGAGCGTGTCCTGGAGGAGAGAGGCTTCGCTCTCCGCACCCGGCGCCCCCGTCGTGTGGGTCAGGGGCAGGTGGACGAGGACCATGGACCTCAGTCCCAGCCGAGGCCGTTGCTGACGGCGGAGGTGTGCGTGGAGGCCGCCGAGGCAGGAGCCACGTCCCAGCCCAGACCCGTGTTGATGTAGAGGGCGCCGCCCAGGAGGGTGGTGAGGACGGCGGTGGTGAGGGTGCGAGAGGTTTTGGACATGGCTGTGCCCCCGGTTCGGTGAGAAGAGTTGATTCAGGACGGTCGGGCGGGCGCTCATCCGGGCCCTTTTCTGGGGCCCGGTCGGGGAGTTGAACCCCGCCGCCGTTCCGGTGATCACCATCTTGCTCGGCCCCGCAGCCGACCGGAAGGCTTTCCGGATGGCACCAAACGGCCTGGCATCTTGGTGCCAACCGCGGCCCCCTGCAGGACGATTTGTTGCTCTTCGCGTGATCGCCCTGCGATGATCACCAAGCACTTGGGGAATACGTCAGATCAGTCGGGGGGCTGAAGAAACTTGCTGGTCACACTGGGTTTGGCTGCCACCTCGGAAGCCGTCTACAAGGAGATGCTCGCCGACCCGCAGAGCGGGGTCAGCGACATCTGCGCGCGGCTGTCGCTGAGCGAAACGGCGGTGCGGACGGCCCTCGACGAGCTGGCCGATCTGGAACTCCTGCGGGCCTCCCGGGACGTCCCGGGCACGATGCGGGCGGTCAGTCCGGAAGTGGGCCTCCAGCTGATCCTGCGCCGCCAGGAGGAGGACCTCCTGCGCCGCCAGCAGGAGCTCGCCCGGAGCAAGGCCGCGGCGGCGCGCGCCGTCGCCGAGTACGCCGATCTCCGGCCGAACACGACGGTCGACAACACGGAGCGGCTCGTCGGGCTCGACGCGATCCAGAGCAAGCTGGAGGTGCTCGGCAGGGAGGTCTCCCGCGAGTGCCTGTCCGTGATGCCGGGCGGCGCGCAGTCGCAGGCCAGCCTCGACGCGTCGCGTCCCCTGGACCAGGACGCGATGAACCGGGGCGTCTCCCTCCTGACCCTCTACCAGGACAGCGTCCGCAACGACCCCGCCACCCTCGCCTACGCCCGGTGGATGGCCCAGGAGGGCGGACTCATCCGCACCTCCCCGGTCCTGCCGCCCCGCATGCTGGTCCTGGACCGCGAGGTCGCCTTCGTCCCGGTCGATCCGGCCAACACCAAGCTGGGAGCCCTGTGCACCCGGGAGCCGGGGATCGTCGCCACGATGACCGCCCTGTTCGAGCAGGCGTGGCACAACGCCGTCCCGCTCGGCGCCGACCGGACCGAGGCGCCCGAGACCGGACTGACCCCCGGCGAGAAGGAACTCCTCAGCCTCCTGGCCGGCGGGCTGACCGACGAGGCCGCGGGCAAGCGGCTCGGCCTGTCGCTGCGCACCGTACGGCGGCAGATGGCGGCCCTGATGGAACGCCTCGGCGCGTCCAGCCGCTTCGAGGCAGGCCTCAAGGCGGCCCAGCGGGGCTGGCTCTAGCGGGGCCGGCTTTGGCGGAGGTCGGTGCGCAGGCCCGTACGCGCGGTCCCGAACAGGTCGCGCAGGCGGGAGGCGGGCCGCGCCGTCGCCGGTCGCATCGGCGTCCACGTGCAGCGGCTCCTGGCCGGCGGGCCGAACCCGGGGAACGTACGGGAGGCCGTCGAGAACACCGGCGCCTGGGGCGTGGACGTCTCCAGCGGAGTGGTGACGGGGATCACGTGCAACGTCCGGTGCGGTGCGGACACTACTCGGTGTGGACCAGCACCTGTTCGCGATGCTCTACGACGCCCATGCCAAGGCGGTGTACGGGCACGCCGTACGCATGACCGCCGACCCCGTCGGCGCCGAGGACATCGTCTCCCTCACCTTCCTGGAGGCGTGGCGGCTGCGCGACTCGATCGCCGGCGTCTCCAGTGAGCGTGCGTGGCTGTTCGGCGTCGCGACGAACGTCATTCGCAACACCCGTCGCACCGCACGCCGACACCGCGATGCCCTGACCCGGCTTCCGCCCCCCGGCGCCGTCCCCGACCTGGCGGACGGCGTGGCTTCCCGGATCGACGACTCCGAGCAACTCGTTGCCGCCCTCGCGGCCTTGGAGCGACTTCGCCGCGCCGACCGGGAGGTCATCCTCATGCACGTCTGGGCCGGACTCAGCCACGAGGAAGTCGCCCAAGCGTGCGGCGTGACCGTGGGAACCGTGCGCTCCCGCCTCTCGCGTGCGCGTGCCCGGTTGAGGAAGCTCGTGGCCGCCACCTCCGCCGAGACGCGCCCGACCAGCCAGACCAGCCTCACCAGCCGCCCGAATCTTCGACGCTCCCCTGCGTCCCGGACCGTACGGGAAGGACAGCTGTGAAAGCCGACCGCACCGGACTCGACCCGACCGACGCCGCGGAGCTGCGCCGGCTCCTGCCCGGCGTGACCGACGCCGACCTGCCCTTTCACCAGCAAGACCGGATCAAGGACCACCTGATGCGCGAAACCACGAGGGCCGAACGGTCCGCCGCCGCTGCCCGCCCCCGTCCCCGCCGCCGGCTGACCCTCGTTCTCGCCGCGGGCGTGGCCACCTGCGCCGTCGTCGCGGCCGTCGCGTTCACCGGCCAGGACTCCGGGGGAAGCCCGGCCGTCGCGAAGCCCGAGCCGGCCGCGGTGCAGCTGCTGGACCGCGTGGCCCTGGCGGCGCAGTCCTCACCGCTGCCCACCGTCCGGGACGGGCAGTTCCTCTACACCAGGACCAAGGGGTTCTCCACTGCCCTGTCCGAGACCACGGGCGGGAGCATGAAGCCGGAGCGCACCGACGAGTCGGCAGAGCACTGGGTCTCCGTCGACGGCTCCTCCGGCACCGTCACGCGCTCCGCGAAGGGCACGACGACGGACCCGGCCCCGGGCGGCGCGAAGTCCACGGTCAACGGCCCCACCTACCGCTTCCTGGAGTCCCTTCCCACCGATCCCGACAAGCTCCTCGCCAAGATCTACGAGGACGCCCGCCTGAACCACGGCGAGGGGACGGACTCCACCACCGGCCCCGACCAGCAGGCGTTCGTCGCGATCGGCGACCTGCTGCGTACGGTGGAGGCCCCGCCCGGGGTCAGCTCCGCCCTCTACCGGGCCGCCGCCAGGATCCCCGGCGTCGTGTACGTGCCGGACGCGACGGACGCGGCGGGCCGCGCCGGTGTGGCGGTCGCACGCGTTCACGACGGTGAGCGTACCGAGTGGATTTTTGACAAGACCAGTTTCCGTCTTCTTGGCGAGCGCACCGTCGTCCTCAAGAAGAGCGCCTGGGGGGAGGCGGGCACTCCCGTGACCTCCGTGGCCATCGTTGGACGCGGCATTACGGACAAAACCGGCCAGCAGCCCAAGGGGTGATGAGCGCACTTCCCTCAACTTGACGGAACTTTCGGCCGAGACTGCCCGAAACCGCCCCCCCAAGTGATCTTGAAGTCGATGGCTTGAATATGATCCCCCTGACCAACCGCCAACAGGCGTTCAAACAGGGGGAGAAGACTCCACATGCGTTCCGCACGTATCGCGGCAGCCGCAGTAGCTGTCGCAGGCACCATGCTCATCACGGCTCCGTCGGCGAGTGCTGCCACGCCCGCCCCGGTCGCCCAGCCGACCACCAAGACGCTCAGCCCCGCCGCCGAGCGCGCCATGCAGGACCGGATAGCCAAGTCGAAGCCCGTCGTGGGCACGTACAAGGGCAAGCGCATCAACCTGAGCCAGGACTGGCAGGGTGCGAAGGTGTGCGCGGAGACCTCCAAGGGCGAGGTCAAGTGCTTCGACAACCAGCGCGAGGCTGACAAGGCGCTGGCCGCCGAGAACACCGCGCTGGCCAAGCGCGCGGCCGGCCGGGCCGGTTCGGGGCGGATCGCCATGCCCGCCGCGTCCGAGGACTGCGGCAGCGGCTGGGTCTGCATCTGGGAGCACAACAACTACAGCGGCCGCCGCCTCCAGTGGAGCGCCAAGGGCACCAAGAACCTCGCCGACTGGGGCTTCCGGGACAAGGCCAGCTCCGGTTGCGTGAGCCGCCTGGTCGGCGGTGCGAACCTCGTCGACTTCCGGACCGGCCAGCCGGACCCGGAGATGTTCATGGGTGTCGGGAGCTGCTACGACTTCACGAGGGCGGGCTACGTGTACGGCGGCTCGTGGAACGACAAGGCCGACGCCATCCACCTCTGGTAGTGGCGGGCGTTACCGCGTGAACCCGGCGAAGGCCGGCGGCGAAACGCCGCCGGCCTTCGCCGTTTCGCCGGTCAGAGGCTGGTGACGAAGGCGGCCCAGGTGGATGTACGGAAAGTCAGGTGCGGGCCGTCGGGCTGCTTGGAGTCGCGGACGGGGACGATGCCGGGGTGACCGTCGGCGACCTCCAGGCAGTCGCCGCCGGACCCGCCGCTGTAGCTCGACTTGTGCCAGATGGCCGCCGACAGGTCGTACTCAGGCGTGCTCGTCATGCTCGTAATCCTCCGCCACGGTCTCGATCAGGGCCAGCGACTTGCGTGGTGAGAGAGCGTTGGCCGTGAGCAGATCGTAGGTCAGGGCGTGGTGGGACACCGTGGCTGGATCATCGAATAGTTGGCCTGTTCCCATGCCTTGGACGTATGCAAGTGCCGGTGCGTCCTCAAAGGTCATCAGCTTGAGAGAGCCCTCCATTGCCGAGTGGACACCTGCGTCGAAGGGCAACACCTGCACGATGATTCGACGCCGCCGGATGAGGGTCGCCATGTGGCGAAGGGCCTCGGCGAGTACTGCCTTGGAGTCGCCCGTGCGGCGGAGTAC
Organism: Streptomyces sp. NPDC048603; assembly: GCF_043199475.1. Taxonomy (NCBI): domain Bacteria; kingdom Bacillati; phylum Actinomycetota; class Actinomycetes; order Kitasatosporales; family Streptomycetaceae; genus Streptomyces; species Streptomyces sp. NPDC048603. The sequence goes on along the minus strand of NZ_JBICVY010000004.1, from coordinate 489,749 downwards.
TGCTTCATCCAGAACACACCACAACAAGGGAGTTGTTGGATCGGCTAGCAGGGCAGCGCGAGCCAGCCGGTTGGTGACGAGCTCATCGATGACCTCATCCGGCGCGGTCGGCTGATACGCCCGGAACACCTCGCGCGCATACGCCTCGGTCTGGAGCAGCCCCGGAATCAGCTGGGGCGCGTACTCGCGAATCGCCTTTGCCAAGGCCTCCGCCTCCGCCGCAGCCGCGAAGTGGTCCGGGTATTTGGACTTCGCGGCGGCGCCGCAGTTGCGGGCGAAGAAGCCGCCCGTGTCGAGGATGTCGTCGATCTGGCGGGCGAGTTCGAGGTGCATCCGGCGGGTGCCCGCTTCGAGCTGGCCGATGAACGAGCCGCTGACGAAGAGCGGTTCGCCGAGTTCGGCCTGGCTCTTCCCGGCGCGTTCGCGGGCGACGCGTAGTTCGGAGCCGAGTAGTGCCCGTGGGGAGGAGGAAGGGTCCAGGTTCTTGCTTGCCATGGCAACTCCCAGGCCAACAGGTGCGGTTGTTGTGTGGCCGTCCTTGAAAGGCTAGCGAGCGGATCGCCACGCTGTGTGCGGAAGCCGGATACACAGAGTCGAGAGGTGGTACGTCGTGGTGCTGACGCCGAGGGAGCGGGTCCAGGCGGCCGAGGAGGCCGTGGCGCAGCTGAAGGGTGCGCTGGACGGGGTGGGTGTGGTGCTCCCGTCGCTGGGGGTGGAGCCGGTCTCGGCCGCCGGCTCGTACGGGCTGCCGCTGGTCGAGCTGGGGCGCTGCAATCTGGATACGGCGCTCAGGCTGGCCGCCGTACTCCATGAGAGGGCGCACCCGAGTCCGCACCCGGCCATGTGACGAGAACGTCCGGATCACCCATTCGAGAAGCGCACAGACGTTTCTTCCTGAGCCGGACGGGTGGCGGGACGGGTCACCGTGCGTGAGCGGGGAAGTCCGGGGGTGTCCCGGACACCACTCGCTTCAAGGAAGGCAGGCATGAAGCCCCTCCGCCCCCTCGCCCTGGCCACGATGGCCACAGCCGTACTCCTCCTCTCCGGCGCGACCACCGCGACGGCGCTGGACTCCGGTGACGATCCCGCCAAGCCGGCTCCACCGGCCCAGCCGGGTCTCGTTGCGCCGCTGGCCCAGCACCCCCAGTACGTCGGCCCGGTGGTGCACATCCCGGCCGGGGGGTTCGCCTTTGCCCCGGCGACCTGCCCGTCGGGGACGGTGCCCACCGGAGGTGGCGGCCGGACCAGCAGCCTGTTCAGCTACCTCACCGACTCGGCCCCGACCCCGTCGGGCTGGGAGATCGGTGTGAGGAACACCGACCCTGAAAACGCCACCACCGCATTCGCCTACGTCGTCTGCACGGTTCCCTAGGCGTCGACGCGTCGGACGGTACTGCTTGCCGCCCCTTCACCGGGCGGGGCGGCGAGCGCGTCGAGTTCGGCGAGCATCCGCGGGGTGAAGCCGAAGAACCAGGTGGCGAGGAAGCCCACCAGGTACCCGGTGAGCAGGCCGCCGGCGTAGATCGCGAGGGTGGTCAGCGGGCCCGGGCTGCCGTTCAGCAGGGGGAACAGTGCCCAGCCCGACGGGCCGATGGCGGTGGCGCCGAAGGAAGCGCCGAGCTGGTGGAAGAGGCCGATGAACGCGCCGCCCGCCGCGCCGCCCGCGCAGGCCGTGACGAAGGGGCGGCCGAGGGGGAGCGAGACGCCGTAGATCAGCGGTTCGCCGATGCCGAGGAAGCCGGCGGGGAGGGCGGACTTGATCGTGCTGCGGATGGAGCCGTTGCGGGGGAGGCGGAACCAGATGGCGACGGCCGCGCCCACCTGGCCGGCGCCCGCCATGGCGAGGATCGGGAGCAGGACGGTGTGGCCCTGCTGCTCGATCAGGGTGGTGTGGATGGGGATCAGGGCCTGGTGGAGCCCGAGCATCACCAGGGGGAGGAAGAAGGCGCCGAGGACAAGGCCGGCGAGTGCGCCGCCGTCGGAGAGGAGCCGGTCGGCGGCGGTGCCGATGGCGGTGGAGACCTCGCCCGCGACGTACATCAGGCCGAAGAGGGTGACCAGGCCGGAGAGCAGCACGGTGAGGGTGGGGGTGAGCAGGACGTCGAGGGCCTCGGGGACCCAGGTCCGGCACCACTTCTCCACGTACACGGCGAGCAGGGCGGCGGCGAGCGCGCCGAGGACCCCGCCCTGCCCGGGGGAGAGGGACAGGCCGAAGGCGGTGATCTTGGAGACGCCCGGGAAGACGATGACGGCGGCGACGGCGCCGCCCAGGACCGGTGTGCCGCCGAACTCCTTCGCCGTGTTGTAGCCGACGAAGACGGCGATCAGGGACATGAAGCCGGAGGCGATCGCGGCGAGGGCGGGGACGACGTCGGGGAGCAGGCCGGAGTTGGCGAGTACGCCGTTCAGGCCCGCGATGATGCCGCAGCCGATCAGGGCGGGGATGAGGGGGACGAAGACGTTGGCGATGCGGCGGAGGAGGAGTTTGAGGGGGGTGGCGTTGCGGGCCTTCCGGGCCGCCTTCAACGCGGCCCCTCGGTCGGCCAGTTCTTCGGCGGTCAGGGGGTGGGGTGCGTCGTCTCCGGCGCGGGCTTCGGCGACCAGGGCCTCGAACTCGGGGGTGACGCGGGCGACGGTGCCGGGGCCGAGGACGACCTGGTACGTGTCGTCCTCTACGACGCCCAGTACGGCGGGGAGGGCTCTGAGGGCTTCGTCCTGGACGAGGTCGCGGTCGCGGAGGGTGATGCGGAGGCGGGTCATGCAGTGGGCGATGGCGGTGATGTTGGCTGCGCCGCCGACCAGGGGGAGGAGGGCTTCGGCTGTGGCGCGGTGGGGGTTGGGGTTGCCGGCTGGGGGCATGGGCGGTGCCTTGCTGTGCGGGGGTGGGGGGAGCCGAGCCGGGGGCGGCTGGGCGGGGGTACGGCTGCTGGGCGGGGTGTTCCGGTGTGCCCACCCGTTCCGCCCTGCGGAACGCCTGCCCACACCGGGGCGGAACGCCTGCCCACACCGAGGGGGGAGTGGGTCAGTGGGTTTTGGACAGGGCCGGGCGGAGGTGGCCGTTGCTGGTGGTGAGGAGGTCGGCGGCGGTCTTCGCGTCGACGCCGCCGAGGATGACGAGGATGGCGTGCTTCACCTCGCCGCCGGTGGCGGTCAGTGCGGCCTCGATCTCCTCGTCCGGTGCGCCCGTCGCGAGGGCGACGATGCGGCGGGAGCGGGCGCGCAGCTTCTCGTTGGAGGCCCGGACGTCGACCATCAGGTTCCCGTAGGTCTTGCCCAGGCGGATCATCGTGATGGTCGAGAGCATGTTGAGCACCAGCTTCTGTGCGGTGCCGGCCTTCAACCTGGTCGATCCGGTGAGGAGTTCCGGGCCGGTGACCACCTCGATGCCGTGCTCGGCGGCCGTGGCGAGCGCGGAGCCGGCGTTGCAGGACAGGCCGACCGTCAGCGCGCCGCGTGCGCGGGCGAACTCGACGGCGCCGACGGCGTACGGGGTGCGGCCGGAGGCGGAGATGCCGACCACGGTGTCCTCGGGGGTGAGCCCGAGCTCGGTGAGGTCGGCCGCGGCCAGTTCGGCGGAGTCCTCGGCGCCCTCGACGGCGGTGACCAGGGCCGTCGGGCCGCCCGCGATCAGGCCGACCACGTCGGCCGGGTCGGTGTTGAATGTGGGCGGGCACTCGCTGGCGTCGAGCACGCCGAGGCGGCCGGCCGTGCCCGCCCCCGCGTAGACGAGCCGGCCGCCGCGGGCCATGCGGGCGGCGATGGCGTCGACGGCGGCGGCGATCCTCGGGAGTTCCGCGGCGACGGCGGCCGGGACGGCGGCGTCCTCGGTGTTCATGGCGCGGGCGATGTCGAGGGTGGGGAGGCGGTCGATCCCGGCGAGTTCGGGGCGGAACGCCTCGGTGGTGAGGACGTCGAGCTGGGCGCGGAGTTCGGCGTACGCGGGGGCCGGCGGGGGGCTGCCGGGGGTGCCGTTCGTCAAGGGGGCTCCTGGTGGCTCGGATACGGACAGCGACGCACCTCGCCCTCATGGTGACAGCGGGAGGCTGCCGTGGCCGGTGGGCCTGCCGGGCCGGTGCCGTACGGGCGGGCTTTGTCCGCCGGGAATCCCCCATTGGGAGGGGGTAGGGGTCAAAATGGCCACATGGACCACGCGACCCCACTGGAACAGGCGCTTCATGCCGCCCGCGCTCTTGTTCTCGCCGATCTCGTCGCGGGCGAGGTCGCCGAGGCCGATGTCGTTTCCCTCGTAGAGGACTCGGTCGTGCACCGCCGGTGGTGGGTGGAGCAGTGGCCCGAGGGCGTCGACTACCTCCCCGGGCTGATCGCCCAGGACGTGCAGGACGCCCTGCTGGAGAAGTACGGCCGCTGGCCGCTCTGTCCCGTCTGTTCCCACGGGGATCCGCACGCGCTCGACGTGGAGCCGGAGTTGGGGCCGGATCCGCACTGGGTGTGCGGGAAGGCGGGGGTGAAGGTGGCTTCGGTGGGCGCGCTGGGCCCGGTCATGGGCGGGTTCGGGCGGTTCGCCGAGTGACCCTCTACATCGACCCGCCGACCTGGCCGGGCCACGGCCGTATGTGGTCGCACCTGGTCAGCGACGTCTCGTACGAGGAACTGCACGCCTTCGCGGCGGGCATAGGGTGCCCGCCCAAGGCGTTCGAGCGGGACCACTACGACGTGCCCTCGCACCGCTACGCGGACGCGGTGGCGGCGGGGGCGGTCGAGATCGGCAGCAAGGAGCTGGTGCGGCGGCTCACGGAGGCGGGATTGCGCCGCCCGAAGGGCCGGCCGGCGGCCCCGGCGTAGTGCCTGTGCCGTGCGGCCCGGGGCACTACGGTGGGCGCCATGGCTTCTCTGCCCGACTGGATGTATCCGCCGCGCGTGGAGGGCTGGTACGCCGAGGACCTGGACCGCATCCCGGAGGCTCCGCGGCACGTCGAGCTGATCGACGGCGCCCTTGTGTTCAGGACTCCGCAGCGGTTGTGGCACAGCCACGTGGTCACCGAACTCACCCTCGGGCTCGGGGCGCAGGAGCCGGCGGGGGTGAAGATCGCGCGGGAGATGACGGTGACGCTCGACCGGCGGAACCGCCTTGAACCGGACGTGCTCGCGACGACCGCCGCATACGACCCCGACCGCACGTGGTTCGCCCCGGAGGACGTCACGCTCGTGGTGGAGGTGGCCTCTCCCGACTCGGCGCACCGCGACACCACGGTCAAGCTGCGCAAGTACGCGGAGGCCGGGATCCCGCACTACTGGTGGGTGGGGGACGAGCAGGGCTCTCCCGTGGTCCACGTCTACGAGCTCGACGTTCCGGCCGAGACCTACGCCCCGGCCGGGATCTTCCGCGAGGTGCTGAAGCGGCCGGTCCCCTTCGGCATCGAGCTGGACCTCTCCACGCTCACCCCGTAGCGGACCCGCCCGAGGCGGCTCGGGCCCGCTACGCCAGCGCCGTACGCCACTCCTCGACCGCCGCCGCCGAGACCGGGCCGGACCAGCCGTCCGGGCGGGCCGCGCCGCCGATGTGGAAGGCGTCGATGCCGGCCTCCAGGAGCACCGGGAGGTGGTCCAGGGCGAGGCCGCCGCCGACCATGATCTGCGCCTGGTAGCCCGGCTCACCCGTGCGGGCCGCCTCCGCCAGCAGGACCGGCAGGCCCGTGGTCACGCCCTGCGCGGAGCCGGCGGTCAGATAGGTGTCCAGGCCGGGCAGGTCGGCGAGGGTCTTGCGGAGCTTGTCGCGGTCGGCGGCCCGGTCGATGGCCCGGTGGAAGGTCCAGCGGCAGCCCTCCAGTTCCGCGAGGACCTCCTCCACGGCGGCCAGGTCCGGGGCGCCGTCCGGGTCGAGGAAGCCGAGCACGAACTGGTCCGCGCCCTCCGCGCGCAGCGCCCGCGCCGCGTCGGCGAGCGCGGCCACGGCCGCCGCGTCACCGGCGGCGAAGCCGTCGGACATGCGGAGCATCACGCGCAGGGGGATGTCGACGGCGGCCCGGATCGCCGCGAAGGTCGCACGTGACGGAGTGAGCCCGTCCGCAGCCATGTCCGTGACCAGTTCCAGCCGGTCGGCTCCACCGGCCCGGGCCGCGACCGCGTCCTCCACGTCGAGGGCGATCACCTCCAGGACTGCTCGGTTGCTCATCTGATCCCGTCCTTCGCTTGGGGACAACAGGTCTAGTCCAATATCCAGGGTACGGGGCCCACGCCGGGCTTCACCAGCACAATCACGCCACCCCCACAGGGCGACCACAGGCGCACAGCACAATGACCGCATGCACACCGACATCGCGCAGCCGGAGCGGGCGCTGGCAGCAGCCTGGAACGAGACCGCCACCGCGGCCGGTGCCCGGCGCGACCCCGCCCCCTACGCCGCCCGCCTGCTCTCCGCCTGGGCGGAGCCGCAGCGGCGGTACCACACCACCGAGCACCTCGCCGCGGTCCTCGCGCACGTCGACACGCTGGCCGGGCACGCCGCCGACGTGCACGCCGTGCGCCTCGCCGCCTGGTTCCACGACGCCGTGTACAGGCCGGACCGGTCGGAGAACGAGGAGCGCAGCGCCGCCCTGGCCGAGCGGGCCCTGTCCGAGCTCGGCCTCGACGAGGAGCGGACCGCCGAGGTGGCCCGCCTGGTCCGGCTCACCGTCACCCACCACCCGGCACCCGGTGACACCAACGGAGAGGTGCTGTGCGACGCCGACCTGGCGGTGCTGGCCGGGGACCCGGACGCGTACGCGGCGTACGTGGCCGCCGTACGCGACGAGTACGCCTTTGTGCCGGAGGACGCCTTCCGGGCCGGCCGGGCGGCCGTGCTGCGGCAGCTGCTGGACCTGCCCCGGCTGTTCCGTACGCCGTACGGGACCGCCCGCTGGGAGGCGGCGGCGCGCCGCAACCTGGCGGCCGAGCTGGCCACGCTCATCGAGCCGTGACCCGGGGCCGAATCCGGCCCGGGATCTTTACGCGGAGTTGACAAACCGGCCGTCCGGGCGGGAATGCGACGGGGTTCGCCTGGGTTGATCACGTGCATGCCCACACACGCCGAACGCACCAGAATGCCCGTGGCCGTCTACATCCTCGGCCTGTCCGTCTTCGCGCTCGGCACGAGTGAATTCATGCTCTCCGGGCTGCTGCCGCCCATCGCGGAGGACATGGGCGTCAGCATCCCGCGGGCGGGCCTGCTGATATCCGCCTTCGCCATCGGCATGGTCATCGGCGCGCCGCTGCTGGCCGTGGCCACGCTCCGGCTGCCCCGCCGGACCACCCTGATCGCCCTGATCAGCCTCTTCGGGCTGGGACAGGTCGCGGGCGCCCTCGCACCCTCCTACGAGCTGCTCTTCGCCTCCCGGGTGGTCGCGGCCCTGGCCTGCGCCGGCTTCTGGGCGGTCGGTGCGGCCGTGGCCATCGCGATGGTCCCGGTCGACGCACGCGCCCGCGCCATGGCCGTCATGATCGGCGGCCTGTCCATCGCCAACGTGCTCGGCGTACCGGCCGGCGCCTTCCTCGGCGAGCACCTGGGCTGGCGTTCGGCCTTCTGGGCCGTCGGGGCCGCCTCGGCGGTCGCCCTGGTGGGCATCCTGCTCCGGGTCCCGCGGATCCCGCTGCCCGAGGTGCGGCCGAGCCTCGTCCGTGAGCTGCGCATCTACCGGGACCGGCAGGTCTGGCTGTCCATCGGCGTCACCGCGCTCGCGGCCGGCGGCGTGTTCTGCGCCTTCAGCTACCTCGCACCGCTGCTCACCGACGTGGCGGGCCTGGGTTCCGGGTGGGTGCCGTGGGTCCTGGCGCTGTTCGGCGTGGGCGCGCTGGCCGGCACCACCGTCGGCGGGCGGGTCGCGGACGCCCACCTGTTCGGCGTGATGATCTGGGGCATCGTCGCCTCCACCGCCTTCCTGACAGCGCTGGCCGTGTTCGCGTCCGCCGCGGTGGCGGCCGTCGGGCTGTCCTTCCTGCTCGGGGTCTCCGCCTTCTTCACCGCGCCGGCGCTCAACGCCCGGATGTTCAACGTGGCCGGTGCGGCGCCGACGCTGGCCGGCGCCACCACGACCGCGGCGTTCAACCTGGGCAACACGGGCGGGCCGTGGCTGGGCGGGACGGTGATCGACGCGGGGCTCGGCTACACCGCGACGGCCTGGGCGGGTGCCGGCATGACCCTGGCGGCCATCGTGCTGGCCGTCACGGCGATGCGGCTGGACCGGCGGCCGGGCGCGGGCCCGGCGAGCCGCGTGCTGGCCCGGTCCGCTCCGGCCGCCCCGGCCGTCCAGGAGAGGGCACGGGCGTAGCCCGGCCGCGCGCCGGGGCGCGGGTCAGGCCAGGGCCGCCGGCAGCGGGGCCGCGTGCAGGGCCGTCAGGCCCGAGACCGCTCGGGTGAGGCAGACGTACAGGCGGCGCAGGCCGGTCCGTTCGTCGGGTTCGCCGTCGACCACGGCGGCCGGCTCGTCCAGCACCACGTAGTCGTACTCCAGGCCCTTCGCCAGGGAGGCGGGCACGAGGGTCAGCCGGGATTCGGCGGTGGTCTCCTCACCGGGGGAGAGGTACGGCAGCCCGGCCGCGAGGAGTGCCTCCGCCAGTACGGGGATGCGCGCGTCGGCGGCGATCAGGCCGATCGAGCCCTCGTGGCGGAGCGATGCGCGGCAGGCGGCCACCACCGCCGGGGTGAGCTGCTCCGGGTCCGGGACCGGCGTCACGGCCAGGGAGCCGGGCGTCTCACGCACCGAGGAGACCGCGGTCAGGCCCGGGGAGATGTCGGGGAGCAGGCGGGAGGCGTACGCGATCACCTCGCGCGGCACGCGGAAGCCCGCGGTGAGCTCCTCCAGCACCGCCTCCGGCTTGCCGAGGTGGGCGAGTGCCTCGGCCCAGTCGCGGGTGGCCCACGGGGTGGTGCCCTGGGCGAGGTCTCCCAGGACGGTGGCCGATCCGGTGGTGCAGCGCCGGCCGACCGCCCGGTACTGCATGGGGGACAGGTCCTGGGCCTCGTCGAGCACGACATGGCCCAGGGAGGGGGTGCGTTCGACCAGGTCGGCGGCCTCGTCGATGAGGACCAGGTCGGCCGGGGACCACTTCGCGGACTTCACGCTGCGGAACGGCTTCGGCCACAGCAGCAGCTTCTGCTCGTCGGCGGTGAGGGTCCCGTCGGCGTGCTCGGCGAGGAAGTCGGGGTCGGAGAGCAGCCGCAGCACCAGCTTGGCCGGGTCCACGGCCGGCCAGATCTGCTTCACGGCGGCCTTCACGGCGGCATTGCGGGCCACCGAGTCCTGGACCCGGTCGTCGGGGGCCTCGCCCGCCTGTTCCATCCGCACCAGCACGGCGTGCGCGATGCGCTGCGGGAGGGCGTCCCGGGCGGCGCCGTAGCGGATGTCGCGCTCCTGCAGCTCGGCGACGATCTCCTCCAGCTCGTACGCCGGGACGCGCCAGCGGCGCGAGCCGCGGACCACCATCAGGGGTTCGGCGGGCGCGGTGACGTGGGAGCGGACGGCGCGGCGCAGCACCTCTGCCATGCGGGCGTCGCCCTTGACCACGGCGGTCGCGGAGGGGTCGGCGGCCCGGACGGGGGCGTCCTCACGGGCCACCAGGTCGTCGACGGTGGCCTGCTTGACCTCCAGCTCGCCGAGGGCGGGCAGGACCTGCTCGATGTAGTGGAGGAAGGACTTGTTCGGCCCGATGACCAGGGTGCCGGTGCGGGCGAGGCGCTCCCGGTGGGCGTAGAGGAGGTAGGCGACCCGGTGCAGGCCGACGGCCGTCTTCCCGGTGCCGGGGCCGCCCTGCACGCAGACGGACCCGGACAGGCCGGAGCGGACGATCTCGTCCTGCTCGGGCTGGATGGTGGCGACGATGTCGCGCATGGGGCCGACGCGGGGGCGTTCGATCTCCTGCTGGAGGAGCTTGGAGACGGCGGTCCCCCCGGCGGAGCCGGACAGTGTCACGGCGGTCGGGTCGGAGAGGTGCTCGTCCTCGTAGGCGGTGAGGTCGCCGCCGGTGTAGCCGAAGCGGCGGCGCAGCGCGACGTCCTGCGGGTCCTTCTTGGAGGCGCGGTAGAAGGGCTGGGAGACGGGGGCGCGCCAGTCGATCACCATGGGGTCGCCGCCGGCGTCGTGGACGTGGCGGCGGCCGATGTAGAACTGCTCGCCCCCGGCGCCTTCGGCGAGGTCGGCGCCGGGGGCGTGGAGGTAGTCAAGGCGGCCGAAGAAGAGCGGGGTGTGGGCGAGGTCGGCGAGGGCCTTGATGCGGTCGTCGATCTGGGCCTGGAGGACGATCGCGTTGACCCAGTTCGCCGTGACGTCGCGGATGTCGAGGGCCTCGACGTCCTCGCGCATGGCGCGGAGCGCGGCGCGGGAGGCGGCGAGGTGGGCGCGTTCGCGGCCGAGCGGATCGGCGTCGTGGGGGTGGGGGGTGCCGGTGGTCTCGGTGCTGCCGGTGGTGTCGGGGACGTGCGCGGGCACGGACTGCCTCCTGCTCTCCTGCTCCTGGACGTGCGCGGTCGGTCGTTCGGCCTCCGGTTCCGACCGGACGGCGGCACTCCCCGGCGATGGCGGCGGTGCGGGTCCCCCTGCTCGAGCGAAGTCGAGAGCCCCGGGGGAGGGCAAGAGCGGAGATTCTAGTCAGGGCGGCCGCACGGCGCGAACGGATTTCCCCGCGCACCCCTAGGGGTTCGTGCGGGTGTAGTACGGGAGGACGTCAGACCTGGGAGGGACACCGGGGGCCGGAGATTAGCTCCGGGGACCGATGTGCCGGGCGGCCGGGCGCAGCACCATGGATTCATGAGCACCGCAACTCTTACCCCGAACCAGGGCGCCCGCCCGAGCGGCGCCACCGCCCTCTCCGACTCCCACCCGCGCCACCGTCTCGGCAATCTGCTGCGCGCGGCGAAGGTCTTCGCCGCGAGCGCGTTCAGCGTGGCCCTTCTGGGCGAATACGGCGAGGAGGCCGGCGTCATACGCCGATGACGCCGGCCCCGCACCGGACAGCTCCGGGCACTGCGCCCGGGGCCGGTCAGTCCTCCTTGAGGACGTCGTCCGCGTCCAGGATCCGGTAGGCGTAGCCCTGTTCCGCCAGGAAGCGCTGGCGGTGGGCGGCGAAGTCCTGGTCGATGGTGTCCCGGGCGACCACCGAGTAGAAGCGGGCCTCGTGGCCGTCCGCCTTCGGGCGGAGGACCCGGCCCAGGCGCTGGGCTTCTTCCTGGCGGGAGCCGAAGGTTCCGGAGACCTGGATGGCGACGGTCGCCTCCGGCAGGTCGATGGAGAAGTTCGCCACCTTGGACACGACCAGCACGCTGATCTCGCCCTGGCGGAAGGCGTCGAAGAGCTTCTCGCGCTGGGCGTTGGAGGTCTCGCCCTTGATCACGGGCGCGTCCAGGTGCTCGCCGAGCTCGTCGAGCTGGTCGATGTACTGGCCGATGACCAGCGTCTGCTCGCCCCGGTGCTTCCGGACCAGTGCCTCCGTCACCTTCCGCTTGGTCGCGGTGGTCGCGCAAAAGCGGTACTTCTCCTCGGTCTCGGCGGTCGCGTAGGCCAGGCGCTCGGTCTCGGTGAGGTTCACCCGGACCTCGACGCAGTCCGCGGGCGCGATGTAGCCCTGCGCCTCGATCTCCTTCCAGGGCGCGTCGAAGCGCTTCGGCCCGATGAGGGAGAACACGTCGGACTCCCGGCCGTCCTCGCGCACCAGGGTGGCGGTCAGGCCGAGCCGCCGCCGGGCCTGGAGGTCGGCGGTGAACTTGAAGACCGGCGCGGGCAGCAGGTGCACCTCGTCGTAGACGATCAGGCCCCAGTCCCGGGAGTCGAACAGCTCCAGGTGCGGGTAGATGCCCTTCCGCTTGGTCGTCAGGACCTGGTAGGTGGCGATGGTGACCGGACGGATCTCCTTCCGGGTGCCGCTGTACTCGCCGATCTCGTCCTCGGTCAGCGAGGTCCGCTTGACCAGCTCGTGCTTCCACTGGCGGGCCGAGACGGTGTTGGTCACCAGGATCAGCGTGGTCGCCTTGGCCTCGGCCATGGCGCCCGCGCCGACCAGGGTCTTCCCGGCGCCGCAGGGCAGCACGACGACGCCGGAGCCGCCGTGCCAGAAGCCGTCGACGGCCTGTCGCTGGTAGGGGCGCAGCTTCCAGCCGTCCTCGGCGAGGTCGATGGGGTGCGCCTCGCCGTCGACGTACCCGGCGAGGTCCTCGGCCGGCCAGCCGAGCTTGAGGAGGGTCTGCTTGATCTGCCCGCGCTCGGAGGGGTGCACCACGACGCTGTCCGCGTCGATCCGGGCGCCGACCAGCGGGGTGATCCGCTTGGACCGCAGGATCTCCTCCAGCACCGGCCGGTCGGTGCTGGTGAGTACCAGCCCGTGGGTGGGGTGCTTGGACAGGGTCAGCCGCCCGTAGCGGGCCATCGTCTCGGCGACGTCGACGAGCAGCGCGTGCGGCACCGGGTAGCGGGAGTACTCCACCAGCGCGTCCACGACCTGCTCGGCGTCGTGCCCGGCCGCCCGGGCGTTCCACAGCCCGAGCGGCGTGATCCGGTAGGTGTGGATGTGCTCGGGCGCGCGCTCCAGCTCGGCGAACGGCGCGATGGCGCGCCGCGCCGCTTCGGCGAGTTCGTGGTCGACCTCCAGGAGGAGGGTCTTGTCGCTCTGGACGATGAGTGGCCCGTTCACCTGGCGTGAATCCTTCCGGCAGGGGCGGCCACCCGGGCGCGGGCGGCCAAACCTCCAGTCTGCCGCATCGACGTGGATTCGCGGGTCGTGCTGCTGCGAGGGCTAATCTGTTTATGGCTTGCCCATGCTCTATATATGGAGGCTGTTGTGTCCCTGACGACGATCGACCTGGACGACGAGGCTCTGGCGGTCCTGATGAGGGTCACCGGGATAGGGACCAAGAAGGAAGCCGTGAACATGGCCATCCGTGAGGTCGCGGAGCGGCACCAGAGGATCGCGGCTCTTGAGCACTACGCGCACCTCGCCCAGGACTGGGACTACGAGGGATGGAAGCGCCGGCACGATGCGGACAAGGGCCGGGCCACGTGAAGCGCTATCTGCTCGACTCGTCCGCGATGTGGCGCATCCAGCGGGACAAGGCGGTCCGGACCGCGTGGGCGGAGGTCATCAGCAGCGGAGTCGTGGGCTCGTGCTGGCCGCAACGGGCCGAGTTCCGGCGGTCGGCGCGGAACAGGGCCGAATACGAGGCCATGACGACGATGTTCGACAGCCTCTACCCGGACGTGACCGTCCCCAAGTCCGCGCCGCAATGGATCGAGGCGGCCCAGCACGGGCTGGCTCAAGCCGGCGGGCACCAGGCGCTCTCCATCCTCGACCTGCTCATCGGAGCCACGGCCGCCCACCACGGGCTGACGGTGCTCCATGACGACGGCGACTTCGCGACCCTGGCCCGTTCGATACGCGACCTCCGCGAGCGGAACATCCACCGCCTGCCGGGGTGAACGACGCGGCGCGGCAAGGGGCCGTGACGGGGCTCTTGAGCCGTTCGTCGTACGGGGAGCACGCGGACGACCAGTGGCCGGTGGACGAGCTGCCGGCGCTGGCCCGGGCAGCGCGTGGGGTTTCCGCTCGACTACGCGTCCCGGTAGTCGCAGGACCCCTCCGTCATCAGCCGGAAACGGCGGTATACGGCCACCGTTTCCGGATAGTGCCGGTCGCCGGTCCCGGGGTTCACTGGTTCCGGTGCGCGGTGCGCGTGCGGCGTCGGGGGACGGCACGCTCACCGCGCACCGTCTGCGACGGGGTCTCCCCGTACGCCTTGCGGTAGTGGCCGGTGAACCGGCTCAGGTGGGTGAAGCCCCGGCGCAGGGCGACGTCGGTCACCGTGCCGGTGGCCCGCCCGGCCGCGATGGCCAACAGGTCGCCGCGCGCCAGATCCAGCCGGATCCCCCGCAGGTACGCCAGCGGGGTCGTGCCGAGGTGGGTGCGGAAACCCTCCCGCAGGCTCCGCGGGCTCACCCGGGCGGCCCGCGCCATGTCGGCCACCGATATCGGCTCGTCGGCGTGCTCGGCGCAGAAGTCCGCGGCGCGGCGCACCGCGCCCGGCAGGACGGCCGGGCCGAGGCCGGTCACCGTGCTGGTGAGTTCGTGGGGCTGCGCGTCGAGCAGGCCGTTCACCAGCAGCTGCTCGAAGTGCCCGGTCGCCAGCGGGGAGCGCGTCGCCAGCCCGGAGGCGGCGAACTCGGCGAAGGCCCGGACGAGGTTCAGCCAGGCGCCGACCGTGCCCAGCCGGTGATCGAAGACCGGGGCGAAGAACAGTGGTGCCCGCGGCCGTTCGCCGAGCCGGACGGCCAGCGCCCGGTCGAGCACCGGCCGCGGGATGATCAGGACCAGGTTCACCGTCTCCGCGCTCCGGCGCAGCGCCGGACGCCCGCCCGGCGCGATGACGCTGTGCGCCGGCGACGGGAGCGCCACGCTGTCCACGGTGACCTCGCCGGCCCCGACGAGGAGGACGTGGACGTTGTAGAAGTCCGGCACCACCCCCGGGGTGACGTCGGCCCCGGTGCCGTGGCCGAGTTCGTACAGCGCGATCGCGCCCTCGTGGATGCACCGGAAGCCTCCCCTGACCGGGTGGTTCTCCCGCACGGACATCCGGTGCAGCGCGAACCGCGTGCTCACCAGCTGGTGCAGTTCCTCTGCGTCGCCGCCGTGGAAGAGGAGGCCCCGGGCTTCCGTCACGCCGCCGGGACGCGCTGTGGTGATGGTGGACATGTCCTCGCCGCCTGGTGCTACTCCGTCGCGGCGGGAATCTACCGGATTCCAGGATTCCGGTACTACTCCGGCCGGTCCCCGGGACGGCAGGTCACGGAGGGCAGCGCGGCGGCAACTCGCCGGACACCGGCTAGACCTGATCCTCCGCCAGTTCCGCGACGCCCGTGATCCGGTGCAGCGCGTAGGTGCGGACCTCGTCGGCGGTGTGGTCGTAGCCGGTGACGAATCCGCCCTCCACCCGGACCGGGGCGATCACCCGCTGGCTCGCCGCGCCCTCCGCGTTGACGTAGCCGATCCACACCGCCGAGCCGGTCAGGGCCGCGGCCTGGACGGTCGCCAGGGTCTCCGCCGCCGTGGTGCGGGGGAGCTCGCCGGTGGCGGGCGCGGCGGACGCCGGGGCCGAGGGGTCGGCGGGCGACGGCTCCTTGCGGACCGCCGTCGCGGCCACGTCCCCCGCGCGGATGGCCCGTACGGCCGCCCCCAGCAGGACGGCGTCGGGCAGCGGCGGCCCGTCCGGGACGGGCACCGGCGCGCTGCGCGGCGGGGTGCGGTGCACCTCGGCCCGGGCGACCAGCACGTCGCCGGTCGCGGACTCGGCGGCCGGGGCGTAGCCCATCGCGCGCAGACCGTCGAGCAGGCTGGTGGGGTCGGCCTGGGCGGCCAGCACGGTCGGCGCGAGGCGGCGCAGCCCGAGGGCGGCGGACCGCTTGTCCGCGAGGATCTCGTTCAGCATGCCGTCGTCGTCGCAGCGGACGTACGAGGAGGCGGCGCCCACCCGCAGGTGCCCGTGCCGCCGCGCCACGTCGTCGATCAGGTACGCGAGCGGCTGCGGGACCGGCGTCCGGCTGTGCTCGGCGAGGAACGCGTGCAGGTCGGAGGCGGTCCGTCCGGCGTCCAGGGCGCGGCGCACCGAAGCCGGGGTGAACCGGTACACGGTCGCCCCGCCCTTGGACTCCACCACCGCGAGCACGGCGAGGGTCTCGGCGAGCGGCCGGTTCAGCGGGCCGGGCGCCACCGCGGTCAGGTCGGCCTGGAGCAGCACGTGGTCGACGGGCTCGGGCAGCAGCGGCGCCAGCAGCGGGGCGGGGTCCCCGCCGGCCAGCAGGGCCCGGCCCGGCGCGGAGAGCGCCCCGCGGCCGGTGACGCCGAGCAGCTCGGCCTCGTCGAGCGTGAACCGGGCCAGCCGGGCCCGGAGTTCGCTGGTCGCACGGACCGGGCGTTCCCAGTCGAGCCGTTCCAGCAGGGCCTCGGGGCCGGCGGCGGCTCCCTCGGGGAGCGCGGCGAGGAGGTCCAGCACCCGGTGCCGGACCTCGGGGGCGGCCGACCGGTCCAGGTCCGGGCCGAGGGCGGAGAGCGTACGGCCCTTGGCGTCCTGCTCACCGACCACGCCGGCGGTCCGGGTGGCGGGCAGCCATGCGAGCGCGAGCGCGGCCCAGCGCTCGTGGGGCGGGAGTTCGGCCCAGTCGTCGTAGGCGGGGGTGGGCGCGTACCGCTCGTCGGCCTCGCCGTCGCTGGCCAGCAGCCCCGCCGCGTGGGCGAGTTCGATCCAGAAGGCGGCGACCGGCTCGGTGGTGTCGAGGGCGGCGGCGGTGCGCTTGAGGTCACGCACGGAGAGCCCGCCGGCCCGCAGCACGGCGGGGCCGTTGCCGTGCTCCCAGGAGGCGAGCAGCTCGTCGATGGTGGCGAGGGAGGCGAGGGCCTGACCGGCCGCGTTGGCGTCCACAAGGTGTGGGCGGTGGGTCTGCGCCGGCTCCACCACGGGCGGTACGGGCTCGGGGCTCCGGTGCGCCCGGCCGTTCCGCAGGTGCAGCGCGACCTCACGGGGCAGCACCACGGTCCGTGCGGTGGTGGGCAGCAGCAGGCCGCGGTCGCGCAGCCAGCGGACGGGCGCGGCGGGGTTCGGGGTGACCTCGCCGTAGGGCGGTCCCCAGACGAGGCGGTCCAGGACGTGGTGCGCCTCGGCGGGTGCCTGTTCGAGCAGCGCGGACATCCGGACCGGGTCGGTGAACAGCGCGGTGAGCGAGGCGACGGCGGACACCGGGTCGTGCGTGGCCGGCAGCCCGGCGGCGGACACGATCTCCTGGACGCGGGTGGGCGACATCCCGGCGGTCGCCTCGGCGACGGTCGGGCCGAGCCCGGTGGGCGAGGGGCGGGAGGGCGCGGGCGCGAGCAGCTCGCGGGCGGTCCGCACGAGCCGGAGCCGGTCGTCGGCGCCCCAGACGACGGCCTGCGTGCGGAGCAGCGACAGGGCCCCGGGGAGGGCCTCCCGGATGTCCCCGGAGAGGGCTTCGGCCCCGTCGGCCGGGTCAGCGGGCGGCGTGGCGGCGCCACCGGCTTCGGCGGCTTCACCTGCCTTGCCGGGCGCGTCGGGCACGTCGGAGGGGAGCCGCCCGGAGGCGGGCCGGCCGGGACCGCCCGGCGTCTCGGACGGCTTGCGCGCGGTCTGGGGTGCGTACTCCGGGTCGCGGCCGGTCAGCAGGGTTTCGAGGGTGGTGTAGTCGCAGGGGTCCGGAGCCACGGCCAGGGCCTCCGCCACCTGGAGGGCGAAGCGGTCCAGGCGGTCGAGCGCGCGGACCACCGAGGCGCGGGTTCCGGCCCGGGTGGCGAGCTGCGTCAGGTCACCGGGGACCGGGTTCAGCAGGTCGGGGCGGGCGCGCAGCAGGGCCGCGAGGTCCGCGTCTTCGCAGGCGCGCAGCGCCTCGGCGAGGGAGCGCGGTGCGTTCCCTCCGGTGCTTGCCTCGGGCACGTTCGCCTCCTGGTCGCCTCGACCGGTCGTGCCGGTTCCCATCCGGCCAACTTATCCGCTGTGCCCCGGACAGCTCCACGCCCGCAGGCGCTACGGTCGGGTCCGGGGGCTCGGGGGAAGCCGCCAGGAAGGAGCCGGGGTGGGGATCGAGAGCGAGCACCTGGTCTACGAATACCTGAGCCGGGTCGGGGACCTGGCGCAGAGCGCACGGCTGCCCTCGGGGGACAGGATGCGGCTGGTGGCCAGGCTGCGGGACGAGATCGACAGGCACCGCGCGCGGTACGAGCCCGAGACCCCGGCGACGGTACGCCACATCCTGGAGCGGATGGGCACGCCCGAGGAGGTGCTCGCCACGCACGCGGGCGGACCGGAGCCGTCGCCGGAGCCGGAACCCCGGCCGGGGACCGCGGCCCAGGCCGGGGCGGTGCCCGAGCAGCGCAGGCCGGAGCCGACCGCGGCACCCACCCGGCCGGCCGCAGGGGCGCCACCGCACCTGGCGGGCCTGGACGAGCTGGGGCCGTCGGGCGACGCGGAGCCGGACTGGTGGCGGATGGGCCCGAGCCCGTACCGGGACGGTCCGCAGGTCGAAGGCTTCGTGGGCGGCATCGAGTACCCGGCCCGCAGGGACCCGGACGCGAAGGACCCGGACGCGGACGCGGACGCCCCGGCGGGCGGGGCGTACCGCCCGGCGCCCGGCGGTACGGACCGCAGGCCAGGCCTGGCGCGGTCCGTCGTAGGGGCGCTCCTGAAACGGCGCGCGGGGGCGGCGGAGGCCAAGCCCGCAGCCGAGCCGACCCCGACCACGAACCCGAAACCGAAGCCGCACGGCTTCCTCCTGCTGGCCGCCGCCGTGCTGGTGGCCGGCGTGGCCACCGGGCACTGGATGCTGCTCGCGCTCGGCTGGCTGTGCGCGTACGGATCGCGGGTGCTCGGCCCCACCGAACGGAAGACGGTGGTCTTCGGCCTGCCCGGCGCGGTGGTGGCCGGCGCGATGGTCTGGCTCTGGGGCAGGGCCGACGGCCGCTGGGGCGAGGCGCTCGCCGAAGGCGAGGCGGGACCGGCGTTCCAGGCACTGCTCCCGTGGATCGTCCGCGCCGCCGCCGTAGCCTCGGCCCTCTACCTGATCTGGCGCTCCCGCCGCCGCTGACCGCCCCCGCGGCCGGCCCGCTCCCGCCAGGCGGAACCTCTCCCCACCCCGCCCTCCCCCAGACTCCGTCCGGGGGGACCCCCATCCCGAAACCGGGGCTGCGCCCCGGACCCCGTGGGGCTGCGCCCCGGACCCCGTGGGGCTGCGCCCCGGACCCTCGTGTAGCGATCGGTGGCGGCTTATGTCCGACCCCCGGCGGCCCGCATTCGCCGAGAAAGAGAAGCGCGTAGCGATCTGACGCGCGTGGGCCGAGCTGGATTGCGTAGATCTGATCGACTTCGATTCCGCGTCCGCCCGAAAGGGCGGCCGACCGAGCGGCAGCCGCCGCGCGTACCCGCCAACGCCACCGCCAGGCCGGCCTCGGTCCCTCCATGCCATCCCCCCGGGGGCCGCCCGACAGTCCTTGTCGCTCCGGGACGGTCGTCGGGGTCAAGGGTGGCCCGAAGGGCCATCGCCGGAGGCGACGCGACAACGTCGCGCCCTTGACGCCGACGGCCGGCACGGAAGGACGATGAGGACTGACGGGCAGCCCCCGGGCACCTTCTCGCTCCCGACCCAGCGGAGCCCCGGCAACCCCCACCAACCCCCGGCACCCTCCCGCCCCCTCCCGCCCCCCGCCGGTCACCCACGGGTCATCTGCCGGCCGCAGGTGGCTGCGGCCGGGGCGGCACAATGGCTCGTATGACCCTCACCGTCGGCTTCGACCTCGACATGACCCTCATCGACTCCCGTCCTGGCATCAAGGCCGCCTACCAGGCGCTTTCCGCAGAGACGGGCAGGTTCATCGACGCCGACCAGGCCATCAGCCGGCTCGGGCCGCCGCTGGACGAGGAGCTCGCGTACTGGTTCGAGGCGGACGAGATCCCGGCGATGGCCGACCGCTACCGGGAGATCTATCCGACACACGCCATCGAGGCGACCCCGGCGATGCCCGGTGCCCGCGAGGCCGTAGAGGCGGTCCGGGCGCTCGGCGGCCGGGCCATCGTGGTCACCGCCAAGCACGAGCCGAATGCCCGCCTGCACCTGGAGCACCTCGGCATCGAGCCCGACGCCGTCATCGGCTGGCTGTGGGCGGAGGCCAAGGCGGGCGCACTGCGCGAGTACGGCGCCCAGGTCTACGTCGGCGACCACGTCGGTGACGTGCGCGGCGCGCGTACGGCCGGCGCGCTCTCGGTGGCGGTGCCGACCGGCCCCTGCCCCGAGCCCGAGCTGCGCGCGGCCGGTGCCGACGTGGTGCTGCCCGACCTCACCGCCCTGCCGGCCTGGCTGAAGGAGTACGTCGCCACCACCCAGGTGGTGTGAGGTGTGAGGGACCGGACCGGGCGCGCTCAGACCTTCTGCGAGGCCCGGGCCGCCTTGCGCTGGGCCGCCGCGGACCGGAGCACCCCGGCGCCCGCGAGGGCGAAACCGACGCCCATCAGCATGCACAGCGCCCACGCGTAGGACGGCAGTGGATCGGTGCCCAGGAAGAGCGGGGCCATCGTCGCGAGGGTGGCCACCGCACCCAGGATGAACACGATGCCGCCGGCCTTGACCAATGCGTCGCCGGGCCGCGCATCGTCGGGATGAGGAGTAGCAGTCACCCCACCAGGGTAGTTCCCTGGCCGAAGCGGGCCTCCAGGAAGGACCGGGCGACGTCTTGTCAGTGGCTCCGGGACCATTAGCCTGGTGGTGGCGGGTCACGATGACCCGCTGCACTGCTATCCGGAGCCAGTCAACGGCGATTCGGACCCGACGAGTACAAGGACAGAGGACGGACGTGCCTACCGGCAAGGTCAAGTGGTTCAACAGCGAGAAGGGCTTCGGCTTTCTCTCCCGTGACGACGGCGGAGACGTCTTCGTCCACTCGTCGGTGCTCCCTGCCGGGGTCGATGCCCTCAAGCCCGGCCAGCGCGTCGAGTTCGGAGTGGTCGCCGGCCAGCGCGGTGACCAGGCGCTTTCCGTGATCGTGCTGGACCCGGCGCCGTCCGTCGCCGCCGCGCAGCGGCGCAAGCCCGACGAGCTCGCCTCCATCGTCCAGGACCTGACGACGCTCCTGGAGAACATCACCCCGATGCTGGAGCGCGGGCGCTACCCCGACAAGGTGCACGGCGCGAAGATCGCCGGCCTGCTGCGCGCGGTCGCGGACCAGCTCGACGTCTGATCCCGGACGGTTCCGCCGGGCCCGCCGCCGGCGCCCCCGGCCCGCCCCCGGCCCCTCGGGTCAAACGGCTGCGCCCCGCCACTCGAATGAGTGGCGGGGCGCAGGTGTTCGTACGGGGCCCGGGCAGGGGACCCGGGCCCCGGGGCCGCGCAGGGGCCGCTCAGCCGTTACGGGAAGTCCAGCGCGCCGGGCGCGATCGGCGGCACCAGGCCCTCCGCCGCGGCCCGGGTCAGCAGCCCCCGCACCGCGGCGTATCCGGCGTCGCCCAGGCTCGCCGTGTACTCGTTCACGTAGAGCCCGATGTGCTGGTCGGCGACCTTCGGGTCGAGCTCCTGCGCGTGCGCCCGCACGTACGGCCGGGAGGCCTCCGGGTCGTCCCAGGCCATCCGGACCGAGGTCCGGGCCGCCTCGGCCAGCGCGTGCAGCGTCGGCGCCCCCAGCGACCGCTTGGCGATGATCGCGCCGAGCGGGATCGGCAGCCGGGTCGTTGCCTCCCAGTGCTCGCCCATGTCGGCCAGCGAGTGCAGCCCGTAGTCCCGGTAGGTGAAACGGGCCTCGTGGATCACCAGGCCCGCGTCGACCCGGCCGTCCCGCACCGCGGGCATGATCTCGTGGAACGGCAGCACCACGACCTTCCCGACCCCGTCGGGCAGTACGTCGGCCGCCCACAGCCGGAACAGAAGGTAGGCGGTGGACCGTTCGCTCGGCACCGCGACCGTCTTCCCGGTCAGGTCCAGGCCCGGCTCGCGGGTCAGCACCAGAGGCCCGCAGCCGGTGCCCAGCGCGCCCCCGCAGGGCAGCAGCGCGTACTCCTCCAGCACCCACGGCAGTACGGCGTACGACACCTTCAGCACGTCCAGCTCGCCGCGCTCGGCCATGCCGTTGGTGATGTCGATGTCGGCGAAGGTCACGTCCAGCGCGGGCGCGCCGGCGACCCGGCCGTGCGCCCAGGCGTCGAACACGAAGGTGTCGTTGGGACAGGGCGAATAGGCGATCCGCACACGACCGCGCACGACACTGCTGCCACTGTCGGCACTGCCACTGTCGGCACTGTCACTGTCGGCATTGCCACTGACGGCATCGCCACGATCTGCACTCCCACTCACGGCACTCCCACTCACGGCACTGCCACTACCGGTGATCATGGCGTTCTCCCCAGTTCGCGATTACGGGTCCGAGCACGCGGAAACCGGCCGTCAGCGCGGCCAGCGCGTCGCCGATCCGCCAGGCGTCGCGGTCGCGGGGGCCCACGGCGTTGGACACCGCGCGGACTTCCAGCACCGGGAGTCCGTGCGCGGCGGCGGCCTCGGCCACGCCGAAGCCCTCCATGGCCTCGGCGCCGGCCATCGGGTGCAGTTCCCGGAGCCGGGCGGCGCGGGCGGCGGTGCCGGTGACGGTGGAGACGGTGAGGACGGGCGCGAGCAGCGCGCCGGTCGCCTCGGCGGCACGTGCGGCCAGTTCGGCGGGCGGCAGATGGGTGTTCCGGCCGAAGCCGAGCGCCTCCACGGTCAGGAAGCCCTCGGGGGTCTCGGCGCCCAGGTCGGCGGCGACCAGGGCATCGGCGACGACGAGCGAGCCGACTGGGGCGTCGGGCTGGAAGCCGCCGCCGATCCCGGCGGACACGACGAGCCCGTACGGCGCACGGGGGTCGGCCACGGCCAGGGCCGTGCCCGTCGCGGCGGCCGCCGCAGCCGGCCCGACACCGCCGACGAGGATGTCGACAGCCAGGCCCGGCAGATCCCGGCGGATCACCCGGTACCCCCCGGGCAGCGGGCGCGGCTCGTCGTCGTGCACCGGATGAGGGTCGATGCCGGTGGCGACGGAGTCTGCCTCCGCCGCCACCGCGGTCACGACGAGCGCGCGCACGTCGTCGCTACTTCAGGTTGAGCTGGTACGACCAGACGGCGAGGGGCTTGCCGTCCTCGGCGAGCTGGACGATGCCCAGCCGCCTCGACGCCGGGGAGCCGCCCTGGTTGCCGGTGGCGAAGATGTCGACGTTCGGGAAGCTGCGGTAGGTGTTCGACGTCGGGTCGACGACCGGCTGGCCGTCGAGGACCACCTGCCAGCGCTTGCCGTCCTCCACGACCTCCGGCTCGACACCGAGGCGGAGCGTGTCACCGTGGCCGTACTCGATGTCCTTGGCGCCCTTGGGGTCGGTCAGGCACTCCTGGACCCGCTCCAGGGCCAGGTCCTTGCCCTTCTCGGCCTTGCAGCCGGAGGGGGCTTCGGTGGAGACCGACGACGTGCCGACCGTGACGGTCGCCAGGGGCGTCGGCTTGTCGCAGGCGGAGAGGACGAGGAGGCCGGCGGACACGGCCCCGAGGGCCGCGACGCTGCGGCGGGCCCTACCCGAGATAAGCGGTGCGGTCATGAGCCGAAGGCTATCGGTCCCTTCCGGCGTGCCGCCGCACGGGGTGTCCCGCCCCGCCGTAGCACCCCCCGGCTGTGGGCGCGGCCCCGCCGAGGGTCACGCCACGCTGGGCCGGTGGGAGCGGGTGGGGGAGAGGAGGAGGCCGCGGAGGGCCATGGTGGTGCCGGCGGCCAGGAGCGCGGCGGCGGCCGAGAGGCCCAGGACGCCGTTCAGGGGGAGGGTCATCGCGATGGCCCCGCCGAGTACCCAGGCCGTCTGCAGGACCGTCTCCGAGCGTGCGAACGCGGACGTGCGCACGCCCTCCGGCACGTCCCGCTGGATCATCGCGTCCAGCGAAGGCTTCGCCAGCGCCTGCGAGAACCCGGCCGTGGCCCCCAGCACGGCCACCATCGGCCCGCTGAAGAAGACCGCCGCCGACACCGCCACGCAGAAGGTCAGGCACAGCACCGCCGCCACGATCGTCTCCGGTGGCCGCGCCCGCAGCCACGCGCCGACCGCCGTCCCGCACGCGTTCCCCACGCCCGCCGCGACGCCCACGATCCCCAGCGACACCGCCGTGCTCTGCCCGGCGAGCGGGTGTTCCCGCAGCAGGAACCCCAGGAAGAAGACCAGGAATCCGGAGAGGCAGCGCATGGCCGCGGTCGCGCACAGACCGCACAGCACCGATGCGCCGACCGTCCGTAATCCGAGCCGCGGTGGTTCACAGGGCTGTGCACCGGGCTGTGCACGGGGCTGTGCACGGGGCTGTGCGCCGGGCTGCGGCCGCGGCTCCGGAAGAGGAGCGCGAAGGGCATCCGGAAGAGGAGCGGGACGGGCGTCCGGAAAGGGATCGTGAAGGGCGTCCGGAAAGGAAGCGGGATGGCCATCCGGAACAGGAGCGGGAAGGGCCTCCGCAAGCGGCGCCGGGACGGACCCCGGCCGTGCGGCGCGGTCCACCTCGTGCGGCAGGCGGAGCGCCGCGAAGGTTCCCGCCAGGAAGACCGCGCAGGCGCCGTACAGCGGCCACCGCGGCCCGACCAGGTGCAGCAGTGCGCCGGCCGGCGCCGCCACGGCGGTGGCCAGCAGACCCGCCAGGGTCACTCGCGAGTTCGCCTTCACCAGCGAGAACCCCCGGGGCAGCAGCCGCGGCACCGCCACACTGCGCAGCACCCCGTACGCCTTGGACGCGACGAGCACCCCCAGCGCCGCCGGGTACAGCACCGGCCCGCCCGTGGCGACCGCGGCCGACATGATCACCGCGAGCAGCGCCCGCGCCAGCATCGCCGCCGCCATGGCGGCCCGCCGCCCGTGCGGCAGCCGGTCCAGCAGCGGCCCGATCACCGGGGCGAGCAGCACGAAGGGGGCCATGGTGATGGCGAGGTACAGGGCCACCCGGCCGCGTGCCTCGTCCGTGGGCACCGAGAAGAACACGGTCGAGGCGAGCGCCACGGTGATCATCACGTCCCCGGCGCCGTTGATCGCGTGCAGCTCGATCAGCCGGCCGAGGCCGGACTCCCCGGCGCCCCGGGCGTGCGTCACCCGGCGGATCGACCGCACCGCGCCGCCGGCCGGCCGGCGCAGGGCACGGCCGACCGCCCGGCCGGCCCTCCGGGCCCGGCCCGGCCCGTCACCGGCCGACCGTACGCGTGCCACCCGGCCATGGTGCCCCGGCGGAACCCGGCCGACCCCTTTCCTTGCTGCGCCGGAGGGACCCCCGTCAGGTACGGCCGTACCCGTGTCCGGACTTCCGCGCGGCGCGGGCGGCGGCGTCCGCGGCCGTACCGGATGTCCGCGAATCGGACTTGCATGTGGGCGCAGGGCTTCGGACCAGGTAGCGTGCCTAACAGCGCCACCGGCGGTTACTCCTGGCCGCGCGCCTCTTCGGCATCCCGCAGAATGGATGACAGAAGGTGCGCCCCCGGACCCGACGGGCGTGGACGTCGACGCGGCCCTCTGGTCCGCTCCGCCCGCGCCACGCAGGGAAACGGAACCGGCGGGTCGTTGAGAACGACAAGTACGGACGGCGCACTCGTGAGACGGCGTAGGAGAGAACGAGACAGTGAGTGCTGCGACGACGCGAAGCCGTACTAGCCGTACCCCGCGTACCCCCGACCGCCTGTGCGCCGAGGCGGTGGACCTCGCCCGAGCGGCGGCCGAGGAGGTGGCGGCGCCCGGTGTGGTGGGCGAGCACGTCGAGGTCGTCACCGAAGGTGACCGTGTCGTCACTCACTTCTTCGAGTGCGAGGAACCGGGCTACCGGGGCTGGCGCTGGGCCGTGACCGTCGCCCGCGCCTCCCGCGCGAAGGTCGTCACCCTCGACGAAACGGTGCTGCTGCCGGGTCCGGACGCGCTGCTCGCCCCCGAGTGGGTGCCGTGGAGCGAGCGCCTGCGGCCCGGGGACATGGGCCCCGGTGACCTCCTCCCCACCGACGCCGAGGACCTGCGCCTGGAGCCCGGCTACTCGGGCGAGGACGCCCCGCCGCCGAATTCGGCGCTGTCCCAGGACATGGCCGAGCTCGCCGACGCCGAGGACGCCGCGCTGACCGACCGGGTCGTCGTCCCGGAGCGCGGCTCCATCACCTCCGTCGCCGAGGAACTCGGCATGCGCCGCGCCCGGGTGCTGTCCCGGTACGGCCTGCACACCGCGGCCGACCGCTGGGACGAGTCGTACGGGGCGAAGACCCCGATGGCGCAGGCGGCCCCCGCCAGTTGTGTGTCCTGCGGCTTCCTGGTGAAGATCGGCGGCTCGCTGGGCCAGGCGTTCGGCATCTGTGCCAACGAGTTCGGCCCGGCCGACGGCCGCCTGGTCTCCCTCTCCTACGGCTGCGGAGGCCACTCCGAGGCCGCCGTGATGCCCAAGCCGCCGCGGCCCGCGCCGCCGGTGCTGGACTCCATGCGGGCGGACGAGTTCCCGCTGCGCCCGGACCGGGAAGAGGGCTCGGTCCCGTCGGGCGACGTCGCCGCCGCGGACCTCGGCCACAGCTGACCCCGCCGTTCCAGGTCGTCCAGCTGCTCCAGGTCGTCCAGCCGCTCCGGGCCGCCCCGCTGCTCCGGGCCGCCCCGCCGGGTGCGCGCGATCAGCGCGTCCAGCGACAGCTCGGGCGTGCCCGCAAGCACCAGCGGCAGCCAGGCCATCAGGTACACCAGGTCTGCGCCGTAGTAGTACGGCGTGGCCGACCAGCTGACGGTCAGCCACAGGCTGAGCGATATGAGCGCGCCGCCCGTCGCGGCGAGCCGGCCCAGCAGCCCGGCCAGGATGCCGAGCCCCGCCGCGAGCTCGCCCAGGGCGATCGCGGTGCCGAAGCCGACCGGGGCGTCGAGCGCCAGGTCGACGAGGCCGGGCACGGCGGCGGCGTCCCGCACCGCCTCCATCTGCTGTCCGATGGATCCGTCGCCGGCGGCGCGGAGGAACGCGGAGTCCGTCAGCTTGTCCAGGCCGGCGTAGACGAAGGTGACGCCGAGGAACAGACGCAGCGGCAGAAGGGCGAACGAGGCGGCGCGTTCGCGCAGCCCGGGTTTCGTCGAGGTCATGTATGTGACACGGTGAGCGGCGCCCTCCGGTTCGGCCGTGTCCGATGCGATTTCCGTCAGGTGTGAACCGGCCGCCAGGGTGGCACGTGTTGGCTGCGGGGCCCATGGGGCCCGGGGTCGGAAGCAGACGAGTGACCATTAAGGAGACATGGCATGGGTGACACGACGCGCCGCCGTACCGTGCTCGCCGCGGGCGCCGCGGCCCTGGCGGGCACCGCGCTGACCGCGTGCGGCAGCGAGGACAAGGCCGAAGCGCCCGGGGACGGCGGGGAGGCGAGCGGTACCCCGCAGGCGGCGGCCCCGGGCACTCAGGTCATCCTGAACGCCTCCGAGATCCCCGTGGGCGGCGGCAAGGTCCTCAAGGACCAGAAGGTCGTGGTGACCCAGCCGACCGCCGGCGAGTTCAAGGCGTACTCCGCGGTCTGCACCCACCAGGGCTGCGCGGTGACCGGGGTCAAGGACGGCAAGATCGTCTGCCCCTGCCACCAGAGCTTCTTCAAGGTGGAGGACGGCTCGGTCGCGAGCGGGCCGGCCACCCGTCCGCTCCCGGCCGCCAAGATCACTGTGACGGGCGATCAGATCGCCCTGGGCTAGCCCCGGTCACCGATCGGTATGGGCCGCGCACGCCGGTGCGCGGCCCGGCCGTGATCCGGAGGGCATCCTCTAGGAGGCGTCCTCCGTGATCGGTACGGGCGTTCCCGGGCCGGACGGGCCGGACCCGTTCACCCGGTTCCCGTCCCGTGCCCCGCTGCCCGGCTCGTCCATGGAGGCGAGCAGCTTGCGCGCCAGCCCCAGGCCCGTGCCGCCCATCGTGAGCGCCTTGGCGAACATGTCGGCCATCCCGTCGGCACCGTTGAGCAGCACCATGTGTTCGACGTTCCCGAAGGCGGAGGCACCCGCCTCCACGATCTTCGGCCAGTTCTCGGCGAGTTGCTGGGCGACCACCGCTTCCTGGTTCTCCGCCAGCGCCGCCGCCCGCGCCTTGATCGACTCGGCTTCCGCGAGTCCCCTGGCCTTCGCCGCTTCGGCCGTCGCCAGTCCTTTGGCCCGGGTCGCCTCGGCCTCGGCCTCACCCGTGGCCCGGGTGGCCTTGGCGTTGGCCAGCCCGCGGGCCTCGGTTGCCGCCGCCTCCGCCTCGGCCGCCGTACGCACCGACGTGCCCTCGGCCGCCGCCGCGAGTTCGGTCTCCCTCGCCTTGGCCTCGGCCGCCGAGATACGGGCGTCCCGCTCGGCCTCCGCGAGCGTACGGGTCTCGTACGCCAGGGCGTCCGCCGGCTTCCGTACGTCCGCCTGAAGCTGCTGCTCCTTCCGCCGGGCCTCCAGCTCCGCGACCCGGGTCTCCTGGACCACGACCTCCTGCCGGGCCGCCGCGTCCGCGAGCGGGCCGGCCTGCCGGGCGGAGGCCGAGGCCTTGTCCCGCTCGGCCTGGTACCCGGCCTGCAGGATCTCCGAGTCGCGGGTGGCCTCCGACATCCGTGCCGCGGCGGCCTGTTCGGCCTCCGTGGCCATCCGGTTCGCCTCGGCCTGGGCGATCCGCGCGTCCCGCTGGACCGCCGCGGCGTGCGGCATCGCCATGTTCTTGATGTAGCCGGTCGGGTCCTCGATCTCGTGGATCTGCAGGGAGTCGACGATCAGACCCAGCTTCTCCATCTCGGTGCCACAGGCCCCCCGCGTCTGCCCGGTCAGCTTCTCCCGGTCCCGGATCATGTCCTCGACCGTCAGCCCGCCGACGATGGCGCGGAGATGACCGGCGAACACGATGTGCACCCGTTCCGGCATGATCTTCTGCTGGTCCAGGAAGCGGCGCGCCGCGTTGGCGATCGACACGTAGTCGTCGCCCACCTTGAAGATGACCACGCCCTTCACCCGCAGCGGGATGCCCTGCTGGGTGACGCAGTCCACGGACAGCTGCGTCTCGTTGAGGTCCAGGGACAGCTTCCGGACCGCCTGTACGCCGGGCAGTACCAGGGTTCCGCGTCCGGTGACGATCCGGAACCCCATGCCCTCGCCCAGCCCCTCCGTCTTGTGGGTGGAGCCGGAGATGATGAGTGCCTCGTTCGGTTCGGCCACTCGCCACATCAGCTTGAAGACGCCGATCAGAACGAGAATGGAGGCGAGCACCAAGCCCGCCACAACGCCGATCGCCATCGGCATTCGCCCCCTTAGTGCGGTGCCGTACGGTTCGGCACCGGTGAAGGGAGTGTGCGACCGGGGACGGTCCGCGGCCAGAGGCCGGAAGCGCTTTGTCACCGGGCTGATACGCGGCCCGGCCGGGAGTCCGGACGCGGGGCGCGCGCGGGCCGTCTCAGCGGTCGTAGGCGGCGGTCACGTACACCGTGCGCGGCGGCAGGTACTCCACCACCGTCACCACCCGTCCCGTCTCGATCCGCTCCTCGCCGAGCGCCGGGTACGCCAGGAAGTGCTCGGCCCCGCCCCGGATCCGCACGATGACCTCACCGACCAGCCCCGGCCCCACGGTGCCGGTCACCCGCCCGGTCAGCCCCACCATGTCCTCGTCCACGCCACCACCCCTCCCCACGCCTTCCCCATGGCTTTGCCCGCCCCAACCAGGCTGCCCTGGCCGGAGGTTACCCCCGCGACCGGCGGAACAGCCGCCGTCCGCCCAGCCAGAGGGCGACGGCACCGCCCAGCACGAGCGCGCCGAGGGTGAGGTTCCCGCTGCCCGGCTCCTCCGTGGCCTGCGCGCCGCCCTGGCCGCCGGCGCCGCCGGGCCGGGCGGAGGGCCGCCCCGAGGCGCCCGCCGATCCCCCGGCCGGCGGACCCACCGGCACCGCCACGACCTCGCTGCGCGGCCCCTCCGCGCCGAACATCAGCGCCGAGCCGTCCGCCGAGTAGGTCACGGACTCCGCCTGGCCCTGCCAGGGCGCGTCCACCCGGTCCCCCTCGCCCGCCGGCCTGCCGCCCGCGAAGGGGTACGTACGGGCGAACAGGTAGCCGCGCACGGCCAGCCGGGTGCCGTCCGGGGAGAACGCGCCGTCCGTCACCCACGGCAGGGCCGCGACCCGCCGGAACACGTTGGCCCCGCCCGCGGCCAGCTGCGCCGGGCCCTCGTACAGCCCGCCCTTCTCCTTGTGCTTGCTGGCGATGTAGACCCGCCCGGTCTTCGGGTGGACCATCAGGGCCTCGGCGTCCCGCGGCCCGTCCGCGTACTTCACGGTGAACTGGGCGGCCTTCACGGTGGAGTCGCCCAGCTGCTTCGGCTCGGGGAAGCGGTAGATCCAGACGTGGTCCCAGGTGCCGTTCCGGTTGTCGCCGATGTCGCCGACGTACAGCTGCCCGTCCGGGCCGAGGGAGATCGCCTCGACGTCGCGCGGCCGTCCCACCCCGGTCATGGTGACCCGGGCGACCGTACGGCCGGTGGCCGCGTCCACGCCGTAGACGTACGGGCCGTCCTCGCTGTCGTTGTGCGTCCAGTACACGCCCGGGTGAATCCGGCTGGCCGCCAGCCCGCTGGACTCGGTGATCCGCGGGTCCTCTATGACGAAGGTCTGTGGCCCCCCTTCGGCGTAGGCCGTCGACGGGACCAGGGCGAGGGCGGCGGCCACGAAGGGGACCACGGCGGCGGGCAGGGCGGCGGCGGACGGAAGGCGCATGCTCCCAGCGTGCCAAAGTGTCCGGTCGCACGGCGTCAGGGCCGGACCGGCATGCCGGGGTGTCCGGTGTCACAGAGGCACGGCCGGTCCGATCCACGATGATGTCGGGATGCGTTTCATGTTCGTCGGCGATTCCATGACCATCGGACGCGCCGGTGACTACACCTGGCGCTACCGGATGTGGCAGCACCTCAACGCGACCTTCGGCGGCCCCTACAAGATCGTCGGGCCGCGCACCGAGCTGTACGACACGTTCGCCGACGCGCCGGTCTCCCAGGACTACGCCGACCCGGACTTCCCCGCGCACGCCCGCCGCCACCTGGCCGGCTGGGGCGAGGGCTGGCAGCACATGGCCCCGGTCGTGGGGGAGGTCCTCGCCGCCCACAAGCCGGACGTGCTGCTGGTCTCCCTGGGCCTGATCGACCTCGGCTTCTACACCGACGCCGAGCAGACCGCCGCCAACGTCCGCGCCTTCGTCGAGGCCGCCCGCGAGGCCCGCCCGTCGGTCCGCATGGTGCTGCTGCCCGTCATCCCCAACAGCCGGGCCGAGAACGACGCCGACTTCGCGGCCGAGGTGGCCCTCTTCAACGAGCTGCTCGCCAAGGCCGTCGCAGACCTGTCGACGGACGCCTCCCCGGTACTGCTGGCGGCCCGCCCCGAGTCGTACGACATCCACCACGACACCTACGACGGCACCCACCCCAACGCCTCCGGCGAACACCGCCTGGCGGGGGAGTTCGCCGCGGTGATGCACCAGGCGTGGGGCATCGGAGGTGTGTACGAGGCCCGCGTGTCCTGACGGCCGGTCCTATCGTTGTACCTGGTGAGTGCCCGCGACCAGTGGCAGCGGGGAGGAGCGCCACGATGACCGTCGTAGAGAACGACAGGATCGAGATGGCCATGAGCAACCCGGAACCGACCCTCGACGAGATCTTCGCGGGGATCGAGAAGGCGTTCCCCGAGGGATACCGGTTCGACGTCGTCGAGGGGAACATCTTCATGTCACCGCAGCGCCCGACGCACTGGGACATCATCGCCGACATCTACGAGCAGCTCCGGACCGAGTACCCCAGGAAGCGGATCCTGTCCGATGTCCGGATCGACTATCCGGGCTACCTCAACGGCTTCTGCTCGGATGTGACGCTGCTTCGTGAGGGCGCGACGGCGGACGAAAACGGTCGCTACGCCTGCGAGGACGTCCTGTTCGTCGGGGAGGTCGTCTCGAAGCGCACCGGGATGAACGACTACGGGCCGAAGAAGGAGGCGTACGCCGCCGCCGGCGTGGCCGTCTATCTCGTCGCCGACCCCTACACCGGGAGGTGCAAGGTCTACTCGCACCCGAAGGACGGCGAGTACATGAGCGAGTCGAAGTTCGACTTCGGCGACGTCATCGACCTCACGGACACGGACCTGGGCCTCACCATCAGCACCGCGGAGTTCCCCCGCGACTGACCCCGGTATGCCCTTGCTTCGAGTGGACTCCAAGCAGTTGGCTTGTCCTCCATGGAGTACACGCAGCTCGGACGCACCGGACTCAAGGTCAGCCGACTGGTCCTCGGCACGATGAACTTCGGTCCCCAGACGGACGAACCGACCAGCCACGCCATCATGGACACGGCGCTCGACGCCGGCCTGAACTTCTTCGACACCGCCAACGCCTACGGATGGGGTGTCAACAAGGGCCGGACCGAGGAGATCATCGGGTCCTGGTTCGCGCACGGCGCGGGCCGCCGCGACAAGACCGTCCTCGCCACCAAGGTCTACGCGAACATGGCGGCCGACGGTGACGCCTGGCCCAACCACGACAAGCTCTCCGCCGTGAACATCCGTCGCGCCGTGGAGGACAGCCTCCGCCGGCTGCGCACCGACTACATCGACCTGTACCAGTTCCACCACGTCGACCGGTCGACCCCCTTCGAGGAGATCTGGCAGGCGGTGGACGTCCTGATCCAGCAGGGCAAGGTCCTCTACGCCGGCTCCTCGAACTTCCCCGGCTACAAGATCGCCCAGGCGAACGAGACCGCGGCCCGCCGCGGCATGGTCGGGCTGGTCAGCGAGCAGTGCCTGTACAACCTCCACGAGCGCCGCGCCGAGATGGAGGTCATCCCGGCGGCCCAGGAGTACGGGCTCGGGGTGATCCCGTGGTCGCCGCTGCACGGCGGACTGCTCGGCGGCGTGATCAAGAAGGAGGTCGCGGGCGGGCGCCGTGCCGAGGGCCGGACCGCGGAGGCGCTGGCCGACCCCGTGGTGCGGGCGCGGGTGCAGGCGTACGAGGACCTGCTCGACAAGCACGGCCTGGAGCCGGGCGAGACGGCCCTGGCGTGGCTGCTGACCCGTCCCGGGGTCACCGGCCCGATCGTCGGCCCGCGTACGCCGGAGCAGCTGCAGAGCGCGCTGCGGGCGCTGGAGCTGCAGCTGGGCGATGAGGTGCTGACCGGGCTGGACGAGGTCTTCCCCGGTCCCGGCCCGTCCCCCGAGGCGTTCGCCTGGTGAGCGGAGCCCGGGCTGCCGCCGGTGACCTGAGCCTGGGCTGCCGCCTCGGCACGGGGGCCGGTGCGGCAGCCGGGGCTACTTCAGGGCGGTGGTGACCGCCACGACGGCGAACATCAGTACGAGTACGCCGGCCATCACGCGGTTTCGGGTCTTGGGATCCACACATCGAGCGTAACGAATGGCGTGGACCACACCCGACCCGCCCGGGTGCCGGGGCCCCTCCCGCCCGGGGACGCACCCGGTCCCGGGAGAGGCCCGGGGGACCTCAGCCGCCCAGCGGCCAGGACCGCAGCACCTCGTAGCGGGGCTTCTCGCCGGGAACTCCGCTGGTGGGCAGGTTGCTGCGGACCAGGTGGAGGTGGTCGACCGGCCACGAGGTGCCCTCGAAGCCGTCGAGGGCCTCCAGGTACGGGTGCAGGTCGGTGTGCTCGCCCTGGATGCCGCGGGCGATGGTGAGGTGCGGGGTGTAGCGGCGGTGCTGTTCCATCGCCACGCCGGCCCGCCTCGCGGCGGCGTCGGCCCGCTCGGCGAGCATCCGTACGCCGTCGAGCGAGCCGGCCGCCCCGATCCACAGGGCGCGGTTCCCGAAGTGTCCGCAGCCGCGCAGCCGCAGCCGGAACGCCGGGGTGTGGTGGGCCGCCCGCTCCATGCGTGTGTCCAGTTCGGGCAGGAGGCGGTCCTCCACCTCGCCCATGAAGGCGAGGGTGAAGTGCCAGCCCGGCTCGCCGGTCCAGCGGAGCCGGCCCGCCCGGGGCAGCGCGGCCACGGCCTCGCGCAGTTCGGCGACGGCGGCCTCGGGCGGCAGCACGGCGGCGAAGAGTCTCATGCGGCGAGCGTAGCCCTGCGGGGAGCCGGTACGAAGGCCACGCCGTGCCGGCTGACGCTCAGCCGCAGGTCGCCGACCCGGGCCAGGACCAGGCCCACCACGACCGCCGCGGCCAGCGCCACCGCGCCGCCCGCCGCCATGCCGGTGCGGGCCCCGAAGTGGTCGGTGATCCAGCCGACCAGCGGTGCGCCCAGCGGGGTGCCGCCGGTGAACACCATCATGAACAGGGCCATCACCCGGCCCCGCATCTCGGGGTCGGTGCCCAGCTGCACACTGGAGTTCGCCACCACGTTGACCGTCAGGCCGAACATCCCGATCGGCACCAGCAGCGCCGCGAACAGCCAGTAGCCGGGCACGAACGCGGTGACCACTTCCAGGGCGCCGAACAGCGCGGCGGCCGCCACCAGCAGTCGCAGCCGGGACCGGCCGCGCCGGGCCGCCAGCAGCGCGCCGGCCAGGGAGCCGACGGCGATCAGGGTGTTGAACAGGCCGTAGGTCCCGGCGTCGCCGTGGAAGACGTCGTCGGCGAAGGCCGACAGCCAGATCGGGAAGTTGAACCCGAAGGTGCCGATGAAGCCGATCAGCACGATCGGCCAGACCAGGTCGGGGCGGCCGGCCACATAGCGCAGGCCCTCCCGGAGCTGGCCCTTGGCACGCGGCTGGACGGCGGCCGGGTGCAGCTCGGCGGAGCGCATCAGCAGGAGTCCGGCGACCGGGGCGGCGTAGGACAGGCCGTTGAGCAGGAAGGCCCAGCCGGAGCCGAAGGCGGTGATCAGCACGCCGGCCACGGCGGGGCCCACCAGGCGCGCGGACTGGAAGTTCGCCGAGTTCAGGCTCACCGCGTTGGGCAGCTGCTCCGGGCCGACCATCTCGGCGACGAAGGTCTGCCGGGCCGGGGTGTCGACGACGGTGACCAGGCCGAGCAGGAAGGCGATCAGGTAGACGTGCCACACCTGGACCTGACCGGTCAGGGTCAGTACGGCGAGGGCGACGCCGGTCAGGCCCATCGCGGCCTGGGTGGCGATCAGCAGCGGCCGTTTGGGCAGCCGGTCGGCGAGGACACCGCCGTACAGGCCGAACAGGAGCATCGGCAGGAACTGCAGGGCGATGGTGATGCCGACGGCGGAGGCCGAGCCGGTGAGGGAGAGGACGAGCCAGTCCTGGGCGATGCGCTGCATCCAGGTACCGGTGTTCGAGACGACCTGCCCCGTCGCGAAGAGCCGGTAGTTCCGGACTCTCAGCGAGCTGAACATCGAGTTCTTGGTGGTGGATATCCGTCCGGGTGCGGAGTCTGCTCCGTGTCCCGTACTCAAGGGCTTTCGCCTCCTCGCGTCGTGCTTCCTACAGGTGCGCGAGCTTTTCCAGGACGGGCGCGGCCTCTCTCAGCTTCGCCCATTCGTCCTCGGTCAGCTCGGCCGCGAGCCCGGCCAGGAAGGCATTCCGCTTGCGGCGGCTCTCCTCGAGCATGGCCTCGGCCTGCTCCGTCTGGGTGACGACCTTCTGCCTGCGGTCGTCCGGGTGCGGTTCCAGCCTGACCAGACCCTTGGCTTCCAGCAGCGCGACGATGCGGGTCATCGACGGCGGCTGGACGTGCTCCCGCCTGGCGAGCTCGCCGGGGGTGGCCTGTCCGCAACGGGCGAGGGTGCCGAGGACCGACATCTCGGTCGGACTCAGCGATTCGTCCACGCGCTGGTGCTTCAGGCGCCGGCCCAGCCGCATGACGGCCGAGCGGAGATCGTTCACGGCGGCGGCATCGTCGCCATGGGAGAGGTCAAGCATGTTCTTTAGAGTAACTCATTACTCTCGCTAAAGACCAATGGAGCCTCTGTCGAAACATCGGCCCCACCTTTAGTCACTCTTACGAGTGAGACGATTCCTGAAAGTGACACGCGTCCGCGCCCCGAGCCCCGACTCTTTCGCCATGGGGACACATGTGCTGAGCATGCGCATAGACGGGGAGCTCCTCGACCGGCTCCGGACTCATGCCGCCAAACGCGGAATGAGCGTCCAGGACTACGTGGTCCGGACGCTCATTCGCGACGACTTCGACGAGCGCTTCAAGGCCGCGGTCGACGAGACGGAGAAGTTCTACGGCCTCACCTGAGGCCGGGCCGGGTCAGGTCAGGCCCAGTGCCGGCATCGCGTAGTAGAAGACGAACACCGCCGACACGACGTACATGGCCACCGGCACCTCGCGGCCGCGGCCGGTCGCCAGCCGCAGCGCGCTGAAGGCGATGAAGCCGATGCCGATGCCGTTGGTGATCGAGTACGTGAAGGGCATCATCACCATCGCCAGGAAGGCGGGGACGGCGATGGTGAAGTCGCTCCAGTCGATGTCCTTCACGGAGCCCGCCAGGATCAGGAAGCCGACGGCGACCAGTGCCGGGGTGGCGGCCTGGGACGGGACCATCGTGGCCAGCGGGGTGAGGAACAGCGCGACGGCGAAGAGGCCGCCCGTGACCACGTTCGCCAGACCGGTGCGGGCGCCCTCGCCGACACCCGCGGTGGACTCCACGAAGCAGGTGGTGGCGGAGGAGGAGCTCGCGCCGCCGGAGGCCACGGCAAGGCCGTCGATCAGCAGCACCTTGTTGATGCCGGGGAAGTCGCCGTCCTTGTCGATCAGCTTGGCCTCGTCGCCGACGCCGAGGATGGTGCCCATCGCGTCGAAGAAGCAGGACAGCAGCACGGTGAAGACGAACAGCGCGCCGGTGAGCAGGCCGACCTTCTCGAAGCCGCCGAACAGGCTCACCTGGCCGACCAGGCCGAAGTCGGGCGCGGCCACCGGGTTGCCGGGCCACTCGGGCACGGTCAGGCCCCAGGCCTGACCCGGCAGCCCGGCGACCGCCTGGACG
Source organism: Streptomyces sp. NPDC048603 (assembly GCF_043199475.1). Lineage (NCBI taxonomy): Bacteria > Bacillati > Actinomycetota > Actinomycetes > Kitasatosporales > Streptomycetaceae > Streptomyces > Streptomyces sp. NPDC048603. The sequence goes on along the minus strand of NZ_JBICVY010000004.1, from coordinate 453,380 downwards.
GCGAGGGCGACCACGGTCATCACCACGATGGAGATCAGGATCGCGCCCGGCGTCTTGCGGATCAGCAGCGCCAGGGTCAGCAGCACGCCCAGGACGAAGACCAGGACCGGCCAGCCGTGCAGGTGGCCGTTGCCGCCGAGCTGGAGCGGCACGGTGGTGTGGGCGGCGTCCGGGATGCGGGTGACGAAGCCCGAGTCGACCAGGCCGATCAGCATGATGAACAGGCCGATGCCGATCGCGATGCCCTTGCGGAGCCCGAGCGGGACGGCGTTCATCACCCGCTCGCGCAGGCCCGTGGCGACCAGCAGCATCACCACCAGGCCGGCCAGGACCACCATGCCCATCGCGTCCGGCCAGCTCATCCGGGGGGCGAGCTGGAGGGCCACGACGGTGTTCACGCCGAGGCCCGCCGCGAGCGCGATCGGGACGTTTCCGATGACGCCCATGAGGAGGGTGGTGAAGGCCGCGGTCAGCACGGTGGCGGTGACCAACTGGCCGCCGTCGAGCTGGTGCCCGTACATGTCCTTGGCGCTGCCGAGGATGATCGGGTTCAGCACGATGATGTACGCCATCGCGAAGAAGGTGGCGAAGCCGCCGCGGACCTCGCGGGCCACGGTCGAGCCGCGCTCGGAGATCTTGAAGTAGCGGTCCAGCTGCGAGGTCTCCGGCGCGGTGGGCGCGGGGGAGGTCGACGGCGGGGCGGTGGGGGCCGAGGGGCTCATCCGGTCCTCAAAAGTGGTTCGTTTTGTGGGTTCACATGAGCGAAACCCTTCAGACGTAAACCATTTCAGTATGAACACATGAACGAAGTGACGTCCATCTCCGCGCGTAGAACCCGGAAACGGCCACCTAGACTGGCCGTATGGCTGCATTCCTGAAGGGCTCCCCCAAACACGAGGCACCCGAGCCCCTCGAAGGCCCCGTGGTGGCCACCGTCACCGGCGGGACGATCCTGTGGTTCGCCATGTTCCTCGTGCAGCTCCCCTTCTACGCCTGGTTCGCCGAGCAGGACCTGCTGTGGTGGGTGTGGACCTGCGCCGCCGGCGGCGGGCTCGGCCTGATCGGCATCTGGTACGTCCGCAAGCGCGACGCCGCGATCAAGCGGCACGCGGCCGCACGGGCCGCCGCCCCGACCACCGAATGATCCGTCTCATCCTGAAGTCGGATCTTCGGACATTTCGGCGGGTGGACGGCCGCCGACGCGCTTAACGTCGGATGCATGACGCAGCGGGCAGGAATCGACCACGAAGGCCCGGACCGGGGTCCCGCCATCGACGCCGGGGCGGAGCTCGACCCCGTCCACCCGGTGCAGCTGCCCGCACCACGCTTCAAACCCGGCGGCCTGACCACGGCGGAGGTCGCCGAACGCATCGCCCGCGGCGCGGTCAACGACGTCCCCGTCCGCAGCAGCCGCTCCACCGCCGACATCGTCCGCGGCAACGTCTTCACCCGGTTCAACGCCATCATCGGCGTGCTCTGGGTGATCATGCTGTTCGTCGCGCCCATCCAGGACAGCCTCTTCGGCTTCGTGATCGTCGCGAACACCGGCATCGGCATCGTCCAGGAACTCCGCGCGAAGAAGACCCTGGACGGCCTGGCCGTCATCGGCGAGGCCAAACCCAGCGTCCGCAGGGACGGCACCACCTCCGAGATCTCCACCTCCGCGATCGTCCTCGACGACGTCATCGAACTCGGCCCCGGCGACAAGGTGGTCGTCGACGGCGTGGTCGGCGAGGCCGACGGCCTGGAGATCGACGAGTCCCTGCTCACCGGCGAGGCCGACCCCGTCCTGAAGAAGCCCGGCGACCAGGTCATGTCCGGCTCCTTCGTGGTGGCCGGCGGCGGCGCCTTCACCGCCACCAAGGTCGGCCGCGAGGCCTACGCCGCCCAGCTGGCCGAGGAGGCGTCCCGCTTCACCCTCGTCCACTCCGAGCTGCGGTCCGGTATCTCGACCATCCTCAAGTACGTCACCTGGATGATGATCCCGACCTCCATCGGCCTGATCATCAGCCAGCTGATCGTCAAGGACAACAATCTCAAGGACTCCATCGCCCGCACCGTCGGCGGCATCGTCCCGATGATCCCCGAGGGCCTCGTGCTGCTCACCTCGGTCGCCTTCGCCATCGGCGTGATCCGGCTGGGCCGCAAGCAGTGCCTGGTGCAGGAACTCCCCGCGATCGAGGGCCTGGCCCGGGTGGACGTGGTCTGCCTCGACAAGACCGGCACCCTCACCGAGGGCGGCATGGACGTCACCGAGCTCCGCACCCTCGGCGGCGCGGAACCCGCCTACGTACAGAAGGTGCTCGGCGCCCTCGGCGAGTCCGACCCCCGCCCCAACGCCAGTCTCCAGGCCATCATCGACGCCTACCCCGACAGCGAGGAGTGGCGCTGCACCGAGTCGCTGCCCTTCTCCTCCGCCCGCAAGTACAGCGGGGCCAGCTTCAGCGAGGGCGACGGCGAGACCTCCACCTGGCTGCTCGGCGCCCCCGACGTCCTCCTTCCGGCCGGCGACCGCACCCTGGAGGAGATCAACCACCTCAACGAGCAGGGCCTGCGCGTCCTGCTGCTCGCCCGCTCCGCCCGCGAACTCGACGACCCCGAGGTCGCCGCCGGCGTCCGGCCCACCGCCCTGGTCGTCCTGGAACAGCGGCTGCGCCCCGACGCCGCCGACACCCTGCGCTACTTCGACGAGCAGAACGTCCACGCCAAGGTCATCTCCGGTGACAACGCGGTGTCGGTCGGCGCCGTCGCCGGGAAGCTGGGCCTGCCGGGGGCGGAGAACACCGTCGACGCCCGCCGGCTGCCCGCCGAGCAGGCCGCGATGGCCGAGGAGCTCGCCAGGAACGCGGTCTTCGGGCGGGTCACCCCGCAGCAGAAGCGGGACATGGTCGGAGCGCTCCAGTCCCGCGGCCACACCGTCGCCATGACCGGCGACGGCGTCAACGACGTCCTCGCGCTCAAGGACGCCGACATCGGCGTCTCGATGGGCTCCGGCTCGGAGGCCACCCGGGCCGTCGCGCAGATCGTCCTGCTGAACAACTCCTTCGCCACCCTGCCGTCGGTGGTCGCCGAGGGCCGCCGGGTCATCGGCAACATCACCCGCGTCGCGACCCTCTTCCTCACCAAGACGGTCTACTCGGTGCTGCTGGCCGTCCTGGTGGTCTGCTCGCAGGTGGAATACCCCTTCCTGCCCCGCCACCTGACCCTGCTGTCCACCCTCACCATCGGCATCCCGGCCTTCTTCCTGGCCCTGGCCCCGAACAAGGAACGCGCCAGACCGCACTTCGTACGGCGCGTGATGCGGTACGCCATCCCCGGCGGTGTGATCGCGGCCGTCGCCACCTTCGCCACCTACCTGGTCGCCCGTACGTACTACAGCGGCGAGGGTGCCCTGGAGGCCGAGACCAGCGCGGCCACGCTCACGCTGTTCCTGACCTCCATGTGGGTCCTGGCGATCATCGCCCGCCCCTACACCTGGTGGCGGGTGGCGCTGGTCGGCGCGATGGGCCTGGCCTTCCTGGTCGTGCTCGTCGTCCCCTGGCTCCAGGAGTTCTTCCAGCTCAAGCTGGTCGGCACCACCATGCCGTGGACGGCGGTCGCCATCGCCGCCGCCGCTGCCGTGCTGATCGAGCTCGCCTTCCACTGGGTGGACCGCAGGTTCCCGGCCTGACGGACATGCGGGGCGGACGGCGGGACCCGTCGCTGTTCCGGTCCTGCGTCCGGCCGGCCGGGTCGGCCGGCCGGACCGCGCTCAGTCGAACCAGCGGTCGCGGGCCAGTTCCGCCGTGCGGGACGGGTCCTCCAGGAGGGCCGCCACCTCGAAGCGGCGCGGCCACTGGCCGGCCGCCCAGGCCAGCCCCGCCGCGACACCCTCCAGGGTGGCGGCGTGCAGGACGCCGTCCCGGGTCAGGCGCCAGTCCAGCTCCACACCGCCCGCCACGAGCTCCTCGTGCTCCAGGTACGTCGCCGGGGTCGCCGGGCCCAGCAGTACGTGCACCGGCTCCGGCACCTCGTGCTCCTCGCCCGGGGTGGTGACCTCCGCCGGGACCGTCTCCGAGAGCCGCCGGACCTGGAGCAGGTCGGCCAGGTCGGCGGCCCGGGCCGGGGCCACCGGGAGCAGGGGCAGGCCGGCCGTCAGCGGGAGCAGGTCCGGGGCGTCCGCGACCACCGCCTCCGCCGCGTCGACCACCACGACCTCGCCGTCCACCACCGCGCGCAGCTCGTCCGGGAGGGTGACCTGCTCCGGGTCCAGATCGGACAGCGCGCCGTACAGGGCGTGCAGCTGCCGGCCCGTCACCTCGCGGTCCGGGTCGGCGAGCCGGCCCAGCAGCTCGGCCGCGCCGCCCGGCTCGTCGAGCAGGGCCGCCACCGAGGTCCGTACGCCCAGCGCGCGCAGCACCTGCTCGTCTTCAAACCCGGTCGCGTCCGCCGAGGTGTAGAGCCCCTCCAGCAGCGGGTCGCCGCCCGCCGCCCGCAGGCCCGCCGGGCGGCGCCCGTCGAGCACCGGGTGGTCGCGCAGCCACCACGCGGTGTACGGGCGGACCGTCTGCGTGGTGCCGTCCGGCAGCAGGACGCGCACCGGCTGGGTCAGCGCGTCCCGCAGCGGCGGCTGGGCGAGCATGGCGAGGGCCTGCGGCCAGCGCTCGTCGTCCACCAGGTCCAGGTCCCGTACGGCCACCAGCTCGGTCGCCACCGGCGGCACGGGGCCCTCCGGAAGCTGGTCCAGCAGGTCCTCGCACCACACGTCCACGGCGTCCAGCAGACCCGCGTCGTCCGGCTCGGCGAAGTCGCCGTCGCGCGGCTCCAGTTCGTCCGGGTCCAGCACCACGTCGGTGGCCCGGACCAGCTGGAAGCCGGCCAGCACGCCGACCGCGGTGAGCGGCTGCTCGCCCCAGCGGTCCGCCAGCTCCTGTTCCACGTAAGGGAGTTCGCCCTCGCGGACGACGGAGGCGAACGGCGAGCCGGGCAGAAGGAGTTCACCGGCTGGAGTGGGCTCCCCGTCCTCGTCGGGCAGTGCCAGCGCGCCCAGCCACGGCTCGTCGCCGGGCATCAGGTCCGCGTCCCGGACCAGGCCGAGCACGATCTCGGCGAGCTCGTCGGGGTCCGGCGCGTCCTCGTCCCAGATCTCGCCGGCGTCCAGCGAGGCCGCGACCGCCGCCCGCACCTGCGGGGTGGTCAGCACCGCGCGGGGGTTCGCCGGGATCGCGCCGAGCTTCTCCAGCAGCGGGTGCGCCGCGTCCGGGTGCGCGATCTTCAGCCCGAGCCGGGCCAGACCGGGCGGGGTGTCCGGGCCGGGCAGCAGGATGTGCCGGGGGCCGATCGCGGTCCGCGGCCCGGCCGGGGCCTCCCCCTCTTCGAGCGCGAGCGGCACCGGGAGCCCGGTCAGCCGGTCGGGGTCCACCCCGGCCAGGCTGTCGTACAGGCGGTACCACCACTCCGGGGACCGTTCCACGCCCGCGATGCGCTCGATGGCGTCGCCGAGCGGCAGCCGGCCCACGCCCAGGGTGCGCAGCTCGGGGCGGCGCTCCAGCCCGGCGGGCAGCAGGGTCGGCAGCACCTCCGCGAGCACCCGTACGGTGTCGGCGCCCGCGCCCTCGACCACCTCGGCCTCGAACGGGCGCAGCGCGGTGAGTTCCCCGTCCGGGGCCGCCGGAGCAAGGAACGCGGTCCGCGGTAGCCGCTCCAGGACGGCCGCGCGGAGGGTGCCGTCCAGCTCGCCCTTGCCGAGCCGGCCCGGCACCAGGTCGATCAGACCGGTGCTCACCGGCTCCCAGCCGCCGAGGAGTTCGGCGTAGGCCTCGGCCGCCCGCTCCACCAGGAAGTCGGTCAGCGGGCCGGGCGCCGGGTGCCGGCGGGTGGTGTCCAGGGGGAGCGAGGCGATCAGCAGCGCGGGGATGCCGAGGGGCTCGTCGGTGGGGGTCGGGGCGTGCACCACCGGTGCGGTGTCCGGGCGTACGGGCGCGCCCTGCGCGTCCACCGGGACGGCCCAGGACACCGTCCAGACGGGACGCAGGCGTTCCTCGACGGGCCGGTCGGCGAGCAGCGCCCGGTCCAGGGAGCCGGTGTGCCGGACGGTCCGCCAGCGGCGGACCTCGGTGCCCTCGGGGGTGCCGTCGCTGATCTCGGTGTACGGGCCTTCGGCGCGCCGGCGCAGGGTCCGGACCCCGGACGGGGTCTCCACGACCAGCTCGTCCAGGCCGGGCAGGGTGAGCAGCAGCGCGTCGTCGATGCCGGTGAGCAGCCGCTCGGTCAGGTCGGCGGCGGCCGCGTCGCGCAGCGGCAGCACCACCACGGTGTCGTAGCCGTCGGGGGCCGTGCCCTCGGCGGGCAAGGGCAGCCGCAGCAGCGGGACATGGCCGTCCCGGCGGCGCAGCTCGTCGCCCAGGCCGGGGCTGTGGCGGGCGGCTTCCGCGGCCAGCTCCCGGGCCTCGGCCAGCGACCAGCGGACGCCGCCGTGCCGGCCGATCACGGCCGGCTCGTCGGTGACGGCGAGCACCGCGGCGAAGCCCACGCCGAACCGGCCGACGCTCTCCGCGGCGGTCTCCCGCTTGGCGGAGGCCCGCAGGGTGCTCAGCGACTCCACGCCCGCGGCGTCCAGCGGGGCACCGGTGTTGGCCACGGCGAGCGCGCCGTGCGGGTCCTCGCCGTCGCCGGGGTGCAGGGTGAGGCGGAGGCGGCCTGGCACCCCGGCGCGGGCGGCGGCGTCGGCGGCGTTCTGCGCCAGTTCGACGACGAGCCGGTCCCGGTAGCCGCCGAGCGCGAGGTCCTCCTCGGCGTTGGCGTCCTCGCGGAACCGGGCCGGGCCCGCACCCCACGAGTCCAGCACCCCGCGCCGCAGCCGGGCCGTGCCGAAGGGGTCCGTGCCACTCTGGGCCGCCGTCACTCGCACGCTCACGCCGCTGCCTCCTGTCGTACCGGGACCCTGAAGGTATCGTGCGCGGCCGGTGCCCCTTCGCGGGGGAGTGTTCGCTGCGCCTTGCCGGTGAGGAGGGCGAAGACCACCGCGTTGGAGTCCCGGTGCGGCCGGTGTGCGCCGGTTACCGGCGCGGCGTGCCGCCCGCCTCGGCGGCGAACCCGACCGTGTCGGACTTCCGGCCGCCGGTGAAGGCGTCCACCCCGTAGGAGCCGGTCCTGACGTCCTTCGCGACGACGGCGGTGCCGGTCCAGGTGCGGGTGCCCGTCCTCGTCAGGTCCACGCGGCCGCCGGCGAACGCGCCGGAGCTGACGTACGCGCCGTTCCGGTCGGTGCTGACGGTGACGGTCACCCGGTCGCCGGGCCGTCCGAAGCCGGTGGAGAGCCGGAGCCGGTCCGTCGCGGGCCTCGGGGCGCCGGCCCTGACGTCCAGCTGGGCGGAGGCGCTGACCGCCCTGCCGTCGCCGGCGGTGCCGGTGACCGTGACGCTGTAGGCGCCGTCCCGGACGTCCTTCACCTTGACGAGGGCGGTCCACGCGCCGGGACCGGCCGGCCGGAACGCGGCGCTGTCCAGGGCCTGGGAGAACAGGGCCAGGCCGGTGGTGCCCCGGGGCGCGGTGACCGTCAGGCGCACCTCGTCGCCCGGCCCGGCCGTGCCGGTGGACAGCCGGACGCCGGCCGGGGCGGTGCGCTCCTGTGCGGGGGCGGGTATGCCGGCGGCGAACGCCGCGGTGGAGCCCACGGCGGAGGCGCCGAGGGTGAGCGCCGCGACGAGCGCGGCAGCGGGGGCGGTGAGTGCCTTGCGCATGGAGATCCTCCTGAACGGGCGGCCGGGTCCGTTTCCCGGCACACCAGACATGAGGGACATCCTGGCCATTCGGTTGCTTTCCGGCCACCGCCGGGAAGGCGGGAGGGCCGAAGGTCCCGGACGGCGAACGCGCAGGTCGGACAGGCTGCAGAGGCGTCCCGTCGGCGCTTTCGGAGCCTCGGATTTCGGGACCAAAGTCCCGTCCCCCTTCCGTGTGGGCACACCGGGACACGCCGCCCGGCGCCGAAACGTGCACACACCGAAGCCCCCGTCCCACAGGGGCCGGGGGCTTCGAGCGCGCAAGGGCGGAGCCGCGAACGGGCTCACTCAGGCACGGCGCAGCGTCACAGCTTCTCGATCACGTAGTCGACGCAGGCCGTCAGCGCCTGCACGTCCGCCGGGTCGATCGCCGGGAACATCGCGATGCGGAGCTGGTTGCGGCCGAGCTTGCGGTACGGCTCGGTGTCGACGATGCCGTTGGCGCGCAGCACCTTGGCGACCGCCGCCGCGTCGATGTCGTCCGAGAAGTCGATCGTGCCGATGACCGAGGACCGCTTGGCCGGGTCGGTGACGAACGGCTCGGCGTACTTCGACGCCTCCGCCCAGCCGTACAGGTTGGCCGCGGAGGCAGCCGTACGGGAGGTCGCCCAGTCCAGGCCGCCCTGGCCGTTGATCCACTCCAGCTGCTGGTTCAGCAGGAAGAGGGTGGAGAGCGCCGGGGTGTTGTACGTCTGGTTCTTCAGCGAGTTGTCGATCGCCGTCGGCAGCGAGAAGAACTCCGGGATGTGGCGGCCGGACGCGTGGACGCGCGCGGCGCGCTCCAGCGCGGCCGGGGAGAAGGCGGCCAGCCACAGGCCGCCGTCCGAGGCGAAGGACTTCTGCGGGGCGAAGTAGTAGACGTCGGTCTCGGTGATGTCCACCGGCAGACCGCCGGCGCCCGAGGTGGCGTCCACCAGGACCAGCGCGCCCTCGTCGGCACCCGCGACCCGCTTCAGCGGGGCGGCGACACCGGTCGAGGTCTCGTTGTGGGTGAAGCCGTACACGTCCACGCCCGCCTCGGCGACCGGCTCCGGGTGGGTGCCCGGGTCGGAGGAGATCACGGACGGGTCGGCCAGCCACGGCGCGAGCTTGGCGGCCTTGGCGAACTTGGAGGAGAACTCGCCGAAGGTGAGGTGCTGGGACTTGTTCTCGATCAGCCCGTGCGTCGCGATGTCCCAGAAGGCGGTGGAGCCGCCGTTGCCCAGGATCACCTCGTAGCCCTCGGGGAGGGAGAAGAGGTCCCGGATGCCCTGGCGCACGGAGCCCACGAGGTTCTTGACCGGGGCTTGGCGGTGGGAGGTACCGAGCAGGGAGGTTCCGGTGGCGGCCAGCGCGTCCAGCGCTTCCGTCCGCACCTTGGAGGGGCCCGCGCCGAAGCGTCCGTCGGCGGGCTTGATGTCAGCGGGAATCTGGATCTCAGCCACGAGCGGAGCGTATCGGGTCCGCGCAGGCCGGACCGCGCGACGTCCAGCGGGTGAGACAGGAAGCATCAGGTCGTGGGCACCGGACTGGCGGGGTGGCCCGGGGGAATGATCACGGGATGACCGAGACGACCGATCTTGAGGCGGCCCTGCGTGCGGCGGTACGGGGCGAGGTGGACTTCGGCACGGCCGCCCGGGCCCTGGTGACCATGGACGCGTCCAACTACCGCCGGATCCCGCTGGGCGTGGTGGCCCCGCGCGACGCGGAGGACGTGGCGGCGGTGCTGCGGCTGTGCGCCGAGGCCGGGGTCCCGGTGGTGCCGCGCGGCGGCGGCACGTCGATCGGCGGCCAGGCCACCGGGGTGGGCGTGGTGCTCGACTTCACCCGGCACATGGCCGGCCTGCTCTCCCTGGACCCCGTGGCGAAGACGGCGGTGGTCCAGCCCGGACTCGTCCTGGACACCCTCCGGGCGGCCGCCGCGCCGCACGGGCTGACGTTCGGGCCGGACCCGTCGACCAAGTCCCGCTGCACGCTGGGCGGGATGATCGGCAACAACGCCTGCGGGCCGCACTCGGTGGCCTGGGGGACCACGGCGGACAACGTGGCCGAGCTGTCCGTGCTGACGTACGGGGACGCGGCGGCCGGCAAGGGGGCGGCAGGGAACGGGCCGGCAGGTGACGGGCTGGCAGGTGACGGGCCGCCCGGCAACGGGGCCGGCGGCGTACGGCGGATCGGCACCGGCTGGGCGGGTGCCCCGCCCGCCCTGGAGCAGCTGATCACCTCCAATCTCGCCCTGCTCCGCACCCGGATGCCCGCCGACTTCGGCCGCCGGGTCTCCGGCTACGCCCTGGACGCGCTGCTGCCCGAGCGCGGGGTGCAGCTGGCCCGCGCGTTCTGCGGCGGCGAGGGCACGCTCGGGGTGGTGACCGAGGCGGTGGTCCGCCTGGTGGAGGCGCCGCCCGCACCCGCCCTGGCGGTGCTCGGGTACGCCGACGAGAGCGCGGCGGCGGACGCGGCGGCCGGCCTGCTGGAGCACGGGCCGCTCACCGTGGAGGGCATGGCGGCGGACCTGCTGGGCGGCGGCGACGGCGAACGGGTGGGCCTGCCGAAGGGCGGTGCCTGGCTGTTCGTGGAGATGCCGGACGCGGAGGCCGCGCGGGCCCTGGCGCGGGCGGCGGACGCGGTGGACTCCTTGGTGGTCGCGGACCCGGCGGGGCAGCGGGCGCTGTGGCGGATCCGGGAGGACGCGGCGGGCACCGCCACCCGCCTCCCCGACGGCACGGCGGCCTGGCCCGGCTGGGAGGACTGCGCGGTCCCGCCGGCCCGGCTCGGCGCGTACCTGCGGGAGTTCCGTGCGCTGACCGCCCGTTACGGCCTGCGCGGGGCGCCGTACGGGCACTTCGGCGAGGGCTGCGTGCACGTCAGGCTGGACTTCGACCTGGTGAGCAGGGACGGGGTGGACCGCTACCGCGCGTTCTCCTCGGACCTCGCGGACCTGGTCGTCGCGCACGGCGGCTCGCTGTCGGGCGAGCACGGGGACGGGCAGGCCCGCGCGGAACTGCTGCCGCGGATGTACGGGGCGGAGCTGGTGGACCTCTTCGCCGCGTACAAGGACGTGTGGGACCCGGCGGGCGGCATGAACCCGGGCATCCTGGCCCGCCCGGCCCGCCTCGACGAGAACCTCCGCTTCGCCGGCCTGCCGGAACTCCCCCTGGCAGGCGAGGTGGCCCGCTGCGTGGGCGTCGCCAAGTGCCGTACGCCGGTGGCGGCGGGAGCGGGCGTGATGTGCCCGTCGTACCGGGTGACCGGCGAGGAACGCCACTCGACGCGGGGCCGTGCACGGCTCCTCCACGAGATGCTGATCGGCGCCTCGGGCGCCTCGGGCGCCTCGGGCGCCGCCGGGGCCGACAGGGCCGGCGGGCGCGGGGGCGTCGCCGCGCCCGGAGGTGCCGCCGGGGCCTTCGGAGCTGACGGCGCCCCCGGCGCGGACGGCACCGGGCCGGTGATCCGGGACGGCTGGCGTTCGGAGGAGGTCCGGGAGGCGCTGGACCTCTGCCTGAGCTGCAAGGGCTGCCGCAGCGACTGCCCGGTCGGGGTGGACATGGCCGCGTACAAGGCGGAGTTCCTCCACCGCCACTGGGCCGGCCGGATCCGCCCGCTGTCCCACTACACCCTGGGCAGCCTCCCGGCCCTGCTCCGCCTCGCGTCCGCGCTCCGGCTGGCCCGCCCGCTGAACGCGCTGTCGCGCATCCCGGGCATCGGCCGCCTGGCCGGCCTGACGACGTCCCGCCCGCTCCCGCCCCTGGCGAGGGCCCCGTTCACCCGCTGGTGGCACTCCCGCTCCGGGGCTCTGCCGGCGCCTGCGGCGGCGGCAGAGCCCCGAACGCGCGTCACGCTGTGGCCGGACACGTTCACCGAGCACCTCGCGCCCGAGGCCGGCCGGGCGGCGGTGCGGGTGCTGGAGGCGGCCGGCCTCGACGTCGTCCTGGCCGGCCGCCAAGGCCAGGGCCGCGTCTGCTGTGGCCTGACCTACGTCTCCACCGGCCGCCTCGACGCCGCCCGCAGGGTGTTGCGCAGGACCCTGGAGAGGCTGGGCGACGTCCGGGGACCGATCGTCGTCCTCGAACCCAGCTGCGCCGCAGCCCTGCGCGACGACCTCCCGTCCCTGTTCCCAGACGACCCGCGCGCCGCCCGCCTCGCCGCCGCCGTACGCACCTTCGCCGAGGCCCTCGAAGAGTTCGCCCCCGACTGGCGGCCGCCCCGCCTCGACCGCCCCGTGGCCGGCCAGACCCACTGCCACCAGCACGCCGTCCTCGGCGACGCCGCCGACCGCCGCCTCCGTGAGCGCTCCGGTCTCACTGGCGAACTCTCCGGCGGCTGCTGCGGACTCGCCGGGAACTTCGGTTTCGAGCCCGGCCATCACGAGGTCTCGGTCGCGTGTGCCGAGGAGCAGCTGCTCCCCGCCCTCCGCGCCGCACCCCCGGACGCCGTGGTCCTCGCCGACGGCTTCTCCTGCCGCACCCAGGCCGCACAGCTGGGGCCCCGCCGAGCCCGGCACATGGCCGAGGTCCTGGCGGAGGCCCTCGGCGACCCGCCCGCTCCGCGCTGACGCCGGGGTGACGGCGGATCACCGCTCCGGCAGTCGCGCGACGTCGGACACCGGTCCGAGGTGGCCGAGCTTGTCGGGATTGGACACGGAGTGGATCGCCTGGATCACGCCGTCGGCGATGTCGAGCTCGACCACACTGACGACGCGCCCTTCGGCGTCGTACAGGACGGCGCCCGGACGGCCGTTGATCCGGACGGGCCGGGGGGACACACCGAGCGACCGGATCCGGCGGAACCCGCCGAGCAGCAGCCCGGCGACCCGCCGCGGGTCGGTCAGCGACTTCCCGAGCGCCCGTGCCTTGCCGCCGCCGTCCCCGTGGAACACCACGTCGGGTGCGAGCATGCCGAGCAGCGCGTCCAGGTCGCCGCCCTCGGCGGCCTCGAAGAACCTCCGGGCGAGCTCGTCACCCTCCGCCCGCCGCGCCGGGGGCGGCACGACGTCGGCCGGTTCGCGTCCGGCGGCGATGCGCTTTCCGGCACGGGCGAAGATCTGCCGGCAGTTCACCTCGGACTTGCCGACGATCCCCGCCACCTCCGGGTAGCCGTACCCGAAGACCTCCCGCAGCACGAACACCGCCCGTTCCGCCGGGGAGAGGGTCTCCAGCAGCACGAGGAACGCCATGGACAGCGAGTCGGCCAGCTCCGCGTGCTCGGCCGGTCCCGGCCGGTCGGCGGCGACGACGACCGGCTCGGGCAGCCATTCGCCCACGTACGCCTCCCGCCGCACCCGCGCCGAGCCCAGGTGGTTGATGCCCAGCCGCGTCACCGTCGTGGTCAGGTACGCCTTCAGGTCGGCGATCACGGTCCCCGCCCGGCGGGCCCGGGTCAGGCCCAGGAACGCGTCCTGGACGAGATCCTCGGCGTCGCCCACGGAACCGGTCATCCCGTAGGCGATGGAGAACAGCAGCGGCCGGTATCCGACCGCGTCCACCGCACGTGCCGACCCTGACATGGAATGCCTCCCCCTGGCCCGCGTACCCGCGGGTTCGACCGAGCTCCGCTCGCGCCGGACCACCCCCGAGATCGTCACGGCACCCCGCACAGTAACCGCGCGCCATCCCGTACCCGGGGCCTGCCGCCCGGAGGCGTGGTGCAGGTCACATGTGCTCCTGTCACACCCCGCGTGGGTGCTCTGTCTCAGAGGGCAACAGCGAACGACGACAAGGAGCATGTGATGGAAGCCCGCCTGAACGTCTTCACCAACCCGGTCACGGCCAAGTTCGGCAAGCACCTCGTCGCGGCGAGCAGGGTGCTCGCGGAATCGACCCTGCCGCTCGCGACGCAGGAACTGGTGAAGCTGCGTGCCAGCCAGATCAACGGCTGCGGTTTCTGCGTCGACATGCACACCAAGGACGCCACGCACGCGGGGGAGACCCTGACGCGCCTCAGCCTGGTCGCCGCCTGGCGGGAGGCCACCGTGTTCACCGACGCCGAGCGGGCCGCCCTGGAACTCGCCGAGCAGGGCACCCGCGTCGCCGACGCCGCCGGCGGCGTCACGGACGAGGCCTGGGCGAACGCCGCCAAGTACTACGACGAGGACCAGCTCGCCGCCCTGGTGTGCACCATCGCCCTCATCAACGCCTTCAACCGGGGGAACCTCATCGTCCGGCAGCCCGCCGGCGACTACCGGCCCGGCCTGCACGCGTAACCAGGGATCCTCTCCCCCTCCCGAAACCGCCCTTCCCCGCACCCTGCAAGGAGAGAGACCGTGAACATCGCGCTGTGGGCCGTCGCCGGAGTCCTCGCCGCCGCCTACCTGCTCGGCGGCGCCTACAAGGTGATCACGCCGAAGGAGAAGATCGCCGCCGCCGGAGCCAGTGCGCGATGGGCCGACGACTTCAGCGCCGGCGGAGTCAAGACCATCGGAGCCCTGGAGGTGCTGGCCGCCGTGGGTCTGGTCCTCCCCGCCGTGCTCGACGTCGCGCCGGTCCTGGTGCCACTGGCGGCCCTCGGCTTGGTGCTGCTCATGGTGGGTGCGGCCATCACCCGGATGCGGCGTCACGAGTACGGGCTCGTGGTGGTGGACCTGGTCTACGTCGTCCTGGCGGCCTTCGTGGCGTGGGGCCGCTTCGGACCCGAGTCGTTCCTCGGCTGACCGGGGGAGGGACGGGGGCGGGTGGCCCCCCGCTCGGCGTGGCACGTACGGCGTGGCGCATGTAAGGCAGAACACGGATGCATGCTCCTTACAGGGGGCTTAGGCTGGGTGGATGACCAGCACCACCCCCGCCGTCGGCACGTCTTCTCCCGCACCCGTCACCGCGACCCCCGGACGCCTCGGCGGATCCGGTGGGTCCGCGCTCGGGCCGGTGGGGCTGGTGCTCGCGGCGGGGGTGTCCGTGCAGTTCGGCGCGGCCCTGGCGGTCATGATCATGCCGAAGGCCGGTGCGGCCGGGGTCGTCTCGATCCGGCTGGCGGCCGCCGCCGCCGTGCTGCTGCTCCTGTGCCGGCCGAAGGTCCGCGGTCACTCCCGCGCCGACTGGGGCACGGTCCTCGCCTTCGGCGTCGCCATGGCCGGCATGAACGGGCTGTTCTACCAGGCCGTGGACCGCATCCCGCTGGGCCCGGCCGTCACCCTGGAGGTGCTCGGCCCGCTCGCGCTCTCGGTCTTCGCGTCCCGCCGCCTGGCCAACCTGCTGTGGGCGGCCCTCGCGCTCGGCGGAGTGGCCCTGCTCTCCGCCCACGGCGGCAGCACCGGCTCCGGTTCCGGCTTCGGCTCGCTCGACCCGGCCGGCGCCGCCTTCGCGCTCGGCGCGGGCGCGATGTGGGCGGCGTACATCGTCTTCAGCGCGCGGACCGGACGGCGGTTCCCGCAGGCCGACGGTCTGGCCCTGGCGATGGCCGTCGCCGCGGTGCTGTCCCTGCCGATCGGTGTCGCGGACGCCGGTTCGGCCCTGCTCGTGCCGGGCACGCTGGCGCTGGGCATCGGGGTGGCCGTGCTGTCCTCGGTACTGCCCTACACCCTGGAGCTGCTCGCGCTGCGCCGGCTGCCGGCCCCCACGTTCGCGATCCTGATGAGCCTGGAACCGGCCATCGCGGCCACCGCCGGCTTCCTGCTGCTGGACCAGGCGATGTCCACGACCGACGCCCTCGCGATAGCGCTGGTCATCGCGGCGAGCATGGGCGCGGTGCGCACGCAGGCCCGCCGCGACCGCGCTCGGACCGGGACCGCGTAGCGCGCCGACCGGGACCGCGTAGCGCGCCGGGAGCCACGACCGGACGAGGGGCCCCGGCCACGACCGGACGGCGGGACCCCACCCGACGGGCCCGACCGCGCAGGGCGTCGTTCTTCCGCCAAATCATGCAAGCATGCTTGATTGTTTTCCGGTGCGCTGCCAGTCTTCCCCTCACGCCGCTGTCGTCCCCGAGGGGAGCGCACCGTGCTCGACCCGTTCGTTGCCGTCCGGTCCGATCTTCGGGAGGAGGGGCGTGAACTGGATCTCCTGGTGGCTGAGCTGGGAGAGGAAGGCTGGGCCGCGAAAACGCCGGCGCCCGGCTGGACCATCGCCCACCAGATCGCCCACCTGGCCTGGACCGACCGGGCGGCGCTGCTGTCCGTGACCGACGCCACGGGCTTCGCCGCGCTGACGGCGGAGGCACTGGCCGCGCCCGGCGACTTCGTCGACGACGGCGCGGCCGAAGGCGCCGCGCTGCCGCCCGCCGAACTGCTGGCCCGCTGGCGGGCCGGGCGTGCCGAGCTCGGCGCGGCGCTCGAAGCGGCCGCGCCGGACGCCCGGTTCCCCTGGTTCGGGCCGCCGATGAAGGCCGCGTCGATGGCCAGTGCCCGGCTGATGGAGACCTGGGCGCACGGCCAGGACGTGGCCGACGCGCTGGGCGTCCGCCGTACGCCGACGGACCGGCTGCGCCATGTCGCCCGGATCGGCGTACGGGCCCGCGACTACGCCTTCGCCGTACGGGGCCTGCCGGTGCCGGACGCGGAGTTCCGGGTCGAGCTGACGGCGCCCGACGGGGTCTCCGTATGGGCGTACGGGCCGCCGGACGCGGCACAGCGGGTCGGCGGACCGGCGCTCGACTTCTGCCTGCTGGTCACCCAGCGCGCGCACCGGTCCGACGTCGCCGTGACGGCGGTGGGACCGGACGCCGACCGCTGGCTGGACATCGCCCAGGCGTTCGCCGGTCCGGCGGGGGCGGGCCGGGAGCCGGGGGCCCGCGCATGACCGGATCACCCCGCCGTCCCCTCCGGATCGGCAACGCCTCCGGCTTCTACGGCGACCGGCTCTCGGCCATGCGCGAGATGCTGGCGGACGGGCCGCTGGACGTGCTCACCGGGGACTACCTCGCCGAGCTGACCATGCTGATCCTCGGCCGGGACCGCCTGAAGAACCCCGACGCCGGCTACGCCCGGACCTTCCTCCGCCAGCTGGAGGACTGCCTGGGGCCGGCCCGCGACCGCGGCGTACGGATCGTCACGAACGCGGGCGGACTCAACCCGGCGGGCCTCGCCGACGCGGTCCGCGCGCTGGCGGACAAGCTGGGGATCCCGTTGGCGGTCGCGCACGTCGAGGGCGACGACCTGATGCCGTACGGGGACGCGGGCGGGGACCGGGACGGGGTCCTCACCGCCAACGCCTATCTGGGCGGCGCGGGGATCGCGGCCTGCCTGCGGGCGGGGGCCGACGTGGTGGTCACGGGCCGGGTGACGGACGCGGCGCTGGTGAGCGGGCCGGCTGCGTGGTGGTTCGACTGGGCGCCGGACGACCACGACCGGCTGGCCGGGGCGGTGGTCGCGGGCCACGTGCTGGAGTGCGGCGCGCAGGCCACCGGCGGCAACTACTCCTTCTTCACCCGGCACGACGTACGCCGGCCGGGGTTCCCCCTGGCGGAGATCGCCGAGGACGGCTCCTCGGTGATCACCAAGCACCCGGGGACGGGCGGGGCGGTCACCACGGGCACGGTCACGGCGCAACTCCTCTACGAGACCCAGGGAGCCCGGTACCTCGGCCCGGACGTGACGGCCCGGCTGGACACCGTCAGGCTCACCGGGGACGGTCCCGACCGGGTCCGCGTCGAGGGGGTCCGCGGCGACCCGCCGCCCGGCTCGCTCAAGGTCGGGATCACGCGGCTGGGCGGTTTCCGCAACGAGGTGGTGTTCGTCCTGACAGGGCTGGACATCGAGGCCAAGGCGGCGCTGGTGCGGGAGCAGCTGGCGGAGCCGCTGGCGGGGGTCGCGTCGGCGGAGTGGACCCTGGCCCGTACGGACCATCCGGACGCGGCGACGGAGGAGACGGCCAGCGCGATGCTCCGGCTGGTGGTGCGGGATCCGTCCGCCGAGCGGGTGGGTCGCTCCCTGACCTCCGCGGCGGTGGAACTGGCACTGGCCGGCTACCCGGGCTTCCACGTGACGGCTCCGCCGGGGCCGGGACAGCCGTACGGGATCTTCGAGACGGACACCGTCCCGGCGGCCTCGGCCCGCCATGTCGCGGTGCTCCCGGACGGCACGCGCGTCGCGGTCACGCCGCCTGCCGCTGCGCGGCCGGCTTCCCCCGCCCCGCCCTCCCCCCGGCGAAGCCAGGGGGAGGGCGGGGCGGGGGAAAGCCCCGCAGGGCACACCCGCGCCCCGCTCGGGGCCATCGCCGGGGCTCGCAGCGGGGACAAGGGCGGGGACGCCAACGTCGGCGTCTGGGTGGAGAGCGACGCGGCGTACGCATGGCTCGCGGACACGCTCACCGTCGAGCGGTTCCAGGAGCTGCTGCCCGAGACCCGCACGCTCGGCGTGACCCGCCATGAGCTCCCCAACCTCCGCGCCCTCAACTTCACCGTCACCGGCATCCTCGGCGCCGGCGTGGCCGCAGGCCACCGCTTCGACCCCCAGGCCAAGGCCCTCGGCGAATGGCTCCGGTCCCGCCACCTCGACATCCCCACCCACCTGCTCCAAGAGGTCAGCGCTTGAAACCTCCCCTCCTTGAAGGGAGGAGATTCCTGGCTCACTTCGCCTGGCACCTAGCAGGGGGCAGGGCTTACAAGATCAGCACCAGCCGGGTTGAGACCAGCCCGGACGAGCATGACGCGTGCGGAGTTCTTGTCCCTTGGGGACACCGCTCCGCACGCGGTGCACGTATACGTTCTCATCGAGAGGGGGAGTGCGTGCTTGGCTCTCGCTCCGCACTGCGCGCAGTCCATGGTGGTGTGCGCGGGGTGGACCAGATACAGGGTGCGCCCGTGCTTGCGGGCCATCTCGACCAGGGCCGCTTTCGTCGCGCCGATGGCGGCGTCGGCCGCCTTACGGGCCATCGTGGACTTCGCCGGGAACTTCGGGCGGAAGTCCTCCACCGCGATCACGTCGAAGTCGCGGACAATGGCCTTGGCCCACTTGCGGCCGGTGTCCTGCCGCTGCCGGGCAAGCTTCTTCGAGACCTTCGCCGCGGCCTTGCGGGCCTTGAGGTATCCAGCTGTGTCGGGCCGGTTCTTCGGAGTGCGGCGCCGGGCCATCATCCGCTGGTGCCGGACCAGCTTCGCGGCAGCCGTCTTGCCGTGCTGGGCATGGGGCAGGTCGTGGGTGTCGGAGGTGGTGGTGGCGACCTCCTTCACGCCCCAGTCGATGCCGATCGCCCGGCCGGTCTCGGCCGGCGCCTCGGAGGGCGCGGCCACGACGAACGAGGCGTACCAGTGTCCGAGACTGTCCCGGTAGACCCGCACCGACGAAGGCGCGGAGGGAAGGTCACGGGACCACGCCACCGTCAGCGCGATCCCATTGGCCAGGAGCAGGCGGTCGTTCTTGAGCCGGAACCCGCGCCGGGTGTACTCAAGCGAGGGATCAGCCTCACGCTTGCGCTTGATCCCGGGCATCCCGGCCCGCTGCCGCACCGGCAGCCTCGCCTTGATGTCCCCCAGCGCCTTGGCGCGGGACTTGCCGAAGTCCCGGATGATCTGCTGCTGCGGGACACAAGCGCCCTCGCGCAGCCAGGTCATCGACCGGCGGGCCTCGGTCAGCATTGCGGCGAGCTGCACGGGCCCGCACGTCTTCTTCTCGCCGGTCGCCTTGTTGTGGGCGTGGACCTTGCGGGACATCGCCACGCACTCGTTCCACACCCACCGGCACCGCGCCCACTCCGCTTCCAGCCGGGCGAGCGCACCAGACGACACACGCAGCCGAAGGTGTACCGGGCATACCCGGCCCCCATCTCTGCCACCACGGCTGTCGTCACGATCCGGAACCTAACAGCCTCCACTGACAGCGAAAGAGAGCGCAGGTCAGAACAGATGCGTAGAGAACGTGGCTGCTTCGCGGCCCCGCCCCGAGACCACATTCCTTCCCGCCCTGAAGGACGGGGTTTCCCGGGAGAAACCCGATGACTTTGCTCGGCACCCGCGTCGACCCCCGCGACCCCGACCACCTCGCCCACCGCGAGGTCGCCCTCGGGCGGCTCGCCGAACTCGACGCCGAGCACGCCAAGGCGCTCGCCGGAGGCGGTGAGAAGTACCGCGACCGCCACCGCGGGCGCGGCAAACTGCTCGCCCGCGAGCGCGTGGAACTGCTGCTCGACCCGGACACCCCCTTCCTGGAGCTGTCCCCGCTGGCCGCGTACGGCAGCGACTACCCCGTGGGTGCC
The DNA here is from genome assembly GCF_043199475.1 of Streptomyces sp. NPDC048603. Lineage (NCBI taxonomy): Bacteria > Bacillati > Actinomycetota > Actinomycetes > Kitasatosporales > Streptomycetaceae > Streptomyces > Streptomyces sp. NPDC048603. The sequence continues at coordinate 433,522 of NZ_JBICVY010000004.1, read as the reverse complement.
TCCGTCGTCACCGGCATCGGCACCGTCGAGGGCGTGGAGTGCCTGGTCGTCGCCAACGACCCGACCGTCCGCGGCGGCGCCAGCAACCCCTGGACCCTGCGCAAGAGCCTGCGCGCCAAGGAGATCGCCCTCGCCAACCGGCTGCCGGTGATCAGCCTGGTCGAGTCCGGCGGCGCGGACCTGCCCGCGCAGAAGGAGATCTTCATTCCGGGCGGGGCGGTGTTCCGGGACCTCACCCGGCTGTCCGCCGCCGGGATCCCGACCGTCGCCGTCGTGTTCGGCAACTCCACCGCCGGCGGCGCCTACATCCCCGGCATGTCCGACCACACGGTGATGATCAAGGACCGTTCGAAGGTGTTCCTCGGGGGCCCGCCGCTGGTGAAGATGGCCACCGGCGAGGAGAGCGACGACGAGTCCCTCGGCGGAGCCGACATGCACGCCCGGACCTCCGGCCTCGCCGACTACCACGCCCTCGACGAGCCGGACGCGATCCGCCAGGCCCGCCGGATCGTCGCCCGCCTCAACCACCGCAAGGCGCACCCCGACCCCGGCCCGGCCCCCGAGCCGGTACACGATCCCGAGGAGCTCCTCGGCATCGTCCCCGCCGATCTGAAGACCCCCTTCGACCCGCGCGAGGTCATCGCCCGCATCGTCGACGGCTCGGACTTCGACGAGTTCAAACCGCTCTACGGGCCGAGCCTGGTCACCGGCTGGGCGGCCCTGCACGGCTACCCGGTCGGCATCCTCGCCAACGCCCAGGGCGTGCTGTTCAGCGCCGAGTCACAGAAGGCCGCCCAGTTCATCCAGCTCGCCAACCAGCGCGACATCCCCCTCCTCTTCCTCCACAACACCACCGGCTACATGGTCGGCAAGGAGTACGAGCAGGGCGGCATCATCAAGCACGGCTCGATGATGATCAACGCGGTGTCCAACTCCCGGGTACCCCATCTGTCCGTGCTCGTCGGCGCCTCGTACGGCGCCGGGCACTACGGCATGTGCGGCCGGGCCTACGACCCCCGGTTCCTGTTCGCCTGGCCCAGCGCCAAGTCCGCCGTGATGGGACCCCAGCAGCTCGCCGGGGTGCTGTCCATCGTGGCCCGGCAGTCCGCCGCCGCGAAGGGACAGCCCTACGACGAGGAGCAGGACGCCGGGATGCGCGCCTTCGTGGAGGCGCAGATCGAGTCGGAGTCGCTGCCCATGTTCCTGTCCGGGCGGCTGTACGACGACGGGATCATCGACCCGCGCGACACCCGCACCGTCCTCGGCCTGTGCCTGTCGGCCGTCCACAACGCCCCCGTCGAGGGCGCCCGCGGCGGCTTCGGCGTCTTCCGGATGTGAGCCCGCACATGACCTCCACTGCCACTGGCACCGACTCCGTGTACACCACCGCCACCGCCGTCACCCCCATCACCCCCATCACCTCCCTGCTCGTCGCCAACCGCGGCGAGATCGCCGTGCGCGTGTTCCGCACCGCCCGCGCCCTCGGCCTGGACACCGTCGCCGTCCACTCCGACCCCGACGCCGGGGCCCTGCACGTACGGGAGGCGGACGCGGCCGTCCGGCTGCCCGGTGCGGCCCCCGCCGACACGTATCTGCGCGGCGAGCTGGTCATCGGGGCCGCGCGCGCCGCCGGTGCCGACGCCGTCCACCCCGGTTACGGCTTCCTCTCCGAGAACGCCGCGTTCGCACGGGCCGTCACCGACGCCGGGCTGATCTGGGTCGGCCCGCCGCCGGAGGCCATCGAGGCCATGGCCTCCAAGACCCGCGCCAAGGAGCTGATGCGCGCCGCCGGGGTGCCGCTCCTGGAACCCGTCGACCCGGAGAAGGCGGGACCGGCCGATCTCCCGCTGCTCCTCAAGGCCGCCGCGGGCGGCGGTGGCCGTGGCATGCGCGTCGTACGCGACCTGGACCGGCTGCCCGCGGAGCTGGACGCGGCCGCCGCCGAGGCCCGGTCCGCCTTCGGCGACGGGGAGGTGTTCGCCGAGCCGTACGTGGAACGCGGCCGCCACGTCGAGGTGCAGATCCTCGCTGACGCGCACGGCACCGTCTGGGCGCTCGGCACCCGCGACTGCTCCCTGCAGCGCCGCCACCAGAAGGTCATCGAGGAGGCCCCGGCCCCGGCCCTGCCCGCCGCCCTCCGCGACACGCTGCACGAAGCCGCCGTCGCGGCCGCCCGCGCCGTCTCCTACCGGGGCGCCGGCACCGTCGAGTTCCTGGTCACCGCGGACGGCCGCCCGTACTTCCTGGAGATGAACACCCGCCTCCAGGTGGAACACCCGGTCACCGAGGCCGTGTTCGGCATCGACCTGGTCGAGCTGCAGCTGCGGGTGGCCGAGGGGCACGCCCTGCCCCCGCACCCGCCCGCCCCGTCCGGGCACGCCGTCGAGGCCCGGCTGTACGCGGAGGACCCCGCCCGGGACTGGCGGCCCCAGGCCGGCACCCTGCACACCCTCGCCGTGCCCGGCACCGTCCGCGTCGACAGCGGATTCGCCGACGGCGACCCGGTCGGCATCCACTACGACGCCATGCTCGCCAAGGTCATCGCGCACGCACCGACCCGCACGGAAGCCCTCCGTGCCCTCGCGCACGCGCTCTCCCGGGCCCGGATCCACGGCCTCACCACCAACCGCGAGCTCCTCGTCCGCAGCCTCCGGCACCCGGAGTTCGCCGCCGCCCGCCTCGACACCGGCTTCTACGACCGCCACCTCGCCGAGCTCACGGGCCCCCCGGAAGGAGCCGCCGGAGCCCCGGACACAGGCCTCTCCGCCGTGGCCGCCGCACTCGCCGGGACCGCTCCCGGCCCGGGTGCCTCACTGGCGGCCCGGCTCGGCGGCTGGCGCAACCTCCGCTCGCAGCCCCAGCTGCGCCGCTACCGGGCCGCGGACGGGACGACGCACGAGGTCCGCTACGAGCACACCCGGACCGGTCCGCCCGCCCTCGTCGACCGGCCCGGTGTTCGAGCGCCGGCGGTGAGCCCGGACGCCGTCACCCTCGAAGCCGACGGTGTCCAGCGGGTGTTCCACGTGAAACGCAATTCGAACAGCGGTGAGGTGTACGTCGATTCTGTTCTCGGCGCCCACACCCTCACCCCCCTGCCCCGCTTCGACGAACCCGGGGACCGCACCGACCCCGGCTCCCTGCTCGCCCCCATGCCCGGCACCGTCGTCCGCCTCGCCGAGGGTCTCGCCCCCGGCTCCGCCGTCACCGCCGGGCAGCCCCTGCTCTGGCTGGAGGCCATGAAGATGGAGCACCGCATCCTCTCGCCCGCCTCCGGCACGCTCACCGCGCTCCACGCCGTCCCCGGCCGGCAGGTCGAGGTCGGCGCCCTGCTCGCCGTCGTCCAGGAGGAACCGCAGTCATGAGCCCCGCCAGTCACACCACGGAGACCGAAGAGCACAAGGCCCTGCGCGCCGCCGTTGCCGCCCTCGGGCAGCGCTACGGGCGCGAGTACCTCGCCCGCGTCGCCCGCGAGGGCGGCCGCCCCGACGAGCTGTGGGCGGACGCCGCCAAGCTCGGCTACCTCGGGGTCAGCCTGCCCGAGGAGTACGGCGGCGGAGGCGGCGGCATCGCCGAGCTCTCCATCGTCCTGGAGGAACTGGGCGCGGCAGGCAGCCCGCTGCTGATGATGGTGGTGTCCCCGGCCATCTGCGGGACCGTCATCTCCCGCTTCGGCACCGAGGAGCAGAAGCGGACCTGGCTCCCCGGCCTCGCCGACGGCAGCCGCACCATGGCCTTCGGCATCACCGAACCCGACGCCGGCTCCAACTCGCACCGCATCACCACCACCGCGCGCCGGGACGGCGAGGACTGGATCCTCACCGGCCGCAAGGTGTTCATCTCCGGCGTGGACCTCGCCGATGCCACGCTGATCGTCGGCCGGACCGAGGACGCGCGCACCGGCCGGCTCAAGCCCTGCCTGTTCATCGTCCCGCGCGACGCCCCCGGCTTCACCCGGTCCGTCATCGACATGGAACTGCAGGCGGCCGAGAAGCAGTTCGAGCTGGTCCTGGACGACGTGCGGCTGCCCGCGGAGGCACTGGTCGGCGACGAGGACGCGGGCCTGCTCCAGCTCTTCGCCGGGCTCAACCCCGAACGCATCATGACCGCCGCCTTCGCGATCGGCATGGGCCGTTACGCGCTCGCCAAGGCCGTCGACTACGCGAAGACCCGCCAGGTCTGGAAGGAGCCCATCGGCGCCCACCAGGCGATCGCGCACCCCCTCGCACAGGCGCACATCGAGCTGGAACTCGCCCGGCTGATGATGCAGAAGGCCGCCCACCTCTACGACAGCGGCGACGACCTGGCCGCCGGAGAGGCCGCGAACATGGCCAAGTACGCTGCCGGGGAGGCCTGCGTACGGGCGGTGGACCAGGCGGTCCACACCCTCGGCGGCAACGGCCTCACCCGCGAGTACGGGCTGGCCGCGCTGATCCCCGCCTCCCGGGTGGCCCGGATCGCACCGGTCAGCCGCGAGATGATCCTCAACTTCGTCTCGCACCAGACCCTCGGGCTGCCCAAGTCCTACTGACCGGCGCTCCCGACCGGGCCGGCGCCCCGCGCCGGCACCGGGCGGCCCCGCCCCGCCCCCGACCGAGGAGGAACCCGCATGACCGGCCCCGTCCGCTCCGCGCACGAACGCGGCGTCACCACGCTCACGCTGGACTCACCGGCCAACCGCAACGCGCTCTCCGCGGAACTCGTCGGCGGGCTGGGCGCGGCGCTGGCGGCGGCCGGCGCCGACCCGGAGGTCCGGGCGGTCGTCCTCACCCACGCCGGCGGCACCTTCTGCTCCGGCGCCGACCTCAAGTCCCCCTGCGACCCCGCGGACTTCCTGTCCCTCCTCGACCGGATCGCGGGCCTGCCCAAGCCGGTCGTCGCCCGGGTCACCGGCCACGTCCGGGCCGGCGGCCTCGGCCTGCTCGGGGTCTGCGACATCGCGGCCGCCGGCCCCGGGGCCACGTACGCCTTCACCGAGACCCACCTCGGGGTCGTCCCCGCCGTGATCTCCGCGCCGCTGCTGCCGCGGCTCGACCCGCGCGCCGCGGCCCGCTACTTCCTGACCGCCGAGCCCTTCGGCTCCGCCGAGGCCGCCCGGATCGGCCTGCTCACCCTGCACGCCGAGGACGTGGACGAAGCCCTCGCCCCCGTCCTGGAGGGGCTCCGCAAGGCCGGCCCGCAGGCCCTGGCCGCGACCAAGCAGCTGCTCGCCGCCCCGGTCCGGGCCGCGCTCGCCGAGGACGGCGCACGCCTCACGGCCCTCTCCGCCCACCACTTCGGCTCCGCCGAGGCCCGCGAGGGGATCACCGCCCGCTTCGAGCGCCGGAGCCCGTCATGGGCGCTGTGACCGCCCCCAAGCAGGACCGCAGCCGGGCCACCCGGCGGCGGCTGCTGGAAGCCGCGGTGTCCTGCCTGGCCGAGCACGGCTGGGCCGGCTCGACCGTCGCCGTGGTCGCCGAACGCGCCGGGGTGTCCCGCGGCGCTGCCCAGCACCACTTCCCGACCCGCGAGGACCTGTTCACCGCCGCCGTCGAATACGTCGCCGAGGAGCGCTCCGCGGCGCTGCGCGGCCTGTTCGCGGAAGGTCCGGCCGCCCGCTCCACCGTCGTCGGGGCGCTGGTGGACCTCTACACGGGCACCCTGTTCCGCGCCGCGCTCCAGCTGTGGGTGGCCGCGTCCAACGAGGAGCAGCTGAGGCCCCGCGTCACCGAGCTCGAAGCCCGCGTCGGCCGTGAGACCCACCGCATCGCGGTCGACCTGCTGGGCGCCGACGAGTCCGTCCCGGGCGTGCGCGAGACCGTCCAGGGGCTCCTGGACATGGCGCGCGGCCTGGGCCTGGCCAATGTCCTGACGGACGACACCGTCCGCCGCAGCCGCGTGGTCGCCCAGTGGGCGCGCATCATCGACTCCGCCCTGGGCCCGGGACCGGCCTGATCCGGAGCGGCACCTGCCCGCCCGGAGCGGCCCCCGCAGGCCCGGAAGGGCTCCTCAGCGGATCAGGTGGGTGAACACCAGCCCGGCGCCCGTCACGGCCGCCAGCCCGAGCAGGTCCTTGCGCGCCCACGGCGGGCGGCCCGGCGCGTCCTTGGACAGGGTGATGCCGGCCCGCGGCCGGGAGCGGCGCCACAGGGCGTGGAGCACGATCCCGGCGAGCAGCAGGGCGAGGAGGTCCCAGAACAGGGCCCTCATGACGACGGCGACGGCCAGGTCCCGGATCCACCACAAGGCCGTCGCCGCCCGAAGGGCAGTTCTCACGCGCCGCCCACGATGTCCGCGTAGCCCTCGATGTCACGCGGGTCGCGGCGGCCCGGACCGATGTAGCGGGCCGACGGGCGGACCAGGCGGCCCGTCCGCTTCTGCTCCAGGATGTGCGCCGACCAGCCGGCCGTGCGGGCGCAGGTGAACATCGAGGTGAACATGTGCGCCGGGACCTCGGCGAAGTCCAGCATGATGGCGGCCCAGAACTCCACGTTCGTCGCCAGCACCCGGTCGGGGCGCCGCGCGTGCAGCTCCTCCAGCGCGGCCTTCTCCAGCGCCGCCGCCACCTCGTAGCGGGGGGCGTCCAGCTCCTTGGCGGTACGGCGCAGAACCCGGGCGCGCGGGTCCTCGGCCCGGTACACGCGGTGCCCGAAGCCCATCAGGCGCTCGCCCTTGTCCAGCGTCTTCTTCACGTACGCCACCGCGTCACCGGTGCGCTCGATCTCCTCGATCATGCCGAGGACGCGGGACGGCGCGCCGCCGTGCAGCGGGCCGGACATGGCGCCGACGGCGCCCGACAGGGCGGCCGCGACGTCGGCGCCGGTGGAGGCGATCACCCGGGCCGTGAACGTCGAGGCGTTCATGCCGTGCTCGGCCGCCGACGTCCAGTACGCGTCCACCGCCTTCACGTGGCGCGGGTCCGGCTCGCCCCGCCAGCGGATCATGAAGCGCTCGACCACCGAGTCGGCCTTGTCGATCTCGCGCTGCGGCACCATGGGCAGGCCCTGCCCGCGGGCGGACTGGGCGACGTACGACAGCGCCATGACCGCGGCGCGCGCCAGGTTGTCGCGGGCGGTCTGCTCGTCGATGTCGAGCAGCGGTTTCAGGCCCCACACCGGGGCGAGCATGGCCAGTGCGGACTGCACGTCCACGCGGATGTCACCGGAGTGGACCGGGATCGGGAACGGCTCGGCGGCGGGCAGGCCGGGGTTGAAGGCACCGTCGACCAGCAGGCCCCACACGTTCCCGAAGGACACGTGACCGACCAGGTCTTCGATGTCTACGCCGCGGTAGCGGAGCGAACCGCCTTCCTTGTCGGGTTCGGCGATCTCGGTCTCGAACGCGACGACCCCTTCGAGTCCGGGTACGAAGTCGGACATCAGGCGGCTCCTGTAGGTAGTGCGAACACGCGCGGCTCCCGGCGTGGTTCGCGGTCCGGCGCGGTCATCCCCGTTGATGCCCGGAACGGCCGTCGGTCACCCACTCGGGTACCAGCGGACCGGCCCCAAGATTTTGGCGGCTCGCGATGGCCTGTGGAAGCGTGACATACGGCACACCGCCGTGGCCACCGTCCGCCCGACCCGTGGACTTCCGTCGACGTCCGGGGACGTCCGGGGGTCCGGGCGATGTCCGGCGATGTCAGGCGAACCACGGCAGGGTCCCGAACCGCCGGACACGGGCTGGGGCAAGATGGCCGGGTGACCGACCAGGACCTTGATCCCGCCTCCATGCGCAAGCAGTACCGTTCGGAGATCGTCACCGAGGACAGCCTCGCCGCCGACCCGATGGACCAGTTCGCCCGCTGGTTCCAGGACGCCGCCGACGCGCACGTCTTTGAACCGAACGCGATGGTCGTCTCGACCGCGACCTCCGACGGCCGTCCCAGCTCGCGGACGGTGCTGCTGAAGCAGTTCGACGAGCGGGGCTTCGTCTTCTTCACCAACTACGGCTCCCGCAAGGCGCGGGAGATCGCCGAGAACCGGTACGTCGCGCTGCTGTTCCCCTGGCATCCGATCGCCCGCCAGGTCGTGGTGACCGGCACCGCCGCCCGGGTCGGCCGGGACGAGACGGCGGCGTACTTCCGGTCCCGCCCGCACGGTTCGCAACTGGGCGCCTGGGCCAGCGAGCAGTCCCGGGTGGTCGCCTCCCGCGCCGAGCTGGACCGCCGGTACGCGGAGCTGGCCGCCCGCTATCCGGAGGGCGAGCAGGTGCCGGTGCCGACGGAGTGGGGCGGCTTCCGGGTGGTCCCGGAGGAGCTGGAGTTCTGGCAGGGGCACGAGAACCGCCTCCACGACCGGCTGCGTTACGTCCGCGCGGGCGACGGCGAAGGCACCGGCGAGGGCGGGGGCGGGGGCTGGAAGGTCGAGCGGCTCTGCCCCTGACCGCGGCCGCCGTGCGGCTCCCGGGAGCGCGGAAGCGCCCGGGAACGCAGACGACCCGCGGGCTCTGAATCCTCTTCTGCAGTAAGAGGAGCCGGTCGGACGTACCGGCGAGCCCGCGGGTCGGGTGACTGCTTGGGTTTGGGCCGGCGATCGAAGCCGGCACCGCACTGGGTGCGTGCGACGACGGGCGCTAGCCCGCAGTCACCTCACGCGTCCGGATTTCATACATTTCCGGGATCACCTCCTTTCAGTGTGCGGCCACTGTAGGCACGCTCCCGCGGACGGTTCAACGGAATTAACGGTGCCACTCCGCAGCGTTTCCGGATGGCCACGGATCGCCACGAATCGTTTCTGCACAGTGCCTGTGCACCGCGGAATGCCGCTCCTACAGTGAACGGAAACCGGGGTGGGGGTGGGGACATGACCACGCAGTCATTGCCGCGCGAGTACCGCATCACGTCCGGACGGCTGCTCCGGGCGCAGGGGATCCTGGGCGGCGGGGCGGTGGCCGTCCTGCTGGTCGTCTGGAACGGGGACGCCTTCACCCCCTGGGTGAACCTCCTGGTCACCGTCCTGGTCCTGGCCTTCTTCGGCCGGCTGACGTACGGGGCCCGGAGGGCCGGCACCACCGTGGATGTCCGGGGCGTCCGGATCCGGACCCTCTTCAGGGAGCGGCGGCTGGCCTGGGCGGAGATAGGGGACATCCGGGCCGAGGCCAATCCGAGCTCCGCTCCGGCGCCCCACGCGCCGCGCGTCCTGACGTACGCCTACCGCGCCGACGGGCGGCGCAGGGTGGAGCTCGCCTTCGTGGACGACGTCCACGTCGACGTCGCCCGGGAGGTCGCCGTGCTCCGCGAGGCCTGGACCGAGCTGCGCGGGGACGGCGGAACCGGCTGATCCGAGCCTTCACCGGATTTCCATGCGACGGAATCCGGGGAATGCGGTGTGGGCTGCGTCACGTTCCAGTTGAATGATCTGACGTGCCGCACACGCGAACACCTGCAGGGGGTGCCAGGTGAGTGCTTCCGGACGTGGTGAGACCACCGACGATCTTCTAGCCGCCTTGCTCGACGGCATGGACGCGGCGCTGTGCGCCTTCGACGCCGACGGGGTGATCACCCACTGGAACCGCGAGGCCGAACGGATCCTGGGCTGGACCGCCGCCGAGGCGGTCGGCCGGCGCGGCTTCGCGGGCTGGGCGGTCCGGGAGGCCGACGCCCCCGACGTCGAGACCAGACTGATGTCCGCGCAGGACGCGCCGGGCCGCCAGGTGCACGAGTTCGCCCTGCTGACCAAGGACGGCGGGCGCGTCCTGGTGCGGACCCAGTCGGCCGGGGTGCCCGGCGCGGACGGGAAACCGGCCGGCGTGTACTGCGCCTTCAGCGAGGTGCACGCGCAGATCGACCTGGAACGGTCGATCGCGCTCAGCGAGGCGCTGATGGACGACGCCTCCTGGGGGGTGGTGCTGGTGGACGTGGACCTGCGCCCCGCCGTGGTGAACGCGCATGCCGCGCGGGCCTTCGGGACCGGGCGGACCGCGCTGCTGGGCAGGCCGCTGGGCGAGCTGCTCAGCCAGGGCGTGGAGGAGCTGGAGGGAGCGCTGCAGCACGTGCTGGCGGAGGGCGCGCCGCCCGCACCGGTCGAGCTGTGGGTCTCCGTGCGCACGCCGGAGGGGGACCGGCGGCGCTGCTGGCGCTGCGGGTTCCTGCGGCTGGCATCCCCGCTCGCGGAGGAGCCGGTGCCGCTCGGCGTGGGCTGGCTGTTCCAGGACATCACCGAGGCCCGGCAGGTGGAGCTGGACGCGGCGCAGCTGCGGTTCCGGTCCAACCAGATGTACCGGGCCGGCCGGGCCGCCGCGGAGTGCGAGGACCCGGCGGAGGCGGCCGCGGTGCGGCTGGAGTTCGCGCTGGCCGGGTTCGCCGACCACGTGCTGGTGGACCTGGCGGTGGGGGAGCGGCTGGTACGGGCGGCCGAGGCGCCGTCCGGGGCGCCGCTGCCGCTGCTGCCGGGGCCGGGGGCGATCCCGGTCCGGTACGAGGACGGGCACCCGGCCCTGCGGGCGCTGGACCGGATCGGCCCGGTGCGGGTCAGCGCACCGCGCACCGAGGGCACGGCGCCGGCCTGGGCGGCGGCCCGCCACTGGCCGGAGGGCGTGGCGCACGCCCTGTGCACGGTGCTGCGCAGCCGGGGGCGCAGCCTCGGCGTGCTCACCTTCCTGCGCGGCCCCTCCCGTCCCGCCTTCGAACGCGCGGACAGCCTCTACGCCGAGGAGATCGCCTCCCGCGTCGCCTCCGACCTCGCGGCAACCACCACGACGGCCCCGTAGCGCCGGGGTCAGTGGCGGAAGAAGATGCGGTCGCGGTACTCCGCCATGACGCGGCCGTTCCACTCGTGGCCGCCGTCGACGTTGCCCGAGCGCAGCATCGGCGGCTCCAGGCCGCGGGCGGCCAGCTCGCCGGCCGCCGCCGCCATCACCGCCTGCATGATCGCGCTCGTGACCACCGTGGACGCCGGCGCAAAGGGCGCGTCGATGCCGTCCGCGGTCAGTTCGGCGTCCCCCACGGCGATCTTGCTGTCCAGCACGATGTCGCAGTGGTCCTTGAGGAAGGCCCCCGAGGCGTGCCGCGACCTGGTCTCCGTCGCGTAGGCGACCGAGGTCACGCCGATCACCGTGAGCCCGAGGGCGCGGGCGTTCAGGGCCATCTCCACCGGCAGCGCGTTCCGTCCGGACAGCGAGATGATCACCAGGACGTCGCCGGCGGCGGCCGGGCTGCTGTCCAGCACCGCCCCCGCCAGGCCGTCCACCCGCTCCAGCGCGCTGCCCAGCGTCGCGGGCATGACGTCCACACCGGCCGTGCCCGGTACGGCCAGGAAGTTCATCAGCGCCAGGCCGCCGGCCCGGTACACCACGTCCTGCGCGGGCAGCGACGAGTGCCCGGCACCGAAGGCGAACAGTCGGTTTCCGGCCGCGACGGCGTCCGCGATCGCGGCGCCCGCGGCGGCGATGCCCGGGGACTCCTCGTCCCGGACGCGCTGGAGCAGCCCGATGGCGGCGTCGAAGAACTGACCGGCCAGCTTGCTCTCGCTCATGCGCCCAGGGCCCTTCCGTCGATGGGTGGCGTGCGTGTCCGCCGCTCACCGTGCGGTCTGGACCAAGGGCGTGTCAATACGGACGTCAATCCCGAAACCCGGGGCGCCCGGCGAACTCGGGGCGCACACTTGAGTGAATGCCCGGCGTCTTGCAGTTTGGCGGCACGGGACGGTTGTCGGTGCTCTCCGGCACAATTGGGGGCAGGGCCAGCGCACGCTATCCGAGGGGCACGAATGTCCGGACTGATCGACACCACGGAGATGTATCTCCGCACCATTCTTGAGCTGGAAGAGGAAGGTGTTGTGCCCATGCGCGCCCGCATCGCCGAGCGGCTCGACCAGAGCGGCCCGACGGTCAGCCAGACGGTGGCGCGGATGGAGCGCGACGGCCTGGTGGCCGTCGCCAGCGACCGGCATCTGGAGCTGACGGACGAGGGCCGCCGCCTGGCGACGCGCGTGATGCGCAAGCACCGGCTCGCCGAGTGCCTGCTGGTCGACGTGATCGGCCTGGAGTGGGAGCAGGTGCACGCCGAGGCCTGCCGCTGGGAGCACGTGATGAGCGAGGCGGTGGAGCGGCGCGTGCTGGAGCTGCTGCGCCACCCGACGGAGTCGCCGTACGGCAACCCGATCCCGGGGCTGGAGGAGCTCGGGGAGAAGGCCGAGGCGGACCCGTTCCTCGACGAGGGCATGGTGAGCCTGGCGGAGCTGGACCCGGGCAGCGAGGGCAAGACCGTGGTGGTGCGCCGGATCGGCGAGCCCATCCAGACGGACGCGCAGCTGATGTACACGCTGCGGCGGGCCGGCGTGCAGCCCGGCTCGGTGGTGAGCGTGACGGAGTCGCCCGGCGGTGTGCTGGTCGGCAGCGGTGGAGAGGCCGCCGAGCTGGAGTCGGAGATCGCCTCGCACGTGTTCGTCGCCAAGCGCTGAGCCCCCGGGCTCCGCGCCGCTGAACGGACGCTCTCGGACGGGAGTGGCCCCGGCGCCTCACGGCGCCGGAGCCGGTCCTCCCCTTTACTGACCCGGAGCCCCGAGCTCCCAGGGTCATCCCCTCGGACCGTCTTCCCCGAGCGGCCCGCCTCCCGTAGAAGATCTCCCCTCGGCAGCGGCGGCCAATCCTTGAGCAAGGTCACTCGAAAGAGCGGTCTTGCGGGCGGGACGGCCATTTTCGAATACGGGTTCGATACGCTGGCGGCGGCACGCGAAGGGGGTGCATCTGCGGTGGTACAGCGCTTCGATGTGACGGGAGCCGACGGCGTACGCCTGGCAGCCTGGGAGTTCCCGGAACCGTCCGGCGGCGTCGGCGGGCCACGCACGGAACGCGACGCGGGCCCGGGCCCCGAACCGGCCGGCGCCGCCCGGAGCGGCGGACGCGGGGTCGCGCCCGGCAAACCGGCGGCCCTCTTACTCCACGGCCTGATGGGACGCGCCCTGCACTGGGCCGGCACGGCCCGCTGGCTCGCCGCCCGGCACCGCGTCATCGCCCTCGACCAGCGCGGCCACGGCGACAGCGAGTCCCCCGCCCACGGGCCGTACACCCGCGAGGCCTTCGTCGCCGACGCCGAAGCCGTGATCGAACAGCTCGGCCTCGCCCCCGTCACCCTCATCGGGCACTCGATGGGCGCCCTCACCGGCTGGCAGCTCGCCGCCCGACGCCCCGACCTGGTCGGCGCCCTGGTCATCTGCGACATGCGCGCCTCAGCCCTCGGCGCCTCCTCCCAGCGGGACTGGGAGGAGTGGTTCCACCGCTGGCCGCTGCCCTTCCCCAGCCAGGACGCCGCCCGCCGCTGGTTCGGCGAGGACGACCCCCGGGTGGAGCGCCCCGACCCCGGACGCGGAGCCTTCTTCGCCGACGTCATGCGGCAGACCGAGGACGGCTGGCGCCCGCAGTTCTCGCGCCGCCAGATGCTCGTGGCCCGCGAGACCTGGGTGTACGACGCACACTGGGAGGAACTCGCCCAGGTCCGCTGCCCCACTCTGGTCGTCCGCGGCCTCGACGGCGAACTCGGCCGCGCCGAGGCCCAGGAGATGGTCCGGGTCCTCCCGGCGGGCCAGTACGCCGAAATCCCCGACGGCGGCCACTACTTCCACTTCGACCAGCCGGCCGCCTGGCGCGCCGTCCTCGAACCGTTCCTGGCCGGCGCACCGGCCGCCACCTGACCGGCGGGGTGCGCGCCGGGTGTGCGGGGGCCGGTCATGCCGCGCCGGTCACCCCAGCCCCGGTCCCCGGTAGTCCGCGACGTACAACAGCGGTGCCCGCCGGAGCACTTCCGGCCGGTACTGGACGTGGCGCTGCGCCAGCAGTACGAGGTCACAGGCGTGGACGGAGTCCTCCAGGTCCGCGACCGAGGCCCACCAGCTCCCGTCCACGTTGATGCCCGGCACGAGCGGGTCGTGCACCTCCACCACGGCTCCCGCCCGGCCGAGAACGCGGATCAGCTGCGCGGCCGGGGTGTTGCGCACATCTGCCACACCGGGCTTGTAGGTGAGACCGAGGACCAGCACGCGGGCACCGCGCAGCTGCCTGCCGGTCGAGGCGAGCAGCTGTCCGCACTGGTCCACGACCTGCCCGGGACGGCCGTCGTTGATCTGCTGCGCGAGTTCGGTCAGACGCATCGGTGCCCCCGACTGCCGCCCCGCATGGGCCAGGTACAGCGGGTCCACGGGGATGCAGTGACCACCGACACCCGCGCCGGGGTGGAAGGGCTGGAAGCCGAAGGGCTTCGTCGCCGCGGCGTCGATGGTGTCCGCCACGTCGATTCCCCGGCTGGTGCAGAACGCCGCGAACTCGTGGACCAGGGCCAGATTGACCTGGCGGTACGTGTTCTCCAGCAGCTTGGCGGCCTCCGCCTCCAGCAGTCCCTTCGCGATGTGGATCTCGGGCGTCACCCTGCGGTAAAGCGCCTCGGCGCGCAGCGCACAGACCGGGGTGAGACCACCGATCACCCTGGGCGTGTTCGCCGGGCCGAAGAGACCGTTGCCCGGATCGACGCGCTCCGGCGCGAAGGCGAGGTGGAAGTCCTCTCCCGCGCGCAGCGCGGAGCGTTCCAGGAGAGGTCTCACGACATCCTGCGTGACTCCCGGGTACACCGTCGACTCGATCACCACGAGCTGCCCGGGCCGCAGCGTCTCCGCGACCGATGCCGTCGCGGTGCACAGCGGCCCGAGATCCGGCACGCCCGCACCGTCCAGCGGGGTCGGGACGCAGACCAGGACGGCCGAGCACCCGGCCAGTGCGGAACTCTCCACCGTGGCCGTGAACAGGCCACCCAGCCGCGCCACCTGTTCGTCCGTGACCGTATCCACCGGGCTGCGCCCCGCCCGGAGGGCGTGGACGACGGCCTCGTCCACTTCCACGCCCACGACGGGGTGTCCCGCGGAAGCGAAGGCGACGGCCTGAGGCAGCCCGGCGTAGCCCAGTCCGACCACGCCCACCCGGCACCGGGCGGTGCCGGCCGCCGCGGGCAGATGTTGCTGTCGGATCGTTCGCATGCTCACCCGCGCGAGTGTGCTCGATGGCCGGACGCGCCGGGAGCCCTACGGCGTCAACCCGTGGTCTTTCCGTCAGCTCGCCGCCCGGGCCGGTCCGCTCAGCCCTTGCTGACCGCGAGCAGGATCTCCGGCAGGTCCCGGGCCACCTTCGGCGCGGCCATCCGCAGGCCCGCCCAGGCCAGCAGCGCGCCCCAGGCGACACCGGCCGGGAGCACCAGCCACAGCAGGTCGTGGTGGTCGGTCATCCGCAGGCCGACGAGCAGGGCGATCAGCGGCGCGCAGAGCAGCGCCGACCCCAGCATCCCGCCGAAGATGCTCGACACGGCCAGGCCCGCCTGCCCCGGGACCACGCTCTTGAAAGCGCCATCCTGAGGGATGGAGTACGGGGCGTACGCGGAGGACAGCGCGCCGGTGCCCAGCATCGTGCCCAGCAGACCCAGGGCCAGGCCGAGCGCGACCGGCAGGCCGGCCCAGTCAGCGACCAGCCAGGCGGTGACCACGGTGATCAGCACCGTGTACGGGAGGGTGACCAGCAGCAGGGCCGCCGCCCGGGCCCGCAGTTCGGCGTACGCCTCGCGCGGGGTCGAGATGGTCTGCGCGACCATCCAGAAGGCCGAGGTGTCCTGACCGAACTGGTTGTACATCAGAGCCCCGAGCATGCTCGCGCCGAAGCAGGCCAGGTACACCGAGCCGGTGCCCTGGAGGGCGTTGAAGACCGGCACGATCGCCCCGATGGCCAGGCCGCTGATCCACCCGGCCTTCGTCTTCGGATCGCGGAACCCGTAGCGGAGAGTCCGCTGCATCACCGCGCCCGCCCGGCCGGCGGGCAGCAGCCGCCAGAGGCCGTCGCCCGGGGCGCCGTCCCGGGCGGGAGCCGCCGCCGCGATCGTCGAGCCGTCCGGGGTGACCATCAGCCGGGTCAGGCTCCGCTCCCAGGAAGCCAGCAGCACGAACAGCCCCACCAGGGACACGGCCAGCTGGGCCACGGCCTTGCCGTACGCCCCCTCGCTCGCCGAGTCCACCATCCCGAGCGCGGTCGCCGGAGGCAGCCAGCCCACCACGGCCGCGGCCGGCCGCAGCGCGCTGAGCCCGCCGGGCTCGGCCAGCCGCTGGACGGCGAAATTGACGAACTGCGCGCCGATGGCGATCAGCAGACCGCTCAGCACGGCCAGGTCGCGGCCCTTCCGGCTGCTCAGCAGCTGCACGTTGGCGGCGCTGACCGCCCGCGCCAGCCCGACGCAGCCGAGCAGCAGCAGCGGGACGGCGAGCACGCCCGCCACGAGCCCGGCCGGGCCCTGCGCCACGGCGATGACCGAGCCGACCGCGAGGCAGACGGTGAACAGCGGCCCGATGCCGACCAGGGAGGAGACCAGCAGTGCCCGCACCAGGGGCCGCGGCCGCAGCGGCAGCATCACGAGCCGGCTGGGGTCCATGGTCTCGTCCCCGCCGGAGAACAGCAGAGGCATGACCGCCCAGCCGAGCCCCATGATCCCGCCGAGGATGACGACGATCGTGCCGGCGTGCGAGCTGCCCCGCAGCACGGACAGCACCAGCACGGTCAGCGCGGCGACCACCAGGACCGTGACCAGGGAGCTGACGAAGGCGGCCTTGCGCTTCGCGGAGCCCTTCAGGCCGTTGCGCAGCAGCGACAGCTTCAGCCCTACGAAGACCCGGGTCAGCGGGACGGCGGGGACGTCGGGGACGGCGGGGACGGCGGGGACGGTGGGAACACCCCGACCGGCCGGTCCGGCCGTCCCGGCAGCGGCGGCGGCGCTCATCGGGAGCCCGCCGCTCCGCCGCCCAGCCAGTCCAGGGAGTCCCCGGTGGCACGCCCCTGCGCGCCCACCAGCTCCAGGAACGCCTGCTGCAGCGAGGGCGACGAACCGCGCACCTCGGCCAGCGGGCCCGCTGCCCGGATCCGGCCGGCCGCCATCACGGCGACCCATTCGCACAGCGACTCGACCAGCTCCATGACGTGCGAGGAGAACACGACCGTGGCCCCGGAGCGGGTGTAACGTTCCAGCACCCCGCGGATGGTCTGCGCGGACACCGGGTCCACACCCTCGAACGGCTCGTCCAGGAAAAGCACTTCCGGGTTGTGCAGCAGAGCCGCCGCCAGGCCGATCTTCTTCCGCATGCCGGTCGAGTAGTCCACCACCAGCTTGTGCTGGGAAGCCGCCAGGTCCAGCACCTCCAGCAGCTGGGTGGCCCGCTTGTCGGTCTCCTCGCCCGGGAGCCCCCGCAAGCGGCCCATGTAGCCGAGGAGTTCCCGGCCCGACAGCCGCTCGAACAGGCGCAGCCCCTCCGGCAGCACGCCGATCCGCGCCTTCACCTGCGCCGGGTCCCGCCACACGTCGTACCCGACGACCTCGACCCGTCCCTCGTCCGGCCGCAGCAGGCCGGTCACCATCGACAGGGTGGTGGTCTTCCCCGCACCGTTCGGCCCGACCAGGCCGATGAACTTCCCCGCGGGCAGCTCCAGATCCACCCCGGCGACGGCCTGCTGCTCCCCGAACCGCTTCCGCAGCCCCGTTATCCGCACCGCGGGAACGGCGGCCGTCGCCGCCGCCCCGTCCGCCGCAAACGCCTGGTCAGGCATGTGCCGCCCTGCCTCTCTCACTGTCCCCCGTGTCGGTCGTGTCTCACGATACGAGCGGGATCCAGGGCGAACGCATGACGTATGTCATCAAGTGGGAGCACGTCTGTCATCAAGTGGGAGCGCGTCCTCAGCCGCGCCGGGCGCGCGCCGCGGACGCCTCCCGCCCGCATGCGTACGCCAGCGGGGAGATCAGCTCCTCGATGTCCGGCAGCCAGCGGTTCGCCGGAGTGGGCCGCCGCGCCCACTGCACCGCACCGCGCCCGCCGTAGCGGGTGGGCGGGGCCGCCACGAACTCGCCCTCGCCGCGCGGCAGCAGGTCGATCGCGGACGGGGACCAGCCCAGCCGGCGCACCAGGTCCGGCACCTTCACCCCGGCGCCCGGCAGTACGAAGAACAGCATCCGGCGGTCCGGGGTCAGCGTCACCGGGCCCAGGGTGAGCTGCATCCGCTCCATCCGGGCCAGCGCCAGGAACCCGGCGGACTCCGGCACGTCGATCGCGTCGAAGGTCCGGCCGGTCGGCAGCAGGATGGACGCCTTGGGGTGCTTGGTCCACATCCGGCGGGCCTGCACCGCACTGCCCGTGGCCTGCGCCGCCCAGTCCTTCACGGCGGGGTGCGCGCCGGGGGCCGCGCAGTCAGCGGCCCCGCAGGAGCACAGCTGCCCGCTCTCCCCGGCCTCCAGCCAGGTCCCGGGGAACACGTCCCAGTGCCGCTCTTCCGCGTAGCGCACGGCATGGTCGAGCAGCGGCTCGCCCCGCTGCTTGGGGATGGCTGCGGCGTCGGACTCCGTGACTGTCATGGTCTCTTCCACGACCATCACAACTGTGGCTGTCACGGGGGGTTACGGTCCCGAAACGGCCGGGTGACGGAGCATCGATCCTGCATGCGGGGCGCACCGGTGCACGGGTGGGGGCGCGCGGGGGGCCGGGGGGCCCGGGCTGGGTAGCGACACAGCGCACAGCGGAAGATTCCCCGGCATTCTCCGCAGACCGCCGGGAAGTGATCTATGGAACGATCACCCGCGGCCAAGGGGGTTTCATGGCAGCCAGGCCACTCGTCGCCCGTCAGCCCAACGAACGGCTGCAGGCGCTCATCCAGGAAGCCGGGTGCTCCAACGCCGGGCTCGCCCGGCGGGTCAACATGTGCGGTGCCGAACACGGCCTCGATCTCCGCTACGACAAGACGTCCGTGGCCCGCTGGCTGCGCGGCCAGCAGCCACGCGGCAGGGCACCGGGAATCATCGCCGAGGCGCTGGGCCGGAAACTCGGACGCACCGTCACCATCGACGAGATCGGCATGGCCAACGGCAAGAACCTCGCCTCCGGGGTCGGCCTGCAGTTCTCACCGACCGTGGTCGGCGCCATCGAGCAGGTCTGCGAGCTGTGGCGCAGCGACGTCGGCCGGCGGGACTTCCTGTCGGGTTCGACCGTCGCGGCCTCGGCCCTGGTCGAGCCGAGCCGGGACTGGCTGATCACGGGCGCGGACGTGGCGGTCGCGCGTTCGGGCGGCTCGCGGGTCGGCATGTCCGACGTGGAGGCGGTGAAGGCGACCACCGACGCCCTGGTCGACCTCGACCACCGCTTCGGCAGCGGCCACGTCCGTCCGGTGGTCGTCCACTACCTCAACAGCGTGGTGTCCGGGCTGATCGGCGGCTCGTACCGGGAGCCGGTCGGGCGGGCGCTGTTCGCGGCGGTGGCCCGGCTGACCGAACTGGCCGGCTACATGGCGGTGGACACAGGCCAGCCCGGTCTGGCGCAGCGCTACTACATCCAGGCCCTGCGGCTGGCGCAGGCGGCGGGGGACCGGTCGTACGGCGGCTACGTGCTGGCCGCCTCGATGAGCCACCTCGCGGCCGAGCTGGGCAACCCCAGGGAGATCGCGCAGCTGGCCCGCGCGGCCCAGGAGGGCACGCGGGGCCAGGTCACCCCGCGCGCGGAGGCGATGTTCTACGCGGCCGAGGCGCGGGGGCACGCCCTGCTGGGGGACGCGCGGGCGACCGCGGTGCTGGCCTCGCGGGCGGTGAGCGCGCTGGAGCGGGCGGAGCCGGAATCGGGGGACGATCCGGTGTGGATCCGGCATTTCGACGAGGCGTACCTGGCCGATGAGCTGGCGCACTGCCACCGGGACCTCGGGCAGGCCGAGGCGGCCGGCCGGCAGGCCGAGGAGGCGCTGCGGGCGCTGCCCGCCACGAAGGCCCGCAGACGCGCCATCGGCCTGCTGCTGCTGGCCTCCTCGCAGGTGCAGCAGCGGGAGGTGGAGCAGTCCTGCGCCACGGCCACCCAGGCGGTGGAGCTCCTGTCCACGCTCCGATCGAACCGGGGCGCGGAGTACCTGGACGACTTCCGGATCCGGCTCGACCCGTTCCGGGACGAGGCCGCGGTCCGCGAGTTCACCTCCCGGCTGGCCCCGGCGGCCTGAGGCGGGAGACCCCGCGGGGCGGCTCCGCGGCCGGGTTCCGCCCGGCCGCGGGCGGCCCCGCGGGGTTCGCGGCCGGGGCGCACCCGGTAGCGTGACCCGACGGTTCGGAAGGTTCGGGCAGTCGGAGGAGGATCCCGGTGACGCAGAGCACACAAGGCGGTTACCCGCACGAGGGTGCCCCGTGGGGCCGGCCGCCGGCCGACGCCGATCCCCGGGGGTACGGCGGGCCGCCGGCCCACGAGGCGGCGACGCAGTACATCCCGCCGGTGCCCGGCGACGGTCCCGGATACGGCTATCCGCAGGCGGTCCAGGAGGCCGCGACCCAGTACATCCCGCCGGTGCCCGGCGAGGGGCCCGCGTACGGCTACCCGCAGCCGGTGCAGGAGGCGGCCACCCAGTACATCCCGCCGGTGCCGGGCGACGGTCCCGCCGCCTACGGCTATCCGCAGCCGGTGCAGGAGGCGGCCACCCAGTACATCCCGCCCGTCCAGGCGGACGCGCCGGGGTACGGCCATCCCCCCGCCGCCCACGAGGCGGCCACCCAGTACATGCCCCCCGTGCCGTCAGGTCCCGGCGGTCCTGCCGGTCCCGGCGGTCCCGGCGGGCCGGACGAGGCGGCCACCCAGTACATACCTCCCGTGCCTGCCGGTCCCGGCGGGCCGGACGAGGCGGCGACGCAGTACCTCCCGCCGGTCCCGGCCGGGCCCGAGGCCGGGCACCACGAGGCCGCCACCCAGTACCTGCCGCCGATCGAGGAGCCGGTCCTCCGGCAGACGCCCCCTCAGGCCCACCCGCCGCAGCGGCGGCAGCCGAACGGGCAGCGGTTCCAGCCGGCGCACCTGCAGCAGCACCAGCAGCCCCAGCACATGCCGCCGCAGCCGCCGCACCCGCAGCAGCAGTACGCCTACGAGGAGGCCGAGCCCCCGCGCCGCGTGTCCGGCGGGATCATCGTGGCCGGGGTCATCGGGCTCGCCGTCGCCGGCCTCGGTGTCGGGGCGCTGCTGAGCGAACCGGGCAAGGCCCAGAACAACGACCCCGCCGCGGTGTCCTCCGTGCCGTCGCCCACCGGTTCCGCCGCGAACGCCGCCGAGGCCCCCGTCGACCCGGCCCGCGCCCAGGCGGTCCAGCTCGACAAGCTGCTCGCCGACAGCAACGACAGCCGTGCCGCCGTGATCAAGGCGGTGGAGGACATCAAGGGCTGCCGGAACCTGGACCAGGCCGCCGATGACCTGCGCGACGCCGCACGGCAGCGCGACGAGCTGGTGACCCGGCTCCAGGACGTCAAGGTCGACAAGCTGCCGGACCACGCGCGGCTCACGGCCTCGCTCACCAAGGCCTGGAAGTCCTCCGCCGCGGCCGACCGTTCGTACGCGAGCTGGGCCGACGACGTCGCCGGCGGCAAGGACGAGGGCGGCAAGGGCGACGACAAGAAGATGTGCAAGGACGGGAAGGCCCGCGGCACCGCGGACGCCGCCGCCGGCAACAGGTCGAGCGGCGAGGCCACGAAGGCCAAGGAGCAGGCCGCCGTCCTCTGGAACCGGATCGCCGCCAAGTACCAGCTGACCAAGCGAGACAAGACCCAGCTCTAGGGGGTCAGCCGGTGGTCGGGGCCTGTTCCATGGTCTCCGTCATGTCCAGGGCCTGCTGGCCCGGCTGCGCCACCAGCCGGCCCGCCTGCACCACCTGGAAGGTGACCCGCCCGTTGATCAGCCGCGGGTAGCCGCGCACGGCCCGCATGTCCTGGAAGCGCCAGCGCAGGTCCGGGGTGAGCCCGCCGGTGGCGAGCCCCTCGGAGGTGTCCAGGACCTTGGCGATCCGGCGCGCGGTGACCTTCTCCGTGCCGACGCGCCGCACGGCCTCCGTGAAGACGGTGTACGCGATCCAGGTGGTCTGCGTGCCGACGTCCGCGGGGTCCACGCTGTCGTCGCCGAAGGCGTACTCGGCGATGACCTTCCGCATCGGCGCCCACAGCGGGTCGGTGGCAACCGGGTACCAGCTGGTGACGTACGCGCCCTCGAACAGGCTCTCCGTGCCGCCGGTACGGTCGACCAGACCCTGGCTGATGCTGCCCTGGACGGAGGAGATCTGCGGCCGCCGCTTCTTGTCGGTCTTCTCGTCGAGCCGGCGGAAGGAGTCGAAGAACGTCTCGGTGCGCTCGCCGAGTGCCGCCGTGACGCAGCCCTTGTCCTTGCCGTCCTTGCCCCCGGCGGCGTGCGCCAGCGCCTCGCGCGCCTGGGCCGCGTAGTCCGCGGAGTCCTCGGCGGCCCGGATGTCGGCGGCCTCGTTCGGCTTCTGCGCCTTGAGGCCGGCGTTCAGCAGGATCGGCAGCGAGTCGCCCGCGAGGGTGTCCGGCCGGATCAGCGCGACCTTCCGGCAGTCGGACTGGGCGAGCTGGTGCCCGGCGCCGGCGAGCAGGGCCGGCTGGCCGCCGTTCACCGGGTAGGACAGGATGCTCTGGAACTCCTCCTGGGAGACGCCGTAGCCGCCTATGTAGGGGATGCCGGCGGTCTCCAGCGGGGTCATGAAGGCGCGGCCGTGCTGGCTGTACGAGCCGACCACCGCGACCGCCTTCTCGGTCACGGCCTTGCGCGCACAGTCGGCGGCGCCGCTCGCGGTGTTGTGCTCGTTGCAGGTGATCACGCGCAGTCTGCGGCCGTTGATGCCGCCCTTGTCGTTGATCCACCGTTCGTAGGCCCGGGCCATGCCGGGCATGCCCGGCATGTTGGTGGCCTTGCTGTCCTCCGGCGCCCAGGTCATCACGGTGAGGGTCTCCTGGGAGCCCTCGCTGCTTCCGGGCAGCACCCCGCAGCCTGCGACCAGGGACGCACCCACCACGGCGGAGAGGAGGGACCGGACCGGGAGGGAGCGTCGCTTGTTGGTCATGGGCACGCAGACTTCCGGGCCCGGGTAACCGTGGCGTGAGTGGTTCACAACATCAGGTGACGCAAGGGTGAATTACAGGGGAGTAATACGGAACGGGAGCATCCGATTCCCTCCCGGGGCCTTCAAGATCCCGCCGGAAGGGAACGTACGATCGAAAGCGTGACATTCGTCGAAGGTTCCAAGAACCCTTCCCGCCGTGGCCGCCGCTCCTCCACCATGGGCGGCATGCCGCTGAACGACATGCCGTGGTGGCGCTGGCGCAGCAACGTGCGCTCGGCGCTGCACATGCTTTCCGATCCGGCCTTCCAGGAGGACACCTGGCTGGCCGGCGCCGAGGGCTACGGAGACGTCACCGACGCCGTGTACCGATTGGTCGAGGACACCTGGCTCGACAACTGGTCCGCGGAGAAGTACGTCGGGACGATCTTCCGGGACTCCCAGGAGGCCGCCCTCGTCGACGTCGCCGTGCTGCGGGTGCTGCGCATCCTGCACCAGATAGGCCCGGACGCCCCGGTCACCGCCTACCTGGAGCACCACGGCTGGCCCGAGGCGGTGCGCGCGGCCCGTGAGGCGCACGTACGGCTGGCCACCGCCGACGGCGAGGACCCGGACGCGCGCCCCAGCTCGCTGGAGGTCCTGCGGATCCTGACGCGTTCGGCCTGAACGGTGTGAAAGGCTGTGCTGCCATGAGCGAAGAGCCGCACCGGCAGCCCCAGCAGTACGTACTGACCCTCTCCT
The DNA here is from genome assembly GCF_043199475.1 of Streptomyces sp. NPDC048603. NCBI lineage: Bacteria > Bacillati > Actinomycetota > Actinomycetes > Kitasatosporales > Streptomycetaceae > Streptomyces > Streptomyces sp. NPDC048603. The sequence goes on along the minus strand of NZ_JBICVY010000004.1, from coordinate 409,948 downwards.
GCCCGGACAAGCAGGGCATTGTGCACGCCGTGTCCAGCTACCTGTTCATGACCGGGTGCAACATCGAGGACAGCCAGCAGTTCGGAGACCGCGACACCGGCCTGTTCTTCATGCGGGTCCACTTCACCGCCGAGGCCCCGCTGACGGTGGAGAAGCTGCGCGCGAGCTTCGCGGCGATCGGCGACACCTTCCAGATGGACTGGCAGATCCACCGATCCGACGAGCGGATGCGGATCGTGCTGATGGTCTCGAAGTTCGGCCACTGCCTGAACGACCTGCTGTTCCGGTGCCGGATCGGGGCCCTGCCGGTGGACATCGCCGCGGTGGTCTCCAACCACACCGACTTCGCCGAGCTGGTCGGCTCGTACGACGTCCCCTTCCACCACATCCCGGTGACCAAGGACACCAAGGCGGAGGCCGAGGCTCAGCTGCTGGAGCTGGTCCGTGCCGAGAACGTGGAGCTGGTCGTGCTGGCCCGCTACATGCAGGTGCTGTCGGACGCGCTCTGCAAGGAACTCAGTGGCCGGATCATCAACATCCACCACTCCTTCCTCCCGAGCTTCAAGGGCGCCAAGCCGTACCACCAGGCGCACGCCCGCGGCGTGAAGCTGATCGGTGCCACCGCGCATTACGTCACCGCCGACCTCGACGAGGGCCCGATCATCGAGCAGGAGGTCGAGCGGGTCGGCCACGAGGTCACCCCCGACCAGCTGGTGGCCATCGGCCGTGACGTCGAGTGCCAGGCGCTCGCTCGCGCGGTGAAGTGGCACAGCGAGCACCGCGTCCTGCTCAACGGCTCCCGCACGGTGGTCTTCGCATAGGCCCTGTGCCCGTCCGGTAACGCAGCGCGGCCCGGCGGGGCCTGGGCCCCGCCGGACGGCTACAACCGGCTGAGTGATGCCGCGGCGAAGAGGACGTCACGGATCGCCTCGCGGTCGCCGTGCTGTCCCGCGGCCGCCTCCTCCGGTGTGACGCGGCCCGCCGCGAGCTGGCAGAACTCCACTCCGTCCAGAGCGATCTGCGCCACCGTGTGTTCCGCGGACGTGGCCGCCGCGGGCGAGTCCAGTGCGATGTCCCAGGAGCCGCCGCCCGCCCCCTCGATCTCCAGGTGCAGGGTCCGGCCCGGCGATCCCGCCGCGACCAGGCTGCGCGGCGGCGAGGCCAGGCCCGAGCGGCGCCGCTCGGCCAGCATGGCCGGGAGCTGCCGCGCCGCCAGGTCGATCATCCGGTGCAGGTGCGCCCCGGACGGCGGCTCGTAGGGGTAGTCGACCGCTTCCGCGATGTCCCAGGCGTGCACCCAGCACTCGAAGGCCCGCTCCAGGAACGCGTCCCCCAGCGGCAGGCGGAAGTCCCCGTAGTCCACAGACAGTTCGGCGACCCCGCGTCCGGCGAAGGACACCGTGCGGACCAGCGTGTGCCCCTGTTCCCGCCAGGGCTCGCGGACCTGCCGGGTGGTCGGGTACGGGGAAGACTCCCAGAAGTGCTCGGTACGGGCCGCCGGCACGGCCGGCGCGTCCTCGCCCAGCGGGTCGTCCAGTCCGAGTGCGGTCGCGATCAGCCCGTCCACGGACAGCAGATGGCCGATCACTCCCGCCACCGTGGTCCGGCGCGTCTGCCGCCGTTCCTCCTCGAACCACTTCAGCCGTACCGGGGTGTGCCACTCCGAGTCCCCGAAGTCCCGCAGCAGCGCGTCCAGCCGGGCGGCCTCGGTGTCGTACGGGCTCGCCCACGCCGGCACCGGGATGCGGGCCGGCCGCTTCCCCAGGCAGCCCTCCAGCACCCGGGACCGCAGCAGCGGGTTCAGGTCCAGGGACTCCTCGGGGTGCAGCAGACCCACCGCGTCCCGCAGCCGCAACGCCTCCTCGGCACACGGCGCGCACTCGGTGAGGTGGTCCTCGACGGCCTGGGTCTCCTCCGCCGAGCACGCCGACAGTGCCCAGGCACCCAGCAAGGACTTCAGCACCTCGTGCGTGGGCGGAGTGGGCCGTGTCGGCGGAGTGGGAGAAGTGGGCGGAGTGGGCGGTGCGGTCCGTGCGGGCGGCGAAGGCGGCGGCTCCGGCGCGGCCTCGGGCGGCAGGTCGTCGGCGGCGCCCCGCGGTCCCGGTATCCGGGCGGGACCAGGGAGGTCGTGGTCGTCGCGGGACTCGGCGGGGCCGTTCATCGTGAGCTTCCGTATCCGGGCGGGCCGTATCCGGGCGGGGCGGTGCCCTCCCTCGGCAGGACATTGGCGGTCGACAGCAGCTGCAGGCCCAGGCGCAGCCTGCGCCGGGCCTCGTCCTCGCTGATCTGCAGGTCGGCGGCGGCCTGCCGGTAGTCCCGGCGCTTGAAGTACGCCAGTTCCAGCGCGGCCCGCAGCGGTGCGGGCATGGAGGTGACGATGTAGTCCGCGCGGGCGGCCGCGTTGGCACTGCGCACCTTCTGCTCCAGCTCCTCGCGGGAGCCCCGGCCGTGCTCGGCCTGGCGCAGCCGGGCCACCGCCTGGCCCTGGGTGATCCGGGCGACCCAGGAGCGCATGGAGCCCTGCTTCGGGTCGTACGCGTCCGGGTTCTCCCAGATGTACCCGAACACCTCGCGGGTGACCCGGTCCGCGGCCTGCTCGTCGCCCAGCACGCGGTGCGCGAGGCTGTGCACGAGCGACGCGAACCGGTCGTACAGCTCCCCGAGCGCCGCGGCCTCGCCGCGGGCGAGGCGTTGCTGCATCTTGCGGTCCCAGCGGGGTGGTGCGTCCTTCGGCATTGAAGCCCCCAGCCCTTGTCGACCCTTCCGAATGTAGTGTCACCGGGCCGCCGTGTGCCCGTTTTGCGGGAACCTCCCCCCGGAAGTGCCGGTTCTGATAGCACCCGGGCCGACTCCGGCGGTCACGCGCCCCGTCGCGCTCCTCGTGCGCGGGTTCGATGCGGCCACCTCCTTGCCCGCTTCGCTTAACGTGCAGGCCACATAGGCCGTACGCTCCTGCCTTGTCTTGAACTGCACCCCACCGCACATGTGAAGGCGGATCCCGTTTATGGACAGCGCAGAGTACGAGCGCAAGATCGCCGCCCGATTCGCCCTCTTCGACCAGGACGGAAACGGCTACATCGACCGCGAGGACTTCAGCAAGGCCGCGCGCGCCGTGATGGCCGAATTCGGCATCACCGCACGCTCGGACAAGGGGCAGGCCGTCTTCGGCGGAGCCGAGGCGTTCTGGCAGGGCATGGCCGGCATCGCCGATGTGGACGGCGACCAGCGGGTCACCCGTGAGGAGTTCGTCACCGGGGCGGCCAAGCGGCTGCAGGACAGCCCGGAGCGGTTCGCGCGGATCGCCGAGGACTTCCTGCACGCGGTGATCGCGGTCGCCGACGAGGACGGCGGAGGCGTGACCCCGGCGGCCGCGGCACGGGTGCTGCGGGTCCTGGGTATCGCGCCGGACCTCGCCACGACGGTGGCCGCCGCGCTGGACGGCGACGGCGACGGCCGGATCTCGGAGGCCGGGATCCTGACCGCCTTCGCCGCCTACTGCGGGGTCGACCCGGACGCCTGATCCGGCAGCGCGCCCCGGTCGCGCCGAGCCCGCACGGTCAGTGCCGCGCGGGCTCGCGCAGTCGCGTTCAGCGCTGCGGTGTGGCCGGGGCCGGTGACTCCGGCGCGGTCGGTGACTCCGGCGTGGCCGGTGACGTCGGGGCGGGCGGAGACGTCGGGGCGGGCGGGGACGGCGGGCTGGAAGGTCCGGCGGGATGCGCCGCTTCCGGGATCTCCCACGCGTGCTCCGGGGTGATGATCTTCGTGATCGCCGCCGCGAGCTGCGAGCTCAGGTTGCCGCCCTTGTCGGTGTCGGCGTTGACGAGGATGACGAGCGTGGCCCCGGCCGACGGCAGTCCCACGGCGATGGCCTCGTACCCGGGCAGTTCGCCGTTGTGCCCGATCCACCCGTCGAGTTCGGCGATGCCCAGCCCGTAGCCGATGCCCGGGTGGCCGGTCGGCCCCATGCGCAGCCGCTGGGCCTGGGTGCCCTTCTCCAGGAGCCGCTCGCCGTCGGGGAGCGCTCCGGTGACCAGGACGGGCACCCAGCGGTGCAGGTCCTCCAGGTCCGAGACGGCCGCTCCGGCGGCCCATGCCCAGGAGGGGTTCTGGTTCGAGGCGTCGGCGGTCGTCCCGTCCGGCGTGAAGTTCGTGTAGCCGTGGACGTAGGGCGAGGGCATCGCGCCGGTGGACGGGAGCGAGGTGGCGTTCAGCCCGGCCGGTCCGAAGACCTGCTGCTCCAGGTACGCGTCGAGGGGCTGCCCGGTGACCTTCTCGATGAGCATGCCCAGCAGGACCGTGTTGGTGTTGCTGTACTCCCATTTCGTCCCGGGCGCGAAGTCCGGCGGGTGCCTGAAGGCGATGTCCACCAGTTGCCGGGGCGTCCAGGAGTGCTGTGGGTCGGCCTTCATGGTGTTCAGCAGGCCCTCGTCCTCGGTGTAGTTGTAGAGGCCGCTGCGCATGTCCGCGAGCTGCCGGACGGTGATGCGGTCGCCGCCGGGCACCCCGTCCACGTACCGCGAGACCGGGTCGTCCAGGCCTACCTTGCCGTCGTCGACGAGCCGGAGCAGGCCGGTGATGGTGAAGGTCTTGGTGACGCTGCCGATCCGGCTGTACAGGTCGGTCTTCATCGGGAGGCCCAGGGCCGTGTCGGCGGAGCCGAAGGAGCGCACGTAGTCGCCGCGCCCGTCGATCCAGACCCCGACGTTGGCGCCGGGGATGTCGGCCTCCTCCATCACGTCCTCGATGGCCCGGTCGAGCCGTTCGACGGTGACGGGGTCGAGGTCGCCCCGCAGGGGAGTTCCCGAGGCGGGCACCTGTGCGGCGCCCAGCACGCCGAGCAGCAGCGCGGCGGCGGCAGTGCGGGCCGTACGGCTCCGGAGTCCTGGCATGGAGGAACCACCTCAGACGTGCCCGTCCCCGAGACCCCGAGCATGCCCCTCCATCGTAGGAAGGGCTCCCGGTGGCGGCGACCGGGCGGGCCTTCAGCCTCCGGCCGGGAAGATCCGGTCCAGCTGGTGCCGGATCAGGCCCGCCGCGGACTCCGCGGTGCGGTAGCCGGCCAGGACGCTGGTGCCGAGTCCGGCGGACATGGCCAGCAGGGCGGCGGCCTCGGCGCGCGGGTCGGTCCCGGGTGCGGTCCGGCCCGCCCCGGCGGCCTTCTCCAGCAGCCCGGCGACGGCGTCCTCGGCCGCCCGCGGGCTGTCGAAGGAGGGCTGGGCGGCGAGGGTCTCGTCGGTGACGGCCAGGAGCGTGTACGAGGTGTGCAGCAGGTGGAAGGCGCGGCTCTGCTCGTCGGTCGGCAGCGCTGCCAGCAGCAGGGCCTCGATCACCGCGCGCGGGCCGGGGTCCGGTCCGGTGGCCGCCACCCGCGCGGTGACGCGGGAGCCGAAGCCCTCGACCAGCTGCTGCAGGCCGTAGAGCAGCAGTTTCTCCTTGGTCTCGAAGTAGTACTGCACCAGGCGCAGTGACACTCCGGCCTCCGCCGCCACGTCGCGCATGCCGACCGCGTGCAGTCCGCGGGCGGCCGCCACGCGGACGAGCGCCTCGGCGATCTGGGTGCGGCGTTCCTCGTGGTCCACGCGCTTGGGCACGGGTTCGTCCCCCTCTTCCTCGACTCGCCTTGATGGTACAGCCGTATCAAGATCGTGGTACGGTCGTATCACGAAGACCGGATGTCCCAGGACTCCAGGAGGTGGCCCCGCCGTGCCCGAGAACACGAACCGAGCCCGCAAGGACGTCGGACGGTACGTCAGCGACGAGCTGCGCGACCGTTACCACGCCGCCTGCGACGCCGTCTTCGCGATGGGCGCGCCGATCCGGTCCGAGACCGACGTGGAGACCGCCTTCGGCACCACCCACGTCTACCGGCACGGCCCTGTCGGCGACCCCGTCGCCGAGTCCCGTACCCCGGTGGTCCTGATCCACGGAGCGGGCTCCTGCGCCGCGACCTGGTACCCCAACACCCCGGCCCTCGCCCTCGACCGGCCGGTCTACGCCCTCGACACGCCCGGCGACGCCAACCGTAGCGTGCACCGCGAGCCCATGTGGCAGCCGGATCGGGCGGCGCAGTGGCTCGACGAGGTGCTCGACGGGCTCGGCCTCGACCGGGTCCACCTGGTCGGCGCGTCCTACGGCGGCTGGCTGGTGCTGAACGCGGCGCACCGCCGGCCCGGCCGGCTGGCGTCCGTCACCGCGCTCGACCCCGGCGGCCTGGAGAAGGTCGGCCTGCGCTTCTTCGCCTGGGTGTTCGTCAGCCTCTTCGCCACCCTCGCGCCCAAGCCGCTGCGCCGGCGCATCGCCGCCTGGCTGGAGCAGCCGGTCCTCGTCGTGCCCGAGCTGCGCGCGATGGCCCTGGCGGGTGTCCGGGCCTACCGGATCCGCCGCCCCGCGCCGCTCCCGCTCGCCGAGGACGCCCTGCGCTCCATCCGTACCCCGCTCTACCTGGTGCTGGGCAAGCGCAGCCTGCTGCTCGACCCGGAGCGTCAGCTGGAGCGGGTGCCGCGGCTCGTCCAGGGCGCCCGCGCCGAGATCATCTCCGGGACCGGCCACGGCCCGCAGATCGACCACGCGGACGAGGTCAACCGGAGGATGCTCGCGTTCATGGAGGACGTGGACCGGCTCCCCGCGGGTACTCAGTCCGCGTAGCGCTCGCGCAGTTTGTACTTCAGGACCTTGCGGAGGGTGTCGTTGCGGGGGAGGGCCTCCACCACCTCCAGCTGTTCCGGCAGTTTGTGCGTGGCCAGGCCCGCGGCGCGCAGGTGGGCGGTGACGGCCTCCAGGGTCAGCGGTGCGGCGCCCGCGGGCTGTTCGACCACGGCACAGACCCGTTCACCGCGCTCGGGGTCCGGCAGGCCGATGACGGCGACGTCGCCCACGCCGGCCAGGGTGTGCAGGAGGTCCTCGATCTCCTTGGCGGAGATGTTCTCGCCCTTGCGGATGATGACGTCCTTGCTGCGGCCGGTCAGCACCAGATGGCCGGACTCGGTGAGGTGCCCGAGGTCGCCGGTGATCAGGTAGCCGTCGGGGTCGAAGACCGCCGCGGTCTGGGCCGGGTCGAGATAGCCGCGGCAGACGGCCTCGCCGCGCAGCCGGACCTCGCCGTCCGTTCCGGCCGGGAGGGGTTTGCCGTCCGGGTCGGTGATCCGGACGGACATGCCGGCCGGGGGCCGGCCCTCGGTGCCGGCCAGGTTCTCGTCGGTGTCGTCCGGTGCACCCATGGTGATCATCGGCACCTCGGTCATGCCGTAGCCGTGGGTCAGCCGGCAGCCCAGCTCACGGGTCACGGCGTAGTAGATCTCCGGGGGCTTGGGGGCCCCGCCGCCCGCCAGCAGCCGCAGGGTGGGGATCAGCTGCTCACCGGGCGGCAGCCTGCGCTGTTCGGCCAGGAACATGGAGTAGAAGGCGGTGGAGCCGCCGGCCACGGTGACCCCGTGCCGCCGGTAGCCGTCCAGGGCCCCGGGCAGCGCGAACTTCTCGAAGAGCACCGCCGGGAAGCCGTACAGCAGCAGCATCACCAGGTAGTCGGGGCCGCCTATGTGGGCGTAGGGGAAGGCCACGGAGCCGACGTCGGAGGCGCTCAGGCGGAGGGCGTGGGCCAGGCAGGAACCGCCGGCGATCAGCGAGCGGTCGGTGTGCAGCACGCCCTTGGGGTCCGAGGTGGTGCCCGAGGTCCAGTAGATCCACCGCACGCCGGTGCCGGATCCCGGGGGCGGGGGCAGGACCGCCGGGTCGCCGTCGGGCAGGTCGTCGTACGCCTCGAAGACGCCGCGGGCGCCCAGCCGTTCGGCCATGGCGGTGTGGTCGAAGCCGCGCCAGGTGCCGGGCACGGCGAAGAAGGCGGCCTTCGAGGCGTGCAGCGCGAAGCCGACCTCGCGGTCCCGGTAGAAGGGGATGACGGGCGTCTGGACGGCGCCGAGCCGGGCCAGGGCGACGGACAGCAGCACCGTCTCGATGCGGGTGGGCAGCTGCCAGGCGACCACGCTGCCGGGGCGGACGCCGAGGCCGTGCAGTCCGGCGGCGACGCGTTCGGCGCGGTCGCGGAGCCCGCCGAAGGTCAGGGTCCGGCCGGTCTCCGCCTCGATCAGCGCCGGGGTGTCCGGGCTCAGTGCGGCCCGCCGGGTGATCAGTTCCCAGAAGGTGGCGGACCGGTCCAGTTCGCGTGCGGTGTCCGTCATGCCCGGCCTCCCGTGGGCTGCAGACCTGACGTTGTGTCAGATCGACGCAGAGCGTAAGCCGGGAGCGCTTTACGGTCCAGGGTGCGCGGGGCTAGCTTGTTTCTGACGGGTCATCAGAAACGGTTCGCGAGAACGGTGAGGGGACACATGGAACTGCCTCGGATCATCAGCGTCGACGACCACGTGATCGAACCCGCGCACCTCTTCGACCGCTGGCTGCCGGCCAGGTACCGGGACCGCGGACCCAAGGCCGTCACGGCCGGCATCGGCGAGCTCGCGTACGTCGGCGGCAAGTACCAGATCACCATGGACCCCGACGGCCCGCCCACCGACTGGTGGATCTACGAGGACCTCAAGTTCCCGTACAAGCGCAACATCGCCGCCGTCGGCTTCGACCGGGACGAGATGACCCTGGAGGGGATCACCCGGGAGGAGATGCGGCGGGGCTGCTGGGACCCGGCGGCCCGGCTCGCCGACATGGACCTCAACCACGTCGAGGCCAGCCTCTGCTTCCCGACCTTCCCGCGGTTCTGCGGCCAGACCTTCGCGGAGGCGCACGACAAGGAGGTCGCGCTCGCCTGCGTCCGCGCCTACAACGACTGGATGGTCGAGGAGTGGTGCGGGGACAGCGGCGGCCGGCTGATCCCGCTGTGCATCATCCCGCTCTGGGACATCGGCCTGGCCGTCGCCGAGATCCGCCGCAACGCCGCGCGCGGGGTCCGGGCCGTCACCTTCTCCGAGATCCCCACCCACCTGGGACTGCCGTCCATCCACTCCGGCTACTGGGACCCCTTCTTCGCGGTCTGCCAGGAGACCGGCACGGTGGTGAACATGCACATCGGGTCCTCCTCCCAGATGCCCGCCGCCTCCCCCGACGCCCCGCCCGCCGTCCAGGCCAGCCTGAGCTTCAACAACGCGATGGCCTCGATGATGGACTTCCTCTTCAGCGGGGTGCTCGTCCGCTTCCCGCGCCTGAAGCTCGCCTACAGCGAGGGCCAGATGGGCTGGATCCCGTACGCCCTGGAACGCGCCGACGACGTGTGGCAGGAGCACCGGGCCTGGGGCGGGGTGCGCGGCCTGATCCCCGAGCCCCCGTCGACGTACTACTACCGGCAGATCTTCTGCTGCTTCTTCCGCGACAAGCACGGCATCGCGTCCCTCGACGTGGTCGGCCGCGACAACGCGACGTTCGAGACCGACTACCCGCACGTGGACTCGACCTTCCCGCACACCAAGGAGGTCGCCCTCGACCACGTCAAGGACCTGGACGAGGAGACGGTCCACAAGCTGATGCGGGGCAACGCGATCCGGATGCTCGGACTGGACCTGGTCTGAGCGCCGTGGACCTCACCTACACCGAGGCGGAAGAGGAGTTCCGGGCAGGGCTGCGGGAGTGGCTGGCCAAGGTGCTGCCGGGGCTCCCGGACCGCCCCTCGCCCGACGACTGGCCGGGCCGGCGGGCGTACGACGCGGGCTGGCAGCGGATGCTCCACGACGCCGGCTACGCCGACGTGCACTGGGACGCCTCGCCGACCCGGCGGCTGATCTTCCTGGAGGAGACCGAGCGGGCCGGCGCCCCGTACGTCGGCGCGAACTTCGTCGGACTGCTGCACGCCGGGCCGACCATCGCAGCCGAGGGCACCCCGGCCCAGCGGGAGCGCTGGCTGCCGCCCGTGCTGCGCGGGGACGAGATCTGGTGCCAGGGCTTCTCCGAACCGGACGCCGGCTCGGACCTGGCCGCCCTGCGCACCCGGGCGGTCCGGGACGGGGACGACTACGTGGTGACCGGGTCGAAGATCTGGACCTCGCACGCGGAGGTCGCGGACTGGTGCGAGCTGCTGGTGCGCACGGGCCCCGCCACCGCCGGCGGCGCCGCGACGCCCAAGCACCGGGGCATCACCTGGCTGGCGATGCCGATGGACGCGCCGGGGGTCACCGTACGGCCGCTGCGGACGCTGGCGGGGTCCACCGAGTTCGCCGAGATGTTCCTCGACGAGGTCCGGGTGCCGGTGGCCAACCGGGTCGGCGCGGAGAACGACGGCTGGCGGGTCACCATGGTCACCCTCTCCTTCGAGCGGGGGACGGCCTTCGTCGGGGAGGTCGTGGCCTGCCGCCGCACCCTGGGCCGGCTGGCCCGTGAGGCGCGCCGGAACGGCCGCTGGGACGACCCGGTGCTGCGGCGCAGGCTGGGCCGGCTGCACGCCGAGTTCGGCGCGCTGTGGCGGCTCACCCAGTGGAACGTCAGCGAGGCCGAGACATCGGGCGGGGTGCCAGGGGTGGGCGGCTCGGTGTTCAAGCTGCGCTACTCGCACGCCCGGCAGGAGCTGTACGACGCGGCGGCCGAGGTGCTCGGGGCCGGGTCCCTGTCCCTCGACGAGGAGTGGACCCTGGACCGGCTCTCCTCGCTCTCGTACACGATCGCGGCGGGCACTTCGCAGATCCAGCAGAACATCGTGGCCGAGCGGATCCTCGGCCTCCCGAAGGGCCGGTGAGCCGGTGAGCGGTGTGGAGGTGTGGCTGTGGAATTCCGGCTGACCGAGGACCAGCGGGACCTGCGGGCGGGCGTGCGGGAGCTGCTGGCGGGCCGGTACGGGCGGGAGGCGCTGCGGGCCTCCCTCGACACCGGGACGGCGGTGGACCGGGCGCTGTGGCGCGAGCTGGGCGAGGCGGGCTTCTTTGCCCTGCGGCTGCCGGAGGAGGACGGCGGGGTCGGGCTCGGGCTGCCGGAGGCGGTGCTCGTCTTCGAGGAGGCCGGGCGGGCCCTGGTGCCCGGGCCGCTGGTCGCCACGCACCTGGCCGCCGGGACGGTGCCGGGGGCGGCGGAGGGCCGGGCGGTGGTCACGGCGTACGACCTGGCGGGCGGGCTGGTGGCGTACCTCGCCGAGTCGGACGCGGTGCTGGGGGCCGGTGTCCCGGACGGCGGGCTGCCGGACGGCGGGTGGTCGCGCGTCGGGCTGCCGGACGGCACCGCCACCGCCTCGGTGGACCCGCTCACCCCGCTGCACCGGGTGGCCGGGGCCGGCGTGGCGGGGGCGTACCGGGAGCAGGGTGCGCTGCTGACCGCGGCCCTTCAGCTGGGCAGTGCGCTGCGGACGGTGGAGCTGGCGGTGGCGTACGCCGGGGAGCGCGAGCAGTTCGGGCAGCCGATCGGCGCCTTCCAGGCCGTCAAGCACCTGTGCGCGCAGATGCTGGTGCGGGCCGAGCTGGCCCGTACGGCGGTCTACGCGGCGGCGGTCACGGGCGTGCCGGCGGAGACGGCGGCGGCGAAGCTGCTGGCGGACGAGGCGGCCGTGCGCAACGCCCGGGACTGCCTGCAGGTGCACGGCGGGATGGGGTTCACCTGGGAGGCGGACGTGCACCTGCACCTGAAGCGGGCCTGGGTGCGGGCGGAGCAGTGGTGCACGGCGGCGGAAGCGGAGGAGGCGCTCGCGGCGGACCTGCTGCACGCGGCGTGACGGCCCGGCCGGCACGGGGCGTGACGGTGACGGGCTCCGGGGGCCGGGGGAGGGCCCGGCGGGACGGGAGCGGGGCGTAACGGAAGTCACGGGTGGGACGGGCGGGGACGCATGTCCGATTACAGAGAGTTGATATCGGTTTGTGTCCTGCGCCGGGCTCATTACGGACCGCAGTCGGTGACCGCTCCGGTACTCTCCCGTCAATGCGAGCGGCCCGGCGGCGTGAGCGTCGCACAGTATGCACCACGCCTACTCCTTCGCGCTGGAATATGCCCGAAGCGCTTGTTGTGGTGACTGTATGTCAACCATGCTGCTCCGCAAGGGGATCACGTTCGGTGATTCCGTCGTCCTTTCGCGAGGCGAAGTGTCCGCCGGTTCGGATGGTGTGAGCGGTGCAGGTGCTTCAGGTTCAGCTGGAGGTAGGCCCGGATCCCGCGGAGGTCGGCCGGGCCCGCAGATGGGCGCGTTCCCGGCTGGCGGGGTCCGGCATAGGGGACGACGAGCCGCTGGCGGAGACACTGATCCTGCTGATCTCGGAGCTGGTCACCAATGCCGTGGTGCACACGGGCTGCCCCGCGGTGCTGCGCGTGCTGTTCGGAGGCCCGGGCGTCCGGGTGGAGGTGGCCGACGCCAGCGACCGCCCGCCGGCGCCGCGGCACGCGGCCGGCGACGACACCGGAGGGCGCGGACTGGAGCTGGTGGACGGGCTGGCGGACCGCTGGGGCTGGCAGCGCGAGGGAGCCGGCAAACGCATCTGGTGCGAGATCGACCGCTCGGACAAACGGTGCGCCGACGCGGCCGGGGAAGATTTTGCCGTGTCGCGGGAACCGCGCGTGTACCTCTAACGAGGTGTTGACGGTTCGTCACGTGTTGATCACCCTGGAGTGGAACGACGCGTCGCGAGGGGACGCCAAGGGATCACCTTGACGAGTGCGGGTCGTGGGGTGGCGGCTTGCCGTGTCGCGCTCGGGGCGTACATGACCGTACGCCGCCACCCGCAGTACCTCCGGGCGTGTCGCCGGGGTGTCCGGGGCCGAGGACCCGTGCAGGGCGACCGTACTGGTGCAATCCTGGACAGATGATCGCTAAAGGGATGTCCGGTGGGGAGATCGTCGTTGCCGTCGACGGCTCCCAGCACAGCCTGAAGGCCCTGGACTGGGCGGTCGACGCCGCCCGGGCCGGCGGCCGGCAGCTCGTGGTCGTCCACGTGCTCTCCGACGAGACGCAGCTGTGGCGCTCCCGGCGGGACGCGGTGCTCGGTGCGCCGGAACAGGAGCCGCCCGACCCGGTCACCGACAACGCGCGCAGCCACCTCTTCGGGCGGGAGGACCTGCCGGAGATCCGGTACGAGACCAAGTGGGGCGAGCTGGAGAGCGTCCTCCAGGAGCGCGGGGCGCGGGGCGCCCTGCTGGTGCTGGGGTCGCGCGGCCGGGGCGGATTCACCAGTCTGCTGCTCGGCTCGACCAGCCGCGTGGTCGCGACCAAGGCGGCCGTACCCGTGGTGGTCGTCCGGGACACCCCCGAGGACGCGGCACCGGACGCGCCGGTCCTGCTCGGGCTCAACCCCACCGAAACCGCCGACGAGGTCGTCGCGTTCGCCTTCGGGTGCGCGGAGGAACAGGGCCGCCCGCTGGTGGTGCTGACCGCCTTCCCCAGCCCGGCGGCGCCACTGCCCATGTTCGGCACCCCGATGGCGGGGTTGCCGGAGGACGACGCCGCCCCGCTCACCCGCGAGATCGAACGCGCCCAGCAGGAACGGCTGGCGCCGTACACCGGGAGCTTCTCCTCGGTGCGGGTGACCAGCGAGATCGGCGCGGGGGACGCGGCCGGCCAGCTGGTCAGCCGTTCCGAGACCGCCGCCCTGCTGGTGGTCGGCCGGCACCGCCGCCGGCTGCAGGCGGACTCCCTGATGATGGGCTCGGTCACGAACGCGGTCCTGCACCACGCCCACTGTCCGGTGGCGGTGGTTCCGGGCACGGACTGACATCGGTTTCCGGCGACGTGGTCGGCGTCGCCGTGGGAGCCTCAGGCCGCTGATGAGTTCCTGCCGGCCTCCTTCTCCTGCGGATCTCCGCCGTTGTGCGCGGTGAAGAGGAAGGCGGAACGATCTCCGTCGAGGTCGATGGTGAGGGATGCGTCCAGGGCCTTGGCCAGACGGGTGAGCAGCGGCAGGGTCGGCAGCGAATCGCCGCCCTCGATGTTGGAGATCTGGGGCTGGGTCATGCCCGCACGGCGGGCCAGTTCGGCCTGCGACAGACGGAGCTCCGTGCGGCGGTCGTACACGGCCTGCCCTAGGGCGAACGCGTAGCCGGCCTCCACGTAGGCGGGGGACTCCTCGACCGGCTCGCCCAAGAGCTTCTTGGTCCGGCGGGTTCTCCACTGGGAGTGGTTCACGGGTTCTCCTCCTTGATCCGGTCGTAGCTGTGCTCGGCAGGGCCATGGCGGGCTTCGCACCTCTGCTGCGCTTGCAGGGCGCGCTCGACTTCGGCTTCTTCGCGCTGTCTGGTCTTGCGGAAGACCGTCAGGAGCACGATTCGCTGCTCGGGGGCGAGCCAGTACGTGATGCGGACGGCGTTGCCGTCCATGGTGAAACGGAGCTCACGAACCTTGCCGCCAAGATGACGGGAGTATGGCTCCGCGAGTGTCGTGGGCTCTGCCGCGAGCATGTCGGCGGCGCGCTCAGCCTTGTCGTAGTGCTGATCCGAGAGGAGCTCCAGCCACTGCTGCACCTCCGGCTCGATTTCGATCCGCCATGGACGGCTCACCTACCCACCATACAGATATCTATATGGTCTGGCGGTGACCGGTCGACGGGAGGGCGAGAGTGCCTTCCTGTCGGCTCGTCCTCCGCCGGCAGGGCCGCGTCCTGACGGAAGGCGGTTCGGCCGGGAATCCTGCCAACGCGTGGAGCGTCCGCCCCGCCGGTGTGGGGAGTACCGACGGGGCGGACGGGAGGTCGGTCAGGCCGTCGGGGCGGGCTGCCCGGTGAGGAGCGAGAGGAGCTGGTCGCGCTCGTCGCGCCAGATCCGGTGGATGTTCATCCGGGTCGGTCCCTGCTGGTTGGGGAGCTGCATCCGGAAGTCGCTCCAGATCGTGTTGATGTTGACCTGGGAGACCAGGCCGACGGCCTGCGCCCGCGGGATCGCGAAGGCTATCTCCTGCGGGCGGTTGCTCATCCGGCTGGCGCGGTGGATCACCACGGCCTGCTCGGTGACGGTGATGAAGTAGTACGTGAGGAACGCCTGGCCGATCAGGCCCAGCATGCTCATCAGCCAGACGCTGGGACCGGCGACGGCCTGGACGGTGACGACGGGCCGGTCGGCCGGGTTGGCCTCGGCGATGGCAGCGGCGACCTGCTGCGTGATGGTGGCCTTCTTCATGGCCATGGGGGACTCCTGAGCGGAAGGAAAACAGGGCCCCCGGGGCCCGGGGGCACCGCAGCGTACCGGCTCGGCCGGTTCCGGGGCAGAGTGAGGTGCCTGCGGGCCGGAGGGTCCCCAGTTCCCTCCGGACCGCAGGCGGCCGAGGATGTCGGCGCGCTCTGGGTGACGGCCCGCTCCGCCGTCCCCCGGCAGGGAGCCTATGGCGCCGTCCGCGACGGCGGTGTGCGAGGCGTGCGCGGTGTCTTGACGTTCCGTGCAGGCACGTTTGAGCCGTGCGCGGCCATCGCCTCCTGGCGGTACCGGGTCGGGGTGGTGCCGTAGGCGTCGCGGAACGCTCGGGCGAAGACGGTGGCGCTGGTGAAGCCCCAGCGGGCGGCGATGGACTGCACGGTGTGGTTGTGCAGTTCGGGGGTGGCGAGGTCCTGCCGGCAGCGCTCCAGTCGGCGCCGGCGGATGTCCGCCGCGATGCCGGTGCCGGTGCCGGCGCCGGTGAGCTCCGGGGATCCGTCCCGGCTCGCGAACAGGGTGTACAGCGTGCGCAGGGAGACGGAGTGGTGCTCGGCGACGGCCCGCGGGGTGAGTTCGGGGTCGCCCAGGTTGTACTCGACGAAGCGGTTGATCCGGGCCCGCAGCGCCCGGGTGCGGGCCTCCGGCGACAGGTCCTGCGGGGCGTCCGTCTGCTGCGCCAGACAGGCCGCGGTCAGGTCCACGGCGATGTCGCCCAGCCGTGCCAGGTCCTGCGGACGGCAGTCGGCCCCCTGGGACTGCAGGGAGACGATGAACTGCGCCAGGATCGCCGCCATGCCGGTGCGGGCCGGGATGGGCCGGGCGAGCATGGCGTCCAGCCGCTCGGGGCGCAACGGGATGGCGCTGCGCGGGAACTGCAGGACGATGGCCTCGACGTGCCCGGACGCGTCCGGGACCCCCGCCTCCCACGGGTGCGAGGAGTCCCAGAACACCAGGTCGCCCGCGGACAGCGCCGACTCGTTCCGTCGCTGTGCGATCCATTCCTTCCCCGAGGTCACCAGGGCGAGCTGGTACTGCTGGGGGTCGCTCCGGCGGATCAGGGCCGGGGTGCGGCGCGAACGCAGCGGGGAGTAACGGAACTTCGACACCTGGAGCGCGCCGAGGTCCAGCGCGGAGACCTCGGCGTCGAAGGAGTCCGGGCGGTCAGTGCTGAGGGCGGTGGGCGCCAGCTCGCTGGCGACGACATCACTGAACCAGTCGAAGAGGTCCCTTGACGGAACGTCATCAGCGGAAATGTTCGTCCACATCGCTCGCGCACCCTCCCCCTTGCTCGCCTCCGATCCAGGCTAGCGTTTCGCTTCAGACGACGGGCTTGCCGTCGTGCGCGCCGCCGACGCAGACCCACGAGCCGGAGTCGTACAGGACAACTCCCCCACCGTCCTCGCACATCTGCCCGTCGACAGGGGGCGGCGGGACCTGCGCGACCACGGTGGCGTGCGCGACAGGAACGATGGGGCCGAGGGCGGCCAATATCACGGCGGCGGTGAACCCGAGGAGTCGTCTGCGCATCGGAAACCTCCGACAGGGACGAGTGACATGGTCGCCGCCAGCTTGGCCCCGTAAAGGTGTCGAGGGCGCACCCGACTACTCCATTCGGGTGATGGCTGTGCCCCGGCCATCGCATGGGAGGTCATCCCGGGAAGGGCTCTCCAGAGGCGTTCACCCAGGTGCGGCGGCAGTCTGGTGTCATGGAGAACACCCCCGAAGCAGTCGTGGGGCCACCTGATGACATCGGTCGACGGAAAGTCGTGATCAAGGGGAAGTCCGTCGGCAAGGTGCGGTCTCCCAACGGGCTGCTGAGAGTCCTGCGTCAGGCCGGTCTGACGTTTGAGGACGTCGAATGGCGCGGTGCGGACAGCACTGTCTGGCCGGATCGCCCGTGGCTTCGATGCGTGACCGGCGTCGTCGTGGCAGCCGCTCTCCTGGGGACCGCGTGTGCGCTCATCAGGATCGGAGCCAAGGACGCCGCTGATGCCCTCACCTTTGCCGGGCGAATGACCGGAATCGTCTTGTTGGCCGCGGGTTTGTTGGAAGCGCTTTGTGCGCTGGCTGCGGTCGACTACTGGGGCAGACGCAAAGTGCCTCAATCGGGGCCGGTCGTGCTGCTCGGGGTCTCGGTCGCCCTTTTTGTCAGCCTGGGTATGATCCTCATGCACATCCTCAACCGGTCGTATCCGTGGTACATGCTGATGTGGATAGCCATTGCGCTGGCTTCTTCCTGGGCTCTGTGGATGCTTCGTCAGGTGTGGAAGGCGTTTCGTCATCCCAGGAGAATCGCGATCGGGGCGACCGTCTCCATTCTTCTCGTCGTCACCAACCTGGCGTACGGGCTGGTTTACGTTCCCTCCGTGGCGCATCCAGTGGTGCACAGTACGGCCGAATTTGCGGCACCGAGTTTGGCGAGTTTGGGTGGCGAGAAGAAGGCCCTCTATGCCCGGATCCGTCTGAACATCAAGAACGTCGGCCAGGTCCCGGTCTACGTGCTGGGAAGCATCTACTGGATCAAGGTCAAGCCCGAACAGCGTCCAAGCAGCAAATACGCGGTGAAGGGGTCCGGTGAATTCATCGCGCCTCCGGGGCGGGCCCTGGGTGCGGCAGAGGAATATTCGGTGGATGTGGTCCATGAGATCAAGAACCCCGAAATGCTTGCACACGGGGCGGTCAGGGTCGAGACCGAGACGTACGTGATCAGGAAAGACAGGCTGACCATGACTGCCGATTACGAGGGTTCCGGGACGTGGCGAAACAAGCTTGTGGAGCAGGGCAAGGTCGCCGACCCTCCGGGGCCCGACGATAAGTCGTACAAGAGATATCAGTCCGGCATCTCCCAGAGCAGCGAGCTCCTGAACTGGATTCGAGGCCGGGAGCGTGTCACCGTCTGGTGGATTTATCGCGAGGAAAATCCGAATCTTGAGGTGGATGTGTCGCAGCCGGGTGAGAACAAGGTGTTTGCCCCCGACATCAAGAATGCTCAGGACCGGTACGGCCTCGCACGCGTGCGTGGCTCGATAGCGGAGGCGCCGGTGGCGGAACTCATGAAGTGGGCGCAGTCCCAGCGCCTGCGTTGAACCCGACCCCGCCCCCTCGCGAGGGCGGGGTCCCGCCTCAGAGGATCGCCACCGGTGCCACCGGGGTGCCCGTGCCGCCGACGAAGGGTTCGGGCATGGCGGAGAGGAAGAAGGCGTAGCGGCCCTCTTCTGCACAGGCTGTGGACAAGGTTTCGAGGTTCCAGTTCTGGCCCTGGTGCATGCCCATCTCGACCAGGTCGAGGGCGTGCACGGGCAGCCACAGGTCCTCGATCTCCGGGGGGAAGATCTCGAAGGTGAGGGTGTCGTTGGCCACGGCCGCCACGTCCCGTGCGTGGAACCACTCGGGGGTGCGCACCGAGAGTCCCGGGGACGGGAAGCCGTAGCCGTGCTTGTCGCCCGCCAGGTAGCTCCGGATCTGGCCCGTCCGCACCAGCACGATGTCGCCCGCCCGCACCTTCACCCGGCCGAACTCCTCGGCCTCGGCCAGGTCCGCCGGGGTGACCGCGTGGTCGCCGGGCAGCCGGTCCACGCCCTTGGCGCGGGCGACGTCGAGCAGGACCCCGCGCGAGGCGATCGGGGTCGCCTTGTCGATGCCGCTGAACTCGGCCCGGGCGTGCGGGGTGATCGAGGCGGCCGGGCGGCCGTTGTAGATCCGGCCCGAGTGCGAGACGTGGGTCAGGGCGTCCCAGTGGGTGGCCGCCTGCAGGCCCATGGTCACCGCGTCGTCGCTGCACGCCACCGTGCCCGGCCCGAAGATCTCCTGGTTGATCTGCACCATCGTGTGCAGCGGGTTGATCCGCCCGGGGATCAGGCCGGCCTGGACGCCGTCCTCCCTGAGCGGGAGGGCCAGCGGGACGCGCAGCCCGCTCCGGACCTCCCGCGCGGCCTTCCGCACCACCTCCGGGGTGATCAGGTTCAGGGTGCCGATCTCGTCCTCGGCTCCCCAGCGCCCCCAGTTGTTCACGCGCTTGGCGATCTCGTGGAACTCGGCCGGCAGGGACATGGGTCCTCCTCGGGGCTTGTGCGCGCGTATCCGACTGCCCCTAGAATCTAACGGTCCGTCAGAAACCGCGGGAAGGGGCCGGACGTGGGGAACTTCTTGGCAGGCAAGGTCGTCGCCGTCACCGGTGCGGGACGGGGCATCGGCCGGGCCGTGGCGCTCGCCGCCGCCGCCGAGGGCGCACGGGTGGTGGTCAACGACTACGGGGTCTCCATCGAGGGCGGCGAGCCCGGCAGCGAGGTCGCCGAGGCCGTGGTGAAGGAGATCACCGCGGCGGGCGGCGAGGCCGTGGCCGTCGCCGACGACGTGTCCACGATGGAGGGCGGACAGCGCATCGTCGACACCGCGCTCGCGCAGTACGGGCGGATCGACGGGGCGGTGTGCGTGGCCGGGATCCTGCGCGAGCGGATGCTGTTCAACATGAGCGAGGGGGAGTGGGACCCGGTCGTCGCCACCCATCTCAAGGGCACCTTCACCGTCTTCCGGGCGGCCTCCGCGGTCATGCGGAAACAGGGCTCCGGCACCCTCATCGGGTTCACCAGCGGCAACCACCAGGGCAGCGTCGCCCAGGCCAACTACTCCGCCGCCAAGGGCGGGATCATCTCGCTGGTCCGCAGTGCCGCCCTCGGCCTGCACAAGTACGGGGTGACCGCGAACGCCGTCGCACCCGTCGCCCGTACGCGCATGTCGGCCAACGTGCCCATGGAGCTCAAGGAGATCGGGGAGCCGGAGGACGTCGCCGCCCTCGTCACCTACCTGCTCAGCGAGCGGGCCAGGCAGGAGGGCATCACCGGGCAGGTGTACACCATCGCCGGCCCGAAGATCGCCGTGTGGGCGCAGCCGCGCGAACTGCGCGCCGGATACGCCGACGGCGCCTGGACCCCCGAGAAGATCGCCGACTTCCTGCCCGGCACAGTCGGCACCGACCCGATGCCGATGCTGGCGCAGCTGGAGGCCATGGCGAAGGCGGCGGCCGCCAAGGACCGCCCCAACGCGTAGGGGCCCCGCGGTGGACTTCGGATTCGGTGCGGCGGAGCGGGAGTTCCGGGCGGGCGCGCGGGACTGGCTCGCCGCCCACCTGGTCGGCCCGTACGCCGAGGCCGTGGGGGTGGGCGGGCCGGGCAGCGAGCACCAGGGGGTCGCCGCCCGGCGCGCCTGGGAGCGGGAGCTGGGGCGGGGCGGCTGGATCGGCCTGGGCTGGGAGGCGGACGCCGGCGCGTACGGGCAGCAGCGTGCCTCGCTCACCCAGCAGGTGGTGTGGGCCGAGGAGTACGCGCGGGTCCGTGCCCCCGGCCGGGTCGGCCACATCGGCGAGAACCTCCTCGCCCCCACCCTGATCGCGTACGGCAGCCAGGAGCAGCGGGACCGCTTCCTCCCGGGCATCGCGCGCGGCGAGGAGCTGTGGTGCCAGGGCTACAGCGAGCCGGGGGCCGGCTCGGACCTGGCCGGGGTCCGTACGACCGCCGTGCGCGAGACGGCGGCCGTGCGCGAGACGGCCGCCGTCCGGGAACGGGAAGGGGCGGCCGGGCGGACGGGCTACCGGGTCACCGGGCAGAAGATCTGGACCTCGCTGGCCCAGGACGCCGACTGGTGTTTCGTCCTCGCCCGCACCGAGGCGGGCTCCCGGCGCCACCACGGGCTGTCCTTCCTCCTCGTGCGCATGGACCAGCCGGGCCGGATCGAGGTCCGGCCGATCCGGCAGATGTCCGGGACCAGCGAGTTCAACGAGGTGTTCTTCGACGGCGCCCTCGCCGAGGAGGTCATCGGCGGCGAGGGGAACGGCTGGACCGTGGCCATGGGCCTGCTGGCCCTGGAACGGGGCGTGTCCACCCTGGTCCAGCAGATCGGCTTCGCGGCCGAGCTGGAGCGGGTGGTGCGGGACCACCTCCGGGCGGCGGGCGGCACCGCCGCGGCCGCCGACCCGGTCCTGCGGGACCGCCTGGTCCGGCAGTGGGCGGAGCTCCGCACCATGCGCTGGAACGCGCTCCGCACCCTGGGCGGCACCGCGGACACGGGCGCCCCGAGCGTGGCCAAGCTGCTGTGGGGCGGCTGGCACAAGCGGCTCGGGGAGCTGGCGGTGGCGGTCCGCGGTGCGGAGGCCTCGGCCGGGCTGCGGGACTGGGCGCCCGGTGCGCCGTACGAGGAGGGGCTGGACGAGGCGCAACGGCTCTTCCTGTTCACCCGCGCCGACACGATCTACGGCGGTTCGGACGAGATCCAGCGGAACATCATCGCCGAGCGGGTGCTCGGCCTCCCCAAGGAGCCCAGGAGGTTCAGTTGAGAGGCGTCGTGTTCGACGGCAAGCGGGCGCAGGTGGTCGACGACCTGGAGGTACGGGACCCGGGGCCGGGCGAGGTGCTGGTGGCGATCCGGGCGGCCGGGCTCTGCCACAGCGATCTCTCGGTGATCGACGGGACGATCCCCTTCCCGCCGCCGGTGGTGCTGGGCCACGAGGGAGCCGGGGTCGTGGAGGCGGTCGGTGCGGGCGTGACGCATGTGGCGCCGGGTGATCACGTCTCGCTCTCCACCCTGGCGAACTGCGGGGCCTGTGCCGACTGCGACCGGGGCCGGCCCACGATGTGCCGGAAGGCGATCGGGATGCCCGGGCAGCCGTTCTCGCGCGGCGGGCAGCCGCTGTACCAGTTCGCCTCGAACTCGGCTTTCGCGGAGCGGACGGTCGTCAAGGCGGTCCAGGCGGTCAGGATCCCCTCCGACATCCCGCTGACCAGCGCGGCCCTGATCGGCTGCGGGGTGCTGACGGGCGTGGGTGCGGTGCTGAACCGGGCGAAGGTGGACCGCGGCGAGAACGTCGTCGTCATCGGCACCGGCGGCATCGGGCTCAACGTGCTCCAGGGCGCCCGGATCGCGGGCGCGTCGGTGATCGTGGCGGTGGACGCCAACCCGGCGAAGGAGGCGGTGGCCCGGCAGTTCGGCGCCACCCACTTCGTGGACGCCTCGGCGGTGCCGGATCCGTCGGCGGCCGTGAAGGAGATCCTGCCGACCGGAGCGGACCACGTCTTCGAGTGCGTGGGCAACGTGAAGCTGATCCGGCAGGCCATCGACCTGCTGGACCGGCACGGACAGGCGGTGCTGCTGGGCGTGCCGGGCTTCACGGAGGAGGCGGCCTTCCAGGTCTCCTCCCTCTACCTGGACAAGACCATCATGGGCTGCCGCTACGGGTCCTCCCGTCCGCAGCGCGACATCGCGCTGTACGCGCAGCTGTACCGGGAGGGCCGGCTGCTGCTGGACGAGCTGGTCACCGAGGTCTACCCGGTGGAGGACTTCGCGAAGGCGGCGGACGACGCCCACCACGGGCGCGTCGCGCGCGGGGTCCTGACCTTCTAGGACGGGCCCGTCCGGGGAGGGCCTCCAGGGGGGGCTTCCAGGGAGGCCTCCAGGGAGGGCGGGGGAGCCGGGGCCGGCCCGGACCAGGCTCCCCCGCCCTCCCGGCACCGTGCCGTGGTCAGCTGTTCCGGCTGATCCAGACGGCGGCGAGTGCGGGCGTCAGACAGGCCGCGAGGAGAGGGAGATCGTCGAACCCGCCGACCTGGAACCCCTGTGCCTTGGGCAGCAGCAGGAGCAGCCCGGTCAGGAGCAAGCCCAGGGCGGGCAGGTGCACGCGCGGGCGGAACCTGCGAAGTGCGTGCACGTCCTCGGCTTCCATGACCGCCAGCACGCCGCAGTAGCCGAAGATGATCAAGGGTGAGGCGAAGAGGGCGATGCTCCCGGTCATGACCGGGCCCGGTTCCATCCGTTGGCCGTCGTCCGTCACTTCCGTGCCCGGATCGGCCGGGGCGTAGTACACCGAGACCCTCGTCCCCGGTGCCGGGGGTGCGTCCCTGGTGTACACGGCAGGGACGGTCACCTCGCGCGGTCCGCTGTCGAAGGGTATGCGGAGCACCAGGTCGGTCACCCAGTACTCGTCGCTGTCGCCGGAGGCCGGGTGGTGGGCCGGGTCGCCGGCCGACCGGACCACGGGCACCTCGCGCGGGCCGTATCCGACGGACTTCAGGCGCTCGGTCTCCCGGCCGTATTCGGCGGACACCATGGCGAACTGGAGGAGCGCGGCGAACGTACCGAGCACGATCACCGTGGCCAACAGCCAGCGCAGGAACGGATCGGCGGCCCCCGAGTCGCCGGCCGGGCGCTTGTCGAGGGGGCGGAGCCTGGCCCGGTACGAGGCCGCCACCCAGAGGGCGGCGAACACCACGGTCAGCCCGGCCAGCCCGAGCTCCGTCCGCAGCGGGGGATGGGGGCTCACCCCCCACAGGGCAGCCCCGACCGCCGCCGTGGCGCTGAGCACCATGCACCAGCCGGTCAGCGTGGTCCACACACTGCGCCCCGGCCGGAAGCCGCCTGCCAGACGTACCTCTCTCATCCCCGCCCCCTTGCCCAGGACGGCAGGATAGGAGAGTTGATCAGTCGGCGAAACGGCCGAACCTGCCCTTGTGGAAAAGCAGCGGTTCGCCCTCGCCGGCCGCGCCCATCGCCTCGACCCGGCCGACCACGATCAGGTGGTCGCCGCCGGTGTGCACGGCGTGGATCCGGCAGTCGATCCAGGCCGGTACGGCGGCCAGCCGGGGCGACCCGGTGACCGGGGCGGGGGCGTGCTCGACCCCGGCGAACTTGTCGGCGCCGCTGACCGCGAAGGCCCGGCACAGCTCGCCCTGCTCGGCGCCGAGGATGTTCACGCAGAAGACCCCGGCGCGGGCGATCCGCGGCCAGCTGGTCGACGTACGGGCCACCATGAACGTCACCAGGGGCGGGTCCAGGGAGAGCGAGGCGAAGGACTGGCAGGCGAAACCGGCCGGCCCGGACGCGCCGCCGCTCTCTCCCCCGCTCTCTCCGCCGCTCTCTCCGCCACCCTCGCCGTCCTCCGCGGTGGCCGGGGCGGTGATGATCGTGACCCCGCTGGCGAAGTTGCCCAGTACGGCGCGGAACTCGGCGGGACTGATCGGGGCGCGCTCGTCGTCGCCGACGGCGCGGAGATCGGGCCGCGGATGCGCGTCGACGGGCGCTGGCTCCGCGGCGGTGGGGGAGCCGACTGACCTGAGGTATCGGACGACGGTGGCCGCCATCCCTGCGTGTCCCATCACACTCCGATTGAAGCTGACGGATCGTCAGATTGGAAGCCTCGCGCTCCTGTCGCGCCGCCCTCCCGTGCCGGGGGTGGCTCGCGGAGCTTCCGCCAGGTGTACGCTCCTGCTTGCTTGAACGTGTTCAAATGCGAGTGGGGGGCGATGCGTCATGTCCGAGGCGGAGAACGGACCCCGGAGAAGCGGGCCGACGCCGGGGCAGTCCCGGCAGGGCCTGCCGGCGTATCCGATGACACCACCGCACGCGGCCGGTCCCGCACCGCGGCGCGGCGGCTACTTCGCCGTCGCCCCCGGAGCCGAAGCCGTGGCCTTCGCCCAGCTGATCCTGCTGGCCGTGGTCCTGCTCGTGCTCGGCATCACCGAGGACGACTACGGCGTCCCCGCCTACGACGCACTGGGGTTCCTCTTCGTCCTTCCTGTTCTCGGCCTGCTGGTCCTGCCCGTGCTGTGCCTCCTGCACAGCGCCCTCCTCACCACGCCGGTGATGGCGATGGCCCGCGAGTTCGCCGGCCGCACCCGGCTCCCCGAACCCCTCTGGGCGCTCGGCTTCCTGGCCGCCGGCGGAACCGTGCACGCCGGGCTGCTCGCGGTCGTCACCGGAGCGCCGTACGGAACGGCCTGGCTCTGGACCACCGGCAGCGGCGTGCTCCCGGTGGCCGCCGCCTGCCACGCCCACGCCAAGGGCATCGGCTGGGCCGGCATCCTCGGGCGCAGCGCCGCCCTGACGCCCGTTGCCGCCGCCCTCGTCGTGGCGGGCGGGATGACCGCGTACGAAGCCGGCGTGCTCTCCGCGTACGAGCCGCCCCGCCTGGAACGCGCCGCCTACGTGGGTACCTGGAGGGGGAACGGGGGAACGCTCCGGCTGGACGCCGACGGCCGCGCGACCGCCGAACACCTCGACCAGGACGACGGTTTCACGTCCGCCCGGCCCTGCGGCGGCACCGGCACCTGGACGGTGCGGGCGGCCACGGACCTCCGGCGGGCCGGCGTGGACATCCGCATCGACGGCTGCACCTCCCTGAACGAGTGGGAGGTGGCGGGCACGGCGGCCCGGCCGGAGCTCTTCGTCCTCCTCGAAGACCCGGACGCGGCGGACGTCCGCATCCTGACCAGGGAGGGCGGCGGGCAGTAGCCCCACCGGGTGAATGAGACGCCCCGAACAGGTCAGCCGTACGGCGGAGCGCGGCCGGACCGGTCATGGTGTCGGGGGCCGACGCGACGGACGGACCCCGAGGGATCCGGACGGTTCCGCCGGGATCCAGACCGCCCCAGACCGACCCTGGAGGACAGACAGCATGCTCGGCACCGACTTCCGCACCGGATCGCCCAACTGGATCGATCTGGGCAGTCCCGACACCACCGGCGCGGCCGCCTTCTACGGCCTCGTCTTCGGCTGGGAGTTCGTCCCGGCCGGACCCGACGCGGGCGAGTACGGCTTCTTCAGGAAGCACCACAAGACCGTCGCCGCGCTCGGGCCGCTCTCGGACGAAGGGGCCAAGAGCGCCTGGATGGTGTACTTCCAGTCGCCGGACATCCAGGCCACCGCCAAGGCCGTGGCGCAGGGCGGCGGCACGGTGCGGGCCGAGCCGATGGACGTGATGGGGGAGGGCTGGCTGGCCCAGTTCAGCGACCCGCAGGGCGCCGAGTTCGCCGCCTGGCAGCCCGGGAAGACCAGGGGGATCGAAGCGGCCTCCGCAGACGACACGCTGTGCTGGGTGGAACTGCACGTCGGCGACCCCGTCGCCGACATCGCCTTCTACCGGACGCTGTTCGGCTGGCGCTCGCAGGAGATGGACGTGCCGGGGATGACGTACCGGGTGCTCAGCATCGGGGAAGGCGACCAGGAGGACGGGTCCTTCGGCGGGGTGGCGCCGCTGCAGGAATCCGATGACGCGCGCTGGGTGCCGTACTTCGCGGTGGCGGACGTGGACACCACCGAGCGGGCCGTGATCGAGAACGGTGGCTCGGTGCTGCTGCCCGGCGTGGACGTGCCCGACGTCGGGCGGATCGCCTGGCTGGAGGACCCGAGCGGGGCGGTGTTCGCGGTGCTGAGGCCGAACCCGCGGCTGGAATAGGGCAGCGGGGGAGGGCGGGAGGGGGAGGGGAGAGGACGAGGGGCGGGGTCGGGGCGAGCGCTGATTCCCGACCCTCGCTCGCCCGGCCCCCGGCCCCTCGGCTCCCCGGCCTCTCCGGTCAGCAGCCCCGGTACTTCGGTGTGCGCCGCTCCACGAACGAGGCCACGCCCTCGTTTGCGTCCGCCGTGGTCATGTTGATCTCCACCGCCGTGGCCTCGGCTGCCAGCGCCGTGGCGCGGTCGCCGTCGAGCGAGGCGTTGACGAGCTGCTTGGTCAGGGCGAGCGCCCGGGTCGGGCCCTGCGCGAGGCGTTCCGCCCAGGCACGGGCCGTCGGCTCCAGTTCCTCCGCCGGGACCACCCGGTTGACCAGGCCGAGCGCCGCCGCGTCGGCGGCGTGCAGTGCGTCGCCGAAGAACATCAGCTCCTTGGCCTTCTGCGGGCCTACCAGCCGCGGCAGCAGGTACGCGCCGCCGCCGTCCGGGATCAGGCCACGGCGCACGAACACCTCGATGAACCGGGCTTGTTCGGCCGCGATGACCAGGTCGCAGGCGAGCGCGAGGTGGGCGCCGATGCCGGCGGCGGTGCCGTTGACGGCGGCGATCACCGGCTTCTCGCAGTCGAGGACGGCGGTGATCAGGCGCTGCGCGCCGCGGCGGATCATCCGGGCGACATCCCCCGCGACCCGCTCGCCGCCCGCCGCGGGCCCGCCGCGCAGGTCCGCGCCCGCGCAGAACCCCTTGCCGGTGGCGGTGATGACGACGGCCCGCAGGGCGGGATCGGCGTCGGCCTCGCCGAGCAGCGCGATGACGCGTTCCCGCTGGTCCCAGGTGACGGCGTTCATGGCCTCGGGGCGGTTGAGGGTGATCCAGGAGACGTTGTTCTCGATGCGGTGCAACACCGCGGCTTCGGGCTCGGCCATGGGGGTGCGTGCTCCACTTCTGAATGAGTGAATAAGCGTGTTCGGCTGGCGGCTGGCGGCTGGCGGCTGTGCGGCGGAGCGCGGGGGGTCCGCTGCGCGGGGCCCTTCCCCACCCCGCCCCTTCCCGGAACCGGGGCCTGCGGCCCCGGACCCCCCCTGTGGGGGCTGCGCCCCCACACCCCGCTCGGCGCTCCCCGCCAGGGGCGCGGGGAACTGCGCGACCAGCCACAACCGGCCCGCAGGCCCGGCACAACGGGGCCGCCCCCGAACCAGGGGCGGGGTCCGGGGCGAAGCCCCGGTTCCGGGAAGGGGCGGGGTGGGGAAAGGCCCGCGCAGCGGACCCGAGCCCCGACTGCGGACAGGCCCCGGCTGCGACAGGCCCGCTGCCGCCTCGGGGCCCGCTGCGGACAGGCCCGCGGTGCCGCCGGCCGGAGGCGGCTATCGGCAGATGGCCAGCGCATCCAGCGCGACCGCGCCCTGACCGCGCGGCAGGACCATCAGCGGGTTGATGTCCAGCTCCGACAGTTCGCCGCCCAGTTCCAGGGCCATCCGCTGGACCCGGAGGACCACCTCCACCAGCGCGTCCACGTCCGCCGGCGGCGCCCCGCGCACCCCCTCCAGCAGGGCGTGGCCGCGGAGTTCGCGGAGCATCGCGCGGGCCTGGTCCTCGCCGAACGGGGGCACCCGTACCGCCGCGTCGTGCAGGACCTCGACGAGGACACCGCCCAGGCCCACCGTGACGGTCGGGCCGAAGAGGTCGTCCTGGGTGACGCCGACGACCATCTCCACGCCCCGCTCGACCATCTGGCAGACCAGGATCCCGTCGAGCGGCACGTTCTCGTACCGCGCGATGTCCGTCAGCTCCCGGTACGCGTCGCGGATCTGGCTCGCCGAGGTCAGCCCGATCTTCACGAGACCCAGCTCTGTCTTGTGGGCCAGCTGCGGCCCGGACGCCTTCATCACCACCGGGTAGCCGACCAGCCCGGCCGCCCGGACCGCCGCCGCCGCGCTGGTCACCAGCTGCTCGCGCGGAACCCGGATCCCGTACGCGCGCAGCAGCTGCTTCGCCGCGTGCTCGCTGAGCTGCTGCCCCGGCCGCATCAGGGCCTGGGCCTTCCGGTACGAGGGCGACGGCGTGCGCGGGGCGTCGTCGAAGGGCGAACGGTAGCCCGTGGTGAAGCGGTGGTGTTCGAGGTAGGAGCGTACGGCGGTGATGCAGTTGCCGAAGGTGCGGAAGGTGGCGACCCGGGAGGAGCCGAGCAGGGTGGTGCGGTAGGCGTCCTCGGTCCCCACCGGGGAGCCCCACACCACGCAGATCAGTTTGTCCGTCTCCTCCGCCGCGTCCACCAGGTCCTGCGCGAGCTTGTCGCTCATGGGCGGGAACGGGCCGGTGATCGGGCAGATCAGCACGCCCACGGACGGGTCGGCGAGGATCGAGTCGATGATCTTCCGGCCGCGCCAGTCGCCGACCGGGTGACCGCCGTTGTCCACGGGGTTGGCGACGTTCAGGTACTCCGGTATCCACTGGTGCAGCTCGGCCTGCCTGGCCTCGGAGAGGGTGGGCAGGG
Source organism: Streptomyces sp. NPDC048603 (assembly GCF_043199475.1). Taxonomy (NCBI): domain Bacteria; kingdom Bacillati; phylum Actinomycetota; class Actinomycetes; order Kitasatosporales; family Streptomycetaceae; genus Streptomyces; species Streptomyces sp. NPDC048603. The sequence continues at coordinate 381,222 of NZ_JBICVY010000004.1, read as the reverse complement.
AGAGCCCGGCCTCCGTGGCCAGGTCGGAGAAGTGCGCCCCGGTGCCGCCGGAGATGGAGTAGACGACCACCCCGTCGGCCTGTGGCCTGCGGGCGCGGGCGAGGAGCGCCGCGGTGTCCTGGAGCTCGTCCAGGCCGTCCACCCGGATCACGCCGAACTGCCGCATCGCGGCGTCCACGACGGTGTCCGCGCCGGTGAGCTTGCCCGTGTGGGAGGCGGCCATCCGGGCGCCGGTCTCGGTCCGGCCGACCTTGACGGCGACCACCGGGACCCCGTTGCGGGCGGCCCGGTCGGCGGCGAGCAGGAAGGACCGGCCGTCCTTGAGCCCCTCGACGTAGCAGGCGATCGCGCCGACCTCCGGCCGCTCGGCGAAGTAGGAGATGAAGTCGGCCGTCTCCAGGTCTGCCTCGTTGCCGGTCGGTGCCCAGTGGGAGAGGCGGATGCCCAGCTCCTGCAGGGTGTAGACGGGCCGGCCCTGGTGCCCGGACTGGGTGATCAGCGCGATCGCCGGCCCGTCCAGGTCCTCGCGGAACTCCTGGAAGGCGTTGAGGTTGGTGTTCGGGCCGAGCAGCCGCAGCCCGGAGCGCCGTACGGCCGCGGCGAGCCGGGCCTGCGCCTCCTTGCCCTGGTCCCCGGTCTCGGCGAAGCCGGAGGCGAAGGCCACTGCGAACTTCACCTTCGCCTCGGCGAGTTGCTCGATGACGGGGAGCGGGTCTGCCACCAGCAGGACGGCCAGGTCCACCTGCTCGGGCAGGTCGCCCACGGAGGCGTGGCAGGGCCGCCCGAAGACGGAGGCCCGGGTGGGGTGCACGGGGTGCAGCCGGGCGCCCACGCGTTCCGCCCAGGCGATGAGCTGGCGGGTGATGCCGGTGTTGGGTCTGCCCTCGGCGTCGGAGGCGCCGATCACGGCCACCGACTCCGGCCGGAAGAAGCGGTCGAGGTCGGGTACGTCGGCGTGCAGCGGCCGGCCGCTGACGTCGAGGGCGCCCGCGCCCGCCCCGTCGGCGGTGGGGTCGGCCGTCGTGGAGTGGACGGCGTTGCGGGCATGGTCCCCGCATGCCTCGACCCGTGCGCGGAAGTCGGTGGTGAGGGTGCCGTGAGTAGATCCAAGCATCGTTCCGCCCGCTCCTGCTCGATGACGCAGACAAACGCCATGTGAACTGACGCCTTGTCAGATTACTGAACTGACGCGTCGTCAGGAACAGGCCTGCGCAAGAATGCGGGCAGATGTTACGCGGCGGTACGTCCCGCACGCGCAAGGGACTTGGCGATCCGCTCGGCGTCCAGGGCCATCTCACGGAACATTCCGCTGATGGGGTTCGTGAAACCGGTGAAATACAGCCGTGGCGCATTCGGGGAGGTGCGCGAGCCGTGCACCACTGGCCTGCCGCGCCCGTCCAGCACGTCCAGGTGCCCGACCAGACCCTCCAGTCCCCGCCGGTAGCCGGTGGCCGCGATCACCGCGTCCGGGGTGATGCGCGAGCCGTCCGCCAGGACCACCCCGTCCCCGTCGAAGGCCTCCACTGCGGCGACCGGCACCACCTTCCGGGCCCGGACGGCCGCGATCAGCCCCACGTCCTGCACCGGGATCGCCCCTTCCAGGACCCGGCTGTACAGGCCGGCCTCCGGACGCGGGAGCCCGTACGCCGAAAGGTCCGGCACGGCCACCCTGGCCTGGAGCCTGCCGATCCGGTCCACCAGCCGTACGGGCAGCCGGCGCACCAGGATCCCGCTGCGCTGGGCCGGCCAGCCGGCCGTGGAGCGGCGCACGATGTGCGGGGCGGTGCGCACGGCGAGCCGCACCCGGGCGGCGCCGCCTTCCGCGAGGTCGACGGCTATCTCGGCGCCGGTGTTGCCGGTGCCGACGACGAGCACGTCGCGGCCCGCGAAGGGGGCCGGATTGCGGTAGCCCGCGGCGTGCAGCAGCTCCCCGGTGTACCCGTCGGCGCCGGGCCAGGCGGGGAGGGCTGGGGTGTGGTTGAAGCCGGTGGCGATGACCACGGCCCGGGCGGCGAGCCGCCGCCCGCCGGTGGCGTGCAGCACCCAGCCGTCACCGTTTCCGTCCCCGCTTCCGCCTCGGGCGCGCTCGATGCGGGTCACTTCCACGCCGGTGACGATCTCCAGCTCGTGGTGCTCGGCGTACTTCTCCAGGTACCGCACCACGTTGTCGCGGGCCACCCAGCGCCCGAAGCGGCGCGGCATCGGGAGCCCCGGCAGGGCCGAGAGGCGGCGGGTGGTGTGCAGACGGAGCCGGTCGTAGTGGCGTCGCCAGGAGGCGCCCACGGCGTCGGACTTCTCGACGACGACCGCACGGACGCCGCGCGCGCGGAGCGCGGCCGCCACGGCGAGACCTCCGGGGCCACCGCCGATGACGTACACGGGATGCGGCTCGGTGGTGGTCAGGTCAGGCGCTTCAGGCATGAAGGGTGAGCGTACCGTCACGTAGCGTTCATGGGTCTCGGTCGGGCGGGGAATCGGTTGCGGATCGGTCACGGCGGGGGAATGGGGGTGGGGCGGGCGCTCTCGTGCGGGCGTGCCGGAGCTCTTGCGCGGACGCGCCGGATCAGCTGAACTGACGTACCGTCAGATTTGTGCGTGGGAGGGTGGGAGGGGTGGCCGCATGCAGACCATCTGGCTGAGCGGGGCCGAGTGGCTCGCCGTACTGCGGATCGGCCTCGGCCTGTGGTGGCTGGAGAGCTGGCGGCACAAGGACAAGAAGGGCTGGTTCGAGCGCGGTACCGGCATCGCCTGGGCGGCCGACGTGGCGAACAAGCACCGGTGGCCCTTCGTGAAGACGGGCTTCGTGTCGGTGGTGCAGCCGCGGCCGAAAGTGATGGCGTACGTGGTCGTGTACGCGGAACTGGCCCTCGGCCTGGGGCTCGTCCTCGGGTTGCTGACCCCGGTGGCGCTGGTCGGCGGCCTGCTGCTGAACCTGCTCTACCTGGTGCTGATGATCCACGACTGGGCCGAGCAGGGCCAGAACTCGATGATGGCCCTCATCTCGCTCGTCGCGCTCTTCGCGATGAGCTGGCAGACCTGGTCCCTCGACTCGGCGATCGGACTCTTCTCATGACCGGGGCCCCCGCCTCCGGCGGCCCCCGCTTCGACCTGCCCGAGGTCGACGCGTTCACCCGGCCCTACTGGACGGCGGCCGCCGAGGGACGCCTGCTGCTCCGCCGCTGCGCGGCGTGCGGCCGCGCGCACCACTACCCGCGCGAGTTCTGCCCGTACTGCTGGGCCGGCGAGGACCGGGTGGCGTGGGAGCAGGCGAGCGGCCGGGCCGTCCTCTACACCTGGTCGGTGATCCACCGCAACGACCTGCCCCCGTTCGGCAGCCGGGTCCCGTACGTGGCCGCGGTCGTGGACCTGGAGGAGGGCCCGCGGATGATGACGGAGGTCGTCGACTGCGAGGAGGCGGACCTGCGCATCGGCATGCCCCTGGAGGTCACCTTCCGGGGGGAGACGGACGAGATCTCGGTACCGGTGTTCCGGCCGCGCGAACGGCCTGACGCGCGGCAGCCGGGGGCCTGAGGTCAGGGCCAGAGCAGCTCGCGGTCCCACCTGCTATTGGTGCCTGTGCCTGTGCTGATGCCGTCTTCGTCAACCTGTCGGCGGTACCGGAGCCGGACGTGCCGCCGCATGGCGTCGCCCTGGAAGAACTCGACCTCGTCGGGTGTCAGCGTGTACGCCGTCCAGGTCGGGACGGTGGCATCCGGCTCCGCGCCGGCGCGCTCCCACGCGGCGGCGGACGCCCGGACGAGCGTCTCGCGGGTGTCGAGGATCTCGCTCTGGTGGCCGGTGAGTGCCGCCGCGAGGGCCCCGCGGGACCGTACGGCTCCCGGACCGTCGGCGCTGACGCGTCCCCGGATACGGATCTGCTGCGCGACGGCGGGCCAGTAGAAGTGCAGGGCCGCGAAGGGGCGGGCGGCCAGCTGCTGCCCCTTGGCGCTGGTGGCGTGCGTGGCGAAGTGCCAGCCGCGCGCGTCCGCGTCGTGCAGCATCAGGGTCCGTACGTCGGGCAACCCGTCGGCGTCCACGGTGGCGAGCGTCATGGTGTGCGGTTCCACCTGCCGGGCCGCGACGGCGCCCAGGAACCACGAGTGGAAGAGCGTGAGCGGCTCCGCGGGAGCGGCGTCCGCATCGAACCCGGGCAGTTCCCGGTCCCACACGCGCTGGGCGCGCAGGGCTTCGGCGAACTCGGCGTGGGTGGTCACACGAACTCCTCGGTACCGCTCGGGGCCCAGCTTCGGACGTGGCCACGATAGGTGGCGTGGTGGGTGGGGCGGTACGCACCCACGGCCGAGGTGCGCTCGCTGTCCCCCGCGCCGGACCCGGCGGGACGGGGTTGGCCACCCACCCCTGGGGGCTGCGCCCGGACGGAGTCCGGGGCGTGAGCCAAGTACAGCTGACGGCCGTCGAGCGAGGGGGTGTTGGGAGGCGGGAGCGGGATTCCGGTTGTGGGAACGGGTGGGGTGGAGATGAAGCCCCGCCAGGACCTCGGCCGCGTGTCTTGGGCCGGAGCTCCGCTGGGTCGGGGGCGAGAGGGTGCCCGGGGGCTGCCCGTCAGTCCTCATCGTCCTTCCGTGCCGGCCGTCGGCGTCAAGGGCGCGACGTTGTCGCGTCGCCTCCGGCGATGGCCCTTCGGGCCACCCTTGACCCCGACGTCCGTCCCGGAACGACAAAGGACTGTCGGGCGGCCCCCGGGGGAACGGCATAGGGGGACCTACGGGTCGTGAGGCTCTGGCTCCGGCGGGCACGAGCCGCAGCTCCGCTCGGCCAGCCGCCCATCCGGGCGGACGCAGGACCGAAGTCGATCAGATCTACGTAATCCAGCTCGGCCTCACGCGCACCAGATCGCTACGCGCTCCTGTCTCTGAGCGAATGCGGCCCGCCAGCGGCCGGACATAGACCGCCAACGATCGCTACGCGCTCCTGACGAAATGGCGGGTGCGGCCCTCAGGGGCTGGGCGGATGACGCCCACGATCGCTACCCGCGCCTGCGGGATGGCGGATGCGGCCCGCTGTGGGCGGGGTGGCTCGCCATCGATGACTGCGTGCCGCATCCGCCGTCCGGCAGAAGCACGTAGCGAGCGTGGGCGGCCTCTGCCCAACCCCCGGCAGCCCGCGCCCGCCGACAAACAGAAGCGCGTAGCGATCGTTGGCGGTCTATGTCCGGCCCCCGGCGGCCCGCATCCGCCGAGAAATGAGAAGCGCGTAGCGATCTGGTGCGCGTGGGCCGAGCTGGATTACGTAGATCTGATCGACTTCACCGCTGCGTCCGCCCGGATGGGCGGCTGGCCGAGCAGGGCCGCTGCTCGTGCCCGCCAACGTCACAGCCAGGCAGGCCTCGGTCCCTCCATGCCGTTCCCCCGGGGGCCGCCCGACAGTCCTTGTCGTTCCGGGACGGTCGTCGGGGTCAAGGGTGGCCCGAAGGGCCATCGCCGGAGGCGACGCGACAACGTCGCGCCCTTGACGCCGGCGGCCGGCACGGAAGGACGATGAGGACTGACGGGCAGCCCCCGGGCACCTCCCTGACGCCGTCCAGGCGAAGCCGTGGCGCATATCCCGGTCTTGCCCTGCGGGCTGGTCGGCCTCGGGTGGAGTTCTGGCACCTCCTGTCCCGCCCCGCCGCCTGGTTCCGCCGTCCCGTGCGCCGCCCCAGATCCCGACCCCGCCCCAGATCCCGACCCCGCCCCCGTCACCCCCGCCCCCGTCACCCCCGCCCCAGCACCACCGTCCCCGATGAGCAGAACCAGCCGCCCGTGCCTGAGGCGACCGCCAGTTCAGGGAGGTTGCCGTTGCGTTTGCGGACCTGGCCGGGGCCCGCTTCGCCTCGGAGCTGGCGGACCGCCTCCACCAGGAGGAACAGGCCGCGCATGCCCGGGTGGCAGGCCGAGAGGCCGCCGCCGTCGGTGTTGACGGGGAGGTCGCCGTCGCGGAGCAGGCGGCCCTTCTCGACGAAGGCGCCGCCTTCGCCCTTCGCGCAGAAGCCGAGGTCCTCCAGGGTGACCAGGGTCATGTACGTGAAGGCGTCGTAGATCTCGGCGAGGTCCACGTCGGACGGGCGGACGCCGGCGCGTTCGAAGGCCAGGCGGCCCGAGACTGCGGCCGGGGACACCGTGAAGTCCTCCCACTCCGACATGGTCGTGTGGGAGACCGAGGTTCCGGCGCCCAGCACCCATACGGGGGACTTCGCGGTGTCCGGGACGTACTCCTCCGCCGCCAGGAGCACCGCGCAGCCGCCGTCCGAGCGGATGCAGCAGTGCAGCTTGGTGAAGGGGTCCGCGATCATGTCCCCGGACAGGACGTCCTCGACCGTGATTGGGTCGCGGAACATGGCGTCCGGGTTGGTCGCGGCGTTCGCCCGGGCCTGGACGGCGACCTCCGCGAGCTGCTCCAGGGTGGTGCCGTACTCGTGCATGTGGCGCCGGGCGGCCATGGCGTACTTGGAGATCAGCGTGTGCCCGTACGGGACCTCGAACTGGAGCGGGCCCCGCGCGCCGAAGGAGAGGTTCGAGGTGCGGCGGCGGGCCTTGATGTCGGCCCGGGCCGTCGAGCCGTAGACCAGCAGGACGGCGTTCACCGAGCCCGCCGCGATGGCGTCGGCGGCGTGCGCGGCCATGACCTCCCAGGTTGAGCCGCCGACCGAGGTGGAGTCCACCCAGGTGGGGCGCAGGCCGAGGTACTCGGCGACCTCGACCGGGGCCAGGGTGCCCAGTCCGGCCGAGGCGAAGCCGTCGACCACCGAGCGGTCCAGGCCCGAGTCGGCGAGGGCGCGGCGCGCGGCCTGGGCGTGCAGTGCGTACGGGGTGGGGCCGTCCACCCGTCCGCAGTCCGAGAGCGCGACGCCGACGACGGCCACTTTGCGGCGTTCCTTGACGTTGACCACGATGCTTCCCGCCATGAATCTGACGGTACATCAGATCGCGGCGATCGGTACATCCGTCGTATCCGTCGCCGTCCGGTCACCCGCCCCCTCCGGTCGGCGCCTTGCTCTGGGCATCTCCCCTCGCCCGCTCTAACATGACGCGCCGTCAGATACGGGAGGAGCCCGCCGATGGACGCCGCCTTCACCGCGGAGCAGGACGAGATGCGCCGCACCCTGCGCGAGATCCTGGGCAAACGCTGCGGTCCGGACGAGGTCAAGGCCGCCGTCCGGACCGCCGCCGGCTACGACCGCGAGCTGTGGCAGCAGCTCGGCCGGCAGCTCGGGCTGCCGGGGATCGCGGTCCCGGAGGAGTACGGGGGTGTCGGCTGCGGCCCCGCCGACCTGGTGCTGGCCTGCGAGGAGACCGGCCGGGCGCTGCTGCCCTCGCCCCTGCTCGGCACGGCCGTGCTCGCCGCCCCGCTGATCGCGGCCCTCGGCACCGCCGCCCAGCGGTCGGAGCTGCTCCCGCCGCTGGCGGCCGGCGGGCTCACCGCCGCGCTGGTGGTGCCGGGCACCGCGCTCGCCACCGCCCTCGCCCTGACCGGGGACAACGGCGCGGGGGAGTGGTCCGGCGGCGGCCGGGCCGGCGGGGTGCAGGCCCGGCGGGACGATACGGGGGGCTGGCGGCTGTACGGGGAGGCCGCCCAGGTGCTGGACGGGCACAGCGCCGGGCTGCTGCTGGTCGCGGCGCACACCGGGGGGTTCGCGCGCAGCCGCACCCTGCTGTTCCTCGTGCGGGAGGACGCGCCCGGTCTGGTCCGGGCACGGCAGGCCGTCCTGGACGAGACCCGGCCGCAGGCGCGCGTCCAGCTGAGGGACGTACCCGCCGAGTTGCTGGGGGCGCACGAGGACGGCGCGGCGGGCGGCGCGGACGTCCGGGGCGCGCTCGCCGCGGTCGGCCGTACCGCCGCCGCCGTGCTCGCCGCCGAGGCGGTCGGGGCGGCCGACCAGGCGCTGGCCCGGACCGTGGAGTACGTACGGGCGAGGGAGCAGTTCGGCCGGCCCGTCGGGTCCTTCCAGGCGGTCAAGCACCGGCTCGCCGACCTGTACGTACAGGTCCAGGCGGCCCGTTCGGCGGCCTACTACGCGGCCTGGGACCCGGAGCAGGGCGGGCTCGCGCTGGCCCAGGCGCTGGAGGCCCTGCGGATCACCGCCGGCGAGGCCATCCAGCTGCACGGGGGCATCGGCTTCACCTGGGAGCACGACGCCCACCTGTACTTCAAGCGCGCCGCCGCCGACGAGCTGCTCTTCGGTCCGGTGCACCGGCTGCGCGCCCACGCGGCCCACACCGCCGGGCTGTTCACCCCCACCGCGACGGCAGAGGAGAGGGCGGTCCTCCGATGACCCCTGGTCTCAAGCTCATGCAGAAGGTCTCCTCGACGAGGATGTTCGCGAGGATCGCACCGCACTTCATCCCGGCCATGGACAAGGCGGTGCACCGGCTGACCCGCGGCAAGGTCATGCTCAGTGCGCAGATGCTGCCCGGGGTCATCCTCACCGCGAGGGGTGCGAAGAGCGGCGAGCCGCGTACCACCCCGCTGGCCTGCATGCCGGAGCCCGGCGGGGCGACCTGGCTGCTGATCGGCTCCAACTTCGGGCGGCCCGGGCACCCGGCGTGGACCGCGAACCTGCTGAAGCACCCGGACGCCCGGATCAGTTGGAAGGGGCAGGACATCGAGGTCCGGGCCCGGCTGCTGGCGGGGGAGGAACGCGCGGCGGCGTGGCGGGCCGTGCTGCGCTTCTGGCCGCCGTACGCGACCTACCAGGCGCGGATCGAACGCGAGATCCGGCTGTTCCGGCTGGAGCGGCGCTGATCGCAGCACGCACAAGCTCACCACCGACCTTGCCAAAAACCACGGCCTGATCGGTATCGAGGACCTGCGCGTGAACAGCATGACCAAGTCCGCGAAGGGCAGCACCGAGTCGCCGGGCAGGAACGTCCGGGCGAAGGCTGGGATGAACCGGTCGGTCCTCGACAACACTCCCGGGGAGCGGCGGCGCCAGCTCGAGTACAAGGTAGGCCTGTACGGGTCCGTACTTGTCGCCGTGCCCGCATTCCACACCTCTCAGACCTGCGCCCGGTGTGGCCTGGTCGATCCCGAGTCCCGTCAGGGATGCGGCCGGCTGTTCGCCTGCACCCGGTGCGGGCATGAGGACGACGCCGACCACAATGCCTCGGTCGAGATCGAGGCCCGAGCCCGCCGGACGGGTGGCTCGGTCATCAACAGCACGCGCAGCATCCCCAGGGTGCGAGTCCAGGCCACCGGCCGGAGGCGGATGCGTGAAACCCCGAAGCCCGCTCACGCGAGCTAAAGGGAATCGCTCCCATTCATGGGGGCGAGCATCGTCACTTCGTCGGCTTCTTGCCCGTGATGCCGAGGTGCACGAGCAGCGCCAGGTTCGGCTTCAGCTCGGCTTGCTTGACGCCCCAGGTCTGGAAGCCCTTCTGGTGCGAGGCCACGGCCGCGAGCATGGCGACCAGCGAGCCGGAGACCGCGGCCGGGCTGACGTCCTTGTCGACCTTGCCCTTGGCCTGGAGCTCCTTGACCGATTCGGTGAGGGAGTTGGTGACCGAGTTCAGGATCTTCATGCGGATCTTGTAGAAGCGCTTGTCGCCCTCGGCCGCGCCGAGGTCGACGACGCGCAGGATCGCGTCGTTGCTCCGCCAGAACTCCAGGAAGCCGTCGACGAGCTCCTCGGCCGCCTGCCAGCCGGACTTGCCGACCCAGGAGCGGCCCTCGACCAGAGCCGTCAACTGCGCGCCCTCGGTCGCCATTTGCTCGGCGATCTCCAGGACGGCGCCCTCGACGTCCGGGAAGTACTGGTAGAAGGTCGCGGGGGAGGTCCCGGCCTTCCGGGCGACGTCGATCACCTTCACGTCGCGGTACGGCGAGCTGCTGAGCATCTCGCTGAGGCAGTCCAGCAGCTTCTGCCGCGTCGCCTGTCCGCGCCGGCCGGCAACGCGGCCGTCGACGGTGCGTACTTGTCCTGTCATGCCGTCAGCTTACCGAGGGGGGGTCGGGGCGCGATTCGGCCGCCTGCAAATGGGGTTACGGGGGGCTTGGCCTGCGATTCCCTGGCGGGGCGGGGCTGGGAGCAGTGCTCCGCCTGGAGCGGGTCCGACCCCGTGAGCGGGGTCGGGGTGCGGGGACACGCTGCGCGTCCGGCGCGGGCCGGTGTGCCGTGTGCCCACCTCCCCCAGACTCCGTCCGGGGGGACCCCCACCCCCAAGCTCTCGGCTTCGCTCGAGCAGGGGGGACCCCCATCGCCCTGCAGCACGCCTGCCCACACGGCGCGGGGTCCGGAATCGCCCGAATAGTCTTATCAACAGGCTGTGGACAACGGTTCTGGAGGATCATGGGTGGGCGCACAGCATGCCAAAACGGAAGGAAAGGCCCATGGCCGCATTCGCAGAGGGCACCCCCTGCTGGGTGGACGCCTCGCTTCCTGACGTCGAGGCGGGCAAGCGTTTCTACGGTGAGCTGTTCGGGTGGACCTTCACCGCGCCCTCCGCGCAGTACGGCGGCTACACCCAGGCCTACAGCCGCGGCCGCAACGTGGCCGCCCTGGCGCCCAAACCCGACGGCCGGATGCCCACAGTCTGGGGTGTCTACCTCTACACCGCCGACGCCTACGCCGCCGCCCGGCGGATCCGCAGCGCCGGCGGCCAGATGGTCATGGAGCCCATGCCGGTCGGCCCGTACGGCACGGCCGCGATGGCCGCCGACCCCGGCGGCGCCGTCTTCGGCCTGTGGCAGCCCGGCACCCACCACGGCTTCGAGGCCAGCATGGTGCCGTACACGTACTGCTGGACCGAGGTCTACACCCGGGCCCGCGACGCCGTCGACACCTTCTACGCGCAGGTCTTCGGCTACGTCGCAGAGGACCAGGAGGACGCCGGCATCGAGTACCGGACCTGGTCGCCGCCCGGCAGCCCGCCCGGCCCGGACACCGCCGTGGCCGGCCGGACGCTGATCACGGAGGCCTTCCCCGAGTTCATGCCCGCGCATTTCCTGGTGTACTTCGCGGTGCCCGACGTGGACGAGTCGGTGGCGACGGTGCGCCGCCTCGGCGGCCGGGTCAGCGCCGACCCGTTCGACACGCCGTACGGGCGGATCGCGGTCGTCGCGGACAATCAGGGGGCGGCCTTCGCCCTCCTCTCCGAGCCCGAGGCCGGGCCGGAGTCCGGGCCCGGGTCCGGATCGGAGTCCGGATCGGCGGCCGGGCCTGGCGCGGAGTCGGAGCCGGGTCGGCCCGGGGCCTGACAGAATCGGGGTGCGCGGGCCCGGACCTGGGTCCCGTACGGGGAGGTGTGAGGCGAGTGGTGGAGCAGCTGACGCAGCACGACCCGAGACGGATCGGCCCCTTCGAGGTGCTGGGCCGGCTCGGAGCCGGCGGCATGGGGCTGGTCTATCTCGCGCGGTCGGCATCCGGCCGCCGGGTCGCGATCAAGACGGTGCGCACCGAGCTCGCCGAGGACCAGCTGTTCCGGGTGCGGTTCACCCGCGAGGTGGAGGCGGCCCGCGCCGTCTCCGGCTTCTACACCGCGGCCGTGGTCGACGCCGACCCGCGCGCCGCCGTGCCCTGGCTGGCCACCGCGTACGTCCCGGCGCCCTCCCTGGAGGAGATCGTCAACGAGTGCGGGCCGATGCCCGCGCAGGCCGTACGGTGGCTCGCGGCCGGCATCGCGGAGGCGCTGCAGTCCATCCACCAGGCCGGCCTGGTGCACCGCGACCTCAAGCCGTCGAACGTGCTGGTGGTCGAGGACGGCCCGCGCGTGATCGACTTCGGCATCGCCAGTGGTGTCTCCAACACCCGGCTGACCATGACGAACGTCGCCGTCGGCACCCCGGCCTACATGTCGCCCGAGCAGGCGAAGGACTCGCGCAGCGTGAAGGGCGCCAGCGACGTCTTCTCGCTCGGCTCCACCCTGGTCTTCGCGGCCACCGGGCACCCGCCCTACCACGGGGCGAACCCGGTGGAGACCGTGTTCATGCTGCTGCGCGAAGGTCCGAACCTGGAGGGCCTGCCGGACGAGCTCCGGCCGCTGATCGACTCCTGCATGCAGATGGACGCGACGCTCCGGCCCACACCGGCCGACCTGCAGGCGCAGCTGGCCCCGCACCTGTTCGCCGCCGGGGACGACAGCGGCACCGCCTCGGCCTGGCTGCCGGGGCGCGCCGTCGCGATGATCGAGGCGCGGCGGGCCGGGCAGCGCACCAGCGGTGCCGGAGCGGCCGGTGCCGGTGGCGGCGGTGGTGCCGGTGCCGGTGCTCCCGGGCAGGGCCCCACCCACCGCCGCGAGCGCCCGGCTCCCGATGGCCGGCCCGCGCCCGGCGACCCGTGGGCGGACCCGCGCACCGGCCACGCCGCCCCGCCGCGGCCGCAGCACCCGCCGATCACCCCGCCGCCCGGCCAGGTGCCCGCGTCCGCGTCTGCGTCCGCGTCCGCACCCGCACCCGCTTCCGCCGAGCCGGTCCGGCTGGGCGCGTCCCCGGTGCCGATCGGCCCCGGCCCTCGTCCGGTCTCCGCCGCACCGGGCTCGGCCGACTCCGCCACCGGCTGGATCCGCCCGCCCGGCGGATCCGCGGCGTCCGCGCCCGCGGTGCCCGTTCCCGCCGTGCCCCGGCCCGGTCCGGCGCCGGACAGCGGCCGCTGGCGCCCCTGGCGGTTCCGCATGTCCAACGAGGTCTGGGGCACCCCGACCGTCGCCGGTGACCTCCTCTACGTCACCTCCTTCGAGGTCCACGCGCTGGACGTGGGCAGTGGCCGCCGCCAGTTCAAGACCCGCGACGTGGCCTGGGCGATGGCGGTCTCGGACGGCCGGATCCACGCCTCCGACGGTCCGTCGCTGTACGCGCTGGACGCCTCCGACGGCAGCGAGCGCTGGCGGCTCGCCTCCGACGCCTGGGTGTACGCGCTGCGCGCGGACCGGGGCACGGTGCTCACCGCCACGCGCGGCGGCGGCGTCCACGCGTACGAGGCGGCGACCGGGCAGCAGCTGTGGTCCCTGACCGGCGCCCAGACCGACTTCGAGACGGCCGACGCGGCACCGGTCCTGCACGACGGCTACGCGTACGTCTGGCAGGACGCCCGGCTGCGCGCGCTGGACGCCCGTACGGGCCGGGAGGCCTGGTCCTACCCGGTGGGCGACGCGGCCTCCTGCGGCAACGTGCCGGTCCGGGTCACCCCGGCGCAGGACGGGAACGTCTACGTGGCGGCAGGCACCCGGGTGCTGTCCGTGGACCGGGCCTCCGGCCGGGTCCGCTGGCACTTCGAGGCCCCCGCGGCGTTCCTGGCCGCTCCGGCCTTCGCCCCGGGCCCCGCGGTCACCGGCGGCGGTGTCTACCTGGCCGACTACCTCGGCACCGTCTACGCCATCGACGCCGCGACGGGCAAGGACCGCTGGCGCATCGCCACCGAGCCGCGACAGTCCACCGAGCCGGTGGTGGTCGCCGACGGCCACGTCCACCTGGCCTCGGGCAGTGCGCTCTACACGCTGGACGCGGTGACCGGCACCCCGAAGTGGCGGTTCGCGGCGGGCGCCGAGATCACCGGCGCCCCGGTGGTCGCGGACGGCCGGGTGCACTTCGGCTCGGCGGACCACTGCCTGTACACCCTGGACGCGGCGGGCGGCCAGCTGCGCTGGAAGCTCGCCACGGGCGGCGAGATCGCCGGCTCCCCGGTCGCCCGGGCGGGTGTGGTCTACGCGTGCAGCAAGGACCGCTGCGTCTACGCCCTGGACGCCTCGAAGGGCACGGGGACGCGGACGGGGTCCTGACGTGACGCCCCCGGTCCGGGCCCTGCCCGGACCGGCCGGGGAGGCGGCGGTTGCGGTCGGTGCGGAACGCTGTCGTCCAGGCGGACCGGCTGCCACGATCGTCGGGTGGACGAGGCCGTGGAGCAGCACCCGGACCGCACGATCGTCGAACGCTTCATGGAGCCGCCCGAGGACGCGGTCCTTCATGACCGGCCGGTCCGCATCCTCCAGGAAGTGCGCTTCTGGAGCGGTCTGGGCATCGCGCTGGTCGTGAAGGTGCCGGTCGCGGCCCAGGACCCGGAGGGCCTGGTCCAGTGGGCGCGCGACGGCGCGCTCAAGGTCGCGCTGACGCCCGTCCTGCTGCTCCTCTCGGTCCCCGTGGTCCTGGCGGTCCACATCGCCCTGGCGCGCCCCGACCACCGCAGACGGATGATCGGACGATTACCGGGCCCGCTGACCGCCGTGGGTGCCTTCCTCGGGCACATCCTGATGGCCGCGGGCGGGGTGCTGCTGCCGCTGTGGGCCTTCACCTTCGACAAGCCGCTGCTCAGCGGCTTCGCCGCGATCGCCGGCATCTATCTCGTCGCCCGGGGCGTCGGATTCGTCTTCTTCGCCGTACCGGCGATATCGCGGCACATGTTCCGCACGGTGGAGGTCCACCAGGCCCTGCCGGCCTTCCTGACCGTCGTCCTGGCCTGGGAACTGGCCCTCCAGGACGTCTTCTTCCCGGTGGGCGACCAGTTCGCGGACTCCACCGTGCTGCCCGTGGGCGGGGCGCTCGCGACGACGGCGCTCGCCGCCTTCGAGCTGTACCGGCTGCGGACCCGCCACGGGATCACGCTGCGGACGGTGACGGTGACGACCGGGGTTGGCCGCCGGACGGGGCGGAGCACGTAGCGCATTGCTGAGGGGTGCGGCACGAGGGATGCGGGGCGGCCCGCCGGGCTGCTCCCGGGACCCGGATCGGCCCCGCCGGGCTGCGCATCGCACCGGGAGTGACAGGATGGGACCCATGAGCAACGAAAACGTCTTCTTCGAGATCACCGCCGACGGCAAGCCGCTGGGCCGCATCGAGTTCAAGCTGTACGACGATGTCGTGCCGAAGACCGCCCGCAACTTCCGCGAGCTGGCCACCGGCGCGAACGGCTTCGGCTACAAGGGTTCCCCGTTCCACCGCGTCATCCCGCAGTTCATGCTGCAGGGCGGCGACTTCACCAACGAGAACGGCACCGGCGGCAAGAGCATCTACGGCGAGAAGTTCGCCGACGAGAACTTCACCAAGAAGCACGACCGCCCGGGCCTGCTGTCGATGGCGAACGCCGGCAAGAACACCAACGGCTCGCAGTTCTTCATCACCACCGTCGTCACCGGCTGGCTGGACGGCAAGCACGTCGTCTTCGGCGAGGTCGTCTCCGGCATGGAGGTCGTCGAGGCCGTCGAGAAGCTCGGCTCCCCCTCCGGCCGCACCGCCGCCGACATCCGCGTCTCCGACTCGGGCATCGTCACCGCCTGACCCCGGAATCCGTAAGCCGAACGGCCCCCGCTCCCCGCAAGGGGACGGGGGCCGTCGCCGTCCGCGGGACACCCCCTAGGCTGCCCCGCATGCCGACGTACGTGAGGTTCCAGGGCACCGTCCGCAGCCCCCGAGGGCACTTCCCGGGCGTGTTCGCCCTGGCCAACGGGCTCGCCCGGGAGGGCCGGCTCACCGAGGAGCAGCACCGCTTCTGGCGGGCCGCCAACGACTGGTACGACGCCGCCTACCCGGACCCCTCCGACCATGACCCGGCGGTCTACGACCCCGCCGTGAACCCGGGCGCGGTCGCGTGGTTCAAGGACACGGCGGGCCACCTCATCGAGCGGGTGGCCGGCTACCTGGAACTTCTCAACCTGCATGACGTCCCGTGGGAACGGGTGGAGTCCGCGGACCCCGGGCGGATCGTCTACGAGGACGAGGTGCAGGTGGTCGCGGTGCCCCGGTCCGGCTGACGGACGCGGGCGGCAGGCGCGCGGGGACGGCCGTCGTACCGCTTACGGAAGGGGGGTCGGACGGCGGCCGTCGTCCTTGGAGGCGGAGGCGGGGGCGGGGCGGGTCCGCCGGCCTCTGGTCCGAACCTACGCCCGGCCGTGCGGGGGCGCATGTCGGTGCCTGCTGGTACCGTCACCGGCTTGTAGTCCAGGGGGAGGAGCACCGGTCATGGCCGGTCGTAGTTTTGTCAGGGGCACGGCGGTAGTCGTCGCGGTCGCGCTCGCGTTCACCGTCGGCGGGTGCGGCGGCAAGAGCAAGAGCAAGAAAAAGAAGAAGAGCAGCAGCGTGTCCGTGAGTGAGGGGCTCGCGACCCCGTCGGCGTCGCCGTCGCCGTCAGCCGTGGGCCAGGACTTCCTCGTCGAGCTGACCTGTCCGACCACCGCCCGGCGGGCGACCACGGTGAAGATCACCTCCCAGCTCGACCGGTTGTCGAACTACAACGTGGTGGTACGGCTCGACGACGCCTCCGGGGTCGAGATCGAGACGGGCAGGCGCAGCGGCGTGCTGGAGGCGCGGGGGACCCGGACCTTCAGCCTTCCCATGATGAAGATCGCCAGGGCGGGCGAGGTCAAGACCTGCCGGGTGGTGGACGAGGACGGGGACAAGACGCCGAGGCCTTCCTCCTCCACGCGGGTGTCGGTGCCCAGGCCCACCTCGAAGGGGACGTCCGGTTCCTCGTCCGGGTCATCCGCCGGGTCCTCGTCCGGGTCCTCGTCCGGCTCCGGGTCCAAGGGGTCCAAGCCCCGCCGGCGCTGAGCGGCCGCGGGCCGGGCCCGGCCCGGCCCGGCTCGCGTTCAGCGCACCCGGAACCCCGGTGATGTACGCCGCGAGGCGAAGAGGGCGGCCTGGCGGTCCGGGGGGAGGTTCCCCAGGGCGATCAGGGCCGGTGCCTGGGCGAGGGCCTGCTGCAGGGCGGCCTGTTTGGCCGACCACAGGGCCCGTACGGTGCCCTGGACCGCCTCCGTGGGGAAGCCGGCCAGGGTTTCGGCCGTGCGGAGGACGGACGGCAGAAGCTCCGCCGGTTCGGTCAGCTCCGAGACCAGGCCGATCTCGTACGCGCGTTGCGCGCCGACGCGTTCCGCCGTGCCCATCAGCGCCATCCGGGCCGCCTCCCCGAAGGGCACGCGCTGGGCCATGTACACCGCCTCGTACGCACTCACCATGCCGTACGCGGTGTGCGGGTCGAAGTACGTGGCCGTGGACGAGGACACGATGAAGTCGGCCTCGCCCAGCAGGTAGAAGGCGCCGCCGCAGGCCATCCCGTTGACGGCGGCGATCACCGGCTTCCACAGGTCGCCCGCCTTGGGCCCGATGGCGGCGAGCGGGTCGTCCACCGAGTACGGCGAGCCGGGCTGCGGCACTTCCGCGTCCCGGTCGATGCCGGTGCAGAAGGCCGCCGTCCCGGCCCCGGTCAGGACGACCGCCCGGACGTCCTCGTCGAAGCGGAACTCCCGCCATACCGCCACGAGTTCCGCTGCCGTCGCCAGGTCGATCGCGTTGTGCCGGCGTTCCCGGTCCAGGGTGACGACGGCGACACCGGTGGTCTTGTCCCGTTCGACCGTCAGGCTCATGACGCCGCCAGAAGCCAGCGCGGCACGGTCATCCCGCCCTGCTCGGCGAAGGCCACCTGCACCTTCGCCCCGATCCGCAGCCGCGCCGGGTCCACCGAGTCGAGCGGGGCGTCCGGGGCCGAGACCAGGTTGCCCGCCAGCCGGATCTCCGGGGCCTCGGCGAGCTCCACGAGCACGACGTTGTAGGGGGCCTGGGCCGCGTAGGCGGGCAGCAGCGGCGGGTGCGGCCGGACGAACGACCAGATGCGGCCGCGGCCGCTCATCGGCTCCCACCGGGAGGCGAAGGACTGGCAGTGCGGGCAGCAGGGCCGGGGCGGGAAGCGGAGCCGCCCGCAGTCGGCGCAGGCCTGGACGCGGAGCTCGCCGCGGGCGGCGTACTCCCAGAAGGGTGCCCCGTCCTCGTCCGGGACGGGGAGGAGGAAGCCTTCGGCATCGGTGGTCATGGGAGGCGTTCCCTTTCAGTTCCGGAGGAGGATCGCGGAGGTGGGGACGCCCTCGCCCGCCGTCACCAGGCAGGTCGAGGCGTCCGGGACCTGCGCGGTACCGGTGCCGCGCAGCTGCTTGACGCCCTCGTTGATCAGGTTGAAGCCGTGGACGTACGCCTCGGACAGCCCGCCGCCGCCGGTGTTGATCGGCAGCCGGCCGCCGGTCTCCAGTGCCCCGCCCTCGGTGAAGGCGGCGCCCTCGCCGCGCCCGCAGAAGCCGTAGCCCTCCAGGGAGAGCGGGATGAGCGGGGTGAACGCGTCGTAGATCTGTGCCACGTCGATGTCGGCCGGGCCGAAGTCGGCCTGCTTCCACAGGTGGCGGGCGGCGGTCCAGGCCGGGCCGCTCAGCGGGTCGTCGTTCCAGTAGTTGACCATGCCGTGGTGCTGGGCGGGCAGGCCCTGCGCGACGGAGTGGACGTACACGGGCTTCTGCCGGCAGTCGCGGGCGCGTTCGGCGGAGACGATCACGCAGGCCAGTGCGCCGTCGGTCTCCAGGCAGTTGTCGAAGAGGCAGAGGGGCTCGCTGATCCACCGCGCGGTCATGTACATCTCGCGGGTCAGCGGCCGTTCGTACATCATCGCGGCCGGGTTCTGGTTGGCCCGGTTCCGGCAGGCCAGGGCCACGTTGAAGAGGTGGTCGCGGGTGGCCCCGTACTCGTGCATGTAGCGGCGGGCCAGCATGCCGATCTCGTCGGCCGGGCGGAGCAGTCCGAAGGGGCGGGTCCACTGGCCGGGCGTGGGCAGCTGGACGGCGGTGTTCTTCCAGGGGCGCGGGCCGGACCCGCGCTTGCGGGACCGCCAGGCGACGCCGACGGTCGCCTGTCCGGTGGCGATCGCGGCGGCGAGGTGGCCGACGGTGGCGCAGGAGCCGCCGCCGCCGTAGCCGACCTTGGAGAAGAAGGTGACGTCGCCGGCCCCGATGGCCTTGGCGACCTCGACCTCGTCGGTCTCCTCCATGGTGTACGAGGCAAAGGCGTCCACCTCGGCCGGTTCTATGCCGGCGTCGGCGAGGGCCGCGAGGATGGCGCGGCAGGCCAGTTCCTTCTCGGTCTGCGGGAGCCGCTTGGCGAAGGCGGTCTGCCCGATCCCGACTATCGCCGTGGCGTCCTTGAGTCCTGCGGCCATCGCCCCACCTCTTCAAGCGTGCTGCACCGGTGTGCTGACAGCCGCGAAGGCTACAGCTAATCTGACGGATAGTCAGCTACTGGCGACCGTGAGGGTGGTGGGCGATGGCCGAGGACGAGCGGGGCGATCTGCGCTGGGGCAGCATCCCGGGCCTGGTCCGCGCGGCGGCGGAACAGTACGCCGGGCTGGAGGCCGTCGTCGACGGCCGAGTGCGCATTCGTTACGAGGAACTCGGCGAACGGGTGGAGCGGGCCGCGGCCGCCTGCCTCGCCGCCGGTGTGGAACCCGGCGACCGCGTCGCCGTCTGGGCGCCCAACTCCCTCGACTGGATCGTCTCCGCGCTCGGCGCGGTCACCGCCGGAGCCGTCCTCGTCCCGCTCAACACCCGCTTCAAGGGCTCCGAGGCCGCCTACGTGCTGCGCCGCAGCGGCGCCAGACTGCTGTTCGTCACCGGCACCTTCCTGGGCACCTCCTACGTCGCCTCGCTGCGCCGGGCCGCCGCCGAGGGCCCCGGCACCGGGCCGCTGCCCGGCCTGCCCGACCTGCGGGACGTGGTGGTGTTCGCCGAGGACGCCCCGGAGACCTTCCGGACCTGGACCGAGTTCCTGGCCGACGGTGCCGACGTACCCCGCGCGGCCGTCCGGGTGCGCGCCGACACGATCCGCCCCGGCGACCCCTCCGACATCATCTTCACCTCGGGCACCACCGGCAGCCCCAAGGGCGCGGTCATCACCCATGCGCAGACGCTCCGCTGCTACGAGGTGTGGAGCGAGCTGGCCGGCCTGCGCGAGGGCGACCGCTACCTGATCGTGAACCCCTTCTTCCACACCTTCGGCTACAAGGCGGGGATCATTGCCTGCCTCATGCGCGGCGCCGTGATGGTCCCGCAGCCGGTTTTCGGCGTGGACACCGTGCTCGCCAACGTCGCCGCCGAACGCATCTCCGTACTGCCCGGACCGCCCACCCTCCACCAGTCCGTCCTGGACCACCCCACACGCGACCAGCACGACCTGTCCGCCCTGCGGCTGGTGGTCACCGGGGCGGCCGTGGTGCCGCTGCAGCTGGTGGAACGGCTGCGGGCCGAACTGAAGATCGCGACCGTGCTCACCGCGTACGGGCTGTCCGAGGCCGGCGGGATCGTCACCATGTGCCGGAGGGGCGACCCGGCCGAGGTGGTCGCCGCCACCTCCGGCCGCGCCATCCCCGGCACGGAGGTACGGGTCACCGGTCCCGCCGGGGAGGCCCTGCCGCCCGGTAAGCCGGGCGAGGTGCAGGTCCGCGGCCACAACGTGATGCGCGGCTACTACGAGGACCCGGAGGAGACTGCCCGCACCATCACGCCCGAGGGCTGGCTGCGCACGGGCGACATCGGCGTCCTCGACGAGGACGGCAACCTGCGCATCACCGACCGGATCAAGGACATGTTCATCGTCGGCGGCTTCAACGCCTACCCGGCGGAGATCGAACAGCTCCTCGGCCTGCACCCGGACATCGCCGACGTCGCGGTCGTCGGCATCCCCGACCCGCGGCTGGGCGAGGTCGGCAAGGCGTACGCGGTCCGCCGCCCCGGCTCCACCCTCACCTCGGACGACCTGATCGCCTGGTCCCGGCGCGAGATGGCGAACTACAAGGTGCCGCGGGCCGTGGAGTTCGTGACCGAACTCCCGCGCAACGCGAGCGGAAAGGTCCTGAAGACCGAGCTGCGGGCCCGCCGGGCGTCCCTCGCGTGACGGCGGGCGTCCCACGGGCCGCATACCGGGCCCGCGGTGACCCGTGCGTCACGGCGGGCTTACTGCGGGCTCATCACGAGGCCCTCCCGGGACGCCCCGGGCGGGCCCGGGGGGAGACTCCGGTTAGCCTGCACGCGTGACCAGGCAAAGATCAGTCGTTCGGTTCCGCTGGGAGATACCCGTCCTCGGGGGCATCCTCGCGCTCGCCGTCCTCATCGTGGGCATCGTCGTGCTGCTGCGAACCGGAGGGGACGGCTCGGACAGCGCGGAGAAGAAGCCGGAGGGCCCGCTGCGGTCCGAGGTGTCCGTACCCTTCCGGGCCTTCTCCGAGGGCTACGACTGCTTCCGCATCCCCACCCTGACCAGCACCGGGAACGGGCACCTGCTGGCCATCGCGGAGGCCCGCACCAAGAGCTGCTCGGACGTCGGTGACATCGACCTGGTCATGAAGCGGTCCACCGACAACGGGCGCACCTGGGGCAAGCTCCAGGTGATCCGGGGCGCCGACGACTCCGGCGGCTTCGGCAACCCCGTCCCCATGGTCGACGCCAAGTCCGGCCGCCTCACCCTGATCTACGCGTACAACGACTGGAGCGCCGGGCCCAAGGGCGACCGGGTCCGCGCCCCCCGCGAACTCCGCATGGCCCACAGCACCGACAACGGCGCCACCTGGACCGCCGCCCTCACCCAGCTCGACCAGCTCAAGCGCGACGACTGGACATGGGTCTCGGTGGGCCCCGGTCACGGCATCCAGCTCCAGCCCACCGAGTCCGGCAAGCCCGGCCGCATGGTCGTCACCGGCGACTACCGCACGCGCGACGACTCCCACGGCGCGATGCTCTACCACAGCGACGACGGCGGCCTCACCTGGCAGCTCGGCGCGAGCTGGGACGCGCCCCAGGGCCAGGCCGCACCCGGCGAGCCGGCCCTCAGCCAGCTGCCGGACGGCCGCGTCTACATCAACGCCCGTTCCATCCAGACCTGCGGCACCGACGACCACCGGATGTCCGCGGTGATCGACGACGTCACCGCCCCCGGCTTCCCGGACGCCGGTTTCGAGCCGGTGCCCCACCTGCCCGCCCCGCCGGTCTCCGGCTCCCTGCTGCAGCTGCCCGACGGCGGCCCGCTGCTGTTCTCCTCCCCGGCCCGCCAGGGCGGCGAGTTCTCCGACCGCTGGACGCTCGCCGTCCGCACCTCGGAGGACGGCGGGGAGACCTGGTCCGAGAAGGGCGCCGTGGTGGCCCGGGACCGGGCCGGCTATTCGGAAATGGCCCTCCTGCGATCCGGCGAGGTCGGCCTGCTCTACGAGACCGGGAAGTCCGCCTCCACAGGCTCCCTGGTGTTCACCTCCTTCACGCCGGGAGCGGTCAAGGGCGCCGCCGAGGACCTCACCCCGCGCAGGACCAGCGACGGCACCGCGAACAAGAACCACGCCCTGGTGCACGGTGACCCGCAGCTGGTCCCGCGCGCCGACGGCACGGCCCTCTCCCTCAACGGCACGGCCGACTTCCTCCGGATCGGCTGTGCGGACTCGCTGCGCATCAGCGGTGGGGACTTCGCCGTGACCGCCTGGGTGAAGTTCTCCAACACCCCCGGCCGGCGACCGCTGATCTGGGCCTCCGGCCAGAACGCCGCCAACAGGCAGCTGGTGGTGGAGACGGTCGACGGCCGCATCGAGGCACGGACCAACAGCGGCGCCCGCGCCGTGACCGTGTCGACCAAGAGCCGGTTCGACGACGACCGCTGGCACCACGTCGCCTTCCAGCGGCTGGGCAGCCAGCTCCAGCTGTCGGTGGACGGCGGCTACCGCCAGGTCGCCGATCTGGCGCCGGAGGACATGGACTTCCAGCCGTCCGACGCCTTCACGGTCTACGTCGGCACCCAGCCCGACCAGAAGGTCTTCTTCGGCGGGGCCGTGGACGACGTCCGGATCACCGGACGGGCGCTGACCGACGAGGACCTCAACCGCGTCCGGGCCAGGGAGAACTCCTCGGACCCGGCCGAGCGGGCCCGGCTCGTCTTCGCGAAGATCTGGTGACCAGAGCCTGTCCGGCGGATCGGGGTCGCCCCGGCCATGATCCGCCGGACAGGCCCTACGGCCGCCGGGCCAGCAGCAGGCGCCAGCGCGGAGTGCCGTCGGGCCGGTGCCCGAAGTGCTCCAGCGGGAGGGTCTCCACGGCGAAGCCGGCCCGGCGGAGGTCCTCCCGGACCCCGCCGAACGGGAAGGTCCGGTAGTACATCACGAACCGGGGCCGCCACACCGCGTTCCGCACCCGCATCACCGCGTCGAAACCGGCCGTCGCCCAGTAGTACGGCGAGGCCATCGGCAGCGGGGCCGGCACCGGGAAGGCGAACACGCCGCCGGGCCGCAGCGCCCCGTACACGCTGCCGAAGAGGGCGGGGCGCTCGGCCGGGAGGAAGTGGCCGAAGGCCCCGAAGCTCACCGCCAGGTCGTACGAGGACCGCAGCTCCGCGGGCAGCGCCCGCGCGTCCGCCCGGACGAAGTCCACGGCGGGCCGGCCGGTCCCGGAGGCCGTGTCGCGGGCGCCGTGGGCCCGTTCGGCCTCGGCGAGCATGCCGGCACTGAAGTCCGCCCCGGTCACCCTCTCCCGGCACAGCCGCCGGAGCACGGGGATCGCCGCGCCCGTCCCGCAGCACACGTCCAGGCCGGCCCCGAAGCCGTCCTCGTACCGGGCGAGGGTCTCCTCGACCGCGTCGAGCATCCGGTCGGGCGTGCGGAAGGGGGTCAGATCGAACTTGGGCGCGAGCAGGTCGTAGCCGTGCTCGGTGGACGACATGGCCTGCACGGCCAGTTCACGCAGGCTGGGGCCCTTCGGAGCGAACATGGCCTCACCTTAGGCACAGTTGCCCGGAAACACGCATGCAGCGGCCGCGGTGGCTCCCCCTCCGGGCCACCGCGGCCGCCGTCCCCCGTTCCCCCCGGTGGGTCCTCGTCCCCCGACGGACCTCCGAGTGTTTCCCCCTTGTGGTTCCCCCGCGTCCCCTGCGGGTTCCCCGTTCCCCCGTATCCCCCCGTGGGTCCCCCGTTCCCCCGTGTTCCCCCGTGGGGCCCCGCGCCGTGCCGGGCCGTGCCTTACGGGCGCGGGCCGGTGGCGTGGTTGTCGAGCGTCTGGAGTTCCTCGGCCGGAACGGCGCCGGCGCCCGTGGCCGGGGCGGTGCCCGTGCCGGTGCCCGTGGCGGGCTCGCCCAGCGGCTTGATCTCGATGCCGGTGGCGTGGTTGTCGAGCGTCTCGATGTCGCCGTTCTCCGGCGTCGCGTTCTCGGTCGTCGTCATCGTCACTCCTGAATGGGCGGGGCTTGGCCTTACCCGTTCGGCGATTCCCCCGCGGACCGCCGAACGGGTCTTCGTTCCGACCCGTCTGCCCCCGGCGCGGCGAGTCGATGCACCCATCATGTAGGACAGCGATAAACGAACGATGAACGCCCTCGTTCAGGCTGCCAGTTCGGACGCCAGCAGCGCCCTGACCTCGGCGAGTTCGGCCGAGCCGAGCTGCTCGAAGACGATCTCCGCGTCCATCCAGCAGGCCCGTGCCCGGTCCCGCTGCCCCATCCGGTGCAGCGCCCGGCCGAGCACCATCACCACGCAGGCCCGCCGCCACTCACCGCCCATCACCCGCAGGGCGATGGCCTGTTCGGCGTGCGAGGCGGCCAGCGTGGCCCGTCCGGCCGCCAGGTGGGCCTCGGCGATCCGGTAGTGGGTGATCCCCTCCCACAGCGGCTGCCGGTTGTCGTGGAACAGGGCCAGGGCGGCTGTCAGCTGGTCGAGGGCCTCGACGGGCCGGCCCGCCTGGACGAGCACGATGCCCAGGGCGTAGCGGCCGTTGGCCAGGCGCAGGGTCAGGCCCATCCGGTCGTAGATGGCGATGCCCTCCCCGGCCAGCTCTATGGCGCTGGACAGCCGTCCCAGTGCCGCGTGGATCCGGGACAGGTTGCAGAGCGCGCTGGCCTCGCCGACCTTGTTGCCGTCGGCCCGGAAGCGGTCGATGGCCTCCAGCAGGTGCCGCTCGCCGTCCGCGTGCCGCCCCTCGTAGAGGGCGATGATGCCGCGGTCGTTGGCCGCCCAGCAGCTGGACAGCGCGTCCCCGGTGCCGCGGGCGAGCAGTCCGGCCCGCCGGGCCTCGTCATCGGCCTCGGTGAAGCGGCCGGCGACCAGGTGGACGTTGGTCAGGACGGTCCGGGCCCGGCCCTCGGCGTACGGGTCCCCGGACGCCCGCGCCGCCTCGCACAGCGACACGGCCCCGGAGGCGTACTGCGTGGAGTTCGCCCCGGACTCCAGCAGGTCCTTGGCGGCCAGCAGCAGGTCGGCGGCCCGCCGGAGCGCGCCCACCTCGGCGTCGGTCCGCGCGGCCGCCTGCCGTACGCAGGCCAGCAGCGGGTTCCCCTCGGCGTACAGCCAGTCCAGCGCGGCGTGCCGGTCGGTGAACTCCAGCCCGGGGTAGCGGGTCGGGGCCAGGTGGGCGACGAGGCGGTCGCCGGGGCGTTCCAGGGCGTATACGGCGGAGGCCGTGGCCAGGTAGAAGTCGAGCAGCCGGGACAGTGCGGCGTCCCGCTCGGCCGGGGGCTGCTCGTCGCGTTCGGCGCAGGCACGCGCGTAGAGCCGTACGAGGTCGTGGAAACGGTAGCGGCCGGGCGCGGCCGATTCCACCAGGGAGCAGTCGACGAGGGTTTCGAGGAGGTCCTCGGCGTCGTACTCGGGGAGGTCCAGTACGGCCGCGGCCGCGGGCAGGGAGATGTCCGGGCCGTCGGCGAGGCCGAGCAGCCGGAAGGCGCGCTGCTGGGCGGGTTCGAGCTGGCCGTAGCCGAGTTCGAAGGTGGCCTTCACGGCCAGGTCGCCGGTCTGGAGCTCGTCAAGGCGGCGGCGTTCGTCGGCGAGCTTCGCGGCGAGGACGGAGACCGTCCAGGTGCGGCGTGCGGCCAGCCGGGAGGCGGCGATGCGGATCGCGAGCGGCAGGAAGCCGCAGGCGCCGACCACGTCCAGGGCGGCCTGCCGCTCGTGCCCGACCCGCTCGGCGCCGACGATCCGGGTGAACAGCTGGAGGGCCTCCTCGGGGGACATCACGTCGAGGTCGACGAGGTGCGCTCCGGCGAGGCCGGCCATCCGGACCCGGCTGGTGACGAGGGCGGCGCAGCCGTTGGTGCCGGGCAGCAGCGGCCTGACCTGGGCCGCGTCGCGGGCGTTGTCGAGGAGGACCAGGACGCGGCGGCCGTCGAGGGTGGAGCGGTAGAGCGCGGCCCGCTCGGCGGCCGAGTCCGGGATGGCGGTGTCGGGGGTGCCCAGGGCGCGCAGGAAGGAGCCGAGGACGGCGACGGGCTCGGCCGGGCGCGGGTCGGTGCCCTGGAGGTCGACGTAGAGCTGGCCGTCGGGGAAGTGCGGGCGGGCGGCGTGCGCGACGTGCACGGCGAGGGTGGTCTTGCCGACGCCGCCGATGCCGGCCACTGCCGAGACGGCCATGACCTGGCCCTCGGAGCCGGCGCCGGACAGTACTTCGGAGAGCTCGTCGACGAAGGCGGTGCGGCCGGTGAAGTCGGAGACGGTGGCGGGCAGCTGGGCGGGCCGGACCTGGACGGGCGCGGCGGCCGGGGCCGGATCGGCGGACCGGGCGAGCTCGGCGTCCCCGCGCAGGATCCGCTGCTGCAGGGCGGCGAGTTCGGGGCCCGGGTCGACGCCGAGCTCGTCGGCGAGGAGGCGCCGGGTGTCGGCGTACACGGCGAGGGCCTCGGCCTGCCGGCCGCTGCGGTAGAGGGCGAGCATGAGGAGCTCGCGGAGGCGTTCGCGCAGCGGGTGGGCGGCGGTGAGGGCGGTGAGCTCGGAGACGGCCTCGGCGTGCTGGCCGGTCTCCAGGTCCAGGTCGAGCCGGTTCTCCAGCAGGGTCAGCCGCCACTCGCTGAGCCGGGTGCGCTCGGTCTCGGCGTACGGGCCGGGGACGCCGGCCAGGGGTTCGCCCTCCCACAGGTCCAGGGCGCGGCCGAGCAGGGTGCGGGCCGTGGACCGGTCTCCGCCGGCCCGTGCCGCCTCGGCGTCGCCGGCGAGGCCGCGGGCGACTCCGAGGTCGAGGGCGGCGAGGTCGCCCAGGCGTATGGCGTAGCCGCCGGACTCGCTGACCAGGAGGCCGGGGTCGAGGATCTTGCGGAGCCGGGAGGCGTAGGTCCGGATCGTGGCAAGGGCCTGCGCCGGCGGGTCCTCGCCCCAGATGGCGTCGATGAGCTCGGGGGCGGTGGCGGTGCGGCCGTCGCGCAGCAGCAGGGCGGCGAGCAGGGCGCGCTGCTGCGGGCTGCCGGAGGCGAGGGGCTCGGTCCCGCGCCAGGCGCGGATGGGCCCGAGCACGGCGAACCGGGAGCCGCCGACGGCCGGTTCGGCCTCGGGTGTGCCTTCCATGTGTCTCCCCCTCTCATGGGCCGGGCCGGTGACGGTTGTGTTCCTGCTTCTGCGCGTTCCTGCTTCGGCGCGTTCCTGCTTCGGTGTGCCTGCTCCGGTGTTCTTGCTTCCGTGATCGGACGGATGTGGAGTGCAACGGTCAGTCTGCCCTGTTTGGGGCGAGCGCGGCAGCCCGCCAGGGCCCTGCTGTGTACCGAGCGCGTCCCAACTAGCTGACGGTTCGTCAGATCGACGCTACCGTGGGGTGCATGGAGACCTTCCCGAAGATCATCTCGGTGGACGACCACACGGTTGAACCTCCTCACGTCTGGCGGGACCGGCTCCCGTCCAAGTACCGCGACACCGGCCCGCGCATCGTGCGCGCCCCCTTGAAGGAGATGACCTTCCTGGGCGGCAAGTTCGCCCCGGTCATGGGCGCCAAGGGTGACGACGGGCCGATCGGCGACTGGTGGGTCTACGAGGACCTGCACCGGCCGCTGACCCGGCTGGACACGGCGGTCGGCTACGACCGCGACGAGATCCGGCTGGAGGTCATCACCTACGAGCAGATGCGGCCGGGCTCCTTCTCCGTCCCCGACCGCCTCGCCGACATGGACGTCAACCACGTCCAGTCCGCCCTCTGCTTCCCCACCTTCCCGCGCTTCTGCGGCCAGACCTTCACGGAGGCGAAGGACCGCGAGCTCGGGCTGCTCGGCGTACGGGCCTACAACGACTGGATGGTGGAGGAGTGGTGCGGCCCCCAGGCGCGGGGCCGGCTGATCCCCCTGACCCTGATCCCGCTCTGGGACGCCGAGCTGGCCGCGGCGGAGGTGCGCCGCAACGCGGCGCGCGGCGTACGCGCGGTCGCCTTCTCGGAGATCCCGCCGCACCTGGGCCTGCCGTCGATCCACACCGACGACTGGGACCCCTTCCTGCGGGCGTGCGACGAGACCGGGACGGTCATCGCCATGCACATCGGGTCCTCCTCGCGGATGCCCTCGACCTCCGCGGACGCCCCGCCGGCGGTCGGCTCCACGATCACCTTCGCCAACTGCTGCTTCTCGATGGTCGACTGGCTGATGAGCGGCAAGTTCGAACGCTTCCCCAACCTGAGGATCATGTACGCGGAGGGCCAGATCGGCTGGATCCCGTACATCCTGGAGCGGGCCGACGTGGTGTGGGAGGAGAACCGCGCCTGGGGCGGGGTGGCCGACAAGGTCACGCGCCCGCCGTCGGAGCTGTTCGCCGGGCACGTCTTCGGCTGCTTCTTCGACGACGCGTTCGGCCTGCGGAACCTGGACGCGATCGGTGTGGGCAACGTCCTCTACGAGACGGACTACCCGCACTCGGACTCCACCTGGCCCAAGTCCCGAGAGGTCGGCGAGGCCCAGATGGGCCATCTGCCGGCGGAGGACGTGCACCGCATCGTGCGGGGCAACGCGATCTCCCTGCTGGGCCTGACGGAGGACGGCCTGTGGGCGGGGCCGGGCGGCGCGTCCTAGAACCGGTCGTCGGGCCGCCCGCCTCCTGGTTCCGGGGGCCGCGGACGGACCCCGGCCAGTGCCGTGGTCCGTCCGTGAGGGCTCTGCGGGGGCGGGCCCTCGGCAGAGCGGGTCGTCACCCCGAGCTCTCGGGCGGGAAGAGCGAATCCTGCCTGCACCGTGGGTCCGCTGTTCCGATCCCTGTCCGGCCGCTCTCCGTGCACGTCTCGGGGTGGAACTCCGCGTAGAGGACGCGATGGGTCCACCGCCACCGGTCGCCGAAGCGCTCCATGTACCGGTACGACGGCTCCGGCGCATCCGGCCACACCTCAACGACTTCTGCCCATTCCCCCTGCACACTCACCTTCTGCAGGTTGCCCGAGGCGGCTTCGTCGAGCGAGGCGGACTCCGAGCTGGCGAACAGTTCACCGACGGCCTTGGCGCAGGTGTCCGGAACCTCCTTCTCCAACCGCGCCCGGTAGTCCGGGGTCATGAGGGCACACACGGTTTCCCCGTCGCCCTTTCGTACGGCCTCGGACGTAGCGACCCACGTGTCGCGTACTCCGTCCTCGCCCGGCCGGGCGCCGATCCCCGAGACCGAGTCACCCTGGGTGGCCCAGTAGACGCCCCCGCCGGTCCCGGCCAGCAGCAGGATGGCGATGGCGACTCCCCACGCTCCGCCGATCTTCGTCGTGCGCCGTGAGTTGTCGATGTCGCGACCCGCGACCGTGCCCCAGTTGTCACCGCCGATTGACGGACCGGTGACGGTGTCCCGCACGTCCCGGCCGGCCATCATCGCTCCATCGCCCGCGGTGAACGCGGTGGCGGGAGGATAGTTGGGCGGCGGCGGCAGAGGGCGCTTCTGGTTTCCAGGAGTGGGGTAGTCCGGTTCAGGCGTCATGAGTGTGTGGCGTCCTCTCCGGCCGTCACGTCACGAAGATGCCCGCCGGAGAGGACGGCGCCGTCGCCGGCGGCCATCTGTACGTTCTCGCCGGCGTCGACCGGTGAGGAAGCGCCGCTGGGAACGCGGGCGTGGGACCGCTCGATGTCGCCCTGGGCGAGGAGCGAGCCGTGTCCGGCCCGCATGGTGATGGCCTGGCCAGAGCTGCCCTGATTCCGCAGAAGCAGGACCAGGGACACCACCGCCGCGACAACGCCGGCAACGGCTCCGCTGACGCTCGCCACCTGATCGGCGCGGTTCAGATCCCCGAACAGCGCCAGAGCCACGAGGCCCACGGCAACCAATGCTCCCAAGCTTGCCAATGCCCCACATAAGATGCGCCTTTGCATCTCTTCTCCCTGTGCGTGCGACCGCTACGACTCAATGGGCTTCAGAAAGTAGCGCACCGGCGAGCGGGGCGGGCCCGGTCCGCTACAGCGGCTGCGGCTCCACCGCGGCCCAGCCCGTGCCGGACGGGGCGAAGACCAGGCCGCCCACCACCAGGAAACCGGCCGGGCCCTCCGGGTCGGTGCGGGCGGGGGCGGAGAAGCGTTTGACCGTCTTTCGCGCGGCCAGGTCGACGACCCGGCCCTCCGGCCCGCAGCGGACGTACGCCAGCCCGCCCGTCACCACCACCGCGTTCGCCTGCTCCGGCCGCTCCGGTGCGGAGCACTCCTCCGGCAGCGGGACGCGCCAGAGGCTGCCGCCCGACTCCTGGTTCAGCTCCGTGAAGCCCGGCTCTCCGCTGATCGAGGCGGCCGCGAAATAGATCTTCCCGGACGCCGTGGAAAGGCCCGACAGGGCGTGACCGCCGAAGGGAATGTCCACCGACGCGTCCTTCTCCGGGTCCGCTGCGTCCTTCTCCGGGTCCATGCGGAGCACCCCCTGCCTGTGCTCCCCGTGGCACAGGAACACCGTGCGCTCCTCGGCCGGCGCCACCGCCAGGCCGCGTATCTCGCACGTGTCCGACAGGTTCACCCTCGTTGTCTGCGTGCCCTTCGCGGAGTCGAGGGTGCTGACGAAGGTGTAGGAGGTCATGTTCGGGTTCTGGCCCAGGCCCTGCACGTAGACCCTGCCGCCGGAGGCGCGCAGCGCGGGGTAGCCGACGACGGAGTCCTTGGCCGGCGGGGCCTTCCAGAGCAGGCGTCCCACGGAGGCGTCCAGGGCGGTCACTTCGCCCTTGAGGGTGACGGCATAGGCGCGGTCGCCGTCCGCCGCCAGCCGCCGCAGTATGTGCGGCGTGGGTGCCGACCAGCGGCTCTTCCCGTCGGCCAGGGCGAAACCGAGGAATCCGCCCTTGCCGCCGAGCACCACGACCGTGTCGCCGGTCACCGCCGGGCCCTCGCTGTCCACCACGTCCACCGGGACCGACCACCGGACCCGGCCGGTGGCCGCGTCGAGCCGGGTCACCTCGCTCCGGCCGCTCGTGACGGTGGTGGTGCAGACCAGCGAGGAGTCGGCGTACACGCACGGGCCGAGCCCGTCGGCGCCGCTCCACGGCTGCCAGCCGGCCGGGCGGCGCTCGGGGGAGTCGGCGTAGGCGTTGGTGTTGGCCGGAGTGCCGCCCTCGGTGGGGGCGTACGCGGCGAGTACGCCGGTGTCTTCGCCGCTCCGGGTGGCGGAGGACGGGGAAGGGGAGGTGCCCGGGCCGGACGTGCCGGATACCCGGGCGCCGGTGCGCCAAGACGGGTCCAGGTAGAGCACGGCCCCGGCGATCAGCGCCACGGCGGTGACCGAGGCCATGGCCGTACGGAGCAGGAAGCGGCGGTGGGGCCTGGTGCCGGCGGCATCCGGGCGGGCGGGGGCGGCCGGTCCCGCGGGGCCGGCGAGGGCGGGCCGGCCGGGCAGGTCCGCCGGAGCCGTCGGCGGGCCGCTGGGGCGGGTGGACTCGACGGGGGTGGCGCCTCCGGCGGTGGCAGCGGGGCCGCCGGTTTCCCCGGCCTCGGCGGCGCCGGGTTCCGCGGCGGCCGGGGACGCCGCCACCGGCGGCTCCCAGTCCGCCGGTTCGGCGGCGGTGAACGCGGAGAGGAGTTCGCCCGGGTCAGGGCGGTCCGCCGGGTCCTTGGCCAGGCACCGTTCCAGAGTCCGGCGCAGGGGTCCTGTGAGCGGACCCAGCTCAGGCGGGTCCGAGACCACCCGGTAGGCGGTCATGAAGTGGGACTCGGCGTCGAACGGACCGCGGCCGGTGGCCGCGAACACCAGCACCGAGCCGAGCGAGA
This sequence comes from Streptomyces sp. NPDC048603, assembly GCF_043199475.1. Lineage (NCBI taxonomy): Bacteria > Bacillati > Actinomycetota > Actinomycetes > Kitasatosporales > Streptomycetaceae > Streptomyces > Streptomyces sp. NPDC048603. Next base: position 349,581 of record NZ_JBICVY010000004.1, on the reverse strand, counting down.
ACACGTCCGACGCCGGGGTCACCCGGTGCGGCGCGGACAGCTGCTCGGGCGACATGTAGGGCGGGGTGCCGAGGATCTGGCCGGTCGCGGTGAGGGTCTGCTGGCCGGTGGCCCGCGAGATGCCGAAGTCGATGACCCGGGGGCCGTCCACGGTCAGCAGCACGTTGTCCGGCTTGAGGTCGCGGTGGATCAACCCCGTGGTGTGCAGCTCCCGCAGCGCCTCCACCAGGCCGAGCGCCAGCACCCGCAGTTCCGCACCGGCCACCGGGCCGTCCGCCTTCACCCGGGAGCCGAGCGTGCGGCCGGGCACCAGCAGGGTCGCCATCCACGGGCGTTCGGCATCCGGGTCGGCGTCCAGTACGGGCGCGGTGAAGGCCCCGCTGACCCGGCGGGCCGCCGCGACCTCCTGCCGGAAGCGGGTGCGGAACTCGGAGTCGTCCGCGAACTGCTGGTGCACCAGCTTCACGGCGACCATCCGGCCGGACGCCGACCGGGCCGAGTAGACCGTTCCCATGCCGCCCGAGCCCAGCCGGTCGATCAGGACGTATCCGCCGATCGAGCGCGGATCGCCGTCCCGCAGTGCCATTCCCGCCGTCCCCCCGCGCGTGTGCCCGTGCCCGCGCCCGTCCCGTGGACCGCGCCCGGCCCGGCGGCAGCCTATCCGTCCCCCGTCGGGCGGGACGGACCGGAGACCCGGTGCCGCGCGGCGTATGGGCCCGGCGCCGGGTGGGCGGGGGTAAGGGTGCCCGGAGCCGGGCGGTTCCGGTAGGACGGGGCCGGAGCCGACGGCGGAGCGCTGCCGGGCCAGGGCAGCGTCCGTTGGGAGTGGGCCCGTTCGGCCGCGGGCTCGTCCGGCGTGGGCTCGTTCGGGCCGGGCTGCCCGTTTGGGGCCCGGCCGGGCCATGGCTCCGCCGGTCCCCGGGACGTGCCGGAGACGGGCCCGCCCCGGTTCCGGATCGGCTCAGGGGCGCCCCAGCAGGGCCGCGCCCGCGACCGTGTCCGTACGGGCGGTGAAGAAGTCGGTGAAGGCGGCGGTGAACTCCTCCTCGCTGATCCGCCCGTCGCCGTCGGCGTCCAGCTGCCGGAAGCCGTCGTTGAGCTCGGCCGGGTGGACGCGGGAGCCGCCGAACAGGGTGCGGTACTCGTCCGCGCACAGATGGCCGCTCGCATCGGTGTCGGCGGCCCGGAACAGGGCCCGCATCGCCGGTGCCAGGCCCCGATCCAGATAGCCCGGGTCCCCGTCGACGCCCTTGAGCATCGCGGACACGAACTCGGCGCACTCCACCCCGCCGTCACCGTCCGCGTCCATCGCCCCGCACAGCTGCTTCCACCAGGTTTCGAAGGCGGCGTAGAGGCGGTCCTCGCGCTCGACGGGGAGCTCCAGCTGCCAGCACACGTTGTGCACCATCGCCTGGAGGTCGGCGGAGTCGACCCGTCCGTCGCCGGTCTGGTCGAGGACCTGGCGGAAGAACGCCTCCAGGCGGGCCGGCCGGGAGTCGGCCGTACGGGGACGGGGGAGGGGAGCGGGGGCGCGCCGCCGGTCGTCGGCGTGGTGGCTGCGGTAGCGCAGGTGGTCCGGCAGCCGGGTCATGATCTGGCGCGCCCCGTGGTGCAGGGTCCAGGACAGGGCGGCGGCGGTACGGGTCCGGGGCGTGCCGAAGCGGGTGTGCCAGGCCGGGGGCAGGTCGGCGATGGTCAGGCCGGTCAGCACGGCCGAGACGGCGACGCGCAGCACGGGCCAGGCGGGCCGGAGCCGGCCGAGCCGGCGTGGCGCCGGGGCTTCGCGGAGCGTGTCGAAGAGCAGATGACGGGCCACGGCCCCGAATTCGAGGACCTCGCGGACGTTCCGGTCGATATAGGCCGGCACGTCGGCGGCGGTGGCCGGGAGGACCTCCGCGGGGATGCCGAGGTCTTCGCAGACCTGCTTGAACTCGGCGTAGAGCGTGTCGCGTTCGGCGGGCCCGAGGGGGTCCCCGGAGAGGTCGCCCATGGCGGTCATGGCCTCGTACAGCGTCACCATCACCCAGGCACGGACCTCCGGGTCCTCCGCGGTGTACGGGCGCCCGGCGTCGTCGGTGCCGCGGATCCGGCGGTGGGTGCGCTCCAGGCGGGCGATCTCGCGCTGCCGGTCCTCGGGGCCGGCGAAGAACAGCCGGCGGCCGCTGTCCATCGTGTGCTCGATCCGGCGCCAGGGATGGTTCCGGTAGGTGGAGTAGCGGCCCATACCGGCCGCGACGGCCGGGTGCGCGGCCTGCAGGACGAGCAGCCGCCAGGCGACCAGGCCGATGCGCCGTTCGCCCAGGGTGCGGCGGAGGGGGGTGTCGGGGGCTGTGGCCGAGGGCGTCGGGGTGGGCGAGGGCGTGGGCGTCACGTGGTGCTCCTGGGGCTGGTGGGGCCTGCAGGAGGTACAACGGCCTTGTGAGGGGCCATGGGGTGGCGTCGCCGTGATGATCACCCGCATGTGCGGCGCTGCGAACTGCCGCACGTATGGATCGTGTTGGGCTGTCCCCGCTCCTGTCCACCGGCGTGCGGACCGATCGCGCCGACGCCGGTGGATGGTGGTGCCTACCGCACGAGCCCCAGGTGCACCGGGCCGTTCTCGGCCGGTGCCGCCAGCAGTTCCGGCAGGCCCGGCGGCCACGTGGGCTCAGTGAGCGCCGCGAGGGCGGCCCGGTCGAGCCACTGCCACCTTCCGCGACCCTTCTCGATCTTCTTCGGGACCCGGGCGGGGCCGCTGGTGACGTAGATGTGCTCGTGCTGCCGTACCGGCACGCCCTCGTGGGTGAAGTCGTGCTCCCAGGTGCAGAGCAGCCGCTGCGGGGTGAGATCGGTCCAGCCGGTTTCCTCGCGCAGCTCCCGCACAACGGTCTGCTCGGGGCTCTCACCCGGATCGATGCCGCCGCCGGGCGGCAGCCAGTGGATGCCGACCTCGACGTTGTTCTCGCGGAAGAGGAACACCGAGCCGTTGGGGGACAGGATCACAACGCGGGCGGCCCGCCGGGGAGTTCGCATCAGACCAGCGTACGATGCCGGTGCGCGGGAGCACGGTCTGTGACAAGGGGGAGTTGGAGCGTGACCGGAGGAACGGGGAGCCGTCCTGATCCACGTCGGGCGTACGGGCAGGAGCCCCCGCCCGTGCCGCCGAGGCCGGCCGCGCCTCCCGCCGTGTCGCCGACCGCGCCGCCGTATGCGCCGGGGGGCGTGCCGGGACAGTCGGGTCAGCCGGGGCAGCCGGGACAGCCTGGCCACGCGGCGCAGTTCGGGCAGCAGGCGCAGGCGGGACACCAGCCGCGGTGGGCCTGGTGGGTGATCGGGATCGTGATTCCCGTGATCGGAACGGCCGTCACGCTGTTCGCCACCGCGGACGGGGACTCGGGGTCCCGTTCACCTGCCGCCGCCCCCACGAACTCCCAGTCGTTGCCGTCGCCGTCGGGGCCATCCGCCACGCCGTCGGCCTCGGCGTCGCCGTCGTCGGGCGCCTCCTTGGCGCCACTCCCGGGGGTCACCGCGTCCGGATCGGCGTCCGCCCCGTCCGGAGCATCCGGGGCGCCCGGTCGCGAGGACCTCACGGCGCCGGCCGGGTACCAGGCGAGGCAGGGGCGGTGGGGGATCTCGCCGCCGTCCTGCGAGGAGACCCAGCTCGTGGATCTCGACGCAGGTGTGTCGACGAACGTCGAGACGACGGGTGACAGCGGGCCGAAGGACGAACAGGCGGCGGGCATCGAGGTCGAGTACCGGCCGAACCGGCACTCGTGCGGGGTGGACAACAGCCCGAGCGTCATCGAGCTGAGGTCGGTCACCGGGCGGCAGGTCGGGGTGCTCCGGGCGGATCAGCCGCACGATTTTGAGAGCTGCCGCGCGGCGGCGGGGACCGGCTTCGGCCCCGTCAGTCCCGGAAACGGCAGGTGGACGGACCGCGGCCTGGTGGAGGGCGCGGCGTTGTGCTCGGTCACCGACAAGGGCGCGGTGGCGATGGCCGTCCTGGAGAAGGTCGGCGAGAACGAGTCCGCTCCCACGGTGACGGGAAAGCTCGTCGTCTGGTCGAAGGACTGACGTCTGCCGTACCTCTTGTCTGACGTTATGTCAGATAAGACGATGGCCCCTGCCTATGACGGATCGTCAGAACGAGGTGGGTGCCGTGGCGCGCGTGTTTCCGGAGGGGCGACTGGTCTACGGGATGCAGCTCCCGGTGCAGTCGCAGAGCACCATCTACGCCGAGCCCTGGGAGGCGTCGGCCACGGCGGCCGATCTCGCCGAGGTGGCCCGGGCCGCCGACCGGGCCGGGTTCGGCTACCTGGCGTCCTGCGACCACGTGGCCATCCCGCGGCGTCTCGCCGCCGCCATGAGCACCGTCTGGTACGACCCGGTCGCCACCCTGTCCTTCCTCGCCGGGGTGACCGAGCACGTACGGCTGCTCAGCCATGTGGCGATCGTGGCGCTGCGGCATCCGCTGATCAGTGCCAAGCAGTACGCGACCCTCGACCACCTGTCGGGCGGGCGGCTGATCCTCGGGGTCGGCGCGGGGCACGTGCAGGAGGAGTTCGAGGCCCTCGGGGTCGACTTCGAGCGGCGCGGCGCGGTGCTGGACGAGGTGCTGGACGCGCTGCGGGTGGCGCTGGGGCCCGAGGAGTTCCCGGAGTTCGAAGGGGAGTTCTTCCGCTTCCAGGGGCTGGGGCAGTTGCCCCGGCCTGCCCAGGAGCGGGTGCCGGTGTGGGTGGGCGGCTCCTCGCCGGCCGCCGTCCGGCGGGCCGCCGTACGCGGGGACGGCTGGCTGCCGCAGGGTGATCCGCGGGACCGGCTGCCCGCGCAGATCGCCCGGATCCGCGAGCTGAGGGAGGCCGCCGGGATCGCGGAGCCGGTCGAGATCGGCGCGATCACCGAGGCCCTCTACGTCGGTGAGCCCGGCTGGGAGACCGGCCGCCGCACCCTGACCGGGAAGCCGGAGCGGCTGGCGGAGTCGCTGCGCGAGTACGCGGCGCTGGGCGTGGACCAGATCCAGGTGCGTTTCCGGAGCCGGGACCGGGGCGAGCTGTGCGACCAGATCACCGCTTTCGGGGCCGAGGTGGCCCCGTTGCTCAACGACTGAGGCGGCCGTACCCCGGTCGTCACGACGAGGACGAAGGAGACGGGTAGTGGGCAAGCTGGACGGGCGCGTCGTCATCGTTACCGGGGCGGCGCGCGGGCAGGGTGAGCGGGAGGCCCGGCTGTTCGCCGCCGAAGGGGCGAAGGTGCTGCTCGGCGATGTGCTGGACGAGCAGGGCGCGCGGGTCGCCAAGGACATCGGGGAGGAGAACGCCCGGTACGTGCGGCTGGACGTGAGCCGCGAGGAGGACTGGGCGGGGGCGGTGGCGGCCGCGAAGGAGGCGTTCGGCGGCCGGATCGACGGGCTGGTCAACAACGCCGGCATCCTGCGCTTCAACGAGCTGGTGAACACGCCGCTGGACGAGTTCCAGCAGATCGTGCAGGTCAACCAGGTGGGGGCGTTCCTGGGCATCAAGAACGTGGCCCCGGAGATCGAGGCGGCGGGCGGAGGCACCATCGTCAACACCTCCTCCTACACCGGGCTGACCGGGATGGCCTTCGTCGGGTCGTACGCCGCGACCAAGGCGGCGATCGTCGGCCTGACCCGGGTCGCCGCACTGGAGCTCGCCGCGAAGAACATCCGGGTCAACGCCATGTGCCCGGGAGCGGTGGACACCCCGATGGCCAATCCGGCGCTGCTGGACCCGGAGGGGCCGTCCGCCGAGGCCACCGAGGCGATGGCGGAGCTGTACCGGAAGGTGGTGCCGCTGGGGCGGGCCGGCCTGCCGGCCGAGGTGGCGCGCCTGGCCCTCTTCCTGACCTGCGAGGACTCCTCCTACATCACCGGTCAGCCGTTCGTCATCGACGGCGGCTGGATGGCCGGGGTGAGCATTCTCTGACGCGTCGTCAGGTATTGACGTCGCATCCCGCGGATGGAACAGTCGAACCCATCGATCTGACGATGCGTCAGAAATCAAAGGACGGTGAACCCCCTTGGAATTCGGCATCTTTGTGCAGGGATACGTGCCCGAGGCGCGGTCCAAGGTCGACCCCGAGGCAGAGCACAAGGCGCTGATCGAGGAGACCGAGTACGTCATCCAGGCCGACAAGTCCGGCTTCAAGTACGCCTGGGCCTCCGAGCACCACTTCCTGGAGGAATACTCACACCTGTCGGCGAACGAGGTGTTCCTCGGGTACCTCGCCCACGCCACCGAGCGCATCCACCTGGGCTCCGGCATCTTCAACCCGCTCGCCCAGGTCAACCACCCGGTCAAGGTGGCCGAGAAGGTCGCCATGCTCGACCACCTCTCCAAGGGGCGCTTCGAGTTCGGCACCGGCCGCGGCGCCGGCAGCCACGAGATCCTCGGCTTCCTGCCGGGCATCACGGACATGAACCACACCAAGGAGATCTGGGAGGAGACCATCGCGGAGTTCCCCAAGATGTTCCTCCAGGAGGAATACGAGGGGTTCCAGGGCAAGCACTGGTCGCTGCCGCCGCGCAAGATCTTCCCCAAGCCGTACGGCAAGGCCCACCCCGCCATGTGGTACGCGGCCGGCTCCCCGTCCTCGTACGCCATGGCCGCGAAGAAGGGCCTCGGGGTTCTCGGCTTCAGTGTCCAGAAGGTCTCCGACATGGAGTGGGTGCTGGAGCAGTACAAGACCGCCATCCGGGAGGCCAAGGCGGTCGGTGCGTTCGTCAACGACAACGTCATGGTGACCTCGACCGCGATCTGCGCCGAGACCCACGACAAGGCCGTGGAGATCGCCGTCAACGCCGGGATGAACCGCTTCCAGTCGCTGGTCTTCCGCTACCACGACACCTTCCCGCGCCCCGAGGCCATCCCGCAGTGGCCCGAGACGCTCCCCGAGTACAACGCGGAGATCATCGAGCTCCTCATCGCCGAGGAACTGATGATCTGCGGCGACCCGTCCGAGGTGCTCGCCCAGTGCAAGCGCTGGGAACAGGCCGGCGCGGACCAGCTCTCCTTCGGCCTGCCGACCGGGGTCTCCCGCGAGGACACGATGAACACCATCAAGCTCCTCGGCGAGCACGTCATCCCGAAGATCGACACGGACCCGGTCCACCGCACGACCCGCTTCCGCGAAGCGTCTGCCTGACGGCGGGCCCCGAACAGGGACGGCGTCTTCCCGGACCGCCGTCCCGAACCGGCCCCGGCCGGAGGCATGCCAGGGCCGCGGCCGGCCCGGCGGCCCCCGGCCGGGGCACGCCCATGACCGCAGCGGCACGCATGCCGACAGCCGGCCGGGAGAGACGACCGGCCAGGAGAAGGGACGTCATGCTCGACCACCTCATCAAGGGCGCGACCGTCGTGGACGGCACCGGCGCCCCCGCACGCGTCGCGGACGTCGGCCTCAAGGGCGGCCGGATCGCGGTGATAGCCCCGCCCGGCGGGATCACCGAGGAGGCCCGGACCACCGAGGACGCCACCGGACTGGTCCTCGCCCCCGGCTTCGTGGACCCGCACACCCACTACGACGCCCAGCTGTTCTGGGACCCGTACGCCACCCCCTCCATGAACCACGGGGTCACCACCGTCGCCGGGGGCAACTGCGGCTTCACCCTCGCCCCGCTCAACCCCGGCCGCCCCGAGGACGCCGACTACACCCGGCGCATGATGAGCCGGGTCGAGGGCATGGCCCTGGCCGCCCTGGAGGAAGGCGTCGACTGGACCTGGTCCACCTTCGGCGAGTACCTCGACGCCCTCGAAGGGCGGATCGCCGTCAACGCCGGCTTCATGGTCGGCCACTGCGCGCTCCGCCGCCACGTCATGGGCGAGGCCGCCGTCGGCGGGCAGCCCACCGAGGAACAGCTCCGGCAGATGCTCGACCTGCTGCACGAGGCCATGGACGCCGGCGCCTGGGGGCTGTCCACCACCCAGTCCGCCACCCACTCCGACGGCGACGGCGCCCCCGTCGCCTCCCGGCACGCCCGGCCCGCGGAACTGCTCGCCCTCTCGCGGGCGGTCGCCGAGCACGAGGGCACCCAGCTGGAGGCGATCGTCGCCGGCTGCCTCGACCAGTTCTCCGACGACGAGATCGACCTCTTCGTCGAGATGAGCGCGGCCGCCGGACGCCCCCTCAACTGGAACGTCCTCACCATCGACGCCGCCGTCCCCGAACGCGTCCCCCGCCAGCTCGTCCCCAGCGAACGCGCCCGCAAGGCCGGCGGCCGGATCGTCGCCCTCACCATGCCGATCCTCACCCCCATGAACATGTCGCTCGGCACCTTCTGCGCCCTCAACCTCATCCCCGGCTGGGGCGAGATCCTCGCCCTGCCCGTCCCCGAGCGGATCGAGAGGCTCCGCGACCCGGACGTACGGGCCGAGATGCTGCGCCGCGCCGACAGCAAGGAGGCCGGGGTCTTCCGCCGGCTCGCCCATTTCGGCCGGTACGTCATCGGCGACACCTACAGCAAGGCCAACGAGGGCCTCTCCGGCCGGGTCGTGAACGACATCGCCGCCGAACGCGGCCAGGACCCCTTCCACTGCCTGGTCGAGATCTGCGCCAACGACGACCTGCGCACCGTCCTGTGGCCCATGCCCACCGACAACGACCCGGCCACCTGGGCGCTGCGCGCCGAGACCTGGCAGCACGAGGACGTCATGCTCGGCGGCTCCGACGCCGGCGCGCACCTGGACCGGATGTGCGGCGCCCCGTACACCACGCGCTTCCTCGGCGACTGCCTGCGCGGCCGGAAGCTCGTCCCGCTGGAGCAGGCGGTGCGGATGCTCAGCGACGACCCCGCCAGGCTCTTCGGCCTGCGCGAACGCGGCCGGATCGCCGAGGGCTACCACGCCGACCTGGTCCTCTTCGACCCCGAGCGGATCGACGCCGGCCCCGCCACCCTGGTCCACGACCTCCCCGGTGACAGCCCGCGCCTGGACTCCCGCGCGATCGGCGTGGTCTCCGTCCGCGTCAACGGCGTCGAGACCATCCGAGACGACGAGGTCACCGGTGCCGTCCCCGGCATCGTCCTGCGTTCCGGCCGCGACACGAGGACGGTGAGCACCCGTTGAGCACATCGTCGGGCGGCAACACGGAAGGCAGGCTGTACATCGGGGGCGAGTGGGTGGAGCCGGCCGGCGGCCACTACGAGGTGGTCAACCCGGCGGACGAGTCCGTGGTCGGGGTGGCCCCCGAGGCCTCCCGCGCCCAGGTCCACGAGGCCGCGCGGGCGGCCCGTGATGCGTTCGCGACCTGGTCCCGTACGAAGCCGGAGGAGCGCGCCGCGATCCTGGACCGGGCCGCGGACATCATCCAGCGCGAGTACGGACCGTGGACGGCCCTGGCACAGGCGGAGACCGGCGCCCCCACCGGGATCGCCCGCGGCATGCAGGTCGGCGTCGGCGTGTCCCGCTTCCGGCGGTACGCGCGCGGAGCCCTGGAACCCGTGGAGAAGGGACTGCCGCCCCAGGTCACGGAGGCCGGCCCGATGGGGAAGGCGTCCGTCCTGGGCGCGCTGGAACTGCGCCAGCCGGTCGGCGTGGTCACCTGCATCACCTCCTACAACAACCCGTGGGCCAACCCGGCGGGCAAGGTGGCCCCGGCCCTGGCCATGGGCAACACGGTGGTGGTCAAACCGGCCCCGCAGGACCCGCTGTCGGTGTTCCGGATGGCGGAGGCCCTGGCGGAGGCGGGCGCCCCGCCCGGGGTGGTCAACGTCGTGGGCGGACGGTCGGTGGAGGTCGGCGAGGCGGCGGTCGACTCCCCGGACGTGGACATGGTGTCTTTCACCGGCTCCACGGCGGTCGGCCGGCGCATCGCCGAGGTCTGCGGCCGCGACATGAAGCGGCAGCTGATGGAACTCGGCGGGAAGGGCGCGGCCATCGTCTTCGACGACGCCGACCTCGACGCGGCGATGATGGGCATCGGCACCACCTTCTCCTTCTACTCCGGCCAGATCTGCACCGCGCCGACCCGCGTCCTGGTGCACCGCCCGGTCCACGACGCGCTGGTCGAGAAGCTCACCGGCTACCTCGCCTTCATGAAGGTCGGCGAACCGACGGCACCGGGCACGGTCGTCGGCCCGGTGATCTCGGCGGCCCACCGCGACCGCATCGAGTCCTACGTCGAACTGGGCCGGAAGGAGGGCGCCACCGTCGCCGTCGGCGGCGACCGCCCGCAGGTCCGCGCGGACGGCAGGGGCTTCTACACGGCTCCCACTCTCCTCACGAACTGCACCAACGACATGCGGGTGGTCCGCGAGGAGATCTTCGGTCCGGTGGTCGTGGTCGTCCCCTTCGACACGGAGGAGGAGGCCGTCGCCCTGGCCAACGACTCCGACTACGGCCTGATCAGCTACGTCTGGTCCGGTGACGCCTCCCGCGCCTTCCGGGTGGCCCGCCTCCTGCGTGCGGGCGGGGTCGGCGTCAACACCATCGGCCGGAACATGGAGGCCCCCTTCGGCGGCTTCAAGCGCTCGGGCGTGGGCCGCGACGTCGGCTCGTACGCGCTGCACGCGTACAGCGAGATCCAGTCGATCGTCTGGACGACGTAGTCGGGGGGAGGGGCGGTGCGGGGCGGAGTCCCGGCGGTCATCCGGCGTCGAGCCGGAACGCCGCCTCCCCCTGCACCCGCCCGTTGACCTGCAGCTGCACCAGGTGCTCCCCGGAGTGGTAGCGCCGGGTGGTGATCGGCTTGAAGGAGTGCCGCTTGGTGCCGGTGAGGGTCTCGCCGGGCGCCAGCGCCCGGGTGGCCAGCTTGAAGACCTTCGGGGTGCGGCTGCCGTTCGCCTTGACGTGCTGGATGACGTAGTCGAGGACCAGCTCCGCGGGACCGGCCGCGTCGTTGGTGACCTCGTAGTCGAAGACCAGGTACTCGCCGACGGCGACCCGCGGGGTGGTGACCCGCGGCCCGCCCACCGTGACCGGCGCGTCCGGGGCATGGCCGAGGACGGTCAGGGCCTCCGGCCGCCCCGCCTTGACCAGGGTGCGCAGGCCGTGCCGGACCACGCGGTCGGTGGTCGGCGCGGGGTCGCCGAGCCAGCGGCCGGCGGTCGCGACGGCCAGCTCGGGGTGGTCCCGGCTGATGTCGTTGAGGTGGTTGGAGACGGAGCGGCGTACGTACTCGGACTCGTCGCGGTACAGCGCGTCCAGCACCGGCACGGCCGGCCGCGGGTCGGCGATGAAGGCGGGCAGCTGCGCCGCCCACGGCAGCCGGGGCCGGCTGCCCTCGCTGGCCAGGCGGCGTACGTGCGGGTCGGGGTCGGCGGCCCAGTCCCGTACGACGGCCAGGGCGCGGGCGGGGTCGGCGCGCAGGAAGGGGCGTACGGCGGACTCGGCGGTGAGCCGCGGGGTGAGGTCGTGGAGCAGCGCGAGGCCGGGCTCGAAGACCTCCAGCCCGCGGACGGCGACGGCCTCGTTGACCGGGAAGGTCATCCAGCCGTCGAAGCCGGGGTCCTCGAGCGCGGTCCGTACGACGGCCTCGAAGCCGGGCCAGTCGGCGGGCAGGTCGTCGAGGACGGCGTCCCGGACGGCGGCGACCCGCCCGCTGTAGGAGAGGCCTTCGAGGGCGTCGGCGCGGGCGCGCAGCGCGGGGGCGGGGGACCGCCGGCCGGCGGCCCGGCCGAGCAGCCGGGCGAGTGCGCTGACGGTATCCGCGCCGATGAGTTCGTCTGCGGTGGGCACGGGCCCAGTCTGCCGGACGGAGGCCGGTCCGGGCCCGGCTCCGGGGCCTTGGAAAATTGCCACGGGAAAGTTTTGAAACGGACAAAACGGGTACTCCTGCGGTTTCCGCATTCCGAAACCCCGGAGTCGGCGCCTGCTGAATCGTGGATGGATGCCTGAGTGAACCTTTCATTGCGAGTGCGTGAACGGATTTGATCTCGCCAATCAAAGGGTTTTAGTCCTGTGGACTACCGGACTTAACTCCTCCGGATAAGGAAACCGCAGCATCTACCGTCCTGTCCCATGACACAGCTGGACATGCGGCCCCAGGCCGGAGACACGGTAAGCGGCGTCGCCGAGGGCGGCGTACGCGGCAAGGGACTCGGCAAGGGTTCCGTCGGCCTGCTGGGCAGTGCCGTGATCGGTGTCTCCACCGTCGCCCCGGTCTACTGCCTCACCTCGACCCTCGGGTCGACGGCGGGCGAGGTCGGTGTCCAGATGCCTGCCGTCTTCCTGGCCGGCTTCCTCCCGATGCTGCTCGTCGCCTTCGCGTACCGCGAGCTCAACAAGGCCATGCCGGACTGCGGCACCTCCTTCACCTGGACCGTGAAGGCCTTCGGCCCGCGCGTCGGCTGGATGTGCGGCTGGGGCCTGGTGATCGCCACGATCATCGTGCTCTCGAACCTGGCCGGCGTCGCCACCTCCTACTTCTGGCTCCTCGCGGGCGAGATCACGAACAACCCCTCGGTCGCCGCCCTGGACGACAACAAGCTCGTCCACATCACCACCTGCCTGACCCTGATCGCCCTCGCCACCGCGATCAGCTACCGCGGCATGACCGCGACGAAGGGCGTGCAGTACGCCCTGGTCGGCCTGCAGCTGGTCGTCCTCGCGATCTTCGTGGCCATGGCCTTCCAGAAGGCCTCCGCCGGCACCTTCGACACCGGCCTGGACTTCTCCTGGTCCTGGATGAACCCCTTCGCGGTCGAGTCCATGGGCGCCTTCACCGCCGGACTCTCGCTCTCGATCTTCATGTACTGGGGCTGGGACGCCTGCCTGGCCACCAACGAGGAGACCAGCGGCTCCGAGAAGACCCCCGGCCGCGCCGCGCTCCTGGCCATGGTCGTACTGGTCGGCTCGTACCTGGCCACCGGCATCGCCGCCCAGATGGCCGTCGGCTCCGGCGGCGAGGGCCTCGGCCTCGCCAACGAGGAGACCTCGGACAACGTCTTCGCGGCCCTGGCCGGCCCGGTGATGGGCCCGGTCCTGGGGATCCTGCTCTTCGTCTCGGTGCTCGCGTCCGCCGCCGCCTCGCTGCAGACCACCTTCATCCCGGTCGCCCGCACGGTGCTGGCCATGTCGGCCTACGAGGCGCTGCCGCCCTCGTACGCCAAGGTCCACCCGAAGTTCAAGACCCCGGGCCGCGCCACGGTCATGGCGGGCATCGCCACCGGCGCCTTCTACACGATCATGACGCTGGTCAGCGAGAACGTCCTCACGGACACGATCTTCGCGCTCGGCCTGATGATCTGCTTCTACTACTCGCTGACGGCCTTCGCCTGCGCCTGGTACTTCCGCAAGGAGCTCGGCCGCTCCGTCCGCGACCTGTTCCTCAAGGGCGTCTTCCCGGTCCTGGGCGGCCTGCTGCTGGCCGCCGTCTTCTTCAAGACCCTGTACGACACCTTCGACCCGGCCTACGGCTCCGGCTCCGGCATCCTCGGCGTCGGCAGCGTGTTCATCATCGGAGTGGGCCTGCTCCTCCTCGGCCTGGTGATCATGCTGGTCACGGCCCGCCGCAGCCCGGCGTTCTTCCGCGGCGAGGTGCTGACGAAGGAGACCCCCTCGCTGGTGGTCGAGGACTGACCCGACGGACCCCACCGAACGACCCACCGGCCTGACCGGTCCCCTCCGCTCTGTCACCGGGCCCCGGATCGAGAACCCTCGATCCGGGGCCCGCGGGCGTCGTGCGCGAGACAACGCCCGGGTCAACGGTCAACGCGGGACGCGGCGGCAAGTGACCCGCGGCGCGGTGAGGTCGTTGGGCGGGGCATGAACATGAACGTCATGAAGCGCACCCTCGCGGCCCTGGCCCTCACGGGCGGCGCCGCCGCCGCCCTGGTCCCCGGCGTCGCGCACGCCCAGTCCCCGTCCGAGTCCCCGTCCCCGGCCTCCGCCACCGCCGACGAATCCACCACCATGAGCGGCGTCGGCCCGGTCGTCGAGCGGGTCGCGGGCGTCGTGGACAACCCCTCCGGCGCGGTCAAGGACACCCAGACCGCCATCGGCGTCGCCGCCGAGGCCACCGGCAGTGCCACCAAGGCCACCCAGACCTCCCTCTCCGGCGCCGGCGGCGCCCTGCAGAACGGCCTCCCGAACGCCCCGAAGGTCGACTGACCCCACCTGCCCGCCCGCCTTGCCCATGGCCTTCACTCACCCGGCCGTCGCCCGTTGACTTCGGAACGTATTCCGAACTAACGTCGAAGGGTGCTGACACCCACGGTTTCGTTCTCCGAGCTGTCCAAGAACTCCAAGCGGGTCGCCGAGACCTTGGACAAGGCGCAGCGCGTGCATGTCACCCGTCGGGACGGTGAGGACATGTACCTCACCACTGCCGCCCACGACCGGCAGCGGGAAGAGACCGCCGACATCACTGCCCGCCTCTTCAGCGCACTCATCACGACCGACGGCGGGGCGAGAGCCATAAGCCTCGCCCTGCCTGCGGTCTTCCCGTGGGTGCGCCACTTGCCGGCAGAAGACCTTCGGCAGTTCATCGCCGAACTGAGCGGCTCGGCGCAGGATGTGGCGGACCTCGATGTGCATGCCAACCTGCACAGGGTGATCGCGGAGTGGCGGGCGACGGCACGCATCCTTGCCGACCCCGGACTCACCGCCGAGCTCACCCGCCCTCTGCCGGGGGAAGACCACGGCGAGGTGGTCGGTCCGTGAGTCCCAAGCGTGGCGACGACGTCGCTCCACCGGCGGTCGCGGGCGAGTGGAGGCTGCGGTTCGCCACCAATGAGGCGGCGAAAGGCTGGGGTGAGCTGGCTTCGGAGGCGCCGGGAAACACCAGGCGCTGCTTTGAAGCCCTCCGGAAGCATCCGACTTCGCAACTTGAGCCGAGTCGCCAACACCGGCTTCGAGGCCCCCTCGAGGCCAGATCCCTTGGAGGCAGGGAGCTGCCCCAATGGGAGTACGAAGTGACGGCCGGCGGGCGGGTCCGGTACCTCGTGGACGAGACGACACGGACGGTCTGGCTGGTGCACGCTGCCACGAGGCATCCGAAGGACACCGAATAGCCGGCGAGGCGAGGCGAGCCGCGGCCGTCACCCGGACGGGGTGAGGAGGAGCAGGGGGATCTCCCGGGTGGTGGTGGCGCGGTAGGCGGCGTACGACGGCATGGCCGCCACCACCCGCGGCCACAGGCGGGCCGCTTCCTCCGGGGTCGCGGGGCGGGCCGTCGCGGGAAGGGCGTGCCGTCCGACGTGCAGGGTGGCACGGGGGTCGGCGAGCAGGTTCAGGTACCAGGCCGGGTGCCGGTCGGAGCCCCGGTTGGAGGCGGTGAGGACGTACGCCTCCCCGTCCCGCACGTACGCGAGCGCGGTGCGGCGCAGCACGCCAGAGGTGCGGCCCCGGGTGGTCAGCAGCAGGTCGTCGATACCGGGCCGGGGGAGACCGCCGGTCTCCTCGAAGCGGCGGATGTGGGCGGCGACCCAGGCGTCGGGGCTGTCGACGACGGGCTCGGCCGGTGCTGTCATGCCGTCTCCCCGGCCGTGACGCCGGCGTGGGCCGCGTGCACGGTCGGGCTCTCGATCTCGTCGAGCAGGGCGCGGACGAAGTCGGCCGGGGTGATGCGGGCCGCCGCATCGGCGGGTGCCCACACGTACCGCCCCGCCGGAGTCCCCTCGTGGTCGAAGTCGCCGGACGGGCTGAGCACCGCCCAGTCGAGCGCGGCGGGGGCCGCCGCGCGCAGCGCGTCGGTGCCGGCGGCGTGGGCGGCGTAGAACGGCCTCCACTCCCGGGGATAGCCATCCGTGTCCATCAGCAGCCCCCCGGTCGCGGTCGGCAACACGGACGCCAGCCCGACGGAGACGAGCCGGCGGACCCCGGCGTCCGGGAGCCCGGCCGCCAGCGCGCGGCCGACGGCCGGGAAGAAGGCGGCGGGCGCCGCCGCCGGGTCGTACACGGCGACGATCGCGGAGTCGTGCCCGGCCGCGGCACGCGCGACGTCCTCGGGCGAGGTGACATCGGTGCCGGGACGCAGTGCCTCGGTGACATGGTGACCGCGACGACGCGCCTCGGCGACGGCGGCACGGCCGACCCGCCCGGCGGCACCGAAGATGATGATCTTGTGGCTGCTCATGGGTGGGAGGCTAGGGGGAAGGGCGGTTACCGATCGGATACCGCCATACGGTGAGGGGCGTGGAGGTGGGGGAGATGAAGCACCCGTCGGAGGGCGCGCCGTTGGATCCGGAGATGTTCGACCCTGTCTGTCCGTCCACGCTCGTTCCGTTCCGGGTGGGTGACAAGTGGGCGCCGATGATCCTGCGCTGCCTGGAAGGCGGGCCGCGCCGCTTCTCGGAGCTGAAGGTGCCGCTCCGGGGGATCACCTCGAAGTCGCTGACCCAGTCGCTGCGGGGGCTGGAGCGGGACGGCTTCGTGGCCCGGGTCGCGCCCGGCAGGGCGGGCGGTTACGCCCTCACCGCACTCGGGCGCGGGCTGCTGGGGCCACTGGACGCGGCGTGCGAGTGGACGCGGGAGCACTGGGACGAGCTGATCGACGCACGGGAGGCAGGGATGGCGGGCCGGGGGCCGCTCGAATAGCCAAATCCCGAGGGCCGGCCGGTCGTTGATCCGGGCATGGCTCTTTGGTTGCTCAATCACTTCAGCACCCTCACCCTCGGCATCCTCGTGGTCGGCTGCGTGGTCGGCCTGGCGGTGGCGGGAAGCCTCGCCACCCGGCGCCGCTTCCCGCACCTCGCGGGCGGCGAGCACAACGAGATGGTCGGCGTCGCGCTCGGCATGTTCGGCGCGATCTACGGGATCATCCTGGCGTTCGTGGTCGTGACGCTGTGGACCCAGGTGGAGAACACCCAGAACATCGTGGCCTCGGAGGCCACGGACCTCGCGCTGGTCGTCCGCAGCGCGGAAGTCTTCCCGCCGGAGGACCGGGCACGGATCGAGAAGGCGGTCGGGGAGTACACACGCGCGGTGGTCGAGGTGCAGTGGCCCCTGATGAGGGAGGGACAGCCGAGCTATTCGGCGACGGCGCGCCAGACGGCGGGAATGTACGCGGGACTCCAGGCGTACGAGCCGCAGTCGGCCCGCGCCCAGACCTTCTACGAGGAGGCCGCCGTGCGCCTGAACGACGTGGCGGAACAGCGTCGCGCCCGCATCACCATGGCCGAGACGTCACTGCCGGTACTGCTGCAGGTGCTGGTGTACGGCGGCGCGCTGGTCATCCTGCCGCTGACGTTCCTCTTCGGGCTGCGAAGCCTGAAGATGCAGCTGCTGTTCGTGTCGGCGGTGGCGGCCCTGATCGGCTTCAGCCTGCTGCTGGTACTCGTCCTGGACCGCCCCTTCTCAGGCGACCTGAGCGTCAGCTCGGCCCCGTACAAGGAGGGAGCCCTGGCGAGGTTCTGGACGGAGGAGTAGAGGGAGGGCGCGGCAGTGGGAAGAAGCAGAGCCCCTGGCGGCCCGCACCCGCTGAGAACTCAGGAGCGCGAAGCGATCTGGTGCGCGTGGGCCGAGCCGGATTACGTAGATCTGATCGACTTCACCGCTGCGTCCGCCCGGATGGGCGGCTGGCCGAGCGACAGCCGCCGCCCGTGCCCGCCAACGCCACTGCCAAGGGAGCCTGGGTCCCTCCATGCCATTCCCCCGGGGGCCGCCCGACAGTCCTTGTCGTTCCGGGACGGACGTCGGGGTCAAGGGTGGCCCGAAGGGCCATCGCCGGAGGCGACGCGACAACGTCGCGCCCTTGACGCCGGCGGCCGGCACGGAAGGACGATGAGGACTGACGGGCAGCCCCCGGGCACCCTCTCGCTCCCGACCCGGCGGAGCCCCGGCAACCGGCAATCCCGCCAAGCGGCTTGGCGGCCCTCCGCTCGCCCCCTGCAAGCTCGGCCGTACAGGTCGTACAGGTCGTACAGGTCGTACAGGCCGTACCGGCCGAGCCGCAGTCGAACGGCAGTTCTGTAAGGTCGTCGGGTCGACGATCAAGGGGGGCGCATGTTCAAGTCATCTATGCGGGGTACTGCCATTGCGGTTGTGGCTCTGGCGGCGGTCGGGGTTTCGTGTACCGCGACGCCGAAGGCCGACAAGCCGGCCGGGGGAGCCACGACGGTCACGGCGGAGGCCAGTGCGCCCGCCAGCGCGTCCGCCGGTGCCGTCGGAGGGAGCGGGGTAGCTGCCTCGCCTTCGGCGGGCACGGGTGACGGCGGTGCCGCCGCTACCCCCAGGCCCTCCGGATCGCCCTCCGGATCGCCCTCCGGATTGCCGTCCGACCTGCCGCCCGAGAAGGTCCGGGACGCCTTCGCCGGGCTGCAGGCGACCTTGAACGACTCCTGCACCCCGGGCAACTGCGAGTACTTCCTCGGGCGGGTGTACGACGAGCTCCACCGCCTGGACAAGGCAATGAAGGCGGACCCGAAGGGGCCCGGTCACTTCCCCGAGCCGATCGCCCTGGTCCGGAAGCTCGATGTGGAGCTCGGTGGTGACCGGTCCTTCGAGAACCTGAAGAAGCACCAGAAGACGCTGATCGGGACCCGCGACAAGATCAACACATGGATGCAGGGGCACCCCGATGACTACCGCTGACGGACCCTCCCGGAGATCCGTCAGGCGGTGGTGGGTGGTCGGCTGGGCCGTGCTCGTCGTGGCCGGGGGCACGGCCACCCTCTGCCTACAGGCCGGGGACGATGCCGGGGAGGGCCAGGAACACCTCAGGTGGGAGCGCTCCACGCCCACCGCCGGGCAGCCGGACCCGGACCCGGACCCGTGCCCGAGCCTCACCGGCGGGGACTCGGGCCGGCGCGCCGACTGCGCCTACTGGGAACGGAGTTAGCCCCAGGTCCGGGAGCAGAGCACCAGGCGGTAGCCGTCCGGGTCCTCGAAGGTGACGCCGTACTCGTCCCAGTAGGGGTTGTGGGAGGGGACGCGGGTGCCGCCGTGGGCGGTCAGGCGGTCGATCAGGGCTTCGTCCGGCTGCTCGCCGAGGTAGACGACGAAGAGGTCGTCGACCGTGGGGGTGGGGACTATCGGGTTGTCCGGGTCGAGGGTGAGCTCGAAGTGCCAGCCGCCGCCCTTCGGGCCGACCATGAGGAGGTCGTGCTCGCCGGGGACGTGCTCGGTGCTCCGCCACACGACGTCCAGGCCGAGGCCGTCGACGTAGAAGCGTTCGGCGGCGGCGAGGTCGCGCGACGGGCGGGCCACGCGGATGTGGGTGGAATTGTTGATCATGGGGCGAGCGTACGGGACGGGCCGGGATCGGCCGGACGGAAAACGCTGACCGTGTAGGACGTCCGGTGGACGAGGCGGCCGCACGGCATGTCGATGCGGATCATGTCCGGATCGGTGACCCCGCCTTCCGTGACCAGCCGGTGCAGGAAGGCCCTCAACTCGTCGTGCTCGTACGTCGTGAACACGGCCTCCCACTCGCCGTCCCGTAGCTTGGCCGCCTGCCGGCGCGCCGCCGCCTCCGCCCGCTTCTTGCGCTTCCGCTGCCCCGGCACCGTAACGCCACCCCCGTCAGGTACTTCGGTAGATCTCCCGCCGGTTGCCGACGGCGAGGACCCACACGACGAGCTGACCGTTCTCCAGTGTGTACACGACCCGGTAGTCGCCGACCCGCAGCCGGAATCGTGAGGCGCTGCCCTGGAGCGGCTTGACGTCGAAGCCGTTCTTGTCGCCGAGGGTGAGCGCTCGTTGCAGTGCCCGGCTTGGCGGGCGGCCTGCCTCGGCTACGTCGCCTTCGCGCTCGACATGATCTGGTCGATCTCCTGGCGTTCCGCCGCGTCCGAGGGCTGGGCGATGCCGAGGAGGAAGGCGGAGCGGTCGTCCGCGACGGTCATCACCGTGAGGCGGAGGTGGGCGGTGCCGCCCCTGCCGTCGTCGACCTTGAGGGCCACGGTGTGGGCGGGCCGGCCGCCGACCGTGGTCGGGCGGGACTCGTCGATCGTGGACCTGCCGTCCGGGAAGAAGAAGGTCGCGTTGGAGCGGGCGGAGCGTTCCGTCCGCTGCTTGAGTTCGGCCTCCGGGATGGAACCGGCCCGGCCCGCCAGGACCGTCGCGATGGAGTCGGGGGAGGTGTCGGGGGTGGCGGCGGTGGCCTTGCTGATCGTGGAGGTGAAGGCGTTGATCAGGTCTTTGTCCTCGGGCTGCTTCCAGCCCTCCGGGATCGCGTACGAGACCCCGGCCGCCTGGTCGGTGACCCGGGGGCGGCCCGCCAGCGGGCTGTCGTCCGCGTCGCGCAGCAGCCACCAGCCGGCCGTGCCGGCCACCGCGAGCAGGACCGCGGCCAGGGTGCACCAGAGCGCGGTGCGGCGGCGGGGCCGGGGCGGATGCATGGCCGGGGGCGGGCCGAACGCGTCCGGCGTGGTCCCTGCCGGATTCGGCGGCGCGGTCGGCGGGACGGCCGGCGGCGGGGTCGGCGGGGTGGTCGGCGGCGGTGGGGTGCTCATGGGGTGAGTCTGGCCGAGCGTGGAGCGGGACGCCTGAGTACCCCCGCTCAGGGAGGTACTCAGATCCGTGCCGTGCCGTGCCATGTCATGCCATCCCGTGCTTCGCCGTGCCATGCCGTGCCGCGTCATCCCGTGCTTCGCCGTGCCGTCCGCGGACCGGCCGGGCCGGCTACAGGTACTGCGCGAACTCGTCCAGGACGCGCAGGACTTCCGCCTCGCCGGCCGAGGGGAGCTGCACGACGACCTCCTCGATGCCCAGGTCGGCGTAGTGGGACAGCTTGCCGGGCGTGGGCTGGACCGCGTACGGGATCACATGGAGGGTTTTCGGGTCGCGGCCGGCGCGTTCCCACACGGTGCGGAGGGCCGGGAGGGTCTCGCTCAGGCCGCGGCCGCCGATGGGGATCCAGCCGTCGGTGAACTCGGTGATGTGGGTGAAGAGTTTGGGACCGGGAGTGCCGCCGATCAGAGTGCGCGGGCCGTGCAGCGGTGTGCCGTCCGCGAGTTCGCGGGGAGGCTGGGCCGGCTTGGGGTGGGCCATGCTGGCCCGGACGGAGCCGAACTCCCCGATGTAGCCCTCGGGTTTCGGTGCCCACAGGGCGCGCATGAGGGCCATCCGGTCGCGGACCAGTTCGCGGCGGGTGCCCCATTCGACGCCGTGGTCGGCGGCTTCCTCGACGTTCCAGCCGTAGCCGATGCCCAGGGTGAGCCGGCCGCCGGAGAGGTGGTCCAGGGTGGCGACCTGCTTGGCGAGGCCGATGGGGTCGTGCTGGGCGACCAGGGTGATGCCGGTGCCCAGGCGGAGCCGTTCGGTGACGGCCGCGGCCTGGGCGAGGGCAACGAAGGGGTCGAGGGTGCGGCCGTACTGCTCGGGAAGGTCACCGCCCATGGGGGCGTCGGTGTCCCGGGAGACCGGGATGTGGGTGTGCTCGGGCAGGTAGAGGCCGTCGAAGCCGCGTTCCTCCAGGACGCGGGCGATCCGGACCGGGGACGGGGTCCGGTCCGTGAGGAAGATGGTGGCGGCGATCCGCATGGGCGCTTGCACCTCCGGCGAACGGCGGGCCCGTTCGGCCGGCGAGGCTGTTCAGGTGCCGGGCCTGTCCGGGCGGCGGGTCTTCGGGTGATGCCCCACCGTACGGGCTGCGCCCTCGAATGTTGAGAGGACGCAACCTGTGTTCCGGGTGGTGGGTGGTGCCCGGTGCCCGGTGCCCGGTGCCCGGTGTCCGCGGCCCGGTGTCCGCGGCCCGGTGTCGCGCAGCCCGCTCCCCGCCCCGCCCCGTCAGCTCCGCGGGTAGCGGGCCAGCCAGCCCGGGGAGGAGACCGCGGGGCCGTGCAGGGTCGGGCCCTGGGTCATCTCCAGGGCGAAGTCGTCGGAGAGTTCGAGGACGGTGGCCCGGCCCTCCAGTTCCGCCAGCCACGGCGCGGGCAGGGCGGTCTCGCCGTGCAGGGCTCCCAGCAGGGCACCGCAGAGCGCTCCGGTGACCGTGGAGTCGCCGCCGTGGTTCACCGCCAGGCGCAGGCCGTGCCGGATGTCCTCGGCGACCATCGCGCAGTACACGGCCACGGCGAGGGCGTCCTCGGCGTCCCGGCCGTCGCCCGGCGACAGGGATTCCACCACCTTGGGGGAGGGCGACCCGGTCGGCACGGCGGTGACCGCCCGCTCCAGGGCGTCGGTGACCGGCTGCCGTCCCGGGCGCGACTCCAGCAGGGTGATCGCCCGCTGTACCGCCGAATCCAGCGAGTCGCCGCGGGTCAGGCCGTGCACGATCACGGCGAACGCGCCCGCCGACAGGTAGGCGGTCGGGTGGCCGTGGCTCTGCACCGCGCACTCCACGGCGAGCTGGAGGACGAGGGAGGGCTCCCAGCCGACCAGCAGCCCGAACGGGGAGGAGCGGACGGTGGCCGCGGCATCGCGCGCCGTGGGGTTCTTCGGCTTCCGCAGGGTGCCGAGGATGTCGTCGCCGAAGCCGGTCAGGCAGGCGCGGTCCGGGCCGCGGCGGGCGTAGAGCCACTCCTCGTGGGCGAGCCAGCCGTTGTCCCGGCGGCGTTCGTCGGGTCCCCAGTCGTGCTGGGTGGCGGCCCATCGCAGGTAGGCGCGGTGGATGTCGGTCGGCGGGTGCCAGGCGCCGGTGTCGCGGCGTACGTGGGCCCGGATCAGCCCGTCCACGGTGAACAGGGTGAGCTGCGTGGAGGCGGTGACCGTGCCGCGGCGCCCGTAGGCGGCGGCGGGTTCGGTGAGGCCCTCCAGGCCGTGGGCCTCGCGGATGCCGTCGAGGGAGAGGCCGGCCACGGGCGCGCCGAGGGCGTCGCCGAGGGCGGTGCCGAGCAGGGTGCCGCGTACCCGGCTGCGGAAGTCCTGCTGTTCGGCCCGGCCCCACAGGCCGGTGGTGATGGCGCTGGTCCGGACGGCGCCGGTCGTGACCACCGGGTCTGCCGGGTTCAGCGGGCCCGCCGCACTCGCCGTACTCGCCCCACTCGCCCCACTCGCCGTGCCGGCCGTATTCGCCGCACTCGCCGGGTTCAGAGCGTCCACAGGTTGTCTTTCGGCCAATGTCCCCGTGTGCTCCTCGGTGCCGTCGGTCGTGTTCTTCGCAGCGCTGCGCGTATCGGCGTCCATGCGGTATCCCCCCACCCGTCGCTCTGGCGCGCACTGTAGTGGACATGCCCGGTCGAAACCGGAAGGAGTCAGTCATGCAGCCGGTTAGCGACCGTAGATAGGCCGGAAAGCGAATCTTTCCGGCCGGACGGGGGCACAAGATCGGCATGGTTGGCATCAGTGGCATGTTTTGCCACTTGCCTTCAGGGGGGCCGGTTCCAGCCATTCCGTGTTCATGCGACGTTTCCCCCGGCCCCGGAGCCTCGCCGACATGAAGAAGGCAACCCTCGCCGCGACCGCCGTCGCCGCCGCCGTCACCGTCTCCCTCGCCGTCGTTCCGGCCGCCAACGCGTCGAGCTGGGACTGGCCGTGGAGCGGCCACCACCAGTCCGCCGACGCCATCCCGTTCACCGAGGCCACCGTCACCGCCGCCGCCGACGGATCGTTCAACCTGAAGTGGAAGGCCCAGGGCGTCAAGCGCGTCGAGATCCGGGCGAACGGAAAGGTCGTCGCCAAGGGTGGCGCCACCGGTGAGGCCGTGGTCACCGGCCTGCCCGCCGTCGGCCGCCAGTGGTTCTGGTTCGACGCGGACCGGGGTCAGGGCCTGCGCCTGGCCGACCGCCAGATCAAGCTCTCCGGCGCGGTCAACTTCCGCGACGCGGGCGGCTACCGCACCACCAGCGGCCAGTGGGTCAAGATGGGCGAGGTCTACCGCTCCGACGCCCTCAACAAGCTGACCGCCGACGACCTGGCCAAGCTGCAGCGCCTGCGCGTCAAGACGGTCTTCGACCTGCGCATGGCCGACGAGCGGGCCAAGGACCCCGACAAGGTCCCGGCCGGCGCCGAGTACGTCGTCGCCGACGTGTTCGCGGGCTCCGGCTCGTTCCAGACCATGCCGCGCACGCCCGACGAGGCCGTCAAGGCGATGGTCGACGCCGAGAAGGCCATGGTCAGCGGCGAGGGCGGCAAGAAGGCCTACACGCAGGTCTTTGAAGCGATCCGCGAGGACGACGCCCGCTCCGTCCTGTTCCACTGCACCGCCGGCAAGGACCGCACGGGCTGGTCGAACGCCGCCCTGCTGACCGCCCTCGGTGTGCCGCAGGAGACGGTCATGGCCGACTACCTGGCCAGCAACGACTACCGCAAGGCCGCCAACGACGCGATCCTCGGCCACCTGCCGCCGCAGCAGGCCGCCGTCTACAAGCCGCTGCTCGACGTGCGTCCCGAATACCTCAACGCGGGCTTCGACGAGGCCGAGGCGAAGTTCGGCACTTTCCAGGGCTACCTCAAGGACGGCCTGGGCATCGACGCGCGCGAGCTGAAGCGCCTGAAGAAGGACCTGCTCGTCGGCTGATCCCCCGCCGATTGTTGCCGTGTTCTGTTTACGTCCCTCTTATGTCCGGGACACGTCACGAAGGGGCTCCCGGCCTGGCCGGGAGCCCTTTGCGTCCCCTATCAAGATCCACAGAGGCGTCGTGCCACACCCGCGACGCGCAATCCATGGGGGAGTGAAGAGAACAGTGGGCAACACCAGCATGCGCAAGACCACCCTGGGTGCCGTGGGCCTGGCCGTCGTCGGAACCCTCGTCCTGACCGGCTGCAAGGACGGCAACGAGGAACTGACCCCGGGCCCGTCCGCGGCGTCCCCGTCCGCGCCGTCCTCGCCGTCGGCGCCGTCCGAACCGTCCGATCCGTCGGCGGCGGTCTCGCCGCCCGCGAGCCCTGCGGCCCCCGCGAGCCCGGGCGCCCCCGATGCCCCCGGCGCCCCCGCGGGCACCGCCAAGGACGGCCAGCAGTTCAAGCTCGGCGAGGCGGCCGCGTTCCCGTTCAAGTACGGGAGCACCAAGGGCGACATCGCGCTCACCGTCACCAAGATCGAGAAGGGTGACCCCGCCGACCTGGACGCCATGAAGCTCGGCGACAAGGTGAAGGGGAAGGTCCCCTACTACATCCACTACACGGTCAAGAACATCGGCAGCACCGACCTCGCCTACAGCTCCGTCGGCCACATCCGAGGCCTCCTCGGCGACGGCACCGAGGCCCAGGACCTGATGGTCATCGGCAAGTTCGCGAAGTGCGACAACGAGTCCCTGCCGAAGGGCTTCACCAACGGCAAGACCCAGACCAGCTGCGCCATCGCGCTGGCCCCGTCCGCCGAGACCAAGGTCGCCGCCGCCCAGTACTGGGGCGACCCCTTCCTCATGGGCAAGGGCCTCGTCTGGAAGTAGTACGCCCGCTCACCCGCGTGTGAAGAGCCCCTCCGGCACCGCAGCCGGAGGGGCTCATCGCGTACACCGGACGTCTCGTCGAGCCGGGCGACCGCGAGCCCGGCGTGATCGACGAGACACCCCTTCAGTCCACCAGCGGCAGCAGCTCCGGCAGGTGCCCGTCCGAGGACGCCGCCGCGCGACGGCGTTCCTCCGGGACCTCCCCGTACAGCGTGGTCCGGGGCCGGGCCGGCCGCCCCGCCGCCGCAGCCACCGCGACCAGGTCCTTCACCGACTTGTACGAGCCGTACGACGACCCCGCCATGCGCGAGATGGTCTCCTCCATCAGCGTGCCGCCCAGGTCGTTCGCCCCGGACCGGAGCATCTCCGCCGCGCCCTCCGCGCCGAGCTTCACCCAGCTGGTCTGGATGTTGGTGATGTGCGGGTGCAGCAGCAGCCGGGCCATCGCCGTCACCGCCCGGTTGTCCCGGACCGTCGGCCCGGGCCGGGCGATCCCCGCCAGGTACACCGGCGCGTTCGTGTGGATGAACGGCAGCGTCACGAACTCCGTGAAACCACCCGTCCGTTCCTGGATCCGCGCGAGGGTCCGGAAGTGCCCGAGCCAGTGCCGGGGCTGGTCCACGTGCCCGTACATCATCGTCGACGAGGACCGGATGCCCAGCTCGTGGGCGGTGGTGACGACGTCGATCCAGTCGGCGGCCGGCAGCTTCCCCTTCGTCAGCACCCACCGCACCTCGTCGTCGAGGATCTCCGCTGCCGTCCCCGGGATCGAGTCCAGCCCGGCCTCCTTCGCGGCCGTCAGCCAGTCCCGTACGGACATCCCGGTGCGGGTCGCCCCGTTCACCACCTCCATCGGCGAGAACGCGTGCACGTGCATGCCCGGCACCCGCTCCTTCACCGCCCGCGCGATGTCGAAGTACGCCGTCCCCGGCAGGTCCGGGTGGATGCCGCCCTGCATGCAGACCTCGACCGCGCCGACGTCCCACGCCTGCTGTGCGCGGTCCGCTATCTGCCCCAGCGACAGCGTGTACGCGTCGGCGTCCGTGCGCCGCTGCGCGAACGCGCAGAACCGGCAGCCCGTGTAACAGACGTTGGTGAAGTTGATGTTCCGGGTGACCACGTACGTGACGTCCTCGCCGACCACGTCCCGGCGCAGCTCGTCCGCGATCCGGCACAGCGCGTCCAGCGCCGGCCCGTCCGCGTGCAGCAGGGCCAGCGCCTCGGCGTCGGTCAGCCGGGTCGGGTCGTCCGCTGCGGTCGACAGCGCCGCCCGTACGTCGCCGTCGATGCGCTCCGGCGCCATCCCCGGGTCCGGGGCCATGCCGGGGGCCGCGGCCTCCCGCAGCGCCTCCCAGTCCCCGTAGACGTGGTCGAAGTCCTCGCGCCGGTCGCCGGTCCGGCCCTCGCTGTCGATGGTCCGGTGCAGGTCGGTCCGTCCGGCGGCGGTGAACGCCTCGTCGGGCTCCTGCCACGGACGCCCCGTCACCTCGGCGTCCGGGAGGGCCAGCCCGGTCTCCGGGTCCGCCAGCGCCCGTACGTGCGGCAGCACCCGCGGGTCCAGCCACGGTTCCCCGCGCCGCACGAACTCCGGGTACACGCACAGCCGCTCGCGGAGCTCGAAGCCGGCCGCGGCGGACCGCTCCGCCAGCAGCTCGATCTGGGGCCACGGGCGCTCGGGGTTGACGTGGTCGGGGGTCAGCGGGGACACCCCGCCCCAGTCGTCGACGCCCGCGCCGATCAGCCGCGCGTACTCGTCGTCGACCAGGTTCGGCGGGGCCTGCAGGCAGGCCGAGGGCCCCATGATGTGCCGGGCCACGGCCACCGTGGCGACGAGGTCGTCCAGCTCGGCGTCCGGCATCCCGCGCATCGCCGTGTCCGGCTTGGCGCGGAAGTTCTGGATGATGAGTTCCTGGATGCCGTGGTACGCGCGGGAGACGCGGCGCAGCGCGAACAGCGACTCCGCGCGCTCCTCGACGGTCTCGCCGATGCCGATCAGCAGTCCCGAGGTGAAGGGCACGGAGGACCGGCCGGCGTCCTCCAGCACCCGCAGCCGTACGGCCGGCTCCTTGTCGGGGGAGCCGTGGTGGGGCTGCCCGGGCTCCGACCACAGCCGTTCCGAGGTCGTCTCCAGCATCATGCCCATGGACGGCGCGACCGGCTTGAGCCGCTGGAAGTCCGCCCAGGACATCACCCCCGGGTTGAGGTGCGGCAGCAGGCCGGTCTCCTCCAGGATCCGGATCGACATGGCCCGTACGTAGGCGAGGGTGTCGTCGTACCCGTGGGCGTCGAGCCATTCGCGGGCCTCGGGCCAGCGGTCCTCCGGCTTGTCCCCGAGAGTGATCAGCGCTTCCTTGCAGCCCAGTTCGGCGCCGCGGCGGGCGACGTCGAGGACCTCGTCGGGGGACATGTACATCCCGTGCCCGGCCCGGCGCAGCCTGCCGGGCACGGTGGCGAAGGTGCAGTAGTGGCACTTGTCGCGGCACAGCCGGGTCAGGGGGATGAAGACGCTCTTCGAGTACGTGATGACGCCCGGCCGGCCGGCGGCGGCGAGCCCCGCGTCGCGGACCCGCGCGGCCGAGGCCGTGAGGTCCTCCAGGTCGGCACCGCGCGCCCGGAGCAGGACGGCGGCCTCCGTCACGTCGAGCGCGACGCCGTCCCGGGCCCGCCGGAGCGCGCGGCGCATGGCGTTGTCGGTCGGAGCGGGGTTGCCCGGCGGATTGCCCGTAGTGGTCATGGGCCGAGCATACGATCGGCCGTCATCGCATCAGCTCTCCGGCGTTGACCAGCAGGGATTGGCCGGTTATCGCCCGGGCCCGGTCGGAGGCGAGGAAGGCCGCGGCGTCGGCGACGTCGCCGTCCGTGGCGAGCTCCGGCAGGGCCATGCGTTCGGCGAGCCGGGCCTTCACGGTCTCCTCGGGGACGTTCTCGCTGTGCGCGGTGAAGGTGACGAACGCCTGTACCGGCGGCCCCCACATCCAGCCGGGCAGCACGGTGTTGACCCGGATCCGGTGCGGGCCGAGCTCGCGGGCCATGGAGTACATGGCGGAGGTCAGGGCGCCCTTGGAGGCGGCGTACGCGGCCTGCTGCACCTCGTTCGGCGCGGCGACGGCGGACTGGGTGCCGATGATGACCACGGACCCGCCGTTCTCCTTGAGCGCCGGCAGGCAGGCGCGGGTCATCCGGAGCGTGCCGAGCAGGTTGACGTCGACGATCTGCTGCCAGGTCCCGAAGTCGGCGTCCTCCAGGCCGCCGAAGTACGAGTCCCAGGCCGCGACGTGGACGACGGCGTCGATCCCGCCGAACCGCTCGGTGGCGAGGTCCGCCAGGGCGCGGCACTGCGCCTCGTCGGTGATGTCGGTGGTGCGGTAGGCGGTGTGGATGCCGTCGGGGTCGATCTCGGCCGCGGACTTCGCGAGGTTGGCCTCGGTGCGCGCCCCGAGCACGGCGTTCCCGCCGTCCCGGACGACGGTCGCGGCGACCTGGTGGCCGAGTCCGGCGCCCACGCCGGAGACGATGACGGTCTTCCCTTGCAGCAGCATGTCGCCTCCCGGCGGGGCCAGTTGTCTGACGGCGAGTCAGATTAGGTGGCGGGCCCGCAGGAGGGAAGGGGCCGGACGGGGGTCGGACAGGGGACGGGTGGGGGCTGGGTGGGGGCTGGGTGGGGGACGGGCCGTGACCGGATTCGAGGCGGGCCGTTCTCGGCCACGGCCGAAACATCGCTGATCGGCCCGGCAAACGCCGCGCCGGTCAAGATCACCGTATCGAGGTAATGCGAGCCGGTCGCAGGGGGCGGATGGGTGCACGGGCCGTTACTGTTCCCCAGGATCTGGACGGATTCCACGAATCCCCGGATTCCCCGATATTCCCCGCCTTTCCCTCTTTTCCTCTTTTCTCGTTCTCTTCTCTTTCACCGGTGACGCGCGGGTGTGCGCCGCTCACCGCCCTTGCGAAGGAGTTCTCGACCGATGAGCGTTGACACCGGCCCCGAGGCACAGCTGCAGCCGCCCCGGCAGTCCAGCCTGGCCACGGCGGCGGCCCGCAACCTCGCCACCACGACCAAGTCCGCCCCGCAGATGCAGGAGATCACCTCCCGCTGGCTGCTGCGGATGCTTCCCTGGGTGGAGACCAAGGGCGGTACCTACCGGGTCAACCGCCGCCTGACCTACACCGTCGGCGACGGCCGCATCGAGTTCGTCCAGGACGGCGCCAACGTCCGGGTGATCCCCCGCGAACTGGGCGAACTGGCCCTGCTGCGCGGCTTTGACGACGAGGGCGTGCTCATCGGGCTCGCCAACCGGTGCGTCCAGCGCGAGTTCCAGGCGGGCGAGGTCCTGGTCCGGCGCGGCAACCCCGCCGAGCAGATCCACCTGATCGCGCACGGCCGGATCGGCCAGACCTCCGTCGGCAAGTACGGCGACGAGGTCCGCGTGGCCGTGCTCGCGGACGGCCAGCACTTCGGCGAGAACGCCCTGCTGGACGCGGACGCCACCTGGGACTACACGGCCACCGCCGAGACCTCCGGCACCCTGCTCACCCTCTCCCGCGCCGACTTCGCCGCCGTGGTCGCCCTGGCGCCCGGCCTGCAGGGGCACATCGAGCGCTTCAGCTCGCTCCCGCTGCAGCGGCAGAACAAGCACGGCGAGGCCGAGATCGCGGTGTCGGCCGGCCACACCGGCGAGCCGGAGATCCCCGGCACCTTCGTCGACTACGAACTCAACCCGCGCGAGTACGAACTCTCCATCGCGCAGACCGTGCTCCGGGTCCACACCAGGGTCGCCGACCTCTACAACGGGCCGCACAACCAGACCGAGGAACAGCTCCGGCTGACCATCGAGGCCCTGCGCGAGCGGCAGGAGCACGAACTCGTCAACAACCGCGAGTTCGGCCTGCTCCACAACGCCTCGTTCAAGCAGCGGATCCAGACCCACTCCGGTCCGCCCACCCCGGACGACATGGACGAGCTGCTGTGCCGGCGCCGCGGCACCAAGTTCTTCTTCGCCCACCCCAGGACCATCGCGGCGATCGGGCGCGAGTTCAACGCCCGCGGGCTCTACCCGGACCACGTCGACCTCGGCGGACAGCAGGTACCGGCCTGGCGCGGGGTCCCGATCCTGCCCTGCAGCAAGATCCCGATCAGCAAGGACAACACCAGCTCGATCCTCGCCATGCGCACCGGCGAGGAGAACCAGGGCGTCATCGGCCTGCGCCAGACCGGCCTGCCGGAGGAGTACGAGCCGGGCCTGTCGGTGCGCTTCATGGGCATCAGCGAGCAGGCGATCATGTCCTACCTGGTCACCACGTACTACTCCGCCGCAGTTCTGGTACCCGACGCGCTCGGCATCCTGGAGAACGTCCAGATCGCCCGCAGGCAGGACTGACACCGGGCCCCTCCCGGGGCCACCCGGACCGGGAGTTCCCGGTCCGGGTGCCCCTGGACGTGGGCTCACCCGGACCGGGGGCCTTCCGGACCGGTGCCCACCCCGGGTTCCTGGGCCTCCCGGGCCGATCCCGCCCCTCACCGGGACCCTTCGGGGCTGCGGCCCCGACCCCCAGGGCCTGGCGCCGGCCGTTCCGGGCCCGTCCCGGTCGGCCGCGCGGCCCGCGCACTTGCGCGGGTGCGGGACCAGGACCCGGGTCCTGCAGCCGGGACCGCCGGAAACGGACCCGAGGTCCTGGAGCGGCACACCGGGCCGGTCTTGGAACGGGATCCCGGGCCGGGCTTCTGGCTGGGTCTTGGGTCCAGGACTTCGGGAGGGACCGCGAGCCCGGACAGCCGGACCCGCCGGACGGGAGGAACAGCGGACCGCTGGATCGCCGGACCAGCGGACGTCAGTCCGCCGGACCAGCGAACTGCCCGACAGCCGGATCCGCGGGACCAGCGGGACCAGCGGACCGCCAGGCCGCAGGACCCGGACGACCCGCAGGACCCGGAGGACCAACGGACCGCCCGGCCGGCGGAGTGCCCGACAGCCGGACCGGCGGATCGCCGGACAGCCCCATCACCTCATCAAGGAGCCTTGGATGCCCGAGCCCGGGCTTTCCCCCCTTCAGTCGAGCCTGCCGGGCGCCGCAGCCCGCTTCGGGGCCCACGGCCACGGCCGTGGTGCCGAAGCCCTTCCGGCGGCCGACGGCGTACAGGACGCGGTCGCGGCGGTGGCCGCGGTCGCCGCCGCCGTGGGGGTGTCCACAGCGGGCGGCTCCCCGACCGCGCCAGGACCCGCCGGTGCCGCCGTCCAGGGTGCCGCCACGCGACGGGCCCTGCCGACCGGGCCCGCGCTCCCCTTCGGGCCGGCCGTCCGGCCTTCGATCCCCGAACCGCCCGTATCCGGCGTGGACGTGGACGCGTCAGCCGTCCCGACGCCCGGCGGCGACCTCGTCGCCGAGCCGGCCCGCGCGGCCGCCGCCACCGCGCCGGCCCGGGAGGAGAACCCCGCCAACCCCGCCCTGGAGCGGATCATGCGGGGCCCCAGCGGCGTGGGCACCTCGGGGCTGTACTTCACCCCGCGCGAGGAGCCTCCCGCCCCGCCCGCCGCGGACGGTCTCGCACGAGCCCTGGCATCGGCGGCGACAGCCGCGGCCACGGTCGCGGCCCCGCCGGAAGCCTCCGGCGCTCCGGCGGAGGGCAGGCCGATCCCCGGCCTCTACTACCACCCGGTGCCCGAGCCCGACGCCGCCCGCGTCGCGGAGGTCAGCCGTCGCATCAAGCGGTGGGCGGTGGACGAGGTGGAGGCGTATCCCCCGGAGTGGGAGGACCAGTTCGACGGGTTCTCCGTGGGCCGCTACATGGTGGCCTGCCACCCCGACGCCCCGACCGTCGACCACCTGATGATCGCCACCCGGCTGATGGTCGCCGAGAACGTGGTCGACGACGTCTACTGCGAGGACCACGGCGGTTCGCCGGTCGGTCTCGGCGGACGCCTCCTGATGGCGCACACCGCCCTCGACCCGGTCCACACCACGCGGGCCTACCAGCCCGGCTGGGCGGACTCGCTCCTCTCCGACGCCGCGCGGCGCTCCTACCGCTCCGCCATGGAGTACTTCGTCCACGCGGCCACCCCGTCCCAGGCCGACCGCTTCCGGCACGACATGGCACGGCTGCACATGGGCTACCTCGCCGAGGCCGCCTGGGCCGAGACGGACTACACGCCCGAGGTGTGGGAGTACCTGGCCATGCGCCAGTTCAACAACTTCCGCCCCTGCCCCACCATCACCGACACCGTCGGCGGCTACGAACTGCCGGCGGACCTGCACGCGCTGCCCGCCATGCAGCGGGTCATCGCGCTGGCGGGCAACGCCACCACCATCTCCAACGACCTGTACTCGTACACCAAGGAACTCGAGGCCCGCGGCAAGCACCTGAACCTGCCGGTGGTGATCGCCGAGAGGGAGGGCCTGTCCGACAAGGACGCCTACCTGAAGGCGGTCGAGGTCCACAACGACCTCATGCACGAGTTCGAGGCGGCCTCCGCCGAGCTGGCCGCCTCCTGCCCCGACCCACGCGTCCTGCGCTTCCTGCGAGGCGTGGCGGTGTGGGTCGACGGCAACCACTACTGGCACATGACCAACACCTACCGCTACAGCCTGCCCGATTTCTGGTAAGAGGATTGGACTTATACGTGACCACCGAGATGACCCCCGCCTCCGCGTTCATCCCCGCCCCGGCGACGCCTTACCAGGGCGACATCGCCCGCTACTGGAACGCCGAGGCCCGCCCGGTCAACCTGCGGCTGGGCGATGTGGACGGCCTCTACCACCACCACTACGGCATCGGCGAGATCGACCACGCCTCCCTCGGCGACCCCGAGGACAGCACGTACGAGAAGAAGCTGATCGCCGAGCTGCACCGGCTGGAGTCGGCGCAGACCGACGTCCTCCTGGACAACCTCGGAGCCATCGGGCACGACGACACGCTGGTCGACGCCGGCTGCGGCCGCGGCGGCTCGATGGTCATGGCCCACCAGCGCTTCGGCTGCAAGGTCGAGGGCGTCACGCTCTCCTCCAAGCAGGCCGACTTCGGCAACAACCGGACCGCCGAACTGGGCATCGGGGACTCCGTCCACGCCCGGGTCTGCAACATGCTCGACATGCCCTTCGAGACGGGCCAGGCGGCGGGCTCCTGGAACAACGAGTCCAGCATGTACGTCGACCTGCACGACCTGATGGCGGAGCACTCCCGCATCCTGGCCGTGGGCGGCCGCTACGTCACCATCACCGGCTGCTGGAACCCGCGTTACGGCCAGCCGTCGAAGTGGGTCTCCCAGATCAACGCCCACTTCGAGTGCAACATCCACTCCCGCCGCGAGTACCTGCGGGCCATGGCCGACAACCGCCTCGTCCCCCAGGCCGTCATCGACCTGACCCCGGACACCCTCCCCTACTGGAAGCTGCGGGCCACATCGTCCCTGGTCACCGGCATCGAGGAGGCCTTCATCAAGTCCTACGAGGACGGCTCCTTCCAGTACGTCCTGATCGCCGCCGACCGCGTCTGACACCGCGGTGCACGCTTGACGGCAGGGCCGGACCCGTTGACCCGACGGTTCCGGCCCTGCCGCACGGTTGCGACACACTCGGGATATGAAGACTTCCCGGACGCTCGCGACCGCCGATGAGATACGTGCCTACCTCGTCGGACAACTGAACATGGCGCTGACGCGGCCCGGGATGTACGGCGGTGAACAGGCCCTGAGCATGCTGGTCGACCACTTGCTGGTCGTGGAGTCCCGGCCGGAGGAGTGCCACGAGTCCGCCATGGCCTCGGTCTACGCCGAATTCGCGCACCGATGCGACTGGCTCCTGCCTGAGCGCGTTCTCCCGATGAAGGAGTACGAAGCCCTGCGCGGGAGGGCGCGTCAGTGGGCTGCCGAGGACCGCACCTGGGCGGACGTGACCGCCGAGTTCGGGAGCCCTTCAGTGAGGTTTGGTGCCCGAGACCCGCGCTCCGTCAAGACCGCCGTCTACATCGGGGAGGACCCGGCACAGCCGATGGTCGTTTTCCACCTGGGGGCCGGTCGGGCGGTTTCCGAAGCACAACACGAACAGCAACAGGCGGTGCTCCTCGCCGTCCGCTGCGGTGACGGGCCGCTCCCCACGACGTTCACCTTCGCCCCCGAGGGATACCGCCGTACCCCACCGCCCGATCGCCCTTGCGGCACATGAACGCACCGTCTTCGTCGCGCGGTTCAGGAGCCCAGTGCGGCGGAGATCCGGACCAGGCGGTTGGTCGACCGGGCGAAGTTGTGGGCGGGGTTACGGCAGGAGTGGCCACCGTCGTTGACCAGGTAGCCGCCGTCCTCGGCTGTCGTCCAGTGCGTGGGACCCCACGGTCCCTGATACGACAGGCGAGCCGCGGCCAGCCGCTCGGGCACCTCGACCTGAGTGCGCGCGCGCAGCGCCGCGGTCAGGCGCTCGACGGCATCGTCCGGGACGGCATCGTCGCCGAACGCCGGAAGCAGGAGCAGCAGGCGGGCGTGGGGATCGGTCGTGCTGCCGCCGGGCAGGCCGTTGTCTGCCGCAGCGGTCAGCTCGGCCCAGGACAGGCCGGGACCCATGAAGTTCCCGTCGTCCTGCGCCAAGTGCTCGGCTACGTCCCAGTCAGGGTGGTGCACGAGGTAGTCGATGCCTGCCTCCCCCTCCAGCGCGCGATACACCACATGCAGGCGGTGGTCACCGGCGAGCGGCACGGTGAAGACGGGCCAGGTGTCACCTCCCAGAAGCCGGGACAGCAGGGCTGCTGCTTCCGGTTCCTCCGTGCCGCCGAGATGCAGGTGGGCCAGCCAGAACAGGTGCTCGTCCAGGCGTTCGGGCTCGTGGCGGAAGGGGCCTCCCTCATAGCCCGGGATCCGCGCCAGAGCTGTCTGCGGGTTCGTCACGAGGATCACCGTTCTCAGTGCCGGTGGACTGGGGCCGTGCCGTCCACCCAGTGCCAGTTCACCGGGGCGTACTGGCGCTTCAGCGCGTTGCGTCCGGGGCCGTAGGCCTTCAGGGCGGCGCGGACCGCGTCCTCCAGGCCGGCCAGGTCCTCCGGGACCGGCACCCGGAGCAGCAGGTGCTGCTTCTGGTGGACGAGGAGCAGTTCGCCGGCCGGCGAACAGCCCATGAGGAGGAAGTTGGTGAGCGCCTTGAACGGCGCGTCCGAGGTGGGGATCCGGGAGCGCATCCGACCGTCCGCGTCCCACGCGTAGAGGCCGTAGCGGTTGAGGTGGAAGGCTCGCCCACGGTACGGATCGCCCACCACGGTCCAGTAGAAGCCGGTGAAGGGGCTGTCCTCGTACCGGTGCATCCCCTCCAGCTTCCCGCGTTCCTCGCCCTGCCCGTCGAGCAGCAGGAACGAGAACACCTGCCCGCGGCTGCCCGACCGGTAGGTCTTCCCGAAGACGGGGACGACGAACAGGTCATCGCCCATCGCCGCCGGACGGCCCATCTTGCAGCCGGTGTAGTCAAAGCGGGTCCGGTCGTCCGTGGACACCATCTCGGTCAGCGAGGGGGACGGCCGGTTGCTGCCGCCGACGGGGGCGCCGTCGTACACGACGTGCGGGTACCGGTCGGCCTCCTTCTGCCGGTCGGAGCGCGCGTCGTGCGTCGCGATGGCCCGCAGGGTTGCCTTGGAACCGGGGCCGAGCGTGCTGCCGGGCTCGGAGAGCGCGACGAGGTTGGCGACCTGCCCGGCCCAGTTGCTCACCCCGTACTCGGCCACCCCGCACAGCAGCCGGCCGGAAGGCGTGACGTCGATCGAGAAGGCGTACGGATCGCCGTTCCGTTCCTTTTCCTCCTCCCAGCCCCAGGGCGAACGCCACGACTCCACGAGCCGGCTCAGATCGGCCGAAAACAGGTGGGTGTTCCCGGGCTTGGAGCTGACCGCCACCGTCCCGTCCGCGAGGACCGCGAGGCAGAAGTCCGATCCCTCGGTGAGCCCGGTGGGCGCACTGCCCTCCGTCGCGCCGCCGTAGAGGGCCGTCGCGGTGGGCGTCCCGTCGGGGGCGTACCGGGTGATCAGGTGGTAGGTGAAGTCCATCTGGAACGGGTCGGGGGACGCGCCGTCCCGCCTCCGGTAGCGCACCGCCCGGGACAGCGCGTACGTCTCGCCGGCCGCGTTCGCGGCGACGCCGGACGTCATGAACGCCCACCCGTCGGAGTGCTTCGCGGTCAGATCGACGCGGTGCTCACCGACGACCGAAGCGGGCAGGGTCAGGGGAAGGGTCGCAGCCATGATCGCCATCTTCCTCCGGGCCACTGACAGCGGTGTGGGGAGGTGTCCCCGGGCTGTGGATGCACGGGTACTCACCAAGAGCTGAGTAGGTGCGCTCTGCGCCAGGACCAGGGTGGACCGCGACTCTTGGGGCATGCGCCAGATATCCCCGAAGCTCGCCCCCGTCCTGATGTTCCTCCTGCCCGTCGTGGCATGGGCCGCCTGGCTCGGCTGGGACCAGCACCGTGACGTGCACCCCGACGGCTCGGTGTCCGGCCCGTACGAGGCGTGGCAGGTGATCGGGCTGGTGCTGACCCTGCTCGCACCGCTCTACTGGGCCGCGTCCCGGAGCCGCATCGCGGGCGCAGTGCTCGGCACCACGGCCGGTCTCACCCTCGCCGCCTACTACGACTGGTCGGACGACGCCAGCGGCCTCTTCATGATCGGCGTGGTCATGGTCATGGTGGGAAGCCTCGCGGCGACCTCCCTTGTCTCCCTGCTGATCGCCTCCGTGACACGGGCCGGACGCCGCGGCCTCCCGGGACCGTCCGGAGTCTGACACCACCGTGGTCCGCTGTCCTTGAAGCGTCGGCGCCAGTTCCGCCCACTAGGGTTGGCCGCCACTCAACCCAGGAGGCCACCATGAGCGTTCATCCCGACGTCGCCGAACTACTGGATCTCGTCCCGGCCGATTTCCCGGGCGGCGAGCGGATCAACTGGGCCGCGGCCGAAGCCGAACTGGGCACCCGGTTGCCGAGTGACTACAAGGCCGTGCTGGACGTGTACGGCGTGGGCGACATCGGCGAACTCGTCATACTGCCGCCGCTCCCGAGCGATGTGCGCGGGTGGGAGGGGTGTCACATCGGAAGCATGACGGCCGGTGTGCGCGGGCTCTGGGACGACGACGGAGGCGTCCCGGGCGTGGCGCTCGGCGCCGATGCCGTCCTGCCCTGGGGATCCGGCATGAACGCCAACGAGATGGCCTGGCTCATGAACGACCCCGATCCGGACAAGTGGCCTGTCGTGGCCTGGCGCCGACACCACGAGTGGGGTGAGTCGCCTTGGGCGCTGTTCGACTGCGGCATGGTCCAGTTCGTCACCCGCATGATGCAGGGCCGGTTCGACACCTGCCCGCTCGGTGACGAATCGCTCTGGAAGGAGACGGGCACGTTCGTCAGCTGGCGCGAGCAGGACCGACGATTCCGCACGGGACTGGATCCGCACACGGGCTACTAGCCCAATCCCTACGCCCACATGTTCCCCATGGCTGAGGACTGACCCTGAGCATGACCTCTTGCGACAACGACGACGACCTGCTGTCGGCCATGCAGGGTGCCGACTCGCCGTCGTGGTCGGTACGGGCGGCCGCGGGCCGGCGTCTGGCGGCCGGAGCGGAACAGCCCGAGGCGGCAGCGGTCCTGCACCGCCTGCTGCTGGACGCACAGGACACCGCGGTCACCCGCGCCACGGCCGAGGCGCTGCTCGCACGGTGGGACGTGTGCGGGCTGCGCTTGGTGCTGGCCGCGCTGGCGCGCGCGGACGCGCAGACCGGCGACTGGCTGGAGGTCGCCCTCTACGACGTCTGCCGTCAGTCCGAGGAAGACCTCGCCCGCCTTGAACGGCTGGCGTCGGAGCTGGTGTCGGACCCCGATCCCGCGATCGCCGGCGAAGCGCTCAGGCTCGCCGGGCGGCCGTGACGAAGCTGCCCCAGGCGGCGGGGGAGAAGTTGAGGTGGGGGATGGCGGTGTCCTTGGAGTCCCGGACCAGGACGGCGGCGACCGTGGTCGCGACCTCGATGCAGTCGTTGATGTCGCTGGAGCTGCTGTAGCTGCTCTTGAACCATTCGAGCTCGGGCTTGCCGTTCATGTTTCTCCCAGCACTTGCTCAATGAAGGCCAGCGACTCCCGTGGCGTGAGAGCCTGGGCTCGGATCATGCCATAGCGCAGCTCAAGAACCCGCAGGTGTTTTGGGTCGGTGAGCGGCCGACCGCCGACCTGGCTTTCGTCCCGCCCGACAGCTGAACCGTCGGGGAACTTCAGCACTTCGGCATAGCCAGTCATTCCCGCATGGCCGCCTTGGTCTGTCGGCATGACCTGGATCGAGACATGGCGGAGCTGCCCCACCTCCAACAGACGCTCCAGTTGGCCCCGCATCACCACTGGCCCCCCGATGGGACGACGAAGCGTCACCTCTTCCTGCACGAAAGTGAGAGCGGGAGCAGGGTTGCGGTCGAATACGGTTTGCCTTGCCACGCGAGCGGCTACACCCCTCTCCACTGCTTCTGGGCTGTAGGAGGGCCATCGCGTCTCGAAGAGCGCCTGCGCGTATTCCCCGGTCTGTAGCAGGCCGTGTATGGCGTGGATGCTGTAGACGCCGATCTCAACGGCTTGTGCCTCCATCTTGGCCAGGTCTCGCACCCGCTTCGGATAGCGGGCCTGTTCCACGTCCCGCCGCATCGCCGCCAGGCGGCCTCCGGCCGCCAAGACCTCGTCCGCCTTGTCCAGGTACTCGGGGCGGGGAATCCGCTTCCCCGACTCGACCTTCCGGACCAGGTCCTCCCCGTATCCCATCCGGGTGGCGAACTCCGCGACGCGGAGACCTGCCGCCTCGCGCCACACCTTCAGGTTGCGGCCGACCGAGGCCACGACCGCGGCGCCCTGTTCGTCCTCCGGGTCGACCTCCCAGCCAGGCTCTTCCCGGCCGCCGCTGTCGCTGTCGTTGTCGCTGTCCACGCTCATGCGCACCCACTCCCGACGTGCCCGACATCCTCAACGCCCCGTACCCGCAAGGGCGGTCCGGACAGGCAGGACAAGGCCGGACAACGTCCGGACAGTCCCGCTACACACGGGCGCCGAGACTTCTCAGGGTATGCACGCACGGCCACGCTGAGTGACGTGAACGACGAACTGCTCTTCTGCGTCCAGCTGTCCTCCACCCCGCGCGGGGCGCGTCTCGCCCGGCTGCTGGCGGTGGAGCAACTCCGTTCCTGGGGGCTCCCCTTGGAGGGGCCGGCGCAGATCGTGGCCGAACTGGCCGCCAATGCCGTCACCCATGGCAGGGTCCCCGGACGGGACTTCCGGCTTCTGCTGACCGCCGTCGAGGCCGGTCCGCTCCGGATCGAGGTCACCGATACGCGGGGTGACCGCGAGCCGGAGGGGACGGGGCACGGGCTGGCGATCGTCGGGGCCCTGGCCGATCGGTGGGGAGTCGACCGGGGGCCCGTACCGCGCAAGACCGTCTGGGCGGAGATCGGTCCGGCACGGCTCAGCCGGCCGTCCGGGCACGGCTGACGGAGAGTTCGCGGACGGACTCGGCGACGGCCCCGAAGTCGTTGCGCAGGATCTTGGAGTGGTTGCTCGCGACCTTCGCGCTGACCCGGATGTTGGGGTTGCGGGCGCACACCGGGTCGATGTTGGCGCGGATCTGCTCCATCAGCTCCGGGTCGCCGCCCAGGTTGCCGCCCGTGGCGAGCACGTAGCGGACGGGTGCGGTGATGCTGTCGAGGACCGGGACGAGGGAGCCGGGCGCGCAGAGCTCGTTGGCCTCGATGTTGATCTCGGCGTGCTGCTCGGCGCTCATCCGCGCGGCCAGGCCGAGCCGGCGGGCGATCGGGAACAGCGGGCTCAGCCGGCGGAACAGTTTGCGGATCTGCGCCCGGGCGGCGTCGTCGAGCCATTCGTGCGGGAGGGCGCCGTCCACGGAGACGACTCCCAGGGCGCGGTCCGGGTTGCGGGCGGCCCAGTGCATCGCGAGCGCCGCGCCGTAGGACCAGCCCACCAGGATCGGCCGGTCCACGCCCCTGGCCTTGAGGACCGCGTCGAGGTCGCGGACGCAGGCCTCGAACGAGTAGTCCGCCGAGCGCTCGGACTTGCCGCGGGCGCGCTCGTCGTAGGTGATGTGCCGGTAGTCGCCGCCGAGGGCGGCGATCACGCGGCGCCAGTGCTTCTGGTCGGCGTAGGAGCCGTTGAGGTAGACCACGGTCGGGCCGGAGCCGCCGGTGTCGGTCACGGCGAGGGCGGTGTCGTCGATCGGGACCATGCCGGTCCAGGCCTGCTGTTCGGTGTTCATGGTCTGGCTTAGCCTTTCTTCGGGCTGGTTACAGGCTGCGGGCGGTGATGTCGCCGTAGGCGGTGGTGGCGCGGATGTTCAGGTCGGCGGCCGGGCCGCTGGTGTTGTTGAGGGCGTTGTGGATGCGGCCGTAGGCGGTGCCGGCGTCGAGCGTGGCGGAGGCTCCGCGGGCGGCGCCGATCAGCACGTCGCCGGAGTCGGTGCGCAGGACGACCGTGCCGCGCACGGCCTCGGAGATCCGGATGTCGCCCTTCTGGGTGCTGATCTCCGTGGGGCCGCTCAGGCGGCCGACCGCGATGTCCCCGGCCTGGACGGTGAGGCAGGCGCTCGCGGCCTCGTCGAGCTTGACGGTGGCCTGCGCGCCCTCGAAGGTGACGTCGCCGAGCCGTCCGACGCCCCGGAGTTCGGCGGCGGAACCCTTGGCCTCGATGTGGGAGCCGGCGGGCAGCTGGACGGTCACCTCGATGGCGCCGGAGTTCCCCAGGAGCCGGTTCTTGGCGGCAGGGACCCCGATCCGCAGGCTGCCGTCGGCGAATTCGACCGTGGTCTCCTCCGCCGCCTTCACATCGCGGCTCCTGGAGGCGTCCGCGGGGAGGACCTCGACGATGGTGTCGGCCCGGTCGGCGGCGATGAAGCGGATGCGGCCCGCGGGGACGTCGACGGCGGCGGTGATCGGGGCGAGGGTCTGGAACTTCTGCATCGTGCTGCTCCTTCGTGTGCGGCGCGAGCCTTTGCGGCCCGCTCTTTCCGACAGGCGAAAAGCTACGTTGCGTTCGAAGGGTCGGCAACTATTTCATTGCGCATGTTCGGTATTTGTGCAGGTCAAAGCCGCAATTTCGTTGCACTGAACTCGCGCATAACGCAACGTCGCAAGGCTTGCGTGTTGCAATGAGCTGCGACCGAACGCTATGTCGGAGGGGTCGGCTGCCGGAGGGGTCGGCAGGTTCGAGGTCATCGCGGCCCGGGTGGGTCGCGGCACGGTGAGTGCGATGCGAAGACTTCGTCCAGTGGGGCGGGCCAAAACCGGTGGAGCGGCGCCGCTGTGCGCCCTTACCGTGCTGCCGGACCTGTCGTCTGGGCAAGGACGTGCCGTTGTACACCCTGTGAGACCTCCCGAGCGCTGATTCGTCGCGCGTCGCGCCATGTGCGCCGCGCTGCCTTTTGCTGCGGACTTCTCACTGAAACCGGTGTACTTCTGTGCTCGAAAACTGGGCGGTCGTGCCCACCCGCCTGCCACTCGTCCTCCGACGTTGCCCCGCGTGCGCGTCCGAACGCCACCGTGCGAGCGGCAAGTTCCGCGTCAACGCCAACCACAAGCTCATCGACGCCTGGCTCCTCGTCCTCTGTACCGGGTGCGGGGACACGGCGAAGCTCGCGGTCCTGGAGCGGATGAACGTGCGCTCCGTGCGGCCTGAGCTGCTGGACCGGCTGCACGACAACGACCCCGGCCTGACGGCCGAGCTGCTCCGGGATCCGGTCGTGCAGCGCCGCAATCGCATCGCCCTCGACTGGGACGGTGCCTGGCGCCTCGACACCGGGCGGTCGGATCACCCGGACCCCGTACGGGGGCTCCCCTGTCCGGGCGAATCCGAGAGCTCGGGGAAGACCGATGTCTCGGTCCGCTTCGAGGCGCGGATCCCCGTGCGGCCGGTGCGGCTGATCGCCGAAGGCTGCGGTCTTCCGCGGGGTGAGGTCGAGAGGCTGATCACTGAGGGCAAAATCGTTTCTTCGGTCCGCTTGGGCGGCAGGCTCTCCGGCGACTTCACCTTCATGCTCAAACGCTGAAGCCTTCCGACCAGAACAGCCCGCGGCCTACGGGCCGCGGGCTGTGCCGGTCGGTGCCGATGGGTCAGCGTGCCGAGGGCGGTCCGCCCGGGAGTCGCAGGGCCAGGCCGTCGAGCATGGCCTCCAGGCCGTAGTCGAACTTGGCGTCGCGGGCGGCGACCGGGTCGAACGTGTCGGTCGCGGCCTCGGCGTAGGCGTCGGTCAGGTGCTCGTGGCCTTCGGCCGCCAGCTGGGCGGCCGGCATCAGGCGGGCGACGAACTCCGCCTCGGACTCACCGGACTTGGCCACCGTGGTCAGCCAGGCCGCCTCGGTGGTGGCCATGCCGATCACGTATCCGCAGATCGCCTCGATCGCGCGGCTGGGGGAGGGGAAGCCCGCCTCGACGAACACCGATCCCAGCCGGTTCGAGAAGTTCATCAAGTTGGGGCCGAGATGGGCCAGGCCCGCCTGGCCGAGCACCGAGGACAGCCAGGGGTGGCGCAGGGCGGTCGCGCGGAAGGAACCGGCGGCCGCGGTGGCCGCGGGCCGCCAGCCGCCGGAGCCGGTGGGCGGCACCGCCACCGCCACCTCGGCGAAGACCTGGTCCACGGCGAGTTCCATCAGCTCGTCCTTGGTGGCGACATGGCGGTACAGGGAGGTCGCGCCCGCGTTGAGGCGTGCGGCCAGCTTCCGCATGCTCAGGGCCTCGATGCCGTCGGCGTCCAGCATGGCGATGGCCTCCCGGACGATCGCGTCCTGGGAGAGCCCGGGCTGTTCCGCCTCGCGTGCGGCCCGGCGGGCCCAGACGGAGGGGACGGGTTGCGTCTTCTGGCCGGCAGCCATGGCTCACTCCTCTGCGTACGGTGTGCGCATTCAGCGTACAGGGATTGAGAGTTGCGAACAGTGTGCGCAGCGGCGTACGGTGTTCGCAACGGACGGAACAGTGTTCGCATCAGCCGGAACAGTGTGCGCAACGTGTGCGCAACCCGAGGGGGGAAGACCGATGACAGTCGATGCCGGGGCCCGTAGCCCGCACCGCTGGTGGATCCTGATCGTGCTGTGCCTCAGCACCCTGGTGCTGGTGGTCGACAGCATGGCGCTGACCGTCGCCGTGCCGGCCATGACCGAGGACATCGGGGCGAGCCCCCAGCAGATCCAGTGGATCCTCGACTCCTACGTGCTCGTCTTCGCCGGTCTGCTGCTGACCTCCGGGAGTCTGGGGGACCGGTTCGGCCGGCGGAAGGTGATGATCGTCGGCCTGCTGCTCTTCGGGGCGGCGTCGCTGGCCGCGGTGTTCTGCACGAACCCCGGTGAGGTCGTGGCCGCCCGGGTGGCCATGGGAGTCGGCGGCGCGCTGATCATGCCGTCCACCCTGTCCATCCTGATCACGGTCTTCGACGAGGAGGAGCGGCCGAAGGCGATGGCGGCCTGGGGCTCGGTGTCCATGCTCGGTCTGGTCGGCAGCCCGGTCCTCGGCGGTGTCCTGATCGACCGCTTTTCCTGGCACTCGATCTTCTTCATCAACGTCCCGGTCGTCGTCCTGGCCGTCGTCGCCGGTCTGCTGCTGATGCCCGAGTCCAAGGCCCCCTGGCAGAAGGCCGACCCCCTGGGTGCCGTCCTCTCCGCCGTCGGCATGACCTCCCTGGTCTGGTGGATCATCGAGATCCCGCAGCACGGCGCCTTCGAGGGCCGCGGGCTGGTCACCCTCGCCGTCGCCGTCGTCTCCCTGGTCGGGTTCGTGGTCTGGGAGAACACCACTGCCTCGCCGATGGTCCCGCTGGTCCTCTTCAGGCACCGCAACTTCACCGGCGGTTCGGTCGCGCTGGCCCTGGTCCAGATCGGCAACGGCGGTCTGCTCCTGGTCCTCACCCAGTACCTTCAGTCGGTCC
Organism: Streptomyces sp. NPDC048603; assembly: GCF_043199475.1. Classification (NCBI taxonomy): domain Bacteria; kingdom Bacillati; phylum Actinomycetota; class Actinomycetes; order Kitasatosporales; family Streptomycetaceae; genus Streptomyces; species Streptomyces sp. NPDC048603. Next base: position 305,527 of record NZ_JBICVY010000004.1, on the reverse strand, counting down.
TCGGGTACTCCCCGGTCGCGGCCGGTCTGGCCTTCACCCCGCTGGCCGTGGCCGCGCTCATCGGCAACGGGGCCGGCGCGAAGCTGGCCGCCAAGGTCGGCTTCCGCAAGCTGATCCTGGCCGGGATGCTGCTGATGGCCGCCTCCTTCGGTCTGCTGACCACCGTCACCACCGACGGCGGGTTCACCGTCCCGGCCGTCGCGCTCGGCCTCCTCGGCCTCGGTGCCGGCCTGGCCATGCCGGCCGCGGTGGGTGCCCTGATGGGGACCATTCCGGCGGACAAGGCGGGCGTGGGATCCGCCCTCAACGACACCATCCAGCAGGCCGGGACCGCCCTCGGCATCGCCATCCTCGGCTCCCTCCTCACCAGCGGCTTCTCGGCGAAGATGCCGGCCGGTACCCCCGAGCAGGCCAGGCAGTCCATCGGCGGCGCGCTGGCCGCCGCCCAGGGGGACGCGGGACTGGTCCGGGCCGCCAAGGAGGCGTTCACCGCCTCGATGTCCACCACCCTCACCGTCAGCGCGATCGGCATCCTCGCCGCCGCCCTGCTCGCCGTGGTGGTCATGCGTGAGCCCAAGCAGGACCTCCCGGAGGGAGAGGGGGAGGGGGCGGCTGCCGCCCCGGAGAAGGAGCTGGTGTCGGCGGCCTGACCGCCCCTTAGCCCGCTGTTCCGTGCCGGAAGGCCGGCGCCCGTACGACAGGGCGCCGGCCTTCCGGCGTACCCGGAAAGAAATCTGCCCGGTGGGCGATGAGTTCCGGGCGCCCGGACGGTCTGAACTGATGAACGCGCCCGGCCCGCAAGGGCGGAGCGCGGGAACGGGAAAGATGTGGACGCCGTCCACATCAACCGCTAGAGTCATCGATGTGGACGCCGTACACATACGGCGCCGAAACCGGAGGCGGATTCACATGCGTGTTGTGGTCAACGAGTTCATCAGCCTGGACGGCGTCGTGCAGGCCCCGGGCGGCCCCGAGGAGGACACCGACGGCGGCTTCCGCCACGGCGGCTGGACCCACCAGTACTTCGACGACGAGGTGATCGGCGGCTTCATCGCCAAGGGGTCGAGCACCACCGACGCCCTGCTGTTCGGCCGCAGCACCTGGCAGACCATGGCCGGCGCCTGGCCGGAGCGGGCCGGCGATCCGTTCGCCGACTGGATGAACTCCATCCGCAAGTACGTGGTGTCCGACACCCTGACCGACACCGAACTGGCCGGCTGGGGCAACTCGGTGCGGTTCGGGGTGGACGAGGGCGTCGCGCAGATCCGCAAGCTGCGTGAGGGCGAGGGCCGGGACCTGACCGTGATGGGCAGCCCCACCCTGGTCCGCACCCTGCTCGCGGAGGGGCTGGTCGACGAACTCCGTCTGGTGGTCATGCCGGTCCTGCTCGGCGGCGGCAAGCGGATCTTCCCCGAGGACGGCGGGCTGCGCGCCATGGAGCTGGTCTCCACCGCCTCCAACGACAAGGGCGCCCAGGTCCTCACCTACAGGGCGGTGAACGCGTGAGCACACCTGCGCCCAAGGGCAACCCGGCCTCCTACTTCCCGTCGATCGAGAAGAAGTACGGCCGGCCCGTCGGGGAATGGCTGGAGCTGGTGCGCAGCTCCCCACTGGACCGGCACATGGACCTGGTCAACTGGCTCAAGACCGAGCACGGCATCGGACACGGCCACGCGAACGCCCTCGTCGCGCACGTGCTCCGCGGGAACTGACCCGGGGTGGCCGCCACCCCGGGCGGCCGGCCCCGGGCGGCAGCGGGGCCCGAGTGGCACCCCGCAGGACCCGGGACGGCGCGGGCGCCGACCATGCGATGCCGGCCCCTCCGGACCGTGATGCAGAATCGGCCGACGCCCGCGGTCATCGGGTCAGGGCTTGTTCAGATCTTTTCGGACGTGGTTGTAGAGGCTTGGGGTTCTTCTTGGCGTGCCGACCGCAGCTCACACCGCGGCCGCCGCGGCCAGCCGGCGCAGGCCCTCGGCGATCTCGGCCGGGGTGTGGGTGGTGAAGGAGAGGCGCAGGGTGCGGGGGTCCGGGTCCGCGCCGAAGAAGGGGGCGCCGGGGACGAAGGCCACGTCGCCCGCGACCGCCGACTTCAGCAGGGCGGTGGCGTCGTGGCCCTCCGGGAGGCTGGCCCAGACGAACATGCCGCCCTCCGGCCGGTTCCACTCCGAGCCCGGCGGGAGGGCCCCGGGCAGCCCGGACAGCAGGGCGTCGCGGCGCTCCCGGTAGGCGTCCCGGATGCGGCCCACATGGGCGTCCAGGTCCGAGGCCGCCAGGTAGTGTGCCGCCGCCAGCTGGTCGACGGTCGAGGTGTGCAGGTCGGCCGCCTGCTTCGCGACCACCGCGGCGCGCCGCAGCGCAGCCGGGGCCCGCAGCCAGCCCAGCCGCAGCCCCGGAGCCATGATCTTCGAGAAGCTGCCGAGCAGCGCCGTACGGTCCGCCGCTCCCGGGTGCGCCGCCACCCACGGCACGTCCGTGCCCTCGTAGCGGAGTTCGCCGTACGGGTCGTCCTCGACCAGCCAGAGACCGAGGCGGGCCGCGGTCTCCGCGACCGCCGCGCGCCGGGCCGCCGGGAGGGTGCGGCCGGTGGGGTTCTGGAAGGTGGGGATCGTGTAGAGGAGCTTGGGGCGTTCGCGCAGGACGAGTTCCGCCAGGGCGTCCGGGAGGATGCCCTGCTCGTCGCAGGGGACGGCGACCACGCGGGCCCCCGCCAGCCCGAAGCACTGCAGCGCGGCGAGGTAGGTGGGGTTCTCTACGAGCACGACGTCGCCCGGCTCGACCAGGGTGGCCGTGATCAGGGTGAGGGCCTGTTGCGAACCGGTGGTGACGAGCAGGTCGTCCGGGCCGGTGGGCAGGCCGCGGGCGGCCACCCGGGCCGCGACGGCCTCGCGGAGCTCCGGCGCGCCCTCGGTGGTGGAGTACTGGAGGGCCCGGCGTGGCGCGGCCGTGAAGGCCGCGTCGTACGCGGCCTGCAGGCCGCGGGTGTCGAACAGCTCGGGCGCGGGCAGTCCGCCCGCGAAGGAGATCACCCCGGGCCGCTCGGTCAGCGCGAGGATCTCCCGTACGGGCGACCCTCCGACCGAGGTCGCACGGGCGGCGAACGCGGGCGGCGGTATCTGGTCGCGCATACGGGGCTCCTTGGCCGGAACGGTGTGGTTGGCGGACACCCTAGTGAATGAACATGTATCCGCCAACTACTTGTCCGGGGTCCGGACTCCCCCGCTAGAAGGCGCCGTTGAGGCCGAACCACTGGCTGTCGCGGACCACGGCGGAGGTGAACGTGCCGTCCCCGCGGCCCGCGTGCAGCAGCAGCCGGCCGTCGGGCAGGGTCGTCACCAGGTCGTTCCGGCCGTCGCCCGTGCTGTCGCCGTTCGCGATGAACCCGCTCATGGCGTTCCAGCCGGTGCCGATCAGCCGGCGCGGCGAGAGGGCCGAGGAGCCGCCGGGGTACAGCCACAGCCGGTCGGTGGCGGCCTCCCGGGCCAGCAGGTCGGGACGGCCGTCGCCGGTCAGGTCCCCGGCGCCCACCAGGGCGTTCATCGCGCCCCAGCCGCTGCCTCCGATGAGGATCCGCGGGGCGAGGCCGCCGGCCGCGGTTCCCGGGTAGAGCCAGAGCCGTCCGGTGGCGGTCTCGCGGGCCACCAGGTCGCTCCGCCCGTCCCCGGTCAGGTCGCCGAAGGCGGTGATCAGGGACATGCCGTTCCAGCCGCTGCCGCCGATCAGGCGGCGGGCCAGGAAGTCGCCCGCCCCGGTGCCCGGGTAGAGCCAGAGCCTGCCGGTGCCCGGTTCGCGCGCGATCAGGTCCTCGCGGCCGTCGCCGGTGAAGTCCCCGTGCCGGGTGAAGGAGTCCAGTGCGTTCCAGCCGCTGACGCCCACCAGCCGGCCGGTGCCGTCCCCCGGCAGGAACCACAGCCGCCCGGCGTCGTCACGCACCAGCACGTCCGGTCTCCGGTCGCCGTTCAGGTCGCCGAAGCCCGAGGCCCGGGGCGCCGTCACCGACCGCCAGACCGGGTAGGCGGGGAGGGTGCACTCGCGGGCGGTGCGCACGAACTTCAGGGAGCTCTTGTCCAGTTCCGTGGTGCCGGAATGCCCGTCCGCCGGCAGGTCGGGGCGGGCCGCCGTCCAGGTGCCGGTGAGCGGCTCCACACGGTGGTCCCGCCCGGAGTACAGACAGGCGATGGAGGTGGTCCGGTTGATGTAGGAGCGGATCCGGTTGTCGAAGGTCGCGCTGAAAGAGGTCAGGTCCCGGTCGGTCTGCAGCCTGCTGCCGGTGCCGTTCGCCCCGGTCCAGGCGCAGAACCGGCCCACCGGGCAGTCGTCGTACGAGGCCGTGCCGGCCTGGGCGGCGGGGGCGGCGGCCAGCCCGAGGGCGGCGAGCACGAGTCCGATGGCGGCGGTGCTGCCCCGTCGCAGAAGTCCCTTGCGCACGGGGGCGTTCGTGGCGGTGTTCATGGCGGTGTCCCCTTCGCGGTGGTGGCGTGGCACAGGCGAGGGATGCGCGCGGGGGCGCCGCGGGTTCCCGGCCCGGCCGGGTGGTGCCCGGCTGTGGCCGGATCGGCACAATGTCCGTGAGGGGTCCCGGTGTCCCGACCCCTCGCCATCTGATGCCCCATCAGCTACACCGGTGGCATGACGACCGAAGAGCAGGAGAGCCGGGCCGCGCGCCGCGTCGACGACTACGCCGAACTCGCGGCCGCGGGGCCGTACGGCGTCCACCCGGGCCACGCGCTGATCACCATGGTGGAGCCGCACCCGGGCCACGAGTACGCGTACAACCGCTGGTACGAGGACGACCACTACTACGCCGGGGCGATGGCCATGCCCTGGATGTACGCCGGACGCCGCTGGGTGGCCACCCGGGACCTCCAGGAGCTGCGGTACCCGGAGAAGTCGGCTGTGGCCCAGCCCGTCACCGCCGGGTGCTACATCTCGACGTACTGGATCACCGACGGCCGCTACGACGAGCACATGAAGTGGACCGTCGGCATCAACAAGCGGCTCAACCGGGACGCCCGGGTCTACCAGGACCGGACGCACGTGTTCACGTCCTTCCAGGACCACGAGGCGACCGTCTACCGCGACGGCGCGGCCGGTCCCCGCGACTTCCACGCGCTGGACCACCCGTACCAGGGGCTCGTCGTGCAGGTCGTCGACGCGGAGGGGCCGGAGCAGCGGGACGGGCTGCTGGAGTGGCTGCGTTCCCGGTGCCTGCCGGGGCGGCTGGCGGGCGGCCCGGCGGCGATGGTGACGGTCTTCCGGCCGACGCCGCTGCCCGGGGACCGGATGACCTACGTGAAGCAGGTCGAGGGGGTCGACACCCGGCTGACGCTGCTCTGGTTCCTGGAGGCCGATCCCCGCGACTGCTGGGACCGCTTCCGGGGCCTGGACACGGAACTCGCGGAATCCGGTCCGGGCGGCCGGGTGGAGCTGGTGGCGCCCTTCGTCCCGACCGTGCCCGGGACGAACCGGTACGTCGACCAACTCCGCTGACGGGAGCGGCGGGACGGCGGCCGGGGGACGGGGGCCGGCCGGCGGGGCGCGGTGGCCGGCGGGGAAAAGGCCGAGCCCCCTCGGCCGGGACGGCGGACCAGTCGAGAGGGCTCTGTCGGTGTCGCTCTTCGGTTGTGCCGGTGGTGCGTCGTGAGGCTCAGACGAGGCGTCCCAGCCGGCCCGAGGTGACCTCGGTGACGAAGGAGGTCCAGGAGGCGGGCGCGAAGGCGACGGACGGGCCGTCCGTCACCTTCGAGTCCTGGACCGCGATGGCTTCCGTGACGGGGGACTTGACTTCGACGCATGCGCCGTTTCCGCCGGAGTAGGAGGACTTCATCCAGTTTTCCGTGGCGCCCAGGCGAATGGCCATGTTTCTTCTCCGGTTCAGCGAGTGGGTCCGATTACCGCCGGCCTTTGGTCTGGTCCGGCGTGATCGACGCTACCGGCACCACCTGATAGGTGAAGTGGTCATTCACCCGACCGGGTGGCATATTCCATCCGGGTCTTCTGCGGCCGGGCGGTGACGGTGTACCGTACCGGCCGCCTCTCCGGCTGGTCTGTTTTCGGCCCTTCTCGGGCCTTCTCAGGCCTTGTTCGCGTATTCGGCGATGATGTCGGAGATGAACTCCCTGGTCTGCTCCACGTTGTGGGCCTGGGCGCGCAGGTGCTCGTACATCACGCTGTACTTCTGGACGTCGTTGGCCTTCTCCAGGTACAGGTCGCTCGTGACGCCCTCGATGTAGACGACGGTCGAGTCCGAGGCGTCCGGGAACTCGAGAATGGCGTACTGGCCGTTGACCCCCGGATGCGCACCCATGGAGAAGGGCATCACCTGGACGGTGACGTACGGCCGCTCCGACTGCTCTATCAGGTGCTCCAGCTGCCGGATCATCACCTGGGCGTCGCCCACGCGGCGGCGCAGCACCGCCTCGTCGATGACGGCCCACAGGCGCAGCGGGCCGACGTCGGGATTGCTGTTGTCGCTGTCCGAGAGGCGCTTCTGGCGGTGCATGCGGACCTGTACCCGCTTGTCGATGTCCGCGGGCGAGGTCTCCGGCAGCGCGCCGCGGACCAGCGCCTGGGCGTACTCGGCGGTCTGCAGCAGCCCGGGCACCATCTGCGGCTCGTACACGCGCAGGCTGGCGGCGTCCGTCTCCAGGCCGATGTAGACGCTGTACGGGATGTCGCCGAAGGCGTGCCACCACCCCTGCTGGCGGGACTCCTTGGCCATCTGCATGAGGGAGTCCACTACCCGGGGGTCCTGCACCTCGTACACCTCGCACAAGTCGCGTACGTCCCGCTGGCTGATGGAGCGGCGGCCGTTCTCGAGCCGGCTGATCTTCGACTGGGAGACCAGCAGGCGCTCGGCGACCTGCTCGGCCGTCATGCCTTTGTCCTCACGGAGTTTGCGCAACTCCATGCCGAGCCGGCGCCGCCGGACGGTGGGATTGACATTGGACGCCACGGAAACGGCACCTCCGCCTTCTGTCGCTCTGTTGTTCTGTCGCTGCTCTGGGAGCTCTGCGTGTCTGCTGGTGAGCAGACTGCCACCGAAGGCGGGCCCGGCGGGCGGGAATGCGCCATCGCGCGGTGATCTTGCCTTGATCGCACGGCAATTCGGGCGCGAAAACGAAACGCGCGGGGCGGCGGGGCCGGTGTACCGGCCCCCACCACCCCGCGCGTCGGCGGCTCCCGGAGAGACGTTGCGGGTCTTCCGGACGCTGCTGTGTCGGTGCTGCTGTGCTGCTGTGCTGCTGTGCCGCTCGTGCTCCGGTGCGTCAGTGCGCCGCGCCGGCGCGGGCCATCGGGGCACCCCGGCGGGGCTGCAGCGGTACGCCGCTCGCCGTGGCGCGCGCGGCCGGTGCGGCGGCGCGTTCCCGGCGCGGCTGTGCGGCCACACCGTTCTGGACGTCCATCACGGCGTGCGCCACGAGGCCGCCCATGGGGTCGTGCCGGATCAGGTCGCGCAGCCTGGAGCGGGACGACCGTCCTTCGTTGCCCGGGTACAGGTGCTTGCCGAGCCCGACCGCGTGGGCCAGGGCGGCGAGCGCCGCGGTCCGCGGGTCCGGGGGTACCCCGGTGCGGATCGCACTGTCGAGCCGGGCGCGGATCTCCCGGCTGATCGCCGTGTCGGTCGCCTGGTAGCGAGTCGTCGGCAGCACCCCGCACATCTGTCCCGCCACGGCATGCACCATGCCGCACCGCTCCAGATGAGAGAGGTACGTCTGGCGGAGCCCCAGCCGGGGTCCGCCGATCCAGTGGACGGCCCTCACCGGGCTGCCACGACGGCGCAGCAGCTCCAGTGCGGAGTCCAGAGTCGGATCTCCTGTCGGCCGTGGCATCACCACGGCGATACGATCCCCGTCAGGGGCTATCCGTCCGGCCAGAGCCAGCTCCACTAGCTGCGCTCCGGCCAGTCCGAGGTCGAGCGACTGCGGCTGCGCCGTGGTACCCGTGGTCGGGTCCAAAGCGAGCAGCAGAAGCTCCTCGGGAATTGTTCTGCGGCTCCTGCCCATCCATGCCTCCCCGCGTGGATGAGTGACAGGGTGACCCCTCTCACATTCATCTGTCGAGAGTGCCTGTCTTCTTTGTGGGGGAACCGGCAGACATGTCGTTCTCGTCTAGCACGGGGGCGATGCCCCCGAGACGGGACACTGGTAGACGGTTCGGACAGCGATGGAGGAGGAACTGGTGGCGGGCGAGTCCCCCGACAAGTCGGTAGAGCAAGGTTCGTCGGGCGCGGCGGCCTCCACGGAGCAGGAGCGCGAGCGCGACCCCCGCCTGTCGGTGCTGCGCCCGCGCGACCCGGAGCCGCAGCCGAAGCCGAAGCAGGCGCCGGACGCGCCGGAGGCGGCGGACGACCCGCTGCGTGCCGCGGTCGCGGCGTGGGTGGCGACGGCCGATGCCGACGCCGACATCGATGCCACCGCCGATGCCCCCGGTGAGCCTGACGCCGCGTCGGACGAAGCCGCCCCCGCCGCGGACCCCGACGAGCGTTCGGACGCGGCCGAGGCCGTCTCCGGTTCCACGGCCGAACCCGCCGACGAGGCTCCTGCAGAGGACGCGTCCGCCGACGAGGCGCCGGGCGCGAAGCGTCCCGCCGCTTCGAAGCCGACGGACTCGAAGCCGACGGACTCGAAGCCGACGGACTCGAAGCCGGCCGCCGAGGAGCGTCCCGAGCCCGCCGGCGCGCGCCCGGCCGGCGCCCCGGCGGACTCCGCTCCGGATTCGGAGCGCACGGCCGTGTTCCGCGCCTTCGACCGGCCCGCACGCGGTAATACGGATTCCGCTTCCGTTTCGGCGCCGGCCGCCGAGCGGCCCGCTGCCGATGGCGCGGCCGCTGCTGCCCGTCCGGCCGCCGAGTCGGCGGATTCCGGTGCGGACGCGGAACGTACGACGGTCTTCCGTGCGGTCAGGCGGCCCGTGGCGGAGACCCCGGCCCCGGCCGCGAAGAAGGACTCTGCCTCGGATTCCGGTTCCGATTCTGATTCCGAATCGGATTCCGCTTCCGCTTCCGCTTCGGCGTCGGCCGCCGGGCGTCCGAAGGCTGACGCTCCGGCGGATTCCGCCGCGGACTCCGAGCGGACCGCGGTGTTCCGGGCGTTCGACCGGCCCGTGGCCCGCGGCACCGCTCCGGCCCCGGACAAGGCCGATGGCACCGGATCGGATTCCGGTTCGCGCCCGGGCGCCGCTCCGGCCAAGCCGGCCGGCGGTGCTGCCGCCGATGCGGGCACCAAGCGCCCGGAGCCTGCCGACGAGGAATCGGACTCCGAGCGGACCGCGGTGTTCCGGGCCGTCAAGCCCGGCTCGGCCGCGGGCGAGAAGAAGCCGTCAGGTGGCCCCGCGACCGGTTCCGCTTCCGAGCGTGGGCGGGGTGACTCCAAGGACGCCGAACGCGTTCATCGGGGCATGCGCGACGACTCCGAGGATTCCGCTTCCACTCAGGAACACAGCGGTGACAGCGGTGACAGCGAGAAGACCGCCGTCTTCCGTGCCGTGCGGCCGCCGGCCGCTCCGTCCGTCACCGACGAGAACTCCGGCTGGTTCCGCCAGAAGGACGCCGGCCCAGGGGCGGGCACCGGCACCGGCTCCGGTCCCGCCGCGCCGCGCTCCGGGGGTGACGGCGAGCGCGCCAGCACGTTCGTACCGCTCCGTACCGACGAGGACCTGCCCCGTCCGGCGCAGCCCGGGCAGCAGCCCAAGGCGGCGCCCAAGGGCCAGGCTCCGGCCGCGGCTCCGGCTCCCGGTCCGGCTCCGGCTCCGGCTCCGGCCGCGCCCACGCCCGCCGCCGACGTACCCGCCCCGCCGCTCCTCCGCGACGGGACGGAGCGGACCACCCAGCAGCCGCTGCCGCCCAGGCCGCCGCTCGACCTGCTCGCCGAGCTCAGCAACAACCCGCCCCCGCCGCCCAGCGCGCTGCGGACCACCATGCGGCGGGTCAAGATCTACACCCCGTTCGTGGTGCTGCTCGCGGTCGTCCTGGGCATCGTCCAGCTGGTCCGGCCGCTGCCGGAGCCGACGCTGGTCATGACCGCGAAGACCGCCTACACCTTCGAGGGCGCGAAGCCGGAGCTCCCGTACCCGAGCCAGGGCCAGTCCTTCATGGCCGCCGCCGGCCTCGGCACCGTCGGTTCCTCCGGCGAGCAGAAGCCCGTGCCGATCGCCAGTGTCACCAAGTCGATGACGGCGTACATCATCCTGCGCGACCACCCCCTCAAGCCCAAGGAAAAGGGCCCGATGATCGAGGTGGACAAGACCGCCGAGCTCGAGGGGCAGAAGGACAAGTCGGACAACGAGTCCACCCTCAACACGGTCAAGGAGGGCGACAAGATCTCGGAGTACGACGCGCTCGCCGCCCTCATGCTCCCGTCGGCGAACAACATCGCGCGGCTCCTCGCGCGCTGGGACGCCGGCAGCCAGGAGGCGTTCGTCAAGAAGATGAACGACACCGCCAGGGAACTCGGCATGACCAACACCACGTACACGGACCCCTCGGGCCTGGACGCGACCACGGTCAGCACCGCCGAGGACCAGGTCAAGCTGGGCCTCAAGCTGGTCGAGATCAAGGCGCTGACGGACATCACCAGCCTGCCCGAGTGGACCGACCCGTCCGGCAAGAAGTGGCGGAACTGGAACGACCTGGTTCCGTTCAACAACTCGCTCGGCATCAAGACCGGTTCCACCACCAAGGCCGGCGGCAACCTCCTCTTCGCCGCGTACAAGGAGATCGGCGGGACAAGGCAGCTGGTCGTCGGTGCCGTCCTGGCCCAGCACAAGCCGCCGATCCTGGGCACCGCGATCAACGCCAGCAAGCAGATGATGCTGTCCACACAGAAGCTGCTGACCGGCGCGAAGGTGGTCAAGAAGGGTGACGTCGTCGGTTACGTCGACGACGGCCTCGGCGGCCACACGCAGGTCGTCGCCACCAAGGACGTGGAGGCGATCGGCTGGCCGTCCGTCACCGTGACCGTCAAGCTGGCCGACGGCGGCAAGCTGCCGCAGTCCGCCACGGCCGGGACCGAGGTCGGCATGCTGACCGTCGGCGAGGGCGCCAGCCAGGTCAAGGTGCCGGTGGCGCTGAAGACCGACCTGGCCGCGCCCGGCATCGGCAGCAAGCTGACCCGCATCGGCTGAGGCCGGCGGCAGGAGCAGGGATCCGGTTTCCGGCGCCCCGGGCAACCCCGGGGCGCCGGTCCGCGTCTTCGGGGCAGGGCCGGGGACGGGACGCAGTGGAAGAGGGCGCAAGTGACCACCGCCGAACAGCAGACGCAGGGTCCGCAGCAGGACTCTGTCGCGGACCCGGACATACGGGACACCGAGCGCGTTCCGGCGCCCGGTCGCGCCCCCGTGCCGGGCCAGGCCCCCGGGCCCGGCCGAGCCCCGCACCAGGGACCCCTCGGGCGGGCCCTCCACGGCGGGCTGGAGCAGGTCCGGCGGCACCCCGTCGTCGTGGCCACCGCGCTCGCCGCCGTGCTGCACGTGATCTGGTTCTACTGCTTCGCCAACAGCGGCGGTGACCTCGCCGCCCAGGACGCCTGGGCCGAGTTCGTCGGGCGGCATCCGGACTCCGCGTACAACCTGGCCTGGTACGGCGGCATGCACCCGGTCTCGTACAGCGTGGTCTCGCCGTACCTGATGCACATGCTCGGCGTGCGTACCACGCTGATGATCGCCGGAACCGTCTCCGCGGGCCTCCTCGCGCTGGTCCTCACCCGCTGCCGGGGCGCCGTCCGGCAGCCGGTCTGGCCCGCCCTGGCCGGCGTGTACGGGCTGTTCTGCAACGCGCTGTCCGGCCGGGTCACCTTCGGACTCGGCGTGATGTTCGCGCTCGGCGCGGTCGCCGCGGCCTTCTGCTGGCCCCGGAAGTGGGCCCGGCGCCGCTGGGCGAAGGCGGCCGTGGCCGCTCTGCTGGCCGGGCTGGCGACGGCGTCCAGCCCGGTCGCCGGCCTCTTCCTCGGGGTGATCGCGGCCGCGCTGTTCCTGAGCGGGCGGCGCCCGGGGGCCTACGCGCTCGGCCTCGCGCCGGCCGCCGTGGTCGGGCTCTCCGCCTGGCTGTTCCCGTTCTCCGGCACCCAGCCGATGAAGTTCGGCTCGGCCTGGCTGCCGTTCGCATCCGGGCTGGCGGTCTTCCTCCTCGTGCCGAAGAAGTGGAAGACCGTACGGCTCTCGGGCGCCGTCTACACCCTCGGCGTCTTCCTGACCTGGGCGATCGACTCCCAGGTCGGCTCGAACGTGACCCGCCTGGCCATGCTCTTCGGCGGCGCGGTGCTGCTCGCCGCCCTCGCCCACGAGGTCCCGCGCACCCGGCGCTGGTACGCCGTGCTGATCGCGTTCGCCGGGGTCAACATCTGGATCACCACCAACAGCATCACCGACATCGTCCGCACCACCCCGATGGCCGCCTGGAACCGGGAGCTGGCGCCGCTGGTCGACCAGCTGCAGAAGGCCGGCGCCGAGCGCGGCCGGGTCGAGGTGGTGCCGGCCAGCAGTCACCGCGAGTCCTCGGCCTTCCCCTCGTACGTGAACCTCGCACGCGGCTGGAACCGGCAGGCGGACCTGGAGCGCAACCCCCTCTTCTACGACGACACCCTGGACGCCGACAACTACCGCGCCTGGCTCGACCGGTGGGCGGTGCACTACGTGGTGCTGCCCGCCGACAAGCCCGACTCGGGCGGCCAGGACGAGGCCGTCCTGGTCCGGGAGGGGCTGCCCTACCTGCAGCAGGTGTGGGGCGACGCGAACTGGCAGCTGTTCAAGGTGCACGAGCCGGCGGAGATGGTGAGCGGCCCGGCCCAGGTGGTGCGGGCCTCCGCCGGGGAGATCGTCATCGACGTGAAGGCGGCCGGTCCGGTGCTGGTGAAGGTGCCGCACTCGCCCTGGCTGGGCCTGGTGGACGCGGGCGGCAAGTCGGTGACGCCGCCGCGGGAGACCGAGGAGTCCAAGGACGCGCTCGGGGCCCACGCCCAGAAGGAGTACGAGAACGTGGCCGGCTGCCTGTTCAAGGCGGAGCCGGACCTGGAGGGTGACGTGTGGACCCGGCTGCTGGCGCCGGCGCCGGGACAGTACCGGCTGGCCGCGAAGTACCAGCTGCCGCGCGGCACGCCCTGCCCGGAGGAGCTGATCACGGCCGAGCTGGGCGTACCTGACCGGGTGGGCCCGGACGGACCGGGCCCGCGTCGGCCGGACACCCCCTAGGGGGCGCTGCCGGCCGAGCAGGCGCGTGGCCCGGGTCGGCGCCCGGCCCCGGTCTTGCTAGAGGCGCTTGGCGCTCCGCAGCGTGGAGGCGTAGTAGCCGTTGCCGTCCAGGCGCGAGGTGCCGCCCTTGTCGCCGATGGTGGGGCCGTTGGCCTCCTCGCGACTGGAGATGAAGATCTTGTGGCCGTCGGTGTCGGTGCCCAGGTAGATGCCGGTGTGGTCCAGGCGCTCCCCGGTGCGCGCGTCCAGCTTGAAGAACAGCAGGTCGCCGGGCTGGAGCACATCGATCGTGGAGGGCCGGCCGTCCGCGCCGACGCCCTTGAGCGGGATCACGTTCACCCCGGTCTTGGAGCGGGCCATGCCGTTCGCGGTGCGCGGCAGACCGTCTCCGGCGGTGTCGCTGGCCATCAGCGGGAAACGGGCCCGGTAGCCGAAGACGGTGCGGACGAAGCCGGAGCAGTCCATCGACCGGTAGCGGAGCTTCTCGGGCTGTCCCTTGGTCCCGCTGCGGAAGGTGTACGGGATGCCGAGGTAGTCGTAGAAGTCCGACTCCTCCAGCCGGTAGTCGTTGCCGACGGAGCCCTTGGGGTTGATCGGGCCGAAGTCCGCGTCGCCCGCGTAGGAGACCCCGTTCGCGTCCTTCTTCACCGGCGCCTGGTCGCCGTACTGGAAGGCGATGGCGAAGACGTCGTCCTCCTCGCTGCGGAAGTACTTCTTGAACCAGTCCTTGAACCACTGCTCGCGTTCGGCGCCCGGCCGCCACTCCTCCGGCATCAGCCGCACCCAGTCGGTGGTCACCACACGGGTCTTGGTGGTGGCGGGCTCGGTGAAGGTGCGGCTGGGGCCGGTCAGCGTCGCCGTGCGGGCGCCGTCGGTGAAGGTGGCGAGGATGGAGCCCTTCCCGTCGCGCAGCACGGAGCGCTGGGGGTTCTTCAGCCGCTCCCACTTCTGCTCGCCGTCGCCGCCCTGGGACCCGCCGCCGTTCGGGGTGTCGGTCACGGACATCACGGCCGGCGCCTTGGCCTGCTCCTCCTTGCGCAGCTCGACGGTGAAGTACGCGCTGCCGGCGATGAGCGCGGTCAGGACGACGGCGTGCAGGACGGGACGGGTGCGGCGTTTGGCGGTCATCGGTCGCTTCCGTAGGCGTGAGGACGTGAGGAGGACGGAGGGCGGAGGGCGGGGGACGGAGCAGGTCAGGCGTGCGGCATGAGGCCGAGCAGGATTCCGGCGGTCAGGACGACGTAGGTCATGAGCGTCGCGGAGCCGGTCGCCAGCAGGGTGGCGCCCTTGGGCTGGCGGACCAGCTGGTAGGCGATCAGGCCCGGCACGATGAAGCCGAGGGTCTGGTTCGCGTACAGCAGCGGGAACTCCATCTGGAGCACGATCACCACGGCGCCCTGGAGCAGGACGCCGATCAGCACGACCGCCGCGAACAGCCGCTTTCCGTAGAGGATCACGAAGCGCTGGACGACGAGCGTGAGGGTGTAGGTGAGCGCGGTCACGCCGACGACGATCGCGGCCCGCTGCAGGTCCTCGATCAGGGTGAGGGCGAGCCAGCCGGGCGTGATCATGCCGCCGGGGGACAGGTTCGTCGTCAGGTAGCAGACGAGCGAGAACAGGAGCCCCAGGGCGATGCCGATCGCGGCGATCTCGGGGGTGAGGACGGCGGGGATCAACGGGGTTCTCCTGAGCTGGGCCACTGCGGGGCCGAGGGGTTGTCGTGGTTCTGCTCGTCGTGCTGCGCGTACGGCCGGGGGCTGTTCTGCACGTACTGCTGCGGCGGCCGGGGCGGTTGGAGCTGCCGGGGCTGCTGCCGGGGCGGCTGCTCCAGGGGCTGGGGCAGCCTGGGCTGCTGCATCTGCTGCATCTGCTGCGGCGGCTGGATCTGCTGGGGCTGCCGGACCGGCCACACCTGCGGTTGCATGGAACCCGGCTGACCCGGCTGACCCGGCTGACCCTGCTGTACCTGCTGTACCTGCTGTCCCGGTTCGGGTGCGGGGTGGAAGGACTGGGCCGCGTAATAGTCCTGCGGGAAGCCCGGCCGCTGCGGAGGCGTCCGGAGGGCCGCGTACTCCCGGCGGCGGGCCTCCTCGGCGGCGCTCAGGTCGGCGTACGGGTCCAGTGGCCGGGTGTACAGCGGCACGGTCTGGTCGTGCCGCGGTGCGGGAACGCCGTGGTGCTGGACGGGAACGCCGTGGTGCTGCGCGGGAACGCCGTGGTGCTGCGCGGGAACGCCGGGGTGCTGCGCGGGAACGCCGGGGTGCGGGGCCGCCGCGGCCGGACGTGCGGGGGCCTGGGGCGCCGGCGCCGAGTCGCCGTCCTCCTCGAAGGACGGGAGTTCGGCGAGGTGCTCCAGCAGGATCTCGCCCTGCCCGTGGATGTTGCCGATGGCGACCAGCGAGGACTCCGGGCCGAGGTGGGCCAGCAGCTCGTGCATGAACTCCTCGCCGTCGCGCCCGTCGCCGCCGAGGTCCACGGCCCGGTCGCGCCACTGCGCGGGGATGGCGTCGATGGCGCTCTTCGAGGGGTGCCCGATCACGAACACCTTGTCGGGCTGCAGGTCGGGCACGATCTGGCCCATCTGGCCGTTGCGCTCGACCCGGTCCGGACGGCAGTTGATCACGACGTTCAGCGGGCGGCTGATCGCGCCGAGGCCGAGCAGCTGGTTGATGTTCATCAGCGTCGACTCGGGGTCGTTGGCCGCGAAGACGTTGGCGAACCGCACGCGCTTGCCGCCCGGAGCCACGTACCGCTCCACGGAGAGCACACCGGGGTCCGGCGGCGCGTCGTACATGCCCTGGAGGGCGGTCTCCCGGTCGATGCCGAGCAGTTCGGCCACGGTCAGCGCGATGGCCACGTTCTCCTTGAACGTGAACCAGCTGAAGCCGCGCAGCTCCTCGTCGCTGACCGTCTCCGGGTCGGCGTAGACGAGCTTGCAGTCCCGCGCGTCGGCCTCCTCCTGGAGGATGTGGAAGCGGTCCTTCTCGGCGGTGACGCAGATGCCACCGTGCGGCATCGAGCGGGACAGCGAGCGGCCGATGTCGTCGAGGGTGGGGCCCATCTCGGCGACGTGGTCCTCACGGACGTTGCACAGCACGCCGATCGTGGACTGGATCAGCTTCTGCTGGTTGAGCTCCTGCAGCGGCGGCATGACGGCCATGCACTCCATCACCAGCGCGTCCGGCCTGTAGGCGGCGGCCCGCCGCACGATGCCGATCTGCTCCACCACGTTGGCGATGCCGAACTTGCGGTAGACGGGCTCCTCGGTGGCGTCCGGGTGGATGAACCGGGCCGCGGTGCCGGTGGTCTTGGCCACCGTCACCAGCCCGCCACCGCGCAGCGCCCCCGCGCACAGCCGGGTGATGGAGCTCTTGCCGCGGATGCCGTTGACCAGCACCCGGGTGGGTATCTCCGCCAGGTTGGCGAAGTGCCGCCGCTGCTCGACGATGCCGGCGACCAGCATGATCAGGCAGCTCACGACGAGCACGATGTAGAGGAAGAGCACGCGGATCAGTTCCTTCCGGCCTGCTGGGCCCGGTCGGTGTGAGCGGGGTGCGCGGGATGCCCGGGGTGACCGGCGGTCTCGCGCTTGCGCAGCTCCACGAGCTGCTGCCGGATGACCTCCAGGCTGCGGGTGACCGCGCCGACCTCGTCGTGGTGGCGGGGGAACAGCACGGTGCGGCGGTCGCCGTCGGCCAGTGCCTCCGCCCGCGCGGTGAGCTCCCGCAGGGCGCGGACCACGATGATGTGCAGCCAGCCGAGGCAGGCCACCGCCGCGGTGAGGCCGAGCAGGCCGGCCAGCACGGTGCGGTTCTGCAGGTTGTACTCGGGGATGGCGAGGCCCTTGGCGGGCTGCCAGCTCACCACCGTCCAGGCCAGCGGCTTGGCGGCGCCACCGCCGGCCATCGGGACCGCGGCGGCGATGGTGATGTCGTCGCCCTTGCCGCGGAGCAGCACGCTGCTGGGCCGCGGGCCCATGCCGACCTTCTGGTTGGCGCCGGAGACCAGGGCGCGCAGGCTCTCGTTCGGCAGCTCCTTGAAGGCCAGGTAGCCGTTGTTGCCGCCGATGACCCGCCGCTTCTCGTCGAGGACCCGGATCTCGCCCAGGCCCGGACGCTTGAGCAGCGAGTTGAGGAAGTCGATGCGCAGCTCGCCGACGACGTACGCGCCCTTGAGGCCGGGGGCCGGGGCGTACTCGACGATGACGGGCTCGTTGCCCGATTCGAGCAGGACCACCGGGGTGGCGGAGGGGCCCTTGCCGCTCGGGTGGTGCGGCTCGGCGCCCGCCCGTGCGGTGACGGTGCCGTCGGCGCGCAGGACGTAGAGCGAGGCGTAGCGCGGGTGCTGGGTGAGGGTGCGCTCCAGGATCGAGGTCACGTCGGCGGAGCTGCTGCCCTCGCTGATCAGCAGGCCCATGGAGGTGAGGTCCGCGTGGCCCTCGTTGAGGGCGCGGCGGATCCGGTCGGCCATGGTGTCGGTGCGTTCGCGCTGGTCGTGGATGATCGTCTGCGGTACGGCGACGTGCTCGCCCGCGCGGTTGAGGAGCAGGACCAGCGGCGCGGACCACAGCAGCAGGAGTGCCCCGCAGGCGGCGACCAGGGCGCGGGCGCCGATCCGGCCGCGGCCGCGGCCCGGGTCGTGGCCTTCCTGCTCCTCGGGGGCCTCGCCGAGGAGCTGCCGGCGGAGCCGCTCCAGGGCGGTGCCGATCCGGGCGGCCTCGCCGTAGCGGGGGCGGTTGACCGGGCGCCGGAGGTCGCCGCGGCTGATGCGGCGGCTCTCCAGGAAGAGGGCGATCAGCGGCCGCTGGACGGTGCCGATGAGCAGGGCGACGGCGAGGAGGCCCACGAGGAGCAGGGCGCCGGCGGCGGCGATCCCGAAGAACGAGTCGACGGTCGCGGCGCTCTCCTCGGTGACGGTGAGGAGGGAGATGACGGTCAGCCCGAGAGAGGTGGCGTCGGTGCCCTTGCCGGCTTCGGGGCCGGCGAGGGAGGCGTAGCCGACGACGGCGCGTTCGCCGTCGTCCTCGGGGCCGAGGAGGCTGCCGCTGACGCCGAGGAAGCCGCCGCCACCGGGCTCCTTGGTGGTGAGCGGATGGGCCTTGGTCTTCTTCGCGGCGGTCTTGGCGAACTTCTTGAGCTGCTTGCGGGCCTGCTCGGTCTCGGCCTTGACGTCGTCGGACTGGATCTGTTCGTCGTTGGCGAGGCCGTCGCTGCTGAGGATCTGGCCGGCCGAGTCGGTGACGGCGATGGCCCGGAACTTGCCGAGGCTGATGCCGGGGAACTTCAGGCTGCTGGAGGCGACGAGCAGCATCTGCGGCCGGCCCGGCCAGGACAGGACGGCGAAGGTGAGCAGGCGGGTCTCGCCGTTCTCCAGCCGGACCATGCGGGGGGCGATGCCGTCGGGTTCGCCGAGCTTGGTGCGGTCGATGGCGGTGAGCGGGAGGTTCTCGCCGCGCTGGGCCTCCAGCCGGCCGGAGCTGATCTCGATGACGGCCGTGCCGCGCCACTTCTGGTAGACGTTGCCCAGTTTGTCCAGGACGGTGTCGGCGGAGACGGGCGGGCCCGCGTTGAAGAGGCTCGTGGTGCGCGACAGGTCGGTGATCGACTCGTCGAGCGAGGCCCGCAGGGCGATCGCGCCGTCCTCGGCGAAGTGCTGCTGGGAGGTGCGGACGGCCTCGCTGACCGGCGGCGCCGCCACCTTGCCGAGGAAGGCCGTGAGGGCGGCGACGGCGAGCAGCAGTGCGGACAGCGCGGCGATCGGCGGCCGGATGCCGCCGAGCAGCGACATGTCCGCTCTTCGGCGGGCTTTCTGCTGCCGCTTCGTGCGCGACGCGGACAAGGAGGGCTCCTGAGGTTGTGCGGGCTCGGGGAGGGGAAGGGCGGGGCGGTCGGGCCGGACGGTCGGGCCGGGCCGGTCCGGACGCCGGTCAGTCGCGGATGCGTTCGAGTGGCTCCAGGCCGTCCGCGCCGGCACCGCGGTTGAGCAGGGTGCCCTGGGTCCGGTCGTAGGCGAGGCGGAAGCGGGCGCGGCGCTGGTCCGAGAGCTCGCCCTGGTTCCCGGTGCCGTTGAGGGCCGCGGCGAGGTCGATCAGCCGGTGGTGCTGGACCTGTCCGGCCTCCGGCAGCTTCGGGCCGTTCGCCGTCTGCTCGGGGTCCGGCGGGAGCTCGACGAAGGTCGGCACGTAACGGGGCCGGACGTCCCACTTGCCGTTCTTCTCGGTGAACTCGAACCAGCCGATGACGCCTTCCTCGGACAGTCCGCTGGGCACCTCGTGCCGGGCGAGCTGGTTGCCGAGTCCGTACGCGACCCAGGTGTCGCCGATCTTCTCCATGGGCTGCACCACGTGGGCGTGGTGGCCGATGACGAGGTTCACGCCGGTCTTCTTGGCGATCTTCTTGGCGAGGCTGAGCTGGAGGGAGTTGGGTGCGGGCTGGTGCTCCTTGCCCCAGTGGATGCTGAGGATGACCACCTCGGCGCCGGCCGCGCGGGCGGCCTTCTCGGCGGCGGAGATGGAGTCGAGCGAGGTCTTGTTGACCAGCCAGGGCTTGTCGGCGGGGACCTGGCGGCCGTTGAACCCGCCCGCGAAGGAGATCTGGGCGACCTTGACGCCCTTGACGTCCATGATCAGCGGCTTGCCGCCCTCCTGGGCGTTGCGCGCGGAGCCGGTGTGCTTGAGGCCGGCCCGGTCCAGGGCGTCCAGCGTGCTGCGGACGCCTCCCTCACCGTGGTCGAGGGCGTGGTTGGAGGCCGTCGAGCAGGTGTCGTAGCCGATGTCCTTGAGGGTGGCGGTGATCTGCGGAGGGGCGAGGAAGTCCGGGAAGCTCCGGAACGGCCCCTCGGGCTTGCCGAGCACCGGCTCCATGTGGCATATCGCCAGGTCTGCCCGGCTGATGACCGGTTTGACCCCGGCCATGATGGTGCCGAAGTCCATGTCCTTCTTGCCGGCGGCCTTCGCGTCCAGCTGGGCCTGGGCGGTGAGCTCCGGATGGATGAGCACGTCGCCGGCGGCGGCCACGGTGAACGACCGCCCGCCCGAGCCCTTGGCCCCGTCCGGACCTCCGGCATCGCCGTCGCTGCTGCCGCCGAGCAGGCTGCAGCCCGTGAGGGCGCCGGTCAGCAGGAGTGCGAGCATGCCGGTGAGCAGTCGGCCGGGGGAGGGTCTGGTCGTCACTTCGATAGTTTTATATGGCCATGACTTTCTTTCGCCCTTCGTCGCCCCGGAGACGAATAACGATTTCAGCAATTTTGGCGCTGGCGGCTGCCGTCGTCGGAATTGTGGTGTATTTCACGCTCCCGGCAATGCAACCATCCGGCGACGCGGCGAAGGGGCCGGTCCGCGATGCGGTCACCGACGCCGTCGATCTCGAAAAGCGTATTGCCGCGTTCACCCAGAGTTTCGGTGAACGGGGTGGTTACCGGATTCCCACGGAGCGTGAACGGCGCACCGTGGCCGGCGGGGTCGCCCTGGTGCTGGACGGCCGCATGGAGGAGGCGGGCGCCAAACTGGCCGAGGTCGATTTCGCTGTGCAATCGATCAAGGACTCCGTCAGCGGCCACCGCTACGCAGAGGTGGCCGACGCGGCCGCCCGCTCGGACGGTGCCAACCGCGGATGGGGCCGGGTCTACGTCCACCTGGACGCCAAGCCCGCCTGGATCGTACAGGTGCCGCACCCCGTGGCCGACCAGAACACCGAGCGCCTGGGTGCCCAGGTGCTGCGCGGGGCGCCGGGCGGGGTCCTGGTGCTGGCCGGGGCGCACCGCAACGCGGCCGACGGGGGCGCCGCGGACGTGGCGCACCGGACCGACTCGGTCTTCCACGACGTGATCGGCGAGCTGATGAGCCGGCGCCTGCCCGGTTTGCAGCTGCACGGGTTCGCGAACTCCTCCATCCCCGAGTTCGACGCGGTCGTCTCGACCGGCGCGGGGGACCGGGCGGTGAACGAGGCCAAGCTGCTGTCCCGGGAGCTGGACGAGCGGGGGCTCGACGTGTGCCGGGCCTACACCCGCAAGTGCCGGCTGTCCGGGGCGTCCAACGAGCAGGGGCTGGTGGCGGCCGAGGAAAGGCTGGGATTCCTCCACCTCGAAATCAGCAGGCGGAATCGGATTTCTGACGGCCGCCTCGGCGAGGTCGCGGAAGCGATCGGTGTGCTCACGCAGCGGTGGGCCAAGGGCTGACCGGCCGGGAAGCGGCCGCGACCGACCGGGAACGGCGGGGAAGGGTGATCAGGGGCGGGAGGCGCCGCCATCAAGCGGTCGGCCGCCCGCTCGGCCGCCCGCTCGCCCGCTCGCCCGCTCGCCCGCTCGGCCGCTCGCCCGCTCGGCCGGCCCACCGGGTGCGCGCATCCCGCTCTCTGCCTAGGATCCGAGTAGTCCGATTGGATGCGATTGGATGCGATTTGGTGCCCGATGGGCGCTTTCCCTGAAGGAGTGACGACGGGATGACCGAAGAGCGGAAGAGGCCGGACCTCCGGGATGCCCTGAGGGGCCAGGAAACCCACCAAGCCCCCCTGACCCCCGGCCAGCACGGCTTCGACGGCCCCGTCCGGAGCAAGATCAAGGGCGGACCGCACACGAAGGCGGCCCTCAAGCGGGCCGGCACCCCCCAGGGCGACCGTATCGGCGAACGTACCAAGGGCCTGAGCTGACCCGGAGCGCGAAGGGCCGGCCCGAGGAGATCACCTCCTCGAACCGGCCCTTGCCGCTGCTGTGCCCCCGGCAGGATTCGAACCTGCGACACCCGCTTTAGGAGAGCGGTGCTCTATCCCCTGAGCTACGAAGGCGGGGATCTGTACGGAGACCTGGCTGTGAGGCCGGGCCGCCGCGGTCAGTGTAGCGGGTGACGCTTGATCCGCATCTGCGATATGCGGCGGTGGTGCTCCCGGGTAGGTGCGGGAGGGGGCCGGCCTGTCATGCCGCAGGGGTGAGGTCGATCATGGAGTGAACCCGAAATTCCGACACCCGAAGAGTTCAGGCGGACGCGGTCGACCTCGTGCGTTCCTCGCCGGACCATTCCTCACCGACATCGCCCACGGCCTGGGCATCCATCTGGAGACCGCGCGCAAGTGGGTCCGCGACGACCGGCTCACCCCGCAGCAGATCAATGCTCTCAAGGCCCTGCACATGCGCTGGTGTTGACGGGCGGCCGCCCCGTGCGGACGCGTCCAGGACCCCGCCGCGGCGGGGTCCTGGTTGCAGTTCTGCTCTGGTGGTGGCCGGCGGCTCCCGGTACTCCTCCTGGCGAGCCGCGGCCTGTCACGGCCGAACAGGCCGGGGCAGGGTGCCGAGGAGGAGGATGGCCGCCAGGGTGTGGGCGGTGTGGTCCGGGTGCGCGGCGGTCAGCCGGGTCAGCAGCCGCCACAGGCGTAGGGACCTGCGCCGGCACAGGGCCCCGACGGCAGGGTCGGAGGGCGCCAGGGCGTACGTCTGCAGCAGGCACAGGAGGACCGGGCCGTCGGCCGGGAGTGCGCCGCGCACCCGCTCCCCCAGGGAGGCCGGGTCCTGGCCCGGGCCGGCGGCGGCATCACGCACCGCCGCCTCGACGAGGTCGAAGCAGCGGACCACCGCCGCGGTGAAGATGGCGTGCTTCGTCGGGAAAAGCCGGTAGAGATAGGGCTGGGAGACGCCGACCTGCCGGGCGATGGCGGCTGTGGTCGTGGCCGGATAGCCCCGGCGGGCGAACTCGCGCAGGGCCGCGTCGACCACCTCTGCCCGGCGCCGGTCGGTTCCGCGTGGTTTGCTGCCCATGGCCGGCCCGCCCGTCTCCCGTGTCCGTCTTCTCCCGCTCTCCAGATACCGGGACCTGCCCGGCGGATACTCCCGCGTCCCGATGTATCCATCGTGTCCCCTGCCGGATCTCTGTGGGCAGTGCCGGAACGAACGACGGGGGAGCGGTGGCAATGCGTATTGCCGTGGGAGTAGATCTTGTTCCGGTGTCCCGGGTGAGCCGGCTGCTGGCCGAGAATCCCGCGGCGGAGCAGGACATCTTCACCGGGCGCGAGATCGGCTACTGCGCGGGCAAGCGCAACCGGCTCGCCCATCTGGCGGCACGGTTCGCCGCCAAGGAAGCCGTCCTCAAGGCCCTCGGGACCGGACTCGGTCCGGGGCTGCGGTGGACGGACGTGGAGGTGGTGAACACGCCCCTGGGCCGGCCGCGGGTGCAGCTGAGCGGCGGCGCCGCCGAACATGCGGCGCGGATCGGCGCCGCCGCTCCCGAGGTCTCGCTGTCGCACAGCGGTGAGTACGCCATCGCGCACGCCGTGATGTTCGTATCCGCCGGCACCGGCCCCGACGAAGCGCCCACGGCCGCGGTCACGGCCGCCGCCACGGACGAAGGATAACGATGCGTTTCCACCTGATCGACCGAATCGAAGCATGGGACGAGGGGCGCGCGATCAGCGCCTACAAACTCACCTCACTGCTGGAAGACCACTGGCGGGACGAGGGCGCCGGGCCGCAGATGCCCGCGCACCTGATGCTGGAGGCCCTGTGCCAGGCCGGCACCTGGCTCGTCATCGCCAGCACCGGGGTGCGACGGCGTGCCGCGCTGCTCTCGGTGGACTCCCTCTCCTTCCACGGACCGGTACGCCCCGGCGATGTGTTGCGGCTCGACGGGGAGGTCGGGTCGCTGAGCGACGAGATCGCCGTGCTGTCCGGCACCGCCTCGGTCGACGGGCGGACGGTGATGCGGGCCGAGAACATCCTGTGCGCGCTGATGCCCGCCGAGGACCTGGAGGACCCCGAGGACACCCGGCGGATGCTCGGCCGCCTCGACCGGGCCGCGGTGGGCGGTGGCCGCCGATGAGAAGAGTCGCCATCACCGGTGTCGGCGCGGTCACCCCGCTGGGCAACAGCGCGGCGGACACCTGGGCCGGCCTGGCCGCAGGACGCAGCGGGGTGAGCCGGCTGGAGACCTTCGACGCCTCCGCGTTCTCCGTACGCATCGCCGGCCAGGTCAAGGACTTCGACCCGGCGGCCGCGGGCAGCGCCAAGGAGCGCCGCCACCTCTCCCGCGGGGCGCAGTTCGCCCTCGCCGCCGCACGCGAGGCGCTGGCCGATGCGGGCGACGGCTGGCAGGACATCGACCCCTACGACCGGGGCGCCTCGATCGCGGGCACCGTCGGCCGTCCCGAGCTGCAGGAACTGGTGGACATGTCGCACCAGTTGAACTGCAGCGGGTTTCGCGATCTGTACCGGCAGGCGCCGGGCGACGTACTGCTGCGCAACCAGAACGTCGGCGTGGCCGCCGTGGCCCGGGCCGGCGGCTGCCAGGGGCCGGTGCTCAGCATCAGCACCGCCTGCGCCGGAGCCGCACACGCCATCGGGGAGGCCTACCGGCGCATCCAGGAGGGCGAGTGCGCGCTGATGCTCGCCGGGGGCTTCGACGCCCTGACGACCTGGATGGACGTGCTCGGCTTCTCCCTGCTCGGCGCGGTCACCGACCGCTGGAACGAGGAGCCCGAGCGTGCCTCGCGCCCCTTCGACGCCGATCGCTCCGGCTTCGTACTCGGCGAGGGCGCGGTGGTCGTGGTCCTGGAGGACTGGGACGGTGCGGTGGCCCGCGGCGCCCGGATCCACGGCGAACTCGTCGGCTACGGCTCCACGCTGAACGCGTACCGGATCACCGACTCCCCGCCGGACGGTGGCGGTGCCATCTCGGCGATGCGCGACGCGCTGGCCGAGTCGGGCCTCGGTGCCGGCGGCATCGACTACATCGCCGCCCACGGGACGGGCACGCCCGGAAACGACCTGAGCGAGACGATCGCCATCAAGCAGGTGTTCGGCGTCCACGCCCACGAGCTGTCGGTGAGTTCGCCCAAGTCGATGACCGGACACCTCACTTCGGCCGCGGCCGGCGTCAATCTCGTCGCCGCGCTCGGCGCCATTCGCGAAGGCCTGGTGCCGCCGACGATCAACCTCGACCACCCCGATCCGAAGCTGGATCTCGACTTTGTCCCGCGCACGGCGATCCGGCGGCCGGTGCGTGCCGCCCTGGTCAACGCATTCGCTTTCGGCGGCACCAACGCGTGCTTCGTCGTCCGTTCCGCCGACGGCCCGGTGTCCGAAGGAAAGGCAGCATGACAGCCCTCGACAAGATCCTCCATCTGGCGCCGGGCAGCCGGGCCGTCGCCCTCCGCAATGTCACCGGCACGCTGACCGTGTTCGACAGCCACTTCCCGCGCTTCCCGGTGCTTCCGGGGGTACTGATCCTCGACGACATCGTCAGGACCGCCCGGCTGGCCGCTCCTCCCGCGCCCCAGGGCGTCCAGTGGGAGCTCGCCGGGGTCCAGCGGATCCGCTACCGGCACTTCGCCGAGCCCGGCGACCAGCTGGAGATCAGCGTCGACGTCACCGCCGCCACCGCGAGGTCCGTCAGCGTGAAGGCCGTCGTCCGGGTGGGCGGGCGGGACATCACCACCGTCCGGGAGCTGCGGCTCCAGCACGCCGGCACGGTCCAGGAGGCGTCATGAGGCGGGTGGCCGTCACCGGCGTCGGAGTGCTCACCGCGCTCGGCGAGAGCCACGGCGAGACCTGGAAGGGGCTGCTGGAGGGCCGCAGCGGAATCGGCCCGATCACCTCGTACGACGCCTCCTCGCTGAGCACCCGCCTCGCCGCCGAGCTGACCGACTTCGTACCGAACCGCTACGCGTCGCGCAGGTCCCTGCGGATGACCACGCACAACGACCGGCTCGCCATCGCCGGGGCCGCGCTGGCCGTGGAGGACGCTGGGCTCGACCTGGCCGCGGCCGGGTACGAGCCGGAGCGCGCGGCGGTTTTCGTGGGCGGCAACAAGGAGATCTCCAACCCGGAGCACCTGCTGGCCGGCACCCTGGCCGCCCGGCGCGAGGACGGGGTCGCCGACCTGCGACTGCTCGGCGAGCGGGCGAGTTCGGCGTTCTATCCGCTGTATTTCGTGGAGGGCCTCCAGTCCGCCTCGCTGTTCCACCTGTCGCACGCCCACGGGTTCAAGGGCGCGAACTCGTATTTCCACGGCACCGCGGACGCCGGCGCGACTGCGCTCGCCCGCGGGTTCCGCTCGATCCGTCGCGGCGAGTCCGACGTGGTGATCGCCGGGGGCTTCGACGACGCCTCGTCGTGGTGGGTGATGTCGAAGATGGACGGCCTGGGCGTGCTCACCACCCGCAACGAACGGGGCGCCGGAGCCTTCCGGCCGTTCGACCTCGACCGCAGCGGCTCGGTGCTCGGCGAGGGCGCGGCCTTCCTGGTGCTGGAGGAGTGGGAGGCGGCACAGCGCCGAGGGGCCCATGTGTACGCGGAGTTCCGCGGCTGCGCCACCTCCCAGGACCCGGCCCTCGTCACCCCGCACCAGCAGGGCGAGCCGCTGGCCGCCGCCGTGCGCCGGGCCCTGGACGAGGCGCGCATCGCTGTCCCGGACGTCGGCTATGTGGCGGCGCATGGCTCCGCCACCCGGCTCGGGGACATCACCGAGGCGCGGGCCCTGACCTCGGTCTTCGGTACCGGGTCCAGCACCGTCGCGAGCACGGTCAAACCCGCCACCGGTCATCTGGTCGCCGGGGCGGGCGCGCTCAACGCCGCGGTGTGCGCGCTGGCGATCGACGGATCGGCCGTACCGGGGACGCTCAACCTGGAACGGCCCGACCCCGAGTGCGAAGGCATCGAGTGGGTCCGGGAAGAAGCACGGGAGCTGCGGGTGCGCAGCGCCGTGGCGATCGCCCGCGGACTCGAAGGCCAGCAGGTGGCGCTCGTCCTGAGCGCCCCCGACGGACAGGCGTAGAGGGGGATTTCGATGAACACGGAGATGGGTACGGAACGGACTGCGACGACCCCGGGCGTGACCGTGGTCGGCACCGGCGCAATCACGGCGCTCGGTCCGACGGCCGGACACCTGTGGCAGGGCGCCCGCGCGGGGGAGGTCGGCATCCAGTCGGTGCAGGCCCTGCCGATGGACGGGCTGGACACCAAGGTCGGCGGCGAGGTCACCGACCCGGTGCGGCCACGGCGGGCCTACCGCAGGCCGGACGGGTTCCGGGAGCGTGCGGTCGAACTCGCCCTGGTGGCCGCCGAGGAGGCGATGGCGGCGCTGCCGCCGGGCCTGGTCGCGCCCGAGCGGTTCGGTGTGGTGCTCGGCACCTGCAACGCCGGTCTGCTCTCCGCCCGGGAGTGGCTGCGGGCCGTCGAGGACGGTGAAGTACCCGACCCGGAACTCGCGCTGCTGGTCACCCCGCAGGCGCTGGCGGAGTCGGTGGGTGCGGCGTTCCGGCTGCGCGGCCCGGTCCTCTCGATCAACACGGCCTGCGCGTCGGGGGCCAACGCGATCGGACTCGCCGCGGATCTGCTGCGCGCGGGCCGGGCCGATGCCGTCCTCGCCGGCGGCAGCGACGCCTTCTCGGACGTCGTCTTCGCCGGCTTCAACTCCCTGCAGTCGCTGTCGCCCGAGCCTGCCGCACCGTACTGCGGGGAACGGCAGGGCCTCTCGCTCGGCGAGGGCAGCGGCATGCTGGTCCTGGTCCGCTCCGAGTTCGCACGGGAGCACGGCCTGAGCGGGCTCGCGGACATCGCCGGATACGGTCTGTCCGCCGACGGGTACCACGCCACCGCCCCGCACCCGGAAGGCAAGGGCGCCGCGCGGGCCATCGGGGCCGCCCTGCGGCACTCCGGGGTCACCCCGGCCCAGATCGGCTACGTCAACGGGCACGGCACGGGCACGCCGAAGAACGACCCGGCCGAGTCCCAGGCGATCATCCGGGCACTCGGTGCGGAAGACGCCGCCCGCACCCCGGTCTCCAGCACCAAGTCGATGATCGGACACCTGCTCGGCGCGGCCGGCGTGGCCGAGGCCATCGTGACCGCGCACGCCCTGGCGGAGCAGACGGCTCCGCCGACGGCCAATTTCACGGTGCCCGCCGCGGACTGCACGCTGGACTACATCCCCGGCACGGCTCGTCCGCTGGCCACCGGAGCGGCCCTGTCCAACAACTTCGCCTTCGGCGGGGCCAACGCCTCCCTGGTACTGACCCGTGCCGAGCACGGGCACCGCCCGCCACGACCGGAGACCGACCGGGTAGTGATCACCGGGATCGGCCTGTTCAGTGCGGCCGGCGAGAGCCCGGACGCGGTCTGGTCCTCGTACGAACGCGGGGAGAGCCCCCTGGTGTGGGCGGACGGGCTGCGGCTGGGCCGGGCCGACTTCGACCCCGACCCCTATCTGACCAAGCGCGAACGGCGCCGGATGGACCGGCTCGGCCAGTTGAGCGTGGCCTCCACGGCGAAGGCCCTGGTGGACGCCGGCCTGGAGGCGGGCAGCGCCGGGGTCGAGGGGGTCGGTGTCGTCTTCGGCACCGGGACCGGCCCCATGGAAGCGATGGAACGTTTCACCGTGCCGCTACTCACGGAGGGGCCGGCCGCCGCCGACCCCGGGGTGTTCCCCAACACCGTCTACAACCAGGCGGCCGGGCAGATCGCCATCCACCTGGGGCTGCGCGGCCCTGCCTCCACCCTTTCGGTGGGTCACGCCACCGGCTCGGCCGTCCTCGCCTACGGCGCCGATCTGCTGGCGGCCGGGCATGCCGACACCCTGGTGTGCACGGTCACGGACACCCTCACCGAGCAGGTGGCCAGGGCCTACGCCGCGGTCGGGGCCGCATCGACCAGAGCTCCCGGCGAGCCGGCCGACGGGCGGTTCACGCTCGCCGAGGCCAGTGTCGCCGTCGTACTGGAGAGGCGCTCCTCCGCGCTGGCCCGCGGCGCCCGGATCCTCGGCGAGGTACTCGGTCACGGCATGGCCTCGGACGCGAGCCGGGCCCGGCTGTGGGACCCGCGCGGCCGCGGCCTGGAGCGCGCCATGCGCACGGCCCTGGACGACGGCGGGCTGCGTCCGGCGGACGTCGACGCGGTGTGGCTCGCCGCGGCCGGGCTCCAGTCGGCCGACGCCGCCGAGACGGAGGCCGTGCACCGGCTGTTCCGCCCCGGCCCGGTGCCCGCGTTGTACGCGCCCAAGGCCGTACTGGGCGAACCGATGGGCGCGGGACCCGCGCTGAATCTCGCCCTGGCCCTGCACCACGGCCGGGGCACGGCCGGGACGGCCCTGCTGAACAGTTCCTCCCTCGGCGGCAGCCATGTGGCACTGGCCGTGCGCTGCGGCCTGCCCTTCGACCACGCCCCCGGCACGGGGGTCACCAGCACAGGAGAGACCCGATGACACTGCAAGGACAGATCGCCCTGGTCACGGGCGGTTCCCGGGGCATCGGCGCTGCCGTGTGCCGCCGGCTCGCCGCCGACGGTGCCGCCGTCGCGATCAACTACCGCGGCTCCGAGGGCCCGGCCAAGGAACTGGCGGAGGAGATCCGGACGGCCGGCGGCCGCGCCCTCGCCATCCAGGGCGATGTCGCGGACCCCGCACATGCCGAGGAGCTCGTACGGCAGACGATCGAGGAGTTCGGCGGCCTGGACATCCTGGTCAACAACGCAGGTGTGGCTCAGGACGGGCTCATCTTCAACATGGCCATGGACGACTGGCTCGACATCATGCGGGTCAACTTCGGCGGGGTCTTCCACTGCACCAAGGCGGTACTGCCGCACTTCATGGCCAAGGGCAGCGGGGTCATCGTCAACGTCTCCTCGGTGATGGGCGAACGCGGCTGGACCGGCGAGTCCACCTACGCCGCCTCCAAGGGAGCCGTCAACGCCTTCACCCGCTGCAGCGCGATGGAGTCGGCGCGCTTCGGCATCCGGATCAACGCCGTCCTGCCCGGATTCGCCCCCACCGACCTGGTGGCGGGCCTGACCGAGGGCGTGACCGGCCGCTCGATCAAGAAGCAGATCCCGATGCGCCGGTTCGGCGAGGTGGAGCAGATCGCCGAGGTGGTGCGCTTCCTCAGCGGCCCCGAGTCCTCGTACATGACGGGCTCGATGGTCAACGTGGACGGCGGCGCGATGACCGCGCTGGGTCTGGGGCGGCCATGAGCACCACGGCGGACATGCCGGTGCGCGCCACGACGGCCGGCGAGCTGCCGCGCGAGACCCTGGAGCAGCGGGCCGACGAACTGCGGGTACTCAAGGAGGAGTTGTACGCAGGCGACCCGGCGGCCACCGAACGGCAGCGGGCCAAGGGCAAGCTGGGCGTCCGAGAGCGCATCGAGCTCCTCCTCGACAAGGGCTCGTTCGTCGAGACCGAACCGCTGCGCAGGCACCGCGCCTCGGACTTCGGGATGGACCGACGGCGCCCGCACGGCGACGGGGTGGTGACCGGCTGGGGCAAGGTGCACGGCCGCCAGGTCCTCGTGTACGCACACGACTTTCGCATCTTCGGCGGCGCGCTCGGCGAGGCGCACGCCCAGAAGATCCACAAGGTGATGGACCTCGCGGAGAGCAGTGGCGTGCCGCTGATCGCGCTCTGCGACGGCGCCGGGGCCCGGATCCAGGAGGGGGTGACCGCGCTCGCCGGGTACGGCGGGATCTTCAGCCGCAATGTGCGGGCCTCCGGGGTGATCCCGCAGATCAGCGTGGTGCTCGGGCCCTGCGCCGGCGGCGCCGCCTACTCGCCGGCGCTGACCGACTTCGTCTTCATGGTGCGCGGGACCTCGCAGATGTTCCTCACCGGCCCCGATGTGGTCCAGGCGGTGACCGGCGAGAAGCTGACCCAGGACGAGCTGGGCGGCGCCGACATGCACGCCCAGGTCTCCGGGCTCGCGGCGTTCGCCCATGACGACGAGGAGGCGTGCTTCGAGGACGTACGCCATCTGCTGTCCCTGCTGCCGTCCAACAACCGCGAGCTGCCGCCGGCCGAGCCGACCCGGGACCCGGCGGACCGGGTCTGCGACGGCCTGTTCGACATCGTGCCCGCCGATCCGCAGGCCGCGTACGACATGCGGAAGGTGATCGAGGAGATCGTCGACGACGGCGAGTTCTTCGAGGTGCACGAGGGCTGGGGCCGCAGCCTGGTGTGCGCCCTGGCCCGGCTCGACGGGCAGACGGTGGGCATCCTCGCCAATCAGCCGCTGCAGATGGCGGGCGTGCTCGACATCGCCTCTTCCGAGAAGGGGTCCCGGTTCGTCCAGACCTGCGACGCCTTCAACATCCCGCTGGTGACCCTGGTCGACGTGCCCGGCTTCCTGCCGGGGGCCGACCAGGAACGCGGCGGGATCATCCGGCACGGTGCGAAGCTGCTCTACGCGTACTGCAACGCCACCGTGCCGCGCATCCAGGTCATCGTGCGCAAGGCCTACGGCGGCGCGTACATCGTGATGGACTCCCGCTCCATCGGCACCGACCTCTCCTTCGCCTGGCCCACCAACGAGATCGCGGTGATGGGCGCGGAGGGCGCGGCCAATGTGGTCTTCCGCAAGCGGATCGCCGCCGCAGAGGACCCGGAGGCGGAGCGGACGGAGGTCATCGACGAGTACCGGCGGACGCTGATGCACCCGTACTACGCCGCGGAGCGCGGCCTCGTCGACGACGTCATCGACCCCAGGGACACCCGCTCCGTGCTCATCCGCTCATTGGAGCTGCTGCGCGCCAAGTACGTACCGCTGGTGCAGCGCAAGCACGGGAACCCGCCGCAGTGAGTGCCCGTTGCGAGTTCCGGGTGGTGCGGGGCTCCCCCACCCCCGAGGAGCTGTGCGCGCTCCTGGTCGTACTGCGCCTCGCCGGGGCGCCGCAGAGCGCCCCGGCGAGGGTTCCCGCGCCCGGCAACCCCTGGCCGGTGCTCCGTTCGGGGCCCGCGGTCCCGGCCGTGTCCTGGGCCGCCGCACCCCGCACCCCGGCCGGCTGAGCCAGGTACATCCGCGATCCGACGCCGGTGTATCCACGGCGCAGGCCTGCGGATCCTACTGATGACGGCGCACCGCCGCCGCGCGGCGCACAACGGTTCCGCGCCTGCACCGATCACGTCATGCCCTGTCAGCACGTCCTGTCACCTATGGAGGAGTCCCATGGACCGCAACACCGTCATCGAGGCCGTGAACGACGCCGTCGTCGACGCACTCGGCGTGGAGCCGGAGGAGGTCACCCCCGAGGCCACGCTCCTCGACGACCTGGGTGCCGAGTCGATCGACCTGCTCGACATCCTCTTCCGCCTGGAGCGCTCGCTCGGCATCAAGATCCAGGCTGCCGAGCTCGCCGCGTACGTCCAGGGCGGCATCCCGGACGAGGAGTTCGGCGACGAGAACGAGATCGTCTCGGCCGCGGGTCTCGCCCAGCTCAAGAAGGTCATGCCGCAGATCGACGTCGAGGCGCTCACCGGGCAGCTGCAGGCCACCCAGGTCATGGGCCTGTTCACGGTGGAGAACCTGGTCGGACTGGTCGTGCACCGCTCCGAGCTGCTCGCCGCGGCGTCCGCCGCCTGAGAGAAAAGAAGACCATGACCGCGATACACATCATCGGCACCGGGGGCTACCAGCCCGGTGACCCCATCTCCACCGAAGAGATCGCACGCCGGGTCGGCCCGCTGCCCGACGAGATCCTGGAGGGTCTGTCGATCGAGCGGCGGTTCTGGATCATCGACCCCGACACCGGCGAGCACCGCGAGAACAACTCGGACATGGCCTACAAGGCCGCCGTGCGGGCGCTGGACTCCGCCGGACTCGAAGCGGGCGACATCGACCTGATCGTTCTCGCCACCGGGACCCCCGACTATCCGCTGCCGCCGCTGGTCAACATGGTCCAGGAGCGGCTGGGCCTGGTGCGCTGCGCCACGCTGGAGATCCGGTCCGGCGGCGCGGGCGTCGTCCAGGGGCTGGACATCGCCCGGATGTACCTGGAGGCGGGCGTCTACCGGACGGCTCTGGTGATCGGCAGCGAGGCCATCTCCCCGGTGCTCGCGCCGGTGTTCCTCGGCCGGGATCCGCACAAGATCCGCATGCGGGACCGGATGCCGGTCTACATGTTCGGCGACGGCGCCGGGGCGATCGTCCTGCGCGCCGAGGAGGGCGCCGAGTCCGGCGGGCTGCTCGGGGCCGCCATGGAGGCGATCGGCGGTGACCGCAAGCCCGGTATCCACTCGGTGGGCGGCGGCACCCACGCCCCGATCCACCAGCAGCTGAAGGCGAAGCGGCTGGTCGACCTCAAGGTCGATGTCGTCGGCGCCGGCGACTTCACGCCGGTGATGGTCACCGAGGCGATCAGCAATACGCTGCGCCGGAGCCGGGTGGATGTCGACACCGTCGACCTGTGCCTCGTGCCGGAGGGCAACGTCGGCTGGATGCTCGACTCGCTCCAGGAGCTGGGGCTCGACACCGCCGACTGGAAGGCACTCGACGGGAAGATCTTCGACAGCCTCTCCACGATGGGCGCCGTCGGCTGCGCGGCCGTACCGCTCTTCCTCGACGACGCCTGGCGCAACGGCCGGATCAATCCCGGTGACCGGGTGATGCTGGTGGGTGTCGAGTCCACCAAGTGGATCTACGCGGGTGCCGTGGTCGACTGGACCGCGCCGACCCCGGCCCGCTGAGGAGGGGACGCTCATGACGTCCCCGCAGCGGACCTTTGCTTCCGCCTCGGCCCTGGCCGAGGCGGAAGACCCCGCCCAAGCTGCCGCCCGGCGGTTCCGGCAGGCCATGGGGAGGTTCCTCACCGGCGTCGCCGTGGTCACCGCGTGCGGGCCCGACGGGCCGCACGGAACCACCGTCAGCTCACTGGCCTCGGTCTCGCTCACCCCGCCGATGCTCCTGGTGTGCCTCAGTCGGGAGTCGTACGGGGCCGAAGTGATCGCCCGGAGCGGCACCTTCACGGTGAACGTGCTGGGGAGCAACCAATCCGAACTGGCCGGCTGGTTCGCCACGTCCGGCCGGCCGCGCGGCGCCGAGGGCTTCACGGGTGTGCCGCACCGGAGCGGCAGCACGGGTGGCCCGGTCCTCACCGGGGCCCTCACCCATCTCGACTGCCGGGTGGACCAGGTGATCCCCGCAGGGGACCACGTCGTCGTCATCGGCGAGGTCGGCGACATCGGCATCGCCGAGGAGACCGATCCACTCGCCTACCACCAAGGCCAGTTCCAGCGTCTGCGGTGACCCCCTTCGCCGCAGACCGCCGCCGGGGCCGGTGCAGTCCGCACCGGCCCCGGCCCCGGCGGATGCCGGGGCCCGCCGTTGTGTCCCTCACCCACCCATGGAAGTGACCATGAGCGACATCGCCTTTCTCTTCCCCGGCCAGGGCTCCCAGCGCCCGGGCATGGGACGTGACCTGACCGAACGCCATCCCGAGCTGCTGGAACGGTACTACCGGCCGGCCGACGAGCTCCTCGGCTTCGGCCTGTCGGACCTCTGCTTCGAGGGCTCCGCCGAGGATCTGCTGCCCACCGGGATCACCCAGCCCGCGGTCTTCCTCACCAGCATCGCCATCCTCGACGTCCTGCGCGCCCGCGGCTTCGACCCGGCCATGGCGGCCGGGCACAGCCTGGGCGAGTACCCGGCGCTGGTCTGCGCCGGAGTCCTGGAGTGGCAGGACGCCCTGCGCCTGGTGGCCCGGCGCGGCGCCCTGATGGCCGGCGTCAACGAGCGCACACCGGGTGCCATGGCCGCGCTGATCGGGCTGGGCGCGCAGCAGGCAGAGGCCCTGTGCGCGCAGACCCGCGAGCGCACCGGCGCCGTCGTGGAGGTCGCCAACTACAACGACCCGTCGCAGCAGGTGGTCTCCGGTGAGCGGGACGCGGTGCGTGAGGTGGCCGCCGCGGCCAAGGCTGCCGGTGCCGAACGCGCCGTACTCCTGAAGGTCGGCGCGCCCTTCCACTGCAGCCTCATGCGCGATGTGGAGGAGGAGTTCGCCGCCGAGCTGGATGCCGTCACCTTCCACGACCCGCGGATACCGGTACTGGCCAATGTGACGGCGGCTGCCGTCCGTTCCGGTGCCGAGGCAAGGGAGAACCTGCGCCGGCAGCTCGCGGGAGCGGTGCGCTGGTCCTCGACGCTGCGCGCGATGGCGGAGGCCGGTGCAGGCACCTTCGTAGAGGCCGGCCCCGGACGGGTGTTGAGCGGCTTCTGCCGCAACACGCTTCCCGAAGCCGTCTGTTATCCGGCCGGCGAGGCCCGGCGCATCGACCGGATGGCCGGCGCCCTGCGCGAGCGAAGCCCGCTGCCCGTGTGAGAGACGGGCCGAGGGGCGATGTCCAAGTGCCGCGAACAGCCATACCTGCCGGTATTGCCGTTCGCGGCACTTTCACCTACCCTCGCATTAGTTCACCCAAGAACTAAGTAGTGGAGGTGTGGCGATGGACGAGGACAATGGCGAGACACTCGGCGAACTTGCCGAAGCCATCGGCCAACCTTCGCACAATGCATTGGAGAACGCCAAAGCGCTTTTCCCGTTCATTGCCCATGAACGGGAGATGAAAGATTTGGACATGAACTCCGACGACGATCTGGTCCACGCCGCGGAGTGCGCGAAGACCAAATCACAAGGCCGATGAGCGGAGTTCGGAACTGCTCTCCAGTGCGTAGGCCCGCAGCCCCATCTTCTTGATGGTGTCGAACAGGACCACGGCCTGCCCGGTACGGTCGGCCTCGCGCTCCAGCGCGCGCTCCAGGTGCCTCAGGCAGCGGGCGCGGATCGGACCGATGGAACCGCGCGCCATCCCCAGTGCGGCACTGACTCCGTCGTACGACATCGGCGGTTCGGCCACCAGCAGGCCGAGCAGCGCCTGGCACTTCGGGGAGAGCGAGCAGTACGCGAGCAACACCTGGTCATGGCGTTCCTGCGTGAGCGCGCGCTCTTCCGGCTGATTCTCCGAGGGCTGCGGCCGGTCGAACACCTCGGGGTCCTCGATCGGCGTACTGCGCCCCGTCTTCTGGATGTGCTTGAGACTCTCCCGGCGGGCCGCCACAGAGATCCATCCTGCCAGCTTCTCCGGCTCCCGGAGCTTTTCCAGATGCTGGATCACCCGCATCCAGGTGACCTGACTGACGTCCTCGCAGTCCACGGTCCCGAGCCGGTGGCTACGGGCTATGGCCCATATCAGTGGCGAATAGCGGTCAACTATTTCATTCCAGCTCTCCTGTGAGCCGGCCAGACAATCGTCCACGAGCTTGGGCAGAGCAACATTCTTCACGCATCCCCCGATACTTCATTCGACCTCTCCGCTTCGACGACTCTTTCAGATGTCACCTCTTCGCGGACCCCACCGGAATGAATGGCAGCACCCAAATATCAACTGTCACGGGCGCTACGGGTGTTAACTATACGGTGCGGCCCAGGTCCAGTGTCAACGGCTGATTGTCCCGTTCTCGTCACACGCTCGTATCCGGCTGGAGCGCTCGGCCCTCCCGGCGGAGGCGTATCAAATCCCTTGCGCGAGGGCTCTGTTGAAGTACCAGCCCGCAACGCACGGTGTGTCGAGAGGAATGACAGTGGAAGCCCAGAACGAAATCCGCGCGGCCCGCGCGGACCAGATTCCGCCAGGTGGCACCCTCCCCGTAGATCTGGACGGAACTCCCGTTCTGCTGACCCGGATCGGGGAGACCGTACACGCCATCAGCGCCCTGTGCTCCCACGAGGGTGCCCCGCTGTCGGACGGCGAGGTGATGGAGGACGGCACCATCGAGTGCCCGTGGCACTTCAGCCGTTTCTGCCTGCGCACCGGCGAGGCCCTCGACCTGCCGGCCACCGACCCCGTACCCGCCTACCGGGCGCGGGTGGAGGGCGACGAGGTCTACGTCCGACTCGCTCCGGCACCGGGGAGCTGAACCCGGAAGGCCGGGGTGGCCGCGCCTCGTGCGCGGCCACCCCGGCCTTCGTGCGGCTGCGGCCGGCCCTCAGGGGGCCGCAGCCCCGGCCGGCTCCTGTCCGTGCCCGTAGGGGCAGCCTGCGGCCGGTTCCGCATCGCCGGCCGGTACGGGCTCCGGTGCCGGTTCCCTCCGAGCGGCCGGCCCCGCGGCGGCAGCCGTGCCCGCCGCGGGGCCGCGGTCCGTCACCCGGCGCAGCGTCATCCGGATGCCGTGCTTGGCCCGTAGGGAGATGTCGGGCTGCATCACCACCGGGTGACCCGGCACCATGTCCAGGTGGAAGCGCTGCAGGATCGATGCCACCACGATGGTCAATTCCATGTTGGCGAAGGCCAGTCCGACGCAGTTGCGCGGCCCGCCGACGTAGGGCACATAGGCGTACCGGGGCCGCCCGGCCGAGCGCTCGCGGGTGAACCGCAGCGGGTCGAAGCCCTCGGGGTTGTCCCAGAACTCCGGATTGCGGTGCGTGATGTACGTGCTGAGCAGCAGGAACGAACCCGCCGGGATGTGATAGCCGCCCAGCGTGTCGTCCTCGCGCGGCATCCGCGCCACCTGCCACAGCGGGGGGTAGAGCCGCAGCGCCTCCTGGATGAACAGCTTGAGGTACTTCAGCTGGGGCAGGTCCTCCATGGTGGGCGGCCGGTCGCCCAGTACGGAGAGCACCTCCTCCCGCGCCCGCTCGGTCTCCGCGGGCCGGGTGGAGAGCAGATGGCAGATCCACGACAGGGTGGCGGCCACCGTCTCGTGCCCGGCGATGAACAGCGTCATCACCTGGTCGCGCAGCTGCTCGTCCGTCATCAGCTGCCCGGTCTCCGGGTCGGGGGTGCGCATCAGCATGGACAGCAGGTCCTGCGCCTCCTCCTCGGCCGGCAGCCGGCGCCGCTCGGCGATCAGCCGGTACACCGTGTCGTCGAGGAGCGCACGGGCCGCGCGGAAGCGGCGGTTGCGCGGCGTCGGGACCCGTTCCGGGATGTCGGCCACGGCGATGAGCTTGCTGTTGATGTGCTCCAGCTGCACCGCGACCGCCCGGCCGAGCGACAGGGCGTCGTTCGACCAGTCGGCCCGGAACAGGCAGCGGGCGAGGATCTCCAGGGTGAGGCTCTGCATCTCGGTCCTGGCATCGATCACCTCCTCGTGGCGGGCGAGCCGCTCCCACCGGTCGAGCATCCCGGCGGTGCTGTCCACCATGACGCCGGCGAACTGCTCGAGCGGCTCGCGGCGGAAGGTGGGCGCGACCGTGCGCCGCTGTGCGCGCCACACCTCCCCCTCCGTGGTGACGAGTCCCTGGCCGACCGACACCCCGACCTTGCGGTTGAAGTCGTCGGGGTGCGGATAGTTCTCGAAGCGGTCCGCGAGGATGTGCTTGAGGTGGTCGGGGTGGGTGACGAGCACCACCGGCACCGGCCCGCGGAACTGGACCAGGTCGCCGTGCTCGCGCCAGGCAGCGAGGAACGTACCCAGCGGATCCCGGCGGAAGTCGAGGGCGGAGCCGAGCAGCGGCAGTCCCCGCGGACCCGGCGGCCGGCGGCCCGCGATCCGCCGGCCCGCCGTCCCCTGCGGCGCTGTCCGGGCGGCCGGCATCAGAGGCCTCCTTCGGCAGCCGGAGTGAAGTGCTGGAGCCGCATGGGCATTCCGCCGCGCGGATACAGGAAGACGTTCGACGTCGGCTCGCACACGTGCCCGCCGGCCAGGGTCAGCCGGTACGCCTGCAGGATCCGAGCGATGACGAGGGGGGCCTCCAGGACCGCGACCGAGGACCCGGGGCACAGCCGCGGGCCGCGCGAGAACGGCACGTAGGCGTAGAGCGGGGCACCGCCGGTCGCGCTCTTCTCGAACCGCTCCGGGCTGAACCCCTCCGGGTTCTCCCAGAAGTCCGGGTGGCGGTGCATCAGGTAGGGGCTGATGAACACCTGGGAACCGGCGGGAATGTGGTAGCCGCCGATCTCGTCGTCCTCCAGCGGGCTGCGCGACAGCGTCCACACCGAGGGGTAGAGCCGCAGCACCTCCTGGTAGAAGGCGCGCAGATAGCGCAGCTTGGGCAGGTCGGCCGCCTCCGGCTCGCGGTCCCCGCACACCTCGGCGATCTCCGCCCGGGCCTTACGCTCGGCCTCGGGGTGCCGCGAGAGCAGCGAAAAGGCCCATACCAGTGAGAGCGCGGTGGTCTCGTAGCCGCCGAGGAACATGGTGACGACCTCGTCGCGCAGCTGCTTGTCGGACATCCGCTCGCCGGTCTGCTCGTCCTGCGCGTTCAGGAACCGGGTCAGCAGGTCGTCCGGGGGCGAGCTGTCCCTGCGCCGCTCGGCGATGAGCCCGTACACGAAGGAGTCGAGCGTCGTGCGCGCCTGGAGGAACCGGGTGCGGGCCCGGCTGGGCAGCGCGGTCGGCAGCTCCACGAACCTCTGCAGCCGGACGTTGGTGTACGCGTTACAGATGCGCACCGCGCGGGCCAGTTCTCCTGCCCGGCTGCTCACATCGGTGCTGAACAGCGTCTGCATGACGATGGTCAGCGCGAGCCGGAACATCTCGGGTGTGATGTCGAAGGTCTCCTCGCGGGTGGCCCGTCCTTGCCAGTCCCGTACGAGATCGCTGGTGGCATCGACCATCGCGGGCCCGAACCCGGAGATCCTGGAGCCCTTGAATGCGGGCTGGGCGAGCCTGCGCTGGCGGAAATGGAATTCACCGTTGCTGGTGAACAGGCCCTGTCCCACCCAGGGTTCGAACTTGCCGACCGACAGCGGGTCCTTGGGGTAGTTGGGCTGCCGGTCGTCGAGTACGTGCTTGATGTGGTCGGGGTGCACGATCAGGAACAGGTTGCGCTTGCCCGGAAGCCGGAAGCGGACGATGTCGCCGTAGTCGCGCCAGGCCCGGGTGAAGGTGCCGACCAGGTCGCGGACGAGGTCGGGGCCGCAGCCGACCACGGGGTATCCCTGTGGGCCGGGGGCCTGGCGGACACGGCCGCTCAGGGTGGGACTCATGCTGCCTCGCTCTGCTGGTGTCGGACCGTCAGCGGTTGCGGATCTTGTGCCGGGCGACATGGAGGATGTTCCCGAAGGTGAGCTTGAGGATGGCGCCGGGACCACTGCCCGGCTCCGGGGCCATGCCGCACTGCTCGACCATCGAGGCCGTGCTCTCCTCGTGCCACAGCTCGGAGAACTTGCCGTCGCGTACGACATGGAAGTCCAGGCCGGTCATCGTCATCCGGCGGCCGGTCCCGGGGAACCCGTAGAGCTCGCCGTGGAAGGTGCCGGTGGCCGTCCACCGGTCGATGACCTTGTCGCCCATGATCACCACGTCGTCCAGGAAGAACCTCAGGTCCGGGAAGGCGTCGTGCATCAGCTGAACGGCCGCGCGGTGTCCGGCCGGGCCCTGCGGGCAGCCGGGCAGCGGCATGTGGTCCTTCCAGTCGGCGGCGAGCAGCTCGCGCTCGGTCGCAGCGTCGTTCTTGTCCCAGACCTCCTCGATGTAGCGGCGGGCCATTTCGTAGTACGTCTTGTCGAGGGAGCCGTCGAAGTTGGCGGCGGACTGGGTGTCGATGTGGGCAGGACGCGACATCGCGGGGCCTTTCGGTTTCGGTATGGGTCGTGACATCGGGATGGGCGTACGGACCGGGAGGCGGAAGTCTCAGAGATCCGGGCCGACATCGGTCACACCGGCGGAGCGCAGGATCTCCTGGGCGGTGTGGCTGCCGGAGACGATCACGCGCAGGGCGCTGGCCGCCTGGGCCCAGTGGCCGGAGAGGTAGAGCCCCTCGATCGGGGTGCGGTAGGTCAGCCGCTTGCTGCCGGCCTGCGCCGGGGTGTTCTCCCAGCCGTAGGCCGCACCCCGGTGGTTGCCGGTGAAGCGCTCGAGGGTGAGCGGGGTCGCGCTGGAGACGAAGGTGAGCCCGTCCTTGAATCCCGGATAGAGCCGTTCGATCAGGTTGAGGTACTTCTCCTCCAGCTTGGGCTTCAGCTCGTCCCACGACTCGGGGCCCTCGTACGGGGCCAGGGCCGTCGAGGTGACCAGGTGCTCGCCGGGCGGGCCGAGGGTGGGGTCGAGGAGGGTCGGGACGACGACCACCGTGGCCGGCGCCTCGCCCTCGGAGAAGCCGGCGAAGTTGCGGTCGTGGTCGTCGGACTCGTAGATGAAGGTCTCGTGCGCCCCGCCGGCCGCCGCGATGTCCAGCGTCGTGGCCGCGTACACCACGAACATCGACATGGACCCCTTGAGCGAGCGCAGCCGGCGGTTGTACGCCTTCGGCAGGTGCTCCAGGCCCACCAGTTCCTCGAAGGTGTGCTTGGCGTCCGCGTTGGAGATCACGAGGGGTGCCCGCAGCTCCTGCCCGCCGGCCAGGACCACGCCCTCGGTGCGCCCGTCGCGGATCAGGATCCGCTCCACGGGCGAGTTGGTGACGACCTTGCCGCCGTCGCGCTCGATGGCCGTGGTGAAGGCCTTCACCAGATGCTGGAAGCCGCCCTTGCAGTGGTAGAGCCCGTGCATCTGGGTGTAGAGGAACCGGGCGAACAGCTCGAAGGACAGCTGCGACGGCGGCAGCCCCATGTACGGCCAGCCCGCGCTGCAGAACGCCTTGCAGCGCTGGTCGGAGATGTACTCGTCGAGCACCTCCCCGAGCGTGCGCATCCGGTGTCCGAACAGGGTGGGGAAGCGCTCGACCGCT
The DNA here is from genome assembly GCF_043199475.1 of Streptomyces sp. NPDC048603. NCBI lineage: Bacteria > Bacillati > Actinomycetota > Actinomycetes > Kitasatosporales > Streptomycetaceae > Streptomyces > Streptomyces sp. NPDC048603. The sequence continues at coordinate 263,995 of NZ_JBICVY010000004.1, read as the reverse complement.
TCGCCGAGCTCCTTGGGCGACAGCTGCACCGGGACCTGGTGGGCCTCGTCGAGGAAGCGCTCGCAGAGCCCGAAGAAGCCGCGGATCCCCTCCTCCTCGTGTGGGAAGAGCTTGACGTGCGCGGCGATGAACTCCTCCGAGCCGAAGGGCGCGTCCAGTACGTCGTCGTCGATGACCACCCGGTACAGCGCGTCGGACTCGACGAAGTCGCACATCTCACGGACACCGAGGTAGCGCAGGAGCACGTCGATGGTGCCGCCCTCGGCCGCGCCCGGCACCACGTGGATGGCCGGGTCGTAGTAGCGCTCCCCGGCCCGGAAGGCGTGCGCGTAGCCGCCGATTCCCGCGGCGCGCTCCGCGACGAGTACCCGGCGTCCGAACTTGGCCAGGTACGCCGCGGCCGAGAGGCCGCCGAGGCCGCTGCCGACCACGATCACGTCGTAGTCGGTGTCCGCCAGGGGTGGTGCTGTGCTTGCCATCGGCCCTCCAGGAGGCGTGAGGTGCTCTCTTCACTGGGAAGATCTGCGCACCCCCGCCGTGGATACAGGGCGGACGGCAGGGAAGGCGTCATCCGTCGGCACGGACCGGCGCGGGCGGGCTCACCAGAACTCGGGGAGCGGCAGCGTCGACCGGGTGAACAGTTTGGTCAGCATCGGCCGGGGCATGGAGCCCATCATCCGGTCGCGGACCGGCGAGGGCAGCGAGCGCATCCGCAGCATCCCCCTGGCCCGCTCGAAGTGCTTGAGCACCCGGGGATAGCGGTCGTCCTCGTAGGCGCGCAGGGCCGCGGTCACGTCGTCGGTACGGGACAGCCGTGCGGCGAGCACCGCCGCGTCCTCCAGTGCCATGCAGGCGCCCTGGCCGATGGTGGGGAGGATCGGGTGCGCCGCGTCGCCGAGCAGGGTCACCCGGCCGCGGCCCCAGTTCCGTACCGGCCGCCGATCCCATGCCTGGCCGGGGAAGAGCTGGTCGGCCGGGGTGCGGGCGACGAGCTCGCGCACCACGTCGGGCCAGCCCTCGCCGGTGGGCGGCTCGTTGATCGAGCCGTCGACGAACCAGTACACCCGGTCGCGGGTCAGCGGCATGATGCCGCAGGTCCCCTTGGCCCCGAAGTGGAAGTCGGTTCCCTCGTACGTCCACATGCTGCCCCGGTCGACGACGCCCTGCCAGCTCTCCAGCGGGTTCTCCCGGCGCTTGTCGTGCCCCGGCGGCAGCAGTCCGGCGCGGACGGTGGAGCCCACGCCGTCGGCGCCGACGACGAAGTCGGCGCGCAGCTCCTCGCCGTCCGCGAGGACGACGGTCCCGTCGGTGCGGGTCCGGACCACCTCCGCGCCGAACCGGACGGTGGTGCCCGCCTGTTCGATCAGGGTGTCCAGGAGCTCCGCGCGGGTGACCCCCTGGCCGGTGACGCCGTACTGCTCCTGCAGGAAGCCGAGGTCGATGGAGGCCAGCTGCTTTCCGGCGCCGTTGAACATCCGCGCGGAGCCGATGGGCTGGCAGATCTTCAGCAGTGCCTCGTACATGTCCCGGCCGCCCGAACTGCGTACCGCACGTAGTGCGTTGGGCCAGATGGTGATCGCCAGACCGTCCCGGCGCGCTTCGGAGCGCTCCAGGACGGTGACGTCCATGCCCTGCCGGGTCAGCATGCCGGCCAGGGCCAGCCCGCCCACTCCACTGCCCACAATGATCACGGACCGTCGTGCCATGCCGGATTCCCCCTCGTTCTCACGGATTCTCACGGAAGTTGTTCGTGTCGGATTCGCCGCGTGCGCTGTGGACGCGCGCGGAACCGGGCGCGGGTGCCGGTCCGGGACCGTGCTGTCCCGGACCGGCACCCGCCCGTGTGGTTTCGGTCGCCGTCCGCCGGGTGCGCGGTCGGCGCACCCGGCGGACGGAGGTCACTTCAGGCCGAAGGGGTTGACCGCCCGGTAGTCGAGCCGGCTCCAGTGCTCGACGAACCGGCCGTCCTGCACCCGGAAGACGTCCGCCCGGTTGAGCCGGAGCTCCTTGCCGGTGCCCTTCTCGTGGCCGTGCCAGACCCAGAAGACGACGGCCTGCTTGTTGTCGGCGACGGTGTGCTTGATCTCGAAGCTCAGGTCGGGGAAGCGCTCGCGGTAGCTGCGCAGGTTGTCCTGGAGCCCCTTCAGCCCGGGGGCGACACCGCGCTGGTGCTCGATGAGGTCCGGGGCGATGGCGCCGGGGAAGGGGACCTGGGGGTTGCGGTAGAAGGTGTTGACGGTCCACAGCAGCGCGACCGTGTTCAGGCGCTGCTGCGGGGTGCCCTCCCAGCTGACGGGGGTGGCGGGCTGGTCGCCGCCGGGCAGGTCGACGCCGAAGGCCTGCATGGCGGAGTAGTCCACCGCGTCCCAGTGCTCGGCGATCTTGCCGTCCTGCACCCGGTACAGCTCGGCGGTCTCGAAGACCAGTTCCTTGCCGGTCTGCACGTGGTGCCCGGTGAACGTGGCGAGCAGCATCACCTTGTCGCCCTGCGGGACCACGGTGTGGATGGTGGCGGTCAGGTCAGGGAAGATGCTGTGGAAGAGCTTGTAGTCCTCCAAGTAGCCGCTGAGCCCCTGCTTGAGACCCGGGCTGTGCTGGATGTAGTCCTCGCGCATGTAGTCGCCGGCCCGCTCCAGCTGCCGCTTCCTGAGCACCTCGGTGTAGAAGCCGAGCACCACCTGCTTGCTCTGCTCGCCGACGGTGTCGGTGCGCTGGTTGCGCCGGCTCGCGGTGTCCTGCGCCGCGTTGGCGTTGCCCCAGGTGAAGACGGCGAGCAGCAGACCCACCACACCCACCGCGAGGAGCCGGAGCAGTCTGCTCTTCTTCTTCACGTGCTTGCCGTCCTTCACTTCCTTGTGTCCTTTCGTGCGACTCATGCGACGGGATTCCTTTCACGGTCGAGCAGTTCGGGGGAGAAGGCGGGGGCGGCCGGGGCCTCCTCTGCGGGCCCGGCGGCTGCGGCCGGCCGGGGGCGCCCCGCCGGGAGGAGCAGCAGGGTGGCGAGCACACCGGCCACGGCTACGGCGGCGGCCGCGGTCATCGCGTCGGACAGCGCGCCGACGTAGGCGTCCGAGGCGATGGAGAGGAGGCCGCCGCCCGCTTCGCCGCCGATGCGCGAGGCCACCTCGGCGGCCCCGCCGAGCGAGTCGTGGACCGCGGCAGCCGAGGGAGCCGGAAGCCCGCCCAGCTCCGGCAGTCCTTCGCGGTAGGCCGTCGTCAGGACGCTGCCGACCACCGCGATGCCGAGGGATCCGCCGACCTGGAGCGTGGCGTCGGTCACCGCGGACGCGGCGCCCCCCTGCTCCTCCGGTGCAGCGGCCAGAATGGCGTTGGCACACGGGGGCAGCACCAGGCCCATCGTGAAGCCGAACAGCGCGAGCGCCCAGAGTGCGACCTGCTCCGAGCCGGCATCGGCCCGCGCCATCAGCAGCATGCTGCCGATGAGCGCGACCAGGCCGGTGACTGCCACCGGCCTGACGCCGAGCCGTTCGGCCAGCTTGCCGCCGAGTCCGGCGCCGATGATCGCGGTCAGTACGGGCAGCAGCCGGACACCCGCCTCCAGCGGCCCGTGGCCGCGGACGAACTGGAGGTACTGCGTGACCACGAAGAGCAGTCCGAAGAGGCAGAAGTTCACGCAGAACATCGCCACGGCGCTCCCGGCGAACTGAGGCGAGCGGAACAGCGCCGCGGAGAGCATCGGGTGCGCGGTGCGCCGCTCCCACCAGACGAACGCGGCGACGAACAGGGTCCCGGCCGACAGTGCGGACAGCGTCCGCGCATCGGTCCAGCCGAACCGGGGGCCTTCGATGATGCCGTAGACGAGCACTCCGAGTCCGGCCACCGACAGCAGGACGCCGAAGAGGTCGAGCGGGGTGCGCTTCGGGTTGCGGGACTCGGGGACCATCACCGCTGCGGCGACGATGGCGACCAGTACGACGGGCACGCTGATCAGGAAGACCGATCCCCACCAGAAGTGCTCCAGGAGCAGCCCGCCGAGCACGGGGCCCAGCGGTACCCCGATGGCGCCCGAACCGGCCCAGACGCTGATCGCCTTGGCCTGTTCCCCGGCCGGGAAGACGTGCTTGATGATGGAGAGGGTGGCGGGCATGACGAACGCCCCGCCCACCCCCATGCCGGCCCGCATCGTGATCAGCATGGCCGGGCTGGTGGCGTAGGCGGCCGCCAGGCTGAAGCCGAGGATCAGCACCAGGCCGGTGAGCAGCATCCGCTTGCGGCCGAACCGGTCGCCGAGCCCGCCGGCGAGCAGCAGCAGCCCGCCGAAGGCCAGGGTGTAGGCATCGATGATCCACTGGAGTTCGCCGCCGGTGGCCGCGAGATCGTGCTGGACCCGGGGCAGGGCGAGGTTGAGGATCAGGTTGTCCATGCCGGTGACGATCAGGCTCAGACACAGGACGGCCAGGATGCGCCAGCGGCCGGGGTTGACGGCAGAAGGGTCCACAGGAACGACTTCCCTCCAGATCAGTGGGCCGAGGGGCCGGTGAGGACACGGGGGTCGGTGGAGCCGGGGCCGGCTGCGTGGCCCGGCTCCCCCGGGGCCGGCGCCTCGGCGATGCCGAAGCGGCGGTGCAGCCGGCGCAGCGGCCCGGGTGCCCACCAGTTGACCGGGCCGAGGAGTCGCATGAAGGCGGGCAGCAGCAGTCCGCGGACCACGAGGGCGTCGATCAGCAGGGCCAGCGTGAGTCCGAGCGCGAACATCTTCTGGAAGGCGATGGTGCTGGTGAACAGGCCGGCGACGGTGACCACGCCCATCAGGGCCGCCGCCGCGGTGACCAGGCCGCCGGTGCGCTGCAGGCCTTCGGCCACGGCCGTCGTGTCGTCGGCGCCCGCGTCGTGGGCCTCCTTGATCCGCGAGAGCATGAAGACCTCGTAGTCCATGGAGAGCCCGAACAGCAGGCAGAACATCAGGATGGGGGCGACCGCGGTCAGTGCTCCGGTGGCCGTGAAGTCGAGCAGGCCGGACAGGTGTCCGTCCTGGAAGACCCACACCATCGCGCCGAAGGTGGCGCTGAGGCTGAGCACGTTGAGGACGAGCGCCTTCAGCGGCAGCACCACGCTCCCGGTGAACAGGAAGAGCAGGAGGAACATCGCGACGGCGACGAAGCCGAGCACCAGCGGCAGGTGGTCGCCGAGCGTCTGCTTGGTGTCCGCGAGGGCCGGTCCCGCTCCGGTCATCTTCACCGGCCAGGGGGCGTCCACCGCGCGGAGGTCCGTCACCAGCCGTTCACCGCTGTCCGAGTACGTCTCCACGGAGGGCAGCACCCGCAGATACGCTCCGGCTTCGGTGGCCATGTCCCGGTCGGCGGGGCCCGGGTCGCCGACGCGGGCGCCGCGGCGGTACTCGCCGGCGGACGATCTCACCGAGGCCACGCCGTCCACCGCGGACAGCCGCCCGGCGTAGTCGCCGACCTCCCCGGACTTGGTCCTGCCGTCGCCGATACCGGCGGCCACCACGGTGATCTCGTCCGCCGCGCGGGAGTCGAAGTGGGTCCTGACCGCCTCGCCGACCTGCCGGCTCTGCGAACTTGCCGGCAGCTGCCGGTCGTCCGGCAGACTGAACTTGACGCCGGTGAAGGGCGATCCGAGGGCGAGCAGAGCCACGACGCAGACCGCCGCGATCGGCAGCGGGAAGCGCATCACCACGGTGGCGGTCCGGTGCCAGAACCCGTCTCGCGGCAGTACGGCCGCCGCGCCCCGGTCCCCGCCCCGCCGGAAGAGCTTGCGCGCGTCCAGGCTGTTGATCTTCGTGCCGAACAGGGCGAGCAGGGTGGGTACGACGATGATCGCGGAGAGCGCGGCGAACAGGGACACGCCGATCCCGGCCACGGCGATGGAGCGCAGGAAGTACAGCGGGAAGATCGCCAGCGCGGCCAGGGACAGCATCACGGTGAGCGCCGAGAAGAGGACCGTCCGTCCGGCCGTGCGCACCGCGGCGACGATGGCCTCGGAGCGCACCGCCCTGTCGGTGATGTCGCCGCCACGGACCCGGAGCTCCTCGCGGTAGCGCGAGACCACGAAGAGGCTGTAGTCGATGGCCAGGCCCAGCCCGATGATGGTGGTGGCGTTGAGTGCGATCACCGACACGTCCATGAACATGGCCATGACACGCAGGAGCAGCAGGACGCCCATGACCACGGGAATGGTCATGAGGATCGGCAGCGACGCGGCCACCAGACTGCCGAACACCAGAGTGAGCACGACGAGGAGCACCGGGAAGGCGATGCGCTCCATGGCCATCAGGTCCTTCTGCGCCGCGGCCTCGGTGTCCTGTGCGGCGGCCACGCTGCCGCCCAGCTTGACCTCGAGGGCTCCCTGGGTTCCCGCGTACTTCTTCCGCAGGCCGTCGACGCGCTTGGCCGCCTCGGTTTCGGTGCCCGAGATGTGGGCCATCACCAGCGCGGAACTGCCCTTGCCGTCCTTGAGCGCCGGCTGCCGGCCGCTGGTCCAGTACGAAGTCACCTGCTCGATGCCCGGCTCACGCCCGAGCCGTTCGGCGAGGTCCGTGCCGTCCCTGGCCGCGTCGGGCGCGTCCACCGAGGAATCCGCCGTCGCCAGCAGGACGAGGTTGGAGCCGCGGACGTGGAACTCGCCGGCCAGGGCGTCGCGGGCCAGGGTGGATTCCGCGGCAGGGTCGTCGAAGCCGCCGGCGGCCAGCTTCTCGACCACCCCGCCGCCCACGGCTCCGCTCAGTACGACGAATCCGAGAATGGCGAGGAGAAACATCTTTGGCCGGGCCGTGACAGCCCTGCCGATACGCGCGAGCATGATGCTCCGTTCTCATTGGGGGATCGGGATACTCGGGCGCGTACCGGACATGACGGCCCTTGCGCCTGCGCGCCTGCTACCGGCCCTGCGACTTGCCGTGCGCCTTGCGGTACTTGCGGTCGAGGAGGCTCAGCCGGGCCGCCGTCCTCACCGAGTGGGCCAGGGTGCCGAGCGGGCCGGTGCCGGGCGGCGGGACGATGCCCATCTGGGTCAGCATTCCGGCGTAGTCGCCTTCCTGCCGGAATTCGCGCATACGCCCCTGGTCGTCGTACTTCTCGATGATGATCTCGCCGATCTCGAGCCGTCGCCCGGTGGGCGGAATCCCGAAGAGCGGCCCGAGATGAGTACCGCGGAACGTCACGTGCAGCACGGCCTCGTTGCCGTCGATGAGGATGTCGTGCCAGTCGATCTGGACATCCGGCTTCGCGGCCTTGACCAGGTTCAGCGTGTCCAGGAACTCCTGTCCGCCGTTCAGCACCGGCCGCCCGGGCAGATAGCACTTGTAGTCGGGCGAATACCAGGGCAGCGCCCGTGAGTTGTCGGTCGACCAGGACAGGTCGGACACCATGAGGATGTGCTCGCGGGTCAGCTTGAATCCGCCGCCCGCCGCGGTGCTTCCCGTCTTCGGGAGCTGCTCGTTCACGGTCATCGGACCGCACCCTTCTTCCGCTGCTGAATCCGGTCCTTGGCCATCAGCGCGCCGAGCCGGCCGACGGTCTTGAAGGTGTGCGCGACGGTGCCGAGCGGACCCGCGTCCTCGGGCGGGGTGATGCCGAGCTGGGAGAGCACGCCCAGGTAGTCGGCCTGCTGCCACATTTCGACGATCTTGTCGCCCTCGAACCGCAGGATCACGTGCTCGGAGAGCCGGGTGGGCAGACCGGTCGGCGGGATTCCCATCAGCGCGCCCCGCTGGTGCCCCGTCAATTCACCGCGGACCAGGACCTTGTCCCCGTCCGCGAGTACCTCGTAGGAGCGGCGAGCCAGGTCGGGTATCGCCTCGAACATCTGCCGGGCCAGCTCCTTGAGGCCCGGGATGCCGTGGATCTCCGGCTGGCCCGGCAGGGGCACATAGGTCACCACGGCCGGGTCGAAGTGCTCGTCGATCACGCCGAGATCGCGCTTGTTCCACAGTTCGTCGAGGACACGCGGCGCAATCCGCTTGATGTCCGGCGCGGTGGGCGCCGTCTTGCTTGGCATCTTCTCTCCATTTCTCGTGCGCTCGCCGACACGCCCGCGGCCACGCTCATTTCTGTGTGTTGCGGGCTGCCGCGGCCAGCCAGTCATGGCGGATCAGGCTGCTGAAGGGTTCGATCAGCAGCCAGTAGCGGCGGAATCTGCGCGCCGAATCGGGGTCGGTCGCATAGACCCTGGTCTCCGTGTGAAGCCGGGTCCCGGTGCCGTGCGCGGTGGCCGAGAAGGCCATGAGTCCCTTGATGTTTCCCGGCTCGTCGAACTCCCGGTACTCGTCGGGGGTCAGGGTGAGCCAGTTCTGCCGCAACGCCCAGGGCTGGCCCGCGAATCCGACGACGAGATCGCCGTCCGGGTCGTCCTGGAGGTTGAAGGCGCCCACTCCCTCGACCAGCCCCTCGAGCACCGGCGCCTGCTTGTCCAGGTACCGCTCGTCACTGCCGGGCACGAGACGCGCCGGAATGCTGCGTACGAAGATCAGCGGACGGATGGCGTACATGTCCGCCGGTACCACCTCGCGCACCGCTCGAGCCGTGACCGCCGGTTCGGCGGGCACGTTTCGTCCGTGGTGGGTACGCCACTGGTACCGGGGCAGCCAGGTGTCGCAGCTGCCCATCTTGATGTCGAAGTCGCGGTCCTTCACCGCATCCGCCTTTCGTCGTCGCCGGCTCCGGACCGCAGCCCGGTCCCGGCATTCACTGGGTGAGATCCATCCGTGTCCGCCGCGGATACACCTCCGGGGGAACCTTCTGGGGCGACGGCGCGCCGCGCGCCGCGCCGCCCGGGGAGTACCAGGACCGCGGCCAGCGTCCCGGCAACGGTCACCGCCGCGCCCGCGACCAGCGCGTCCCCGAGCCCGCTGACGAAGGCCAGCCGGGCCGCGTCGAGGACTTGGCCGCCGCCCCCGGGGGCCGCGGCGGCTGCGGCGGAGGCCCCGCCGAGGGAGTCGTGCACCGCTTCCGCGGCGGCCGGGGGCAGCTCCCCGAGCGCCGGCAGCGCCTCGCGGTAGGAGGTGGTCAGGATGCTGCCCACCACGGCGATCCCGAGCGCCCCGCCGATCTGCATGGCCGTGTCGGTGACGGCCGAACCCGCGCCGGAGCGGCCGGGCGGTACGGCGGCGAGCATGGCGTCGGCCGATGCGGGCATCGCCAGGCCCATACCGAGGCCGAACACCGCCAGGCTCAGCATGGCCCGCCCCTCGGACTCGAGGCCGGCCCCGGCCATCAGGACCAGCGCCGCGGTGATCAGCGCGAGCCCGCTCGCCACCACGGCACGCAGCCCGCATCTGCGTACCAGCACGGAGCCCAGCGGTGCGGCCGGGATCATGGTGGCCACGGGCAGTAGCCGCAGCCCGGCCTGCAAGGGCTCGTAGGCCAGGACGAATTGCAGGTACTGCGTCAACACGTACAGCGCGCCGTACATCCCGAAGGCAATCGCCGTGATGGCGGCGGCGGTGCCGCCGAAGCGGGCGTCACCGAAGAGTTTCGGCGGCAGCATCGGGTGGGCGGTGCGGCGTTCCCACCTCATGCACGCCGCGAGCACCGCGGCGCCGGCCAGCAGCAGGGCCAGGGTCTGCGGGTCGGTCCAGCCGTTGCGCGGCGCTTCCACCAGGGCGTACACCACCAGGACCAGGCCGGCGACGGAGAGCAGCGCGCCGAGCAGATCCAGGCCGGGATGGCCCTCGTCGCGGGACTCGGGGACGAGCAGGGCTCCCGCGACGATCGCGATCAGGACCACCGGGACGTTTACGAGGAAGACCGATCCCCACCAGAACCACTCGAGCAGCAGCCCGCCGACGACCGGCCCGAGCGGCACGCCGAGCGCGGCGGCGCCGGCCCAGATCCCCACCGCCTTGGCCTGCTCCTCGGGCGGGAAGATGTCCTTGATGATCGAGAGCGTGGCCGGCATGAGCAGCGCCGCCCCGGCTCCCATGGCCGCCCGTGCCGCGATCAGCTCGCCGGACGAGCCCGCGAAGGCCGCGGCGAACGAGCAGACCAGGAACAGGGCCAGGCCGAGCAGCAGCAGCCGCTTGCGGCCGAACCGGTCCGCGAGGCTGCCCGCCAGCAGGAGCAGGCCGCCGAAGACCAGGGTGTAGGAGTCGACGATCCACTGCGGCTCACTGCCGGTCGCACCCAGGCTCTGCTGGATGTGCGGGAGCGCGAGGTTGAGGATCAGGTTGTCCAGGCCTATGAGCACGAGGCTCAGGCACAGCACGGCGAGGATCCGCCAGCGGCGCCTGTGAACGGTTGCACGATCCACGGTCAGCTCGCTTTCCGTAGTGCGGCTCCGCTTTGCAGTTCCGCTTTTTCCGTTCCGCCGGGCTGCGGCGGTCACCGGGCACGGCTCGGTCACCCTGCCCGGACGCATACGATACTAGAGTTCCGGAACTCCAGTGCCGTATGCTGGGGCCATGCAGAACCCGGAACAGCGGATGGGCCGCCCCCGCGACCATCAGATCGACCAGGCCGTGCTCCAGGCGGCGCGTGAGCTGCTGACCGAGGCCGGGTACAGCCGGGTGACCATGGACGCCACCGCTGCTCGCGCCGGCGTGGGGAAGGCCGCCATCTATCGCCGGTTCGGCTCCAAGGCGGAGCTGCTCTTCGCGGCGGCCGTGCACGGGATGGACATCGAGCCGCCGCCGGACACCGGCTCACTGCGCGGAGATCTGCGGGCGATGACGCGCTTGATCCACGAGCGCCTCTCGAATCCCGCAGCCCGCGAGGTGACGCCCTCCCTGATGGCGGAGATGGCCCGGGACCCCTCGCTGGTCACCCGGTTCCAGAACACCTTCATCGCCCGGGAGCGCCGGGATCTCACGGCGATCCTGGAACGCGCCGAGCTGCGCGGCGAGCTGGCCCGGCCGCTGGATCCGCTGCTGGCCCATCTCATGCTGGGCGGGCCCCTGTTCCTGGCCCTGCTCGCGTTCCACCAGCCCGTCGACGAACCGCTGCTCGACGATCTGGCGGACGTGCTCGCCGCCGGGCTCATCGCCCGGGCCGCCTCCCCGAACTCAGGTGACACCTGTTAACTTCAGTGCAAGTTACTGCTGCGGAACAATGTGCCGAGCACATCGAGGCCCGTCGCAGCCAGACCGCGCCGTAAAGGGCACAAGGGCATGAGCCAGGGGAAGGCGCCGCGACCGGAAACCTCGCGGCGGGAGCGGCAGCGCCGCGCGACCATCGACGAGATCAAGCAGGTGGCACGCGTCCTGCTGGTGGACGAGGGCATCGGCAACGTCACCATCCGCGCGATCGCACGTGAAATGGGGATGACCCCTCCGGCGGTCTACCGCTACTTCGCCAGCCACGACGGACTGCTGCGGGCCATCCGGACCGATATCTTCACCGAAGTCGCAGCGTATCTGCGGACGTCCCACGAGGCCCTGCCCATGGACGACTCGCCGGGACGGCTGATCGCCGCCGCCCGGGCACTGCGCCGCTGGGGCCTGGAACACCAAAGGGAGTTCGGCCTGCTCCTGGGCCCCAACGCGCCGGGAGCGATCAGCGGAGGGGAGTCCGCCCTGGAACAGGACGCGGGGTGGGTCTTCGGCGTGGTCTTCGCCGACCTCATGTCCGATCTGTGGCGCAATCAGCCCTTCCCCGTCCCACCCCCCGGCGCCCTGCCGGCCCAGCTGGCCGATCAGCTCAACAGGCTCCGCGCCGACCGCAATGTCGACCTGCCGGTGGAAGCGATAGCCGTCATGCTGCGGTGCTGGGTGCGCCTTTACGGACTGATCTGCATGGAGGTCCTGGGCCATCTGCAGTTCGCCCTGGACGACGGCGTTCTCTTCTTCGAACGCGAACTCTCGGACTGCTGTGCCACCTTGGGCATCACGGCGAGACTGAACTCCGACTGCTCGGACCCCGACACGACGTGTCGCTGACCGCGGTCCTCCCGCCGGCGCATCCCCCGGGCCCCGCGGCCCAACCCACCCCACGGGGCACGGCCGGCTGAGCCTTCGAGCCTCGTACACGGCTGGCCGACCGCCCCGGCCGGGTCATGCACTGCTGCACCGCCGTCAGGCTCCGGACCGCATGGATCTTCGTGCGCGTAGCGGTGCTTTCCCCCGCCGGGGAGGCCGCGCCGCGTGCCATCCGGCCCACGCTTTCTGACGTTGGAAACGCTAAGTTGCGTTCATGAATCTGGCAACGAGTTCGTTGCGCTTTGAATTCATATCTGCAGGTCGCGGTCGTGGGATCGGTGCGTCGATGCGCGGGCTTAATGCAACGTCGGGCGCCTGTTCGTTGCAATGCTCTCGGCGTGAACGCTATGCTGGGGCGCATTGGGGAGAACGAAGGAGGCGCGATGCCGGGAGGCAGGCTCACCCAGCAGGACCGTCAGCAGATCGCGCTGGGGCTGGCCGACGGCCTCGCCTACGCGGAGATCGCCAGGAGGGTCGACCGCCCGACCTCGACGATCACGCGCGAGGTCATGCGCAACGGCGGCCCCACCGCCTACCGTGCCGACCTGGCCCACCGGGCGACCGAACGCCGCGCCCACCGGCGCAGGCCGGCGGCGCCCCGGGAGGCGGAGGCGTCCCGGCAGCCCCACGGGCGTGACGCCGAGGCCGTGCGCGAGTACGAGGAGCTGTTCACCACCGTCCTCATGGGTTCGGGCATGCCCAAGATGATGGCCCGGGTGATGGCCTCCCTCACGCTCAGCGACTCCGGCAGCCTCACCGCCTCCGAGCTCGCCCGGCACCTCCAGGTCAGTCCGGCGTCCATCTCCAAGGCGATCGCGTTCCTGGAGAGCCAGGGCCTCGCCCGCCGGGAGCGCGACGAACGCCGCCGCGAGCGCTACGTCGTCGACGACGACGTCTGGTACCAGTCGATGATCGCCAGCGCGCGCGCCATCGCCCACCTGGTCGACATCGCGCGGCAGGGCGTCGGCGTCCTCGGCGCCCAGACCCCTGCCGCCGTCCGCCTGGAGAACATCGCCAGGTTCGCCGACTTCGTGTCCGAGAGCACCGTCCGCGCCGCCGAGCAGGCCCGCGCGATCCTCCATACGAAGTCCCAGACGCCTGCGGGCGACTCCGGCGAGCCGGGCCAGGGCCAGGGGCAGGGCCAGGGCTAGGGTCGGGGCCCGGATCCGCACCCGGGGTGCGGGTGGGCGGGCGCGGGCGGCCCTGCCCGAGGGCCCGCGCGAAAACAGTAGCCATGTACATAGTAGCCATGTACAGTATTTCTCGTGACTACAGCAGCCGAGAGCGCCACGGCCGGATTCCTGGTCTGGCGCCTGTCGATGAAGTGGCGGGTGGCCGTCGACCGGGCGGTCGCGCCGCTGGGTCTGACCCATGCCCAGTACGCGCTGGTGGCGTCGTTGTACGGGATGCGGCGCTCCGGGCTGCGGCCCAGCCAGCGCCGGCTCGCCGACCACACGGGGCTCGAAGCCCTCTACGTCTCCAAGCTCGCCCGCACCCTGGAGGCCGCCGGACTCGTCGCCCGCACCCGGGACCCCGACGACCCGCGCGCCATGCAGCTGTCGCTCACCGAGCAGGGGTGCGACGTCGCGCGCCGTGCGATCGAGGTGGTCCAGGCGCTCCTGGACCAATTGCTGGCGCCGCTCGGCGGTCAGGACAGCCCGCGCGCACGACAGTTCACCCGCGATCTGGCCACCCTGCTCGACGCACCTCTTGATCCGCACACCGAGAACGAGAAGGAGCAGTCATGACCACCACCACCGCACCCGCGGTCAACGGCCGTGCCATAGCCCTGGCTCACCACGCCTCGCGCGCCCTCCTGGAGGGTGCGCTGGACCGCCACGGCGTCACGTTCCACCAGAGCGTGACGCTCCGGGCCGTCGCCGTCGCCGGCGAGTCCGTCGGCCGCGACGAGCTCGTCTCCGCGGTCACCGGCTCGCTGAAGGCCGACGAGTCGCTCGTCCGCGGCGTGATCGAGGAGCTGACGGCCGCGAAGCGGCTGGAAGAGGACCCGGCGGAGGCGTCCCGCGTACGGCTCACGGACGCCGGACGGGAGCTCTACGAGCGCACCGCCGCCGCGGGCGGAGAGATCGCCGCCCGGCTGTACGCGGACATCCCGGCCGAGGACCTCGCGGTCGCCGGCCGCGTGCTCGCCCTGGTCACCGAGCGCGCGAACGCCGAGCTGGCCGGGGCCTGAACCTCCGCCCCGGAAGTGCCCTGGAAGGTCCCCTGAAACGCCCCAGGGCGGCGGATGCCCCGTCGGGGTCATCTCGCCGCCCTGCTTACGGAGCGTTCACATGTGGCCGCGGACGTTCACCTCGTGTTGCGGTGCCGGAAAGTTCCGGGGTCCACACTGGTCCGGGCGGTCCGGTTCACCGGTTGCCGGAGCACGGTGAACCGGTACACCGGGCTCAGTAGTCGATGCGGTCGGACTTGGCCAGCCACGCGTCGAACGGCGCCGTACGGTTCGACAGCTCCAGGCGCTCGATCGCCAGCGGCCAGTCCGCGGAGTCCTGCTTCTCGAACAGGTCGTAGAACTTGCGGTCGTCGAAACCGGCCACCGCGGCGTCGTCACGGTCGGCGGCGAAGATGATCCGGTCGACACGGGCCCACAGGGCGGAGGAAAGGCACATCGGACACGGCTCGCACGAGGTGACCAGGACGCAGCCTTCGAGGGAGAAGGTGTTCAGCTCCTTGCAGGCCTCACGGATCGCGGTTACCTCGGCGTGCGCCGTCGGGTCCAGGTTCGAGGTGACCCGGTTGTTGCCGAGCGCGACGATCTCGGTGCCCTTGGCGATCAGGGCGCCGAACGGGCCGCCGCCGTTCGCCACGCTGTTGGTGGCGAGCTCGATCGCCTTGTTCAGCCACTCGCGCTCGAGTTCCTGAATGCTGGTTTCCTGGGCGTGTGCCGTCATGGTCACTCCTTGATTCGGAGACGGTGGGGGACTGTCCGGATGCGCCCGTGCGGGACACCGCACCCGGGGCCATACATGGGGACCTGCGGGTGCCGCCCTGCCGATCGGATCGGCCGGCGACACGCGCGGGGATTACCGCGGCGGGGGGCCGGCGGTGTGCTCCGGGGCGATTGGGGTGTGGGGCGGGGTGGGCCCCGTCGCGGTGCGGGTGGCGTTCACGACCGCCAGTGAGTTCTGGCCGGGCTGCTCGGTCATCTGCAAGCCTCCGCCGTTCAGGGCGCCTGTGTGTCCGGGCACGTGGCGTCCCGTCGTCAGACCGGTTCCGGGCGGACCGGGGTGCCGCCGCGCCACTCGCGGCGCACGGGCCACGTCGACGCCGCGGTCGTCGGGTCCTGTCGTGACAGTGATGCCCGCATCAGGCCGGGCGATCGCGACAAGCCGGCCGGACAACCTCGCAGCCACCACTCTTCCCTTCGTTTCGGCAGGCTGTCAGGAAGAGCAGTTCCTGGCCGGAAGTGTCCGGCGTCACGCGGACGCCTCCGGATCGGTGGCGGTGCGGACACAGCGAGCGCAATCCCCCATTCCGTTGCGCCTTGTGTGAGCAGTAGACAGCGAACAGGCTCACGCCAGCGAGGGGCTGAAAACATGAAGACGTCCCCGGGCAGGGACCGGGTCTTCGTAGGCTCCTACAAGAGCCGGTCTGTCCGTGATGTCACCTTGATGAAACCGTTGCCAAATGCGGCGGAGTAGTGCATGAACGGGCAAGGCAGCGGGCCGGTGACGCGTGACGACCGCGGTACGGACCGTGACCGTCATGTCACTTGCTCCGACAGGGCCGTCTGGCCGAAACCCGGTCGCAGCGCGCACCGGTGCGGCCGTGGCCGCCGCCGCGCCGGTGAGCCCGCTTCCCGTCGCCGCGGCCCACCCCGGCCGAGGGGCGGAAACCGCCCCAGATGGTGCGTATCGCCCGGCGGGCGCAATGGCGCGTTCCTGTCTGCGCCGACTCGGCCGCCCCGGCGGGACGTCTCGTCCGGTGCGGCGATCGTATCGGCATGTCAGTGGACAATCCTGGGCAAATGCTCCCTGGTCGTTCCGTCGTGGCCGGACGGTCCCGAACGCGAGGAGAGGCGATCATGGAGTTCCTTCGTCCTTCCGGCTGGGAAGAGGCGCTCGCCATCAAGGCCGAGCTCCCGACGGCGCTGCCGATCGCCGGCGGCACCGACATCATGGTCGAGATCAACTTCGATCACCGGCGGCCCGACGCCCTGCTCGACCTCACCCGGATCGGCGAGCTGTACGAGTGGGAGGTGGGGGAGCGGACCACCCGGCTCGGCGCCTCCGTGCCGTACACGCAGATCATGGAGAACCTGCGGGCCCCGCTGCCGGGCCTCGCGCTCGCCTCGCACACCGTCGCCTCTCCGCAGATCCGCAACCGTGGCGGCGTGGGAGGGAACCTGGGGACCGCCTCACCCGCCGGTGACGCGCACCCGGCGCTGCTGGCCGCGGGCGCCGAGGTGGAGGTGGCGTCCGTCCGCGGGTCCAGGCTCATCCCGATCGACGAGTTCTACACCGGGGTGAAGCGCAACGCGCTGGCCGCCGACGAGCTGATCCGGGCGGTGCACGTGAAGAACGCCACCGGGCCGCAGCAGTTCTCCAAGGTCGGCACGCGCAACGCGATGGTCATCGCGGTCTGCGCCTTCGGCCTCGCCCTGCACCCCGACAGCCGGACCGTCCGGACCGGGATCGGGTCCGCGGCGCCCACGCCCGTCCGGGCGAAGACCGCCGAGGAGTACCTCACCGCAGCCCTGGAGGACGGCGGGTTCTGGGACTCGGGCGAGGCCCTCCCCCCGGCCGTCGCCAAGCAGTTCGGTGATCTCGCCGCTGCCGCGTGCAACCCGATCGACGACGTCCGCGGGACCGCCGCGTACCGGCGCCACGCCATCGGCGTGCTCGCCCGCCGCCAGCTGCTCTGGACCTGGGAGGCGTACCGCGATCCCCGTCAGCGCCGGGTGATGCGGACCCGGTAGCCGCCCGAGTCCAGGCGCTGCAGGACCGCGATGCTGACGCCCGCCTCCGCGTCGGTGAAGGTCTCGCCCGGCCCGAACGGGGCGTCCGAGAGCTCCGCGTGGATGTTGGCCCGCCGGGTGCAGCCGCCGCTGGTGTCCTTGCTGTCCGAGACGGTCACCGGACCGCGCCCGGTGTCCACGTCCGAGTCGACCTTGTAGACGAGGACTCCGGGCTTGCAGACCGCCTCGTCGTTCCCCGCCTGCGTACGCACCTCCATCGCGTAGCCCACGCTCGCCGACAGCGGTACGAAGGCCAGTTTGACCCCGCCCGCCGTCGCGAGCGGGGTCAGCACGTGGAGGGTCGTCCCCGGCCGGGACGCGCAGGAGATCTGCTTGCCGTCCAGCCAGCCCAGCTTCCACTTGTGCCAGCCCAGCAGGTCGTTGTTGGACCCCCAGTCCTCGCTCATGATGTCCCAGTGGCCGACCGAGCCTCCCCCGTCCGTGGTGTAGAGGTCCGGCAGTCCGAAGACATGGCCGTTCTCGTGCGGCAGCACCCGGTAGCCGGTCTCGCGGTAGCTGCCCGAGCCGTCGTCCTGACGGCTGTAGACGAACGAGGTGTTCGCCAGTGGCACCCCGTCGGCGACCGGGGCCTCGGCGTTCCCGGAGAAGGTCACCGAGAGCACGGTGTCCAGGGCGGAGGGCCCGGCGTTCGGCGTGACCAGGATGTTGACCAGGTCGTACCGGCTGAAGTCGACCTCGGTGTCCGCCGCCTTGACGATGTGTTCGATGAGCTGCTGGTAGCCCGGCTCATAGGCCGAGCCGCGCTCGATCCCGTACGCCGCGAACGGCATGGGCATCCGCAGCCAGGTCCTTATCGGGGCCTCCGGCCGGTAGTCCAGCCGGCCGTAGGAGCTGGTGCGGAACCAGTCCGCCGTCTGGGGGAAGAACTCCGCCAGCCGGTCCAGGGCCGTGCCCTCGCCCTTGGCGTCCGGGAAGTCGATCATCAGGTTCAGGGCCCGTACCTCGCCGGTGCTGCGCGCGTACCCGGGCGCGGTCGGCATCCCCTCCGACATCTGGACGCCCATCGCCCCGGAGATCCGGCACGGGGCCAGCGCGCTCTCGTTCGACGCCGCCACGGGCCCGGCCGCGGAACGGGCCGGGCCGGTGATCCCGGTGCTGGCGGTCGCGGTGACCCCGAGGGCCAGGGCGGCGATGCCGATGTACGCGCAGGTGCGGCGGTGCGTGCGGAGGGTGTGGAGGGTGCGTATCCGGTGGCGGGTCTGCGGCATGAGAGACGCCTTCGGGTCCGCGGCAGCCGGCCGGGCCCGGTCTGCGCTCTGTTCGCTCACCCTCCGTCCGGCGCGCCGCGCCCGCGCGCCGGGCGCGTCCGAACGTGGAGGGGCGTGTGGCCCGGGTCACACGGGAGGGTGAAATAAACGGGGATCGGTTCCCCGTTTAACCGGATGTCCTCGAAACGGGGATCGGCTCCCCGTTTGCAGTACGGGGCCGAACGGAGAGACAGGGCTCGGAGGAGGAGCGATGGGAGTCGTGCAGGACGGCCGGCCGTCGGTGGAAGCGCCGGCGAAGGTGCCGGGCAGGGCGCCCAGGCCGCGCGCCGACGCGCTCCGCAACCGCGAGCGGATCCTCGCCGCCGCCCGCGAGACCTTCGTCGAGCACGGGCCGGACGCCCCGCTCGACGAGATCGCCCGCCGGGCCGGCGTCGGCAACGCCACCCTCTACCGGCACTTCCCCGACCGGTCGGGTCTGGTGCACCACGTGGTCCTGTTCGTCATGGACCGGGTCACCGCCCACGCCGAGCGGTCCCTCGCCGAGGAGCCCGACGCCTTCGCCGCGCTCGTGCGCTTCACCCATGCCGCCGCCGACGAACGGATCGGCGCCCTCTGCCCCATGCTCAGCGGCGACTTCGACCGGGACCACCCGGAACTCCTCGCCGCCCGCGCGGCATTGGAGGAAGCCGTCGAGCGCATGATGGCGCAGGGCCGGGACGCCGGCCTGCTCCGCCCGGACGTGGCCATCGGGGACTACATGCTGGCCACGACCCAGCTCAGCCGCCCGCTGCCCGGCATCGGATGCGCGGGCGCCGACAGCTTCGTCCACCGTCATCTGCAGCTGCTCCTGGACGGGTTGCGCGCGCCCGCCCGGTCCGAGCTGCCCGGCTCCGCCACCACCCTCGAAGACCTGAGACGGAGGGCCGGCGAAAACCACATGACTCCGCCCGGCTGCGCCCTTTAACGTCACACGTCGAGTTCTTCCAGAACCTCCCTTTTCCGCACCGTTTCAAGCATTTCAAGCCATCCGCACCGTGAAGTGGGTACCCCCATGCCGAAAACAGCCGAGCTCCCGCCGCAGCAGGCTGACCCCAGCCGCTGGAAAGCGCTGGTCTTCATAGCCCTGGCCCAGCTGATGGTCGTCCTCGACGCGACCATCGTGAACATCGCCCTCCCCTCCGCCCAGGAAGACCTCGGGATCTCCGACGGCAACCGGCAGTGGGTCATCACCGCCTACGCCCTCGCCTTCGGCGGCCTGCTCCTCTTCGGCGGCCGCATCGCCGACCTGTGGGGCCGCAGGAACGCCTTCATCGTCGGCCTGGCCGGCTTCGCCGCGGCCTCCGCGCTCGGCGGCGCCGCCACCGGCGAGGCCATGATGCTCGGCGCGCGCGCCCTCCAGGGCGCCTTCGGCGCGCTGCTCGCCCCGGCCGCGCTGTCCCTGCTCGCCGTCATGTTCACCGACGCCAAGGAGCGGGCCAAGGCCTTCGGCATCTTCGGCGCCATCGCCGGCGGCGGCGGTGCCGTCGGCCTGATCCTCGGCGGCTTCCTCACCGAGTACCTGAACTGGCGCTGGACCTTCTACGTCAACATCCCGTTCGCCGCCGTCGCGGCCGTGGGCGCCTACCTGGTGATCCGCGAGCCCGCCGGCTCCCGCAACCGCGCGCCGCTGGACATCCCCGGCGTGCTGCTCTCCACGGCCGGCCTGGTCGCGCTCGTGTACGGCTTCACCCGCGCCGAGTCGGACGGCTGGACGGACGGGGTCACCGTGGGCCTGTTCGTGGCCTCGGTCCTGCTGCTGGGCGCCTTCGTGGTGACCGAGGCGCTGGTGAAGTCCCCGCTGCTGCCGCTGCGGGTGCTCCTGGAGCGCAACCGGGGCGGTGTCTACCTCTCCCTCGGCCTGGCCGTGATCGCGATGTTCGGCCTGTTCCTCTTCCTCACCTACTACCTCCAGGTGGTCAAGGGGTACTCGCCGGTCAAGACCGGCTTCGCCTTCCTCCCCATGATCGCGGGCATGATCACGGGCTCCACCCAGATCGGCGCCCGGCTGATGACCCGGGTCCCGCCGCGGCTGCTGATGGGCCCCGGCTTCCTGGTCGCCGCGACCGGCATGCTGATGCTGACCCAGCTGGAGGTCGGGTCCTCGTACGCGGCGCTGATCCTGCCCGCCCAGCTGCTGCTCGGCCTGGGCATGGGCACGGCCTTCATGCCGGCCATGTCGCTGGCCACGCACGGGGTGGACCCGGCGGATGCCGGCGTGGCCTCCGCGATGGTCAACACCTCGCAGCAGGTCGGCGGCGCGATCGGCACCGCGCTGCTGAACACCATCGCCGCCTCGGCCACCACCGCCTACCTGACCTCGCACGCCGCGGAGGCTGCGGCAGGCGGACCGGCCGCGCGGCTGGTCCAGGCGGAGGCCATGGTGCACGGCTACTCCTCGGCGATCTGGTGGGCCGTGGGGATCCTGGCGGTGAGCGCGGCGATCGCGCTGGCCCTGATCAACACCGGCCGTCCGCAGGCCGGTGCGGGCACCGGCGCGGGCCCGGACAGCCCGGCGGACGCCGAGGTCAGGGTCCCGGTGGTCGCCCACTGACCCGCACGACACCGCGCCACAGCGGCCACCCGCTTCACACCAGGACGGGCCGCCCTCTCCCGGGGGCGGCCCGTCCGCGCGTGTGTGCGTACGGATCCGGGCGGGCGGCGGAGGCAACCGCACGGCGCGGCTCGGCGTCTACAGGGGTGAAGTGGCGGCCCGTACCGGTACTGACCTGCGCCTCTGCCGGAACAGGCGGGCGGCGTCGCCCTGCCGCGACGGCGGCGGGGCAGGATACTGCAAGATCTCGAAAATCGCGGCGCCATGTGGGAATTCTGTCCCGATTCCGGTCGTTGTTTCCTTCGGATGCAGGCACTCACGAGAGTGTTCCGGCACCCGCACCGCCACACCGCGACCGAACTCATCGCAAGGGAGCACGCATGGCAACCCGCGCCGTCGCCCGTCGTCAGTCCGCCGGCAGCACTCGCGCCACGGGTGGAGAGATCGCCGACCGCGACCTCGTCGGGATGTACCTGGACGAGATCGCGCGCACCCCGCTGCTCGATGCCGCCAGGGAAGTGGAGCTGTCCCAGATCATCGAGGCGGGTGTGTACGCCCGGCAGATCCTGGACGGCGAGACGGAGGAGCCCGAGGGGGGTGCCGCCACGCGTGCCGAGCTGGAGGCGCTCGCCGCCGAGGGGGAGCGCGCCAAGGAGATCTTCATCCGCTCGAACCTCCGGCTGGTCGTCGCCGTCGCCCGCCGCTACCCGCGCAGCGGCCTGCCGCTCCTGGACCTGATCCAGGAGGGCAACGCGGGCCTGGTCCGGGCGGTGGAGAAGTTCGACTACGCCAAGGGCTTCAAGTTCTCCACGTACGCGACCTGGTGGATCCGGCAGGCCATCACCCGCTCCATCGCCGACCAGTCCCGCACCATCCGCCTCCCCGTCCACCTGGTCGAGGAGCTCGGCCGGATCCGCCGGGTGCAGCGCGAGTTCAACCGGGAGCACGGCCGCGACCCGGAGCACGCGGAGATCGCCGCGGAGCTCGGCTCCACCGAGGCGCGCGTGGGCGACGTCCTCGACTGGGCCCGCGACCCGGTCAGCCTGAACATGTCCGTGGACGACGAGGGCGAGACGCAGTTCGGCGACCTGCTGGAGGACACCTCCGCGATCTCCCCCGAGCAGTCCGTGCTCTCCCTGCTCCGCAGCGAGGAGCTGGACGACCTGATCGGCAAGCTCGACCACCGGACGGCCTCGATCATCAAGATGCGGTACGGCATCGACGACGGCCGCGAGCGCACGCTGACCGAGGTGGGCAAGCAGCACGGCCTCACCCGCGAGCGCATCCGCCAGATCGAGAAGCACGCCCTGCTCGAACTCAAGCGGATGGCCCGCGACACCGGCTTCGACGCGGTGGCCTAGGGGGTGTCTCGCCGATCAGGCCGGATCGACAAGACACCCCCCAGAGCGGCCTGCCGTAGCGGTCCGCTCTGGGTAGGCCTGCGCCCGCCCGGCTCTGGAACCGCAGCGGGGGGAGGCTGCGGGAAGCGGCGCGGGGCTGCGTGCCGTGTGCCCACCCGTGCCGCCCTGCGGCACGACTGCCCACACGGCGGTGGGGGCGTCTCTACGCCGCGCCCGCCGCGCGGGTCAGCGCCGCGCCCAGGGCGGCGGCAGCGTCCGCCAGGGCGGGCGGCTCCACCACGGTGAACGGCACGCCGGTGAGGGCCAGCCGGGCCGCGAGCCACTCCGGTGCGTCCGCCGTCTCGAAGCGGAGCCGGCAGCGGCCGGACGGCTCCTCCACCACCGGCTCCAGCCACGACGGCAGGTCCGTGGGCACCGCCTCGAAGGTCACCTCCGCCGTGTACTTCCGCCGGCCCCGCAGGCCCCGCTCCACGAATTCCACCGCGTCCATCGGCGCCTCGCGTTCCGCGAACCGCGCCCCGGTCGGGAACGGCTCGACGACCCGGTCCACCCGGAAGGTGCGCCAGTCCTCGCGCTCCAGGTCGTAGGCCACCAGGTACCACCGGCGTCCGGTGCTCACCAGCCGGTACGGCTCCACCAGCCGCTTCGACTCGACCCCGTCCCGCGCCCGGTAGCCGAAGCGCAGCCGCTCCTGCCCGGCCACCGCGCCCGCGATGGCGGTCAGCGTGCGCGGGTCGATCCGCGCGCCGTCGCCCCGGGACAGTGCGACCGTCGCCGACTGCAGGGCGCCCACCCGGTGCCGCAGCCGCGACGGCAGCACCTGTTCCAGCTTGGCCAGCGCCCGTACGGAGGCCTCCTCCACACCCTCGATGGCGTGCCCGGCACCCGCCCGCAGCCCCACCGCGATGGCGACCGCCTCCTCGTCGTCCAGCAGCAGCGGGGGCATGGCCGTGCCGGCCACCAGCCGGTATCCGCCCACCGCGCCCAGCGTGGCCTCCACCGGGTAGCCCAGTTCCCGCAGCCGGTCGATGTCGCGCCGGATGGTCCGTGAACTGACCCCGAGCCGTGCGGCCAGTTCACTGCCCGGCCACTCGCGCGGGGTCTGGAGCAGGGAGAGCAGGGTCAGCAGCCGTGCCGGGGTGTCGTTCATGACTCCAGGCTGCCAGCTAAATAGGACACGAACTGGCCTACATGGGGTCTAGATTCCTCCCCATGAGCACTGAGACGCCCAGGACATCGCCCGAAAGCACGAGCGGGCCCGCACCGGAAGAAAGGCAGACCGACCCCGCCGACCGCCGCCGCTGGCTGGCCCTCGCCATCGTCATGACCGCGGCCTTCATGGACCTGGTCGACGTCACGATCGTCAACATAGCGATCCCGAGCATGCGGGCGGATCTCGGCGCCTCCACCAGTGCCATCCAGTGGATCACCGCCGGATACGCCCTCGCCTTCGCCGCCGGACTGATCACCGGAGGGCGGCTGGGTGACATATTCGGCCGCAGGCGGCTCTTCCTGATCGGCATCGCCGGCTTCACCGCGGCCTCCCTGCTCTGCGGCCTCGCGGCGAACCCCTCGATGCTCGTCACCTCCCGACTCCTCCAGGGCGCCATGGCGGCGCTGATGGTCCCGCAGGTGCTCGCGATCATCCACGTCACCTTCCCGCCGCACGAGCGCGGCAAGGTCTTCGGCATGTTCGGCGCGATCGTCGGCCTCGGTGCCGTGTCCGGCCCGATGCTCGGCGCCCTGCTCACCGAGTGGAACCTGTTTGGCCTGGAATGGCGGCCGATCTTCCTGATCAACCTGCCGGTCGGCATCGCCGGAGTGATCCTCGGCCGCAAGTTCATCAGTGAGTCCAAGGCGCCGCAGGCCCTCCGCCTCGACCTGGTCGGCGTCGTCCTGGCCACCCTCGCCATGGTGATGCTCATCTACCCGCTCACCCAGGGCCGGGAGAACGACTGGCCGCTGTGGGGCTTCGTCTGCATGGGAGCGGTGCCGCTGGTGATCGCCGCCTTCATCGCGTACGAGAAGCACAAGGCGGCCAAGGACGGCTCCCCGCTGGTCGAGCTCTCCCTCTTCAAGGTCAAGAGCTTCGCCGCCGGTATCGCCGTCCAGCTCACCTTCGGCATCGCGACCGGCATCTTCTTCTTCGTCTGGACGCTGATGATGCAGCTGGGGCTGGGCTGGAGCGCGCTGCGGTCCGGGCTGACCGGCATTCCGTTCTCGATCTCCGTCTCCCTGGCCGCCGGCATCTCCGTGCAGAAGCTGGTGCCCCGGTTCGGCCGCAAGGTGCTCCAGACGGGTGCGCTGACCATGGCCGCCGGTCTGCTGCTCTACATCTGGGAGTCGCAGCACTACGGCATGGAGATCTCCTCCTGGCAGATGGCGCCCCCGCTGATCGTGCTGGGCATCGGCATGGGCCTGATCGTGGCCCCGCTCACCGACACCGTGCTGTCCGAGGTGCCGCGCGAGCACGCCGGCTCCGCCTCCGGTCTGATCAACACGACCAACCAGATGGGCAACGCGCTCGGGCTCGGCCTGACCTCGGTGGTGTTCTTCGGGATGATCGACGACGAGATGGTGTTCGGCGCGCCGTACGTGGAGGCGTTCCGGTACGCGATGTGGTGGGTGGCCGGGGTGCTGGCGGTCATCTTCGCGGTGATGTTCGCGCTGCCGCGCAAGCATGACGCCGCGGGCGCCGGCCACGAAGCGGAAGCGGGCTTCGCCGCCGAGCCGACCCCCTCCAAGGTCCCCGCGGCCTGACGCCCGCCCGCCGTGTGGGCAGTCGTGCCGCAGGGGGGACCCCCATCGCCCTGCGGGACGCCTGCCCACACCGGGCGGCAGCTGCGGGGCGCCTGCCCAACACCGGGCGGGGTCAGCGGACTCGGGAGCGGGTTTCCATCGCGTCGCGGGCCGCGGCTTCGGTTTCGTAGACCTCGCACATGTGCCGGCCGTCCGGCGTCGCCGTGTGCTCGACCTCCCACAGGCTGACCTCCGTGCCGTCCAGCAGCACGAACGCGTGCTCGTAGAGGCTGAAGCCGGCGTCCCGGCCGTACGCCAGGCACTGCCGGGTCCCGAACGCCTGGGTGATCCGGTGCGCGTACGCCGCCTTCAGCAGCCGGGCCGTCCGCCCGCCGGGCCGGTCCGGGTTCTCCGCCCGGCGCAGCACCCGGCGCGCGTGGTCCGCCGAGTCCTCGACCTCGTACTCCCGGTGCCACTGCCCCGGTGCCGCCGCGGAAGCGGCGAAGAGCGCGCTCAGCACCGCCGCGTCGTCCACCATCGCGTCCGGGTCGTCCGGCAGCAGCGTGAACTCCGCGTGCGCGGACCCCTCCAGGCCGTCGAAGATCCGGTTCACCGCCAGCGTGACCTCCGCCCGGCCGGCGAACACCTCGTACTGCACCGCCCGGTCCGCGCCCAGCCGGTAGGCGAGCTCCCACAGCGCGGCCGGGCTGCCGTCGGCCAGCAGGTACGTGTGCCGGTGGACCTCCCGCCACAGCCCCGACGCCGGACTGTGGTGCGCGGTGTGCAGCGAGGAGCTGTGCGCGAGCGCCGTGCCGAGGCGCTCGACCAGCAGGTCCGGAAGGTCGAAGGAGTTGAGGGCGCGGCCCAGGAGTCGTGCGAGGTGGGCCTCGGTTGTCTCGTACGGATCGCTCAAGGTGGGTCTCCAGGCCGTCGCAGCTTGTCACGTCGCGGAAGCACAACGTAGCCCCTGCGTCTGACATCACGTCCGGGGTTCGGTAAAACGTCCGGGAAGCGACCGGGGTTCCCGCCACCCCTTCAGGTCAACTTGCGTATGAATATGCAGGGTTCACCACGGTCTGACAGGTATCGCGGCAGTATGGGCCGCATGGCGACGAATGCAGTGAACACCGTGGACGTGCCCCGGCAGGGGGCCGACCGCGTGCGGCGGGACGGCGGACCGGCCGCCCCGCCCAGAGGTCCGGCCTGGCTGCTGGTCCTCACCGGGGCCGCCGGGCTGCTGGCCTCATGGGTCATCACCCTCGACAAGTTCCTCCTGCTGGAGGACCCCTCGTTCAAACCGGCCTGCAGCCTCAACCCGGTCGTGTCCTGCGGCAGCGTGATGCAGAGCGAGCAGGCGGCCGCCTTCGGCTTCCCCAACCCGATGCTGGGTCTGGCCGGTTATGCCGTGGTGGTGTGCGTCGGCGCCGGCCTGCTGTCGGGCGCCCGCTACCGGGGCTGGTTCTGGCTGGGACTCAACGCCGGGACCGCGTTCGGGGCCGCCTTCTGCGCCTGGCTGATGGTCCAGTCCCTGTACGAGATCAACGCCCTGTGCCTGTGGTGCTGCCTGGCCTGGGTGGCGACGCTGCTGATGTTCTGGGCGGTGACCGCGCACAACGTCCGTACCGGGGTGCTGCCCGCGCCCGCCCCGCTGCGCACCTTCTTCACCGAGTTCGGCTGGGCACCGCCGGCCCTGCACATCGGGGTGATCGGG
The DNA here is from genome assembly GCF_043199475.1 of Streptomyces sp. NPDC048603. Taxonomy (NCBI): domain Bacteria; kingdom Bacillati; phylum Actinomycetota; class Actinomycetes; order Kitasatosporales; family Streptomycetaceae; genus Streptomyces; species Streptomyces sp. NPDC048603. The sequence goes on along the minus strand of NZ_JBICVY010000004.1, from coordinate 237,494 downwards.
ATGCTCGTGCTCACCCGGTGGTGGGAGTTCTGGACCGGCTGAGCGCCGTACGGACGCGGGAGAGCCCCGGCAGCCGGATGCTGCCGGGGCTCTTCGCGTCACCGCATCGCTCCACGGGCGTCAGAAGCCCGGACCGGAAGGGGGAGCGGGGGTCAGCTGCCGGCCGAAGCGTTGCCGGAGAGAACCGGGATGTTGCTGAGGATGTGCGAGACGGGCTCGTCACCCTTGATCTGGTTCGAGTTCTCGACGCACTGCTGGTTCTGCGGGGCGGAGAGGACCGGGATGTCCTGGACGCCCACGTTGACCAGGGCCACCAGCGACTGCGCGTTGACCTTGGCGGGCAGGCCGATGCACGGCTTGTTCAGGGTGCCCTGGACCAGGCCGAGCTGCGGGCTCTGGGCGCCCTCGGTCTTCTGGTTGCCGTAGATCTGCTGCGCACCGTTGCCGTTGACGTTGGTGACGGTGTCGTTGCCGATGGCCATCGCCGGGGCGGCCACGGCGGCGCCCGCGCCGACCACGGAGGCGGTGACCGCAGCGGTGGCCATAATCTTCTTGAGCATTTTGGTCCTTTTGTCGCACGAGTGCCCGCTAATGGAGCGCCCTGATCAACTGGCCGGTCCGGGGGTTGGTTCCGCTCCTTCACTCAAACGGCCTGTCTCCGCCCGGCTTTTCCCCAGCCCGGGTGAAACCGCCCCGGACGCCTGCGCGAAGCCCGTACGCAGCCCGCAGACGGCTGTCCCCGGGGGCCCGGCGGCACCAAGATCCGGTTGCGCTCCGTGGAGCCCGTTCGCACGGTGGGTGAGGAAGCGGGCTGTCCCCCGGGCTGCGGGGGTCCCCTGCTGGTCCGCTCCCGCACGTCCCACAGAAGGAACTCCCATGCATCCCAAGAAGGCGACTCGCATCCTCGTCCCCTCCGCCCTCGCCGCCGCCATACTCTTCGGCGGGGCCGCCCCGGCGAGCGCCATCGACGCGGAAGAAGCCCGTTCCCACCGGGCGGCGGCCGCGGCCGGACCGATCGACGACCTGGTGAACGGCCTTCTCGAGGCCATCAAGGGGCTGCTGCCGCCCGGCATCTCGCTCCCCTCGATCAGCATCCCGGAGATCAAGCTCCCGGAGATCAAGCTGCCCGAGATCAAACTGCCCGATCTCGGGATCCCCGGCCTGGAACTGCCGGAGATCCCCGGGGTGGAGATCCCCGAGATCCCGGGCCTGACCCCGCCGGAGCTGCCGGCCCCCGGCACTCCGGTCGAGACCGTGCCGGAGGTCCCCGGCGTCGAGATCCCCGACATCCCGGCGATCCCCGACGTCAACATCCCGGTGAGCGCGCGGTAACGCCGGATCCGGGCCGCGGTTACGGCCGTTGAGCTGAACAGGTCGCATCGCGGCCCGGACCGTGTCGTCCGGGGGAGTGGACCGTTTCGATCGATGTGAGCCCCGGATCGGGGCAGAACGTCGAAGAGAAGGTGTGCTCCTCATGAAGACTGCCAAGAAGGCCGTCGTGGTCCTGGCCTCCGCCGGTCTCGCCGCTGCCGGTGCCGCGGGTTCCGCCGTCGCCGACTCCTCGGCCGAGGGCGGTGCCTACGGTTCCCCCGGCGTGCTCTCGGGCAACGTGGTCCAGGCTCCGATCCACGTGCCGGTCAACGTCTGCGGCAACACCGTCAACGTGATCGCGCTGCTGAACCCGGCGTTCGGCAACACCTGCGTCAACGCCTGACCCGTAGGACTCCGGGCCAAGCGGCCCAACCACTGTGGGCGCCACCGGCATCGCCGGGGCGCCCACAGTGCTGTCGGGGGGCGGCGTCCCGGGGACGCCCGCCCGGCTCAGCCCTTGCTGCCGCCGTTGACGTTCAGCCCGCCCAGCATGGGGACGACCTGGCCGGCCACGTTGGCCTTCTCCGCCAGCTGCCCGGGGCCTACGGCGTTGCGGGTCTTGTTGACCTCCTGGACCGTTCCGAGCACCTTGCCGACCTGCCCGTTCTGCGTGGCCAGGTCGTCGCCGACGTGCTGGACGGGGTTCTCCAGAACGGGCGCCAGCGCGTTCGCGGCCTCGGTGACCCCGCCGTTGAGGCTCATCTGGGGCGCGGGGCCGGCGGCGAAGGCGGAGCCTGACGCGGATGCCGCCAGCGCGGCGACGGAACCGGCGACGGCGACGGCGACCTTCGAGTACTTCATCGTCGAAATCCTTTTCCAGTGACGACCCTCGCGCCACTATCGCCTTGGACAACGATGTGGCATGGCTGCGGAAACTCTGTGGTCACCGCTTTTCGAACGGCGGGGGACCGAACGGCGTCGGCCGGAGAATCCGTGGTGGATTCTCCGGCCGCTTATTTTCCGATCAGTCGATACGCGCCAGTTGATGCGTGGTCAGCCGATGTGTGGTCAGCCGATGCGCGGTCAGCCGATGCGCGGTCAGTCGATTCGGGACCGCCGGTACAGGATGGCGCCGCCGAGCAGCAGGGCCGAGGCGAGTGCGGCCATGGCCTCCACGGATCCCGCGCCGGTCTCGGCGAGCACCGGAGCGGTGACCGGGGCGGGGGCGGGCGCCGGCATCGGAGACGGTGCGGGCGCCGGAGCCGGAACGGGCTGCGGGGCCGGGGCGGGCGCGGGCAGCGGGGCCGGCACCGGGAGGTCCCCGGCGGGAACGGCGGGCGGCTGGTCCACGGCCGGGGCGGGCGGACGTACGGCCTCGGAGGCGGGCGGGACGACCATGCTGCCGCGCGGCGGGGCGGGCGGTGCCTCGTCCTCGACCGGAGCGGGCGCGGGCAGCGGGACCGGGGCGGGCGCGGGCGCCGGGAGGGTGACCGGCGGGGCCTCCTCGTGGACCGGCGCCGGGGCGGGCATCGGCGCGGGGGCCTCCGGCTGTGGCGGCGTGGCCGGCCGGGGGGCCGGGGCCGGGTGCTCCGCCTGGGGCCTGGGCTCGGGCTTCGGCTCGGGCCGCGGCTCCGGCTTGGGCTTCGGGGGGACGTGCTGCGCCGGCGGGGCCGGCGGGTGGTCGTCGCAGTCCTCGTCGTGGCCGCCGTAGCCGCCGCCCTGGCCGTGCCGGCCGCCCTGGCCGTGGTCCTGGTGGTCCGGCCGCGACTCCTCGCGCGGCTGCTCATGGCGGGGCTGCTCGTGGCGGGGCTGCTCGTGGCGCGGCTGTTCGTGCCGCGGCTCGTGCCGGGGTTCCTGGCGCGGCACATGGCGGGGCGGTGCCTCGTGCGAGGGGCCGTATCCGCCGCCGTGCCCCTCGCGCTCCTCCAGGTAGCGCTCGAAGGCCTCGGCGTGCTCCGGGCTGAGGTAGCGCCGGTAGTCGTGGTCGTCCTTCGGGCCGGAGTGCCCGCCGGTGTCGGTGACGCAGGTGTTGCCGAAGGACGGGTTGAGCGCCGCTCCCGCATCCACCGAGTTGCCGCACAGGTTCGGCGAGAAGGTGATCGGCGCCGAGACGCTGTTCCCCGAGAGCACACCGGGGGAGTGCGAGGCCTCGGCGGTCGCTCCGGGGCTCGCGTACGCCGCCCCGCCCGCGATCGACAGCAGACTCGACGCCGCCGCGGCCGTGAGCACCCCCTTGCCCAGTACCTGTCGGCTGAGTACCTGTCGCATGGGTCCTTCCCTGTCTACCGGCGCCACGGCCGGTGCTGAATCGAAGGTGGCCCCGGAGTGCACCGCCGTGCACTCCGAGGCCACCCCGAGGAGGTTTGCCCTTGCGGGCGAGGGCGCTGGCCGGCGCCTGGTCAGGCGTTGACGCAGGTGTTGCCGAAGGCCGGGTTCAGCAGCGCGATCACGTTGACGGTGTTGCCGCAGACGTTGACCGGCACGTGGACCGGAACCTGGACCACGTTGCCCGAGCCGACGCCGGGGGAGCCGACGGCGTGGGCACCGGCGGCGGAGTCGGCCATGGCGGGGGCGGCGGCACCGGTGGCCATCAGAACACCGGCGCCGAGGACGACTGCCTTCTTGTACTTCATTTGTTTTCGATCCTTCCCGCAGTGACGTTTGCCGCTGCAGATATAACAACGAGCCGTGCCGGAAAAGGAAACCGCGCATTTCTCGGGGCTCCGAGTGCATTCACTCGATTGCCGGTCGGGCCCGTCGGGTCCGGGAATTCGTTATTCGTGAAGGGTTTGCCACGCGGCGAGGCCGCCGCCCCGGAAAGGTGCGGCGGCCTCGGCGTGGCGTGCGGTCAGCTGCCGGAGGAGAGGTTGCCGGAGAGGACCGGGATGTTCTGCAGGATGTGCGAGAGCGGCTCGTCGCCCTTGATCTGGTTCGAGTTCTCGACACACTGCTGGTTCTGCGGCGCGGAGAGGACCGGGATGTCCTGGACGCCGACGTTGACCAGGGCCAGCACGGACTGGACGTTGGCCTTGGCGGGCAGACCGATGCACGGCTTGTTGAACGAGCCCTGGATGAGCGCCATCTGCGGGCTCATCGCGCCGTGGGTCTCCTGGTTGCCGTAGACCTGCGCGGCACCGTTGCCGTTCACGTTGGTGTTGGTTTCGTTCCCGATAGCCATCGCCTGCGGAGCCATGGCCGCGCCCATGCCCACGACGGAGGCGGCGACTGCCGCCGTGGCCATCATCTTCTTGATCACTGTCGTCCCTTTTCTGCAGGATTGCCCGGTACAGGAGCATCCGGAACAACGGTCCGGTCCCGGTTCGGGTTGCGAGGCTTCACCCGGATGTCGTCCTCGGGTGAGCGCGTTGACGGCCGGTTGTTCGCAGCTGCCGAACGCGGTGCACCTCCTTAACGACACGCCGCTCGTAAGGGTGCGCACCGTCCCCCAAAAGGCCGTACGAGCGAGTCCGGCGTGATTTCGGGCTCGATTTCTGACAAAGTGCGGAACCTGTTTCATCCCAATGCGTCCCAATGATCGAAAATGGTGACAGGGTCATGGGTTCCTTCCGCCGAATCCTCGGCGCACTCGGTCTGATCTCGTCCCTCGCTCTTTCGTTCAGTGCACCCGTGGCCGGCGCGGCAGCCGTTCCGGCGGTGAAGGAATTGCCCCGGATCCCGTTCACCCAGCGTTATCAGGCGGTGCAGCACGGCGGGCTCGTCCGGGCCTCGAACTCCGGGATCGGCTGCCGTCGGGAGGAGGAACCGGGCGCCGCCTCGTGCGCGGAGGTCAAGCGGGGCGCGGCGGGGGTCAACAGCGAGTACGAGATGTTCTACAGCGAGGTCGACAAGGACCCGGACACCTACAACTCGACCCGGGCCGAACTGCGGATCCCCGCGGGCGCGAAGGTCTCCTACGCCCGGCTGTACTGGGGCGGGAACCTGCGGGTCGGCGAGCAGAAGCCGCCGGAGGACAACGGCCGGGTGCTGGTCGCGGAGCCGGGCGGGGCGTACAAGGACGTGCTGGCCGACACCGTGATCGGGCACCGGACGGACGCGGGCAGTGACGCGTACCAGGCGTCCGCCGACATCACCCCGATGGTCCGCAAGGGCGGTGCCGGGATGTGGACCGTGTCCCAGCTGAACATCGCCATGGGGCATTCGGAGGTGGGTGCCTGGGGCGGCTGGACCCTGGTGGTGGCCTACCGGCACCCGGACGAGCCGCTGCGGCGGATCTCGCTCTGGGACGGGTTCGAGGCGCCGGCCGCCGGTGCGGGGAAGGCGGCGGCCGTTCCGGCCGTGGAGATCACCGGGCTGGACGTGCCGGTCCGGGGGGCGGGCAAGGCGGGGGTCGTCGGGTACGACGGGGACCGCGGGACCCGGGGGGACTCACTCACGGTGACGGCGGACGGTGGCCGCCGGATCGGTCTCGGCAATGCCGCAAACCCATCTGATGATGTGATGAATTCGACGATCACGGAATTCGGAAACGCCGGGTTCCGCCGCCAGCCCGAACACGTGAACAACCTGGGATACGACGCGGACGTGTTCGACCTCGGCCCCGCGCTGTCCGCCGGAGCCCGCAGCCTCACCTTCGCGTTCGCGGGCGAGACCCGGGGCCACTTCCTCGGTGTGCTCTTCGTCCAGACGGACGCCCGCTCCTGAAAGGCGATCACCGTATCGCCGATCACACATTCCTGATCCCACACCCCTGAAAACGCACGGGGACCACGGAGGGCCTCTTCGCCGTGTCGTCAGATCATGCGCCGTTCCATGCGCCGTTCCATGTGCCGGACCATCCGACCGTCTTCCATCTCGTCCAGCCCGTGGAGGGCGGCGTCGCCCGGGTCGTCACCGACCTAGTCCGCGCCCAGACCTCCGCCGGCCTGCGCACGGTCGTCGCCTGCCCGCGCACCGGCCGCCTCGCCGAGGACGCCCGGGCCGCCGGGGCCGAGGTGCTGCCCTGGCGGGCCGTACGCGCGCCGGGCCCCGGGCTGGCCCTGGAGGCGGCGGCCGCCGCCCGGCTGATCCGCCGGGTCCGTCCGCACCTGGTGCACGCGCACAGCGCCAAGGCCGGACTGGCCGGCCGGCTCGCCGTGCGGGGCACCCTGCCCACGGTCTTCCAGCCGCACGCCTGGTCCTTCGACGCGGTCGGCGGCACCACGGCCGCACTCGCCCTCAGATGGGAGCGGTTCGGGGCTCGTTGGGCCGACCGGGTGCTCTGCGTCAGCGAGGCCGAACGGCGCGCCGGGGAGTCCGCCGGGATCGCCGCCCGCTGGGCCGTCGTACGCAACGGAGTGGACCTGGACCACTTCCGCCCCGGCGGGCCCGACCCGGAGCGGGACAAGGAGGCCGCCCGGGCCGCGCTGGCGCTGCCCGCCGCCCTCCGGGACGGCGGCCCGCTGGCCGTATGCGTGGGCCGGGTCTGCCAGCAGAAGGGCCAGGACGTGCTGCTCCGTGCCTGGCCGGAGGTGCGGACCGCCGTTCCCGGCGCCCGGCTCGCGCTGGTCGGCGACGGCCCCGACGTCGAACGGCTGCGCCGGACCGCACCGCACGGGGTGGTCTTCGCGGGAGCGGCCGCGGACATCCGACCGTGGCTTCGGGCCGCCGATCTCGTTGTACTGCCGTCGCGCTGGGAAGGCATGGCGCTCGCTCCGCTGGAAGCCATGGCCTGCGGCCGGCCGGTCCTGGTCTCCGACGTCAGCGGGGCCCGGGAGAGCCTGCCGCCCGGCCAGGGACGGCTCTGCCTGGTACCGCCCGAGCAGCCGGCCGCCCTGGCCGAGGCCCTGAGCGGACTGCTCGCCGAACCGCGCCTGCTCGACGAGCTGGGGCGGCAGGCGCAGCAGCACGCCCGGACCGAGTTCGACGTCCGGCGGACCACGGACGAGGTCACCGGGCTGTACCAGGAACTGCTGGGCCGCGAGCCCATGAACCAGGAGCGCAACAGCCGATGACGATGGACAGCGCACACGCACCGCACCCGGGGCGCGGCGGCAACCGGCCCGCCACCGCGGTCCGCCGTTCGGTGCTCCCGATCCACCCGCCGCGCGGTCCCAGGGCCGACCAGGCCCGTCCGGCCGTCCGGCCGCAGCGCGTCCGCCGGCACGGCGGCGCCGCCCCGCTGGTCACCGCCGACGCCCTGGCCGCCGTACTGGCCACCGCCGTCACCGCCGGGGCCGGTGCGGGCCTGCCCCTCGGAGCGGCCGCGCCGCTCGGCGTCCTGCTCGCCGTACCGGCCGTCGCGCTGGCCGCGCAGGGCGGGCTGTACCGGCCGCGGCTCGCGCCCTCCGCGCTGTTCGAACTGCCCGCGCTGGCCGGGCGGGCGGCCGTCCTGTGGTGCGCGGTCGCCGCGGTCGCCGCGGCCGCCGACCCCGCCGCCGTCCTCGGCTGGGGCGCCCTCCTGACCGCCGTCTGCCTGCAGACCGTGCTGGCCTGCGCCGGGCGCGGGGCGGTCCACCTGCTGCGCCGGCGTGCGGCCGTACGCCGGCCGCGGTCCGCGCTGGTGGTCGGCCCCGGGACCGGGGCGGGCGCGGTGGCCGCGGCCCTGCACGTCCGCCCCGAGTACGGGCTGCGGCCGGTCGGGCTCGCGGACACGGGGACGGCCCCGGCCGGGGCGGAGCCCGGGGCGCTGCCGCTGCTCGCCACCCACGAGGACGTCCGCCGCGCGGTGATCCAGAACTCGGTGCGGGACGCGGTGTTCACCCGCCCGCCGGAGGCCGACGAGCGCACCGCCTCGCTGGTCAGGCTGTTCCACGACCACGGCTGCCGGCTCTGGCTGGCCGACCCGGCCGGCACCGCCAAGATCACCGGCATGCGGGTGGCGCACCCCGCCGACCAGCTGTGGGGCTTCGCCGTGCAGCCGCTGCTGCCCCGGCCCGCCCGGACGGCGGAGCGCTGGGTGAAGCGGGCCGTCGACACCGTCCTCGCGGCCCTCGCCCTGCTCGCCGCGGCACCGGTGATGGGCCTGTGCGCGCTGGCCGTACGGCTGTCCGACGGTCCTGGGGTGATCTTCCGTCAGGAGCGGGTCGGCCTCTACGGGCGCCCGTTCACGCTGCTGAAGTTCCGCACCCTGCGCCCGGCGAACGAGCACGAGTCGGCGACCCGCTGGACGGTCGCGAACGACCACCGGATGAGCACGGTCGGCTCCCTCCTGCGGAAGTCCTCGCTGGACGAGCTGCCACAGCTGTGGAACGTGGTCCGGGGTGACATGAGCCTGGTCGGTCCGCGCCCCGAACGGCCCTTCTTCGTCGCGAAGTTCTCCTCGCTGCACCCCGGCTACGAGGCACGGCACCGGATGCCGGTCGGGATCACCGGGCTGGCGCAGATCAACGGGCTGCGCGGGGACACCTCCATCGAGGACCGGGCCCGCTTCGACAACCACTACATCGACACGTGGTCGCTCTGGCAGGACCTGTGGATCCTGACCCGCACCGCCGCGTCGTTCTTCCGATTCCGGCTGGGGGGAAGTTGAGCACGGTCCTCGCCGCGCCCGCGGCGCCGACGGGCCCGCCGCCGACGGGCCCGTCGCGGCCCCGTCCCGGTCTCCGGGCGGTGCTGCGCCGGGACTGGCCGCTGCTGCCGCTCGCGGCCACCGTCCTGCTGCTGGTCGCCCCGCTGCCGGCCGGTGACGTCACCGCCTCCGGCAAGGTCACCCCGGCCGACGCGGCCTCGCTGCTGATGGTGGCGGTCTGCGCGGTGCGCGTGCTGCGCGGGGAGACGGGCCGGCTGAGCCCGCTCGGCGCGCTGGTGCTGGGCGTGCCGGCGGTGGGCCTCGCGGTGGCCACCGCCACCGCCGGTGACCCGTACGCCGCACTGCCCGGCTTCGTGCGCTACCTGCAGGTGTTCGTGCTGGTGCCGGCCGCGGTGCTGCTGCTGGTGCGCGACCCGCGGCAGTTCCGGCTGGCCACCGGGTGCTTCGTGGTGCTGGCGCTGGTGCAGGGCGCGGTCGGGGTGGTCCAGTACGCGACCGGGACCGGGGCCTCGTACCAGGGCGAGGACATCCGCGCCGTGGGCACCTTCGGGCCCGGTGACGTCATGGGCATGGCCACGGTGGTCGCCTACGGGCTGATCGCCGCGACGGCGGTGGCGCTCGCGCCCGGCAGCGGGCGGCGGGCCCGGCGGGCCGCCACGGCCGCGGCACTGCTGCTGGTGGTGCCGCTGGTGCTGTCCTTCAGCCGGGGCGCGTGGATCGCGACGGCCGTCGCGGGGCTGGCGGTGATGCTGCTCGCGGGCATCCGGCGGGCGCTGAAGACACTGGTGGCGCTGACCGCCGCCGGGGTCGTCCTGGTGGGCGGCTTCGGCGTCGGCTCCGAGATGGTGGCCGAGCGCCTCACCTCCATCACGCAGGTGACCGGCGCGCCCGACCAGTCGGTGACGGACCGGTACACGATGTGGGCGGCGGCCTCCTCGATGTGGCGCGAGCGGCCGGCCACCGGGGTCGGGCTCAAGGGCTTCCCGGCGCACCGGGACGGGCACTCCTCGCTGGGCCTGTCCTCGGGCAGCGACACCGCCGGCGCGGGCCGCGGGTACCTCCGGCAGCCGCTGCTGTCCCCGCACAACATGTACCTGCTGGTGCTGAGCGAGCAGGGACTGATCGGCCTGGTGGCGCTGGCGGGCGGCTGGGCGGCGCTGCTGGTGGCCGGGATCCGCCGGGCCCTCGTCCGGAACGCCGCGCCCGCCGCGGCCCGGGACTGCGGACTGATCGCGGTCGGGCTGCTCGTCTGGCAGACCACCGACTTCCTGTACGCCGACATCGGCGGCCCGTCCACGGTGCTGACCGGTGTGATCGTCGGCCTGGCGGCCTGGTGGGCCGTCGGCTCAGGCCCGGGCGCGGCCGCCCATGAGGGTGCGGCCGGCCGGTGACGGATACCACGCCCTGGCGGCCCGCAGCCGCGGCGAACGGACTCGCCGCGGCTGCGGGCCGTCCGACGACACCGCCGGAGCGGGACACCCCGCCGGACGGTGCCTCCGCCGCGCCCCTCCCGCCCCTCCCGCCCCTCCCATCTCTCCCGTCTCTCCCATCCCTCCCGCCGCTCCCGCCCGTCCCTGCCGTCCCGGCCGGCGCGCGGGCGTCGGTCCTGCGCGCGGGCCGGGCCCCGGCGGAATCACGGCTGTGCGTGGCGGGGCCCGCCGAAGACGCGCCCGAGGGCGCCGGACGCCCGCCGGGCGGCGGGGAACAGCCGGGCCCGGCCGGCCCGCAGGGTGCCGCACCGCTGGGACGGTTCCTCGCCAAGGCCGCGGCGGTCACGGCGGGACTGACCGCCGCCGGAGCGGTGTTCGGACTGGTACGCGACCAGACCATCGCCCACCTGTTCGGCGCCGGGCACGACAGCGACGCCTTCCTGATCGCCTGGACCGTCCCCGAGATGGCGTCCACGCTGCTCATCGAGGACGCCATGGCCCTGCTGATGGTGCCGGCGTTCAGCCATGCCCTGACCCGCCGGTCCGCCGCCAGGGCGGCCGGGCTCAGCCGCAGGGAGGCCCGGGAACGGGACCCGGTGCGGCTGCTGGTCGGGGCCACCCTGCCGCGCCTGCTGGTGTTCCTCGCCGCGGTCGCCGCCCTGCTCGTGGTGGCCGCGCCCCTCGTCGTCGGGGTGCTCGCCCCCGGGCTGCCCGACCCGCGACTGGCCGTGCAGTGCACCCGGCTGACCGCCCTGACCGTGCTCACCTTCGGCGTGGCCGGCTACTTCAGCGCCGCCCTGCGGGCGCACCGCTCCTTCCTGCCCCCGGCCGCGATCTACGTCTCGTACAACATCGGCATCATCGGCACGATGGTGGCCCTGCACCAGCTGTGGGGGGTGCGGGCCGCCGCCCTCGGTGTGGCCTGCGGCGGGCTGCTGATGGTGCTCGTGCAACTCCCCGCGTTCATCCGCAACGTCGGCTTCGGACTGCCGGGCAGGCGTCGCGCCGGCCGGGACCGGCGCGACCGCGACCGGCGCGCCCGCGACCGGGACCGGCCCACGCTGATCGCCTTCGGGATGATCGCCCCGGTCATCCTCTTCGCCGTGTTCCGGCAGTCCCAGGTCCTCGTCGAGCGCTTCCTCGCGGCCTCGCTGCCGTCCGGCGCCATCTCGCACCTCAACTACGCGCAGAAGGTCGCGCAGATGCCGATGGTGCTGTCCCTGATGATCTGCACCGTCACCTTCCCCGTGGTGGCCCAGGCCATGGCCGGCGGCGAACGCGAGAAGGCCCGGCGGAGGGTCGAGCAGGACCTCGCGCTCGCCTCCCTGGCGGTCCTGATGGGCACCGCCCTGGTCATCGGCTACGCCCCGCAGATCATCCAGGTGCTGTTCGAGCGCGGCGCGTTCACCCGGGAGGACACCCTGGCCACCGCCGCCGTGATGCGGGTCTACGGCCTGGGCCTGCTCGGCCACTGCCTGGTCGGCGCACTGTCCCGGCCGTTCTTCTCCGCCGCCCGCCCCACCTGGTTCCCCGCCCTGGCCATGGGCGCCGGACTGCTCGTCAACATCGTCGCGGGCGCCTTCGCCGCGGGCTGGTGGGGCACGTACGGCATCGCCGCCGCCAACGCCGCGGGCATCTCCACCACCGCCGCACTGCTCCTCACCGGCCTCGGCTCCCGGATCATCGCCATCCAGGTCCGCCGGGTCGCCATCAGCCTGGGCCGGCTCTCCGTCGCCGCCGCCGCGGCCTGCGCCACCGGCTGGCTGGCCGGGCCGATGATCCCCGACCCGCTGCTCAGCGCCGCCCTCGGCTGCCTCCTGATCCCGGCCATGTTCGCTGCCACCGGCATGGCCATAAGGGCGCTCGAAGTGACCGCCCTGCCCGCCCAGATCCTCCAGCTCACCTCGAGGTTCCGCCATGTTCGCTGACACCGACACGGCTCCGCCCGCCGCACCGGACCGGTCCGGGCGGCGCACCGCCGCGCCCTGGGTCCTCATGTACCACTCCGTCCACGAGTTCACCGATCCCGCCGAGGATCCGTACGGGATCACCGTCACGCCCCGCGCCCTCGACGCCCAGCTGGGCTGGCTGCGTTCGCGCGGTCTGCGCGGGGTGTCCGTCGGGGAACTGCGCCGGGCCCGCAAGGTCGGTCGCGGCGCCGGACTCGTCGGCCTCACCTTCGACGACGGCTACACCGACTTCCTCACCCAGGCGCTGCCGCTGCTGAAGCGGCACGGCTGCAACGCCACCCTGTTCGTGCTGCCCGGCCGGCTCGGCGTGGACAACGTGTGGGACCCGCTGGGGCCGCGCAAGTCCCTGCTGTCCGCGGAGGGCATCCGCGCGGCGGCCGCGGCCGGAGTGGAGATCGGCTCGCACGGCCTGCTCCACCGGCACCTCACCACCTGCGCCGACGGCGAGCTCCAGCAGGAACTGCGGGGCAGCCGCGACCTCCTGCGCGAGCTGACCGGCCGGCTCCCGGAAGGCTTCTGCTACCCCTACGGCAGCATCGACCGCCGGGTGGTCACCGCCGCCCGGGCGGCCGGGTACGACTACGCCTGCGCCATCGTGCCCGGCCGGCTGTCCGGCCCGTACGCCATGCCCCGCACCCACGTCAGCCAGGCCGACGGGCCCGCCCGGCTGCGGGTCAAACGGCTCCGCCACCAGGTACGGGAGCTGCGCCGGACGGTGTTCCCGTGAGGCCCGGCGGTCCGGCGGCCATGGTGGGCTCGGTGAGCTCGGCCAAGGCCCTGCACATCATCACCGGACTGGGCGTCGGCGGCGCCGAGCAGCAACTGCGGCTGCTGCTCCGGCACCTGCCGATGCAGTGCGACGTACTGACCCTGACCAATCCGGGCCCGGTTGCCGACGGGCTGCGCGCGGACGGCGTCCGCGTGGTCCACCTCGGCATGCACGGCAACCGCGATCTGCGGGCGCTGCCCCGGCTGGTCAGGTTCATCCGGCGGGGCGGCTACGACCTGGTGCACACCCACCTCTACCGGGCCTGCGTGTACGGGCGGCTGGCGGCCCGGCTCGCCGGGGTGGGCGCCACCGTCGCCACCGAGCACTCCCTCGGCGAGGCCGAGATCGAGGGCCGCCCGCTGTCCGGCGGGGTGCGGGCGCTCTACCTGGCCAGCGAACGCCTCGGCGCGGCCACCGTCGCCGTGTCCGACACGGTGGCCACGCGGCTGCAGGGGTGGGGGGTGCCCGCCGCCCGGGTGCACGTGGTCCCCAACGGCATCGAGGCCGTCCGGTTCCGCTTCGACCCGGAAGTGCGGCGGGCCACCCGGGCCCGCACCGGGCTTCCCGAACGGGCCTTCGTGGTGGGCGGGGTCGGCCGGCTGGTGCCGGGCAAGCGGTTCGACGCACTGGTCCGGGCGGTGGCCGCGTTGCCCGGGGCGCACCTGCTGCTGGCCGGCGACGGACCAGAGCGTCCGGCGCTGCGCCGGCTGGCCGCCGAACTGGGCGCCCAGAACCGTATCCACCTGCTGGGCGAACGGGACCCGCTGGGCGACAGCGCGGACGGGCGGACACCCGGCATCCCGGCGCTGCTGGCAGCGATGGACGTGTTCGTGTCGCCCTCGAAGGAGGAGGCGTTCGGGCTGGCGGTGGTCGAGGCGCTGGCCGCAGGGCTGCCGGTGCTGCACGTGACCTGCCCGGCCATCGACGACCTGCCCGCTGCCCAGGCGCCCGGTGCCCGCCGGATCGGCACCGGCACCGAGGAGCTGGTCGCGGCGCTGCGCGGGCACATGGAGGCCGGCGCGACCCGGCTCCCGCCGCCCCCGGTGGTGCGCCGCTACGACATCAGCCGCAGCGCGGAGCAACTGCTGGGCGTCTACGCCCAGGCGCTGACCCGGACCCGCCCGCCGGGGGTGCCGGCACAGGTCTGAGCGGCCCCGGGCCACCGCCGCCCGCACCCGGTGCGCGCGCACGGGTGCGGCCGGACCGGCCCGCGGACGGACGGATGAACCGGCGAACAGGCGATCGCGCGAACAGGTGAACGCGCGGACAAGCGAACAGACGTGGACCGCGAGCACACGAGGAAGTGAGTACCGAGATGGCCGATACCTCCGACCACCAGCAGGCCGCGGGACCGGACGGACCCCCGTCCCGGGCCGGACGCCGCAAGGGCGGCCCGCGCGGACCGCGGGGCCGCCTGTTCCCGCCGCCCGCGTGGTGGCCGCTGCCCGCCTGCGCCCTGCTCGGGCTGGCGGCCGGCGGCGCGTACGGGCTGCTGGCGACCCCCGAGTACGCCGCCACCAGCTACGTCGTCGCGGTGCCGGACGACACCACCGACCCGGCCACCGCCCTGGGGTTCGCCCAGGCGTACGCCCGGATCGCCACCGGCCCCGCGACCCTCGCCCAGGCCCGGCAGAGGGCCGGGGTCGACGCCCGGAAGCTGAGGACCCAGGTACGGACGGAGACCTCCCCCGAGTCCCCGATGATCGCGATCACCGGTACCTCGACCCGCCCGGCGAAGGCCGCCGACATCGCCAACGCGGTCGCCGACGCGCTGACCCTGAGCGGCAACCAGGCCGCGAAGAACACCGGCGTACGGCTGCTGCTGTTCAGCCAGGCCGTGGCGCCCACCGAGCCCGCCTCCCCGTCCGCCCCGATCAGCGGCGCCGTGGGGCTCTGCGCGGGCGGGCTGGCCGGCGGGCTGTGGCTGCTGGCCCGGCCGGGCGCCCGGCGCCGTACGGAGGACCGGACCGCGCCCGGTGCGCCCGCCGCGCCCGCGGAGGCCGGGCCCGCCGCGGTGTACGCCTCGCTGCCGGCCCAGGGCGAGGCCGCCGGTGCCGCACCCGCGCGGGAGAAGGAGCGGGCGCGATGACCACAGGCTCCGCCGGGGCCCTGACGGTGACGCTGTGCCGCGACCCCCGGCAGTTCGCCGCGCTGGAGGAGCCCTGGAACCGGCTCGTGCGCGCCTGTCCCAGCGCCACCCCCTTCCAGAGCCACGCCTGGCTGCACTCCTGGTGGCTGTCGTACGGCAGGGACGGGCGGCTGCGCATCGTGCTCGTGCGGCGCGGCGGCGAACTGGTGGGCGCGGCACCGCTGATGCTCGTGCACCGGCCGATGCCGCTGCTGGTCCCGCTGGGCGGCGGGATCACCGACTACTCCGACGTGCTGGTGGACGCCGGGCACGCCGGGGACGTGCTGCCCGCGCTCGCCCGGGGACTGCACCGGGCTGCCCGGGGCGCGGTGGTGGACCTGCGCGAGGTCCGGCCGGGGGCCGCGGCCGAGCGGCTGTACGGGATCTGGGAGGGGGCGCGCGTCAGGCTGGCCGACTCGGCCTGCATGGAGCTGCCGGTGCTGCCCTTCGACGAGCTGGTCAAGCGGATGCCGACGGCCGGGGCGCAGCGGGTGCGCGCCAAACTGCGCAAGGCCGACGCGGCCGGGCTGGAGGAGCGCGAAGTCACCGAGCACGAAGTGCCGCGCGCGGTGCGGTCCCTGCTGCGGCTGCACGAGAAGCAGTGGCGCGGCCGCGGGGTGACGCCGGAGCACCTGAAGCCGAGGTTCGCCGAGCACCTGACCCGGGCGACCCGGCGGATGGTGCGCAGCGGGCAGGGCCGGCTGACCGAGTTCCGGCTGGACGGGAAGGTGGTCGCGGCCAACGTGACCCTGCTGTCGGCGGGACTGAGCGGCGGGTACCTGTACGGCGCCGACCCCGAACTGCGCGCCAGGAAGGTGGACGTGGCCTCGGTGCTGCTGCGGCACGAGGCGCAGCGGGCGCTGGCGGACGGCCGGGAGGTGGTGAGCTTCCTGCGCGGGACGGAGCCGTACAAGAACCACTGGCGGCCGGAGGTGGTGGTCAACCAGCGGCTGCTGCTGGCCACGGCGCCGCTCGCGCCCCTGCTGCGGCTGCACGAGTCGCAGGTGACGGGACGCGAGCGGGCGGTCGGTGCGCTCCGGGAGGCCCTGCCGGCCGCCCGGGACTGGCGGGCCCGGCTGAACGAGCTGCGGGTCCGGTGACCGTCCGGTGCCCGCGGCCGCGCCTAGAACGGCCAGGTCCAGTCGAACTTCATGCAGAAGGACTTCTGGCCGACCAACTGGCCGAGCCAGTCGCCGAAGCTGAGCGGGAGGCACCACTCGGTGCTGTTGACCGGCGGGCGCGGGCCCGGGGGGGTGGGGTCCGGGCTCGGCTCGGGCCAGGGCCAGGGCCGGGGCACGTCGGGGGTCGGGTCGACGGGGGAGGGCTTGGGCACGTCGGGGGTCGGGTCGACGGGGGAGGGCTTGGGCACGTCGGGCGTCGGGTCGACGGGGGAGGGCTTGGGCACGTCGGGCGTCGGGTCGACGGGGGACGGCTTGGGCACGTCGGGGGTCGGGTCCGGGCTCGGGACGTCGGGGGAGGGCTCCGCCGGCGTCGGCACCGGCCGCGGCATCGGCGTCAGCGCGTCGCGGAACACCTTCGCGGACTGCGGGTTCGCCGTGCACTGCCACACGCCGTGCGGGCAGTAGTCCGTGATGGTGTGGTAGAGCGGCTTGTGCTGGTCGAACCACTGCAGCATGCGCCGCATGTACTCGGGGTTGTCCCCGTAGCGGAACAGCCCCCATTCCGGGTACGAGATCTGCTTGCCGTGTGCTTTCGCGAAGTCGACATGGTCCTGGAGCCCGTACGGCTGGGTGACCATCTCGTCGAAGGTGCGGCCGGGCGCCTGGTCGTAGGAGTCCATCCCGATCACGTCGACGACGTCGTCCCCGGGGTAGCAGCGGTCCCAGCCGATCGCGTCCGTGCCGCGGCTGGGGGCGAAGTCGAAACGGAACTCCTGGCCCGGCACGGACCGCATCGCCGTGACGATCCGCCGCCAGTACCGCTTCCAGTTCTCCGGGTCGGGCGCGCACCGGTGGGTGTAGGTGACGCCGTTCATCTCCCAGCCCAGCACGATCACCGTGTCCGGGACGCCGAGGTCCACCAGCCGCTGGGCCAGTGCCTTGAAGTGCTGGTCGTAGTAGCCCTGGGCGCCCGCCCGGATCAGCTGGGCCACCTGGTGGTCCGGCACCCGGGACTCGTTGCGCTCCTGCATGGGCACGTTGAGGACGAACAGCCGGTCCGGGTCGGCCCGGCGCCACGCGGCCCAGTCCTCCAGGAAGTCCGGCGCGCCCTCGATGTTCGACCACCGGTCGCCGGGGAGGTACGTGTGGCCGACCCGGATCTCCTGGCCGCCGAGCCAGCGCGACAGCTCGGTGATGCGGGCCACTCCCTCCGGCCCGTAGTCCAGGTACGCGCCCATCGCGACGCCGGTCTCGCCGGAAACCTCCTGCTCCGGTGCCGCGAAGGCGGCACCGGAGGCGAGCAGCAGCCCTGCCGTGACGGTGCCGATGCCGGCACTGGCCACTCTGCGGCGCGGTCTGGGCATGGCGTCTCCCGGGATTCCCGAATCGGTGTGCTTGCACACGACGTTAGGCATCTCATCCGATGAATGGCCTGTCCGATGCCCGGCTGGTAGGCCATTCGCATCTGCGCACGCCCTCCGCTTGGTCCGACTAGGTGAAAGACCCCGTTCCCATGCACGTGTTCACCCCGCAAGTGCCCGCCGTCCTCCTCCGGCTCGACCGGAACCCCTTCCACCACGGGACGCTCGGCGCGGTCCGCTCCCTGGGCCGCCGGGGCGTGGAGGTCCACGCGGTCGTGGAGGCCGGGGGCGGGCCGGTGGGCCGTTCCCGGTACCTGCACGCGGTCCATGCCGGTCCGTCAGGTCCGGCAGGCCTGCTCGACTGCCTGACCGGGGTCTCGGAGCGGATCGGCCGGCCGGCGGTGCTCGTCGCGATGGACGATCTGAGCGCGATCGAGGTGTCCCGGATGGCGGCCGGGCTGGAGGGCCGGTTCCGGATCCCGCACCAGCCCGACGGGCTCCCCGAGCGGGTCGCCGACAAGGCCGAACTCGCCCGGCTCTGCGACCGCTTGGACGTGCCCCACCCGGAGACGGTGGTGCCGGGAAGCGCGGCGGAGGTCACCGAGGCCGTGTGGCGGCTGGGCCTGCCGGTCGTGGCGAAGTGGAGCCGTCCCTGGCTGCTGCCCGCCGGCGGTGGTCTGCGCAGCACCACCCTGGTGCGCTCGGGGGCGCAGGCCCGGGAGCTGTACGAGCGGTCGGCGGAGGCGGGCAGCCGGCTGCTGCTCCAGCGGTTCCTGCCGGCCGGCCCGGACACCGACTGGTTCTTCCACGGCTGCTTCACCCGGGGCGGGCGTCCGCTGCTCACCGGGTCGGGCCGCAAGGAGCTCTCCTGGCCGGTGCGCACGGGGCTGACGGCGGCGGGGCGCTGGCTGCCCGACCCGGCGGTGGAGGAGGCGGGCCTGCGGCTCGCCGAACAGCTGGGCTACCAGGGGATCCTGGACCTGGACTTCCGCCGGGACGAGCACGGCCGCTTCCGGCTGGTCGACTTCAACCCGCGGCCCGGCGCGCAGTTCCGGCTGTTCACGGAGGCCTCCGGGCTGGACGTGGTGCAGGCGCTGTACCTGGACCTGACCGGGCAGGGCGGACCGGCCCGGCCGGCCGGGCGGCGGGAGCGTACGGGCGGGCCGGGCGGGCCGGGCCGGACCTTCGTGGTCGAGAACTACGCCCTGCTGGCGGTGCTGCGGGGGGCCCGGCCGCCCGCCCGGCCGCCGGGTCCGGCGGGGGGCGGGACCGAGACCGCCTGGTTCGCGGCCGACGACCCCGCGCCCTGTCTGGCGATGGGCGCCGCCTTCCTGGGGCGCGGCGTACGGAAGGGAGCGCGCGGACTGTGGAACGCGCTGCGGGGCGTCCCCGCGCGCGGCCGCCGCACGGCGCGCTCCGTGGTCCGCGCGCCCCGTCAGCGCGACCGGGACGGTGATCTGGCGGACCTGCCCTCCCCGGCCGCCGGGGCCTCCGCGGAGCCGGACGGACTCGTTGCCCGCCGATAGGGGCCGGCCCGTGTTCCCGGGGGATTCACACGGCAGGGGGTCACTCGGGCGAGGGATGTGCAGCCGTGCCGGAGTGAACGGGAGGCCCGCACGGAAGGGGAGAAGCGTGACGCACATGGACGATCTCCTGGTAATCGGCGCAGGGCCGTACGGACTGTCGATCGCCGCCCACGCGGCCGGGGCCGGACTGGGCGTCCGGGTGCTCGGCCGGCCGATGGCCTCCTGGCGTGACCACATGCCCGAGGGCATGTACCTCAAGTCGGAGCCCTGGTCGTCCGACCTGTCCGCGCCCGGCGGCCGCCACACCCTCGCCGAGTACTGCCGGACCCGGGGGATCACGGCCGGGCACGGAAGTCCGCTGCCGATCGGCACGTTCAGCGCGTACGGGCTGTGGTTCGCCCGGCAGGCCGGGCCGGAGGTGGAGGAGCGGACCGTCACCACGGTGACCCCGCACGGCACCGGCTTCCGGATCGGTACCTCCGACGGCGGGGTGCTGTACGCCCGTACGGTCGCCCTGGCCGTCGGCGTGATGCCGTTCGCCAACCTGCCGGCCCTGCTCGCCGGCCTGCCGCCCGGGCACGTCTCGCACAGCAGCGCCCACCGCGACCTCGGCCGCTTCGCCGGGGCGGACGTCGCCGTGCTGGGCGCCGGCCAGGCCGCGCTGGAGACCGCCGTGCTGCTCGCCGAGTCCGGGGCCCGGCCCACCCTGGTGGCCCGCAGGCACCGGCTGAACTGGAACACCGTCCCGCAGCCGCTGCACCGCCCGCCGCTGCGGGCCCTGCGCGCCCCGCACAGCGGCCTCGGCACCGGCTGGCGCAGCTGGGCCTGGTCCGAGCTGCCCTGGGCGGTGCGCCGGCTGCCGGCCGCCACCCGCGAGCGGATCGCCGCCACCGCACTGGGCCCGGCCGGGGCCTGGTGGCTGCGCGAGCGGTTCGAGGGGCGGGTCCCCGCCCTGCTGGGGCACGACCTGCACCGGGCGGTGCCGGCGGGTACGCGCACCCGGCTCGGGCTCACCGCCCCCGGCGGCGCGTCCGTCGTCCTGGACACCGAGCACGTGATCGCCGCGACCGGCTTCACCCCGGACCTGGCGCGGCTGGGCCTGCTGGACGCCGGGCTGCGCGCGGGCCTGCGCACGGTGGGGCGGAGCCGCACGCCCGAGCTGACCGCCCTGTTCGAGTCCTCGTACCCGGGATTGTTCTTCGCGGGCCTGCTGACGGCTCCCTCGTTCGGCCCTTCCATGCGATTCGTGCACGGCGCGGGCTTCACTGCGGGGAAACTGGTAGCAGGAGTCCGCCGGCGTCTCGGCGCCCGGGTCCCGCAGCCGGGTCGGCCCGGGTGGCGGCGGACGGCGGACGGCCAGGACGATCTGGACGACCTGTCGACGGTGCAGCGGTGAGAGGGGTCCGTGATGAGCCGGGAGCGAGCACAGGGACGCGGCTGGGTCCGCATTCCCGCGAGCCGGGCGGAGCAGCCGGCGGCGCCCGCCCCGGGTCCCCCGGGGACGGTCCACGGCCCCGCCCCCACCCCCGCGTACCCCCAGGACCGGGCCCGTACGGCCGGTCCCTTCCCCTCCGCGCCGGTGACCGGTCCCGCGATCTACCTGTCCCTCGTCGAGCGCTGGCGAGAGGCCGGGCGCACCCTTCCGGGGCATCCTGACGAGGAGTGGGAGCGGCTGATCTCGCAGCCGTACTGGCCCGGCCCCTGACAGACCGGCCCCTGACAGACCCGGCCCCTGGAAGACCCGGCCCCTGACAGACCCCGAGGTGGTGCCCCATGGCAGCGGAGGCGGACGGTGCGCCGGGCCAGGGCGCGGTCACCGGCCCCGGTGAGCGGCTGGCCCTCAACGGGATGGGCAGCTTCGAATGGGACCTCGCGACCGGACGGGTGGTCGTCGACCCGTCCGGGATGGTGGTCTTCGACCTCACCCCCGAGGAGTTCGACGGCACCCCCGAAGGGCTGGGCCGGCACATCCCCGGCGAGGACGCGGTCCGGCTCGGCGAGGTGGCGCAGGCCGCGCTGGAGGGCGGGGAGCAGTCGTACGGCGCGTACTTCACCGTGCTCCGGCGGGACGGCGTACAGCAGTGGTCGCACACCCAGGGCCGGATCATCCGCGACGGGGACGGCACGGCCCGGCGGATCGTCGGGGTGGTCCGGGACGCCCGCGCCGAGCTCGCCCACTCCGAGCTGCTGCGGAAGCTGGAGTCGGCCCGGGCCAAGCAGACCACGATCGTCCAGCGGACCACCGAGGCGCTGTCCCGGGCGGTCACCGTGGACGACGTCACGGCCGTGCTGACCGGGGCGGGGGCGCTGGAACGGCTGGGCGCCGACGGACTGGCGCTGGGCCTGGTGGAGAACGGCGCCATGAAGATCATCGCGCTGAGCGGGGAGTCCCTGGACATCCTCAACGAACGGCGGTTCACGCGGCTGGAGGACGACATCCCGCTGTCCCGGGCGGTGATGACCCGCAAGGCACGGTTCGTCACCTCCATGGACGAGCTGGCGCGGGAGTTCCCGACCATCGAGCACTACCTGCGGGCCATCGTCTTCGACGCGGCCGCCTACCTGCCGCTGATCGCCCAGGCGAAGGCGATCGGCGGGCTGGTGCTCTTCTACCGGCGGCGCGGCGAGTTCACCCCGGAGGAGCGCAACCTGACCCTGGGACTCGCCGGCATCGTCGCCCAGTCCCTGCAGCGGGCGCTGCTCTTCGACCAGGAGCGGGAGTTCGCGACCGGCCTGCAGGCGGCCATGCTGCCGCGCCGGATCCCGGACATCAGCGGCGGTGAGATCGCGGTCCGGTACCACTCGGCGTGGAGCGGGCGGGAGGTCGGCGGGGACTGGTACGACGTGATCGCGCTGCCCCGGGACCGGGTCGGGATCGTGGTGGGGGACGTCCAGGGGCACGACACCCACGCGGCGGCGATCATGGGCCAGCTGCGGATCGCGCTGCGCGCCTACGCGGGGGAGGGACACCCGCCGTCCACGGTGCTCGCCCGCGCGTCCCGGTTCCTGGCGGAGCTCGACACGGAACGTTTCGCCACGTGTACGTACGCGCAGGTGGACCTGGAGACCGGCGGCGTACGGGCGGTCCGGGCGGGCCACCTGGGGCCGCTGATCCGCCACACCGACGGCCGCACCGGCTGGCCCAACCTGCGCGGCGGCCTGCCGCTGGGCCTCGCCTCGTCCTTCGCACAGGAGGACTTCCCCGAGACCCGGCTGGACCTCGTGCCCGGCGAGACACTGGTGCTGTGCACGGACGGGCTGGTGGAGGAGCCGGCCGAGTCGATCACGGCCGGCATGGACGCGCTGGCGCACGCGGTGCGGACCGGCCCGCAGGAGGCGGGCGCGCTGGCGGACCACCTGCTCGACCGGCTGTGGGAGCGCTGGGGCTCCGGCGACGACGTGGCCCTGCTGGTGCTGCGCCGGGCCCCGGACCCGGGTACCCACCGGGCTCCGCGGATCCACCAGTACGTGCACCAGGCCGATCCGGAGGGGCTGTCCGAGGCCCGCTACGCGCTGCGCCAGGCCCTGCGGGACTGGGGCATGCCGGCGCTGGCCGACGACGTGGAGCTGGCGGCCGGGGAACTGCTGGTCAACGCCCTGCTGCACACGGACGGCGGTGCGGTCCTGACCATGGAGGTGCTGCCGGAACCGGTCCGCAAGGTCCGGCTGTGGGTGAAGGACAGGTCCAGCGTGTGGCCGCGCCGGCGCACCCCGGGCGAGGCGGCGACCACCGGGCGCGGGCTGCTGCTGGTGGACGCGCTGGCATCGCACTGGGGTGTGGAGTCTCGGGGCGACGGCAAGGCGGTGTGGTGCGAGTTCGACGCCCCGGCCCCGGCGTAGACGTGTTGTCCCGGGACGTCGGTGACACGAGTGGACGCATCCGCTTGTGCGCGGCCGACGGTGGCCTGAGCATCTGGCCATGGGAACGATGCGGCCATGAGGCCGGCCAAGCGCTGGGCGTCCACCGCCCTCCTCGCTGCCCTCCTGCTCGCGGCCGGTGTGCCGACCGCGCTCGGCCGGGCGACGGGCCGCCCCCAGGCGGACCCGTCCTGCCGGTCGGTGGCGTTCATGTCGATGGTCGGCCTGGGGCCGGAGTGCCCGTAGGCCCGCCTCCGCGGTGCCGGGGGCGTGCGCGGCCTACCGGCCCGCGGTGACCAGCTCGACGTCCTTCTGGTCCGCCGCCAGGTGCGACACGGCGACCGGCGGGAACACGCCGCTCGCCAGCCGCGCGGACTGCAGCCGCACCTCGGCGCCGGCGGCGCCGGAGTGGACGCCCGGGGTCATCCGCAGCGTGCCGGTGGCGGACCACTTGCGCTGCTCGCCGTCACAGACCGCCTCGTCGCCGCCGAAGGCCAGCCGGGATCCGTCCTGGATGACCGTCGCCTGGATCTGAACCGCTCCTGAGGGTGACGGCGTCACGCACCGGTAGGTCCCGAAAAGGGTGACGCTGTCGCCCTCGACGATACGGCCCTGCTCATATACGGAAATCTCATTTCCGAAATCGGCGGAGTTCGCCGGTGCCGCGGCCACCGCCGCTGCCGTCGCCGCGCAGGCCACGGCCAGGACCAGGCGGGAAGCGTTAAAGGGGCTGGGAATTCGCATGAATCCTCCGGGTGTCATGGACGGTTCGGTGGGGGTTTGGCGGGCGGTCCGCCGGGGGTTTCCTCCGGCGGGGAAAATGCACCGCAACGAATTGTGCTGCCCGAACCCCGGCCGCTCCTCCGGCGCGCTCGTGTCGTTGTGCGCAATTGCCCGCTCGGCCGCGTGAGACTGGCCGGAATACGTTCCCCGAAGGCCCTCTGAAGGCCCCCTGAGCCCGTGAAGGGATCCGCCATGGCCCGCCGCCCGTACGCCCTGCCCGCCGGCCTCGCCCTGCTGCCCCTCCTCCCGCTCCTGCTGCTCGGCACGGCCGGCTGCACGGACGAGCGGGAGGGGGACGCCGTCGCCCCGGCCGCCGTTCCCGCCGTGCCGGTGGACGACCACGCGCCGGCCGGCGGCGGCCCCGGCGCACGCCGTACGGAGGCGCATGTAGGCGATGCGGTGCGGGTGCACGGCCGGGAACTCGGCCGGCACCTGAAAGCCGTGCTCGACGCCTACGTCGACCCGGCCGTCAGCCTGGACCGGCAGTACGGCCCGCCCGCCGGCAAGCGCTGGGTGGCGGCCGGGATGTCCCTCGTCAACGTCGGCGGTGCGACGTACGGGTCACCCGGACGCATGTGGGCGCACGACAGCGCGGGGCGGCGCCATCCGTCGGTGCCCACCGGCGAGCTCACCACCGGTAAACCACTCCTCTTCGATTCCATTCCGGCGGGTGACCGGGCGGAGGGCTGGGTCGTGTTCGAAATCCCGGAAAACGTGCGCATCGTGCGGCTGCAGTACGAGGACGCGAACATCAGGCCGAAATCCGGAGAAGGTTTCTGGGTCGTCTAGCCCGCCCGGGTGACGGCCCGTGAAAGGAGCGGGGGAAACACCACTAGGGTGCGGCGCATGACTTCAACTCAAGCCGAAATCGACCGGTCCCTGCTCGGCACGCTTTCCGTGCTCGCGTGGATCGGCGACCCTGCGGAGGGCCACGACCTCCCGTACCTCCTCGCCTATTCGCTCGGCGACGGCCCGGAGGGCAGGGAGGCCAGCGAGAAGGCCGTCGAGGCGCTGCTGCGAGAGATCGGCCTGTCCGTCGGGGACAAGGTGCTCGACGCCACCCGCAACCCCTCGTCCTGCCAGGTCCAGGTGCTGGTCGAGGGAGACCAGATCGCCCTCACCCTGCCCGGCCTGAACGCCGCCTGCACGGCCCCGCCGGAGTGGGTGGACGCGGTCGACGACAGCGGGGAGGTCTACTTCCTCTTCGGTACCCGCGCCTGGCCGGAGGCCGTGCCGGGCCGCCCGGTGACCGCGGAGATGCTCCAGGCGTACGCGGGCGACGAGGCCGTCCTCACCGCGAGCGCGCACTGCGTGCTCCGCGTGATGCGGCTGCAGAAGTAGGCGGGCTCCCTTCCGGCCCGCCCGCACCGGGGCCGCCGGCCGCCGGGCCCCCAGCCTGCCCGGTGGCCGGTCTCCGTCTCCGTCTCTGTCTCTGTCTCCCGGAACACGCTCCGCCCGGCGGCGGGTTCCTCACTCGAAGGCGAACCTCAGCGCCCGGACCCGGTTGTCGAAGTTCGACCCCGCGAGGTCCGGCAGGCCCACCGCCCGCAGCTCCCGGGGCCGGGTCAGCAGCTCCCGGAACAGCGCCTTCATCTCCACCCGGGCCAGATGCGCCCCCAGGCAGAAGTGCGGCCCACCGCCCCCGAACCCCAGGTGCGGGTTGGGCGAGCGGGTGATGTCGAAGGCGTCCGGGTCGGTGAACACCGCCTCGTCCCGGTTGGCGGAGGCGTAGTACAGCACCACCTTCTCGCCGGGCACGAAGGTCCGCCCGCCCAGGGCGTTTTCGGCCCGAACGGTCCGGCGGAACTGGATGATCGGCGTCGAGTGCCGGATCATCTCCTCGACCGCCCCGTCGGCGTACTTCTCGAAGTCCGAGAGCAGCAGCTCCCGTTGGTCCGGATGGTCGGTCAGCAGCGCCAGCCCGTGGGTGATCGCGTTCCGGGTGGTCTCCACCCCGGCCACCATCAGCAGCGAGAAGAACGCCCCCAACTGGCGGGCGCCCAGCGCCTGTCCGTCCACGTTGGCGGTCACCAGCGCCGAGATCAGGTCGTCGGAGGGGTCGCGGCGCCGCTCCCGGCCGATGCCCGCGACCATCCGCTGCATCCGCGCCAGTGCCCGCAGGCCCCGCCCGGGGATCCGCAGCCGGTCGGCCAGCCCGCGTTCCACCCCGATGTTCTCCGAGGCGTGGTTGACCCGGTCGGCGATCTCCGGCCGGTACCGCTCCGGGATGCCCATCATGTTGCAGATGACCTCCAGGGGCAGCCGGGAGGCCACCGCGGAGACGAACTCGTCGGGCCGCCGGGCCAGCAGGTCGTCGACGATCCGCGCCGCCACGGCGTGTACGTCGGCCTCGGCGGCGGCCAGCAGCCGCGGGGTGAACGCCCGCTGCACGATCCGGCGCAGCTGGGCGTGGTCGCCGCCGTCCAGGTTCACCATCGAGTCCCCGAACAGCGCCCGCACCCAGCGGGCCGGTTCCGGCGTGGTCACCCCCGGAGCACTGGCGAACACCTTCGGGTTCCGGCTGGCCTCCTGGACGTCGGCGTGCCGGACCAGCGCCCAGTGCCCGCGCCCGCGCCCTTCGGCGAAGTACCGCGGCCCCTCCAGCGACCGCAGCCGCGCGAACGCGGCGAGCCGGTCGCCCGGCGGGAGTTGCCAGAACGCCGGGTCGGCCAGGTCCGTGTCCTCCGGACCGTCGTGCCGCTGTGCCGGGACCCTCATGGCGTACCTCTTCTCCTCAGCTCACCTGACGACCAGAACGCGTCCGGTGGGCCAAGGTCACGCCGACCGCGACGGTGGCGGCGGCCACCAGCCCGGTCCACAGCACGGCGTACTCGCCCGTCCAGGCGCAGAGCAGGATCAGTACCGCCGACACCGGGAGCGTCAGCTGCTGCGCCGCGCCCTGTTTGAAGTGCCGGGAGTGCAGCAGCCACACGAACGCCATGTACACCGCCGCGGGCACGCACACCGACAGGTTCGCGGCGACCGTGGAGATGTGTGCCTTCCCCGTGGCCTGTTCCACCGCCACCTCGATGCCGGCGCCGATCGCGGCCGCCGACGCGAAGATCAGGTAGTGGCCGTACCCCCAGGGGATGGCCTCCCGGTTGCTGGTCAGCCGGTCGTGCACGGGCACCGCGAAATAGATCCACCAGGCCGAGAAGACCAGCAGCAGCCCGCCCGCGGCGATCGGCAGCAGCAGGTCCAGCGCCTCGTGCTCGTCCAGCGCGGACTGTACGGCGACCGTGGCCGCCGCGATCGTCTCGCCCAGCACGATGATGGTGAACAGGCCGTACCGTTCGGCGATGTGGTGCGGGTGCCAGGGCGTCTGGTGGCCCCGCTCGGCGAGCACCGGCACCAGCAGCTCGACCACCACCAGCACCAGGAACAGCCACCGCTTGGTGCCCTCCGGCGCCCACAGCAGCGCGATCCAACCGATCTGGCAGACCACCAGCCCGGCGGCGTAGAGGTGGGCGGAGTGCCGGGCCGAGCCGGTCTCCCCGGAGGCGGCGCGCAGCCACTGGGCGGTCAGCGCCACCCTCATCACCACGTAACCGAGGACGGCGACGGTCCAGTCGTTGGCCTTGAAGGCCCGGGGGATCCCGGCCGAGTACACGAGCACGCCGGCGATCTGCACCAGTGTCGCGATCCGGTACGGCACGTCGTCGACGTCGTAGGCGGAGGCGAACCAGGTGAAGTTCATCCAGGCCCACCACACCCCGAAGAACACGAACAGATAGCCCGTGATGCCGGCCGCGACGTGGTCCTCGGCGAGCGCGTGCACCAGCTGCCGCCCCGCCTGGGCCACCGCCACCACGAAACACAGGTCGAAGAACAGCTCCAGGGGGGTCGCCGCCCGGTGGGCCTCGTCACGGCTGCGGGCGGTCATCTGTACGTACGCCATGCCGCCCAGCACAGCATCCTCCAGCAGGGGCGGCAAAACGGGCTGAAAGCTGACAGACCGCCTAGCGTGGAGCTGTGCCCGAGCCCACAGAGCCATCCGCCGCCGCGCCGCCTCCCCCCGAGGCGGCGCCTCCGCAGGCCCCGCCTCCACCGCCGGCACCGCCGCCCCCTCCCGCACCACCCCTTCCACCGGTACGACCGGGCCCGCAGCCGCCACCGGGCCCGCAGGCGCAGGCCCGCCCGGCGGCCGGGATGTCCCTCACCGGGCGCGCCACCCTCACCGGGACCGCCGTCTCCCTGCTGCTCGTCGTCGCGATCGTGCTGGGCAGCCGCTTCCTGCGCGACTTCGACTCCGCCCTGCTGCCGTACGCGGTCGCCACCGTCTTCCTGGCCTTCGGCGTCGCCTACCGCTACACGGTCTGGGTCTCCGCCCCCGGCGCCAACCGGCTCCTCAGGAAGGGCTTCGGCAGCTTGTTCTCCACGGACAACTTCAGGAAGGCACCCACCGCCCTGCCGAGGATGGCCGCCACCTACCTCGGCTTCCAGAAGTTCCTCGGCGCCCGCTCGCGCCCCCGCTGGATCGCCCACCAGCTGGTCTTCTGGGGCTGCCTGCTGGCCGCCGCCATCACCTTCCCGCTGACCTGGGGCTGGTTCACCTTCACCGCCCCGACCGGCTCCGGCCCCGGCTACGAGATGCGCATCTGGGGGTACGAGGTCCTCGGCTTTGATTCCCTGGGCTTCTTCGGCTGGGTCGTGTTCCACGGCCTGGACCTCGCCGCCGTCCTGGTCATCCCCGGCGCCTGCTACTTCCTGTGGCGGCGGATGAAGGACCGCGGCGCCATCACCGGGCAGCGCTTCGCCTACGACCTGCTGCCGCTGATCCTGCTGATCGTCATCTCGGTCACCGGTCTGCTGCTCACCTTCTCCTCCGTCTTCCTGGACGGCGGAGGATACGAGTTCCTGGCGATCCTCCACATGGTCTCGGTCGTCTTCACCCTGGTCTACATCCCGTTCGGCAAGTTCTTCCACATCGTCCAGCGGCCCGCCGCCGTGGGCATGCAGCTGTTCAAGTACACCGCCCGGCAGGACGAGCGGGTCTTCGCCTGCAAGCGCTGCGGCGAGCCCGTCGACACCACCCCCTACGTCGAGAACCTGCGCGGCACGATGCGGGACCTGAAGCTCGACTTCAGCGCCTTCGCCGAGTACTGCCCCCGCTGCAAACGGGTCCTGCGCGGCAACGCCTACCTCACCCACGTCAAGAAGGGTTTCCGGTGACCTCGCCGCTGCCCCTTGACCCCTCCATCGCCCCGCCCGGAACCCGCATCCTCCTCGACGCGGGCGGCATCCCGGCCGACCGGTGGCGCGCCGACCAGGAAGGCGAGACGCTCGTCCCCACCCACTGCTGCTTCTGCGGGGTGCAGTGCGGCATGTACCTGCGGGTGGACCGGGCGGGCAAGGTCTTCGGCGTGGAGCCGCGCAACCACGACATCAACCGCATGCGCCTGTGCCCCAAGGGCATCAACGCCTACCAGCAGGTCAACCACCCCGACCGGCTGACCTCCCCGATGCTGCGGCGGACCCGCGAGGAACCGTTCCGCGAAGTGTCCTGGGAGGAGGCCCTCGACCACACCGCCGCCGAGATCAGGCGGATCCAGGAGCGGTACGGGAACGACGCCTTCGGCGTGCTCGGCGGAGCCAGCCTGTTCTCCGAGAAGACCTATCTGGTGGGCAAGTTCGCCCGGGTCGCGCTGAAGAGCAGGCACGTCGACTACAACGGCAGGCTCTGCATGGTCAGCGCAGCCGGGGCCAACAAGCTCGCCTTCGGCATCGACCGGGCCGGCAACCCCTTCTCCGACATCCTCCTCACCGACTGCCTGCTGATCGCCGGGTCGAACGTGGGCGAGTGCTTCCCCGTGATGACCCAGTACCTGTGGGGCGCCCGTGACCGCGGCGCGACACTGATCGTGGTCGACCCGCGGGAGACCGCCATCGCCCGCACCGCCGACATCCACGTCGCCCTGCGACCGGGCACCGACTCGGCGTTCTTCAACTCCGTCCTGCACGTGGTCGTCAAGGAGGAACTCGACGACGAGGCCTACCTCGGCGCCCACACCACCGGATGGGAGGAGGTCCGCGAGACCGTCGCCGCGTACCCGCCCGCACGCGCCGCCGAGATCTGCGGAGTCCCCGCCGAACAGATCGTCCGGGTCGCCCGGACCTTCGCGGGCGCGGGAAAGGCCATGGCCTGGCACGCCCGGGGCATCGAACACCACTCCCAGGGGGTCGAGAACTGCCTTTCGGTGATCAACCTGTGCGTGGCCACCGGCAACATCGGCAAGCCCGGTGCCGGCTACGGCACCATCACCGGCCAGGGCAACGGTCAGGGCGGCCGGGAGCACGGCCAGAAGTCCGACCTGCTCCCCGGCGGCCGGTCCATCGCCGACCCCGAACACCGCCGGCAGATCTGCGAGATCTGGGGCATCGAGGAGTCCGAACTCCCCGCCGCCGGCACCTCGATGATGGAAATGGTCTGGCAGATGCAGCGGAAGGAGATCCGCGGCCTGATCGGCATCTGCAACAACCCCTTCGTCTCCCTGCCCCACTACAGGGTGGTCAAGGAGGGTTACGACACCGCCGAATTCCATGCCCAACTCGACTTCTTCCTTTCCGAGACCGCGGCCAACGCGCACGTCGTCCTGCCCGTCACCACCTGGGCCGAGGACGAGGGCGTCATGGCCAACGCCGAAGCCCGGGTGGTCAAGCACAACAAGGCCCAGGAGCCTCCCCCCGGGGTCCGCACCGACACCTGGGTGCTGTGCGAACTCGCCAAACGCCTCGGCGCGGGCGACAAGTTCGACTTCGCCGGCTCCCGGGAGGTGTTCGAGGAACTCCGCATCGCCTCCGCGGGCACCGTCAACGACTACTACGGCATCACCTACGAGCGCCTGGAGGAGACCGGCGGCATCGCCTGGCCCTGCCCGTCCACCGACCACCCCGGCACCCCCAGGCTGTTCGAGGACGGCCGCACCCACCACCCCGACGGCAAGATCCACCTCCAGACCGTCGAATGGCATCCCCCGACGGACGCCTACACCGAGGAGTTCCCCCTCTCCCTCACCACCGGCCGCACCGTGGCCCACTACCTCTCCGGCAACCAGACCCGCCGGCTGGACGCCCTGGTCCAGCAGACCCCGCGCCCCTGGGTGGAGGTCCACCCCTCCCACGGGTTCCGCACCGGCGACCCCGTCCGGGTGGT
Organism: Streptomyces sp. NPDC048603; assembly: GCF_043199475.1. NCBI lineage: Bacteria > Bacillati > Actinomycetota > Actinomycetes > Kitasatosporales > Streptomycetaceae > Streptomyces > Streptomyces sp. NPDC048603. Next base: position 206,616 of record NZ_JBICVY010000004.1, on the reverse strand, counting down.
CACCCGCCGCGCCAGCGAGGTCTTCCCCGCCCTGGTCACCGAGGCCATCCGCCCCGACACGGTCTTCATCCCCTACCACTGGCCCGTGCCGACCGCGGCGAACGCCCTCACCATCGACGCCCTCGACCCCCGCTCGAAGATCCCCGAGTACAAGGTCTGCGCCGCCCGGATCGAGGCCGCCGAACGCGTCGACGAGGTCCCGCCCCCGCCCGCCGCCCCCGGGCACCAGGCCCACCCGGAGGCTCAGCCCTCCCGCACCGATCCGCTTCCCCCCACGTCCCCGCAGGGCCGTGGCACGGCCGAGAGGGGCTGAGCGAACCATGATGGGCCGCACGATCTTCATCGACCCGGGCCGCTGCATCGGCTGCCAGGCGTGCGTCTCCGCCTGCCGCGAATGCGACTCGCACCGCGGCACATCGATGATCCACCTGGACTACCCCGACGCCGGCCACTCCGTCGCCTCCCTCCCCACCGTCTGCATGCACTGCGAGGACCCGGTCGCACCCTGCGCCGCGGTCTGCCCCGCCGACGCCATCCTGGTCACCGCCGACGGAGTGGTGCAGCAGGCCGACACCACCCGCTGCATCGGCTGCGCCAACTGCGTCAACGCCTGCCCCTTCGGCGTCCCGAAGATCGACCTCCAGGCCAAGCTGCAGATGAAGTGCAACCTCTGCTACGACCGCACCGCCCACGGCCTCGCCCCCATGTGCGCCACCGTCTGCCCCACCGGGGCCCTGTTCTACGGAACCCTCGAAGAGCTCCAGGCAGAGCGCCCCGGGGTCCAGGTCGCGGACTCGTTCGTCTTCGGCGACGTGGTCGTCAGCACGGGCGTGGCGATGGCCGTCCCGGCCGACAAGGTCCAGTGGCCCGTCCCCGGCGGCCTGCCCGTCGTCGAGATCAACGGAGCCGACGTCCGTCGCAACGAGGAGCATGGATGAGCCTGACCGAACAGCCGGAGGCCGAACCCGCCGCCGAGGCCGCCCAGGAGCACCTCCGCGACCGGATCAGCGCCGACTCCCTCACCACCCGGCGCGACTACCTCCGGATCGTCGCCACCGTCTCCGGCGGCCTGGCGCTCGGCGGGGTCGGCGTCGCCGCCGGCATCCTGCACCGGCACGGCGACAGCGAGAACCTCCCCGAGACCAGGAAGGTCGCCGACCAGCTCCTCCCCGGCCAGTCCGTGGCCTTCCGGTTCCCCGGCGACGAGGACCGCGCCGTGGCCGTCCGCCTCGTCGACGGCACCCTGGTCGGCTACTCCGCCGTCTGCACCCACCTCGCCTGCGCGGTGCTGTGGCGCGCGGACCGCGGACCCGAAGGCGAGCTGTACTGCCCCTGCCACGAGGGCGTCTTCGACGCCCGCACCGGCGAGGTGGCGGCCGGCCCGCCGCCCCGCCCGCTCCCCAGGATCTTCCTGACCGAACAGCTCGACGGCAGCATCTGGGCCGTCGCCACCGCCCGGTCCGGGGAACCGGCCAAGGACGCCCTGTGCCGGCAGTTCGCCGACGCCCGCCCCGACATGACCGAACGGCTGGGCTGCCCCGGCGCCACCCCCGCCCCCGTGAACGGTCAGACCTGATGGGCGACGCCCCACCGCCTCCCCGGCCCACCTACAGCCCGGGCAGTGCCCGCCCCCGGCTGAACCGGCCCGTCCGGGAGCGCTACCCGCAGATCCGGCCCACCAGCGGCTACGGCGACCCCCGCGTCCGGCACACCGGGCCGGGCCCGGGGGCCGGCACGGAGCAGGAGCCCGAGCGGTCCGCCCGGCTCAACGCCCGTCTCGCGCTGGTCCTCACCGTGGTCGTCGGCCAGCTCTGGGGGCTCACGGTCACGGTCAACGCGTGGATGCAGGGCCACACCGGGACGGCCTGGTGGGGGGCGGGATTCCTGATCCTGTCCTTCCTGGTCGTGCTCGGACTGTGGTTCCTCGATCCGAAGGACCGGTGAACCGGCGGCCCCCGGCCAGGACCCCCCGGTCCAGGCCACGGCCCTCGAACAGCTCCGGACCGCCCGCAGGGCCGCCGGAACCCCCGGCCGGGCCCGGGCCCCGGCGGGGGCGGCCGTACTCTGGATGCATGAGCACCGCCCCCGCCCCCGGTTCCGGGCCCGCTGCCGACTCCGGTCCGGAGCCCTCCCAGGCGCACCAGCCGTCGTCCAGGCCCAAGCCGGCCCTGATCTTCGACGACCCGCTGGACCAGCAGTCCTCCGACGACACCGACCGGGGCTGGGGCGAACGGCCGACCGCTTCCGGCAGCGCCGCCGACTTGGCGCGCTTCCTCGACGAGAAGCCGCCCCACCACCTCTGATGCGCCCGGCCCGGCTCCCTGCCGGGACTGCCCGGCAGGATCAGGCGGGGCCGCCGCTGCGCGGCTGCACGGTCCCGTCGACGGAGCCGGTGCGCTGCGCGACCAGGTTGTCCCGGATCTCCTTGAGCACCTCCAGCTCGGTGACCTCCACCAGCTCCTGCACGCCCTCCCGGGCCTTCCGCCGTGCCTCCTGCCGGGCGAGGTACTTCGCCATCGGCAGCACCATCAGGAAGTAGACGACGGCGGCGGTGATCAGGAAGGTGAGCGCGGCGTTCAGCACGCTGCCCCAGAGGATGTTCACACCGACCGGGTTGCCCTGTGCGTCGACGTCGCAGGGACCCTTCAGACACGAGGTGTAGCCGTCCAGGCTCTTCGTGCCGATCGCACCCACCATCGGGCTGATGATGCCCTTCACCATCGAGTTCACGATGTTCGTGAACGCGGCACCGATGACCACGGCGACCGCCAGGTCCACCACGTTGCCGCGCATCAGGAAGGCCCTGAAGCCCGCCAGCACGCTCTCCTTCTTCTTCTCGCTCACCACTGAGCCTTTCCTCGTTCGAACAGGACGCGGAGCCAACGGTTCCGAAAACTACGGCAGTCCGGGCGTGGCCTGTCCAATCGAGGAACACCTTCAGGTGATTCGACGACGCAGGAGTGCGAATCAGCACAGTGTCACCGCCAGCGGTGTCACGGCGCCCACGCCCACCAGCTGCCGCGCGGTGTCCCGTGGCACGGACAGCACCACCAGTGCCCCGCCGTCCACAGCTTCCCCGGCTTCCTCGTCCTGAGCGGGTACTTCGGCCACCCGGGCACCGGCCGCCACCACCCGGGGCGGCTTGTCCCGCTCCGCCGCCACCACGTCCACCCGGTCCCCGGGCCGCAGCAGCCGTACCGCCGCGGCATCCGCGATCCGCACGGGAGCGGACACCAGCCGCACCGCGGGAGCCGACCTCGGTCCGGGCCTGGGCGGCGGCGGGGTCTCACCGCGCTGGGCCTTCGCCTCGGTCCCGCCGGCCGCCAGGGCGGCCGCAGCGGCGACCGCCAGCCCCACCCCCGCCGCCCGACGCCTGCGCCGCACGGCCCGCCGCAGCCGCCCGGGCCCGCGCCCCACCCGCAGCGGGGCGAACTCGGGCACCGCCCGCGGCGGCGGACACGTCACCGGAGCAGCGGAAACGCGGGCAGCGGAGGGAAACGAGGAGGAGAGCGGGGAGCTGAGCGAGGAAGAGGAGCAGGAAGAGGAGGAAGGAGAGGAGGAAGGAGAGGAGGAGGGAGAAGGGAAGAGAGCGCCGGACATGCCGACCACCACCCGTCGAGAGGGAGTTCACCCCGGACACCGCGCCCGGACACCCCTCACGATGCGGTAACCCACCCCCACCCCGCCCCGGCCTGTGGACACCCCCCGGCCTGTGGAAAAACCGGCCACCCACACGGGTTACGCTCCCGCCATGACACCGGCGGTGAGCCTGCGAGACGTACGGGACGGGGACCTGGCGGCCTTCTGGGAGCACGCCACGGACCCCGGGGCCCGGCACATGGCCGCGATGACCCGCGGCTACCACTACGACCGGTCGGCCTTCGACACCCACTGGGCCAAGGTCCGCTCCGACCCCACGGTGACCGTCCGGACGATCCTCGCCGACGGGCAGGCTGCGGGCCACGCGGCCGTCTACGGCCCGCCCGGGGAACGTGAGGTCACCTACGCCGTCGGGCGCCTCTACTGGGGGCGCGGCGTGGCCACCGCGGCCCTGCGGGCCCTGCTCGCCATGGAGACAGTCCGCCCCCTGTACGGCTTCGCCGCGGCCGACAACACCGGCTCGGTCCGGGTCCTGGAGAAATGCGGCTTCGTCGTCACGGGGTCGGTCCGCGAGTACGCCCGCGCGCGCGGCGAGGAGATCGAGTTCCTCCGCCTCGTCCTCCCCGCCCGCCCGGAAGGCACCTGAGGAAAGCCCTGCCGGGGGAGGCGGGGGCGGGCGGACCGGGTCCAGGGGCGGGCCGACCGGGTCCCCCGGACCGGTCCCGGCCCGCCGGACGGTCCGCTACGGCAGCTCGATGCCCAGGTCCCAGCCGTCGTGCGCGTGCGTGCACAGGCAGGAGCGCGACTCCGCCGGCGGCAGCGCGGCCACGGCGTCGAAGAGCACCTCACGGAGCCGGCCGATGTTCTCGCCGAAGACCTTCAGCACCTCCGTGTGGGAGACGCCCTCGCCGGTCTCCGCACCCGCGTCCAGGTCCGTCACCAGCGCCATCGAGGTGTAGCAGAGCCCCAGCTCACGGGCGAGGACGGCCTCCGGGTGCCCGGTCATGCCGACCACCGACCAGCCCATCGCCGCGTGGAACCGCGACTCGGCCCGGGTGGAGAACCGCGGCCCCTCCACGACCACCATGGTGCCGCCGTCCACCGGCTCCCAGGAGCGCCCGCGCGCCGCCGCCAGCGCGACCGACCGCCCGACCGGGCAGTACGGGTCGGCGAAGGTCGTGTGGACCACGTTGGGGATGGTGCCGTCGGGAAGCGGGTGCCCGTCGAAGTAGGTCTGCGCACGGGACTTCGTCCGGTCCATCAGCTGGTCGGGGACCAGCAGGGTGCCCGGGCCGTACTCGGGACGCAGACCGCCCACCGCGCACGGGCCCAGCACCTGGCGGACGCCCACCGAGCGCAGTGCCCACAGGTTGGCGCGGTAGTTGATCCGGTGCGGAGGGAGGTGGTGCCCGCGGCCGTGACGTGGCAGGAAGACCACCGTCCGCCCGGCCAGCTCGCCCACGTAGAGCGAGTCGCTCGGTGCCCCGTACGGGGTGTCGACCTGGATCTCGGACACGTCCTCCAGGAAGGAGTAGAAGCCCGAGCCGCCAATTACGCCGATCTCTGCGTTCACCATGCGGACCACCCTACGAGAGACCCCCGTCCGGGGTACGCGGAAGCCCCCGCGCCCGGTGGGCGAGGGGGCCTCTGCTCAGCTCTTCCGGCTCGCGCACCGGGTACGGAGCGTCAGGCGGCCGGGGTGCTCGGCGCGGCGGCCGGCGCGGCAGCCGGAGCCGCGGTCGACGTCGAGGACGACGACGCGGGCTTCGAGGAGCTCGACGCGGGCGTGCTGCTCGACGAGGCGCCACGGCTGTCGTTCCGGTAGAAACCGGAACCCTTGAAGACGATGCCGACCGCGGAGAACACCTTCTTCAGGCGTCCCTTGCAGCTCGGGCACTCGGTCAGGGCGTCGTCCGTGAACTTCTGCACGGCCTCGAGGCCCTCACCGCACTCGGTGCACTGGTACTGGTAGGTCGGCACGATCTTCCTCCTGGCACTCTGACTCAATGAGTGCTAACGACGCTCCATGGTGACCTATTCCGGCGGATCAGTCCACCGTCACAGGCACGCGGTGACCGACACCACGCTCGTTCACCCGTGCCACGGGCTGCCCGCCAGTCTGGCGCGGAGCACTCGCGGCCTGCTTGACGGACCCGTCGGAGCCGGTGCCGACGACGGCCTTGGCGCCGCTCTGGCCTGCGGCCTTGGCACCGTTCTGAGCTGCGGCCTTGGCCGCCGCCGCCGAGGGGATCACGATGCGGCTGTGCGTGGTCTTCGGCGCCAGCCTGCCGCGCAGCGCCAGCAGCGTGGCGAGCGCCAGAACGGTCGCGGCCATCGGCACCAGGAACCCGAAGGCGGAGCCGTGCGCGTCGGTCAGCCGGCCCGCCACGACCACGGCGCCGGCCTGGCCGAAGGCGACCGCGCCGGTCAGCCAGGTGAACGCCTCGGTGCGGGACCCGGCCGGGACCAGGCTCTCGACCATCGTGAAGCCGGTGATCAGGGCCGGGGCGATGCACAGGCCGACCAGCAGGCCGATCCCGCCGAGCACCACCGCGGAGTCCGCGGTCCACAGCAGCGAGGCGGCCGCGGTGAGGCCGACGTACCCCAGGATCAGGCGGCGGCGCGGGCCGACCTTCCAGGCGATGGCGCCCATGGTGATGCCGGCGATCATGTTGCCCGCGGCGAAGACGCCGTAGAGCAGACCGTTGGCACCGGGGTTGCCGATCTCGTTGGAGAAGGCCGCCAGGGAGACCTGCATGCCGCCGAAGACGGCACCGATGCCGACGAAGGCGGCGATCAGGACCCACAGGGCGGGGACGGTGAACGCCGGGACGTGCTTCTCACCGGCAGCGGCGGCGCGGCCGCGCGGCTGGGGCTGGGTGGCGCGCTGGGCGGCGAACAGCAGCCCGCCGAGCAGCGTCAGCGCGGCCTCGGTCACCAGGCCGGCGCCCGGGTGCACTCCGGTGCACAGGGCGGTGGCCAGGACCGGTCCCACCACGAAGGTGAACTCGTCGGTCACGGACTCGAAGGCGGCGGCCGTCGGCAGCAGCGGCGAACCCTCCAGGCGCGCGGCCCAGCGGGCGCGCACCATCGGGCCGACCTGCGGGACACTCGCACCGGCCGGGACGGCGGCCAGTGCGAGCGCCCAGAGCGGGGCGCCGGTCAGGGCGAGGGCGGCGAGGCCGCTCACCGCGGCGGAGTGCGTGATCACCACGGGGACCAGGACGGAGCCCTGGCCGTGGCGGTCGGTGAAGTGGCCCATCACGGGGGCGAACAGGGCCATCGAGATGCCGGTGACGGCGGCGACGATGCCGGCGTTCGCGTACGAGCCGGTGGTGTGCTGGACGAGGAGCAGGATGCTGATCGTCAGCATTCCGAACGGCAGCCGGGCGGCGAAGCCGGGGAGCACGAAGCTCATGGCGCCGGGGGTGCGAAGGAGTGCGCCGTAACCGGGCTTGGCGGTGTGCGCAGCAGTGGCAGTGGTGGAGGACGACGTCTCGGACTTGCTGGTCGTGACCGCGGATGTCACGGCCCTTGCCTTTCTGCTGCCTGGTAGAGCATCCCCGTCTGCGGGCGGTGCGGGCCTTGTGAGCCGCACCCGTACATGTGGGAGCTCCGAGAGCTGTCCTCTTGCGCAGAACCGAGTGATACCTGGGCACCCACGGAGAGGGGTGCCGCGGCCGCCGAGCGGTCGCGCCAGCTCTGCGTCAGGCAGAGTTGGTTCGTTTGTGTCCCTTCATCGTACAGGCAAAGTCGTCGCCACGCCCTGTGATTACGCTGACAAGACGTGTCTTAACCTTTGATTAAGCGGACCTTCACATTCCTCTCCCATGGAAACAGGAGTGAAACCTCCCGTTCGCCTGGTGAACGAAGCCCCGGACCGGTCGGACGATCCTCTGGGTGGCCCTTCGGAGCCTCGTACGATCGGCCGCTGGCCAGGGGGTGGGGCCTGTTTGTAATGGCTTCCGGGGCCTTCCGGGGCCTCCCGGGGAGTACGGGGCCTGCCCTGCAGCTCAGTGCAGCGAGCCCCCGCCGGTCCCCAGCCAGCCGGCCAGCTTGCCGCCCCGGGCCACCGCCCGCAGCCGCGCCTCCGCCGCGTCCCGCACCGGGTCCGTCGCCACCACCAGCAGCTCGTCCCCGTGCCGCAGCACCGTCGAGGGCAGCGGCACGAAGCTCTTCTCCTCGCGGACGACGAGGGTGACGGCCGCTCCGGCCGGCAGTCGCAGTTCGCTGACCTCCACGCCGTGCATCCGCGAGCCGGCCGGGATACCGAAGGACAGCAGGTGCCCGCGCAGCTTCTCCAGCGGTGCCGATTCGATCCCGAGGTCCGCGGCAGCCTCGCCGGTCTCCCGGAGGTTCAGCTTCCGGGCCAGCCAGGGCAGGGTCGGGCCCTGCACCAGCGTGTAGACGACCACCAGCACGAAGACGATGTTGAAGACCCGCTCGCTACCCCCGATCCCGGACACCATCGGGATCGTCGCGAGGATGATCGGCACCGCGCCGCGCAGGCCGGCCCAGGACATCAGGGTCTTCTCCTGCCAGGGCAGCCGGAACGGCAGCAGGCTGACGAACACCTCCAGCGGACGCGCCACCAGCGTGAGCACCAGGCCGATGACCACGGCGGGCCAGATGTCGTCGCCCAGCTCGTGCGGAGTCACCAGCAGGCCGAGCAGGACGAACATGCCGATCTGGGCGATCCAGCCCACGCCGTCGGCGAACCCGCGGGTGGCCGGCCAGTGCGGCAGCTTCGAGTTCCCCAGCACCATCGCCGCGAGGTAGACCGCGATGAAGCCGGAGCCGTGCGCCAGGGCGCCCGCCGCGTAGGCCGACACCGCGATGGCCATCACGGCGATCGGGTAGAGGCCGGAGGCGGGCAGGGCCACGTGCCGGAGCCCGTACGCGCCCAGGAAGCCCATCGCGAGTCCGATGGTCGCGCCGATGGCCAGCTCCAGCAGGATCTTGGCTATGAGGACGTACCAGTCGTCGATGGGGCCGACCGTGGAGAAGGCCACCACCAGGATCACCACGGGGGCGTCGTTGAAGCCGGACTCGGCCTCCAGGACGCCGGTGACCCGGGACGGCAGGGGCACCTTCCGCAGGACGGAGAAGACCGCCGCCGCGTCGGTCGAGGAGACGACCGCGCCGATCAGCAGCGCCTGCCGCCACTCCAGCCCGATCAGGTAGTGGGCGCCGGCGGCCGTCACGCCCACGCTGACCGCGACGCCGACCAGGGACAGCATCACCGCGGCCGGCAGGGCCGGCTTGATCTCTTTCCACTTCGTGCCCAGACCGCCCTCGGCCAGGATCACGACCAGGGCCGCATATCCGATGACCTGCGTGAGCTCCGCGTTGTCGAACCGGACGCCGATGCCGTCCTGGCCTATCGCGATGCCTATGCCGAGGTAGATGAGCAGGCTGGGCAGACCGCTGCGCGAGGAGACGCGTACCGCCGCCACGGCGACGAGCAGCACGAGCGAGCAGACCAGCAGGAGCTCATTGAGCTGGTGGACGGTCAGCGGGCGGTCCCTTCTCGCGGGCCTGCCGGATCGTTCCCTCCGGCGGCAGGTACTTCGTTACCTTACCTAATCTTTGACGCTTTCTTGACCCGATAGTCACATTGTGAAACGCCAGTTCGACGAAGTCCCTGACACCGCGTCCGAACGGGCGGGGTGCTGCGCCTATGGTTGCTCCCAGCACTCAGGACCACCCTGCCCCTCGAAGGACAGCGATGCCCGCCAACGAATCCGCCCCCTCCGCCAAGAAGAAGGGGCGACGCGCCCGTCTGATCGTGCTCACCCTGGTGCTGGCGCTCGTCGCGGGCCTCGGTTACGGGGCGTACTGGAGCGTGGACGCTGTGCGCGCCTCCTACCCGCAGACGACCGGCAGCCTGACCCTCCCGGGTCTCACCGGCACCGTCGAGGTGAAGCGCGACCGCCACGGAATCCCGCAGCTCTACGCCGACAGCGACCTGGACCTGTTCCGCGCGCAGGGCTTCGTGCACGCGCAGGACCGCTTCTGGGAGATGGACGTACGCCGCCACATGACCTCCGGGCGTCTCTCGGAGATGTTCGGCAGCGGCCAGGTCGAGACCGACGCCTTCCTGCGCACGCTCGGCTGGCGGCAGGTCGCCCAGGCCGAGTACGACTCCAAGCTTTCGCCGGACACCAAGAAAAACCTCCAGGCGTACGCCGACGGGGTCAACGAGTACCTGAAGGGGAAGTCCGGCAAGGACCTCTCCGTCGAGCACGCGGCCCTGAAGATCAGCGACGACTACGCGCCCGAGCCGTGGAGCCCGGTGGACTCCGTGGCCTGGCTCAAGGCCATGGCCTGGGACCTGCGCGGGAACATGCAGGACGAGATCGACCGGGCGCTGATGTCCGGAAAGCTCACCCCGGAGCAGATCGACCAGCTGTATCCGGCCTATCCCTTCGACCGGAACAAGCCGATCGTCGAGGGCGGCAAGGTCGACTCCGGCGCGTACGTCCCCCAGGGACAGGCCGGCTCCGGCACCACGGGCCGCGGCTCCACCGGCACCGGCCGGAACTCCGGCACGGCCGGCGGCACCGGAACGGGAACCGGCACCGGCACCGGCACCGGCACCGGCACCGGCACGGGTACGGGTACGGGAGCGGGCACCGGCACCACCTCCCCGGCCGGCGCCACCGAGGGCCTGCGCAGCCAGCTGACCGCCCTCTCCGGCACGCTGGACGAGATCCCGGCCCTGCTCGGCCCGAACGGCAGCGGCATCGGCTCGAACTCCTGGGTGGTCTCGGGCAAGCACACGACCACCGGCAAGCCCCTGCTGGCCAACGACCCGCACCTGGCCCCGCAGCTGCCCTCGATCTGGTACCAGATGGGCCTGCACTGCCGTAAGACCTCGGCCGACTGCAAGTACCAGGTGGCCGGATACACCTTCTCCGGCATGCCCGGTGTGGTCATCGGCCACAACCAGGACATCGCCTGGGGCATGACCAACCTGGGTGCCGACGTCACCGACCTCTACCTGGAGCAGGTCCGCCCGGACGGCTACGTCTACGACAACAAGGTCGTCCCCTTCAAGACCCGCGAAGAGGTCATCAAGGTCGCCGGCGGCGCGGAGAAGAAGATCACCGTCCGCTCCACCAACAACGGCCCACTGGTCTCCGACCGCAGCGACCAGCTGGAGACCGTCGGCGTCCGCGCCCCCGTCGCCAGCTCCGCCCCCGACCGGGGCAACGGCTACGCGGTGGCCCTCCGCTGGACCGCCCTGGACCCGGGCAAGTCCATGGACGCCGTGTTCATGCTCAACCGGGCGAAGAACTTCAAGGACTTCCGGGCCGCCGCCCGCGACTTCGAGGTCCCCTCGCAGAACCTGATCTACGCCGACAACCAGGGCCCCGCCGGCAACATCGGCTACCAGGCCCCGGGCCGCATCCCGGTCCGCGGCCAGGGCGACGGCCGCCTGCCGTCGCCCGGCTGGGACTCCAAGTACGCCTGGAAGGGCGCCCCGGGCGGCACCGCCGGCTGGATCCCGCAGGACGAGATGCCCTGGGACCTCAACCCGCAGCGCGGCTACATCGTCACCGCCAACCAGGCCGTGGTCGAGAGCGGCAAGGGCAAGTACCCGTACACGCTGACCACCGACTGGGGCTACGGCGCCCGCAGCCAGCGGATCAACGACCTCATCGAGGCGAAGGTCAAGGACAGCGGCAAGATCTCGACCGACGACATGCGGACCATGCAGATGGACAACAGCAGCGAGATCGCCGCGCTGCTCACCCCCATCCTGTCCAAGATCCACGTGTCGGACCCGGACGTGCGCAAGGCCCAGCAGCTGCTGGACGGCTGGAACTACACCCAGGAGCCCGACTCCGCCGCGGCCGCCTACTTCAACGCGGTCTGGCGGAACATCCTCCGGCTGTCCTTCGGCGACAAGATGCCCAAGGAGCTCCGGATCGAGGGCAGCTGCCTCAACGTCCGCGACGAGACCTCCGGCCCGGTCGACGACCTCGCCGAGATGGTCCGCGAGTGCGGCATGCGGGACTCCGACTCGGCCCAGCCGGACGGCGGCGACCGCTGGTTCGAGGTGGTCCGCCGACTGGTCAAGGACGAGAAGTCCGACTGGTGGAAGTCGCCCGCGACCCGCACTTCGAAGGCCGCCACCACCCGCGACGAGCTGTTCGCCCGGGCCATGCGGGACGCCCAGTGGGAACTGACCGCCAAGCTCGGCAAGGACCAGAGCACCTGGAGCTGGGGACGGCTGCACCAGCTGATGCTGCGCAACCAGACCATCGGCACCGAGGGCCCCGGCTTCCTGCAGTTCGTGCTCAACCGGGGTCCCTGGAACCTGGGCGGTGGCGAGGCCGCGGTCAACGCCACCGGCTGGAACGCGGCCGGCGGCTACGCCGTCAGCTGGGTGCCGTCCATGCGGATGGTCGTGAACCTCAACGACCTGGACAAGTCCCGCTGGATCAACCTGACCGGCGCGTCCGGGCACGCGTACCACCCGAACTACACGGACCAGACGGACCTGTGGGCCAAGGGCGAGCTGCTGGACTGGCCGTTCAGCCCGGACGCGGTGAACAAGGCGACCGAGGAGACCCTCACCCTGCAGCCGGGAGGCTCCTGACATCGCACCCGGAGGGCTCCTGACGGTCCTCCGCCGGCCGCGGCTCAAGCGGCGAACCGGCGCACCCCCGACGGGGTGGCCACCGCCTGCACGGGGTGGTCGTGCGGCTCCTCCGGGACCCGCGCGACCACCTCGTGGTCGTAGAGGAGCACCACCAGCGCCGGATGCGCTCCGGCCTGTTCCAGCCTCGCCAGCACCCGGTCGTACGAGCCCCCGCCGCGGCCCAGCCGCATCCCGCGGCCGTCCACCGCGAGGCCCGGCAGCAGCACCGCGTCGGCCCCGGTCACCGCTTCCGGGCCGAGCCGCGGACCGTCCGGCTCCAGCAGGCGCATCTTGCCCGGATGTGCCACTTCTGCGAGGCTTCCGGGGCCTTCGTACTCGGCCCAGTCGAGGTCGTTGTCGGGCAGCAGGACGGGCAGCAGCACCCGCTTGCCCGCCCGGCGCAGCCCGTCCAGGAGCTCGCGGGTCCCGGGTTCGGTCCCGACCGAGACGTACGCGGCCACCGTGCGGGCCTCCGCCAGCTCGGGCAGTTCCAGGGCCCGGACGGCCAGCGCGCCGGCCGCCGCACCGGCCGCCCCGGGGGACAAAGCGCGCCGGGCCGCGATCAGTTCACGGCGCAAATCGGACTTGGCGGATCGGTTCTCTGTCACAGCTCGCCTTCAAATCCCTTCCTATACCGGCGCAAAACGGTATTTGTTTACCGGAATCTCACCGTGGGTCTTTGCGTACCCTCTATCGTTCTGCCCATGACTCAGTTGCACCCCGTGATCAAAAAGGCCGTCATTCCGGCCGCGGGCCTCGGTACTCGCTTCCTTCCGGCGACCAAGGCCACCCCCAAGGAGATGCTCCCGGTCGTCGACAAGCCCGCCATCCAGTACGTGGTGGAAGAGGCCGTCAACGCGGGCCTGGACGACGTTCTCATGATCACGGGACGCAACAAGCGGCCGCTCGAAGACCACTTCGACCGCAACTACGAGCTGGAGTCGGCCCTCGTCGCCAAGGGTGACGACGACCGGCTGAAGAAGGTCCAGGAGTCGAGCGACCTGGCCACCATGCACTACGTCCGCCAGGGCGACCCGCGGGGCCTCGGCCACGCCGTGCTCTGCGCCGCCCCGCACGTCGGCGACGAGCCCTTCGCGGTGCTGCTCGGCGACGACCTGATCGACCCGCGCGACCCGCTGCTCCGCCAGATGACCGAGATCCAGCAGCGCACCGGCGGCTCCGTCATCGCGCTGATGGAGGTCCCCGCGGAGAGCATCCACCTCTACGGCTGCGCCGCCGTCGAGGCCACCGAGGAGACGGACGTCGTCCGCATCACCGGCCTGGTGGAGAAGCCCGACGCCTCCGAGGCGCCGAGCAACTACGCGGTCATCGGACGCTACGTCCTCAACCCCGCGATCTTCGACATACTGCGGGAGACCGAGCCGGGCCGCGGTGGGGAGATCCAGCTCACCGACGCCCTGCAGAAGCTGGCCGCCGACGAGACCCTCGGCGGTCCGGTGCACGGTGTGGTCTTCCGGGGCCGTCGCTACGACACCGGAGACCGTGCCGACTACTTGCGGGCCATCGTCCGCCTCGCGTGCGAGCGTGAGGACCTGGGGCCGGAGTTCCGCACCTGGCTTCGCAGTTACGTCACGGAGGAGATGGAGTAAGCCTTGAGCAGCACCGCACCGCAGGGCACCGCACCCGGGCCGCAGCGCCTCTGGTCGGTGGACGAGCACCTGGCGGACATCCTGGCCGCGATCCGGCCGCTGGAGCCGATCGAGCTCCAGCTGCTCGACGCCCAGGGCTGCGTCCTGGTCGAGGACGTCACCGTGCCCGTCGCCCTGCCGCCCTTCGACAACAGCTCCATGGACGGCTACGCCGTCCGGGTGGCCGATGTCCAGGGGGCGAGCGAGGAGTTCCCGGCGGTGCTGACGGTCATCGGGGACGTCGCGGCGGGCAGCGGCGAGCTGCCCTCCGTGGGCCCCGGCCAGACCGCGAGGATCATGACCGGCGCCCCGCTGCCGCCGGGCGCCGAGGCCGTCGTACCGGTCGAGTGGACCGACGGCGGCACCGGCGGCGGTGCGGCGGCCGGCATGACCCCGGCCAGTGCCGCTCCCGAAGGCGCCGGAGGCGAGGTGCGGGTGCACCGGGCCGCCGAGGCGCGGGCGCACGTGCGGGCGCGCGGCAGCGACGTGCAGGCCGGGGACCTGGCGCTGGCCGCCGGCACGGTTCTCGGGCCGCCCCAGATCGCCCTGCTCGCGGCCATCGGCCGCGGCACGGTCCGGGTCCGGCCGCGTCCGCGCGTGGTGGTGCTGTCCACCGGCAGCGAGCTCGTACAGCCCGGCGAGGCACTGGCCGCCGGGACGATCTACGACTCCAACAGCTTCGCGCTGGCCGCGGCCGCCCGCGACGCCGGAGCCATCGCCTACCGGGTCGGGGCGGTCGCCGACGACGCGGACACCCTGCGCGCCACCATCGAGGACCAGCTGATCCGCGCCGACCTGCTGGTCACCACCGGCGGTGTGAGCGTGGGCGCGTACGACGTGGTCAAGGAGGCCCTGTCGGCCGCCGGGAAGCCCGACGAGGACGGGACCGGGAACGGGACCGGGACCGGGAACGGCAGCGAGGACGGCGCGGCCGCGGGCGGCGGGATCGACTTCCGCAAGCTGGCCATGCAGCCCGGCAAGCCGCAGGGCTTCGGCTCGATCGGCCCCGACCGCACCCCGCTGATGGCCCTGCCCGGTAACCCGGTGTCCTCCTACGTCTCCTTCGAACTGTTCGTACGCCCGGCCATCCGCGCCCTGATGGGCCTGCCGGACGTCTCCCGTCCGGTGGTCCGGGCGCGGCTGGAGGCCGACAAGGCGATCGGCTCGCCCGCTGCCCGTCGGCAGTTCCTGCGCGGGAAGTACGACGAGCGGGTCGGCACGGTCAGCCCGGTCGGCGGCTCCGGCTCACACCTGATCGCCGCGCTGGCGCACGCCGACTCGCTGATGGTCGTCCCGGAGGACGTCACCTCCGTGGAGCCCGGCACCGAACTGGACGTGATCCCGCTCGGCTGACGGTCCTGCCGGTACGGCGCCGGCGCTCCCGGCACCGTTGTCCGGCTGCCGGGCTGCCCCGCCCGTCAGGGCGGGGTCCGGGTAGCGTGTGTTGCACCACACAGGCCCCGACGGGGCCCAGAGCGGAGCGGCGCAGCGATGAGTACCCAGAGCAGGCTGACACACATCGACGAGGCGGGCGCGGCCCGGATGGTCGACGTGTCGGAGAAGGACGTCACCACCCGTACGGCGCGGGCCAGCGGGCGGGTCCTGGTCGCGCCCCGGGTGATCGAACTGCTGCGGGGCGAGGGCGTGCCCAAGGGCGACGCCCTCGCCACCGCGCGGATCGCCGGGATCATGGGCGCGAAGAAGACCCCGGACCTGATCCCGCTCTGCCATCCGCTGTCGGTGTCCGGCGTCAAGGTCGACCTCACGGTCGCCGACGACGCGGTGGAGATCCTCGCCACCGTGAAGACCGCGGACCGCACCGGCGTCGAGATGGAGGCGCTGACGGCCGTCGCGGTCGCCGGCCTGACCGTGATCGACATGGTGAAGGCGGTCGACAAGGGCGCGGTCATCACCGACATCCGGGTCGAGGAGAAGACCGGCGGCAAGTCGGGCGACTGGAGCCGTTCGTGAACGCGCCCCGCGGCGGCGAAGTCCACAGCCACGCCCATCCGGAACAGGGGGCGGCCTCCGCCCCGGCCCCGGCCTCTTCTTCGGCTCCCGCTCCAGCCGCGGCGGCTTCGGGCGGCCTGCGCGGCCTGGTGGTCACCGCCTCCAACCGGGCCGCGCGGGGCGTCTACCCCGACAAGGGAGGCCCGCTGCTGGCCGGGGGTCTGCAGGAGCTCGGCTTCGCGGTCGACGGCCCCCGGGTCGTCCCGGACGGCGACCCTGTCGAGCAGGCGCTGCGCGAGGGCGTGGCGGCCGGCTACGACGTCATCCTCACCACCGGCGGCACGGGGATCTCGCCGACCGACCGCACCCCCGACGCCACCGCCCGGGTGATCGACTACCAGGTCCCCGGCATCCCGGAGGCCATCCGCGCCGAGAGCCTGGCGCACGTACCCACCGCGGCGCTGTCCCGGGGCCTGGCGGGCGTCGCCGGCCGCACCCTGATCGTGAACCTGCCCGGTTCCACCGGCGGGGTCCGGGACGGGCTGGCCGTGCTGTCCCGCATCCTGCCGCACGCGGTGGACCAGATCCGCGGCGGCGACCACCCGGGCCCGCCCGCCGGAGCGCCCGCCGGACCCTCGGGGAGCGAGAGCTGAACGCGCCTTCCTGGCCGGTGGTGCTGCGCGACGGCGACGTGTCGCTCCGGCCGATAAAACTGCGGGACCAGCGCGACTGGCGCGAGGTGAACCGGCGCAACCGCGAATGGCTGCGCCCGTGGGAGGCGACGATCCCGCCGCCCGCGCCCTGGGGTCCGGTGGTCCAGCGTCCGACGTACCGCCAGATGGTCCGGCACCTGCGGGCCGAGGCGAACGCCGGCCGGATGCTGCCGTTCGTCGTCGAGTACCAGGGGCGGCTGGTCGGGCAGCTGACGGTGGCCGGGATCACCTGGGGCTCGATGTGCGCCGGCCATGTGGGGTACTGGGTGGACCGTGAGGTGGCGGGGCGGGGCGTGATGCCCACGGCGGTCGCGCTCGCCGTGGACCACTGCTTCCGGACCGTGGGGCTGCACCGGATCGAGGTGTGCATCCGGCCCGAGAACGGGCCGAGCCGCCGGGTGGTGGAGAAACTCGGGTTCCGCGAGGAGGGGCTGCGGCCGCGCTACCTCCATATCGACGGCGCGTGGCGGGACCACCTGGTCTACGCCCTGACGGCGGAGGAAGTGCCGGAAGGCCTGGTGGAGCGCTGGCACCGGCGCCGCGTGCAGCATCACCAGTAAACGAAAAACGCAAATCTGTTCGAATTCGATCGGCATCGGCCGATCACCTGATCCGAAGAGTCACAAAAAAAGTCGGTGATATCAGCCAGATCGTGCGACACACCGGCCCAATTGGCCGATGCCTTCGCCCGCGCCCCTCTACGGTGTGAGGTGTGAGCAGCAGCGGCCTCATCTACGCAGTCATCGTCGGGGCCTGGGCCGCCTACTTGGTGCCCATGTGGCTCCGGAGGCAGGACGAGCTGAACGAAGCCCGTCCGACGGAACGCTTCTCCACTGCCATCCGGTTGCTTTCCGGACGGGCGGGAATGGAGCGCCGTTACGCCAAGGAACTGCGTGAGCGCGGTGGTGAGGAGGCGCAACCCCCCGCGGACCCGGACGCGGCCACGGAATTGGTGAATTCCGTCGAGGCCGACGCCCGGGCCTCAGGCATGTCTCCGACCCGTACGGAACCCCGGGCCGCCGCCGCGGAACGGATGGAGCGGACCCGGCGCGAGAAGCGCCACCAGGTCCTCGCCCGCCGCCGGCGCACCACCGCGATGCTCTTCCTCGCCTTCACCCTGGGCGCGATCGTCGCGGCGGTCGGCGGTCTCCGGTTCCTCTGGGCCCCCGCCGCACCCGCCGTCCTGCTGAGCGCGTACATCGCGCACCTCCGGGGCCAGGAGCGGCGCCGCTTCGCCTTCACCATGGACCGCCGCCGCGCCGAGGCCGCGGCGCGCCGCCTCCGCGAGAGCCGCTCGCCGCGCCGTCGCGACCCCGAGGTCCCGCCCGCGGCCGCGGCCGCGGAACCCGACCCCGCGCCACCCGTCTCCCCCCAGGAGGCGGGCCGCCGTGCGCTGGTCGAGCAGACGGACCACGCGGAGTGGGTGGACCAGCAGAAGGAACGCGAGCGCGGCCCGGCCCGCGGCGACAGCTGGGAGCCGGTCCCGGTCCCGCTGCCGACCTACGTCACGGCCCCGGTCGCCCCCCGCGCCACCGGCTCCCCGGCCCCGGACGCCTGGAGCCCGGCCCGCTCCAGTACCGCCGAGCCCACGGACCCGCGCCTGCGTGCCCAGCGCTCCGCGACCCCGCCGTCCTCCCCCCAGGACCCGGCCCGCCCGGCCTTGCGCCGCCCCCGGGACACCGGCCGCACCCCGCTGTTCGACCAGTACGAGACGGACGACCGACCCCGCGCCGCCAACGAGTGATCACCGGTTTTGGACCGCGGGCATCGGGATGCTAATGTTTCACACGTCGCAAGGGCCTGTGGCGCAGTCTGGTAGCGCACCTCGTTCGCATCGAGGGGGTCTGGGGTTCAAATCCCCACAGGTCCACAAACGACAGTTCTTGAGTAGCTCTCAAGAATCGTCACGAGATCCCGTTCCGCCGAAAGGCGGGGCGGGATCTCGGCGTTTCCGGGGTCTGTTCGAGGTCAAGCTTCACGAAGCCGGAGAGCCGGAGAGCCGGAGTCGGTGCGCGGTGCGCCGGGCACCGGTCCTTCACCACTGGTACATGTACTGGTGCCACGTGCCGTGCCAGCCCGTGCCGTAGTGCGTCCACGTGTCGGAGTCGAACAGCACCACGTGACCGCCCCAGTACGCGCTCTCGTCGAGCTGGAAGACAGCCCACCATCCGGTGTTCCGTGTCGGTGTGTGGCTCGTGCGAACCGCTTTGGATTTGAACCAGGACCACATGTTCCGTGCTCGGATGGGCCGGCGGGCGTAGGTGTAGCACCGTGCTTTGATGTGCGTGTTGGGGTCGGAGAGTTCCGTGTACCCGGCGCGGATGAAGGCGTCCGAGAGGAAGTGGGCGCAGTTGTTGACGAAGGCGTCTCCGGCGACGCACCTGTTCGTCCAGAAACTCCCGACGGTGGAGAGGGGCGGGGCGAGCACCTGCGCCTGAGCCGGTGCCATGCCCGCTCCCGCGTAGCGCGGCGCGCTCGGCAGCTCGATGGCCGGCGGAGGGGCCATGTACTCCATCGCTTCGGCGTTCGCGAGCCCGACCGGCCCGCTCGCCGGCCTCGGATCCCCCGGCAGTCCGGGGCTCGGCGGCGGTGCGATGTTCTCCATGGCGACCAGGAAGGCGTCCTGCGGTTCACCGGCGCGCATCCGGCCCAGGCGAAATGCCGTGGCCCCCTCCCGCACATGCACCCTGATCCGGTCCTCACCGATGGTCTCCCGGTCCATGATGTCGGACTTGGCGAAGGAGTAGACGCAGTCGCCGGACTCGACGATCAGGAGGTTTCCCGGGATGTTTCCATCATCGCGGCTGTACCCCTCGAAGGGGACGGTGAAATCGCGTCTCGACGCCCGCTCCATGAGCGAACTGAGGTCGTTCTGCTGGCCTTTCATGATGTTCTCGGCCATGTCGTTCGCCTCCTGTGTGCGGGCGTGCGGCCGTCGATACCCCCCTCTTTCAGCGTGCACCCCGAGCCCCCGCTCGTGCCACCCGTGGCGGTGTGCGCAGCACGCCAAATGTGGTTGCGAGACGTACTGTTGAAAGCCACTGCGGCCTTCGAGGCCTACCGTCAGTGGGTCACGTAGCGGAACTCCGGCCCGTAGTTCTCCCCACCCCCGCCGGGAATCGGGCGTCCCATCAGACCTGGTTGAACTCGTCAAGGACCTGGATCGTCTCGGCGTCGGTGGTTCGATGAATGCGGCGCCTGGCCGGCCCATCTGATCGTCGGCGGTCGGGCCGACTGCGGGCCTGTCCCGGTCCCGGCCTCACAGGTCCAGAGTGACGGCGTAGGCGAGGAAGAAGAGGGCGACGCTCAGGGACATCAGGCAGATCAGCACGAGGGGGGCCATGGCCCAGCCGCGTGTCAGGGGCCGGTACGGGCCGGCGCCCGACCCGGTGCTCGATTCACCGGGAGGCGTCTCGCCGGGCGGCACGCCGCCGCCGACCCCGGGGCCGTGGGGAGAGGGGTCCGGGAAGTGTGCGGTCATGGGTCTGCCCTCCTCGAAGGCTCGAAGACCGTCGGATCACGGGCTCGGCGCCCTCGGCGGCTCGCGGAGCGGCGGTCCGCCGGGCGAGCCGCGTGACCCACGGCGCCTACCCGTCGGCAGCCTCCGCACTCATCCGTCCCCGGTCGCCCGGCGAGGGCGGAGGGGGAGGTTTCGGACCCGGGCGAACGAGCAGGTGCCACGGGACGGGCGACCGATGGAGGAGGCTGATCCGATGACCGGCCGGGGCAAGGACCAGGACGTCGTCGAGGTGATCCTCAAGGACCACCGCACCATGGAGGAACTGTTCCGCCGCATGCGGAGCGTAGAAGCCGACCGCGCGGCGGCGCGGGAGAAGTTCGCGGCTCTGCTCATCGCCCACGGCGAGGCGGAGGAGGCCGAGGTGTACGGCGCGCTCAAGCGTTTCCGGGGCGTCGACAACGAGGAGGTGGAACACGGCGCGGAGGAGCACGCCGAAGGCAACGAGGCTCTGCTGAAGCTGCTCCAGGTGGACGATGTCGGCTCTGACGACTGGGACGAACGGCTGGAGGAACTCGTCAAGGCGGTCTCCCACCACCTCGACGAGGAGGAGCGGACGATTCTCAACGGTGCCCGGGAGAACGTTCCCGACGAGCGCAGGGCGGAACTGGGCGCGGCGTTCCTGCGGGAGCGCGAGAAGCAGCTCGCAGCGGACTGCGGCAGTGTCGAGAACGTGCGCAGGCTCGTTGAGGGCGGTTGACCGGCCACGGTCGGCCTTGTGGGCGGATCGGCCAACCGTGGCCGGGAATGGGCGGGTTGGGGTGGGGCGCGGCGCAGAATGGGGGGCATGGTGATCAAGGGGCGGGGTGGGGCGGCGGAGCAGGCTTGGGTGGCGCTCGGCGGGGTGCCGGAGGTGGCGCGGCGGGTGCGGTACCGCGGGGCGGGCGGGTTCGGGGACGGGCCGTTGCCGGTGCGGGAGTTGGCGCGGGCCGCGGTCGGGGTCTGCTCGCTGGCCGCCGCGGAGCTGGACGCCGTACGGGCCGGGCGGGACGAGGTGCCCGAGGTGGTGGTCGACGAGGGGGCGGTGGCGACCGCGTTCGTCAGTGAGCGGCACCTGCGGGTGGACGGGCGGGCTCCGGTGGTGTTCGCGCCGCTGTCCGGGTTCTGGCGGGCCGCGGACGGGTGGGTGCGGACGCACGCCAACTATCCGCACCACCGGGCCGCGCTGGTACGGGTTTTGGGGTTGACCGATGGATCCCCCGATGGATCCCCCGAGGGGTCCTCCGATGAGCTCGCCGCGGCCGTGGCCGGGCGGAAGGCCGCCGAGGTGCAGGAAGCCGTGTACGCCGGGGGTGGGCTCGCGGTGGCCGTGGCCGGTCGGTACGGGGCACCGCAGCCGCTGGTGGAGCGGGTGTCGCGGATGTGGGGGGACCGGCCGCGGGCGCTGCCGCAGGCGCCGGAGGGGCTGCCGATGGCCGGACTGCGGGTGCTGGACCTGACCCGGGTGATCGCCGGGCCGGTGGCCACCAGGACGCTCGGCCTGCTCGGCGCGGACGTGCTGCGGATCGATTCCCCCCGGCTGCCCGAGGCGGACGACGCCCACGCGGACACCGGCTTCGGGAAGCGGTCGGCCCGGCTGGACCTGGCGGACCCCGCGGACCGGGCGGTGTTCGACCGGCTGCTCGACGAGGCGGACGTGGTGGTCACCGGGTACCGGCCGGGCACCCTGGACCGCTACGGGCTGGGCGCGGAGGAACTGCTGGACCGGCGGCCGGGCCTGGTGGTGGCCCAGTTGTGCGCCTGGGGCTGGTCGGGGGAGTGGGCCGGGCGGCGCGGGTTCGACTCGCTGGTGCAGGCCGGGTACGGGATCTCGGCCGCGTACGCCGCCCCGGACGGCACGCCCGGAGTGCTGCCCGCCCAGGCGCTGGACCACGGCACGGGATACCTGGTGGCCGCCGGGGTCATGCGGGCGTTGTCCGCGGGGGGCGGCCGGTCCCTGCGGTTCTCGCTGGCCGGTACGGCGTCCTGGCTGGTCCGGGACCTCGTACGGGAGGACACGCCGCCCGCGGGGGAGGAGGCGCACGCGCCGGACCCCTGGCTGCGGGAGGCCGACTCGGCGTACGGGCGGTTGCGGTACGCGGCCCCGCCGGTGGCCTTCGGCCCGGGCGACTGGAGCCGGACCCCGTCGCGGTGGGGGACGGACGCCCCGGTGTGGCTGTGACGCCGGCCACTCGGTGACGGGCCGCCGTGCGGCTGCCGGCCACCGGCACCCGGAGGGGCTCCGCCGGTTTGGGTGGGCGGGGTGGCGGGCGGGCGGCTGCCGATGTGCGGCTGCCCACGGGGACCCTGCCGCCGGCCGGTACCCGGCTCTGGTCCGCCGACCTGTGGCAGGCCGGCCTTGCGTGCCGGATCCGCCAGGCGTGGCCGTGGGGCGGTCCGGCTCAGGGCCGCAGCGGCTTCGCCATGCAGCGGCTGTTCTCGTACTCGCGGTAGTAGCCGAACTTCGGGCACATCTCGTAGCCCGAGGAGAGGTAGAGGGCGATGGCCTCCGGCTGCTGGTCGCCGGTCTCCAGGACCATGCGGGTGCGGCCCGCGGCGCGCGCGTCGGCCTCCAGCTCGGCGAGGATGCGGCGGGCCAGGCCGCGGCCGCGGGCGCCGGGTATGACGTACATCCGCTTGATCTCGGCGTCGCCGTCCGAGTAGCCCCAGTCGTTCTTCTCCTGGCTGCGCCAGCTGCCGCTGGCCAGCGGGAGGCCGGCGGGGTCGTAGGCGAGGAGGTAGCGGCCGCGGGGCGGTTCGAACATGGCCGGGTCGAGCCGGGTGGCGTCGCCCTCGCCCTGGTACCGCTGCCGGTACTCGATCTGGACCTCGTCGTTGAGCCTCACCGCGTCCGGGTGGTCGTAGGACACGGTGTGCAGCTCGATCCCGTCAAACATCCGAATATCGTACGGGCGGTCCGGCTGTCCGGGATATGGCGGATCACACCGCGCCCAGCGGTTGCCGAGTACGCTGCTGCACGTTTGTGCCGATCTGGGGAGTTTTCTTGATCACCGTGACCTCTGTGAACGTGAACGGGATCCGTGCCGCAGCCAAGAAGGGCCTCGTGCCGTGGCTGGCCGGGACCGACGCCGATGTGATCTGCCTCCAGGAGGTCCGGGCCGAGGAGCAGCAGATCCCCGAGGAGGTACGGGCGCCCGAGGGCTGGCACACCGTGTTCGCGCCCGCCGCCGCGAAGGGCCGGGCCGGTGTGGCGCTGTTCACCCGGCGGGAGCCGGAGCGGGTCCGGATCGGCTTCGGCAGCGAGGAGTTCGACGCGAGCGGCCGGTACGTCGAGGCCGACCTGCCCGGGCTGACGGTCGCGAGCCTGTACCTGCCGTCCGGGGAGGCCGGCACGGAGAAGCAGGACGAGAAGTACCGCTTCATGGCCGAGTTCCGGACGTATCTGGAGGAGCTGAAGGCCAAGGCGGCGGCCGACGGGCGGGAGGTGCTGGTCTGCGGTGACTGGAACATCTGCCACCAGGAGGCCGACCTCAAGAACTGGAAGACCAACCGCAAGAGCGCCGGCTTCCTGCCCGAGGAGCGGGAGTGGCTCGGCGGGGTCTACGACGGCGCCGGCTACGTGGACGTGATGCGGCAGCTGCATCCCGAGCAGGAGGGCCCGTACTCCTGGTGGTCCTACCGTGGCCGGGCCTTCGACAACGACGCCGGCTGGCGGATCGACCTGCACGTGGCGACGCCGGGCCTGGCGGACAGGGCGGTGAAGGGCTTCGTCGAGCGGGCCGAGACGCACCCCGAGCGGTGGTCCGACCACGCCCCGGTGACCGTCGTCTACCGCCTCGGCTGACGGCTGACGGCTGACGGCTGACGGCTTACGCCTGACGGCTTACGCGGCGCCCGGCCGGTCGGCCGGGGCCGGGTGGTCCGCCGGGTGGTCCGCCGGGGTGGGGCGGGGCGTGGCGTCCGGCTGGTGGTGGCGGGCGGCCAGCAGACGGTCCAGCGCCATCGACAGCTCCGCCTCGACCACGCTCTTGGCCAGCGGGCGCAGCCGGCCGACCGCGTCCGGGCCGTCCGCCACGTGCCGTGCGATCAGTCCGGCGAACAGGGCCGCCATCGCGTCCGCGTGCGCCCGGACCTGGCGTCCCGCCTCCAGCACCGCCGCGAGCGGCACGCCCTCGCGGACCAGTGCCGAGGACGCGTCCAGCAGGCGCCGGCTGACGTGCACGATCTCGTCGCCGTCGGCCGCGACGTAGCCGAGGTCCAGGGAGGCGACCAGGTTCTCCGGGGTGACCTCGCCCTCGAAGTAGTCGGCCAGGGCCTCCGGGGTCAGACGGACCGGAGTGTCCTCCGACCAGCCCATGCCGAGCAGCTCGCTGAGCTGGCTCACGTCGCGCCCGTTCTCGAAGGCCGCAGTGAGCTCCGCGATACCGCCGAGGGTGTGGCCGCGTTCCAGGAGTGCCGCGATGGTGCGCAGCCGGGCCAGGTGGTGGTCGTCGTACCAGGCGATGCGGCCCTCGCGGCGCGGGGGCGGCAGCAGCTTCCGCTCCCGGTAGAAGCGCAGGGTGCGCACCGGTATGCCGGCCGCCTCGGCCAGTTCCCGGGTCCGGTATTCGCGTACCGTCTGTTCGTCCGCCACAGGCGCAGCCTATGGCGTACTGCGGGTAACTTTCCCGGCGAGACCCCTACCCATGAGTACGGGGAAGCTCTACTCTCCCAACCGTGCCAGTGATCGCTGGCAGAGTCTGTGAAGGGCGGCGGGCGTGGGCGAACATGTGCGCGTGGCGGTGATCGGGTCCGGCTTCGGCGGTCTGGGAGCGGCGGTCCGGCTCCGCCGCGAGGGGATCACCGACTTCGTGGTGCTGGAACGGTCCGACTCGGTCGGCGGCACCTGGCGGGACAACACCTACCCCGGGTGCGCCTGCGACGTGCCCTCCCACCTCTACTCCTTCTCCTTCGCGCCGAACCCGGACTGGCCCCGCACCTTCTCCGGCCAGCGGCACATCCGCGCCTACCTGGAGCACGTCACCGACACCTTCGGGCTGCGGGCGCACGTACGGCTGAACCACGAGGTCCTGATGATGCGCTGGGACGCCGACGCGCTGCACTGGGAGATCGAGACCTCGGCCGGCGAGTTCACCGCCGAGGTGGTGGTGTCGGCCACCGGCGCGCTCTCCGACCCGAAGATGCCCGAGGTGCCGGGCCTGGCCGACTTCCCCGGCAAGGTCTTCCACTCCGCCCGCTGGGACCACGACTACGACCTGCGCGGCAAGCGGGTGGCGATGATCGGCACGGGCGCCTCGGCGATCCAGATCGTCCCCGCGATCGCGCCCGAGGTGGACCGGCTCACGCTCTTCCAGCGGACCGCGCCGTGGGTGATGCCCCGCACCGACCGGGAGATCAGCGGGCTGGAGCGCTGGCTGCACCGGCAGCTGCCGTTCACCCGGGCCGCCCGCCGAGGGGTGCTCTGGGGGCTCCGGGAGCTCCAGGTCAGCGCGTTCACGAAGCGCCCCAACCAGCTCGGCCTGATCGAGTCGCTGGCCAAGGCCAACATCGCCCGCTCGATCAAGGATCCGGCGCTGCGGGCGAAACTGACGCCCTCCTACCGGATCGGCTGCAAGCGGATCCTGCTGTCCAGCGACTACTACCCGGCGCTGGCCCGGCCCAACGTGGACCTGGTCGCGTCGGGGCTGAAGGAGATCCGCGGCTCGGTGCTGGTGGCCGCCGACGGCACCGAGACCGAGGCCGACGCGATCGTCTTCGGGACGGGCTTCCACGTCACCGACATGCCCATCGCCGACCGGGTGGTCGGGCAGGAGGGGAAGACCCTGGCCGAGGCGTGGAAGGACGGCATGCAGTCGCTGCGCGGAGCGACCGCGGCCGGCTTCCCCAACTGGATGACGATCGTCGGGCCGAACACCGGGCTCGGGAACAGCTCGATGATCCTCATGATCGAGTCCCAGCTGAACTACATGGCCGACTACGTGCGCCAGCTCGGCCTGCTGGAGGGCCGCGGCCAGGGCGGAAGGGCCGCGCTCGCCGCCCGCCCCTCCGCCGTGAACACCTGGAACCGCCGGGTCCAGGACCGGATGCGGCGCACCGTGTGGAACACCGGCGGCTGCACCAGCTGGTACCTGGACGCGGCCGGCCGGAACACGACCGTCTGGCCCGGCACCACCGGGGAGTTCCGCCGCGAGACGCGGACCGTGGATCTCGCCGAGTACGAGGTGCTGCGCGTCCGGACCGGGGAACGTACACCCGTGCCGGCAGCGGTTGCCGGTGCCGCCACTGAGGAGGAAGCCGCATGAGCAGGCTGACGCACGTCACCGCCGGTCCGTACGCGCCCCCGGCTGCCCGGCGCGAGCTGGTCGCCGAATCCGCCGACGGGGCGCGGCTGCACGTCGAGGTGCACGGGGACGAGGACGCGCCGGCCGTGGTGCTCGCGCACGGCTGGACCTGCTCCACCGCCTTCTGGGCCGCCCAGGTCCGCGAACTCTCCCGGGACCACAAGGTCATCGCCTACGACCAGCGCGGCCACGGCCGGAGCCGGGCGTCGGGCGTCTTCAGCACCGGGGCCCTCGCCGACGACCTGGTCGCCGTGCTCGCCGCCACCCTCGGCGAGGGAGAGCGCGCCGTGGTCGCCGGACACTCCATGGGCGGGATGACGATCATGGCCGCGGCCGGCCGCTCCGGCTTCGACGACCGGGTGTCCGCCGCGCTGCTGTGCAGCACCGGCGCGGCCCGGCTGCCCGAGGAGTCCACGGTGGTCCCGATGCGCCCCGGCCGCGCACGGACCCGGATCACCCGCACCGTCATGTCCGCCCGGGCGCCGCTCGGACCGGTCACCCCGGTCGCGAGGAAGGCGGTGCAGTACGTGACCATGGCGCCGGGCACGGCCCCGCACAAGGTCGATGTCTGCGCCCGGATCGTGCATGCCTGCCCGCCGCGAGTGCGCCACGAGTGGTCGAAGGTGCTGTCCGGCCTGGACCTGCGGCACAACCTCCCGCGGCTCACCGTGCCGACGGCCGTGATCGGCGGCACCGCCGACCGGCTCACCCCGATCGTGCACTCCCGCGGGCTGGCCGCCGAGCTGCCGCACTGCGTGGGGCTCACCGAGCTGACCGGGATGGGCCACATGACGCCGATCGAGGCGCCGGAGGCCGTCACCGGAGTCATACGCGGTCTCGTCGGGATCAAGGACGCAGGGATCAAGGAGAAGAGCGCATGAGCGGCGGCAGGCGGAGTCTGGAGGGGCAGGTCGCGGTCGTCACCGGCGCGGCCCGCGGCGTCGGCGAGCTGCTCGCCCGCAAACTGTCCGCGCGCGGAGCCAGGGTGGCCCTGGTCGGACTGGAGCCGGAGGCCCTCAAGGAGGTCTCCGGGCGCCTCCACACCGACAGCGACCACTGGTACGCCGACGTCACCGACCACGAGGCCATGGCCCGGGTCGCCGAGGAGGTCAAACAGCGCTTCGGCAAGGTGGACATCGTGGTCGCCAACGCCGGTGTCGCCGCCGGCGGTCCGTTCGGCGACTCCGACCCGGACGCCTGGCGGCGGGTCATCGAGGTGAACCTCATCGGCGGCGCGGTCACCGCCCGCGCCTTCCTGCCTGTACTGGCCGAGAGCCGCGGGTACTTCCTGCAGATCGCCTCGCTCGCCGCCATCACGCCGGCGCCGATGATGACCGCGTACTGCGCTTCCAAGTCGGGCGTGGAGGCCTTCGCCCACTGCCTGCGCGCCGAAGTGGGTTACAAGGGCGTCAAGGTGGGCGTGGGCTACCTGTCCTGGACCGACACCGACATGGTGCGCGGCGCCGACCAGCACGACGTCATGCGCGAGCTGCGGCAGCGGCTGCCGTGGCCGGCGAACCGGACGTACCCGCTGGGGCCGGCCGTGGACCGGATCGTGGCCGGGATCGAGCGCCGCTCGGCACACGTCTACGCGCAGTGGTGGCTGCGCGGGATGCAGTCGGTGCGGGGCTACCTCCCGGCGGTCATCGCGCTGGGCGGGCAGCGGGAGATGAAGCGGTTCGAGCCGCGGCTGGCCGGTGTTCCCAAGGGGCTCGTAGGAGCGGGCGGGGCGGCCGACGAGAAGGAGCGCACCCAGAGTCACTGACCGAAATGCGAGGTGTGCCGCCTCGTGCAAATCTGGTCGAGGCCCCACCACCGACACCCCTCGTGGAGTGAGAAGCATGGGCATCAAGGACCAGTTCAACGAGAAGTCGCAGGACCTCAAGGCCAAGGCCGGGCAGGCCGCCAAGGGCACGCAGGAGAGTGCGTCCGCGCGCGTGCGGGCCCGCCAGGAGGAGGCGGACCGGCCCGCGCGGCGGCCGGAGCAGGAGGACGAGGCCCGCAGGTCGATCGTCGACGACGACGACAACTTCTAGCGACGCCCGCGGCGAGGGGCACGACCGTTGCGCAACGGTCGTGCCCCTTCCGGTTGTTCTTCCGCTTCCCGTTCCGTTTGGGCAGGGGGGCTACGGCCGCGGCGGCAGCTCCGGGCGACGCCGGTCCGGTACGTCGCCGTACCCGGGCGGCACCGCGGCCGGGTTCTCCTCCAGCAGCTCCAGCGCCAGGTAGACCGCTTCGTCCAGACCGGCGTGCCGCCCCTCCGCCCAGTCGAGCGGGGTGCGCAGCACCGCCAGGTCCGGCTCCACGCCGTGGTTCTCCACCGACCACCCGTACTCCGGGAACCAGGCGGCGTTCATCGGCACCGTGATCACCGTGCCGTCGCCGAGGGTGTGCCGGCCGGTCATGCCGACCACCCCGCCCCAGGTCCGCTGGCCCACCACCGGGCCGAGGCCCAGCAGTTTGAACGCGGCCGTGATCATGTCGCCGTCCGAGGAGGTGGCCTCGTCGGCCAGTGCGACCACCGGGCCCCGGGGCGCGTTGGAGGCGTACGACACCGGCTGCGCGTTGCGGGTGAGGTCCCACCCCAGGATCTTCCGGGTCAGCTTCTCCACCACCAGCTCACTGATGTGCCCGCCCGCGTTGCCGCGTACGTCCACGAGCAGCGCGGGCCGGGACATCTCGGCCCGCAGGTCCCGGTTGAACTGCGCCCAGCCGGAACCGCCCATGTCGGGGATGTGCAGGTAGCCGCACTTGCCGCCGCTGACCTCGCGGACCACCGCGCGGCGCTTGGCCACCCAGTCCTGGTAGCGCAGCGGCCGCTCGTCCACCAGTGGCACCACCGCGACCCGGCGGGCCGGGCCCTCGCCTTCGGCGGGCTGGAAGGTGAGCTCGACCGTGGTCCCGCCGGCCGCGGCCAGCAGCGGGTACGGCCCGGCCACCGGGTCCACGGGCCGGCCGTCCACATGGGTCAGGGCCGCGCCCTCGCGGATGCCCGTACCGGCCAGCGGAGAGCGGGCCTTGGAGTCGGAGGAGTCGCCGGGCAGGATCCGCTTGACCACCCACTGGCCGTCCCGCGGCACCAGGTTGGCGCCGAGCAGGCCGATCGGCCGCTGGTAGTGCGGCGGTCCCTCGTTGCGGCGGGCGGGGGAGACGTACGCGTGCGAGGTGCCGAGTTCGCCGAGGACCTCGCGCAGCAGGTCGGCGAACTCGTCGGGGGAGGCGACCCGTTCGACCAGCGGCCGGTACTGGGCGAGGACCGCGTCCCAGTCGATCCCGCACATCTTCGGCTCCCAGAAGTACGCGCGGATGATCCGCCCGGCCTCCTCGTACGCCTGCCCCCACTCGGCCCCCGGGTCCACGTCGTGCAGGATCCGCCGCAGGTCGAGGTAGACCGTGGAGTCGCCGTCGCCGGACTCGGTGGCGGGGACCGCGCGCAGGTCGCCGTCGTCGTTGAGCACCAGCCGGGTGCCGTCGCCGCTGGCCGCGAACCAGTCCAGTCCGGAGGCCAGTTCGCTCTTGCGGGCCTTGGAGATGTCGAAGTGCTCCAGGGTCGGCTTGCCGGTGGTGTCGGCCGGGTTGGCGAAGGTCTCGCCGAGGGCGCCCGAGATGGGCCAGCGCAGCCAGACCAGGCCGCCGCCGTGCACGGGGTACAGGGAGGAGTACTTGGAGGCGCTCACCGGGAAGGGGGTGACCCGGCTCTCCAGGCCCTCGATCTCCACGGTCACGGTGCCGTCGCCGGTGTCGTCCTCCACCGGGTCGAGTCCGCCCGCGGCCGGCCGGCCCTCTGCGGACAGCGCGAAGGGGGAGGGGGTGGCGGAGGACAGCGGCACCAGGTAGGGGCGGCAGCCGAGTGGGAAGGACAGGTCCCCGGTGTGCACGTCGTACACCGGGTCGAAGCCGCGCCAGGAGAGGAAGGCCAGGTAGCGGCCGTCCCGGGTGAACACCGGGTTCTCGTCCTCGAACCGGCCGTTGGTGACGTCCACGATGGTCCGCGCGCCCGGGCCGGAGATCCTGGCGATCTTGATCTGGCGCAGCGAGCGGCCGATCCCCGGGTGCGACCAGGCCAGCCAGTTGCCGTCGGGGGAGAACGCCAGGTCGTTCACCGGCCCGTTGATGGACCGGATCAGCTCGGTGACCTCCCCGCCCGAGCTGATCTCCCCGCCCGGGCCGGTCTCGCCGCCTGAGGCGGTCTCCCCGCCTGAGCCGGCGTCTCCGCCGGACTCCTCCGTGTCCGGGGCGTCGTCCGTGCCCGCGGTGGTGGCCTCGTCGCCCGGCACGGTCAGGAGCAGCAGCCGGCCGTCGTCGGAGGCGATCGCGAGCCGTTCCCCTTCCGGGTCCGAGACCAGTTCCAGTACGCGGCCCAGCTGGCCGGAGGCCAGTCGGCGCGGCTCGCGCTCCCCGGACGCCCGGGGCAGATAGGCGATCTCGACGGCGTCCTCGCCCTCGGCGTCGGTCACGTACGCGACCTGGTTGCCGGAACCCAGCATCTCGGGCAGCCGGATCCGCACCCCCGGGGTGTCGGTGATGGTGCGGGCCGGGCCGTCCCGGTGGGTGAGCCAGTACAGGCTGCCGCGCACGGCGATCGCGCTGGCCCGCCCGGTGGTGTCGACGGCGACCCCGTTGACGTTGCCGGCGGCCGGCACCTGGTAGGCGCGGCGGCCGGTGCGCGGGCCGCCGAGGCGGACCGGGAGCCGGCGGGGCCGGGCGTCCGGGTCGAGGGACTCCACCAGCCAGAGGTCGCCCGCGCACTGGTAGACCACACGGCTGCCGTCGCTGGAGGCGTGCCGGGCGTAGAAGTCGCCGTGATCGGTGTGCCGCCGCAGGTCGGTGCCGTCGGGCAGGCAGGAGTAGAGGTTGCCGGTGCCCTCGTGGTCCGAGAGGAACGCGATCCGGCCGGCCACGAACATCGGGGCGTCGAGGTGCCCGCCCAGGTCCTCCAGCAGCCGCCGGCCGTGCAGCCAGAGCCGGCCGGTGGCGCCGCCCCGGTAGCGCTTCCAGGCGGCCGGCTCGTGCGGCGGCTTGCCGGTCAGCAGCAGGGTGTGCCGCGCGCCGGATCCCTCTCCCTCGTGCACGTCCTCGTGCACCGCGATGTCCGAGACGGGGCCCCACGGCAGCCTGCCGCCGGGGCTGCCGTCGGTGGGCACGCTGTAGGCCCAGGCGAAGTAGGAGAAGGGCTGGCCGTGCGAGGAGACGGCGAGGATGTCGCTGCGGCCGTCCTTGTCGGGCGGGGTCCAGCCGCACACCCGGGTGTCGGTCGAGCCCCAGTAGGTGAGCCGGCGGACGGGGCCGCCGTCCACCGGGGCGAGGTGGATCTCGGGGTCGAGGCTGCGCCAGGTGGTGAAGGCGATGTGGCGGCCGTCGGGGGAGAACCGGGGGTGGCCGACCCGGGTCCGGTCGACGGTGATCCGCCAGGCCCGGCCGGGGGGTTCGCCCTCCGCGACGAGCGGGGCGACCCACAGGTCGTCCTCGGTGGCGAAGCACAGGAGGTCGTCGTGGAGGTGAGGGAACCGGAGGTACGCGACGTCGTGACTCACCCCCCAATGCTTTCCGCGTCAGGGGGCCCCGGCAACTCGTACTGGTGATCCGATCACGTACGTTGGTGCGTGACGGATCCCACTGGAGGGAGCGAAACGAAACGGTTTCGTTCCGGTCTTGCCCGGGGTATCGTCTCGGTGTACGAAACAGTTTCGTTCGGCGGGAGGTACGGAGAGTTGGCAAGCCGCATCACCCCCGAACGCGAGGCCGAACTGCACGGCGCGGTCCTGGACCTGCTCCGTGAAGTCGGTTACGAGGCACTGACGATGGACGCCGTCGCCGCCCGTACGAAGTCCAGCAAGGCCACGCTCTACCGCCAGTGGGGGAGCAAGCCGGAGCTGGTCGCCAAGGCCCTGCGCTGCACGCAGAAGGTGTCCCTGGCGGAGATCGACACGGGCAGCATCCGCGGTGACTTCGCGGTGATGATCCAGCACTCCGACGACGACCAGATGGCGAAGGACACGGCGCTCATGCGTGGCCTGAGCCATGCGGTTCACGAGAGCCCCGAGCTCCACAAGGCGCTGCGGGAACTGCTCGTCGACCCGGAGATCACCGGACTGCAGGTGATGCTGCAACGGGCCGTCGACCGGGGGGAGATCGCCCCCGACTGTCCGGCCATCGGATTCGTCCCGCACATGCTCATCGGCGCGTTCATCTCTTTGCCGCTGATCGAGGACCGGCCGGTCGACCGGCCGTTCCTCTCCGAGTTCACCGAAGCCGTGGTCTTCCCCGCCCTCGGCGTCTGAACACCCGCAGTCCGTCGTACCGCTGTTCCTGCTGCTCCTGACACGCCGCTCTCGTCGTCGGGCCGGCACTTGATGCCCATCCCATCCACGACTCGAACGGGAGAACCACCGACGTGGCCACCTTCCTGTACCGACTTGGCAAGGGCGCCTTCCGGCGCCGTCGCTGGGTCGCCCTGATCTGGGTGGCGCTGCTGTTCCTCGCCGGCTTCGGCGCGGCTTCGGCGTCCACCCCGACCTCCAGTTCCTTCTCCATGCCGGGCACGGAGGCCCAGAAGGCCTTCGACCTCCTCGAGGAGCGCTTCCCGGCGCTCGCCGCCGACGGCGCGACCGCCCGTGTGGTGATCAAGGCCCCGAACGGTCAGAAGGTCACCGACCCGGCGACCAAGGGCGAGGTCCAGAAGATCGTCGCCGACCTGAAGTCCGGCTCGGACCAGGTCGCCACGGTCGACGACCCCTACCAGGTCCAGGCCGTCAGCCAGGACGGCAGCACCGCCTACATCACGACCAAGTACAAGGTCGACGCGATGGGGCTGACCGAGGAGACCCGCGAGGCGCTCAAGGACACCGGCAAGGACGCGCAAAAGTCCGGCCTGACCGTGGAGATCGGCGGTGACGCGCTCCAGACCATGCCGGAGAACGGCACCGGCGAGATCGTCGGCATCATGATCGCCGCCGTGGTCCTTGTCATCACCTTCGGCTCGCTGGTCGCCGCCGGGCTCCCGCTGCTGACCGCCCTGATCGGCGTCGGCATCGGCATCTCCTCCATCACCGCGCTGGCGAACGTGCTGGACCTCGGCACCACCACCGGCACCCTGGCGATGATGATCGGCCTCGCAGTCGGCATCGACTACGCGCTGTTCATCGTCTCCCGCTACCGCGCCGAGCTCGCCGAAGGCCAGGAGAAGGAGGAAGCCGCCGGCCGCGCCGTCGGAACCGCCGGCTCCGCCGTGGTCTTCGCCGGCCTGACCGTGGTCATAGCCCTGGTGGGCCTGGCCGTGGTGAACATCCCGATGCTCACCAAGATGGGCGCGGCGGCCGCCGGCACCGTGGTCATCGCCGTCTTCGTGGCGCTCACCCTGGTCCCGGCCATGATCGGCTTCGCGCAGAAGCGCGTCCTGCCGGCCGGACAGAAGAGCCGGCTGTTCGGCGGCGGCAAGCCCAAGGCGGAGGGCGCCGAGGCCAAGCCGAACGGCGGCACCCGCTGGGCCCGCTTCGTGCTGCGCCGCCCGCTGGTGGTCCTGCTGCTCGGTGTGATCGGCCTCGGCACCATCGCGCTGCCGGTGGGCAAGCTGGAGATGGGTCTGCCCGACGAGGGCTCCCAGCCGGTCTCCACCACCCAGCGCCGTGCCTACGACCTGCTCTCCGAGGGCTTCGGCCCGGGCTCCAACGGTCCGCTGATGCTGGTCGTCGACGGCGACAAGGCCGCCGCCGACAAGGCGAGCGAGCAGGTCAAGGCGCTCAACCTGGCAGCGGCGGTGGTCCCGCCGATGCCGAACAAGGAGAAGGGTGCCGACACCTGGATCATCACGGTGGTCTCCAAGGACCGTCCGTCCTCGGTCGAGACCGAGGACCTGGTCCACAAGATCCGTGAGGTCACCGGCGACGAGGTGCTGGTCACCGGCCAGACCGCGATGAACATCGACTTCTCGCAGAAGATGAACGACGCGCTGCTGCCCTACCTGGCGCTCGTGGTCGGCCTCGCCTTCCTGCTGCTGATGGTGGTGTTCCGCTCCGTCCTGGTCCCGCTCAAGGCGGCCCTCGGCTTCCTGCTCTCGGTGGTCGCCGCCCTCGGCGCGGTCGTCGCGGTCTTCCAGTGGGGCTGGCTGGGCGGCGTCTTCGGGGTCGAGCAGCCCGGTCCGATCATGAGCATGATGCCGATCTTCATGGTGGGCGTGGTGTTCGGTCTGGCCATGGACTACGAGGTGTTCCTGGTCACCCGGATG
This sequence comes from Streptomyces sp. NPDC048603, assembly GCF_043199475.1. NCBI lineage: Bacteria > Bacillati > Actinomycetota > Actinomycetes > Kitasatosporales > Streptomycetaceae > Streptomyces > Streptomyces sp. NPDC048603. Next base: position 172,032 of record NZ_JBICVY010000004.1, on the reverse strand, counting down.
CGCGAGGCGTACGTCCACGGCGAGCGCCCGGGCCAGGCCGTGGTCACCGGCTTCCAGCACGGCGCCCGGGTGGTCACCGCCGCTGCCGTGATCATGATCGCGGTGTTCTCCGGCTTCATCGGCTCCAGCGAGCAGATGGTCAAGATGATCGGCTTCTCGCTGGCCATCGCCGTCCTGTTCGACGCGTTCGTCGTCCGCATGGCGATCGTCCCGGCGGTGCTGGCGCTGCTCGGCCACCGTGCCTGGTGGCTGCCGAAGTGGCTGGACCGGGTGCTGCCCAACGTGGACGTGGAGGGCGAGGGGCTGCGCAAGCACCTGGCCGACCCCGCGGGTCACCCGGACCAGGACCCGGACCAGGACCGGAAGCTGGTCAACGCATGAAGGTGATCGACGCCTGAAGCCGATCAAGGCCTGAAGCCGATCAAGGCGGCCTGACCGTGCCGTGACGACGACCGGCCCCGCACCTCGCCCGAGGTGCGGGGCCGGTCCCGTTTTTCCCGTCCGGCCGTCCTGCGCCTAACGGGTGACGGGCTGGTACGTACGGCGCAGGAAGCGGCGCAGCGCGGCGATGTCGAACTGGACCACGGCCACTCCCTCGGGGGAGTGGAACTCCACGACCGCCTGCACCCGTCCGCACGGCCACACGCGCACGTCCCCGCTGCCCGAGGGGGCCTGCAGCCCGGCCTCCAGCAGTGCCCGCGGGAAGACCCACTCGTTCTCGGTGCCTTCCGGTGACAGGCCGGCGGGGAACACGATCCGGACGGCGAGCGGCTCGGCCGGCACGAACCGCAGGGCGACCGGAATGGGGCGGTAGAGCGGATCGTCGGTGATCACTCGGGCGCGCACTCGCTCTTCGACGGCGGTGGTGGTGGTCGCAGACATCGGCCGGCTCCTCGCGTCAGAAGCGGAACAAAGCAGTCCGTATTGCTCTCCAGCCTCGCACATTCCCACGGAAGCGCGCGGGCCGTTTTGTGATGGCCTCGCTATTGCCAATCGTTTGCAGCTACCTGCATCCTTGAACAGATAAAGAACGTGTGAAGAAGGAAGCGGACACACCATGCATGTACCCGACGGATTCATCGACGCACCCGTCTCGGTGGCCGCCGGGGTGGTGGCAGCCGGAGCCGTGGCCGTCAGCCTCCGCGGCGCCCGCCGGGAGCTGGACGAGCGCACCGCCCCGCTGGCCGGCCTGGTCGCCGCCTTCATCTTCGCCGTGCAGATGCTGAACTTCCCCGTCGCCGCGGGTACCAGCGGCCACCTGCTCGGCGGCGCGCTCGCAGCGATACTCGTCGGCCCGTACACCGGTGTGCTCTGCATGGCCGTCGTGCTGCTGATGCAGGGCGTCCTCTTCGCCGACGGCGGCCTGACAGCCCTCGGAGTGAACGTCTCCGTCATGGGCGTGGTCACCGTCCTCGTCGCCTACGGACTGTTCCGCGGCCTGCTGAAGGTGCTGCCGCGCAACCGCGGCTCGGTCACCGTCGCCTCCTTCACCGCCGCCCTGGTCTCCGTGCCGGCTTCGGCCGCCGCCTTCACCGGCATCTACGCCATCGGCGGCACCACGGACATCGCGGTCGGCAAGGTGCTGACCGCCATGGTCGGCGTCCACGTCCTCATCGGCATCGGCGAGGCCCTGATCACCGCCGCCACCGTCGGCGCCGTGATCGCCGTACGCCCCGACCTGGTCTTCGGCGCCCGCGGCCTGACCGCCCCGCTCAAGCTCCGGGTGGGCGGCGAACTCGTCGACGCACCCGCCGCCCCGGCCGCCGAGCCCGCCGCGGCGGCGCCCGCCCGCTCCGCCCGCAAGGTGTGGGCCACCGGCCTGGTCACCGCCCTCGTCCTGGCCGGCTTCGTCTCCTTCTACGCCTCCGCCAGCCCCGACGGCCTGGAGAAGGTCGCCGCCGACAAGGGCATCGACGCCAAGCTCAAGGAAGACGAGGAGAAGCCCGAGGGCGAGCGCGAGTACGAGCACGCCTCCGCGAACTCCCCGCTCGCCGACTACGGCGTGAAGGACGTCGAGAACACGCGCCTCTCCGGCGGCCTCGCGGGCGTCATCGGCGTCGGCACCACCATCGCCGTCGGCAGCGGCGTGTTCTGGGCCGTCCGCAGCCGCCGCTCCTCGGCCGCAGACCGGCCGGCGGCCGAGGCCGCCCAGCCGACGGCGGTCTGACATGGGCGCGGGCCACGCCCACCGGCTCTACCGGCACGGCCACTCACCGGTGCACGGACTGCCGCCGCACTGCAAGCTCGCCGCGACCTTCGCCTTCGTCCTGGTCGTCGTGTCCACACCGCGCGAGGCGGTGTGGGCCTTCGGCCTGTACGCCGCCCTGCTCGCCGGGGTCACGGCGGCAGCCCGGATCCCGGCGCTCTTCCTGCTGCGGCGACTGCTGATCGAGATCCCGTTCGTCGCCTTCGCGGTGCTCATGCCGTTCGTCGCCGAGGGCGAACGGGTCGAGGTCCTGGGCATGTCCCTGTCCGTCTCCGGACTGTGGGGCGCTTGGAACGTGCTCGCCAAGGGCACGCTGGGGGTGGCCGCCTCCGTGCTGCTCGCCTCCACCACCGAACTCCGCGAGCTGCTGCTCGGACTGCAGCGGCTGCGCCTGCCCCCGCTGCTGGTGCAGATCGCCTCCTTCATGATCCGGTACGGGGACGTCATCACGGACGAGCTCCGCCGGATGTCGATCGCCCGGCGCTCGCGCGGCTTCGAGGCCCGCGGCATCCGGCACTGGGGAGTGCTGGCCAAGACCGCCGGCGCCCTGTTCATCCGCTCCTACGAGCGCGGCGAGCGGGTGCACCTGGCCATGGTCAGCCGGGGCTACACCGGCTCGATGCCGGTGATCGACGAGGTGACCGCGAGCCGCACGCAGTGGGCGCACGCGGCGGTACTCCCGGCGGCGGCGCTCGCCGTCTGTGTGATGGGCTGGACGCTATGACTTCTGCTGCTGTTCCCCCGGTGCCCGCGGTTCCCGAGACGCCTCAGGCTCCTTCGCTCGACGTCTCCGGGCTCGCCTTCGCCTACCCCGACGGGCACCAGGCCCTGTTCGGGGTGGACCTCACGGTCGGCCGGGGCGAGCGGGTGGCCCTGCTCGGACCGAACGGCGCCGGCAAGACCACCCTCGTCCTGCACCTCAACGGCATCCTCGCCGGCGGCGTCGGCACCGTGACGGTGGCCGGACTGCCGGTGGAGAAGCGCAACCTCGCCGAGATCCGCCGCCGGGTCGGCATCGTCTTCCAGGACCCCGACGACCAGCTCTTCATGCCCACCGTGCGCGAGGACGTGGCCTTCGGCCCGGCCGCGGCCGGGCTGCGCGGCGCGGAGCTGGAGGAGCGGGTGCGGACCGCGCTGGAGCGGGTCGGCATGACCGCCTTCGCGGACCGGCCGCCGCACCACCTGTCCTTCGGACAGCGCCGGCGCGTGGCCGTCGCCACCGTGCTGGCCATGGAGCCGGAGATCCTGGTGCTGGACGAGCCCTCCTCCAACCTGGACCCGGCCTCGCGGCGGGAGCTCGCCGAGATCCTGCGCTCCCTGGACGTGACCGTGCTGATGGTCACCCACGACCTGCCGTACGCCCTGGAGCTGTGTCCGCGCTCGGTGATCCTCAGCGAGGGCGTCATCGCGGCGGACGGCGTCACCCAGGAACTGCTGTGCGACGAGGAACTGATGCGGGCGCACCGGCTGGAGCTGCCCTTCGGCTTCGACCCGCGTTCGGTTTCGGTGGCATAACGCGCGTTGCGGTGACATAACGAAGGCGCCGGGGCGGCATAGCCACGGATGCGTTGGCGTTGTAGCGGCCGTGGACATCCAGGGTGTGGTGGCGGAGGGCTTCGAGCCCGTCCGCGATGCGTTCGTACGGAACTTCGAGCTCCTGGGCGACCGGGGCGCGGCGGTCGCCGTGTACCGGGACGGGCGCAAGGTCGTCGACCTGTGGGCCGGTACGAAGGACGCGGATGCGGACGCGGACGGGGCCGGTGACGGGTCCGGCGGTGCCGAACCCTGGGCCGAGGACACCGCGGTGGTCGTGCGCTCCGGCACCAAGGGCGTCGCGGCGGCGGTCCCCCTCCTGCTGTACCAGCGCGGACTGCTGGACCTGGCCGCGCCGGTGGGCTCGTACTGGCCGGAGTTCAAGGCGGGCGGCAAGGAACGCACCCTGGTCCGCGACCTGCTGTCGCACCGTGCGGGCATACCCGCCCTGGACCGTCCGCTGACCCCCGGAGAGGCCGTGGACGGCCTCTCCGGAGCGCGGGCGGTCGCCGCGCAGCAGGCCTTCTGGGAGCCGGGCAGCGCCCACGGCTACCACGCGCAGACCTACAGCTGGCTGCTGTCCGAGCTGGTCCTCCGCGTCACCGGCCGCTCCATCGGCACCTGGCTGGCCGAGGAGATCGCCGAGCCGCTGGGGCTCGACTTCTGGATCGGCGTCCCCGAGGACGAGGCCCACCGGGTGGGCCGGGTGGCGCCGGTGGCCCCGCCCGAGCACGCCGGCTCGCTGCGCACCCGGCCGCGCCGGAACGTCGCCGAGGCGTACGCGGACCCGTCCTCGCTGACCCGGCGGGCCTTCGCGGCGATCGACCCGCTGCCCGACGAGAACGCCCCGGAGTGGCGCACCGCCGAGCTCCCGGCGTCGGCGGGCGTCGGCACGGCACGCGGCCTGGCCCGCTTCTACGCGGCGACGGTCGGGACCGTCGAGGACGGCGGGCGCGTCTTCACCCCGGCGGTGACCGCGCTGGCCGGCACGGAACTCTCCGCCGGCCCGGACAAGGTCCTGGTGGTCAACACCCGCTTCGGCCCCGGCTTCATGCTGCACGGGCCGGCGTCCCCGCTGCTCTCCCCGGCCTCCTTCGGCCACCCGGGCCGCGGCGGCTCCCTGGGCTTCGCCGACCCGGATTCCGGCATCGGCTTCGGCTACGTCACCAACGCCCTGGCCAAGTCCGTCACGGCGGACCCCCGGGCCCAGTCCCTGGTCCGCGCCCTCCGCACGTCGCTGGACGCACAGGCGTAGCCCCGCCGGAACGCCGGTCCGCCGGGGCGTGACCCGGCCCCTGGGCGGGGCCGGGGCGCCGCGACACGCTGCCGCATGCGGACGCCCTCACCGGGAGGCGCGCCCGTACCGCACGGCGGCGGCGAAGCCCGCGGGAGCCTCAGCCCGCGCGGAGGACCTGGGCGACCAGCGGTCCCGCCGCGTCGGCGCCGTGGCCGCCGCCCTCGACCATCGCCGCGGCGGCCACGTCGTCGCTGTAGCCGGTGAACCAGCTGTCCGGGCTGCCCGCGCCGTCGACCTCCGCCGACCCGGTCTTCGCCCCCTTGTCCCCGCCGACCCCGGCCATCACCTGCGCCGCGGTCCCGCCCGTCGCCGTCAGCCGCATCATGGAGACCAGCTGCTGCCGCACCGCCGGCTTCATCCGGCGCTCCGCGGTCGCCAGCGGCCGGCCGTCCAGGGCGGCCGACACGATCACCGGCTGCCGGAAGACACCCGTCTTCGCGGTGGCCGTGATCGACGCGATGTTCAGCGGGTTCATCTGGATCTCGCCCTGGCCGATGTACGCGGCGGCCGCCCCCGGGCCCGTGCTCTCCGGCACCGTCCCGTCCCGGGACGGGATGCCCGTCTTCCAGTTGTCCAGGCCGATCCCGAAGACCTCGCGGGCCTCGCGGGGCAGCGCCCCGTCGTCGTCCACCTCGTCGATCTGCCCGATGAAGGCCGTGTTGCAGGACTTGGCGAAGCTGGTCGCGAAGGTCGCGCCGTCCAGCGAGAAGCCCTTCAGGTTGCGGAACTCCCGGCCGTACCAGGTGGCCGTGGGCTTGCACGGGGCGACCTTGTCCGCCGCCACCAGGCCCTTGTCCAGCAGCATCTCCGCCGTCACGATCTTCATGGTGGAGCCCGGTGCCCGGGCCCCCTGCATGGCCGCGTTGAAGCCGTCCTTGCGGTTGTTGGCCACCGCCAGGATGTCACCGGTGCTCGGCTTGACCGCGACCACCGAGGACTCCGGGTGCTTCGCGACGGCCTGCTCCGCCGCCGCCTGCACCGTCGCGTCCAGCCGGGTCTCGATCTTTCCCGGCTTGCCCGGAGCCAGCGTGAGCAGCGTCCGCTTCGGCGCGTCCGCCAGGGCCGGTTCGATCCACAGCTCCGCGCCGGCGCTCCCGCCGGCCTTCTCGCCGTAGGTCTTGCGCAGCTGGTCCAGCACCGGCCGCAGCGACGGGAACTTCTCCGGGCTCAGCTCCTTGCCGTTCCGGTCGACCAGGGTGACCGGCGGTGCCGCCGGGGTGCCCGCCCGCAGTTTCTCGTCCTTCTGCAGCTGTGGGTGGAGCACCGACGGCTGCCAGTCCACCAGCGCCTTGCCGCTGGACGCCCCGCGCACCACCGTCAGCTTCGACTCGTACGAGAGGGGCTTGGTCGTCCCCTCGTACGTGACCTCCGCCTCGACCTTGAACGGCACCGTCGCCCCCGCCGGCGTCCCCGGGGTGATCACCGCCTTGGAGACGTACGCCCTGGCCTTGAAGTCGGCCACCGCCGGCTGCGCGGCCGCCGCGTTGTCCGTCAGGTCGGCGGCGGCCCGCTCGTCCCCGGCGGCCCAGGCGGCCAGGAAGTCCTTCGCCGTGTGCTCGACCTCCTTCGAGGTCGGCGGCCCGCTCCCGACCGCCGCGGTCCCGCTCCCGCCGCTCCCGCCGCTCTCCGTCTCCGACCCGACCAGCGCGTACACGCCGTATCCCGCCCCGCCGACCATCAGCAGGAATACCCCGCCGATGACGACCCCTTTCGCTGCCCCGTTCATGACAGTCCCCTCCCCAGGTGTCACAACTGCCTGAACATGTTCAATGAATCCGCTCCGGGTGTCCACCCGCACATCCGACTTGATCGGGCACAGGATGTCGGGTCCGGCGGGGCGCCCGCTGCCTAGCGTGGTGATCACGAAAGAGGAAGGGGACCGGAAGTGCTGGAGCGTCTCAACCAGACCCTGGAGTACACCGAGCGCCATCTCGACGAGCAGGTCGACGTGGCCGAGCTGGCGCGTATCGCGGCCACCTCGGAGTACCACCTGCGCCGGATGTTCTCCGCACTCGCGGGCATGCCGCTGTCGGAGTACGTACGGCGCCGCCGGCTCACCGTCGCGGGTGCCGAGGTGCTCGAAGGGCGTGAGTCGCTGTTGGAGATCGCGGTGCGCTACGGCTACGGCTCGGGCGAGTCGTTCGCCCGGGCGTTCCGCGCCATGCACGGGGTCGGGCCGGGCGAGGCCCGGCGCACCGGCGCCGCGCTCGTCTCCCAGCCCCGGCTGACCTTCCGCCTCACCGTCGAAGGGAGCAGCAGCATGCGCTATCGCATAGTGGACAGGCCGGACTTCAACGTCGTCGGCCTCAAGGCCCGGGTGCCACTGGTACACGCGGGGCCGAACCAGGCGATCATCGACTTCGTCCGCGGGATCGACCCGCAGGTCGTGGAGCACCTGGAGAAGCTGTCGGACCAGGAGCCGCAGGGCATCGTCGCGGTCTGCGACGATCTGGACCCGAGCCGCGCCGAAGGCACCGAACTGGACTACTACCACGGGGTGATCACCTCCGCGGCCGCCCCCGAGGGCACCGCGGTCCTTCCCGTCCCGGCCGGCGCCTGGGCGGTCTTCACCACCTCAGGACCGGCTCCGCAGGCCATCCAGGAGCTGTGGCGGGACGTGTTCACCGAGTGGTTCCCGTCCAACCCGTACCGCAGCCGCCCCGGCCCCGAGATCCTGCGCACCCGCCTGTCCCCGGACAAGACCGAAGCCGACGCCGAACTGTGGCTCCCGGTGGAGCGGGACCGGGGCTGAACGAGGCCCTGAGCCGGTGACCACCCCACCGGCGGGCACCGGAAGGCCCCGGCGTCGTCCGACGCCGGGGCCTTCCGCCCGCCCTGCTAGACCCAGGTGTCCAGCCACATGCGGTTGCGCCAGGACTCCATGGGGAGGGTCTCGCCGGTGTAGATCGGCCAGAAGTAGATGAAGTTCCAGATGATCAGCAGGACCAGGACGCCCGCCGTGATGGCGCCCAGGGCGCGGCGGCGTTCCGTCGAGCCGGCCGGGCCCAGGAGGGCGCCGATCATCATCGCCACCGCCAGGCACAGGTACGGGACGAACACCACCGCGTAGAAGAAGAAGATGGTGCGCTCCTGGTAGTTGAACCAGGGCAGGTAGCCCGCGGCCACGCCGCAGGCGATGGCGCCGGCCCGCCAGTCGCGGCGGAACACCCACCGCCACAGCACGTACAGCAGGGCGAAGCAGGCCGTCCACCACAGCAGCGGGGTGCCCAGGGCCAGTACCTCGCGGGCGCACTTGGCCGTCTCGGTGGCCGGGCAGCCGTCGGTGCCGGGGGAGGGGGACTCGTAGAAGTACGAGACCGGGCGGCCCAGGACCAGCCAGCTCCACGGGTTCGACTCGTAGGTGTGGCCCTCGGTCAGCCCGACGTGGAACTTGTAGACCTCGGTCTCGTAGTGCCACAGGCTGGTCAGCCAGTCCGGCAGCCAGGCCGGCCCGCCCTGCTCGGCCGACCAGTTGCGGAAGTAGCCGCCCTTCCCGTTGTCCGGGCTGAGGATCCAGCCGGTCCAGGAGAGCACGTAGACGAGGACCGCCACCGGGACGGTGGAGAGGAACGCGGGCAGGGCGTCCCGGCGCAGCATGGCGGCGTAGGGGGTGCCGGCGCCCGCGACCCGGCGGGAGGCCGCGTCCCAGAGCACCGTCAGCACGCCGAAGAAGGCGAGCACGACCAGGCCGTTCCACTTGGTGCCGAAGGCCAGGCCGAGGGAGACACCGGCGGCGATCCGCCACGGGCGCAGACCGAGCCGGGTGGTCTCCGCGATCAGGGCGTCCGGGCGGGTCCGGCCCTCCTCGTCCACCGGGAGCGCCGCCGCCAGGCGGGCCCGCGCCCGGTCCCGGTCGATCAGCAGGCAGCCGAAGGCGGCCAGCACGAAGAACATCAGCACCAGGTCGAGCAGCGCCGTCCGGCTCATCACCAGGTGCAGGCCGTCCACCGCGAGCAGCGCGCCGGCCAGGCAGCCCAGGAAGGTGGAGCGGAACAGCCGCCGCCCGATCCGGCACAGCATCAGCACCGACAGGGTGCCGAGCACCGCCGTCATGAACCGCCAGCCGAACGGGGTGAAGCCGAACATCCACTCGCCCAGGCCGATCACCCACTTGCCTACCGGCGGGTGCACGACGTAGCCGGGGTCCAGCGGGAGCGCGATCCCGTCCGGATTGGCGATGACCGACTTGTCCACGTCCTTGGGCCAGCTCGCCTCGTAGCCCTGGCGGATGGTCGCCCACGCGTCCTTGGCGTAGTACGTCTCGTCGAATATCACCGCCTTGGGGCTGCCCAGGTGCCAGAAGCGCAGCACTCCCGCGACCAGCGCGACGAGCAGCGGACCGGCCCAGGCCAGCACCCGGCTCACCGCCCCGCCGGCGTCGGCCGGCACGCCGAGGGCCGCCCATAGCTGGCCGGACGGGCGGGCGTACGGCGGCACCAGGCGCGCGCGGACGTCGTCCCGCGGGGGCGGGGCGGGCGCATGGAGCTCGACGGGCGTCGGGGGCGCGGTACTGGTGGTCACCGGGTCATCGTAGGGAACGGATCTGTGCGCCCCCCAGCACCGGGCAGCCCGGGGGTGCGGACTTGAGAGGATGGAGCGGTGACAGACACGCAGCCCGCGCACACCTCCCAGCCCGGCCGGCCCGGCGTCCTCGTCCTGGCCGGCACCCCGATCGGGGACCTCGCCGACGCGCCGCCCCGGCTCGCCGCCGAACTCGAGCAGGCCGACGTCATCGCCGCCGAGGACACCCGGAGGCTGCGCCGGCTCACCCAGGGGCTCGGCGTGTACACCACCGGCCGGGTGCTCTCGTACTTCGAGGGCAACGAGTCCGCCCGTACCCCCGAGCTCGTCGAGGCGCTGCTCGGCGGCGCACGGGTGCTGCTGGTGACGGACGCGGGCATGCCGTCCGTGTCCGACCCCGGCTACCGGCTGGTCGCCGCGGCCGTGGAGAAGGACATCAAGGTCACCGCCGTGCCCGGGCCGTCCGCCGTGCTGACCGCGCTGGCGCTGTCCGGCCTCCCGGTGGACCGCTTCTGCTTCGAGGGCTTCCTGCCCCGCAAGGCCGGCGAGCGGCTGGGCCGGCTCCGCGAGGTCGCGGCCGAGCGGCGCACCCTCGTGTACTTCGAGGCCCCGCACCGGCTCGACGACACCCTGGCCGCCATGGCCGAGGTCTTCGGCACCGACCGGCGGGCCGCCGTCTGCCGCGAACTGACCAAGACCTACGAGGAGGTCAAGCGCGGCGGGCTGGGCGAACTGGCGGAGTGGGCGGCCGAGGGCGTGCGCGGCGAGATCACGATCGTGGTGGAGGGCGCCGCCGAGGCCGCGCCGGGCGATGTGGACGCCGAGGAGCTGGTGCGCCGGGTGCGGGTGCGCGAGGAGGCGGGGGAGCGGCGGAAGGAGGCCATCGCGGCGGTCGCGGCGGAGGCGGGCCTTCCCAAGCGGGAAGTATTCGATGCCGTCGTCGCGGCAAAGAACGCGGCACAAAAGGTGCCGTAGGTCGGTAAAGGGCTAATCTGAAAAGCAAAGATTAGGCCGCGCACCGGGTGTTCCGGGCATGAGTCGCCCAAAGACGGTCCAACAGTCGACATGGCCTGATGCGCTCTTGCCCGAAGTGGCGTCCACTGGCAGTGGACACCACCGCTCAAGAGGAGCCGGCATGAGTGAGATCGCTGACACCCCGGTCGCCGCCCCCAACCCCCGGCCGGCGCCCCCCGCCGGCGTGCAGATCGTGCACGAGGCGTACTCCTTCGCCTGCATGCGCTGCGGGTACGGCTGGGAGCAGGGCTACGAGATCGAGCACCACACCGACATCAACGGCCGGCCCTTCATCGTCTACACGGCGGACGGGCAGCGGGTGCCGTCACCGCTGTCCAACCCGACCTGCCACAACTGCGGCGGCCACGTGGTGCGGATCATGCGGTCCGGCCAGGTCGACACCGTGCTCGGCACGATCGACCGGCTCTACCACCACCGGATAGCCCCCGGGATCGCCGGGCCGGTGCCCGCCGGGGCGAATGTCCCGCGGCCGGCGCGGGCGCCGAAGAAGCGCCCGGCCCACGACTCACCGGGACCGGTGGCGGTCGACCCCGCGGAGGAGGAGCCGAGGCGCGGGACGCTCGCCCGCCTGCTGGCACTGTTCCGCCGGTCATAAGATCGGCGTATGAGCCCCAAGGACTCCAAGGACGAGATGCCGCCGCTGCCCGAGCCGCTCCGGGTGGCGGTGGCCGACTCGCACACCCATCTGGACATGCAGCGCGGCACGGTCGAGGAGGCCCTGGAGAAGGCCGCCTCCGTCGGCGTGACCACCGTCGTCCAGGTGGGCTGTGACGTGAAGGGCTCCCGGTGGGCGGCCGAGACCGCCGCGGCGTACGCCAACGTCCACGCCGCGGTCGCGCTCCACCCGAACGAGGCGCCCAGGATCGTGCTCGGCGATCCCGACGGATGGTCCCGCCAGGGAGCCCGGCCGGGCGGCGGGGACGCCGCCCTCGACGACGCCCTCGCCGAGATCGAGGCCCTCGCCGCGCTGCCGCACGTCAACGCCGTCGGCGAGACCGGACTCGACTACTTCCGCACCGGCCCCGAGGGCATGGCCGCGCAGGAGCGTTCCTTCCGGGCGCACATCGAGATCGCCAAGCGGCAGGGCAAGGCCCTGGTCATCCACGACCGCGAGGCGCACGCCGACGTCCTGCGGATCCTGCGGGATGAGGGCGCGCCCGAGCGCACCGTCTTCCACTGCTACTCCGGGGACGCCGACATGGCCCGCGCATGCGCCGCCGCCGGCTACTACATGTCCTTCGCCGGGACCGTCACCTTCAAGAACGCCCAGCCGCTCCGCGACGCCCTGGCCGTGGCCCCGTCGGAGCTGGTCCTCGTCGAGACCGACGCCCCGTACCTCACCCCGGCGCCGTACCGCGGGCGGCCCAACGCGCCGTACCTCATTCCGCTCACCGTGCGCGCGATGGCCGCGGTGCGCGGCATCGACGAGGACGCGATGTGCGCGGCCCTCGCCGCGAACACGGCTCGCGCGTTCGGCTATTAATCCCTGCGCACGCTGTGTAGCGGGTCGACTTTCCTCCGTAACCGCCGCTCCGCTAGTCTCCCCTGCCCGAACCAGGCCGGGCCGGACCAGTGGAGCGAGCGTCGTGAGCGATACCCAGCCGTACGCGGGCGGCGCGTACGCGCCCCCGGAGGCGCACCCCTTCCCCGGACCCGGCCCGTATCCGGACCCGGGCGCGGTCCCCGATCGGTACGCGGGGCCCGGCGCGGTCCCGGATCCGTACGCGGGGCCCGGCGCGGTCCCGGATCCGTACGCGGGCCAGGCCCCGGATCCGTACGAGGGCCGGGCCCCGGAGCCGTACGGGGGCCAGGCCCCGGATCCGTACGGGGACGCGTACGCGGACCCGTACGCCGGCTCCGCCGCTCCCTACGCGCAGGCCCCGGCCGATCCGTACGCCCCGTACGGCGGCCATCCGTACGGCGAGCCCTACGACGGCCCCGGCGCGTACGGCACGGCGCCCCACGGCGCCCCCGGGTACCCCGCGGCGGACCACCACGACGGCGGTCCCCGGCCGGGCGGCCCGGCCGGCGGGCCTACGGCCGGCCTCCCGGGCGGCCTCGACACCCTCGACACGCTCGGCGCGCTGGATTCCCTCGCTCCGGCCGTTCCCGCCGCTCCGGACGGGACGGGCGCGCCCGACGGCACCGACGGCACCGACGCCACCGGAGGGGGCGGCGGGAGCAGCGGCACCGGGGACGCCGGCGTCCCGGGCCCGCGCTCCGGCCGCCGCCGCAAGACCGCGGACGCCCCGCCGGGACGCCGCGCCCGCGCCCGCGGCCGGGCCGCAGCCCCGGAAGCGGCACCAGCCCCGGCCCCGGCCCCGGCATCCGCGCCGACCGTCCCCGCACCGACCCCCGCCCCCGGCGCGGACCCCGCCCCCCGCGCGGACCCGGCACCGGCCGGCGGCCGGTCCGCCGCCCGGGCCCGGCGCGGCCCCGCCGGAACCGACGGCCTGCGCAAACTCGTCCCGCAGGCCCTGGTCGTCGCCGTGCTGGCCGGCGGCACCTCCGCCTTCGTCGCCGCCGACAAGTCCGTCCGCCTCACCGTCGACGGCGTCCCCCGCACCCTCCACACCTTCGCCGACGACGTCGACGAACTCCTCCGCCGGGAAGGCGTCGGCCTCGGCGAGCACGACCTCGTCGCCCCCGCCCGCACCGCCGCCCTCGACGACGGCGACGAGATCGTCGTCCGCTACGGCCGCCCGCTGCGCCTCACCCTCGACGGCGAGCACCGCCAGGTGTGGACCACCGCCGACACCGTCGAGGCCGCGCTCCGCCAGCTCGGCGTACGCGTGGAGGGCGCCCATCTCTCCGCGCCCCGCACCGCCCCCGTGCCCCGCGGCGGCCTCGCCCTGAACGTCCGCACCGAACGCAGCGTCACCTTCATGGCGGACGGCCGCGAACGCACCATCCGCACCAACGCCGCCACCGTCCGGGAAGCCCTCGACCAGGCCGGCATCGGCCTCGGCGGCCAGGACACCACCTCCGTGCCCCCCGACTCCTTCCCCCGCGACGGCCAGACCGTCACCGTGCTGCGCATCACCGGCACCCGGGAGGTCCGCGACGAGCCGATCCCGTTCGGCACCAAGCGGGTCAAGGACCCCGGCCTGTTCGCCGGGACCGAGGTCGTCGAACGGGCCGGCCGGCCCGGCGCCCGCCGGGTCACCTACGCCCTCCGCACCGTCAACGGGGTCCGGCAGAAGCCCCGGAAGATCGCCGAGGAGACCGTGCGCGAGCCGGTCACCGCCCTGGTGAAGGTCGGCACGCGCCCGCTGCCCAGCTCCGTCGACGGGGCCGACGGACTCAACTGGGGCGCCCTGGCCCACTGCGAGTCCGGCGGGCGGCCCGGCGCCACCGACCCGTCCGGCACGTACGGCGGGCTCTACCAGTTCGACGAACGCACCTGGCAGGGCCTCGGCGGCAGCGGCCGGCCCCAGGACGCGGACGCCGACGAGCAGACGTACCGGGCCAAGAAGCTCTACGTGCAGCGGGGGGCGAGTCCGTGGCCGCACTGCGGCCGTAGGCTTTACCGGTGAGCACCGCAGAGCCGACCGAGCAGCAGCCCGAGCCGCAAGGCACCCCCGACGCCCTCCTGGGCCCCGCCGACATCCGCGAACTGGCCGCGGTCCTCGGCGTACGCCCCACGAAGCAGAAGGGGCAGAACTTCGTCATCGACGCCAACACCGTCCGCCGGATCGTCCGCACCGCCGAGGTGCGGCCCGACGACGTGGTCGTCGAGGTCGGCCCGGGACTGGGCTCGCTGACGCTGGCCCTCCTGGAGGCCGCCGACCACGTCACCGCTGTGGAGATCGACGACATCCTGGCCGCGGCCCTGCCCGCCACCATCGAGGCGCGGATGCCGGCGAAGAAGGACCGCTTCGCGCTGGTCCACTCCGACGCGATGCACGTGCAGGAACTCCCCGGCCCGGCGCCGACCGCGCTGGTCGCGAACCTGCCCTACAACGTCGCCGTCCCGGTGCTCCTGCACATGCTCGACCGGTTCCCGACCATCGAGCGGACCCTGGTGATGGTCCAGGCCGAGGTCGCCGACCGGCTGGCCGCCCGCCCCGGCAACAAGGTGTACGGCGTGCCCTCGGTCAAGGCGAACTGGTACGCCGAGGTCAAGCGGGCCGGTGCGATCGGCCGGAACGTCTTCTGGCCGGCCCCGAACGTCGACTCCGGCCTGGTGTCCCTGGTCCGCCGCACCGAGCCGGTGAAGACCACCGCGACCAAGTCCGAGGTCTTCGCGGTGATCGACGCGGCGTTCGCGCAGCGCCGCAAGACCCTCCGCGCCGCGCTCGCCGGCTGGGCGGGCTCGGCCGTCGCCGCCGAGACCGCGCTGACCGGCGCCGGGATCTCCCCGCAGGCCCGCGGCGAATCCCTCACCGTGGAGGAGTTCGCGGCGATCGCGGAACACAAGCCGGCGGCGGAAAGGCCCGCACTGTGAGCACCACCGCACCCGGTCCCGTCACCGTACGGGTCCCCGCCAAGGTCAACGTGCAGCTCGCGGTGGGCGCCGCCCGCCCCGACGGCTTCCACGACCTCGCCAACGTCTTCCTCGCCGTCTCCCTCCACGACGAGGTCACCGCCACCCCGGCCGCCGAACTCCGGGTCACCTGCGAGGGCCCGGACGCCGACCAGGTCCCGCTGGACCGCACCAACCTGGCCGCCCGGGCCGCCGAACTCCTCGCCGCCCGGCACGGCCTGGAGCCCGCGGTCCACCTGCACATCGCCAAGAACATCCCGGTCGCCGGCGGCATGGCCGGCGGCAGCGCCGACGGTGCCGCAGCCCTGCTGGCCTGCGACACCCTGTGGGGCCTGAACAGCCCCCGCGAGGACCTCCTCGACATCTGCGCCGAACTCGGCAGCGACGTCCCCTTCAGCCTGGTCGGCAACGCCGCGCTCGGCACCGGGCGCGGCGAGCACCTCACCCCCGTCGCGGCCGGCACCTTCCACTGGGTGTTCGCCGTCGCCGAGGGTGGCCTGTCCACCCCGGCGGTGTTCCGCGAGTTCGACCGGCTCACCGCGGGCACCGAGGTCCCGGTCCCGCAGGCCGACCCGGCCCTGCTGGCCGCGCTGCGCTCCGGCCACCCCGACGCGCTGGCCCCCGTACTGGCCAACGACCTCCAGGCCGCCGCGCTGTCCCTGCGCCCGCAGCTGGCCGACACCCTGGAGGCCGGCCTCGGCGCGGGCGCCCTGGCCGCCCTGGTCTCCGGCTCCGGCCCGACCACGGCCTTCCTGGTCCAGGACCCGGAAGCCGCCCTCAAGGTGGCCGCCGCCCTGGAAGCCTCCGGCACCTGCCGCACCACCCGCACGGCCTCGTCCCCGTCCCCGGGAGCCACGGTCCTCCCGGCCTGAACCCGGCCCGGCGAGGGTCGGGCGAGGCTAGGCTGATGGCATCCGACGCGGACCCGGGAGGCAGTGCGATGACCGAGCATGCGGTGGCCGACACGCCGCTGATCCCCATGCCTGCGCTGACCCCGGCCGCCTTGCGGGCGGCCGTGGCTCAGATCGCTCCCGCTCACCTGCCCGCGTTCGTGGAGCACCTGGACCGGGCGGCTGAGCAGAGTGCCGAACAGAGCACCATCGCGCCACTGCGCGCCTTCCTGCAATGGTGGGGTGAATTCGTTGCAATCCAGCGCATCCCCACCCGTGCACGCCGAATGCATGAGCTGGAGACCATCGCCGGCACCGCCTCGGACCGCGACAAGCTGGACGCAGCCGTAGCGGAGATCCAGGAGATTCTGGCCGCCGCCCGCCGCGAGGCCGCCGCGTGAGCGATGCCTGGACGTGGCATTACAACCCGGACGCGGAACACGTCGTCGGCGACCTGCCTGCCGAAGTCGTCGCCGAGGTGCAACGGCTGGCCGAGCAGCTGGCCATCCTGGGCAGGGACGCCGCTGAGGTGGGCCGCGGCCCGGTGGAGGGAGGCGGCTTGCGCACCCTCGACATCTTCGGCGGCCGGGGCTTCCTGATGTTCCTCGCGCCGGAGCGTCTACGGGAAATCTCCGTCGTACGCGTGGTCTGGCTGGGCTGAAGGCGGGCGTACTCAGGCCACGGATGAGTACCTGCGCGCTGACGGCGGGGGCCTGGGCGGCGGGACCGTGTCCCCATGGGACACACCGCCGCCGAACTCGCCGCCGCCACGCCCGCCGGGCGGGACCGGTACGTCGACCTGCTCAGGGCCGGATCGCTGGGCACCGTCGTGCTGGGGCACTGGCTCATGGCCGCCGTCACCGCGGACGGCCGGATGGGAAACCTGCTCGCCGTGGTGCCCGGCCTGCAGCTGCTCACCTGGGCGCTGCAGGTCATGCCGGTGTTCTTCTTCGTAGGCGGGTTCTCGCACGCCCTGTCCTACCGGTCGCTGGCCCGGCGGCTGGACGGGCAGCCCGTCTACACCGCCTTCGTACGGGCCAGGCTGCAGCGGCTGCTGCGGCCGACCCTGGTGTTCGTCGCGGTGTGGACGGTCCTCGCCGCCGCCATACAGCTCGCCGGCGCCGGCGGCGGGCTGACCGGGGCCGCGCTGCGGATCGTCACCCAGCCGCTCTGGTTCATCGGGATCTACCTCGCCATGGTCGCCCTCACCCCGCCGCTGCTGCGCCTCCACGAACGCCACGGCTGGGCCGTCTTCGCCGCGCTCGCCGGCGCGGCCGCCGCCGTCGACCTGCTCAGGTTCGCGGCCGGGGTCCCCTACCTGGAGTTCCTCAACTTCGCCTTCGTCTGGCTGGCCGTCCACCAGCTGGGCTTCCTGCGCGCCGACGGCCGCATCACCCGCCCCGGCCTCCTCGCCGCGGCCGGACTCGCCGGCGCCGTGGTGCTGGTGGCCCGCGGACCGTACCCGCTGTCCATGGTCGGGATGCCCGGGGAGAAGGTCTCCAACATGGCCCCGCCCACCCTCGCCCTGCTCTGCCACGCCCTGTGGCTGGTCGGCGCGGTGGAGCTGCTGCGCGCCCCGGCCGCCCGGCTGCTCGCCCGGCCCCGGGCATGGCGCGCGGTCGTCGCCGCGAACGGCATCGCCATGACGGCCTTCCTCTGGCACCTCACCGCCATGCTCGGCGTGTACGCCGCCCAGCTCGCCCTCGGACTGCCGCTGCCCGCACCCGCCTCCCCCGCCTGGTGGGCCCAGCTGCCCGTACGCGTCCTGCTCGCCGGCCTCGGCACCGCCGCGCTGGTCGCCCTCTTCCGCCGGTTCGAGACCCCGGCCGCACCCCGCCCCGCGGCCCCCGGCCCCGGTCCGCTCGCCGCCCTCGGGATCACCCTGTGCCTGTTCGGCGTCCTCGGACTGTCCATGACCGGACTGGGCGGACTGCTGGAAGGCCACAGCGCCGTCCTCGTCGCCGTACCCGTCACCGCGCCCGTCGCCATCGCGATGGTGATCGGCGGATGGGTGCTGGTCGAGCGCTCCCGGCCCGGCGGGAGCGTTAGGCTGAGGGGCTGATCCATCCCTTTCCCTGGAGCGCGTCTGATGGCCGTCAATCTGGTCAATGTCGAGGCAGTCAGCAAGGTGTACGGCACCCGTACCCTGCTCGACGGCATCTCCCTCGGCGTGTCCGAGGGGGACAGGATCGGTGTCGTGGGCCGCAACGGCGACGGCAAGACCACCCTCATCCGGATGCTCGCCCGGCTGGAGGAACCCGACACCGGGCGGGTCACCCACACCGGCGGCGCCCGCATCGGCATCCTCACCCAGCACGACTCCCTCGACCCGGCCGCCACCATCCGGCACGAGATCATCGGCGACATGGCCGACCACGAGTGGGCCGGCAACGCCCGCATCCGCGACGTGCTGACCGGCCTGTTCGGCGGACTCGACCTGCCCGGCTTCAACCAGGGCCTGGACACCGTCATCGGCCCGCTGTCCGGCGGCGAGCGCCGCCGCATCGCGCTGGCCAAGCTGCTCATCGCCGAGCAGGACCTGCTCGTCCTCGACGAGCCCACCAACCACCTCGACGTCGAGGGCATCTCCTGGCTGGCCCAGCACCTCCAGGAGCGCCGCTCCGCCCTGGTCTGCGTCACCCACGACCGCTGGTTCCTCGACCAGGTCTGCACCCGGATGTGGGACGTCCAGCGCGGTGCCGTCCACGAGTACGAAGGCGGCTACAGCGACTACGTGTTCGCCCGCGCCGAGCGCGAGCGGATCGCCGCCACCGAAGAGGTCAAGCGGCAGAACCTGGTCCGCAAGGAGCTCGCCTGGCTGCGCCGCGGCGCCCCCGCCCGCACCTCCAAGCCGCGCTTCCGGATCGAGGCCGCGAACGCCCTCATCGCCGACGTGCCGCCGCCCCGCGACCGCAGCGAGCTGATGCGCTTCGCCAACGCCCGCCTCGGCAAGACCGTGTTCGACCTGGAGAACGTCTCCGTCCAGGCCGGGCCGAAGGTGCTGCTCAAGCACCTGACCTGGCAGCTCGGGCCGGGCGACCGGATCGGCCTGGTCGGCGTCAACGGCGCCGGCAAGACCTCCCTGCTGCGCGCCCTCGCCGCGGCCGCCCGCACCCAGGGCGAACAGCAGCCCGCGTCCGGTGTGATCTCCGTCGGCAAGACCGTCCGGCTGGCCTACCTCTCCCAGGAGGTCGGCGAACTCGACCCGTCCCTGCGCGTCCTGGAAGCCGTACAGCGGGTCCGGGACCGGGTCGACCTGGGCAAGGGCCGGGAGATGACGGCGGGCCAGCTGTGCGAGCAGTTCGGCTTCACCAACGAGAAGCAGTGGACGCCGGTCGGCGACCTCTCCGGCGGCGAGCGGCGCCGGCTGCAGATCCTGCGGCTGCTGATGGACGAGCCGAACGTGCTGTTCCTCGACGAGCCCACCAACGACCTGGACATCGAGACGCTGACCCAGCTGGAGGACCTCCTCGACGGCTGGCCCGGTACGATGATCGTCATCTCCCACGACCGGTTCTTCATCGAGCGGACCACCGACACCGTGATGGCGCTGCTGGGCGACGCCACCCTGCGCATGCTGCCCCGCGGCCTCGACGAGTACCTCGAGCGCCGGCAGAAGATGATCCAGGCCGCTGCCGCCGCCGGGGCGCCCGCCGCCGCGGCCGCCCCGGCCAAGGAGAAGCCGTCGGGGGACACCCGGGCCGCGAAGAAGGAGCTGCAGAAGATCGAGCGGCAGCTCAACAAGCTCGCCGACCGCGAGTCCAACCTGCACGCGCAGATCGCCGAGAACGCCACCGACTACGACAAGGTGGCCAAGCTCGACGCCGAGCTCCGGGAACTGCTCTCCGAGCGCGACGAGTTGGAGATGCGCTGGCTGGAGCTCGCCGAGGAGGCGTGAGTTCCGGGAGAGTCCGGCGGCATAACGGCGGCGTCACGGGCCGGTCCTACCTCGGGAACAGGGGATGTGACCGGCCCGTTGCCTGTCCTCGGTCAGTGGTAGAAAGGTTCATCCCCCCACTACCCAGACTCGCCGAAGGTATGCGCTGATGACGAACCCGCCGCCCGTTCCTGAGGGTTACGGGCACCTGCCCGGTCCGCCGCAGCACGGGTACGGCGCCCCTCAGCAGGGCTCCAACCCGTACGCGCAGGCCCAACAGCCCCCACAACCACAGCAACCTCCACAGCCACAGCAGCCCCCGCAGCAGCCGCCACAGCCGCAGCAGCCCCCGCAGTTCGGGCAGCCGCCGCAACAGCCGCCGGCCGGCTACGCCTTCCCGCCGCCGGTGCCGCCCGGCCCGCCGCAGACCCAGCCCGGCCGCGGCGGCCTCCCCGGCGGCCGCAAGGGCATCGTGCTGATCGCCGCCGCCGCGGCCGCCGTCATCGCGCTCGGCGCCGGCGGGTACGCCCTCCTGGCCGGCGGGGACGACGACCCCAAGACCCCGCAGGCCAACGGCAGCCCGACCCCGGGCGGCGGCGGGGTGGGCGACGCCCCGTCCCCGACCGCCTCCGTGGACGACGGAGACGGCAAGGGAGGCGGCGGCAGCGAGCAGACGGACCTCAACGCCGGCCGCAAGCCCGGCGAGGACAAGGTCCTCTGGCTGCGCAACAACGACATCGAACTTCCCGGCGGAGGCGCCGAGGCACCCGCCCAGTGGATCGTCGGGGACATCGTCGTCAAGGCCGTCGCCAAGTCCGTCACCGGCTATTCGGTCAACGACGGGAAGCAGCGCTGGACCGTTTCCTTCCCCGCCGAGGTCTGCGGGGCCACCGGGCAGACCACGGCCGACGGCAAGACCGTCGTCATGTTCCAGAACGGCAACTCCAGCACCGCCGACTGCAACCAGATGAAGCTCGTCGACCTGAAGGCGGGCAAGGAGGGCTGGACCAAGGAGCTCCCCAAGGAGGGCCTCTTCGACGGCGGCGGCAAGCCCAGCCTGGCCATCACCGGTGACACCCTCACCGTCAGCCGGCTCGGCGGGGCCAGCGCCTTCAAGGTCAGCACCGGCGACAAGCTGTTCGGCAAGCCGGAGAGCGGCTGCAGGCCGGGCAGCTACGCGGGTGGAGCGAAGCTGATCGCCATCGCCGACTGCGGCGACCAGAGCGAGGAGCTCCAGGGCGTCGACCCGGTCACCGGCAAGCCCAAGTGGGCGTTCAAGATGCCCAAGGGCTGGAGCGTCAACAAGGTCTACGGAACCGACCCGGTCGTGGCCGAGGCCACCAACAAGGCCGAGAAGAAGCGATCCATCATGGTGGTCGGTCCCGACGGCAAGCTGCGCACCCAGCTCACCGGCGAGGGCAGCTTCGCCGCCCGCTGCGGCCTCTCCATCTTCTCCGGACCGCAGAGCTGCACCGGAGTGGTCGTGGACGGCCCCGGCAACACCGTCTACCTGCCCACCGAAGGCGACTCCAACGAGATCGCCGCCTTCGACCTGACCAGCGGGAAGATCAAGTGGCGGGCGCCGGCCGGCCAGGGCCGCAG
This sequence comes from Streptomyces sp. NPDC048603, assembly GCF_043199475.1. Taxonomy (NCBI): domain Bacteria; kingdom Bacillati; phylum Actinomycetota; class Actinomycetes; order Kitasatosporales; family Streptomycetaceae; genus Streptomyces; species Streptomyces sp. NPDC048603. The sequence goes on along the minus strand of NZ_JBICVY010000004.1, from coordinate 150,585 downwards.
CGCCGTCCCGCTGAAGGCGGAGAACGGACAGCTGATCGCCTACCTGGAGCCCGACTACGACAAGGGCGGCGAAGTGCTGTCCTTCCCGGCCGGCGGCGGCAAGCCGACCACCCTGCTGCGCAACCCGTCGGGCGCGGCCACCGTCGAGAGCGGCTTCTTCGAGCCGCAGATCGACTGGGCGGGCGGCAGGCTGTTCATCTCGCAGTCCCGCCTGAGCGGCCGCGGCGACGGGCCCGAGAAATTCCTGATGGCCTTCGGCAAGTGAACGACGAGAGGCAGTAAACCGCTATGACCACCCCACCCCCACCGCCGCCGAACCAGCCCCCGCCGCCGCCCGGCCAGCCGCCCGCGGGCGGCTTCGGAGCCCCGCAGGACCCCCGTGCCGGCGGCTTCGGCGCGCCCCAGGACCCCCGCGCCGGAGGCTTCGGCGCACCCCCGCCGGTGCCCCCGCAGCAGCCCGCACAGCCGCCGGCGCCGCCGGCCGCACCGCCGGCCCAGCCCCCGGCCGCCCCCGCGGCACCGGCGCAGCCGCCGGCCGGACAGCCCGGACAGCCCGGCTACGGCTACCCGCAGCAGGGTTACGGCTATCCGCAGACGCCCCCGCCCGCCCAGGGCTACGGCTTCCCGCAGCAGCAGCCCGGCTACCAGCCCCAGCCCCCGCACCAGGCGCCCGACCCGTACCAGACCCAGCCGATGGGCAGCACCGCCCCGGCCGGCCCGGGCGGCAACGCCAAGCGCAACCAGCTGCTCATCATCGGCGCGGCCGTGGTCGCCATCGCCGTCATCCTGGCGGGCGGCTTCTGGCTGGTCTCCGACGACGGCGGCGACGACGACACCCCGGCGGCGACCGGCAGCCCGACCCCGGGCGGCGGCCAGAACAAGGGCGGCGGGACCGGGGGCGGCGGATCCGAGAAGCCGCAGGGAAACACCAATGCCAAGACCCTGATCAACGTCGAGCAGCCCACCGTCCCGCCGGACAAGGACGGCGGCCTCAACACCATCGGCACCTACGGCTCCTGGCTCACCGACTCGGTCTACGCCAAGTCGGACGTCGCCAAGGTCATCGGCTACAGCCTCGACAACGGCAGCCAGAAGTGGTCGGTCCCGCTGCCCGGCCACATCTGCGGCGCCAGCCGGCACGTCTCGGGCGACAAGACCGCGGTGCTCTTCCAGTACAAGCTGCCGACGGCCGAGGAGAAGTCCCCGGCCTGCAGCAACGTCGGGGTCATCGACCTGAACACCGGCAAGCTGGTGTGGTCCGCCGAGGCGAAGTCCGCCAACACCGGCGACCGCAAGGTGTCCTTCGCCGAGGTCACCATCAGCGGCCAGACCGTCGCGGCCGGCGGACTCTCCGGCGGCGGAGCCTGGAACCTCAACGACGGCAAGGTGCTCTGGGAGCCCAAGACCGACAACGAGGGCTGCTACGACCTGGGCTACGGCGGCGGCGAGGCCCTCGCCGTGATCCGCAGGTGCGGCCGGGTCGGCAGCCAGACCGTGCAGGCCCAGGTGCTCGACCCGACCACCGGCGCGCCCAAGTACTCGTACCGGATGTCCCAGGGCATCGAGAACGCCCAGATCCTCGCCACCAAGCCGCTGGTGGTCTCCGCCAACGTCAACTGGACGGCCAAGAACGCCACCGGCGTCAGTGACGTCTTCGTGATCGACGAGGCCGGTGGGCTGAAGAGCACCATCTCGCTGACCAGCGGCAACTACCAGCCGGAGTGCGGCGCCACCGAGGTGGAGGACTGCACGAAGTACGTCGTCGGAAACGGCCGGCTCTACCTGCCGACCATCGAGCACCAGGGCAGCGGCAGCTCCGGCAGTTCCCGCACGAACGAGATCCTGTCCTTCGACCTGAACACCGGTAAGCAGACCACCGACCGGGCCGACGCGGGTGAGCGCTACACCATGTTGCCGCTGCGCATGGACGGTTCGAACATCATCGCCTACAAGCGGCCCCCCTACGACAAGGGCGGACAGGTCGTCAGCATCGACAGCGCGACGATGAAGGAGACCGTGCTCATGGTCAACCCGGACGACAAGGAAACCCGCAGGGCGGAGACCGGGTTCGTCGCGGAGAGCGCCGAGTTCCGCTACGCCGACGGCCGCCTGTTCATCGCGGACGACCTCATCAGCAGCTCGAGTTCCATCGACAAGAAGTACCTCTTCGCCTCCTTCAGCGTGCACTGAATGCGGCCGAGCGGTCCCTCCGCGGGAGAGGCAGGGCCTATGCTGCCACTGAACATCTCAAGATCATTTGAGTTCGCATGCCCGGAGGAGTGAGCGTGAAAGCCCTGAAGAAGCACTGGAAGTCCGCGGGGGTCATGGCCGGTGCGGCGGCGACGGTGCTGATGGTCGCCGGACCGGCTTCGGCGACGGCCGTCGTCGGTGCCGAGGTTCCCGGTGCGCGCGGCGAGATGGCGGTGGACTGGGTCAGCAACAAGACCGCCAACCCGATCGACCTGAAGGTGACGGACACCGAGGCGGACGGCAGGGTGGCGAAGATGCGCGTCGTCGCATCGACCGGAAGCGGGCAGAAGGCGTATGCCTGGCGGACGGCGTCCGGTCAGTGGGCCAACACCAAGGCCGTGACGCACCTGACCGACAGCTCGACCATCTACTGGCTCCGGATCGAGGTCTGCCGGGTGTCCAACGCCGGCCCGGAGCAGTGCTCCCTGTCGGGGAAGATCTCGAACCCGTACGCGTAACCCGCGGGCCCGGGCAACCGGGTCGCCGGAACGAGCCCCCGGAAGGTCCGTCCTTCCGGGGGCTTCTGCGCGGTATCCCGGACGTGCCCTCGAACAAGCGTGTAGCTTCCCGGGACATGGGCGTACGGGTGATGGTGGTCGACGAGCACCGGCTGCTGGCCGAGGCGCTCGCCTCTGCGCTGAAACTGCGCGGGCACCGGGTGCTGGCCGCGGCCGCGCCGGCCGCCGGGGCCGCCGAGCTGGTGATCAGCCGCGCCCCCGAGGTGTGCCTGCTGGGCACCGCATCGCCCGCCGAGCCGGGGGTCTTTGAACCGGTGGTGCGGATCAAGCGGGAGCGCCCGCAGATCGCCGTGGTGGTCCTGGGCCCGGTGCCCAGCCCGCGCGGGATCGCCGCGGCGTTCGCGGCCGGTGCCTCCGGGTACGTGCGCCAGGACGAGCGCATCGAGGGCGTGGAGCGGGCCCTGGCCAAGGCCAGGGCCGGTGAGGTCGCCATCTCCCCGCAACTGCTCCAGGGGGCCTTCGCGGAGCTGCTGAACCCGGCCGCGCAGCCCGACGACGAGGGCAGCCGGCTGCTGCGGCTGCTGACCCCGCGCGAGGTGGAGGTGCTGGTGCGGGTCGCGGAGGGCGAGGACACCCGGCTGATCGCGGCCGGCATGGCCATCGCCCCGAGCACCGCCCGCACCCACGTGCAGCGGGTGCTGATGAAGCTGGGCGTGGGCTCCCGGCTGGAGGCTGCCGCGCTGGCCGCCCGTACCGGACTGCTGGACCGGGCCACCGGGCCGTCCGCCTGACCGGACCGGGGCGGGGCCGTCCCCTGTCGGGCCACCCCCTGTCGGGCCGTCCCCTGTCGGGCCGCCCCCGTTCCGGGCCGCTCCCGGGTCCCGGCCGCACCCGTTCCGGAGGCCCCGATTTCCGCGCGGGCCGCCGGATCGGGTAAGCCAGAGTCGGACAGGCCGCGCGACGAAGCGCGGCCGGCGACTGCGAGAGGTAGCGAACGAGTGAGCAAGTACCTGGTCACCGGCGGCGCCGGTTACGTGGGCAGCGTGGTCGCCGCCCACCTCCTGGAAGCCGGCCACGAGGTCACCGTCCTCGACAACCTCTCCACGGGCTTCCGCGAGGGCGTCCCGGCGGGCGCCGCCTTCGTCGAGGCGGACATCCGCGACGCCGGGCGCCACCTGGACCCCTCCTACGAGGCCGTGCTGCACTTCGCCGCCTTCTCCCAGGTCGGCGAGTCCGTGGTGAACCCGGGCAAGTACTGGGAGAACAACGTCGGCGGCACCATGGCGCTGCTCGCCGCGATGCGCGGAGCGGGAGTGCGGAAGCTGGTGTTCTCCTCCACCGCGGCCACCTACGGCGAGCCGGCCGCCACGCCGATCACCGAGTCCATGCCGACCGCGCCGACCAACCCGTACGGCGCGTCCAAGCTGGCCGTGGACCACATGATCACCGGCGAGTGCGCGGCGCACGGCCTGGCCGCCGTATCGCTGCGCTACTTCAACGTGGCGGGCGCCTACGGGGAGTACGGCGAGCGGCACGACCCGGAGAGCCACCTCATCCCGCTGGTGCTGCAGGTGGCGCTGGGGCGGCGCGCGGCGATCTCGGTGTTCGGCGACGACTACCCGACCCCGGACGGCACCTGCATCCGCGACTACATCCACGTCGCCGACCTCGCCGAGGCCCACCTGGCGGCGCTGGACGGCGCGCGCGACGGCGAACACCTGATCTGCAACCTGGGCAACGGCAACGGCTTCTCGGTGCGCGAGGTCATCGAGACCGTCCGCAAGGTCACCGGCCACGAGATCCCCGAGGTGATCGCCGAGCGCCGGGCCGGGGACCCGGCCGTCCTGGTCGCCTCGGCACGCGCGGCGCACGAGAAGCTCGGGTGGACCCCGCGCCGTGCGGACCTCGCCGGGATCGTCTCGGACGCCTGGGAGTTCGCGCGGCGCCGCGAGACCGGGCAGAACTGACGCGCCGGACTGGGCAGAACTGAAGCGCCGGGCCGGGCAGGAGTGAAGTGCCGGGGCCGGGCGGAACCATCGCGCCGGGCCCGGCCGCGGCAGCCCGCAGGGCGGCGCCGCGGTGCCCGGCTGAGCGGGACCGAGCACCTCTGAGCAGGGCCGGAGCCGGACGCTCCGGGGTTCGCGCCGGATCGGAACCGGGGGAGTGCGCGGGCGTGTGCGCGCTGGGACCGCACCATGTGCGCGGGCGCTCGGCGCGTACACGCTGCGTGAAATGCCCCTCACGCAACTGCCCGTGGCACGCGCCGGGCGGGAATCCCCCTGCCGAGCCGTTCAGATGGGCGATTTCCGGCCACCGGCAGGCCCGTTCGGGGCACGCCTCGCCGGAAAACAGCTCGGAAAACTTCTGCTATTCGGCCAACCATCGGCCGCCCACCGTCCTACGCTGAAGCGTGACACCGGTGGGGGCCGGTGTTGATTCAGGGGTCGAGACACGTCGGGTACGACGTCCGGTCCGGGGTAATGCAGTGAAGACGTGGCGGCGGCCGCGGCGACTGTGGACCACCGGGTCCCGGGCGTCGTACCCGCCGTCGTCCGTTCCGCGACCCGTGGGGGTGGCTGTGGTTCGTATCAGGGTTCTCGTGGTGGACGATCACCGTATCTTCGCCGAGTCGCTCGCCGCCGCGCTCGCGGCCGAGCCCGACGTGGAGGTCTCGGCGGCGGGCAGCGGTCCCGCCGCGCTGCGCTGCCTCGACCGCGCCGCGGCCGAGGGCCGCCGCTTCGACGTGCTGCTGGTCGACGCCGACCTCGGCGCCTCCGCGCCCGCGGTGCCGGCCCAGCGCGAGCCGGGACCGGCGCAGCCGGCGGCCGCACCGGCGTCCCACTCCGCCCAGGCGGGCGGCACCGGGGACGGCATCGCCCTGGTCGCGGGCGTCCGGTCCGCGCACCCGGCGGTCCGTACGGTCGTGCTGGCCGAGCGGGACGAGCCCCGCCGGGCGGCACTCGCGTTGCAGGCCGGGGCCTCCGGCTGGGTCGCCAAGGACTGCTCGCTGTCCCGGCTGCTCGCGGTGATCCGCGGAGTGCTCCGGGAGGAGACGCACCTGCCGCCCGCACTGCTCACCGGGGTGCTGCGGGAGCTGACGGCGGCCCGCAAGCACCGCACCGACAGCGAGCGGCTGGTGGAGTCGCTGACCCCGCGCGAGCACGAGGTGCTCCGCTGCATGGTGGCCGGGCTGGGCCGGAAGGACGTGGCCGCGCGGCTGTTCCTCTCCCCGCACACCGTCCGCACCCATATGCAGAACGTGCTCGGCAAGCTGGGCGTGCACTCCACGCTGGCCGCGGTGGCCTTGGCCCGCCGGGCCGGTGTACGGCCCGCCGACCTGGGACCGGGACTAGCCGGGAATGTTGTCGAACGGAGCGGTCAGCCGGCGTAGCAGCGCGGCCAGGTCCGCGCGCTGGCCCCGGGAGAGCCGGGCCAGGATCGCCCGCTCCTGGGCGAGCAGCCCGGCGAGCGCCTGGTCGGCGGCCTCGCGCCCGTCGGGCGTCAGCCGCACCAGTACCCCCCGGCGGTCGCTGGGGTCGGGCAGCCGCTCGACCAGGCCCTTCTTGGCGAGCCGGTCGATCCGGTTCGTCATGGTCCCGGAGGTGACCAGGGTCTGGGTCAGCAACTGGCCGGGAGAGAGCTGGTAGGGCGCGCCCGCGCGGCGCAGCGACGTCAGGACGTCGAACTCCCACGGCTCCAGATTGTGCTCCGAGAAGGCGAGCCTGCGGGCCCGGTCGAGGTGGCGCGCGAGCCGGGACACGCGGCTGAGCACTTCGAGCGGCTCCACGTCGAGGTCAGGGCGCTCCCGCCGCCATGCCGCGACCAGTCGGTCGACCTCGTCCTCCATGCGGATCATTGTAAGGGGTCTGTCGATATGAAGTCTCTTGACGTCAAGATATATTTTCCGCCACCCTGGGCATGGAGGGGGCCGGACCCGACTTCCGGTTCCATCCGCCCTGCCAGTAGGGAGGCTCGAACATGCATTCCGACATCGCGCCAGGCCCGTGCCCCACGGCCACCGTCGACTCCGAGGCTGCCTCGCCCTCCACGCCCAACCCACCCACCTGGGACCCCCAGCAATACCTACGCCATGCGAGCCATCGCACCCGCCCGTTCCTCGATCTCCTCGCGCGGATACCGGAACTGCCCACCCGGCCCGCGCGCATCGCCGACCTCGGCTGCGGCCCCGGCAACGTCACCGCCCTGCTCGCCGAGCGCTGGCCCGAGGCCCGCATCACCGGCTACGACCTCTCCCCGGAGATGCTCCACCGGGCCCGCCAGGAACACTCCGGACCCACCCCGGGCGGCGGCAGCCTCGACTTCCGGCCCGCCGACCTCGCCACCTGGATGCCCGAAGAACAGTACGACCTGATCGTCTCCAACGCCGCCCTGCAATGGGTCCCCGGCCACGCGGGCTCCTTCGCCGCCTGGATCAACGCGCTCCGCCCCGGAGGCACCTTCGCCTTCCAGATCCCCGGCAACTTCACCGCCCCCAGCCACTCCCTGCTCGCCGCGCTCTGCGACCACCCGCGCTGGCAGTCCCGGCTCGGCGGCCAGGGCGCCCACTACGTCCACCTCCTCGAACCCTCCGAGTACCTGGCCCGGTTCACCGAGCTCGGCTGCGCGGCCGACATCTGGGAGACCACGTACCACCAGCTGCTGTCGGGACCCGACCCCGTCCTCGACTGGGTCAAGGGCACCGCGCTCCGGCCCGTGCTGACCGCCCTCGGCGACGACCGCCAGGCCGCCGAGGACTTCCTGCTCGAATACCGGGACCTGCTGCGCGGGGCCTATCCCCCCGGTCCCCGGGGCACCGTGTTCCCGTTCCGCCGCATCTTCGCCATCGCCCGCAAGGAGGCATGACCGTGCTCACCGCAGTCGACCACGTCCAGCTCGCCGCACCGCCCGGCTCGGAGGACCTCCTCCGCGGGTACTACGTGCACGTCCTGGGCATGACCGAAGTCCCCAAACCTCCCGTACTGGCGGCCCGCGGCGGCTGCTGGTTCGCCGCCGGACCGGTGCAGCTGCACCTGGGCGTGGAGGAGGACTTCCGGCCCGCCCGCAAAGCCCACCCGGGCCTGCGCGTGTCGGGCATCGAGCGGTACGCGCGGCAGCTGGAGGAACGCGGCGCCAAGGTGGTCTGGGACGGCAACCTTCCGGGCCACCGCCGCTTCTACTCCGAGGACCCGGTGGGCAACCGCCTGGAGTTCCTGGAGCCGGCGGGCGCGGAAGGCGCGGAAGGCGCGGAAGGCACGGAAGGGTGAGCCGCACCCGGTTATGACGCGGCGGCGCCCCGCCACCGGGAGGTCCGGTGACGGGGCGCCGCCATGTGCCGTGCTGGTGCTGCTCGTGCGTCAGTTGAACTGGGTGTAGGTGTTCCAGCCCTGGGCGAGCCACTGGCGGCCGGCGAAGGCGCTGGTGCCACCCCAGCCCTGGGAGCGGTAGAGCCACATGGTGCCGCCGGAGTCGCGGGCGATCAGGTCGGCGCGGCCGTCACCGTTGAGGTCGCCGGGGACGGCGATGCCGGTGTAGCCGTTCCAGCCGCCGCTGTACCACTCGCGGGCGCCGAACGGGGCCGAGGCGTTGCCGGTGCCCTTGTAGACGTACAGGTGGCCGTCGTGGGAGGCGGCCACGATGTCCGGGCGGCCGTCGCCGTTGATGTCGCCGCCGCCGACGATCGTCTTGTAGCTGTTCCAGCCCGGGCCGACCTTGACCGGGCTGCCGAACCAGGTGCCGGTGCCGTTGCCGGAGCGCAGCCACAGGTTGCCCCAGGTGTCACGGCTCAGCAGGTCGCCCCTGCCGTCGCCGTTGAGGTCACCGGGGCCGACCACCAGGTTGGTGTTCGAGAAGTCACCGCTGACGTTGGCGCCCTTGTTGCGGTTGTGGAGGGTGGTGCCGTTCCAGATCAGACGGTGTGTCCAGTTGATCTTGTCCAGGCCCGCGGCGTTGACCAGCGTGCCGCCCTCCCACTTCACCGGCCAGTCGAGAGGCTTGTCGTAGAAGCGGCCGTTGGTCTTGTTGACGTGCTCCCAGATCTCGTTCGTGCCGTCGATCCCGCTCACGCTGTGCTTGCCGTAGACCGGGGTGACGCCGGAGTTCACGAGGATCTCCTCGGCCTGCCAGCCGCTGCCGTTCTTCTCCCGGGCGGAGAACTTGCCGTTGCCCAGCGAGGCGTAGAAGTACAGGTCACCGCCCGGCAGGACGCCGAAGAGGTCGGCCTTGCCGTCGCCGGTCCAGTCGTCAGCGGCGACGATCTTGTTGTAGGTGTTCCAGCCGCCGCCGACCCAGGTGCGGGCCTTGAACGGCGCGGAGGTGCTGCCGGTGCCCTTGTAGTAGTACAGGTTGCCGTTGAGGTCCTTGGCGAGGAGGTCGGCGTAGCCGTCCGCGTCCACGTCGTTGGCGCCCACGATCTGGTCGTAGATGCCCCAGCCGCCGCCGACCTTGACCCGGCCGGCGAAGGGCTCGCCGGTGGCCGCGCCGGTGGCGCGGTACAGGTAGAGGTCACCGGACGGGGTGCGGGCGAGCAGGTCGCCGCGGCCGTCGCCGGTGAGGTCGCCGGCGGCGATCAGCTTGTTGTAGATCTGCCAGCCCGTGCCGGTCCAGGTCGCTGCCTGGGTGCCGGTGTTGTACGCCTGGTGCATGGCCAGACGGCCGTCCCCGTGCCACAGCAGGAGCTCGGGGCCCCAGCCGCCGCGGATGTTGCCGACCGCGACGACGTCCCGCGGGGTCTCGGTGGCCTCGTTGGTGACCTTGAACGGGGTGACGCTGTTCGTCGAGGACTGCAGCGAGTTGTAGTACGCGAAGTGGTTGCGGAACAGGAAGTCGGACCAGCCGTCCCCGTCCAGGTCCAGACGCGGCTTCGCCCGCTTGAAGGCGAAGGTGCTCTTGGCCGGGCCGGACGCGGAACCACCCGGCTTCACCGTCAGCTGCGGCGTCGGGGCGGAGGCCGACGGCTTCGGCTTGGCGGGCTCGCCGGCGGCGACGGCCGGGCCCGCCGACAGCAGGGTGCCCGCGGCGAGCGCGAGGGCGGTGCAGGCCGCGATGCGGCCCATGCGCTGGGAGCGCGAAGAAGACAAGGGTTCCCCCTGGATCAGGTGAAACCGGGTGGATGCCGACACGCATGGCGGCGCACATGCAGGAGGCGCGCGGAATCGAGCATTCCCCCCCGGGAAAGTGATCGAAGACTATCCGCGCGGCCGGAGAGGCAGAAGAGGTTTTCCGTACAACCTTTCGGCCGCAGGCACGTCGTCAGCGCCTCGTCGGTACGTCGGCACGTCGGTGCGTCGTCGGCCGGAAATGCGGGGGCGCCCCGTCACCGGGAGGTCCGGTGACGGGGCGCCGCCATGTGCCGTGCTGTCCGGCGTCGGCTCAGTTGAACTGGGCGAACGCCTTCCAGCCCTTGTCGAGGTGGGTACGGCCGGCGAAGGCGCCGGTGCCACCGTTGCCGGTGCCGCGGTAGAGCCACATGTCGCCGTTGTAGTCGCGGGCGACGAGGTCGGCGCGGCCGTCGCCGGTCAGGTCACCGGCCACGGCGATGCCGCTGTAGCCGTTCCAGCCGCCGCTGTACCACTCGCGGGCGCCGAACGGGGCCGAGGCGTTGCCGGTGCCCTTGTAGAGGTACAGGTGCCCGTCGTGCGACTGGGCCACGAGGTCGGCGCGGCCGTCGCCGTTGATGTCGCCGCCGCCGGCCAGGGTCTTGTACGCGTTCCAGCCCGGGCCGACCAGGACCGGCTTGCCGAACCAGCCGCCGGTTCCGTTGCCGGGGTTCAGCAGCAGGTTGCCCCAGGTGTCACGGCTCAGCAGGTCGCCCTTGCCGTCGCCGTTCAGGTCGCCGGGGCCGACCACCAGGTTGGTGTTCGGGAGGGTGCCGACGCTGTTCCCGGTGACGGAGTTGAACAGGGCGGATCCGGTCCAGGAGAGCTTGGTCGCCTGGTTCGACCTGTCCAGGCCGGTGGCGTTCACCAGGGTGCGGCCGGAGTTCCAGGGGAAGTCGTAGGCCACGGGCGGGGAGAAGAACAGGCCGTCGGCCCGGTTGACGTACTCCCGGACCTCGTTCGCCCCGGTGACGGCGGTCACGCTGTGCTTGCCAAAGACCGGCGTCACACCCGAGTTGACGATGGCATCGTCGATCGTCCATCCGCCGCCGAGCTTCTGCCGGGCGCCGAACTTGCCACCGCCCAGGGACGCGTAGCCGTACAGCTCGCCGTTGTGCTGGACACCGTAGATGTCGGCCTTGCCGTCACCGGACTGGTCGTCCATGGCGACGATCTTGTTGTAGATGTTCCAGCCGCCGCCGACCTTGACGCGGCCCTTGAACGGGGCGGTGGTGGAGCCGGTGCCCTTGTAGTACCAGAGGTTGCCGCCGAGGTCCTTCGCGAGGAGGTCGGCGATACCGTCGGCGTCGAGGTCGTTGGCGCCGATGACCTGGTCGTAGGCGCCCCAGCCGCCGCCGACCTTGACCCGGCCGCCGAAGGGGTTGCCGGTGGCCGAGCCGGTGGCGCGGTAGAGGTAGAGGTCGCCGGAGGGCGTGCGGGCGAGCAGGTCGCCACGGCCGTCCTTGGTGAGGTCGCCGGCGGCGATCAGCTTGTTGTAGATCTGCCAGCCCGTGCCGGTCCAGGTCGCGGCCTGGGTACCGGTGCCGTACGCCTGGTGCATGGCCAGACGGCCGTCCGCGTGCCACAGCAGGAGCTCGGTGCCCCAGCCGCCGCGGATGTTGCCGAGCGCGATCATGTCCCGGGAGATCTCGGTCGACTCACCCGAGACCTTGTAGTCGCTGACCTGGTCCGTCTTGGTCTGCAGAGCCCCGGTCGCCCCGAAGTGGTTCCGGAACATGAAGTCGGACAGGCCGTCCCCGTCCAGGTCCAGACGCGGCTTCGCCTTCTTGAAGGCGAAGGTGCTCTTGCCCGGAGCACCGGAGCCGGCGAGACCGGCCGCCGTACGGTCCTGCTTCGAGGCAGCGGCGGCGGCAGCGGACGCCTTGGGCGCGGCCGGCTCGCCGGCGGCGAAGGCCGGGCCCGCCGACAGCAGGGTGCCCGCCGCGAGAGCGAAGGCGGTGCAGGCCGCGATGCGGCCCGGGCGCTGGGAGCGCGATGAAGACAAAGGTTTCCCCCTGGATCAGGCGAAACCGGGCGGGCGTCGACACGCAGGGCGCGGCCTCGGACAGGCGCGCGGCAATCGAGAATTCCCCCCGGAAAGTAATCGAAGGCTATCCAGGGGGCAGCTGAGGCAGAAGGGGTTACCCGTACAACCTTTCGGCGCCCCGCGCGTCAGATCCCGCACCACCCCCGGGCCGTGCGCGGCGGCCACCCCGCCCGGCCCCGCCCGCGCTCAGTTCTTCCGGTGCCCCACCAGCCGCGGCTTCGCCTCCAGCCCGTCCAGCCCGTGCCAGGCCAGATTCACCAGATGCGCCGCCACCTCCGCCTTCTTCGGACGGCGGGTCTCCAGCCACCACTGCCCCGTCAGCGCCACCATGCCCACCAGCGCCTGCGCGTACAACGGCGCCAGCTTCGGATCAAAGCCCCGCGCCTTGAACTCCAGCCCCAGGATGTCCTCGACCTGCGTCGCGATGTCGCTGATCAGCGAAGCGAACGTACCCGTCGACTGCGCCACCGGCGAGTCCCGGACCAGGATCCGGAACCCGTCCGTATAGCTCTCGATGTAGTCCAGCAGCGCGAACGCGGCCTGTTCCAGCAGCTCCCGCGGATGCCCGGCGGTCAGCGCCCCCGTCACGCCCTCCAGCAGCTGCCGCATCTCCCGGTCCACCACGACCGCGTACAGGCCTTCCTTGCCGCCGAAGTGCTCGTACACCACCGGCTTGGACACCCCGGCCTTCGCCGCGATCTCCTCCACCGAGGTGCCCTCGAAGCCCTTCTCCGCGAACAGCGCACGACCGATGTCCAGCAGCTGCTGACGACGCTCCGCGCCCGTCATCCGGACCCGGCGCCCACGCCTGGGTTTGTCACTGCTGGAAGTGCTGCCGTCGATCGCCACATCCCCCATCATGCCGCGTTCGCCGTGTTTCCCCTGCGCCGGGAGTCGATCCGGGATCCCGACGGCCAGCGCACGTCACTCGCCCACCCCAGCACCTCGAACCACCGGATCAGCCGCGCACTCGAATCCACCTGCCCCCGCAGCACCCCGTGCCGCGCCGACGTCGGATCCGCATGGTGCAGGTTGTGCCAGGACTCGCCACACGACAGCACCGCCAGCCACCACACGTTCCCCGACCGGTCCCGCGACCGGAACGGCCGCCTGCCCACCGCATGACAGATCGAATTGATCGACCAGGTCACATGGTGCAGCAGCGCCACGCGCACCAGCGAACCCCAGAAGAACGCCGTGAACGCACCCCACCAGGACATCGTCACCAGACCGCCCACCAGCGGCGGCACCGCCAGCGACAGCACCGTCCAGAACACGAAGTCACGACTGATCCGGCGGATCACCGGATCCTTGATCAGATCGGGCGCGTACTTCTGCTGATCGGTCTGCTCCTCGTCGAACAGCCACCCGATGTGCGCCCACCACAACCCCTTCAGCAGCGCGGGCACCGACTCCCCGAACCGCCACGGCGAATGCGGATCACCCTCCGCGTCCGAGAACCTGTGGTGCTTCCGGTGATCCGCCACCCACCGCACCAGCGGCCCCTCCACCGCCATCGACCCGGCGACCGCCAGCGCGATCCGCAACGGCCGCCCCGCCTTGAACGACCCGTGCGTGAAGTAACGGTGGAAACCGACCGTGATCCCGTGACAGGTCAGGAAGTACATCGACACCATCAGGCCCACATCCAGCCAGCTCACCCCCCAGCCCCAGGCCAGCGGCACCGCCGCGGACAACGCCACGAACGGCACCGTGATGAACAGGAGCAACGCGATCTGCTCCACCGAGCGCTTCGTCTCCCCGCCGCGGGTCGCGGACAGCTGCGGCCCGCCGGCCGCCTCCGGAGCGTCATCGATCAGATCCGGCAGATCAGGGCTGAGGGTCATGGGAGTCCCTGAGGGGTGAGAGGTGAGGGGTCCGCAGGCACCCAGGTTACGGCTGCGTAACCTACGGCAACGTAAGTATGGCAGCGCGCGGCCCCCCGGCAAGACCACCGACGCCGCGTCCGCTACACGGACAGCCTGCCGGTCCATCCGACCGGTCCACCTATCCTTGGTCCGTCGGACAGCGCGGTCCGCCCCAGTAGCGACGCTCGAAACACTGCAAGGAGCCGCACCTGTGAGCAGTGCTGACCAGCCCACCCCCAACGCAGAGCTGCGCGCGGACATCCGCCGCCTCGGCGATCTCCTCGGCGAGACCCTCGTCCGCCAGGAAGGCCAGGAACTCCTCGACCTCGTCGAACAAGTGCGCGCCCTCACGCGCACCGACGGCGAAGCCGCCGCCGACCTCCTCGGCAACACCGACCTGGAGACCGCCGCCAAGCTCGTACGGGCCTTCTCCACCTACTTCCACCTCGCCAACGTCACCGAACAGGTACACCGCGGCAAGGAACTCCGCGCGCACCGCGCCGCAGAAGGCGGCCTCCTCGCCCGCACCGCGGACATGCTCAAGGACGCCGACCCCGACCACCTCCGCGAGACGGTCAAGAACCTCAACGTCCGCCCCGTCTTCACCGCCCACCCCACCGAGGCAGCCCGGCGCAGCGTGCTGGGCAAGCTGCGCCGCATCGCCACCCTCCTGGAAGAGCCCGTCGCCGGCACCGGCGACCGCCGCCGCCACGACCTCCGGCTCGCCGAGCACATCGACCTCATCTGGCAGACCGACGAACTCCGCGTCGTCCGGCCCGAACCCGCCGACGAGGCCCGCAACGCCATCTACTACCTCGACGAGCTCCACGCCGGCGCCGTCGGCGACGTCCTCGAAGACCTCGCCGCCGAACTCCAGCGCGTGGGCGTCGAACTCCCCACCGGCACCCGCCCCCTCACCTTCGGCACCTGGATCGGCGGCGACCGCGACGGCAACCCCAACGTCACCCCCGAGGTGACCCGCGAGGTGCTGATCCTCCAGCACGAACACGGCATCCGCGACGCCCTCGAACTCATCGACTTCCTGCGCTCGCTGCTGTCGAACTCCATCCGCTACACCGGAGCCACCGAGGAACTCCTCGCCTCCCTCCAGGCCGACCTCGAACGCCTCCCCGAGATCAGCCCCCGCTACAAGCGCCTCAACGCCGAAGAGCCCTACCGCCTCAAGGTCACCTGCATCCGGGAGAAGCTCCTCAACACCCGCCGCCGCCTCGCCCAGGGCACCGCCCACGAAGAAGGCCGCGACTACCTCGGCACCGCCGAACTCCTCACCGACCTCACCATCGTCCAGACCTCCCTGCGCGAACACCGCGGCGGCCTCCTGGCAGACGGCCGGATGGACCGCACCATCCGCACCCTCGCCGCCTTCGGCCTCCAGCTCGCCACCATGGACGTACGCGAACACGCCGACGCCCACCACCACGCCCTCGGCCAGCTCTTCGACCGGCTCGGCGAGGAATCCTGGCGCTACGCCGACATGCCCCGCGACTACCGGCAGAAGCTCCTCGCCAAGGAACTCCGCTCCCGCCGCCCCCTCGCCCCCACCCCGGCACCCCTCGACGCCGCAGGCGCCAAGACCCTCGGCGTGTTCTCCGCCGTCAAGGACGCCTTCGAGAAGTTCGGCCCCGAAGTCATCGAGTCCTACATCATCTCGATGTGCCAGGGCGCCGACGACGTCTTCGCCGCCGCCGTCCTCGCCCGCGAAGCAGGCCTCTTCGACCTCCACGCCGGCTGGGCCAAGATCGGCATCGTGCCGCTCCTCGAAACCACCGACGAGCTCCGCGCCGCCGACGTCATCCTCGACGACATGCTCGCCGACCCCTCCTACCGCCGCCTGGTCTCCCTCCGAGGCGACGTCCAGGAGGTCATGCTCGGCTACTCCGACTCCTCCAAGTTCGGCGGCATCACCACCAGCCAGTGGGAGATCCACCGCGCCCAGCGCCGCCTCCGCGACGTCGCCCACCGCTACGGAGTACGCCTCCGCCTCTTCCACGGCCGCGGCGGCACCGTCGGCCGCGGCGGCGGCCCCTCCCACGACGCGATCCTCGCCCAGCCCTGGGGCACCCTCGAAGGCGAGATCAAGGTCACCGAACAGGGCGAGGTCATCTCCGACAAGTACCTCGTGCCCTCCCTGGCCCGCGAGAACCTCGAACTCACCGTGGCCGCCACCCTCCAGGCATCCGCCCTGCACACCGCACCCCGCCAGTCCCCCGACGCCCTCACCCGCTGGGACGCCGCCATGGACGTCGTCTCCGACGCCGCCCACGACGCCTACCGGCGCCTCGTCGAGGACCCCGACCTCCCCGCCTACTTCTTCGCCTCCACCCCCGTCGACCAGCTCGCCGACCTCCACCTCGGCTCCCGGCCCTCCCGCCGCCCCGACTCCGGCGCCGGCCTCGACGGCCTCCGCGCCATCCCCTGGGTGTTCGGCTGGACCCAGTCCCGGCAGATCGTCCCCGGCTGGTACGGCGTCGGCTCCGGCCTCAAGGCACTCCGCGAAGCCGGCCAGGAAGACGTCCTCGGCGAGATGGGCCAGAACTGGCACTTCTTCCGCAACTTCCTCTCCAACGTCGAAATGACGCTGGCCAAGACCGACCTGCGGATCGCCCGCCACTACGTCGACACCCTCGTCCCCGACGAGCTCAAGCACGTCTTCGACCTCATCCAGGCCGAACACGAGCTCACCGTCGCCGAGGTCCTCCGCATCACCGGCGGCGAGAAGCTCCTCGACTCCAACAAGGTCCTCCAGCAGACCTTCGCCGTCCGCGACGCCTACCTGGACCCCATCTCCTACCTCCAGGTCTCCCTCCTCGCCCGCCAGCGCGCGGCCGCAGCAGCCGGCGAACCCGCCGACCCGCTCCTCGGCCGCGCCCTGCTCCTCACCGTCAACGGCGTCGCCGCCGGCCTCCGCAACACCGGCTGACCCCACCCGCACGGCACACGGCAAAGGCCCCCGCACCGGAACACCGGTGCGGGGGCCTTCCCCGTGCCCACACGCGAAAACTCAGGAGTTGTACGCCGACTGCGCCCGCTCCAGACCCTCCAGCACCAGACACTCCACCGCGTCCGCCGACCGGTCCACGAACCAGTCCAGCTCCTTGCGCTCGGTGGAGGAAAAATCCTTCAGCACGAAATCCGCGACCTGCATCCGGCCCGGCGGACGGCCGATCCCGCACCGCACCCGGTGGTACTCCGCACCCATCGACTTCGTCATCGACTTCAGACCGTTGTGGCCGTTGTCCCCACCGCCCAGCTTCAGCCGCAGCGTCGCGTAATCGATGTCCAGCTCGTCGTGCACCGCGACGATCCGCTCCACCGGAACCTTGTAGAAGTCACGCAGCGCCGTCACCGGACCGCCCGACAGGTTCATGAACGACATCGGCTTCGCCAGCACCACCCGACGGTTCGCCGGCCCCGGAGGACCCATCCGGCCCTCCACCACCTGCGCCCGACCCGCCTTGTGCGCCTTGAACTTGCCGCCCATGCGCTCCGCCAGCAGGTCCACCACCATGAACCCGATGTTGTGGCGGTTGCCCGCGTACTCGCCACCGGGATTGCCCAAGCCCACGACCAGCCAGGGAGTCGTTGCGTCCGCCACGCCATCCGCCATCAGAAAAAACTCCTCGAACAAGGGACGACCGCCGTCCCGCTCCAGTGGAGCAGGACGGCGGTCGGTTGCACAAACAGCGAGCCGGGAGGATCAGGCCTCCGCGGACTCCTCGCCCTCGGCGGCCTCGGCGGCCGGCTCCTCGGCCTGCGCGGCCAGAACCTGCAGCACGACGGCCTCGGCCTCGGTCACCAGGGTGACACCGGCGGGCAGCTTGACGTCGGACGCCAGCACCGAAGCACCGGCCTCCAGGCCCTCCACCGACACGGTGACGGACTCGGGCAGGTGGGTGGCCTCGGCCTCGACCGAAAGGGTGTTCAGGACGTGCTCCAGCAGGTTGCCACCCGCAGCCAGCTCACCCTCGGTGACGACCGGAACCTCGACCGTGACCTTCTCGCCCTTGCGGACGGCCAGGAAGTCCACGTGGTCGATCGTGCGCTTGATCGGGTCCTTCTGGACGGCCTTGGGGATGACCAGCTCGGTGCCGTCGCCCGCGATGTCCAGGGAGATCAGGACGTTCGGGGTCTTCAGCGCCATGAACAGGCCGTGGCCCTCGACGGAGACGTGCTTCGGGTCCTGGCCGTGACCGTAGATGACGGCGGGGATCTGCGCGTTGCGACGGACCTCGCGGGCACCGCCCTTGCCGAAACGGGTGCGGAGCTCAGCGGAAAGCTTGACCTCGGACATGTTCACTCCTCGTGGGGTGACGAAAACGGACAGGGTCACCCGGCCACCAAACGGCCTGCTACGAAGAGCGCGTCGATAACGGAGCGCCACACAGAAGTGCGGCCTCCCTCGCCGAGCAACTTCACGAGTCTACCCGGCGCGGAGGCCGCACCTCAAAACGATCTAGCAGAACGTTTCCTCAAAGAGGAGAACGACTACTGCTGCTCCTCGAACAGCGAGGTCACCGAACCGTCCTCGAAGACCTCACGCACCGCACGCGCGATCATCGGAGCGATCGACAGCACCGTGATCTTGTCCAGCTCCAGATCCGACGGGTCCGGCAGCGTGTTCGTGAACACGAACTCGCTCACCTTCGAGTTCTTCAGACGGTCAGCCGCAGGGCCCGACAGGATGCCGTGCGTCGCCGTCACGATCACGTCCTCCGCGCCGTGCGCGAACAGCGCCTCGGCGGCGGCGCAGATCGTGCCACCCGTGTCGATCATGTCATCGACCAGCACACACACCCGGCCCTTGACCTCACCGACGACCTCGTGCACCGTCACCTGGTTCGCGACGTCCTTGTCACGCCGCTTGTGCACGATCGCCAGCGGCGCGTCCAGACGGTCACACCAGCGGTCCGCCACACGCACACGGCCCGCGTCCGGAGACACCACCGTCAGCTTCGAACGGTCCACCTTCGTGCCCACGTAGTCCGCCAGCACGTTCAGCGCCGACAGGTGATCGACCGGACCGTCGAAGAAGCCCTGGATCTGGTCCGTGTGCAGGTCCACCGTCAGGATCCGGTCCGCACCCGCCGTCTTCAGCAGATCCGCCACCAGACGCGCCGAGATCGGCTCACGGCCCTTGTGCTTCTTGTCCTGCCGCGCGTACCCGTACGACGGGACGATCACCGTGATGGAGCGGGCCGACGCACGCTTCAGCGCGTCGATCATGATCAGCTGCTCCATGACCCACTTGTTGATCGGAGCCGTGTGGCTCTGGATCACGAAGCAGTCAGCGCCACGGGCCGACTCCTCGAAACGAACGTAGATCTCACCGTTCGCGAAGTCGAAAGCCTTGGTCGGCACGAGGTCCACGCCCAGCTGGTGCGCAACCTCCTCGGCCAGCTCGGGGTGGGCGCGGCCGGAGAACAGCATCAGCTTCTTCTCGCCGGTCGTCTTGATCCCGGTCACAGCACAGTCTCCTCAGACGTGTTGAAAAGCACTCGCCCCCATGTGCGTCCGTCCCGCACACGGTGAGCCAGCCGAATTGCGTGCACGTACCACGGTACGCCGTCCCAGGCGTACCTGTTTCCGGTCAGTTGTCGGCCGAGTCCGAATCGCCCGCCGACTGAGCCGCCTGCGCAGCCGCACTTCCCGGACGCTTACGAGCCACCCAGCCCTCGATATTCCGCTGCTGGCCACGGGCCACGGCCAGCGCACCGGGCGGCACATCCTTCGTGATCACGGAGCCGGCGGCGGTGTACGCACCGTCCCCGATCGTGACGGGAGCCACAAACATGTTGTCCGAACCCGTCTTGCAATGTGAGCCAACGGTCGTGTGGTGCTTGTGCTCACCGTCGTAATTCACGAACACGCTCGCCGCGCCGATGTTCGTGTACTCACCGATCGTCGCGTCACCGACATAGGAGAGGTGCGGCACCTTCGTGCCCTCGCCGATCGTCGCGTTCTTCATCTCCACATACGTGCCGGCCTTGGCCTTCGTCCCCAGCACCGTGCCCGGACGCAGGTACGCGAACGGACCCACGCTCGCCGAATCCCCGACCACCGCACCGTCCGCGACCGTGTTGTCCACCCGCGCGCCCACACCCACCCGGGTGTCCTTCAGCCGCGTGTTCGGACCCACCTCGGCCCGCTCGCCCACGTGGGTGGCACCCAGCAGCTGCGTACCCGGGTGCACCACCGCGTCCTGGCCGAAAGTGACCGTCACGTCAACGAACGTGCTGCCCGGGTCGACCACCGTCACGCCCGCCAGCATGGCCTGCTCCAGCAGCCGCGCGTTCAGCAGCGCACGCGCCTCGGCCAGCTGCACCCGGTTGTTGATCCCGAGGATCTGGCGGTGGTCCGCGCCCACGGACGCACCCACCCGGTGCCCGGCCTCGCGCAGGATGCCCAGCACATCGGTGAGGTACTCCTCGCCCTGGCTGTTGTCCGTACGGACCTTCTTCAGCGCGTCGGCCAGCAGGGCGCCGTCGAACGCGAAGACCCCGGAGTTGATCTCCTTGATGGCCCGCTGGGCGTCGGTGGCGTCCTTGTGTTCGACGATCGCCTTCACGGCACCGGACTCGGAGTCGCGCACGATCCGGCCGTAGCCGGTGGAGTCCGGCACCTCGGCGGTCAGCACGGTGACGGCGTTGCCGTCGGCCTCGTGCGTGGCGGCGAGCTGCCGCAGGGTCTCGCCGGTCAGCAGCGGGGTGTCGCCGCAGACCACGATCACGGTCCCGTCGACACTGCCGCCGAGCTCCTCCAGGGCCATGCGGACGGCGTGCCCGGTGCCGTTCTGCTCGTACTGCACGGCGGTGCGGACCTCGGCGTCGATGCCGGCGAGGTGCTCCTGCACCTGCTCGCGGGCGTGCCCCACGACCACGACGAGGTGGGTGGGGTCCAGCTCGCGGGAGGCGGCGACGACGTGACCGACGAGCGACCGCCCGGAGATCTCGTGCAGGACCTTGGGAGTGGCCGACTTCATGCGGGTGCCCTCACCCGCTGCGAGTACGACGACGGCTGCCGGGCGGTTGGCGCTCACGGGTGTGCCCTTCGGCTTCGGGGGTGGACGCACGAAGGATACCGGGGCGTTAAGCGGCGTAAACGAGCGCGGGCCCCGACTGTTAAGTCAGGGCCCGTTGATGTGGTGCGCGGACTGGCTCCCGGAGAAGGATTCGAACCCTCATTCAATGGACCAAAACCATTTGTCCTGCCCTTAGACGATCCGGGATGGATCGCGCGCTATGTCCGATTCGGGTGATCGGCTTCGCGTGCAGCCCCTACTATGCCGCACCACCACCCTTCAATGCGACGGTAGAGATGAGCGCTTTGCCGTACGCGCACCACCAGGCATCCGCGGTACCCCTCGCCCGTGTTCTTCCGTACCGTCCTCGGGTTGTGGCGTTTCAGTGTCGTCTTGAACAGCTGCTCGACGTCGATTCCGATGAGGTCGGCCCAATACCGCTCTGCTGCACCAACGTGGGCGCTCTCGTGGATCATCACGCTGAAGCACAGCGAGTCGGGATCCACCTCCAGTAGGCGCAGCCAAGCGAGGAATGTCGCCACCATCCCCGGATCACTGTTGACGAATTGGACCTTCTCCCGTCGGTCGTACGGCTTGTCCTTGCCGCCCTCGGCCCAGTAGAGACCGACGCCGACCAGGAAGAGCTCCCGCGCAGACATCGCGCCGATCTCCTGGCGGGCGCCTTGTTTCGTTGCCTGCCGCTCGACGTCGCGCACGGCGAGTTCGTGCTCCCAGCGCCTTCGGCCGGCAAGTCTGGCCTGCTCGGCCGGTGTGCGGCGCTCGGGCTTGGGCAGGTCCCGCACCCAGAGGGAGATCGAGCTCTTCGAGCAGCCCAGCTCGACCTGGATCTCGTCGTAGGTCATGCCCTTGAGTCGGAGCTCGCGGGCGCGCTCGCGGAGGTCGTCCTTGGCGCGCGGGCGCTTCGTCCACTCGGGAGGTGGCTCTCCTTCGAGCAGGCGATTGAGGATGTCGTTGTTGTCCACGTGCAGGCGGTCGCGGATCTGGCGGCGGCTGAGGCCCTCGCGGCGGAGGGTCACGGCCTGGGTGCGCAGGCCTTCGAAGTCGGCGTATTTGCTCATGCCGCCAGGATCGTCCGGAATGTGGGATTCAGGTCTCGGTCCGTGGCTGGTTCAGTCGTCCGTGCGATTACCCCGGGGTTTGCCGGAATTCCGTTCGCGTGTGTGCAGGGGGTCTTCCGTAGGCTGGTCGGCATGACCAATACGGGGGAACGAGAAGGTGGAGAGGGGCGGGCGGGGCCCCTTTGGTGGGGGCGGCGGGGGCAGGCCGTCCTGGATGTGGGGCTGGGGGTGCTGTCCGCCGTCGAGTGCGGGTTCGAGGGGGTTCTGTTCGCGCGGGAGACGCATCTGCCGGCCGTGGTGGGGGTGCTGTTCGGGGTCGCGGTGGGGGCCACGCTCACGGTGCGCCGGCGGTGGCCGATCACCGTGGTGCTGGTGTCGCTGGCGACCTCGCCGGCGGCGATCGGGTTCCTGCTCGGGGTGGTGTCCCTCTACACGCTGGCCGCGAGCGAGGTGCCGCGGCGGATCACCGGGCTGCTGTCGGGGCTCTCGCTGCTCGCGACCTTCGCGGTGATGTACGTACGGACCGTGGGCGACGTGGAGGCGAGCGGCGCCTTCGTGGTGATGCTGTCCGCGTTCATAGCCGTGGCCCTGACCGCGCCGCCGGTGCTCTACGGCCTGTACCAGGGTGCGCGGCGGCGGCTCATGGAGAGTTTGCAGGAGCGTGCGGATTCGCTGGAGCGGGAGCTGGGGCTGCTCGCGGAGCGGGCCGAGGAGCGGGCGGAGTGGGCGCGCCGGGAGGAGCGGACGCGGATCGCCCGGGAGATGCACGACGTGGTGGCGCACCGGGTGTCGTTGATGGTGGTGCATGCGGCGGCGGTGCAGGCGGTGGCGTCGCGGGATCCGGAGAAGGCGGCGAAGAACGCGGCGCTGGTGGGGGACATGGGGCGGCAGGCGCTGACCGAGCTGCGGGAGATGCTCGGGGTGCTGCGGGCCGTGGAGAAGGTGGAGGAGCCGGTGGCGGTTGCGGCTGCTGCGGCTGCTGCGGGTGTGGCGGGTCTGGCCGGGGGGCCGGTGGTGGCGCTGGCGTCCGCTGTGGAGGAGGGGCCGACGATCGGGGAGCTGGAGGCCTTGGTCGGGCAGTCGCGGGCGGCCGGGATGGTGGTGGAGCTGGTGGTGCACGGGGAGGGTGCGGGGTATGCGGCCGTGGTGGAGCAGACGGCGTACCGGGTGGTGCAGGAGGCGTTGACCAATTGCCACAAGCATGCGCCGGGTGCGGAGGTCGTCGTGCGGCTGGCTCACCGGGGAGATGAGGTGGCGATGCAGGTGGAGAACGGTCCGGGGGACCGGGAGGCGGCGGGTGCCGGGTTGCCGAGCGGTGGCAACGGGCTCGTGGGGATGCGGGAGCGGGTGCTGGCGCTGGGCGGGGTGTTCGTGTCGGGGCCGACGGATGCCGGGGGTTTCCGGGTGTCGGCGGTGTTGCCCGGGGGTGTGGTGGCGGGCTGAGGGGCGGCGGGCCGGTGTCGGCCCGTGTCCGTTGCGGTCGGGCTGGGGCGGGCCCGGGTGGGGTCCGGGCTGCCGGGGTGGTCGGGCCGTGGTCAGGCCGGTGCTCGGGCCGTGGTCAGGCTGTGGTGAGGCGGGTGGGCTGGAGGCCGGTGAGGAGCACGGTGAGGGCTTCGTCGATGCTTCCGCCGAGGTACCAGTCGCCGGTGTGGTCGATGGAGTAGACGCGGCCGTCGGCGTCGAGGGCGAGGTGGGAGGCGCCGTCGGCTTCGACGCCGAGGGGGCAGAGCTGGGTGGAGAGGGCGCGTCCGAGGTCGGCGAAGGTGCGGGCGAGGTGGAGCCCGGTGAGGGGGTCGAGGCGGACCGGGGTGGGCGCTATCTGCCGGCCGGGTCCGGGGGCGGTGATGGTGAGGCCGCCGAATTCGGCCCAGGCTTCGACGGCCGCGGGGAAGACGGTGTGGCGGTGGCCGGCCGGGGTGGTGTGGTCGCGGAGGGCGTCGGCCCAGTATTCGGCTTGCTTGATGTCCCAGCGGCCGGGTTGCCAGCCGGCGGTGCGCAGGGCGGAGTCCACCGTCGCGGGGAAGCGGGTGGCGGAGGACCGGTCGTATGAGGCGGAGGCGGCAGAGGTGGCGGTCATCGCTTCTCGGGCTGGGTGAGGTCGACGGGGCGGACGCCGAAGTGGGCGAGGAGGGCGTCGCAGGAGCGGCAGGGCGGGGCGTAGCTGCCGTGGAGGGGGTCGCCGTCCTCGCGGATGCGGCGGGCGGTGATGCGGGCGTTCTTGAGGGAGCGGCGGGCTTCGCTGGGGGTGAGGGGTTTGCGGGAGGCGCGTTTGCTGCGGGCGCCTTCGACGTTGGTGAGGTGGCGGGAGAGGAGGATGGCTTCGGGGCAGCGGCCGGTGAAGCGTTCCCGCTGGCCGCTGGTGAGGGTGTCGAGGAAGTCCTGGACGAGTGGGTGGAGGGTGGGTGGCCGGTCGCCCTTGCCGGCGGTGCCGGTGAGGGTTTCGCCGCGGACGGAGAGGGCTGCGGCCACGGTGGGGAGGATGCCGTCGCGGCGGAACCGGAGGGCGGGTGTGGCGTTGCCGTCGGTGCTGCTCCAGCGGAGTCGGGGGTCGCCGGAGGTGGCCGTGGGGCCGTCTGACGGTCCGTTCCGTGTTGCCGTGTTGTGCATGTCGAGTTTTTCCTCCCGTGGCGGCGGTGGTGTCCGCCGTCGCGTACGCCGCCGTGCCGAGGGGACAGCCTGCCAAATGTCCTCATGGGTGTGGAAGCGGGGTCGAATATTCGTATCAATTCGGGTGTTCCGGGGCGCGTGGCAGGGGTGGGGGTCGGGGGAGGCGAGGGCTCTTGCGGGACCGCATAGGCTGTGGTGAACCAGCCAGATCCAGCAGGGGGCTACCGCCATGACGACAGGTCGGCTCGGGCAGCAGGCCGCGCCACCCAACGCCGCGTACGCCGGGCAGGTCGTGCACTTCCCGGACCCGGTCCGGGCTGCCCGGCATGCTCAGGGTGTCCGGATGGACGGCAACGGGCATCCCGACTTCGCGCCGTACGCGCGTGCGGCGGTGGAGATCGCCGAGCCGCCGGAGGGTTTCGGTGTCGATGAGCTGCGGCTGACGGACTACGTGTCGGCGAACGCGGCGATGCGGGCGGCGGGGCACGAGCTGTGGGACACGGTGGGTCCGGTGGCGACTCCGCACGGGTGGACCTGGCATCACGTGTCGGGGACGCGGCGGCTGGAGCTGGTTCCGGTGGAGGTGAAGGCGCTGCTGCGGCATCACGCGGGTCTGGCGACGGCTCCGGTGGATCACGAGAAGCGTGGGACGCGGCCGTTGCAGGAGGTGCGCCCGGTGCACATGGGGCTGCCGAAGTCGGTGGTGTCGGTGTCGGAGCAGCAGGTGCAGGGGGTCGAGGAGGACCTGGGGTACCGGTTGCCGGAGGCGTACCGGTCTTTCCTGAAGGCGGCGGGCGGTTGTGCGCCGGTGGGTGTGGGTCTGGACGTGGACCTGGGGCTGCTGGTGGACCAGCCGTTCTTCACGGTGCGTGAGGAGGCGGCGGTCAATGACCTCGTCTACGTCAACAAGTGTCTGCGGGACCATCTGACGAAGGACTACCTGTGTGTGGGCTTCGCGCAGGGTGGTCTGATCGCGGTGAAGGTCAGGGGTGAGGGTGCCCCGGTCGGGTCGGTGTGGTTCTCGCCGTACGACGACGCGCGTGACCGGGACGGTTGGTCCGTCCAGGAGCGGGTGGAGCGGCTGCTGCTGCCGTTGGGCGTGGATTTCGACTCCTTCCTGGAGCGACTGGCCGGTAATCCGGCGGAGTTGGAGACGGTGGCCGGTCTGATGGTGGACGGCGGATTCGCACGCTCGGTTCCCGTGGCGGGGCCGGGTGGTCCGGTGTCGGCTTCGTCGGTGGAGGGGTGAGTCGGGTCGTGGTGACGTTCGCGCAGGCGCAGGAGCGCGCCGAGGAGTGGATCAACGGGGATGTGCCCGCGTACCAGCACCGGGAGGTGCGGGTGCGGGAGTTCGGCCTGGGTTTCG
Source organism: Streptomyces sp. NPDC048603 (assembly GCF_043199475.1). Classification (NCBI taxonomy): domain Bacteria; kingdom Bacillati; phylum Actinomycetota; class Actinomycetes; order Kitasatosporales; family Streptomycetaceae; genus Streptomyces; species Streptomyces sp. NPDC048603. The sequence goes on along the minus strand of NZ_JBICVY010000004.1, from coordinate 124,777 downwards.
TGGTGTGGGCGGAGGACCGTCCGGCGGGTCCGGTGTCGGGGGGTGGCCGGCAGCGGCTGGTCATCGCGCGGGACAGCGGTGAGGTGACGTTGTGGCCGGGCTTGCCGGTGGGTGAGGTGATCCGCCGGTACGAGGAGGAGTACGGGGCTGCCGCGCATGCGGGGGCCGGGCAGGAGGCGTCGGTGCCGCCGCCGCGGATCGATTCCGAGCAGACGTCGTTCATGCTGAGTCCGCCGGAGTGGCTGCGGGAGGCAGCGGCGGCGGCCACCGGTCAGGATTCGGGTCCGGGGTCGGGTCAGGGTTCGGAATCGGGGTCGGGGTCGGCGTCGGGTTCGGGTTCGGGTTCGGGGTCGGCTTCCGGTTCGGCCGGGGTGCCGGGTGCCGGTGGTTCGGGTGCGGGTTCGGGTGCGGGTGTGCCGGGTTCCGGTCTTCCGGCCGGTACGCCGGCCGGTGGTGTGCCGTCTGCGGTGCCCGCGGCGGAGTCCGCGGGGGCGGGTCCGGAGCCGCTGGCCGGCGCCGGTGTGCCGTCGGGGGCGACCCCGTGGGCCGGGATCGATGTGAACCCCGGGGCGGACGACGCGTCCGTGCCGTTGCCGGCGACGGTGTTCGCGCCGCCGCTGTCCGGGTCGGACCTGGAGGACGTGGGTCCGGCGTCCGGGGTGGAGCCGGAGGCGAGGACGGCGCTGATTCCCGGGGGCAGCCAGCTGCCGCGTACGGCGGTGGCGCCGGTCATCGACCTCATCGGGTCCGCGCCCGGTGGCGCGCCGGCGCCCGCGCCCGGTCCCCGGCCCGCGCCCGGTGCGGCGGACATCGCCGACGAGCCGACCGGCAAGGCGGAGGCGCCGCGGCGGCCCGCTCCGGCACCGGCCGGTGGTGGTCTCGACCATGCCGCGACGATGCTGGCCCATCCGGGTGGTCCGGGTGCGCCGCAGCCGCCGGGTCCGCCCGGTCCTCCGCCGGCTCCCGGTGCGGGGCAGCCGCCCGCGCCTCCCGGTCCGCCCGGTGCGCCCGGTGGTGGTCTCGATCATGCCGCGACGATGCTGGCCCATCCGGGTGGTCCGGGTGCGCCCCAGCCGCCGGGTCCGCCGGGTCCGCCCGGACCTCCCCCCGCGCCCGGTGCTCCCGGTGCGCCCGGTGGCGGTCTCGACCACGCCGCGACCATGCTGGCGGGTCCGCCTGTCGGCGGCCGGCCGGCACCTCCCGGCCCTCCGCCGGGTCAGGTCGCGCCTCCCGGCCCCGTACCGCCCGGTCCGGCCGGGCCCGGTCCGATGGGTCCCGGCCCGGTCGGGCAGCCCGGTGTGCCCACGGTCGGTCCCGGCTACCAGGCCGTGCTGCGCTACCGTGCGCCCGATGGCTCCGAGCAGCAGATCATCCGCCGCTCGGCGCCCGGTACGCCGCATCCGGAGTGGCAGATCCTGCATGAGCTGCGTGCCATGAACGTGCCGCCGCAGCAGGTGCTGGAGCTGCACACCGAGCTGGAGTCCTGTGAGCTGCCCGGTGGTTACTGCGCGCGGATGATCCGGGAGACCTGGCCGCAGGTGCGGATCACCAGTGTGGCCCCGTACGGTCAGGACCATGCCGGCCGACAGGCGGGCATGCGGCATCTGCTCACTCATCAGGGTGAGCTGCACCAGGTGGCCGACGGTCCGGCGCGGCCGGCTCCGGTACGGGCGCCGCTGCCGCAGGTCCCGCTGCAGCCGGCCATTCCGATGGAGGCGATCGGGCAGGAGCTGGCGGGTGCGTTCGGCCCGCAGGGCGTGTTCCGGTTCGACCAGCGGGCGGTGTCCCGTCAGGGCGTGCCCGAGATCGTGGCGCACACCCTGATGGTGGCCGGTCTGCCGGTGGACTTCGGGCCGTTCTTCTGGGCGCAGGCGGTGCCGGGGCAGCCGGTGCCGACGCTGGCGGAGCTGGCCGCGCAGCGGCAGGTGCAGCCGGCTTCGGACGCGGGTTCGTACCTGGTGGTGGGCAGTGACTTCGGCAAGGCCCTGTGTGTGCAGTACGGGACGGCGCACATCGTGGCGGTGCCGGTGGAGGGCGGGCCCGGTGGGGCTCCGGTGCCGCCGCAGTTCGTGAACTCGAGCCTGCCGCAGTTCGTCCGTTCGGTCGCGATGCTGGGTCACATGTGGCGGCTGCGACAGCATCTGACGCCGGAACAGGCGGGCCGGTGGACCGTCGATTTCCAGGCGAATCTGGCGGGCCTGGACAGTGCAGCGCTGGCCTCGCCGGAGAGCTGGTGGTCGGTGCTGCTGGAGCAGATGTGGGACGGGCTGCTGTGACGGATCGCTGATCCGCAGCCGTGCGGCGCCCGTGCGGTACCGCTGCGGTACCGGTGTGGTGCCGGTGTGGTGTTCGTCCGGATGGCCGGGCCGGGACCCCGAACTCGGGGTCCCGGCCCGGCCATTCCGGCTTCCGGCCGCAAATGGCGCATCCTTGTCGGGAATCCCCGCGAGAGAGGCGCTTCCAGGATGAGTGCACCCATGTCACCTCAACCGCACGGCTTCACGACCATCCGGGGCCGCGGGTATCGCGCGGATCAGGTCGACCGATATCTCGCCCGGTTGTCCGGTAGCCGGGACGAGGCGTGGGAGCGGGTGGCCCGGCTGACCGTGCTCGCCCGGCAGATGGAGGCGGAGGCGGAGCGGCTGCGTGAGGCGGTGTCCCGGCTGGAGCCCCAGACGTACGGCGATCTGAGCGAGCGGGCCCGGCGGATCCTGGCCCTGGCCGAGGAGGAGGCGGAGGTCCTGCGGGTGGAGGCGCGGGTGGACGCGCAGGGTGCCTTCGCGGCGGCCGAGACGCACGCGGAGCGGGCTGCGGAGCTGGCCCGGTCGGATGCGGAGGCGGTGCGGGAGCAGACGGAGGTGCGTGCCCGGCAGGGGTTGCTGCGGGCCCGTCAGGAGGCGGACGCGCTGCGGTCGGAGGCGCGGGACGAGGCCCTGGCGTGGCGGGCGGAGGCGCAGGGCGCGCTGGAGGAGGTGCGCCGGCGGGCGGATGCGCTGCTGGAGGGCCAGGAGGCGCAGCAGCGGGAGCGCCGGGATGCGGCGGAGCGGGAGTGGGCGGGGCTGGACGAGGAGCTCCAGGCCCGGCTCGCCGAGGCGGAGGCGCATGCGGAGGCCCGGCTGGCGGAGGCGAGGCGGGCGTACGCGGAGTCGGAGGAGGCGGCCCGGCACGGGCAGGAGGACGCGGAGGCCCGTGGTGCGGAGCTGATCGCGGAGGCGCGGGTGCGGGAGGAGCGTGTGGGACGGGAGACGGAGCGGGTGCTGCGGGAGCACGCGGAGGCCCAGGAGGAGATGCGCGCCCATATGAACCACGTGCGTTCCAGCCTGGCGGCGCTGACCGGCCGTCCGGCTCCGGCCGAGGGTCTGTAGGACTTCCCGGGACTCCTCGGCCGGTGGGGCCCCGTGTCCGGCGGGACATCCCCTGGCGCCGGCTCAGAGGGCTTTGGCGAGGAAGGCTCCGATCAGCGGGGTGATCTCCGGGAGGTGGGTCTCCAGGGCGAAGTGGCCGGCGTCCTCGAAGAGGTGGAGTTCGGCGTCGGGGAGGTCGCGCAGGTACGCCTTGGCTCCCGCCGCGGTGAAGAAGGGGTCGCCGGTGCCCCAGAGGACCAGGGCCGGCGGCCGGTGTTCGCGCAGCCATGCCTGCCAGGCCGGGTAGAGGGCGACGTTGGACCGGTAGTCGAAGGCCAGGTCGGTCTGGGCGTCGGCGCGGCCGGGCAGGTCGAGGAAGTACTGGTCGAGGGCGGGGGCGGCGGGGTCGAGGCGGGCGGGGTCGGCGACCCCGGCCTCGTACTGGAAGCGGGTGCTTTCGAGGGTGAACAGGCCGCGTACGGCGTCCTCGTCGCCGGGGACCTCGCGGCGGCGGGCGATGAGCTCGCGGGCGCCGTCGGACAGGCCGTCCTCGTAGGCGTTGCCGTTCTGCACGATCAGGCCGGTGATCCGGTCGGGCCGGCGGGCGGCGAGGCGCAGGCCGACGGGGGCGCCGAAGTCGAAGACGTAGAGGGCGTACCGGTCGAGGCCGAGGGCGTCGGTGAACGCCTCGGTGATGTCGGCGAGCCGGTCGAAGGTGTAGGTGAAGCCGGCGGGGGCCTCGGTGTGGCCGAAGCCGGGGTAGTCGGGGGCGATGAGGCGGTACCGGTCGCCGAAGGCGTCCATCAGCCGGCGGAACTGGTGGGAGCCGCTGGGGAAGCCGTGCAGGAGGAGCAGGACGGGGGCGTCGGCGGGGCCGGCCTCGCGGTAGAAGACGCGGACTCCGTCGGCCTCGACGGTGGCGTGGCGGTGCCGGACGGGAAAGGTCTCGCTCATCACATGCCTCCTGTGGCTTCGATGGCATTAGCTTTGCCGATCATGGCTAACGGGTCAAGGGCTTCCAGTAGCATTAGTGGGGTGACTGTGAACGAGACCGCGACGGCTGCCGGAACGCCGGCGGTGGCCTTCCCGCTCCTCGGCGAACCGCTCGCCCTGGACCTGCTCAACACCCGGCCCGCGGCAGCCGGAGACCTGATCGCCGGCCCGGCCGGCCTGGCGGCCTGGCTGCGCGAACAGAGCGGCCGGCTGACGGCGGTCGCCGAGGTGGGGGCGGCCGAGCTGGCCGCCGTACACGCCGTACGGGAGGCCGCGGACGGCGCGCTGTGCGCGGCGGTACGGGGGGAGCGGCCGCCGGCGGGGGCGCTGGACGCGCTGAACGCGGCACTGGCCGCGGCGCCCGTGCACCGGGAGCTGGCCTGGACGGAGGTCGGGCTCACGGCGGAGCCGGCCCGCGCGGGCACGCCGGCGGAACGGCTGGGGGCGGAGCTGGCGGAGGCGGTGGCGGAGCTGCTCACCGACCCCAGGGTCACCTCGGTCCGCGCCTGCGAGGCGGCGGACTGCGTCCTGCTCTTCCTGCCCGCCCACCCGCGCCGCCGCTGGTGCGTGGCCTCGGCCTGCGGCAACCGTGCCCGGGTGGCGCGCTACTACGCGCGGCACAAGGGGGATCAGGCGCAGACGACGACCGGGACGCGGGCGGAGAAGCGGTCCGGGACCACGTCGCAGACCACGGCGTAGGCAGACCACGGCGTAGGCGGGCCGCGGTGTGGGAGCGGACCGGCGGGGCGGCCCCGGGCTACTGGTTCGGGGCGGGCCGCTGAGGGGTGTTGTCCGGGGCCGGGCGCTGCGGGCCTACGGCGGGAGAGGCCGGGGACACGGTCCCGGAGGTGGCCGGGGCCGCGGCCGGTGTGAACGCGTACGGGTCGCTGCGCAGTCCCGTGGTGGTGACGATGACGGCCTGCGGGCCGGTGAGGGTGCCCGGCACGTCCACGACGAGCCGGCCGCCCTCCAGCCGGGCCGGGACCCCGGTCTCGTTGAACGTGACCACGGACGCGTCCTGGAAGCCGCCGCCGGACACGGTGACCGGGCCGCCCGGGGTCTCCTGGCGGACGTCCGTGATCACCGGGTTGGCGCGGCCGGCCATCTTGTTCAGGAGGTACGCGCCGGCCGGCGCGCCCGTCAGCGCCCAGATCTGCTCGGGGAGCCGGGGGAGGCCGCCGCCGACGTCGGCGAGGAAGAAGACGACCACGTAGGCCATGGTCACCAGGCTGAGCGCGACGTACTGCAGGTCGACCAGGTCGGTGCGCCCGCTGTCGTTCGCGATCAGGTCGCGGACGGGGCGGGCGGCGGGGGCGCCCGCCCCGGCGGCGGGCGCGGGGCCCGGCTTCGCCAGCGACCCCTGCTGGACGCGCATCCCGACGACCGCCTTGGCCGCGATCAGCGCCGCGTACGGGCCGCCGAGCAGCGGCAGGTAGACGGTGGTGAGGGCGGAGAAGGGGCCGTCGGGGTCGCGGTGGAACCAGGCGATGCCCTCGCCGGAGAACATGCCGTAGCCGAGGCTGACCAGCAGGAGCCAGACCAGGAGGACGGTCCAGGCGAGGGCCAGCGTGGTCGAGGTCGACAACCGTCCGTCCCGGCCGGTGATGAACGCCGGGTTCTTGCGGAGGCGCAGGGCCACCGGGCCGGCGAGCGCGGCGAGCGTCAGCAGTGCGAAGAAGGCGGAAAGCAATTCGGGTCCCCCGGGTGGCGTGTCGGCGCGGCGGACCTGCGCTCCGCCCCCGCCCAACGGTGTACCGGTTGGCCGGGTCCATGACAAGCAAGCCACGCCCTGCGGGCCGCACTACGGAAGCTCCGCTGCGCGAGCCCTTCCCCACCCCGTCCTCCCCCGGACGGAGTCCGGGGGAGGACGGGGTGGGGAAGAAGGAGGGCTCGGCCCCGAGCGGAGCCAGCGCGGTCAGGGGCGGTCGTCCGCCGGCAGGACCGGGAAGCGGCGGGGCGCCACCAGGACCAGGATCAGGAAGGCCGCCAGCGCGGCGGCCGCGGCGCCCAGGTAGACGTGGTCCACCGCGTTGGTGACCGCGGCCCGGAGGTACGCCGAGGCGGCCGCCGTGAGGGAGTCGGGGTGTTCCAGGGCCCGGGAGACCTCGTCGAGGTGCGCCGGGAGCCCCGGGACCGGCGCGTCGGCCAGCCGCGCCGCGATCGTCGCGTTGGCGATCGCCCCGAACAGCGCGGCCCCGACGCTCTGGCCGACCTGCCGGCAGAACAGCACCGACGCGGTGGTCTGCCCCCGCTCCGCCCAGCCCACCGTCGACTGCACCCCCACCACCAGCGGCAGCTGGAACAGGCCCAGCGCGGCGCCGAGCGCCAGCATCAGCAGGGCCGGCTGCCAGGGCCGGGCGGGATGCGGGAGGAGCGGGAACGCGGCGAGGCAGAGGAAGCCCACCCCGACGCCGAGCGCGGCGGTGTTGCGGAAGCCGATCCGCCGGTAGACGTGCTGGCTGAACGCGGCCGATATCGGCCAGCTCAGCGTCATCGCGGACATCACGAAGCCGGCGCCGACCGGGTCCAGGCCGAGCGCGGACTGCGCGTACGTGGGCAGGAACACCATCGGGGCGACCATCAGCAGGCCCAGCATGGCCATGGCCAGATTGACCGCGGCGATGGTCCGGCGGCGCCACACCCAGCCCGGCAGGATCGGTTCCGCCGCGCGCCGTTCGACGTGGACGACGACCACGGCGAGGACCGCACCCGCGCCGAGCAGGCCGAGGGAGGGCGCGGACAGCCAGGGCCAGGCCACCCCGCCCTGGACCAGCGCGAACAGCACCAGCCCGCCGCAGGCGAAGACGGCGAGCGCGCCCGGCCAGTCGATCCGCGCGATGGCGCTCCGCCCGCCGGCGGCCGTACCTGCCGCCGTACGTGCGGCAGCGCGGGCAGGCTCCCGCAGGTGACGGGCGGTCAGCCAGAGGGCCAGGGCTCCCACGGGCAGGTTGAGCAGGAAGATCCAGCGCCAGTCGGCGTACGAGGCGAGCAGGCCGCCGAACGCCGGCCCGGCGATGGAGGAGGTGGCCCACACGGTGGACATCCGGGCCTGGATCCTCGGCCGCTCCTCGAGCGGGTACAGGTCGGCGGCCAGGGTCTGCACGGTTCCCTGGATGGCTCCGCCGCCGAGCCCCTGCAGGACGCGGAAGGCGATCAGCGCGGCCATGTTCCAGGCGGCGGCGCAGCACAGCGAGCCGAAGAGGAACAGGCTCATCCCGGCCAGCAGGACGGGCTTGCGGCCGAAGGTGTCCGAAAGCTTGCCGTAGACGGGGAGGGTGACGGTGACGGCGAGCAGATAGCCGGCGAACAGCCAGGAGAAGACGGAGAAGCCGCCGAGGTCGCCGACGATCTGCGGGACGGCGGTGGCGACGATGGTCCCCTCGAGGGCGACGAGGGCCATCGCCAGCATGAGTGCGGCCACCACGGCCCGCCGCGGCCGCCCGGCCGCCGGGGCCTTGGCCGGGACCCCGGCCGCGTCCTCCGCCGCACCGTGCGCGGCCCCGGCGTTCTCGCCCGTCCCCACCGTGATCCTTTCACTGTGCACGCAACTTCGCGGAACACCTTCTCACCCGCCCCCGGTGCGGCGGTATCCCCCAGGCCTCCTCCCCCGCAGGGGGGAGGACCCCTAGGGGTAGGTCCTCACATGGGGCCAGGGGTCTTTCGTCCCGGCGGAGGACGAGGAATCGGCCGGATCCTTCTTAACTGTTTCCTACAGGCGGGGACCGGGGGGTGGGGTTAACCCCCGGAGGGATACGGCGATCCGCACCAGCGCGCCGGCCACCCCCCTCGGCACAGACTCAACGGGTGCGACGGAGCGCCGCCCGGCGCCGCCCGCGCCGGACGAACGACGAACGACCGAAGAACGACGAACGAGGAGAATGACCGTGACAACGGCTGTGACCGACACCAGGCACGGGGGTACTGGAGGGCGTACGGCCGTCGCGGCACGAGCGCGGCAGGTCGTCAAGGCGTACGGGGCGGGCGAGACCCGCGTGGTCGCGCTGGACCATGTCGACGTGGACATCCACCGCGGGCAGTTCACCGCGATCATGGGCCCGTCCGGCTCCGGCAAGTCCACCCTGATGCACTGCCTGGCGGGCCTGGACACGGTGAGCGGTGGCCAGATCTACCTGGACGACACCGAGATCACCGGCCTGAAGGACAAGAAGCTCACCCAGCTCCGCCGTGACCGGATCGGCTTCATCTTCCAGGCGTTCAACCTGCTTCCCACGCTCAACGCGCTGGAGAACATCACGCTGCCGATGGACATCGCCGGCCGCAAGCCCGACGCGGCCTGGCTGAACCGGGTCGTGGAGACCGTCGGTCTGGCCGGCCGGCTCAAGCACCGTCCCACCCAGCTCTCCGGCGGCCAGCAGCAGCGCGTGGCGGTGGCCCGCGCCCTGGCGGCCCGTCCCGAGATCATCTTCGGTGACGAGCCGACCGGCAACCTGGACTCCCGGGCGGGCGCCGAGGTCCTCGGCTTCCTCCGCCGGTCCGTCGACGAGCTCGGCCAGACCATCGTGATGGTCACCCACGACCCGGTGGCCGCCTCCTACGCCGACCGCGTCCTCTACCTCGCCGACGGCCGGATCGTGGACGAGATGTTCAACCCGACCGCCGACCAGGTGCTGGACCGGATGAAGGACTTCGACGCGCGCGGGCGGACGTCGTGACCGTGCTGAAGACCTCGATGCGCAACTTCGTCGCGCACAAGGGCCGGATGGCGCTGTCCGCCATCGCCGTGCTCCTCTCCGTCGCCTTCGTCTGCGGCACCCTGGTGTTCACGGACACCATGAACACGACGTTCGACAAGCTGTTCGCGACCACCGCGGCCGATGTCACCGTCAGCCCCAAGACCGCGGAGGACATGGAGAACCCGCAGCGCGGCCGACCCGAAACGCTCCCCGCGGACGCCGTCCAGAGGGTTTCGAAGGCGCAGGGCGTGCAGTCCGCCGAGGGCAGTGTCATCTCGCTGTCCGTCACCGTGGTCGACACCAAGAACAAGAACCTCGGCTCGACCACCGGCGCGCCCACCATCGCCGTCAACTGGAGCGACAACGAGCTCAAGTCGATGAAGGTCGCCTCCGGCCACGAACCGCGCGGCCCCACCGAGGTGATGGTCGACGCCGACACCGCCAAGAAGCACAAGCTGAAGCTCGGTGACGAGCTCCGCACCATCACCTTCCACGGCGACATCCGCGCGAAGATCTCCGGCATCGCCGAGTTCAAGGTCACCAACCCGGGCGCCACCGTCGTCTACTTCGACACGGCGACCGCCCAGCGCGGCCTGCTCGGCACCTCCGGCCTGTTCACCAACGTCATCGTCACCGCCAAGGACGGCGTCAGCGACGACCAGCTGAAGAGCAACATCGCCGCGTCCGTCGGCGCCGACACCTACAAGCTGCAGACCGCCGCCGAGGCCGCCGACGAGGGCCGCAAGGACGTCGGTTCCTTCCTCGACATCATGAAGTACGTGATGCTCGGCTTCGCCGGCATCGCCTTCCTGGTCGGCATCTTCCTCATCTTCAACACCTTCTCGATGCTGGTCGCCCAGCGCACCCGCGAGATCGGTCTGATGCGCGCCATCGGCTCCGACCGCTCGCAGATCAACCGCTCCGTGCTCACCGAGGCGCTGCTGCTCGGCGTGTTCGGCTCGGCCCTGGGCATCGGTGCGGGCATCGGCCTGGCCGTCGGCCTGATGAAGCTGATGGGCCTGATGGGCATGAACCTGTCCACCGAGGACCTCACCGTCCTGTGGACCACCCCGGTCATCGGCCTCGTCCTCGGCATCGTCGTCACCGTCGTCGCCGCCTGGATCCCGGCCCGCCGTGCCTCCCGGGTCTCCCCGATGGCCGCGCTGAGCTCGATCGGTGCCCCCGAGGACCGCAAGGCCGGCGTCGTCCGTGCCGTCATCGGTCTGGTGCTGACCGGCGCCGGCCTCGCCGCGCTGCTGCTGGCCGGCAACGCCGAGAAGGCGAAGGACGGGTCGCTGTGGCTCGCCCTGGGCGTCGTGGCCAGCCTGATCGGCTTCGTCGTGATCGGTCCGCTGCTCGCCGGCGGCGTGGTCAAGGTCCTGGCCGGGGCCGTCCTGCGGCCCTTCGGCTCGGTCGGCCGGCTCGCCGAGCGCAACGCGCTGCGCAACCCGCGCCGTACGGGTGCCACCGCGGCGGCCCTGATGATCGGCCTGGCGCTGGTCGCCTGCCTGTCCGTGGTCGGGTCCTCGATGGTGGCCTCCGCCACCGATGAGCTCGACAAGTCGGTGGGCGCGGACTTCATCGTGGCCTCCGACACCGGCCAGCCGGTGCTGCCGAAGGCCGAGGAGACCATGCGCGCCACCAGGGGTCTGGAGCACGTCACCGCCTACCGCACCGTGGACGCGAAGGTCACCGCCCCCGACGGCTCCGTCAAGAAGACCGACCTGAGCGTCACCGACCCGACGTACCCGCAGGACGTACGCCGCAAGATGCGGGCCGGCGAGCACAAGGACGCCTACGCGGCCGGCGCCATGGCGGTCGGCTCGCTCTACGCCGACGAGCACAAGATCAAGGTCGGCGACCGGATGACCGTCGCGTTCGAGGGCGGCAAGACCGCAGAGCTGAAGGTCGCCGCGATCACCCTCGACGAGGGCAACCTCGACAAGGGCGTGATGTACGTCAGCACCGCGACGGCCGAGGCGAACGTGCCCGCCGACAAGCTGCCGCGCCCGTTCATGCTGCTGGGCAAGGCCAAGGAAGGCCAGGCCGACGCCGCGTACGGGGCCCTGAAGGCGGACCTGGGCCAGTACCCGCAGTACACGGTGCGCGACCAGACCGACTACAAGCAGGCGCTGAAGGACCAGGTCGGCACCCTGCTGAACATGGTCTACGGCCTGCTGGGCCTGGCGATCATCGTGGCGGTGCTGGGCGTGGTGAACACCCTGGCCCTGTCGGTGGTGGAGCGGACCCGTGAGATCGGCCTGATGCGCGCCATCGGCCTCTCCCGCCGCCAGCTGCGCCGCATGATCCGCCTGGAGTCGGTGGTCATCGCCCTCTTCGGTGCGCTGCTCGGCCTGGGCCTGGGCATGGGCTGGGGCGCCACCGCCCAGCAGCTGCTCGCGCTGGAGGGCATGAAGGTGCTGGAGATCCCGTGGGGAACGATCATCGGGGTGTTCATCGGATCGGCCTTCGTGGGTCTGCTCGCGGCGCTGGTCCCGGCCTTCAGGGCCGGCCGGATGAACGTGCTGAACGCGATCGCCAGCGAGTAGCCGGCACGGCGCCCGCAGGGACGCAATGACGGGCCCGATGGCCCCGGTCCTCCTCGGGGGAGGGACCGGGGCCATCGGCGTAGGCTGGGAACCCCCGGCCCGCAAGGCGCGTCGGGCCCCTCGTGTTGCCCAGATCCCGGACCCTGCGGACGGAAGCCCTTACCTCATGAGCCTGCACGGACTGCTCGACGCCGTCGTCGCGGACCCCGCCCTCGCGGAAGCGGTCACCGCGGCTGCCGACGGCAACCGGATGCACGTGGACCTGGTCGGTCCGCCCGCGGCACGGCCCTTCGCGATCGCCGCGCTGGCCCGGCGTACCGAACGGACCGTCCTCGCCGTCACCGCCACCGGGCGGGAGGCCGAGGACCTGGCGGCGGCGCTGCGGTCGCTGATGCCGCCGGAGCTGGAGAGCTCCGTGGTGGACTACCCCGCCTGGGAGACCCTGCCGCACGAGCGGCTGAGCCCGCGCAGCGACACCGTCGGGCGCCGGCTCGCGGTGCTGCGCCGGCTCGCCCACCCCAGCAAGGACGACCCGGCGGCCGGCCCGGTCAGCATCGTCGTCGCGCCGATCCGGTCCGTGCTCCAGCCGCAGGTCAAGGGGCTCGGCGAGCTGGTGCCGGTGGCGCTGCGGCAGGGGCAGACCGCCGATCTCGGCGAGGTCACCGAGGGGCTCGCGGCCGCCGCCTACGCCCGGGTCGAGCTGGTCGAGAAGCGCGGCGAGTTCGCCGTGCGCGGCGGCATCCTCGACGTGTTCCCGCCCACCGAGGAGCACCCCCTCCGGGTGGAGTTCTGGGGCGACGAGGTCGAGGAGATCCGCTACTTCAAGGTGGCCGACCAGCGGTCCCTGGAGATCGCCGAGCACGGCCTGTGGGCCCCGCCGTGCCGCGAGCTGCTGCTGACCGGCGAGGTACGGGAGCGGGCCGCCGCCCTCGCCGAGGAGCACCCGGAGCTCGGCGAACTGCTCGGCAAGATCGCCGAGGGGATCGCGGTGGAGGGCATGGAGTCCCTCGCGCCGGTGCTCGTCGACGACATGGAGCTGCTGCTCGACGTGCTGCCGGCCGGTGCGATGGCGGTGGTCTGCGACCCCGAGCGGGTCCGTACCCGGGCCGCCGACCTCGTCGCGACCAGCCAGGAGTTCCTGCAGGCCTCGTGGGCCGCCACGGCCGGCGGGGGCGAGGCGCCCATCGACGTGGGCGCGGCCAGCCTCTGGGGCATCGCGGACGTCCGGGACCGGGCCCGCGAGCTCGGCACGATGTGGTGGTCGGTCTCGCCGTTCGCCGCCGACGAGGCCATCGGCGCCGACTCCCTCACCCTGGGCATGCACGCCCCCGAGAGCTACCGCGGCGACACCGCCCGCGCGCTGGCCGACACCAAGGGCCGGCTCGCCGACGGCTGGCGGACCGTCTTCGTGACGGAGGGTCACGGACCGGCCGCCCGTACCGTCGAGGTGCTCGGCGGCGAGGGCATCCCGGCCCGGCTGGAGGCCGACCTCGGCTCCCTTGAGCCTGCGCTGGTGCACGTGGCCTGCGGGTCCGTCGAGAGCGGCTTCGTCCACCCCGGCCTGAAGATCGCCGTACTGACCGAGACCGACCTGACCGGGCAGCGCACCGCCACCAAGGACCTCGGCCGGATGCCCACCCGGCGCCGCAAGACCATCGACCCCCTCACCCTGGAGGTCGGCGACTACATCGTCCACGAGCAGCACGGCGTCGGCCGCTACATCGAGATGGTGCAGCGCACCGTCCAGGGCGCCACCCGCGAGTACCTGCTCGTCGAGTACGCCCCCGCCAAGCGCGGCCAGCCCGGCGACCGCCTCTACATCCCCACCGACCAGCTGGAGCAGGTCACCAAGTACGTCGGCGGCGAGGCGCCCACCCTGCACCGGCTCGGCGGCGCCGACTGGACCAAGACCAAGGCGCGCGCGAAGAAGGCCGTCAAGGAGATCGCGGCCGACCTCATCAAGCTCTACAGCGCCCGCATGGCCGCCCCCGGGCACACCTTCGGCCCGGACACCCCCTGGCAGCGGGAGCTGGAGGACGCCTTCCCCTACGCGGAGACCCCCGACCAGCTGTCCACCATCGCCGAGGTCAAGGAGGACATGGAGAAGTCCGTCCCGATGGACCGGCTGATCTGCGGTGACGTCGGCTACGGCAAGACCGAGATCGCGGTCCGCGCGGCCTTCAAGGCGGTCCAGGACGGCAAGCAGGTCGCCGTGCTCGTCCCCACCACCCTGCTGGTGCAGCAGCACTTCGGCACCTTCTCCGAACGCTACAGCCAGTTCCCGGTCAACGTGCGGGCGCTGTCCCGCTTCCAGACCGACACCGAGGCCAAGGCCACCCTGGAGGGCCTCAAGGAGGGCTCGGTGGACGTGGTCATCGGCACGCACCGGCTGTTCTCCTCCGAGACCAAGTTCAAGGACCTCGGGCTGGTCATCGTCGACGAGGAGCAGCGGTTCGGCGTCGAGCACAAGGAGCAGCTGAAGAAGCTGCGGGCCAACGTCGACGTGCTGACCATGTCCGCGACCCCGATCCCGCGCACCCTGGAGATGGCGGTCACCGGCATCCGCGAGATGTCCACGATCACCACCCCGCCGGAGGAACGGCACCCGGTGCTGACCTTCGTCGGCCCGTACGAGGAGAAGCAGATCGGCGCGGCCATCCGGCGCGAACTGCTGCGCGAGGGCCAGGTCTTCTACATCCACAACCGGGTGGAGTCCATCGACCGGGCGGCCGCCAAGCTGCGCGAGATCGTGCCCGAGGCGCGGATCGCCACCGCCCACGGGCAGATGGGCGAGAGCCAGCTGGAGCAGGTCGTGGTCGACTTCTGGGAGAAGAAGTTCGACGTGCTGGTCTCCACCACGATCGTGGAGTCCGGCATCGACATCTCCAACGCCAACACCCTGATCGTGGAACGCGGCGACAACTTCGGCCTGAGCCAGCTGCACCAGCTGCGCGGCCGGGTGGGACGCAGCCGCGAGCGCGGGTACGCGTACTTCCTGTACCCGCCGGAGAAGCCGCTGACGGAGACCGCGCACGAGCGGCTGGCGACCATCGCCCAGCACACCGAGATGGGTGCGGGCATGTACGTGGCGATGAAGGACCTGGAGATCCGCGGTGCGGGCAACCTGCTCGGCGGCGAGCAGTCCGGGCACATCGCGGGCGTCGGCTTCGACCTGTACGTCCGCATGGTCGGCGAGGCGGTGGCCGACTACCGGGCTTCGCTGGAGGGCGGCGCCGAGGAGGAGCCGCCGCTGGAGGTCAAGATCGAGCTGCCGGTGGACGCGCACGTCCCGCACGACTACGCGCCCGGCGAGCGGCTCCGCCTCCAGGCGTACCGGTCCATCGCCTCCGCCAACTCGGAGGAGGACGTCAAGGCGGTGCGCGAGGAACTCACCGACCGCTACGGCAAGTTGCCGGAGCCGGTGGAGAACCTCCTGCTGGTGGCCGGGCTGCGGATGCTGGCCCGCGCCTGCGGGGTCGGCGACATCACCCTGCAGGGCAACAACATCCGCTTCGGCCCGGTGGAGCTGCGCGAGTCCCAGGAGCTGCGCCTCAAGCGGCTGTACCCGGGTTCGGTGATCAAGCCGGCCACCTCGCAGGTGCTGGTGCCCCGCCCGAAGACCGGCAAGATCGGCGGCAAGCCGCTGGTCGGCCGCGACCTCCTGGCCTGGACGGGGGAGTTCCTCACCCAGATCCTGGGCTGAGCGCGGGCGGCGGCCTTCCGGGCGGGGTGTCCGTCCGGAAGGCCGCGCGGTCGAGGCTCAGAGCTCGTCGAGGTCCAGGGCCGCGGCCATTGCCCGGTAGCCGGCGTCGCCCGGGTGGATGTGGTCGCCCGAGTCGTAGGCGGGCAGGATGCGGTCCCGGTCCTGCGGGTCCGACACGGTGCTGTCGAAGTCGACGACGGCGTCGTACGCGCCGGAGGTGCGGACCCACGCGTTGAACGCGTCGCGCCGGGCCTCGTTGTCCGGGGTGTCGTAGAAGGAGCCCTTGATCGGGGTCAGGGTCGAGCCGATCACCTTGATCCCGCGGGCGTGGGCCTGGCGGATCAGCGTGCGGTGGCCCTCGATCAGCTGGTTGACGGAGACCTCGGGGGTCGGGCCGCCGACGGCGCCGGGCATGCTGCCGCCGATGTCGTTGATGCCCTCCAGGAGGATGACCGTGCCCACGCCCGGCTCGCTCAGCACGTCCTTGCGGAAGCGGGCGACGGCCTTCTCGCCGGCCCAGGACCAGTCGTTGGTCACCTGGTTGCCGCCGATCCCGTGGTTGAGGACGCTACGGGGCCGCCCGGCTTCGACGAAACGTTCCGCCAGCTGGTCGGGGTAGCGGTTGTCGGCATCGGGGGTGGAACCGACGCCGTCGGTGATGGAGTCGCCGAAGGTCACCACGGCGTCCCGGCGCCGGGAGTCCCGGCCGCCGGAGACCTCGACCCCGGTCAGGTAGTACCAGGAGGTGCTGGTCTCCGTGAACGCCGTGCCGCTCACGTCCGAACGGTGATCGCCCACCGCCCGGTAGGCGGTGGCGCCGGCGAAGTGGTGGAAGGTGGTGGGGCCCGTCGGCCCGGCCAGGTAGAGGGTGACGGTCACCGACTCCAGCGCGTCCACCGGGAAGGGCACCCCGTCGCTGTGGGCCGTGCCGCCGGCCGGGATGGTGAGCGACCGGCCGTGGCCGAAGGTCAGCTGCCGCACCGAGCCGGGCCGCACCGCGCCGCCCCCGGCGGTCTTGGCCACCGTCGCCCCGGTGATCCGCAGCGGAGTGCTGCCGTAGCGGTTGGACAGCTCGATCCGGGCGCGGGTCCCCCCGGTGCTGACCCGGACCACCTGCCGGACCGTGTGGTCGGAGAAGCCCTGCTGCGACCAGTTCGGCCCGAAGGGTGCGGTCGGCTGCTGGGGCGAGGCGGCCCAACCGCCGCGCCAGGAGGCGCCGCCGGACCCGGCGCCGTGGTCCGCGGCCGCGGCCGCGGCGGGGCGCGCGGCCAGGGCCTCCGGGCCGGCGACGGGCAGTGCGGCCAGTGTGGCGGTGGTGAGCAGGGCGACGCCCGCGCGCCGTAACGGGCTCTTGATGGTCATGGTTTCCCCCGGTTCGTTCCGAAGTCCGTTTCTCTGACTGCGTGCACGCAATCAGGATCAAGTGGTGATCGACTCCGGCTATTCCCCGGGGTTCCGGGCAGGGGTCCGGCGCCCGGCGCGGTGAGGCGGGGTCAGGCGCGCAGCAGGAGGGCCGTACGGTCCCAGAGTCCGTCCAGGAGGGAAGGGTCGTCGGACAGCTTCGCGAAGAGGACCATGCCCTCCAGCTGGGCCAGTACCGCGCGGGCGGTGTCCCGGGAGCGGCCGGGCAGGGCCGCGTGCACCAGGTCGATCTGTTCGTCGAAGATCTCCGCGAGGCGGGCCTGGACCACCTCGTCCCGGCCGCTCACCTCCAGGGCCAGGTTGCCGAACAGGCAGCCGTGCACGGAACCGTGCTCGGCGCGGGCGGCGCGCTGGGCGGCCGCCTGCTGTTCGAAGAGCCCGCGCAGCCGGTCCTCGCCCGGGCCCGGGGCGGCCAGGAGGGCCGTCCAGGAGGGGCGCTGCGCGGCCCAGTGCGCGTTCACCGCCTCCACGGTCAGGGCCTGCTTCGACGGGAAGAAGTGGTAGAAGCTGCCCTTCTTCACGTCCGCGCGGGCGCAGATCTCGGCGACGCCCACGGCGGTGTAGCCGCGTTCGAGCACGAGCGCGCAGGCCGCGTCCAGCAGGCGTTCCCGTGCGGTGCTCGTCCGTCCCATGGCGGCGAGTATACGACCGGCCCACTGGTGAATAGTTGACCGGTCGTCTAGTCTCCGGGGCATGACTGCTTTCACGGAACTGTTCGGTCTGGAACACCCCGTCGTGCAGGGCCCGTTCGGCGGCGGGCTGTCCTCCGTCGCGCTGGCCTCGGCCGTCTCCGAGGCGGGCGGGCTCGGCTCCTACGGCGCGCACATCCTCACCCCCGAGGGGATCGGCGGGCTGGTGGAGGAGCTCCGCCGGGCCACCGGCCGGCCCTTCGCGGTCAACCTGTGGGTGCCGCACCCGGACGAGGCCGCCGGGCCCCCTGACGCGGACCGGCTCGCCCGCTACGCGGACCTGGTGCGGCCCTGGTACGAGGAACTCGGCCTGGATCCCGCCCTGCTGGAGGACCCGCCGCCGGCCCCCGCCTTCGACGCGCAGATCGAGGCGCTGCTGGCGGCCGCCCCGCCGGTGATCAGCTTCGTGATGGGGATCCCCCGGCCCGAGGTCCTCGCCGAGGCCCGGCGGCTGGGCATCGCCACCATCGGCACGGCGACCACGGTGGAGGAGGCCGAGGCGGTCGAGGCCGCCGGGATGGACGCGGTCGTGGCGTCGGGCAGTGACGCCGGCGGCCACCGGGGCTCGTTCCTGCGGCCGGTGAACGAATCGCTGGTCGGCACCTTCTCGCTGGTCCCGCAGGTGGCCCGGGCGGTGTCGGTGCCGGTGATCGCGGCCGGAGGCATCGCCGACGCCCGCGGCGTGGCCGCCGCGCTGACGCTGGGCGCCGACGCGGTGCAGGTGGGCACGGGCTTCCTGGCCACCGAGGAGTCCGGGGCGAGCGAGGTCCACCGGGCGGCGCTGGCCGGCCCCGAGGCCCGGTCGACCGTCCTGACCCGCGCCTTCTCCGGCCGCCTCGCGCGGGCCGTCCCGAACCGGTTCACCCGCGGGATGCTCCCCTACGAGGACCGGGTCGCGCCCTACCCGCTGCAGTACACGCTGACCCGGCCGCTGCGGGAGGCCGCGGCCGGGGGCGGCCGGAGCGGGCTCGCCAACCTCTGGGCGGGCCAGGCCGCCCCGCTCACCCGGCGCCGTCCGGCCGCGGAGTACCTCGCGGAACTCGCGACCGGGGTGCCCCGCCGCGCCACGCTCCGCTAGCGCAAGCCCGGGGGCGGGGGAGGTGGCGGATCAGGCCTTCTCGGAGGGGCCGCCTTCGAGCTTGTCGCCGTCGACGATGTCCTTGTCGGTCGGCGCCTGGGTGTTCACGGGCTTGTTGAACTCGGAGAAGGCGATCTCCCCGGTCTCCTTGCCCGTGACGGTGGTCTTCAGGAAGTACGGCTCGCCCTCCATGGCCACCCAGTAGGTCTCGTCGCCGTCCTTGCCGGCGTTGGTCAGGGTCCACGCCGGCCCGGCGGGCAGCTTGGTCTCCTGGCCCTTGCGGGCGAGCGGCAGGGATCCGAACTCGTCGAGCAGCTCGTCCAGGTCGCACACCTTGGCCATCTCCTTGGCCTCGGTGCTGGTGGCGGTCTTCTTCACCCAGCGGTCGGCGAGCTGCTTGACCACCGCCTGCTTGGTCTCCTCCGACTCGCCCTTCAGCGAGGCCCGGTAGAACTGCTTGTCGGCCTTGAAGTAGAGGAGCTTGGAGTCCTTGATGATCTTCATGGACCCCTGGCCCTGCATCGAGACGGTGCCCGCGCAGTCGCCGGCCTTGCTGATGGCGAGGTCGAGGCTCATCGGCTTGCCGTCCTCGATCACCTGTCCCTCGACGCGCAGCGAGGTGGCGGCCCGGGTGGCGGTGAGGGCCTTCTGGGCTATGTCCGGACCGGAGAGGTCGTTGAACGGGTGCTTGCTCGGGCTCGGGCTCGCGCTGGGAGCGGCCGGGGTGTTCGTCTTGCCGGGCTTCGCATCGTCGGAGCCCGAGCCGGATCCGTTGCAGGCGGTCAGCCCGAGAAGGGCGGCCGAGGCCAGGGCTGCGGTGGCGGTCACACGGGCAGGTCGCATGGATGCTACTTCCTGTTGCGGAGGTGTGGAGCCGGTCAAGGGGGCGGCGAGGGGCGAGTGTACGGGGCGGTACCGACACGGGGCGTCGGGGGAGACGCCCTCCCCTGCCGGGGCGGTTCCCCGGGAGGGTGCGTGCGGCGGCCCGGTCAGCAGCCCGGTCAGCCGCCCATCTTGGCCAGGTCGACGATGTCCTTGTCGGCCGGAGCCGGCACCTGCACCGGCTTGTCGAAGCCGGAGAAGTTCATCTCGCCGGCCTCCTCGCCGGTGTGGACCGTCTTCAGCAGGTAGGGCTCGCCCTTGGTGGCGACCCAGACGGTCTCCGTGCCGTCGTCGGTCTTGGTGGTGATCTCCAGGGCCTCCTGGCCGTTCACCGTGCCGGTCTTGCCCTTCTTCGCGCCCTCGCTCTTCTCGAACTCCTCGGTGAGCTTGCCCAGGTCGCAGAACCCGGCCACGTCCTTGGAATCGGCGTCGGTGGCCTTCGACTTCACCCACTTGCCCGCGAGCAGCTTCAGGGCGAGAGCGGCCTCGTCCTTGGGCATGTCCTTGAACTCCGAGCTGTAGAAAGCCTCGTCGGCCTTGAGGTAGAGGTCCTCGCCCTTCTTGAGCAGCTCGGCCTTGCCCTCGCCCTCGGTGCCGAAGGTGCCGGTGCACTCGGCCCCGCCCTTGGTCATGGACATCGTCACGTGGACGGTCTTGCCGCCGTCGGGGAAGGTGCCGCTGAAGGTCAGCGAGGAGGCCTTCCTGACGGTGTCGAGAGAGGCGTTGACCACCTCGGAACCGGACTTCCCGGCGAACGGGCCGGACTCGGCGGCGGAACAGCCGGTGAGGGCGAGGGCGGCCGTGCAGGCGAGGGCGGCGGAGGCGGTGGTCAGGCGGGCGGGGTTGCGCATGGGGGGAGGTCTTTCTGCGGGAGGGGGGAGCGGGGCGGAGAGAGCGGGTGGGGCGGTCAGGGTGGGGCGGGGCCGGCGTGGGGCCGGCGCGGCGGGCCCGGGAAGGCCCGCCGGCGCGTCACAGTACGGGGCGGGGACCAAAAGCGGAACGGTGGGGTCCGGTCCTCGCCCGAGGGTCGGCGGCCGGAGGTGGGGGCCTCCGGGCGGCCGGGGTCCGGCGGCTCAGCCGGTCTTCTTCCAGTCGGCGCAGCCGCTGGTCTTGAAGTAGGCGTCCTTGGCGGAGATGGTCACCACGGCCGAGCCTTCGGGGTTCTCGTTGGCGATGATCGAGTCGATGCCGTGCTCGGCGTCCTTGGTGCGCTCCCAGTAGCAGTTGTCGCTGCCCTCGGCCGGTCCGGCCGACTTGTAGGTGCCGGGGGCGAGGTCCAGGCCCACCTTGAACATGCCGCCGTCGCCCTTGGCCTCGGACTTCGGGCTGCCGGTCGCCTTCGGGTCCACGGCCTCCCAGTCCTTGCAGTCGTTGCTCTTGAGGATCTTGGCGGAAGCCTTGACGGTGAGGTAGCTGGAGCCGGTCACGTTGTCGTTGGCGATGATCGAGTCGGTCTCGCCGGAGGAGTCCTTGGCCAGCTCCCAGTAGCAGCCGCTCGTGGAGCTGTTGCCGCTGGTGCGGTACGTGCCGGGCTTGAGGTCCTTGCCCACCTCGAAGGTCCCGTTGCCCTTGAAGGCGCCGGCCTTCTTGGACTCTTCCTTCTTCTCCGGGGACTTCTCCTTGGTGCCGCCGGTGCCGGAGTCGGCGGGCTTGCTGCTGCTCGTGGACTTGCCCTTGTTCTTGTCCGCGTCGGTGTCCGTGTCGGAACAGGCGCTCAGGGTGACCAGGGCGAGTGCCGTGCCGATACCGGCGAGGGCCGTGCGGGTGAGCCTGGAGGCGTGCGACATGTCTGGCCTTTCTTCGATCCGGTGGTGGGGGGACGGGGGTAATAACAACAGAAGCTGTGAACCGAGTCAACAAGATTCATGAGATTCATCGAGTTCACGCTGTGAAGCTGGTTCTCGGCTGTGTACGGGTATCCTCTGTGCATGCCGGAGAACACTGCAGAGGCCAGCGCCGACCCCGCAGGCGGCGCAGGAGCCGCCACCGAGGCCGCCACCGAGGCCGTCGCCGAAGTCACCGCCGCCGAGATCGCCCGCCTCGCCGGCGTCGGCCGGGCGGCCGTGAGCAACTGGCGGCGCCGTCACGTCGACTTCCCCAAGCCGGTCGGCGGCACCGAGACCAGCCCCTCCTTCGCCCTCCCCCAGGTCGAGTCATGGCTGCGCGCCCAGGGCAAGCTCGCCGAGGTGCCGCTGCGCGAACGGGTCTGGCAGCAGGTCTCCGGCCACCCCGGCGGAGCCGTCGCGGGCCTCGTCGAAGCGGGCTGCGTCCTGCTCCTCGTACGCGATCGGCCGACCGATTGGCTGGAGGCCGCCGCAGTCTCCGACCCGCGTACGGCCGCCCTGCTCCGGCCCCTGCTCGCCGAGGTCCTCACCGCCCGCCTCGGCCCCGGCCACCCGCTGGCCGGCCCCGTCGCGGAGGGCATCCCCGCCGCCTCCGTCCCGCTGCTGCGCGCCGCCGCCGAACTCGCCGCCGAACTCGGCGCCCGCAAGGCCTTCGAGTTCCTCCTCGGCCGCCACCTCGACGCCAACCCCCGCCAGTACACGCTCACTCCGGCCGGCCCCGCCGAGCTGATGGCCGCACTGGCCGGCGACGCCGCCGGCACCGTCCTCGACCCGGCCGGCGGCACCGGCACCCTGCTGCGCGCCGTACGCGCCCCCGCCGCCCTCCACATCCAGGACAGCAGCCCGGAACTGGCCGCGCTCGGTGCCCTCCGGCTCGCCCTGCACGGCGGCGCCGAGGTCCGGGCCGCCGCCGCGGACAGCCTGCGCGCCGACGCCTTCCCGGGCCTGGCCGCCGACGCGGTGCTCTGCCACCCCCCGTTCAACGAGCGCAACTGGGGCCACGAGGAACTCGCCTACGACCCCCGCTGGGAGTACGGCTTCCCCGCCCGCACCGAATCCGAGCTCGCCTGGGTGCAGCACGCCCTCGCCCACCTCCGCGAGGGCGGCACCGCGGTGCTCCTGATGCCGCCCGCCGTCGCCGCCCGCCGCTCCGGCCGGCGCATCCGCGCCGACCTGCTCCGGCGCGGCGCCCTGCGCGCCGTCGTCGCGCTGCCCGCCGGCGCCGCGCCCCCGTACGGCATCCCGCTCCACCTGTGGGTGCTGCGCCGGCCGGCCCCGCACGGCCCCGCCCCCTCCGGGCTGCTGCTCGTCGAGACCGCCTCCCTCGCCGCCGACGGACGGGACAAGTCCTCCTGGCCGGCCGTGCAGGCCGCGGTGCTGGACGCCTGGACGGCGTACGACCGCACCGGCGCGGCCGAGGAGGCCCCGGGGGTCAGCCGGGTCGTCCCGGTCATCGAACTCCTCGACGACGACGTCGACCTGACCCCTGCCCGGCACCTTCCGCCGCCCGCCGCCGGCGGCGGGCCGGCGGAGCTCGCACGCGTAAGGGAGCGCCTGGACGAGACCCTCACCCGGGCCGCCCGGCTCACCCCGCCGCCCCCGGCGGCGCCCGCCCCGACCGCCGGACCCGCCGCCGCCCCGACCGCCGGACCCGCCGCCGGACCCGCCGCCTCCGGACCCGCCCGCCTGCCGCTCACCACCATCGGCGAACTCGCCCGGGCCGGCGCCGTACTGCTCCGCACCGGTACCGGCAGCGGCACCGGCCAGGCACCGGTCCTCACCGAACACGACGTCCACTCGGGCACCGCCCCCTCCGGCACCCTCGCCGAAGGGCCCGAGGACCCCGTGCGCACCGAACCCGGCGACGTCGTCGTCCCGGTGATCGGAGGGACCTCCGCCGCCCGCGTCATCGGAGCGGACGCCGCCGGCGCCGCCCTCGGCCGGAACCTGCAGCTGCTCCGCCCCGACCCGGACGCCCTCGACCCCTGGTTCCTGGCCGGGTTCCTGCGCGGCACCGCCAACAACCGGCAGGCCAGCAGCTATGCCTCCACCGCGACCCGGCTCGACGTGCGCAGGCTGCAACTGCCCCGGCTGGCCCTGGCCGACCAGCGCGTCTACGGCGAACGCTTCCGCGCCCTGGCCGAGTTCGAGGACGCGCTGCGGCTCGCCGGCCGCCTCGGCGAACAGCTCGTCCAGGGCATGTACGACGGACTCACCGACGGGACCGTCACGGTTGGGTACAACCCCTGACCACCGTCGGGAGTCGGTGTATACGCTCGGACCCGCACGTCCCCGTCAGTCCTTCACGCCAGTCCCCAGGAGCAGTGATGCACGGCCCCGGCTACCCGCCGCAGCAAGCCCGACCCGGCAACGGGTTCCTGGTGACCATGCGCGTGCTGTTCGCACTGCTGCCCGTACTGAGCTGCGGCCTGCTCGCGTTCGGGACGCTGATCCGGCTCGCGGTCGTCACCCGGCGCCCGCGCGACTGGGCCCTGTGCGTGGCCGACGGCGCCCTGATCGTGGTCTGCCTCGCCCTGGTCGGTGAGGACCCCACCGAGGACGCCAGCACCTGGATGGGAAACACCGGCATGATCACCATGCTGACCACGGCCGTGGTGGTCGTCGTGTACTTCCTCTACAGCGACATCAAGCACTGGGAGAACGTCCCGGCCGCGCCCGCCGGCTGGTACCCCCCGACTCCGCCGGTCACCCCGCAGTACGGCTACCCGCCGGTGGCGGACCGCACCCCGCCGACCGCGCACACCACGCCGTCCGCTCACACCACGCCGACCGCGCACATCCCGCCGTCCGCCCACACCACCGTCCCGATGCAGCCGCCCGCACCGCAGCCGCACCAGCCGCCCGCCCAGCAGCCCCACCAGCCGCCCCGCATCGGCCAGGTCCGCGCCGAACTCGACGAGCTCAGCGAGCTGCTCCGCAGACAGCAGGGAGAGCAGGACCGTTGACCGAGCGCGTCATCGCCGACCGGTACCAGCTCGCCACCGTCCTCGGCCAGGGCGGCATGGGCCAGGTGTGGACCGCCTACGACCGGCGGCTCGACCGCCGCGTCGCCGTCAAGCTGCTCCGCCCCGACAAGGTCGCCGGCCCCGGCACGGTCGCCGAGGAGCTGCGCCGCCGCTTCGTCCGCGAATGCCGGGTCACCGCGCAGGTCGACCACCCCGGCCTGGTCACCGTGCACGACGCCGGCAGCGACGGCGACGACCTGTACCTGGTGATGCAGTACGTCGAGGGCGCCGACCTCGCCGACCACCTCGCCGAGCACGAGCCCTACCCGTGGCCGTGGGCGGTCTCGGTGGCCGCGCAGCTCTGCTCGGTGCTCTCCGCCGTGCACGCCGTGCCCATCGTCCACCGCGACCTCAAGCCGCGGAACGTGATGGTCCGCCCGGACGGCACCATCCTGGTCCTCGACCTCGGTGTGGCCTCCGTGATGGACACCGACACCACCCGCCTCACCAACACCGGCACCCCCATCGGCAGTCCCGCCTACATGGCCCCCGAACAGGCCATGGGCGGCGCCGTCGGCCCGTACACCGACCTGTACGCGCTCGGCGTGCTCATGTACGAACTGCTCAGCGGCAGTGTCCCGTTCGCCGGATCCACCGCCCTCGGCGTACTGCACCGGCACCTGTACGAGCCGCCGCTCCCCGTCCGCCAGCTCCGCCCGGAGATCCCGCACCAGCTGGAAGCCCTGCTGCTGCACCTGCTCGCCAAGGACCCCCAGGACCGCCCCCGTTCCGCCCAGGAGGTCTACGAGGCCCTCGCCCCGCTGCTGCCCACCGCCGGCGGCCGGGCCCCGGCCGGGCCGATGGACCCCACCCGGCCGTTCCTGCGCCCGCAGGCGCCCTGGCCGGACCGGGCCACGGCCGCGGTCATCCCGCCCCGCCCGGCCTCCCTCCCCCCGACCCCGTCCGGGGGACCCCCGTCGCGCCCCGACATCGCCTCCTCCGTGGACGAGGTCAAGCGCCTGCTCGACGAGGGCAGGCTCACCCAGGCCGTGGACATCCTGGGCTCCCTGCTGCCGGCCGCCGCCGCCGAGCATGGGGAGAAGTCCCCGGTCGTCCGCTCCCTGCGCAAGCAGTACGCGGCCACGCTGATGGACGACGGCCAGTACCGGCGGGCCCTGCCCGAGCTGCGCCGGCTCGCCGACGAACTCCCGCCCGGCGACCCGCAGTCCCTCCGCTTCCGCTACGACGCCGCCCAGTGCCTGGACCAGCTCGGCGAGGCGGCCGCGGCGCTGGCGGAGTACCGCTCACTGCTGCCGCTGTTCGAGAACCACTACGCCAACCCGGACCCGGAGCTCGCCCTGGAGGTCCGCCGCCGGATGGGCCACCTGCTCCTCTCCCTCGGCGACCGGCAGGCGGCCCACGACACCCTGGCCCGGCTCCTCTACGACGCCGAACGCCTCCACGGCCCGGCCCACCCCCTCCCCGCCGAGGTCCGCCGGACCCTGGCCTGGCTGGGCCAGGTCCGCGGCTGACCTCACCCGGCGATCCGGGCCTCCGGGCTCGCCCCGGCCGGGGCACCGGCCGTGCCCTGGCCGCCCTGGCCGCCCTGAGCGGTCCGACCGCCCTCACCGGTCCGACCGCCCGCCGTGCCGCGCCGGCGCATCCGGGCCGCCCCCACGGGAACGAGCGCGAGGCCCGCCAGGCCGACCGCACCGAGGCCCAGGCCGGCCAGCAGGCCCGGCGGGCGGAAGGTGCAGGTCACCGTCGTGGTCCGGCCGTCCAGGGGGATCGCGACCAGGCCCAGGTGGCTCTCCGCCGAGCGCCCGTCGCAGGTCCAGCCCGGAATCCGGGGCGCCGCCAGCACCGCCGTGCCCGTCGACCCGGTCGGCAGCTCCGCCCGGACCCCGCGCGAACCGACCCGCACCGACACGGCGGCGGTGTCACGCAGCGCGGACACGGCCGCGTCCAGACGGCTCCGGTTCAGGCACTCCAGGGTCCAGCTCTGCGGCTCCTTCCTGGCGAAGACCAGCTTCGAGGCCGCGCCGTGCGAGACGCCCATCGGCTGCATCGCCGCCCGGTTCTTCGGGGCGTTGCCGCGCAGCACGAAGGACGTACCGTCCGCCAGCTTGGCCCGGCCGTCGTAGGCAGGGGCCCACAGGTAGGCCTCCGTACCCGCCGCGCACACCCCCGGGGCGACCGGCCGCTCGTACACCGGGGCCCCCAGCAGGAGTTCCTGGTTGCGGAACGGCGAGTCGCCGAAGACCGGCGGGGCCGCCGCCGGCGGGCGGACCGTCACCAGCGGCAGGGTGTCCCGGCGCAGCACCGAGCCGTCGGGCTGCAGCCGGGCGCCCACCGCGAACAGCGCGTCCGTCACCGGGTTGTCGATGCTCTGCACGTTCCGGCCGCGTGAGGTCCAGCCCGCGCCCAGCGCCGCCATCGTCCGCGTGAACACGTCCGGGGTGTGGCTGCTGTAGTACGAGCCGCCCTGTCCGCCCAGCAGCATCGGGTCGTTCCCGCCCAGGGCCGGCCGGCTCGGGTCCGTGCGGTACGCGGGCCAGCCGTCGGCCGCGGCCAGCGCCCGGGCCCGCTCGGTGTGCTCCCGCCCCCAGGACGGGTAGTCGTCCAGCAGGGCCAGCTTCTCGTGGTGGCCCCAGGCGTTGGTCGCCGCCGCCTGCCCGGCCAGCACCAGCGCGAGCAGCCCGGCCGCCGGCAGGACGAACCGCTGCCGGTGCAGCAGCCACCAGGCGAGCCCGGCCGCCGCCAGCCCGCCCAGGAACAGGGCGTACGACCAGGAGGTCGGCAGCGCGCTGCCGGTCGCGCCGAGCGCCGCCGCGGCCACCACCGCCGCGCCGCCGGCCAGGGCCCGCGGCCCCGGCCGGCCCGCCGCCAGCCCGGTCCACGCGGCGATCACCACGATCCCCGCCAGCACGAACGTCTGCCGGTAGGCGCTGCCGTTCGGGGTGGCGAAGACGTGCCAGGCCAGATGGGTCGGCTTCCACTGGAAGGAGAGGAACACCGCCAGCACCAGCCCGGTCCACCACAGTCTGCTCCGGGCCGGCACCGCCCGGTGGAACGGCAGCGCGGCCGCCAGCAGCAGCGTGCCCGTCCCCACGAACAGCGCGGGGGAGGAGAAGCTGTACGTGGCCGGCAGCAGGCGCGCGGCCAGGTCCGTCCACTTCTCCGGCTCGAACTCCCGCACCAGCCCCGGATAGGCGTGCCGCGACCCGAGGAACACCGGCACCAGCACCGGCCCGGCCAGCGCGATGCCCAGCAGGGTGGCGCCCGCAGCCCGCAGCACCACCCGCACCCGGTCCCGTACGTCCTCCTTCTCCAGGACCACGCGGACCAGCAGTACCAGCGCCGCCCCGAGCGTCGCCATGTAGGCGGTGTAGAAGTTCGCCGCCCAGCACACCGCCACCACCACCGGGGCGAGCACCGTCCGGCGCCGCCGCAGCGCCCACTCGCCGGTCAGGCAGAGCGCGGGGAAGGCGATCAGGCCGTCCAGCCACATCGTGTTGTAGGAGGCCTCGATCACCGACCAGCCGCACAGCGCGTACGAGGCGCCCAGCACCGCCGCACCCCACCACGGGCCGGGCCGCATCGTCCGCAGCAGCCCGGCCATCACCGCCGCGGCCGTCGCGATCTTCAGCACGGTGATCACGTACACCGCGAGGTCGATGTCCTCGCGCGGGAAGAGACCGACCAGCACGGCGAACGGGCTCGTCAGGTACGTGCCGAAGTCGGGCAGGAAGCTGGTGCCGTAGCCCGACTGCCAGTTGAGCAGCACTCCGCCCGAGGCCTCGCCGTGCAGCATGTCCCACAACCGGGCGTGGAACGGCACGAATTGGTTGCCGAGGTCATTGAGGCTGCGGTTCCGGTGGCCGTACGGGAAGACCCGGGCGGCCGCGTCCCCGGCGCACACCGCCAGCGCGGCGATCAGCGCCGCGAGCGCCGATCCGTACAGGCCGGGGCGGCGCGGTGCGTTGTGCGGTGTCGACATGGTGGGGTGACCTTGGCAGTGTCGGGAGACGGACGGATGGCCGACGGGTGAACACGCACCCCGACGGCACGGGAATCGTTGGTCGAACCGGTGGCCCGTACCAACCTGAGCTCATACCATCGATCATCGCAAGGCCCTTGTGCACTGACGCACAATCTCACGGCCCTGGAGGCTCCTTTGCACCCTCGTCGTCGCACTGCGCTCTCCGTCTCCGCCGCCCTGCTCCTCGCGGCACCGCTGCTCTCCGCCTGCTCCGGCGAGGCGCGCCCCGGCACGGCGGCCGTCGTCGGCGGTGAGCGGATCACGACCTCCACGCTCCAGGCCCAGGTGAAGGACGTGCGCGCGGCCCAGCAGCGCACCGACGACCCGGCCCAGCAGATCGCCGCCACCACCCGGCTGGAGCGGGTCAAGCTCAGCAGGATGGTCCAGCTGCGGGTCCTGGAGCGGGCCGCGGACGACGCCGGGATCACCGTGACCACCAAGGAGATCGAGGGCGTCGCCAAGAACCAGCTGGCACAGGCCGGCGGCGACCCCGCGCAACTGGAGAGGCTCCTGCTGGCCCAGCGGACCCCGCTGGCCCCCGGCCAGGCCGCCGAGGAGATCCGCTTCCAGCTCCTCTACGGCAAGCTCCTCGACCGCTACGGCGAGGAGCAGGCCATGGCCCGTCTCGCCGCGGCCGCCGGACAGCTGCACATCGAGATCAACCCGCGCTACGGCGCGTGGGACGCCAAGCAGATCACCCTCGGCGAGGGCCGCACCCCGTGGATCACGCAGAAGACCCGCACCGAGGAACCCCAGGCCTGACACGACCGGCCACCGGGGTAGGTTCGGGGTGTGACCGACCACGACGCCCTCTCCGCACACCCCGACCGGCCCGCCGACGGGGGCACCGGCCGGATCGTCCTGCTGACCACCAGCCACCGGGTCGCGCCCGGCCTGCTGTCCTGGCCCGCGTGGCAGACCCTGCGCGGCGCCGACCGGGTGCTGTGCGCCGACCCGGAGCACCCGCAGCTGCCCTACCTGCGGGAGGCCGGGATCCGGGTGGAGGAGGAGAGCCCCGAGGCCCGGGACCTGGTCGAGGAGTGCGCCGGCGGCCGGACGGTCGTGGTGCTGCCCACCGGTGAGGGCGACCGGCGCCTGACCGACGGCCTGGCCCGCATGGCCGGCTCCGGCCGGGTCGCCATGCCCGGCCTGGAACTGCTGCCCGGCTCCTACGACCTGCCCGGCGCCCGGCTGCTCGACCTGGTCCAGGTCATGGACCGGGTCCGCCGGGAGTGCCCGTGGACCTCGCAGAAGACCCACGAGGGCCTGGCCAAGTACGCCATCGAGGAGGCGTACGAGCTGGTCGAGGCCATCGAGGCGGGGGACCGCGAGGAACTCCTGGAGGAGCTCGGCGACGTGCTGCTCCAGGTCGTCTTCCACGCTCGGATCGCGGAGGAGAGCGAGGAGGAACCCTTCTCCATCGACGACGTGGCCGGCGCCCTGGTCGCGAAGCTCGTCCACCGGCACCCGCACGTCTTCGGCGACGCCGAGGCCGAGACCCCCGAGGACGTCCGCGAGCACTGGCAGCGGACCAAGGCGGAGGAGAAGCAGCGGGAGTCGGTGACCGACGGCGTCCCGCTGGGCCAGCCCGGACTGGCCCTGGCCGCGAAACTCGCGGGGCGGGCCCGCGCCGGCGGCATCGAGGTCGCGCTGCCCCGGGGCGAGGGCATCGGGTACGAGCTGCTGGCGCTCGCCGCACGGGCGGAGGCGGAAGGAGTGGAGCCGGAGACCGCGCTGCGCGCGGCGGCCCGCGCCTACCGCGACGCGATCCGCGCCGCGGAGGGCATCGACGGATAGCCCCGGCCGTGATCCGCCGGACACCCCCTTGCCCCGGCGCGGCTCGTGTCACCGACGCGGGGAGCGGCCCGAGGGGTTGTGCCAGCAGGGGTCCGGCGGGTTCAGGAACCACTCGCCGAAGCCGAGCGGGCGCGACCGGCCCCCGCCGCCCACGGGCACCGCGTCGTGGAAGGTCCGGCCCGGCGGGGCACCCAGTTCCTCCAGCACCACGGCGGTCCGCTCGATGAACACCGGAGGCCCGGCCAGGTACACGTCCTGGTCCGGCCACAGCCCCCGGGTGCCGAGCGCGGTCGCCAGCCGGTCCGTGGCCTGCTTGCGGTGCCGGCCCGGAGCGGGGGTGATGTAGGTGACGCTCAGCCAGCCGAAGGACGCCGCGAACTCCTCCATCAGCGGGCGGTCGTACAGGTGCGCCTGGTCGCGGGCGACGGCGAAGAGCCGCACGTCCTGATCGGGAGGGCGCTCGGCGAGTTCCTCCAGCATGGCCCGCACCGGCGCCCAGCCCGTCCCGGCGGCGATCATGCTTATCGGCCGTCCGTCCCGGCGCAGGACCATCCGCCCGCCGGGCGCTCCCAGCCGCAGCACCTCTCCCGGCTGCGCCTCGCGCACCAGGGCGGGGCTCAGCCGGCCCCGCTCGATCCGGCTGACGTGCAGATCGACGGTGTGGTCGGGACGGGGCGCGTTGCCCAGGGAGTACGTGCGCCAGGTCGTCGGCACGCGTTCGCTGCTCACACTGACGTACTGGCCCGGCCGGTACGGCAGCGGGAGGTGGGGCCGCAGGGTCAGCACCCCTATGTCCTCTCCGTACTGGAGGTGCTGCACGATCTCCGCGTCCCACCACGGAGGGTCATCGCTCTCCGCGGCGCCGGCCGTCATCGCGTCGGCGATCAGCTGGTACGCCTCGCCCCAGGCCTTCTCCAGGGCCGGGTTCCACGCCGCGCCGGAGGTCTCGGCGAGCGCGGCGAGCAGGCTGGCGCCGACGGCGGCGTAGTGTTCGGGGCGGATCAGGAACTTCCGGTGGTCCCGGCCGAGTTCCCGTAGATAGGGGAGGACGGTGTCGTCGTCCAGGTGGGCGATGACATGGGTGAGCGAGGCGAACAGCCGGTCCCGCTGGCGTTCCATGTCCTCGAAGGAGGACGGGAACAGCTCGCGGATCGCGGGGTTGTGCCAGAAGAGGTGCGAGTAGAAGAACTTGACCGCGTGCTCGGCCCGCCTCTCCACCACCGCGAAACTGTCTCTCAAGATCCTCACATCCACAGGACCGAAAGTAGGAACAGCGGACGAGGCCAGGTCAAGCTCCGTCCGATCTACGGACAGCCGCGACGAACGCCACATAACGGATGGGGCTCCGCGGGCGGGATACGGTCGGACCGTGCACGATGACCCGCCCACGCTGTTCGACTGGCAGTTCGCGACCGACCCCTACCCCGCCTACGCCTGGCTGCGCGAGCACTCCCCGGTGCACCGCACCACGCTGCCCAGCGGGGTCGAGGCCTGGCTGGTGACCCGGTACGCCGACGCCCGCCAGGCCCTGGCCGACCAGCGGCTCAGCAAGAACCCGGTGCACCACGCGGAGCCGGCGCACGCCAAGGGCAAGACCGGGATCCCGGGGGAGCGCAAGGCGGAGCTGATGACCCACCTGCTCAACATCGACCCGCCGGACCACACCCGGCTGCGGCGGCTGGTGTCGAAGGCCTTCACCCCGCGGCGGGTCGCCGAGTTCACCCCGCGGGTGCAGGAGCTCACCGACCACCTCATCGACGGCTTCGCGGACCGGGGGGAGGCGGACCTCATCCACGAGTTCGCGTTCCCGCTCCCCATCTACGCCATTTGCGAGATGCTCGGCGTACCGCGCGAGGACCAGGACGACTTCCGCGACTGGGCCGGGATGATGATCCGCCACGGCGGCGGTCCGCGCGGCGGGGTCGCCAGGTCCGTGAAGAAGATGCGGAACTATCTGGTCGACCTCATCCATCGTAAAAGGGATGATCCGGGCGATGACCTGATCTCGGGTCTGATCCGGGCGAGCGACCACGGCGAGCACCTGACGGAGAACGAGGCCGCCGCCATGGCCTTCATCCTGCTGTTCGCGGGGTTCGAGACCACGGTCAACCTCATCGGCAACGGGGTCCACTCCCTCTTCGTGAACCCGGACCAGCGGGCCCGCCTCCAGGCCTCCCTCGCGGCGGGGGAGACGGAGCTGCTCGCCACCGGGGTCGAGGAACTCCTCCGCTACGACGGCCCGGTCGAGCTGGCCACCTGGAGGTTCGCCACCCGCCCGCTGGTCCTCGGCGGCCGGGAGATCGCCGCGGGCGACCCCGTCCTCGTCGTGCTCGCCGCCGCCGACCGGGACCCCGCCAGGTTCGCCGAACCGGACACCCTGGACCTCTCCCGGACCGACAACCAGCATCTCGGATACGGGCACGGGATCCACTACTGCCTCGGTGCCCCGCTCGCCCGGCTGGAGGGGCAGACCGCCCTCGCGAGTTTGCTGACGCGGATTCCGGATATGGAGCTCGCGGTGGACCCGGACGCGCTGCGCTGGCGCGGCGGGCTCATCATGCGTGGCCTGCGCACCCTTCCGGTTCGGTTCACTCCCCGTAATTAACTGACCTCCGGTCAGCCCGTTTCCTGACATTGCGTCAGCAATGTGACCTTCGCGTGATCTGCGCTGCATCGACTTGTGACAAGCGTTCGGGGAGCGCTAGGTTCCACGGAACTTCCCCGCTGTCACGCGAAAGGTCCACCCTCATGCGTTCCGGGAACGGCCGTCACCGTAGGCCCCGTCAGGCTCCCGCCTTCGTCGTAGCCGCCGGAGTCACCGGCTCCGCGCTCGCGCTGCCGCTGCTCGCCGCCACCAATGCCTCCGCCGCGGACACCGGCACCTGGGACGTGGTGGCCGACTGCGAGAGCGGCGGCAGCTGGAGCGCCAACCCCGGCGGGGGTGCGTACGGCGGACTCCAGTTCACACAGGACCAGTGGGAGCGCGCCGGCGGCCTCGACTACGCCCAGCGCGCCGACCTGGCGAGCCGCTCCCAGCAGATAGCCGTCGCCGAGCGGGTGCTGGCGGCCGAGGGCCCGCAGGCCTTCGGGTCCTGCGCCGAGCAGGCGGGCCTGGACCGGAACGCCCCGGCCGCCCAGGTGGACCCGGGCCAGACGCGCGCCGAGCGGCAGGCCGAGGAGAAGGAGCGGGCGGAGAAGGCCCGCTACTCGGAGCTCCAGCAGTCCGATCCGGCCGGCACCCCCGGCGGGGTGTTCATGCCGGGCGTTCCGGCCATGCCGGCCCCGATGCCCCCGACCGTGGAGCCCGCCGCTCCGGTCGCCCCCACCGCGCCGGTGGCCCCGGTGGCGCCCGAGCAGCAGCCGACCGCCCCGACCGCGCCGACGGCCCCGACCGCTCCCACCCCGCCGCCGTTCACCGGCAACCCGACGGCCCCGCCGATCACGCCCACCACGCCGACGACTCCCGGCACTCCGGGCACTCCGGGCAATCCGAACACTCCCGGTACTCCCGGCAACCCGAATACTCCGGGTACTCCCGGCAACCCGAACACTCCGGGCACTCCCGGCAGTCCGACCACGCCGGCCGTGCCGACCACCCCCGGTACGCCGACCTCCCCGGCGGACCCGTCGGTCCCCGCGACCCCGGGCGCCACCCCCGGTGCGCCGGACGCCGCGAACGCGTCCACCATCTCCACCACGACCGCGGACCCGGCGGCGACCCCGTCCGCCGCTCCGTCAGCTGCCGCCGCGCAGCAGGGCGCAGCCGCGCAGACCGACCCGGCGGCGGGCACCGGACGCCACCGCGGGGCAGCCGCGGTCGAGACTCCCGCCACTTCTGACACGCCGGCCCCGCAGTCCGGTTCCACCTACACCGTGAAGTCCGGTGACAGCCTGACGAGCATCGCGGACGCCAAGGGAGTGAAGGGGGGCGCGAAGGCCCTCTACGCGGCCAACGAGCAGGTCATCGGTACCGACGAGGACCTCATCAAGCCGGGTCAGAAACTGGATGTAACCGCGGAATAGGGCCAGTTCGAGCAGCCGAAAAGGGCTCAATGTCCCTTTCGTTCAAATGAGACTTGCGTCTCTTCCGCTCAACTGGCGTGTCCTCCCTGTGACCTTCCGCGAAGTGGCCCCTCACCTGCGCAAACACCCCTTCGGGGAGCGCAAGTAGGGGCCATTTCGGGCTCGGAACCCCGATTGAACATCCGGGCAGGACCTGTCTACCTTCTGAATCGCTCGCCACCGCGGGCCCCTTCGACCGCATCGCCGAGTCCTGCCGGCGGGCGGAGGGAACAGTCGTCGCGCAAGCGCCGAAGGCAGGAGCGGGGGAACCACAGGTTTTCCGCCGGAACGCGACCGTTCTGACCGACGGTCACCGACCGGCTAGGGGTAAAGCCACGCGCTAGGACGCGAGGCCGGGCAACTCATCCGCCCGAACCCGACAGCTCACCTCGCAGGCGTCGGTGAGGAGAAGTTCCATGCTGCTTTCCGGCAAGGGCAAGCACCGTCGCGCCTCCAAGGCCACCCGCATCGTCACGCTGGCCGGTGTCACCGGTGCCGCGATCGCCGCCCCGCTGATGGCCGCGGGCACCGCGAACGCCGCCACCGCCTCGCAGTGGGACACCGTCGCGAAGTGCGAGTCCGGCGGCAACTGGTCGATCAACACCGGCAACGGTTACTACGGCGGCCTGCAGTTCTCGTCCTCCACCTGGGCGGCGTTCGGCGGCAAGAATTACGCCCCGCAGGCCAACCAGGCCAGCAAGGCGCAGCAGATAGCCGTCGCCGAGAAGGTCCTCAAGAGCCAGGGCAAGGGTGCCTGGCCGCACTGCGGCAAGGGCCTGACCAACTCCGCCTACAACGGCGGCTCCACGGGCGGCAACTCGAACGGCTCCTCGTCCAAGGCGAAGTCCGAGAGCAAGAAGACGCAGTCGAAGAAGGAGACGAAGCGCACCGAGACCGTCACCCGGTCCGAGCGCGCGCAGACTCCGGCCCCGACCAAGCCCGCGGCCAAGCCGGCCACCCCGGCCCCGGCCGCGCCGAAGACCGGCAACGGCTCCTACGAGGTCAAGACCGGCGACACCCTCGGCGCGATCGCCGACGCCCACCAGGTCCAGGGTGGCTGGGAGAAGCTGTACGACCTGAACAAGGACATCGTCTCGGACGCCGACCTGATCTTCCCGGGTCAGAAGCTGAAGCTTTCCTGACGTCTGCTCGAACTCTTCCCACCGCCTTCCCGGCGGCAGGACATCCGCCCGGCGCGATACCCACGCGCCGGGCGGTCGTGTGTGGCCGGGCGGCCCCCGCCGGGGCCGGGACGGGGCCTCAGCCGGGGCCGTATGTCCGGGAAGACGGGTATTCGGGCCCTTTTTCGTCCCAGGACCCGGGCGGTCGACCGGCCGACCCTCCTGCTCCGGTTAGGCTCTAGTCCGGCAGGGGTCGTGCCACGGCCCCCGATGCCGCCGCACACCTAGCGTCACATCCCAGAAGGAGATGCTCGTGCCGTCCATCGACGTCGTCGTAGCCCGGGAAATCCTGGACTCCCGAGGCAACCCCACGGTCGAGGTCGAGGTTGGCCTCGACGACGGCAGCACCGGCCGTGCTGCAGTCCCCTCGGGTGCCTCCACCGGTGCCTTCGAGGCCATTGAGCTCCGCGACGGGGACCCCAGCCGTTACATGGGCAAGGGTGTCGAGAAGGCCGTCCTCGCCGTCATCGAGCAGATCGGCCCGGAGCTGGTCGGCTACGACGCCACCGAGCAGCGCCTGATCGACCAGGCCATGTTCGACCTGGACGCCACCGACAACAAGGGCTCCCTCGGCGCCAACGCCATCCTCGGTGTCTCCCTGGCCGTGGCCCACGCCGCGTCCGAGGCCTCCGACCTGCCCCTGTTCCGCTACCTCGGCGGCCCGAACGCGCACCTGCTGCCCGTTCCGATGATGAACATCCTCAACGGCGGTTCGCACGCGGACTCCAACGTGGACATCCAGGAGTTCATGATCGCGCCGATCGGTGCGGAGTCCTTCTCCGAGGCGCTGCGCTGGGGCACCGAGGTCTACCACACCCTCAAGTCCGTGCTGAAGGGCAAGGGTCTGTCCACCGGCCTCGGCGACGAGGGCGGCTTCGCCCCGAACCTGGGCTCCAACCGCGAGGCCCTGGACCTCATCCTCGAGGCCATCAAGCAGGCCGGCTACGTCCCGGGCAAGGACATCGCGCTCGCGCTCGACGTCGCCGCCTCGGAGTTCTACAAGGACGGCAAGTACAACTTCGAGGGCCAGGCCCGCTCGGCCGCCGAGATGACCGAGTACTACGAGGAGCTCGTCTCCGCGTACCCGCTGGTCTCCATCGAGGACCCGCTGTTCGAGGACGACTGGGCCGGCTGGAAGGTCATCACCGAGAAGCTCGGTGCCAAGGTCCAGCTCGTCGGTGACGACCTGTTCGTCACCAACCCGGAGCGTCTGGCCCGCGGCATCGAGGAGGGCACCGCGAACGCCCTGCTCGTGAAGGTGAACCAGATCGGTTCGCTGACCGAGACCCTCGACGCCGTCGAGCTCGCCCAGCGCAACGGCTTCAAGTGCATGATGTCGCACCGCTCCGGCGAGACCGAGGACGTCACCATCGCCGACCTCGCCGTCGCCACCAACTGCGGCCAGATCAAGACCGGCGCCCCGGCCCGCTCCGAGCGCGTCGCCAAGTACAACCAGCTGCTGCGCATCGAGGAGATCCTCGACGACGCCGCGGTGTACGCCGGCCGCAGCGCCTTCCCGCGCTTCAAGGGCTGAAACCTCTAGATACCTCTAGAGCCTCCCTACGTCCCCGCATCCGGTCCCGTACCGTGTGCGGGGACGTAGTGCGTAGTAAGGGGAGGCGCGACATGGCCGGGAACCGGGACCGGTTCTCCACCGCGACCAGGCTCAAGCAGCTCGGTGAGCGCACCGCCGCCCACGTCTACCGCTCGCAGTCGCGCCGTCAGGTCCGCCGCAGCCGGCTCACCGGCCGCGCCGCCCTGCTGGTCCTCGTCCTCTGTACGCTGGTCGTCGCCCTCGCGTACCCGATGCGCCAGTACGTCTCCCAGCGCTCGGAGATCTCCGAGCAGCAGCGGACCGCCGACGAGGCGCGCCAGCGCCTCGAGGAGCTCCGGGACGAGAAGGCCCGCTGGCAGGACCCGGCCTATGTGAAGCAGATGGCACGCAAGCACCTCCACTTCGTCCAGCCGGGGGAGATCGGCTACACGATGGCCGACCCGGACGCCGAGGCCGAGGAGCGGCGCCGTACCGAGCACGGTGCGGCCGACCGCCCCTGGTACTCCAACGTCTGGGACGGCGTGGACAAGGCCGACCGCCCCGACACCGACTGAATCAACCGCGAACGAAGAGATTCCTCCAGGCATGCAGACGCCCCCGCCCCAGACCGACCGGACCGAGCCGACCGCCGAAGACATCGAGGCGTTCCAGCAGCAGCTCGGCCGACCGCCGCGCGGGCTCCGCGCCATCGCGCACCGCTGCCCGTGCGGTCAGCCGGACGTGGTCGAGACGGCCCCCCGTCTCCCCGACGGCACCCCCTTCCCCACGCTGTACTACCTGACCTGCCCGCGCGCCGCCTCCGCGATCGGCACGCTGGAGGCCAACGGCGTGATGAAGGAGATGCAGGCCCGGCTCGCCGAGGACCCGGAACTGGCCGCCGCCTACCGGGCCGCGCACGAGGACTACATCGAGCGGCGCGACGCCATCGAGGTGCTCCAGGGCTTCCCGAGCGCCGGCGGCATGCCGGACCGGGTCAAGTGCCTGCACGTGCTGGTCGGCCACTCGCTGGCGGCCGGCCCGGGCGTGAACCCGTTCGGCGACGAGGCCCTGGCCATGCTGCCGGAGTGGTGGGCCAAGGGCCCCTGCGTCACCCCGTGCGGGGAGAAGAAGGAAGAAGAGGGGGACGCGTGATCAGGGTCGCCGGTATCGACTGCGGTACCAATTCCATCCGCCTGCTCGTCGCCGACTGCGACCGCGAGACCGGCGAGCTGGTCGAGCTGGACCGCCGGATGACCATCGTCCGGCTGGGCCAGGGCGTCGACCGGACCGGCCGGCTGGCCCCGGAGGCCCTGGAGCGGACCTTCGCGGCCTGCCGCGAGTACGCCGCCGTGATCAAGGAGCTGGGTGCCGAGCGGATCCGCTTCGTGGCCACCTCGGCCTCCCGGGACGCCGAGAACCGCGAGGAGTTCGTGCAGGGCGTCAAGGAGATCCTGGGCGTCGAGCCCGAGGTGATCTCCGGCGACCAGGAGGCGGAGTTCTCCTTCACCGGGGCCACCAAGGAGCTGGCTGACGCCGAGCACCTCGACAAGCCCTTCCTGGTCGTCGACATCGGCGGCGGCTCGACCGAGTTCGTGGTCGGCGAGGAGCACGTCCGGGCCGCGCGCTCGGTCGACGTGGGCTGCGTACGGATGACCGAGCGGCACCTGGTCGTGGACGGGCGGATCACCGACCCGCCGACCGAGGAGCAGATCGCGGCCATGCGGGCGGACATCGAGGCCGCCCTGGACCTGGCCGAGGAGACGGTGCCGCTGTCCGAGGCGCGCACCCTGGTGGGCCTGGCCGGCTCGGTGACCACGGTCGCCGGGATCGCGCAGGAGCTGCCCGAGTACGACTCGGCGCGGATCCACCACTCCCGGGTCTCCCTCGAACAGGTCCGCGAGATCACGAGCGCGATGCTCACCGGCACGCACGCCGAGCGGGCCGCGATCGGCGTCATGCACCCGGGCCGGGTGGACGTCATCGGGGCCGGATCGCTGGTGCTGCTGGCGATCATGGAGCGGATCGGCGCACATGAGGTCGTGGTCTCCGAGCACGACATCCTCGATGGAATCGCCTGGTCGGTTGCCTGAATCACCTTGAAAAGGACGGCGGGCGGGTCGCTCGGCCCGTCCGCCGGAAAAAGTTCGTGAAGTTCTTCACAAGGAAAAAGGGCCTGATGGGCCGCCGGAAGGGCGCTTGAGGGCCCGGAGGGGGCTCTCAGGCCCTTTTCGCGCCCCGTTCGTAAGAACGACGGGCGCCACGGGATCCGTGTCAGAGATACCCACCAAGGCCAGTGGTCCATTCCACTTGAGGGCTTAGAGGCCAGTTCAGGACTGGGGTCCAACGACTCCCGTTACCCCTTGGTTCCCGTTGTGGACCATGACCTGTGTCACGCGGGCCGCGCAGTGTAACAGAGGGTCCGGGGGTTCTTGTGAAGGGGCTCACGAGCGTCCCCCTAGCGGGTGCTGGATACTCGTTCCATGAGCACCACGGAGCGTCCCAGGATCCTCGTAGTAGGCGGTGGGTACGTAGGGCTGTACGCGGCGAAGCGCATCATGAAGAAGATGCGCTACGGCGAGGCGACTGTGACCGTCGTCGACCCGCGGTCGTACATGACCTACCAGCCCTTCCTCCCCGAAGTGGCCGCAGGCAGCATCTCGCCGCGGCACGTCGTCGTCCCGCTGCGACGCGTGCTGCCCAAGGCTGAGGTTCTCACCGGCCGGGTCACCACCATCGACCAGGACCGCAAGGTCGCCGTCGTCACGCCGCTCGTCGGCGAGGCGTACGAGCTGCCCTTCGACTACCTGGTGATCGCGCTCGGCGCCATCTCCCGCACCTTCCCGATCCCCGGCCTCGCCGAGCAGGGCATCGGCATGAAGGGCGTCGAAGAGGGCATCGGCCTGCGCAACCACGTCCTCGAGCAGCTCGACAAGGCCGAGTCCACGACGGACGAGAACGTCCGCCGCAAGGCCCTCACCTTCGTCTTCGTCGGCGGCGGCTTCGCCGGCGCCGAGACGATCGGCGAGGTCGAGGACATGGCCCGCGACGCGGCCAAGTACTACACCACGATCAAGCGCGAGGACATGCGCTTCATCCTGGTGGACGCGGCCGACAAGATCCTCCCCGAGGTCGGGCCCAAGCTCGGCACCTGGGGCAAGGAGCACCTCGAGTCCCGCGGCATCGAGATCTACCTCGGCACCTCGATGGACTCCTGCGTCGACGGTCACGTCGTGCTGAAGAACGGCCTCGAGGTCGACTCCAACACCATCGTGTGGACCGCCGGCGTCAAGCCGAACCCGGCGCTGGCCCGCTACGGCCTGCCGCTCGGCCCCCGCGGCCACGTGGACACCGCCGCCACCCTCCAGGTGCAGGGCACCGACTACATCTGGGCCGCCGGCGACAACGCCCAGGTCCCGGACATGGCGGCCCGCAAGGCCGGTGTCGAGAACGCCTGGTGCCCGCCGAACGCCCAGCACGCGCTGCGCCAGGCCAAGGTCCTCGGCGACAACGTGGTCTCCGGCATGCGGGGCTTCCCGCAGAAGGAGTACGCGCACTCCAACAAGGGTGCGGTGGCCGGTCTCGGCGTCCACAAGGGCGTTGCGATGATCGTCATGGGCGGGATGAAGATCAAGCTCAAGGGCCGGCTGGCCTGGTACATGCACCGTGGCTACCACGGCATGGCCATGCCGACCTGGAACCGCAAGATCCGCGTCTTCGCCGACTGGACCCTCGGCATGTTCCTCAAGCGCGAGGTGGTTTCCCTCGGCGCGCTCGAGACCCCGCGCGAGGAGTTCTACGAGGCCGCCAAGCCGGCCCCGGCTCCGGCCGCCTCGGCTCCGGCCGAGAAGGCCAAGGCGTCCTGACGCCCCGGGTCTGACCGTTCCACCCCGACAGGGGCCGCCTGCCATCCGTGGTGCGGGCGGCCCCTTCGGCGTACCCGGGGGCTGCTCCGGCGTACCAGGGCCTCCCGCTGGGCAGACCTACTGACCGGAGGTGTGCGCCCATGACCGACGCCGCGCCGCGGTTGGCCGCTCTGACCGAGACCCTGCTGGGATCCCCGCCGCCGGTGCGGATCCGGGCCTGGGACGGCTCCGAGGCGGGCCCGCCCGGAGCCCCGGTGCTCGTCGTACGGCACCGCCGCGCCCTGCGCCGGATGCTGTGGCGGCCGGGCGAACTGGGCATGGCCCGGGCCTGGGTGGCGGGCGAGCTGGAGGTCGAGGGCGACCTGTTCGACCTGCTGGACCGGCTGGCGGGACTGCTGTGGGAGCGGGACCCGGCCGCCGTCCCCGGGCCGCCGCCCGCCCGGCCGGAGCGACGGCCGGAGCGCCGTCCGGAGCCCGCCGCGGTGGCCCGGCTGCGGCAGCGGG
Source organism: Streptomyces sp. NPDC048603 (assembly GCF_043199475.1). NCBI lineage: Bacteria > Bacillati > Actinomycetota > Actinomycetes > Kitasatosporales > Streptomycetaceae > Streptomyces > Streptomyces sp. NPDC048603. The sequence goes on along the minus strand of NZ_JBICVY010000004.1, from coordinate 83,630 downwards.
CCGAGGCCGGCCGGGCCACACTGCGGACCGCCGCCGACCCCGCCGCCCGGGCCGCCGTCCGGGAACTGCTCACGCTCGCCGGCCCGCTGCCCCCGCCCCCGCCGCCGCCCGAGGAGACCGTCCGGCGGCGCTCCGGGAAGGCCCACAGCCGCCGCCGGGACCGGCAGGCCATCAGCCACCACTACGACGTCGGCAACGCGTTCTACGAACTGGTCCTCGGGCCCTCCATGGTCTACAGCTGCGCCTACTGGCAGCCCGGCGGCACCCTGGAACAGGCCCAGCACGACAAGCTCGACCTGGTCTGCCGCAAGCTCGCCCTGTCCGAGGGGGACCGGCTCCTCGACGTCGGCTGCGGCTGGGGCTCCATGGCGCTGCACGCGGCCCGCGCGTACGGGGCCCGGGTCACCGGGATCACCCTCTCCCGCGAACAGGCCGCGTACGCCCGCAAACGGGTCGCCCAGGAGGGCCTGGCGGACCGGGTGGAGATCAGGGTCCAGGACTACCGCGACGTCAGGGAGCGGCCCTACGACGCCATTTCCTCCATCGGCATGGCCGAGCACGTCGGCACGGTCCGCTACCGCCGCTACGCCGAAACCCTGTTCGCCCTGCTCCGTCCCGGCGGCCGGCTGCTGAACCACCAGATCGCGCGTCGGCCCGAGCCCGACGAATCGGCCTACCGGATCGACGAGTTCATCGACGCCTACGTCTTCCCGGACGGCGAGCTCGCACCGCTCGGCAGCACCGTCGGCGAACTGGAACGGGCCGGCTTCGAGGTCCGCGACGTCCAGGCGCTGCGCGAGCACTACGGCCTCACCCTGCGGGCCTGGGTGGCCCGGCTGCGGGAGAACTGGCCGGAGGCGGTCCGCCTCACCTCCCCGGGCCGGGCCCGGGTCTGGCTGCTCTACATGGCGGCCTGCGCCCTCGCCTTCGAGCACGGCCGGCTCGGCGTCAACCAGGTCCTGGCGGTGCGTACGGAGGACTCGGGGGTCTCCGGCCTCCCGCCGCGGCCGCGGGTGTGGCGGGAGTAGCGGCGCCACCGGAACGGCGAAGGCCCCGCGACCGGTGGTCGCGGGGCCTCGGGCCGTGTCTTTCGGATCAGGCCGGGTGCAGGGTGCCCGACTACTCGGTCTTGATGGCGGTCAGCATGTTCAGCCGGGCGGCGCTGCGCGCCGGCCACATGGCCGCGAGCACGCCCACCAGGGCCGCCAGCAGCAGGAAGATGCCGATCCGGTCCCACGGCAGGACCAGCGAGTAGTGCGGGATCGACTTGGCGATGGTGGTGCCGCCCGCCCAGGCGAGGAAGACACCGGAGAGCACGCCCAGCGCCGCGCCGAACAGGGAGATGACCACCGACTCCAGGCGGATCATGTTCTTGACCCGGCCGCGGTCCAGGCCGACCGCCCGCAGCATGCCGATCTCCTGGGTCCGCTCGAAGACGGACATCGCCAGGGTGTTGACCACGCCGAGCACCGAGATGATCAGGGCCATGCCGAGCAGGCCGTACATGATGTTCAGAGCGGTGTTGATCATTCCGCCCATCTCGTTGCGCATGTCCTGCTGCGTCATCACGTTGACCGCCGGGTTGTTGCCCAGGGCGTCGATGATCGCCTTCTCGGAGGCCTTGGACTCGCCGCCCTTGGTGTTCACGTACACCTCGGGGATGTACGGGGTGTCCGAGTGCGCCAGGGCGATCCTGTCGTCGATCAGGTACGGGGAGAGCATGCCCTCCAGGTCCTTGTAGACCGCGCCGACCTTGAGCCGGCCCTTCTTGCCGTCTTCGAAGGTGACGTCCAGGACGGAACCGACGGTCAGCTTCTGGCTCTTGGCGGTCTTCTCGGCGACCGCGACCTCGCCGCGGCCCAGGCTCGCCAGGGAGCCGCCGGTGACCTCGACGTTGAGCAGCTCGCCGATGGTGGCCGGGTTGACGCCGGAGGTGGCGCGGTACTGCTCGCCGACCTTCAGGGCGGTGGCGGTCTGTGGGGAGACGGCGGTGATGCCCGGGGCCTTGGCCAGCGTCTCGGCCACCGACTTGTCCAGGCTGCCCACGCCCATGGCCATGGAGACCTTGTAGTCGGCCTTCAGCTTGTCGGTGCTCATCCGGTCCACGGCCTTGCCGACGGTGATGCCGATGACCGACATGGCGGTGACCAGGGTGAGGCCGATGGCCAGCGAGGCGGCGGTGACCGCGGTGCGGCGCGGGTTGCGGACGGCGTTCTGCGCGGCCAGCTTGCCGGGGACGCCGAAGACCTTCTCCAGCACCGGGCGGATCGCCGCGATGACCGGCCGGGAGAGCAGCGGGAGCAGCACGATCAGACCGAGCATCAGCAGGAACCCGCCGGCGGCCACGGTGTACTTGCCGTCGGCGCCCTGGCCGACGCCGAGCAGGACGGTGCCGATGCCCAGCAGGCCGAGCAGGGAGCCGAAGACGTTGCGGACGACCAGCGACTTGGCGGTGGCCGGCAGGTGGGCGCTGCCCATGGCGGCGACCGGGGGGATCCGGCCGGTGCGCCAGGCCGGGATGAGGGCGGCGAGGGTGGTGACCACGACGCCGATGACCACGCCGGTGACGATGGTGCCCGGGGCGACGACCAGCTCGCCGGCCGGGATCTTGGCGCCGAAGGAGTTCATCGCGGAGCGCATGGCGACCGCCAGGCCGATGCCGCCGGCCAGGCCGATGGTCGCGGAGATGACGCCGACCAGGCCGGCCTCGGTGAGCACGGACCGCATCACCTGGCCGCGCTTGGCGCCGACGGCGCTCAGCAGGGCCAGCTCCTTGGTGCGCTGGGCGACGAGCATGGTGAAGGTGTTGTAGATGAGGAAGACGCCGACGAAGAGCGAGATGCCGGCGAAGATCAGCAGCATGGTGCTGAAGGCGCCCATCTCGCGCTCGATGTTCTTCGCCTGCTCGTCGGCGAGCGCGGCTCCGGTCTTGGCCTCGGCGTTCTCGCCGACCAGCGGCCTGATCGCGGAGAGCAGGGTGTCGGCGGACGCGCCGGCCTTCGCGGCGACCGTCAGGTCGCTGTAGTAGCCGGGCTTGAGGTAGAGCTGCTGGGCCTGCGCGGTGGTGAACAGCACCAGGCTGCCGCCCGCGTTGACCTGGCCGTCGTCGGTGGTGAAGACACCGGTGAGGGTGTACTCCTTCACCGGGCCGTTGGTGGCGACCCGGACCTTGTCGCCGACCTCGTACGCGCCCTTGCGCGCGGTCTCCCGGTCGAGGGCGACCTGGTCGGCCCGGGCCGGCCCGGTGCCCTCGGCGAAGGCGTACTGCGGGTCCTTGCCGTCCTTGACCGGGGCGTAGTTGGAGCCGCGGTTGGCCCAGCCGGAGCCGATCAGCTTGCCGTTCTCGTCGCCGACGCCGGCGAAGCCGGAGACCCGGCCGGCCACGGTGGCCACGCCGTCGAGGGCCTTGACCTTGTCGAGGGTGCGCTGGCTGATGCCGGGCTCGCCCTCCTTGGAGCCGTCCTCGTTGCGGGTCTGGCCGTAGGAGGTGACGGCGACGGCGACGCCGTCGTAGCTCTTGGCGGACTGGCCCGAGAGGGCCTTGCCGACGGTGTCGCTGAAGACGAGGGTGCCGGAGACGAAGGCCACGCCGAGGGTGACGGCGAGCACCGTCATCAGCAGTCTGGCCTTGTGCGCCAGGATGTTGCGCAGGGCGGTACGGAACATGGTGGGGAATCCAGGAAGTTCAGGGGTGGGCGGCGGGCGCGGCGGACCGGACGGTCACGGCGGACCGGTCGGTCAGCTGGTGCGGCCCTTGGCGTCGAAGTCCTTCATCCGGTCGAGCACCTGGTCCGGGCTCGGGCTGTGCATCTCGTCGACGATCCGGCCGTCGGCCAGGAAGATCACCCGGTCGGCGTAGGAGGCGGCCACCGGGTCGTGGGTGACCATCACGACGGTCTGGCCGAGCTCGCGCACCGAGTTGCGCAGGAAGCCCAGGACCTCGGCGCCGGAGCGGGAGTCGAGGTTTCCGGTGGGCTCGTCGCCGAAGATGATCTCGGGGCGGGCGGCCAGGGCGCGGGCGACGGCCACGCGCTGCTGCTGGCCGCCGGAGAGCTGGGTGGGCCGGTGCGAGAGGCGTCCGGAGAGGCCGACCATCTCGATGACCGTGTCCAGCCACTGGCGGTCGGGCTTGCGGCCGGCGATGTCCATGGGGAGCGTGATGTTCTCCAGGGCGGTCAGGGTCGGCAGCAGGTTGAACGCCTGGAAGATGAAGCCGATCTTGTCCCGGCGGAGCTGGGTGAGCTGCTTGTCCTTGAGCGCGCCGAGCTCGGTGTCGCCGATCCGGACCGAGCCGGAGGAGAAGGTGTCCAGGCCCGCGACGCAGTGCATCAGGGTGGACTTGCCGGAGCCCGAGGGGCCCATGATCGCGGTGAACTGCCCCTGGTGGAAGTCGACGGAGACGTTGTCCAGGGCGACCACCCGGGTCTCGCCCTGGCCGTACACCTTGGAGAGGCCGGTGGCGCGGGCGGCCACGGCCTGGGCGGTGCGCGGGGCGTGGTTCATGGTGGTCACTTCGGGGGCTCCTGTCGGGGCGGGGGACGTGTTCTGCGGGACCTTTCCATCGTCCTCGCGCCGGCCCTGCCCGGGATCAGCCGCCGAGCCCGTTCCCTGGGGGACCGCAGTCTGACGGCGGGGGAGGGGCGTACGCCTCTGGTATGACGCCCCTTCTCGGGGGCGGGGTGGCCCGGGGTGGCGCGCGACCAGGCCGGAACGGCGTCGAAATCCCGTCATTCACGAATCGGGGCCGATCGCCTCGCACACGGGGCCGACCCTGGCGTTCTGATACCTGACGCTCACTCAGTCGCCAATAAAATCAGACAACATCGGAAAGAAGTCCGTCGGATGCGAGCGATGTTCCAGTTAGGCTCACCATTGCGTTCACGGCTTTTGCGTCACCGCCGCACGCCTGGCCCGGATGGTGGAATGCAGACACGGCGAGCTTAAACCTCGCTGGCCTTCGGGCCGTGCCGGTTCGAGTCCGGCTCCGGGCACTCGCAGGCCGCTCCCGTCCGGAGTGCCGGGCCGCGCGGAGTCCGCGTCTTTTGTCCACTGCGCTTCGTGCTGCCGTCTTCTAAGATCCTCCTCCAGCAGTAGAGTGATTTCTTTGCTAACGCATTACTCTTGATGCAAGGCCGCGCACGGTGGCCATGGAGGAGTGAGATGAGGAGCAGCAACCCGGTCTTCTCGCGACGGGGGTTCAGCCGCGACAACGGCGGCCACGCGGGCTTTGGCGCGCAGCCGCAGATGCAGGCCGGGACCGCGACCAACCCGTACGCGACCAACCCGTACGCCGTGGACCCGCAGACCGGCATGCCGGCCGCCCCGGCCGCCGGCAGCGTGATGACCATCGACGACGTCGTGAGCCGTACGGCCATGACGCTGGGCACGGTCATCCTGACGGCCGTCCTGTCCTGGGTCCTGCTTCCCGTGGACCCGGCCAACATCAGCAAGTCGTACGGCATCGCGGTCGGCGCCGCCCTCGTCGCGTTCGTCCTGGCGATGGTGCAGTCCTTCAAGCGCAAGCCCGCGCCGGCGCTGATCCTGGGCTACGCGGCCTTCGAGGGCGTGTTCCTCGGTGTGATCAGCTCCGCGACCAGCACGTACATCTCCCCCGGCGTGGTCATCCAGGCCGTGCTCGGCACGATGTGCGTCTTCGCCGCAGTGCTCTTCGCCTACAAGATGCGCTGGATCCGAGTCACCCGCCGCTTCTACGGCTTCGTGATGGCGGCCGCGCTGGGCTTCGTGCTCCTGATGGTCGCGAACTCGCTGTTCGCGGTCTTCGGCGGCGGTGACGGCCTCGGCTTCCGCTCGGGCGGCCTGGGCATCGTCTTCGGCATCGTCGGCGTGATTCTCGGCGCCGCCTTCCTCGCCCTGGACTTCAAGCAGGTCGAGGACGGCGTGACCTACGGCGCCCCGCGTGAGGAGTCCTGGCTGGCCGCCTTCGGCCTGACCATGACCCTGGTCTGGATCTACCTGGAGCTGCTGCGGCTCTTCCAGATCCTCTCCGGCAACGACTAGCAGTACCGCTCCCGGCCGGGTTCCGGCCGGGACGGGGAAGGCCCCGCGAGCATCGCTCGCGGGGCCTTCCCGCGTTCACCGGCCGGGCGTTCACCCGTGGCCGGGCGGTGATCAGCCGAACTTTCTGGCTGCCCGGCGGAGGTCGTACTCGTGGAGGATGGCTTTGGCCTGGCCGTACGACAGCTCGTACGCGCCGCGCAGCCAGCTGAGCTTCTCCTCGAAGCGGACGAGGGAGGGGCCGTCGTCGACGGCACGGAGCCAGTCGGACAGTTCACGACCGGTGGTCTGCGGGATGCGGTCGATCATGTTGCGATGGGTCTGCTCGGAGAACTCTACGGACATGGGCGCCTCCGGGGGTATGGCCGTCGTGCTGTTCTCTTCACGACACCATTCCGCAGTGTTCGCCTGTTGGCAATGGTGCCCGGACGGCGCGTAAGGTCGCTCGGGTGGTTGATACTTCGCCTCTGGACGCCGTTGTGGAACGTTTCGCCGACCGCCTGAGGGCCGCGCCGCAGAGCCGGCTGCAGCGGGGCGCGGCGGCCGAAGGACTGGCGCTCGCCCGGGAGCTGGCGGCGCGTGCGCAGCGGCTGGAGGGCGTGGCGGAGCCACGGGAGATGCCGGACGCGGGGATCTTCGCCGTCGGGGACCAGCTGGCGGTGGCCGGCCGTGACCTCGCCGAAGCGCTGCGGCTGGCGGCCCGGGAGGGCGCGGACAGCACGGCGGCCCCGTCCGGGGATCTGGACGAGGCCGTGGGGCTGGTGGAGCAGGCCGAGGTCAGAGCGATGCGATGACCCGGTCCGCCAGGATGTAGACGTTGTTGTCGGGGTCCTCGGAGTCCCCGCAGGAGAAGGTCAGGGCGTACGCCCCGGAGATCCCGGAGCCGCCCAGCAGCACCGGCGCGGTGCCCGACCGGAGGGCTTCGGCGAGCCGCTCGGCGGTCTCCCGGTGCCCCGGGGTCATGCACAGCGTGGTGCCGTCGGTGAAGACGTACACGTCCAGCGTGCCCAGCGGGCCCGGGCGGACGTCCGCGAGGGCCGTACGGGCCTCGGCGAGCTCCTCCAGGCGGCTGACGGTGCGCTCGTGGTCGGCGCCCGGGTTGGGCTGCACGGGCACGAAGTCGGGGTGCGAGGGGTGGCGCCGGCGCGCGGCGGCCAGCTCGGCCGAGTCCGCCGCGTGCTCCGGGTAGTCGTCCTCGAAGACCGCGTCCTCGGCCGGACGCGGCTCCAGGCCGACCAGGTCGGCCTGCCGCGGCAGGAAGACCGGGCTGTCCTCGCCCAGCCCGGGCAGGCCGCCCAGCAGGGAGGGCGCGTCGGCGGCGTCGCGGGCCTCCTGCGCGGCCCAGAAGGCCCGCGCCTCGGCCAGCTCGCGCTCCCGCTCCTCGGCGAGGGCCTCGGCCACCGCGGCCCGTATTTCGGCGGCGGGGGTATCCCCGGCGCTGCGGGCGTGCGGGACGGTCGCACCGCGCAGGTGGACCGATGCCGCGAGCTCGTCGCGCAGGGCCGAGACCTGCTTCCGGAGACCGTGGACGGCGTGCAGCGCAGCAGCGCCCACGGCCGTGGCAGCGGCCGTGGTCAGCAGCAGGGCAAGAGACATGGCGCTCACTGACTAACTCCTGAGGTGATTCGATCCCCCGACTTCCTACAACAGCTTGTCCCGACCTGGGAATGGCGTGCAGTGCATTACGTCACGAAAAGGACAGGGCTTTTGTCACGCAAAGTGCCCCCGGATGGGCGTTGACCTGCACAAACGCCGATCCCCCAGGATGAATGTCACATCCTGGGGGAGATTTGGTCACAAATCGGTCGCGGCGCGATTAGATTCTGCGTCAGTACGGCGAGACGATCTTCCGGACCCCTTGGCGCGTCTGGGGACGGCCCGGGTCGCGCAGTCGACCGCCTACGGTCCGTACCGGCCCGGGACTAGCTGAGCCGCTCGATCACCATGGCCATGCCCTGGCCGCCGCCGACGCACATCGTCTCCACGCCGAACTGCTTGTCGTGGAACTGCAGGCCGTTGATCAGCGTGCCGGTGATCCGGGCACCGGTCATCCCGAACGGGTGACCGACGGCGATGGCCCCGCCGTTGACGTTCAGCTTCTCCAGGGGGATCTCCAGGTCCCGGTACGACGGGATGACCTGGGCGGCGAAGGCCTCGTTGATCTCGAAGAGGTCGATGTCGCCGACGGTCAGGCCGGCCCGCTTCAGCGCCTGCTTCGTCGCCTCGACCGGGCCCAGGCCCATGATCTCGGGAGACAGGCCGGTGACACCCGTGGAGACGATCCGCGCCAGCGGGGTCAGGCCCAGCTCGCGCGCCTTGGTGTCGCTCATGATGACCAGGGCGGCGGCGCCGTCGTTCAGCGGGCAGCAGTTGCCCGCGGTGACCAGCCCGTCCGGGCGGAACACCGGCTTGAGGCCCTCCACGCCCTCGAGGGTGACCCCGGCGCGCGGGCCGTCGTCCTTGCTGACCACGGTGCCGTCCGGGGTGGTCACCGGGGTGATCTCCCGCTCCCAGAAGCCCTTCTTGATGGCTTCCTCGGCCAGGTTCTGCGAGCGGACGCCGAACTCGTCCATGTCCCGGCGGGTCACGCCCTTGAGCCGGGCCAGGTTCTCGGCGGTCTGGCCCATCGCCATGTACGCGTCGGGGACCAGCCCGTCCTCGCGCGGGTCGTGCCAGGTCGAACCGGTCGACTGGGCGACGGCCGCGGTGCGGGCCTCGGCCTCGGCGAACAGCGGGTTGTGGGTGTCGGGCCACGAGTCCGAGTTGCCCTTGGCGAAGGAGGACACCATCTCGACACCGGCCGAGATGAAGACGTCGCCCTCGCCGGCCTTGATCGCGTGCAGCGCCATCCGGGAGGTCTGCAGCGAGGAGGAGCAGTAACGGGTGATCGTGGTGCCCGGCAGGTAGTCCATGCCCATCTGCACGGCCACGATGCGGCCCAGGTTGTTGCCCTGCTCGCCGCCGGGCAGACCACAGCCCAGCATCAGGTCGTCGATGTCACGCGGGTCCAGCTCCGGGACCTTCGCCAGCGCGGCCTGGATGATCGTGGCGGTCAGGTCGTCCGGCCGGATGTCCTTGAGGGACCCCTTGAAGGCGCGCCCGATGGGCGAGCGAGCGGTGGAAACGATGACTGCTTCGGGCATCGGGACTCCAAGAGGGGTTGCGGCTGTGCGGACCGGATGCGAAGTTACCGGCCCGTACCGTCGAGGTCACCGCCTGCGCGGTGTGATGCGGACCCCTTTTTCCGCGAAACCCCTGTTCCCCGGGCCCTGCCCGCTACCCGGCCCCCGAAACCCCCGCCCCCGCGCGGCCGGGCCGGCCGCACCGCACCGCCGCGCGGGCAGGCGTGCCGCGTCGCCACCGGCCGTGTGGGCAGGCGTGCCGCAGGGCGATGGGGGTCCCCCCTGCTCGAGCGAAGTCGAGAGCTTGGGGGTGGGGGTCCCCCCGGACGGAGTCTGGGGGAGGTGGGCACACGGCACACCGGCCCGCGCCGGACGCGCAGCGTGTCCCCGCACCCCGACCCCGCAGACGGGTCGGACCCCGTCCGGGCGGAGCCTGGTCAGGCCGGGCGGGGTTCGGGGGTGTCCGCCGGGCCGGGCTCGGCGATCGGCTCGGGCGCCGACTCCGGCGCCGGGAGGCGCCGCCGCCTGCGGTGCTTGAGGAGGGCCCACGGCCCGCGGGCCGCCGTGACCTCCGTGCCCGCCTGCCCCGCCGCCGCCGAAGCCGCCTTCGCCACCGGCAGCATGTCCTCGTCCCGCGAGACGTCCAGCCGGTCGGACTCCGGCCACACGCCCAGCGCCGCGCACAGCGTCGGCAGCACCGCCATCGCCGCCGTCGCGTACCCCTCCGCCGACGGGTGGTACGAGTCCGGCCCGAACATCTCCCGCGGGTTCGCCGCGAACTCCGGCCCCAGCAGGTCCCCCATCGACACCGTCCGGCCGCCCTGCGCCACCACCCCTATGGTCTGCGCGGCCGCCAGCTGCCGGGACAGCCGACGGGCCAGCCAGCGCAGCGGCTGGTACACCGGCTCGATGGTGCCCAGGTCCGGGCAGGTCCCCACGACCACCTCGGAGCCCGCCAGCCGCAGCCGCCGTACCGCCGCAGTCAGCAGCCGCACCGACTGGGTCGGCGGCATCCGCCGGGTCACGTCGTTCGCGCCGATCATGATCACGCACACGTCCGGCACCGGCCGGTCCCCGTCCAGCAGCAGCGAGACCTGACGGTCCAGGTCGTCGGACATCGCCCCCGACAGCGCCACGTTCCGCAGCTCCACCGGCCGCTCGGCGACCGCCGACAGCCCCGAGGCGAGCAGCGCCGCCGGGGTCTGCCGGGCCCGCCGCACCCCCAGCCCGGCCGCCGTCGAATCGCCGAGCATGGCCAGCCGCAGCGGCCCCGGGCTCAGCTCGGGCCCGCCGAACTCGGTCCCGTACAGCCCGTCGGCGCGCGGCGGGTCCGACAGCCCCGTCCCCACGGTCCGCTTCGCCAGCTGGACCTCCGCCAGCACCACACCCACAGTCGCGACACCGAGCAGGCCGAGCCCGCCCCCTCCGTACGCCGCGCCCGCCGCGATGCGGCGGGCCGTCCTCGCTCTGGACACCCTTCGTGCCACCTCCTCGTCGCCGGACGGGTGCCGGACTGTCTGTCCGCTTCCTGCCCGTTAACGACGCTCGGCCAATCCCTTTCCGCATACTCTGGCGGCACCTCCCGGAGAACCCGTGGAGTCCCGTCCCTGGAGAACATGGTGCAATTCCACGACTCGATGATCAGCCTCGTCGGCAACACCCCGCTGGTGAAGCTCAACCGTGTGACCGAAGGCCTTCAGGCCACCGTCCTGGCCAAGGTCGAGTACTTCAATCCGGGCGGTTCCGTGAAGGACCGGATCGCCCTGCGCATGATCGAGGCGGCCGAGCAGAGCGGCGCCCTCAAGCCCGGCGGCACCATCGTGGAGCCGACCAGCGGCAACACGGGCGTCGGGCTCGCCATCGTGGCCCAGCAGAAGGGCTACAAGTGCATCTTCGTCTGCCCTGACAAGGTGTCCATGGACAAGATCAACGTGATGCGCGCGTACGGCGCCGAGGTCGTGGTCTGCCCGACCGCCGTCGACCCCGAGCACCCGGACTCGTACTACAACGTGTCCGACCGCCTCGCGCGCGAGCCCGGCGCCTGGAAGCCCGACCAGTACAGCAACCCGAACAACCCCCGTTCGCACTACGAGACCACCGGCCCCGAGCTGTGGGAGCAGACGGACGGGAAGATCACCCACTTCGTCGCGGGCGTCGGCACGGGCGGGACGATCTCCGGCACCGGGAACTACCTCAAGGAGGTCTCCGGCGGCAAGGTCAAGGTGATCGGCGCCGACCCGGAGGGCTCCGTCTACTCCGGCGGCTCCGGCCGCCCGTACCTGGTCGAGGGCGTCGGCGAGGACTTCTGGCCCACCGCCTACGACCAGAACGTCGCCGACGAGATCATCGCCGTGTCCGACAAGGACTCCTTCCAGATGACCCGCCGCCTCGCCAAGGAGGAGGGCCTGCTGGTCGGCGGCTCCTGCGGCATGGCCGTGGTCGCCGCCCTGCGCGCCGCCGAGGGCCTCGGCCCGGACGACGTGGTCGTCGTCCTGCTGCCGGACAGCGGCCGCGGCTACCTCAGCAAGATCTTCAGCGACGAGTGGATGTCGGGCCACGGCTTCCTGGAGGACGCAGGCCCGTCGGCGCGTATCGGGGAGGTCCTCGCCGACAAGCAGGGCACCCTGCCGTCGCTGGTGCACATGCACCCGGAGGAGACCGTCGGCCAGGCCATCGAGGTGCTGCGCGAGTACGGCGTCTCCCAGATGCCGATCGTCAAGCCGGGCGCCGGCCACCCCGACGTGATGGCCGCCGAGGTCATCGGCTCCGTGGTGGAGCGCGAGCTGCTCGACGCGCTGTTCACCCAGCGGGCCGCGCTCTCCGACCCGCTGGAGAAGCACATGAGCGCGCCGCTGCCGCAGGTCGGCTCCGGCGAGCCGGTCTCCGACCTGATGGAGGTGCTCGGCGAGGCCGACGCGGCCATCGTGCTCGTCGAGGGCAAGCCGACCGGCGTGGTCAGCCGCCAGGACCTCCTGGCGTTCCTCGCCAAGGGCGCCAAGTAACGCCCGGGCGCGCAGGTCCTCGCCGGACCGGGAAGCGGCACGAAGCCGACACGTGACGGCAGCACCCGCTTAACACGCCTCCGGCACAGTGGTGGATGTCGGCAGGACCCGCCCCGACGGGCGGGCCGGCCGACACCACCGAACGGCGTCGTGCACCTCCGGAGCGGCTCCCGGACCGCACGGACGCCATGGACGCGGACCTCCGGCCTGACCCGGCTGCCGTGTCCTGGGGCGGGGACCGCCGTCGTCCCGCCCCCCGGCCCGGCCGGGGGTGCGGCGGTCCCCGCGCCCTCTTTTTTGGGCGGCTTCGCCTCCGGGGCCGCCTATGTCGGCTCCAGGCGGGCGTGCGTCCTCGGAAGCCGCTCCTTCGTCGCGGTTTCCTCCGGGCGCTCGCCCGCCTTCGCCGACGCGGCCCCTTCGGCTCAGCCGCCCGTGCGGGCTTCGTGGCAGGGCGTACCCGCCCGATGGGTGCGGGGAGACACGAGGACGCGCGGCGGGGCCGGCCCCGTCCCGGAGCGCGGGGCGGATCCGACCCGCCGGGGCTGCGCGGGGCGTCCACCCCTCGGTCCACCGCTTGCCGTCCTGCATAGGTGCATGCAGAGTGCTGCATGACTGAATACAGTTGCACCCGGACGGAGGACACCCCCGCATGACCGACAGCCCGGCCGCCCGGCTGCAGAAGCTGTTCGAGGGGCACCGGCTGACGCCGACCCAGCGGCGCATCGCGCACTGCATGGTGCGCGGCGCCGCCGAAGTGCCCTTCCTGTCCAGCGTGGAGCTCGCCGAGCTCGCCGGAGTCAGCCAGCCCTCGGTCACCCGGTTCGCCGTCGCGCTCGGCTTCGACGGCTACCCGGCCCTGCGGAAGTACCTGCGCGAGGTCGCCCCGGCGGAGCCGCCCCGGGCCCCCGGCCAGACCGAGCAGAACTCCTACCAGCAGGCCGTGCACGCCGAGATCGAGAACCTCCGCCACCTCGCCGAGATGCTCGCCGACCCCGGCCCCGCCGAGGAGGCCGGCCGGCTGCTGGCGGGTTCCGTCCCGCTGCCCGTGCTCGGACTGCGAGCCGCCTCCTCGCAGGCGCGCGGGTTCGCGTACTTCGCGGGCAAGGTGCACCCCGACGTACGGCTGCTCGACGAGGGCGGCTCCATGCTCCCCGACCGGATCGACGCGGCCGCCGGTGCCGGTGCCACCGCCCTGCTCTGCTTCGCGCTGCCCCGGCACCCGCGCGAGGTCCTCGACGCCCTGGAGTACGCCCGGTCCACCGCCGGGCTCACCGTGGTGACCGTCGCCGACTCCGCCTTCGCCCCGGTGGCCCGCCACTCCGACCTGCTGATCCCCGCCCCCGTCGGCACCGGCCTCGCCTTCGACACCGCCTGCGCGCCGATGCTGCTCGGCCGGGTCCTGCTGGAGGCCATGGCGGACGCCCTGCCCGGCGCCCAGGCCCGCCTGGAGTCCTTCGACGCGAAGGCCGCCGCCCGCGGCCTCTTCGTCGAGTAGTTCATTCCGCGTCGAGTGGTTCGTTCCGCAGGTCCATTCCGCCTCCCCGTCCGGCGGGTCAGCGGTAGTTCAGCTCGGCCAGTTCCGTCGCCAGCCGGGTGCGCAGGGCGGGGATGCGGGCCAGCAGGGGCACTACGGCGTTGCGCACCGGGCGCAGGAGCCCGTTCCGGGTCGTGGCGACCCGGGTCATCCGGTCGGTGAGGGCCACCACCCGCAGGGCCACCGGGCGCCGGCGCGCCTCGTATCCGTCGAGGTCGCCGGAGGCCAGGGCGAGGCCGAGGGCGTGGCCGTCCTGGATTCCGGTGTTCATGCCCTGGCCGCCGGCCGGGCTGTGAACGTGCGCGGCGTCCCCGGCGAGGAACAGCCGCCCGGCGCGGTAGCGGTCGGCGACCCGGTGGTGGATGCGGAACCGGGACGACCAGACCAGCGAGGTGACCGTGGCCTGGCTCGGAGCCCGCTCGTCCAGCAGCTTCCGGACGAAGGCGAGGTCCGGTTCGGCGGGTGCCTCGTCGACGGTGGCGACGATCCGGTAGCGGCCTCCGGGCAGCGGGGCGATCACGGTGAGGCCTGCGGCGGCGAAGGTCAGCGAGACCTCCCCGGCGCCCGGCGCCCAGTCCATGGCGACGTCGGCGAGGACGAAGGACTCCGCGTACGCGCTGCCGGAGAAGGGGATCCCGGCGGCCTCGCGGACCGAGCTGTGCATGCCGTCCGCGCCGACGGCGTACGCGGCGCGCAGAGTCTCGCCGGTCGCGGTGGTGAGGGTGACCCCGTCGGCGTCCTGGGTGACCGCGGTGACCTCGTACGGGCGGTGCACCTCCCCGCCGAGGGCGCGCAGCCGGTCCAGGAGCACGGCCTCGGTCTCGTACTGGGGGACCATCAGCGCGTACGGGTGGGCGGTGGCCAGGCCGTCGAAGTCGATCGCGGCGAGCGGGCGGGCGCCGTCGCGGATCCGGAACCGGCTGACCGGGTTGCCCCGGCCGATGAGCTCGGCGGACAGCACGCCGGTCGGGTCGAGCTCGTCGAGGACCTCCAGGGTGCGGGCGTGCACCACGGCCGCGCGGGAGGTGTTGGCCCCCTCGGCCTGCCGGTCCAGGAGTACGAAGTCCACACCGGCGCCGGCCAGGGTCACGGCGAGGGCGAGGCCGGTCGGGCCGGCGCCCACGATGGCGATCTCGGTGCGGTCGGGCAGCGGGAGTGCGGCGGTGCTGGTCATGGCGGCCTCCTCCGGATTGCCAACGATTGTTGGCCAACGGCTGTTGACTAAAGGGTGGGCCCTTCGGGCTGGAAAGTCAACAGGTGTTGGCCTACATTCGTTGGCATGACAGCGCGCACCTCGGACACGACCAAGGCGGCGATCCTGCGGGCCGCCCGGGACCGGTTCGCCGCCCATGGATACGAGCGGACCACCATCCGCGCCGTCGCGGCGGACGCGGACATCGACCCCTCGATGGTCATGCGGTACTTCGGCAGCAAGGAGGGGCTCTTCGACGCCGCGCTGGCCGTGGACCTCAGCCTGCCGGACCTGACCGCCGTCCCGGCGGCGGACCTGCCCGGAGCCCTGGTCGCCCATTTCGTACGGCGCTGGGAGGGCGACCCGGCCGACGACGCCCTGCTGGTCCTGCTGCGCTCGGCGGTGACCAACGAGCGGGCCGCGGAGCGGATGCGGGAGGTGTTCGCCGCCCAGGTGGCCCCCGCCCTGGCGGCGGCCGTCGGGCCCGCCCGCGCCGCCCGCACCGCGGGCCTGGTCGCGGCCCAGCTGCTGGGCCTGGCCGTGACCCGCTACCTGCTGCGGCTGCCCGCCGTGACCGCCCTGGCCCCTGAGGACCTGGTCGCGGGCCTCGCCCCGGCCCTCGCGGCCACTCTCACGGCCGGCCCGGCGCCCGCGGCGGACTGACCGGGGTCCCCGGACCGGTGGGTGCCCGCCGGCTCGCCGCCGGCCGGTCCACGTGCCGCCGGCCGCGCTCAGGGGGCGAGCAGCGCGTCCGCGTGGCCGCCGCCCGCCTCGGCCACGATCCCGTCCAGGGTCTGGGCGGGGCGCGCGAGGGCGAAGCGGACGCCGCCGCCCGCCTCCACCGCGAACCCGTACACGGCGGGCCGCGGCAGGCTGTTGTAGCCGTAGTGGGCCGTGAAGAAGTACGCGCCGGTGTCCGGGACGGCGATCAGGTCGCCGGGCGCCAGCTCCGGCAGTGCGCGGTCCTCCGCGACCAGGTCGCCGGAGAAGCAGGCCGGCCCCGCGATGTCCTGCGCCACCGGCGGCCCCGCCTTCGGCGCGCCCTTCGCGTCGTAGGCCAGCACCCGCACCGGCCACGACGCCGGGGCGTACACGGTGCGGGTCAGCACCTGCACCCCCGCGTGGGTCAGCGCGATCGCCCGCCCGCCCGTGCTCTTGGTGTACTCCACCCGGGCCAGCACCAGTCCGTGCTTGGCGAGGAGGGACCGGCCGAACTCGGTCACCAGCCCGTAGCGTCCCGAGAACAGGCCCGGCGCGGCGTCCCGGAGCGCCGCGACGTACTCCGCGTACGCCGGCGCCTCCTCGTCGGAGGCGAAGTTCACCGGCAGGCCGCCGCCGATGTCCAGGGTGTCGACCTGCCGCCGGCCGGCCGCCGCGTTGATCTCCTCTGCCAGCCCGTACAGCTCCCGCACCCCCTCCGCGATCAGCGGCAGCGCCACGCCCTGCGAGCCGGAGTGGGTGTGCAGCCGGGTGAGCCACGGGCGCTCCAGGTACGCCCGGACGAGCCACTCGCGCGCCCCCGGGTCCCGTAGCGCCACACCGAACTTCGAGGTGGCCGTCGCGGTGGAGGTGGCCGCGATGGAACCGGCGCCGAGCTGCGGGTTCACCCGGACCCCCAGCGGGGACGCGGTCGGCGCGGCCGCGACCAGCCCGTCCAGCCGCTCCAGTTCCTGCCGGTTGTCGGCGTTCACCGCGATGCCCAGCGCCAGCGCCCCGCGCAGCTCCGCCGGGGTCTTGGCGGGGGAGTCCAGCACGGTCCGTTCCGGGGCCAGCCCGGCCGCCCGCGCCAGCGCCAGCTCGCCCGGGCTGGCCACCTCGCAGCCGATCCCGCAGTCCGCGAGCAGCCGCAGCACCGGCACCAGCGGGGCCGCCTTGGCGGCGAAGGCGTGCAGGACGGGGGTGCCGGGCGGCAGGGCGGCCGCGAAGGCGGCCCGCAGGGCGGCGGCCGAGGAGCGGATCCCGGCCGTGTCCAGCAGACAGACCAGCGGGTCCGCGCCGTCCCCTCCGCCCTGCCCCACGCCGTCCCGCGCGCCGTCCGGTCCGCCGATCAGCCCCTGTGCCACGGCGGCCCGTACGGCCAGGTCACGGCGGGTGCCGGGGGAGGGGGCGGGGGCCCCGGCCGGGGCGCCGGCGGGGCCGGCGGCGGCCGCGGCGGTGCCGGAGTGGGCGGCGTCCGTACCGGAGTCGAGGGCCATGTCCGCCAGCCAACCACCCGGCGCGTCCGGCCGCAGCTGTTGACTGAACCTATTCAGGCCGCGAGGATGTGAATGGATTAACCAACATTCGGAGGAGGCACCGCCATGTCAGGACCCCGCCCCGTTCGCGCTGCGCGAGGCACTGAGCTCAGCACCCTGGGATGGCAGCAGGAGGCCGCCCTCCGGATGCTCCAGAACAACCTCGACCCCGAGGTCGCCGAGCACCCCGACAAGCTCGTGGTCTACGGCGGCACCGGCAAGGCGGCCCGCGACTGGCGCTCCTTCGACGCGATGGTCCGTACCCTGCAGACCCTCAAGCAGGACGAGACCATGCTGGTCCAGTCCGGCCGCCCGGTCGGCGTGATGCAGACCCACGAGTGGGCCCCGCGCGTCCTGCTCGCCAACTCCAACCTGGTCGGCGACTGGGCCAACTGGGAGGAGTTCCGCCGCCTGGAGCACCTCGGCCTCACCATGTACGGCCAGATGACCGCCGGATCCTGGATCTACATCGGCACCCAGGGCATCCTCCAGGGCACCTACGAGACCTTCGCCGCGGTCGCCGCGAAGAAGTTCGGCGGCACCCTGGCGGGCACCATCACCCTCACCGCCGGCCTCGGCGGCATGGGTGGCGCCCAGCCGCTCGCCGTCACCATGAACGACGGCGTCGCGATCTGCATCGACGTCGACCCGCGCGCCATCGAGCGCCGCATCGAGCACCGCTACCTGGACGTGAAGGCCGACAACCTCGCGCACGCGCTCCAGCTGGCCACCGAGGCCCGCGACGCCCGCCGCCCGCTGTCCATCGGCCTCCTGGGCAACGCCGCCGAGCTGCTCCCGCAGATGCTCGCCGAGGGCGCCCCGATCGACATCGTGACGGACCAGACCTCCGCCCACGACCCGCTGGCGTACCTGCCGATCGGCGTCGCGTTCGAGGACATGGCCGACGCCGCCGCCAAGGACCCGGCCGGCTTCACGACCCGCGCCCGCGAGTCGATGGCCAAGCACGTCGAGGCCATGGTCGGCTTCATGGACGCCGGCTCCGAGGTCTTCGACTACGGCAACTCGATCCGCGGCGAGGCCCAGCTGGCCGGCTACGACCGCGCGTTCGCCTTCCCCGGCTTCGTCCCCGCCTACATCCGCCCGCTGTTCTGCGAGGGCAAGGGCCCGTTCCGCTGGGCCGCCCTGTCCGGCGAGGCCTCCGACATCGCCAAGACCGACAAGGCGATCCTGGAGCTCTTCCCGGAGAACGAGTCCCTGCACCGCTGGATCAAGATGGCCGGCGAGCGCGTCCACTTCCAGGGCCTGCCCGCCCGCATCTGCTGGCTCGGCTACGGCGAGCGCGACAAGGCCGGCGAGCGCTTCAACGACATGGTCGCCTCCGGCGAGCTGGCCGCCCCGCTGGCCATCGGCCGCGACCACCTCGACTGTGGCTCCGTCGCCTCGCCGTACCGCGAGACCGAGGCCATGCTCGACGGCTCCGACGCGATCGCCGACTGGCCGCTGCTCAACGCCATGGTCAACGTGGCCTCCGGCGCCTCCTGGGTCTCCCTCCACCACGGCGGCGGCGTGGGCATGGGCCGCTCCATCCACGCGGGCCAGGTCACCGTCGCCGACGGCACCCCGCTGGCCGGCGAGAAGATCCGCCGCGTCCTGACCAACGACCCGGGCATGGGCGTCATCCGCCACGTCGACGCCGGCTACGACATCGCCGAGTCGGTCGCCGACGCCAAGGGCGTCCGCGTCCCGATGCGCGAGGGTGACTCCGCGTGACCGAGGGTTCCTTCACCCGCCCCGCCGCCGCTCCCCGCGGCGGCGGGGCGGGGAGCGGCGGGACCGGCTTCCACGGCATGTGGAACGAGCTCGCCCCCATCGGTCGCGACCGCGGCACCCGCGGATACCGCCGCTACGCCTGGACCGAGGCCGACCGGGACTGCCGGGCCTGGTTCCGGGCGCAGGCCGAGAGCCGCGGGCTCACCTACGAGCTCGACCGCAACGGCAACCAGTGGGCCTGGCTCGGTGACCCCGCTGCCGGCGACGCCGTGGTCACCGGAAGCCACCTCGACTCCGTCCCGGACGGCGGCGCCTTCGACGGCCCCCTCGGCGTGGTCTCCTCCTTCGCCGCCCTCGACGAACTGCGCGCCCGGGGCGTGGAGTTCACCCGGCCGCTCGCCATCACCAACTTCGGCGACGAGGAGGGCGCCCGCTTCGGGCTGGCCTGCGTCGGCTCCCGGCTCAGCGCCGGGCAGCTGACCAGGGAGAAGGCGTACGAGCTGCGCGACGCGGACGGCATCACCCTGCCGCAGGCCATGGAGGCCGCCGGCCACGACCCGGAGACCATCGGGCCGGACCCCGAACGCCTCGCCCGCATCGGCGCGTTCGTCGAACTCCACGTCGAGCAGGGCCGGGCCCTGGACCTGTCCGGGGACCGGGTCGGCATCGCCTCCGCGATCTGGCCGCACGGCCGCTGGCGCTACGACTTCCACGGTGAGGCCAACCACGCCGGCACCACCCGCCTGGTGGACCGCCGCGACCCGATGCTGGCCTACGCCGAGACGGTGCTCGCCGCCCGGCGCGAGGCCGAACTGGCGGGCGCGGTCGCCACCTTCGGCAAGATCTCCGTCGAGCCGAACGGGGTCAACGCCATCCCCTCGCTGGTCCGGGGCTGGCTCGACGCCCGCGCCGCCGACCAGGTCGCTCTCGACCAGGTGATCGACGGCATCCGCAAGGCCGCCGGCGAATACGCCGACCGGCACGGCATCGACCTCGCCGTCACCCGGGAGTCCTTCACCCCCGTGGTCGAGTTCGAGCACGCCCTGCGCGACGAACTGGGCCGGATCCTGGGCGGGAAGACCCCCGTCCTGGGCACGGGCGCCGGACACGACGCCGGGATCCTCTCCGCCGCCGTCCCGACCGCGATGCTGTTCGTACGGAACCCCACCGGCGTCTCCCACTCCCCGGCGGAATACGCCGCCGAGGACGACTGCGTCGCCGGTGTCCTCGCCCTCGCCGACGTACTGGAAGGACTCGCGTGCCGGTGACCACCACGTACTGGCTGGAGCACGCCTGGCTCGGCACCCTCGTCGAGCCCGGCGTCACCCTGGAGGTGTCCGCCGACGGCCGGATCGCCGCCGTCCGCACCGGGGCGGACACGCCCCCGCCCGGCGCCGAGGTGCTCCGCGGCCTGACCGTCCCGGGCCTGGCCAACGCGCACAGCCACGCCTTCCACCGGGCCCTGCGAGGCACCGTACAGCTGGGCTCGGGCACCTTCTGGACCTGGCGCGAGGTCATGTACTCCGTCGCCCAGAACCTCACCCCCGACTCGTACTTCGCCCTCGCCCGGGCCGTGTACGCGGAGATGGCGCTGGCCGGCATCACCAACGTGGGCGAGTTCCACTACGTCCACCACGCGCCCGGCGGCACCCCCTACGCCGACCCCAACGCGATGGGCGAGGCACTGATCGAGGCCGCCGCCGCGGCCGGCATCCGGATCACCCTGCTGGACACGGCGTACCTGTCGAGCGGCTTCGGCGAGGCCCCCAACCAGCACCAGCTGCGGTTCTCCGACGGCACCGCCGACGCCTGGGCCGAGCGGGTCTCCGCCCTCAAACCGCGCGAGCACGCCCTGATCGGTGCCGCCGTGCACTCCGTACGGGCCGTGCCGGCCGATCAGCTGGCCACCGTCGCCGAGTGGGCGCGACAGCGGCGGGCCCCGCTGCACGTGCACCTCTCCGAGCAGACGGCGGAGAACGACGCCTGCCTGGCCGCGCACGGCCGCACGCCCACCCAGCTGCTCGCCGACCACGGCGTGCTCGGCCCGCTCACCACCGGCGTCCACAACACGCACCTCACCGACGGCGACATCGCCCTGCTGGGCGGCTCCGCCACCGGTACCTGCATGTGCCCCACCACCGAACGCGACCTCGCCGACGGCATCGGCCCGGCCGTACGGCTGCAGCAGGCGGGCAGTCCGCTGTCGCTGGGCAGCGACAGCCACGCGGTGGTGGACCTGCTGGAAGAGGCCCGTGCGATGGAGCTGAACGAACGGCTCCGCAGTCGGACCCGCGGCCACTGGACGGCGAACGCGCTGCTGACCGCCGCCACCGCGGACGGCCACGCCGCGCTGGGCCTGCCCGACGCGGGACGGCTGGAGGCGGGCGCGCTCGCCGACTTCACCACCATCGCCCTGGACTCGGTCCGCACGGCCGGCCCGGTGCCACGGCTGGGTGCCGAGACGGCGGTCTTCGCGGCGGGCGCGGCGGACATCCGCCACACCGTCGTGGCCGGCCGCCACGTCGTCCGCGACGGTGCCCACACCCTCGTCCCCGACGTCCCGTCCGCCCTGGCCGAATCGATCGCCGCGCTCCGGTCCTGACGCGGCCTTTCCCCCACCCCGCCCTTTCCCGAAACCGGGGCACAGCCCCGGACCCGGCCGCCGTGCCGGGGACGGGCCGACCGTGCCGGGGAGCGGCCGACCGTGGCGGATCTGCGGGTCCGTCGTGGCTGGTCGCGCAGTTCCCCGCGCCCCTACGGGCGCAGCCCCGGAGGCCGGCCCGCGCGCCCGATGCAGCCCAAGGCGGCCAGGCCGCGGGTGCGGCCCCGTCTCCAGGGTCCGGGGCGGAGCCCCGGTTTCGGGAAGGGGCGGGGCGGGGAAAAGCGAAGCCCTGAGAGGAACCCATGACCACCACAGCCATCACCAACATCGGCAGCCTCGTCACCAACGACCCCGCCCTCGGCGAAGGCCCCCTCGGCCTCGTCGAGGACGCCGCCGTCGTCATCGAGGGCGACAGGATCGCCTGGGCCGGCCCGACGGCCAAGGTCCCGGCCACCGACACCGCGTTCGACGCGGACGGCCGCGCCGTCATCCCCGGCTTCGTGGACAGCCACAGCCACCTCGTCTTCGCGGGCGACCGCACGCAGGAGTTCAACGCCCGCATGTCGGGCCGCAGCTACTCCGCCGGCGGCATCCGCACCACCGTCGCCGCCACCCGCGCCGCCACCGACGCCGAGCTCGAGGCCAACCTGCTCCGCCACCTCCACGAGGCGCGCCGCCAGGGCACCACCACCTTCGAGACCAAGTCCGGCTACGGGCTCACCGTCGAGGACGAGGCCCGCGCCCTGCGCATCGCCGCCGCGCACACCGACGAGGTCACCTACCTCGGCGCCCACATCGTCTCGCCGGACTACGCCGAGGACCCCGCCGCCTACGTGGACCTCGTCACCGGCCCGATGCTGGAGGCCTGCGCCCCGTACGCCCGCTGGGTGGACGTCTTCTGCGAGAAGGGCGCCTTCGACGGAGACCAGGCCCGCGCCGTCCTCACCGCCGGCCGGGCCAAGGGCCTGATCCCGCGGATCCACGCGAACCAGCTCAGCTTCGGCCCGGGCGTCCAGCTCGGCGTGGAGCTGGGCGCGGCCTCCGCCGACCACTGCACCCACCTCACGGACGCGGACGTCGACGCGCTGGCGAACTCCGAGACGGTCGCCACCCTGCTCCCCGGCGCCGAGTTCTCCACCCGCGCCCAGTGGCCGGACGCCCGGCGGCTGCTCGACGCGGGCGCCACCGTCGCCCTGTCCACCGACTGCAACCCCGGCTCCTCCTACACGAGCTCCATGCCGTTCTGCATCGCCCTCGCGGTCCGGGACATGGGCATGACCCCCGACGAGGCGCTGTGGTCCGCCACCGCGGGCGGCGCCCGCGCGCTGCGCCGTACCGACATCGGCCGGCTGACCCCCGGATCGCGCGCGGACCTGGCCCTGCTGGACGCGCCGAGCCACGTCCACCTGGCCTACCGGCCGGGCGTCCCGCTGGTCTCGGCGGTCTGGCAGAAGGGCGAGCGCGTGCACTGACGGACGTGCCGGGGCACGGCCCGTCAGGGTCCCCGGCTTGTTCTGTCCCTTGTCTTCCCTCCGTAGGGTCCCGGGCGTACCTTGAGCCCCCGATCTGATGTGCCGTCAGTAACTTGTGGCCCGAGGGGAAGACCAAGGTGTCCGACCGGATACGCTCCACCGCGCTCCTGATCGCTTCCGCGCTCGCCGGTTCGGCGGCGGCCGTGCTGGCCGCCGCCCCCGCGGCACACGCCGATGTGGTCGACGTCAAATACGACTGCAAGACCCCCATCGGCGACAAGTCGGCCGTCTCGCCCATCGACATCAAGGCGGTGAAGGAGGGCGAGGGCTACAAGCTGACGATGTCCTTCCAGAAGGGCGTCTCCTCCAGCCCGGTCGAGCTCGGCAAGGGCGCGATGAACCCCAGCGCGCTGATCGTGGTCAAGGGCGCGGAGGAGGCGAGCGTCCCGGTCTCCGGCCCGCCCAACGCCGAGGCCGCGCCCGCCAACACCCCCATCAAGATCAGCGACCTGTCCGGCACCTACAAGCCGAAGAAGTCGGGCAAGGTCACCTTCACCGCGGGCGTCCTCACCATCAAGGCCCTGGGGACCACCACCACCTGCACCCCGGGCAACAGCCCGAAGCCCTCGCTGGAACTGGACGTGACCGCCGCGGGCGGCACCCCCCAGGGCACCGGCACCTCGGGCGGCGAATCCGACAGCCTGCCCCAGACCGGCCCCGCCGACTCCGCACTGGCGCTGGGCACCCTCGGCGGCACCGTCCTGCTCTCCGGCGCGGCCGGCGTGCTCTGGCTGACCCGGCGCGGGCAGCGGGCCCGGTCCTGAGGGTCCCCCCGATGCACGCGCGCCACCGCCAGCAGCGCCCGGCCCCCCACCCCGTCCGCCCGCGCATCCGCCGGAGCCCGCGCCGGGCCGCCACCCCACTGGCGGCCCCGCTCGCCGCGTTCCTGCTGGCCACAGCGTCTCCGGCGCATGCGACGAGCCACCCGGCGCACCCGGCCCCGGCTCCGGCCGCCTCCGCGGCCCGTGCCGCGGGCCCCGGCTGGACCGCCGAGCCGGCCACCGCGTCCCCCTCCGCCGCCGCCCGCCCGTTCTTCTACCTGCAGGGCCCCGCCGGCAGCGTGCTGGAGGACCGCCTGGTCCTCGCCAACCCCACAGACCGGGAACAGGTCATCACCCTGCGCGGGGCCGACGCGTACAACACGGCGGACGGCGCCTTCGCGGTGCGCCCGCCCGGTGCCTCGACCGGGTCCGGCCCCTGGATCAGCTTCGGCACCCACGGCACGGTCAGGGTCCCGCCCCGGCACCGCGCCGTGGTCCCCTTCACCGTCACCCTGCCGGCCGACGCCGTCCCCGGTGACCACCCGGTCGCGGTGGTCGCCGCGGCGGCGGGCCACGAGGCCGGCGTACGCGTCCACCTGCGGGTCAGCGGGCCCACGCTGGCCGCCCTCACGGTCGAGGACGTGTCGGTGGCCGGCCGGGGCGCGGCCGCCCGGGTCCGCTACACCCTGGTCAACCGGGGGAACGTGGCCCTGTCCCCGGAGGCGGCGCTGCATACGGACGGCCTGTTCGGCGGCCCGAAGACGCGTCCCGCCCGCCGGCTGCCGGTGGAACTGCTGCCAGGCCAGCGGGTGGACCTGACCGAACCCTGGCCCGGTGCGCCGGCACTCGACGCGGTGGACCTCACCCTCACCGTCACCGCCCCCGGCGGCGCCCGCGCCACGGGCACCGCTTCGGCCCGCCTGGTGCCCTGGTCGGCCGCGGCCTGGACCGGAGCCGGTCTGATCGCCCTGGCGGCCGCGGCCCTCGCCGCCCGCCGCCTGGCCCGTGCGCGGCACCGGGACCCCGGCCCGTCCGGCCCGCCGTCCCCCGCACCCTCCGTACGGGAACCGTTCCTAGCGATGTTGGCCAGTGTTGGCCAGATCGCTGGATTCCGGACGTGTAGCCCGGTGATCCCGCGAACGGTCTTCGGGATCGGGGAGCAGCACGAGCTGGTCACCTTGGTCCGGTCGAGTCTTGCCGCCTCTGTTTGGCATGCTCGCTGTCCTGGGTGGGCTCGTGGTCCCGCGTGGCCTGGGAACGGATGCGGTCTGGCCGGTAGCTCTCCGTGCACTCATCCTCTGGTGGGTGCCGGTCACACCTGGCCGACGCCGGATCCTGTGTCCCAGGCCGCGCCTGCCGATCGCCACGGCCGCCGAGTGGTGGCGTGTGACGGTGGTCTTCGTGTGGGTCTGCCGGAGCGGGCCCTTCCAGTGCTGCTCGCCCCAGATGCTGGTGTACGCCGGATCGACGGCGATGACGACGAGGCCCGCGTGGAAGGCCATGCCGCGCAGACGTTCGCGGAACCGGGCGGTGGGGATGCCGGCGACGGTGCGACGGAATCGCTTGCCGCGTCCGCCCCGGCCCATCGTCTCGCGGCCGGTGGTGCGGGCGTCCGCGAAGTCCAGGTTTTCCACCACGATTCCCACGCACTGGTGCTGTTTTGTCAGGGCGATGAGATCGGTGATCGCGGCCCGCAGGCGGCCGTCCCGCCGGGATGCCGGGCCTGTGAGGTCGAGGGGGATGGTGTGGGGTGTGCCGGTGGGGTTGCCGTGCGGGTCCAGGACCCAGGCGGCGAGGTGGTCGGCGTTCAGGTCGATGCCGATGGTGTGTTCCCCCAAGGCTCGGATCTCCCCGGGGGTGGGGAGCGCGGCGGTGTCGGCGGACCAGGAGGCGTCCAGGTGCCAGCGCCCGCGCACGGGATCGTGCACGATGTCGTACCGGACGGCCCGGTTCGCGGTCACCCGGTCCAGCCACTCCTCGCGCCGGTGGTGGAAGCCGATGGTGCAGCTCAGCCTGTAGCGGCCACGCGGGGCGTTCGCCAGGTGCCGCAGTGGCTCCGGCAGAACCAGCGTCACTGTGCCGTCGTCCGGGGCCACGGTGATCGTGTAGTTGCCGTGTGGTGCGCCGGACTCGCCGTCGGCGGTCAGGAACAGCCGCCCGGCATTCCACCGCTGCTGCCACTCGGTCTCGGTGAGCTGTGCGTCGGCCAGGTTGTGGCGGACCCTGGCCAGGCGTTTGCCACCGGTCACGATCGAGGGACGGCCGGATGCGATCTTCTCCTCCACGGCCGTAAGACGGCAGTTGAGGACTTGGAGGCGGCGCTGCTTCTGAAAGCGTTCGGACTGGTCCTTGTAGCCCCGGATCCTGCCCTCGCGTTCCCCGCACGGCACAGTGAGCCGCTCGGCGATCCTGCGGACAGCGCGCTGCAGACCGGCCCGCTCGGCGATCAGGCAGCGCATCGAGAGCTGGTACTGGTCCTCCGATGCCCGGGTCATTGCCCCCGCCCACCGCGACGAGGAAACCGCCGTCAGTTGCTTCTTCCGCCCGGCCCGCCCGGCCCGCCTGGCCGGAACGTTCCCGATCCTGACCCGCTCGGCGAGATCCGCCCGCTGGTGATGCCCCAGGTGCTTGCCCACCAGGCTGAGGACCTTCACATCCGCTGCCGTGAGGCCCTTCAACCGGTCCCGGATCCTCACCCCGGCCGGAGCGGCCACCGTGAACGGGGCAGCAATCACGCGCAGCTCAAGCCTCCGTCCTCGCTTGCGCGCCACCAGCCACCCCTCCCCAAAGCCGCATCGAGCGAATCAGCCACCAGCGATCATCCGTTCTGTCCGCATACCAGAACCCGGGAACCAACCCCATTCACCCCATCGAGGGACACCCTGGCCCACCACGGCCAATGGATGAATCAGCAGTCAGCGACCCGAGTTGACGGGAGCGTCGAAGTGAGCGCCCACCCCGCCCCGCGCCGGGCCGCCCGGATCCGCGCGGTTCTGACCGCCCTGCTCCTGCTGGCCCTGTCGGCCGGGCCGGCCGCGGCGGCGCCGCGGAGCCCAGCCGCCCCGGCCGCCCCTGCGGCTCCGGCCGTTCCGGCCGAGGGGAAGGCGGCGGCCGAGCTGTCGCTGAAGGAGGCGGCCACCGGCACCGAGGTCACCGTCTCCGGGACCGGATGGCCCGCCGGGACCGTGGTCATGCTGCTGCTCTGCGGACAGAACATGATCGGCGGCACCAACAGCTGCGCCAACGACGCCGGACAGGCGGCCTCGGTCGGCGCCGACGGGACGTTCCGCAAGGGCTTGGGCGTCGTGGCCCCGCCCAAGCCCTGCCCCTGCGTGGTCAACGTGACCTCGGTCAACGGCGACCAGTCCACCGTCAGCCTGCCCTTCACCGTCACCGGCCACCCGGTGGCCGAGCTGCCCGCCGAGTCCGGGCAGGCCCGCCTGGCCCTGCTCACGGGAGTCCAGCTCAAGGGCGAGGACGGCGTGCTGA
This sequence comes from Streptomyces sp. NPDC048603, assembly GCF_043199475.1. NCBI lineage: Bacteria > Bacillati > Actinomycetota > Actinomycetes > Kitasatosporales > Streptomycetaceae > Streptomyces > Streptomyces sp. NPDC048603. The sequence goes on along the minus strand of NZ_JBICVY010000004.1, from coordinate 56,416 downwards.
CCTGGTTCGGAGCCCCGCCGTCCCGGAGGTTCACGGTGACCGTGGGCAACCTCGGCTCGGCCCCGGTCAAGGACCCGGTGTTCCAGATCGGCACCGCCCACGGGGTGTTCGCCCCGGTGTGGGAGGAACGGCAGTGGAAGGGCACCATCCCGCCCGGCCAGAAGGCGCGGGTGGAGCTCGACGTGGAGCTCACCATGGGCGCCCACGGCGACTACAGCATCTCCCTCAAGTACGGCGACAAGGTGCTGGCCGTACAGCCCTGGGGGGTGGACCGCCCGTACGGCGTGCTCCTCTTCTGGGGCCTGTTGTTCGTGGTGGTCCCGGCCGCGGTCTTCCGCATCGGCATGGCCGTCGTCGACCGGGTCCGCCCCCGTACGGGCACGGGACGGCCCGCCCTCGCCGCCACCGGACGGCACCGCGCGGCCGACGCCCCGCCCGGGACGCCCCCGACGCCCCGCGGCGGGGCGTCCCCACAGACCGCCACGGCCGTCCTGCCGTGGTTCACCCCGGCACAGCCGGCAGACCCATCCGCACCGTCAGACCATCCGACGAGGAAAGGACAGCTGTGAAGAGCCAACGGAGGGTGAGCGCGGCCGTGGCCGCGCTGCTGCTCGGCGGCGCGGGCATGGTGATGACCGCTTCGCCCGCCCAGGCCGCAGAGGTCAAGTTCACGGTCGTGTGCCAGCCGCCGGCCGGCGGAGGCGGCCCGGTGGAGGGCGAGACCACCGTGTCGATCACGGCGCCCGCCAACGCCAAGGTCGGTGACAAGGCGGACGTGGTCTGGAAGACCGTCAAGCCGGCCTCGAACAACACCGACCTGATGGTGATCCCCAAGGACTCGGTCCAGCCCACCGGCTGGGTCAAGCTCGGCGGCGGGCTGCCCGACCTCAAGCTGGTGGGGGAGAAGAAGAACCCGGAGATCCCCAAGAAGGCCCCCATGGTCATGTCCGACATGAAGGGGCAGCTGACGCTCACCAAGGCCGGCAAGGTCACCCTCACGCCGGACAGGTACGAGGTCGCGGTGACCTTCTCGTTCGGCACCTTCGTCACCAAGTGCGCCCCGAAGGGGCAGGTGCCCGTCGCCCACACCATCGACGTGGCGCCCGGCACGGGCGGCCCGGATCCCACGCCCACGCCGACGCCCACCCCGACCCCGACGCCCTCGGGCAGCACGACGCCCACGCCCACTCCGACTCCCACGGCCACGCCCACCGCGACGAACAGCGGCCCGAGCGAGGTGCCCGGCAAGGAGGTCCCCGTGACCTTCGCCTGCCAGGCCCCGGGCCCGCCGAACATCCAGTCCAAGGTGACCATCGGGGCCAAGCGGAACGGCGGCAGCTGGGACCTCACCGTCAAGACCGGCAAGGGCGTCATGAACAGCCCGGCCGACCTCCCGGCGGACGCGCTCAAGCCCTCCATGGAGGTCGTCCTCGGCGGCGCCGACAGCGGCAAGGTCCAGGTGACAGGGCCGGGCAACAAGGAGCCCATCGGCGCGAACCAGCCGGTCAGCCTCAGCGACATGACCGGCACCTACAAGCCCGGCAAGAGCGGCAAGGTCACGCTCAGCCCCGGCAAGCTGACGATCAACGCCCTCGGCATGAACATCGCCTGTGAGGCCAAGTCCACCGCCGTGTCCCTGGAGCTGGACACCACCGCGCAGCCCGGCGGCAGCGGCGGCTCCGGCTCCGGCGGCAGCTCGGGCGGTTCGGGCGGCAGCTCCGGCGGCTCCGGCACCTCGGGCGGCTCCGGCGGCAACCTCGCCGAGACCGGCGCCGAGGACGACGGCGGCCTCAAGGCGCTCGCCCTGGTCGCCGGCACGGTGATCCTGCTCGGCGGCGCGGTGTTCACCTTCACCCCGTGGCGCCGCCTCCGCGGGCAGCGCTGAGCCCGGCCGGTCACCGGCCGGCGGCGGAAACGCGGGCACGCGGGCACGCGGAAACGCGGAACCGCGGAAACGCGGAAACGCGGAACGGCCCGGCACACCTCCTCGTGTGCCGGGCCGTTCCCCCGTTCAGCGGGCGGGGACGTGCGTCAGTTGACGTCGCCCATCAGCGCGTTGACCTTCTTGCGGTACATGAAGATCGAGAGGCCGGCCAGTACGGCGGCGACCGCCTGGAAGAGGATCACGCCGACGCCGTCCATCTTCACCTCGGCCAGACCGAGCAGACCGGTGACGCAGTCACCGGCGGTGACGGCGAGGAACCAGACGCCCATCATCTGGGAGGCGTACTTCTGCGGCGCCATCTTCGTGGTGACCGACAGGCCGACCGGGGACAGGCACAGCTCGGCGATGGTGTGCATCAGGAAGATCAGCACCAGCCACCACATGGTGACCTTGGTGTCGTTGCCGGCGACCTGGCTCAGCGGCACGGCGAAGACGAAGAACGAGGCGCCGACGATGACCAGGGCCACCGAGAACTTCACGATGGTGCTGGGCTCGCGGTTCCGGCGGGACATGGCCACCCACGCGGCGGCGAAGATCGGGGCCAGGGCCACCACGAAGAGCGGGTTCAGCGACTGGAAGATCGTGGTCGGGACTTCCCAGCCGAACAGGTTGCGCTCGGAGTTCGCGTCACCGAAGAGCGAGAGGGTCGAACCGCCCTGGTCGTAGATCATCCAGAACACGGCCGCGGCCACGAAGAACCAGATGTAGGCGCTCATCCGGGTCTGCTCGACGGAGGACAGGTCCTTGTCGCGCTTGATGCGGGCGAGGACGGCGACCGGGATGATCAGACCGGCGATGGTGATCGGGTACAGCGCCCACTTGATGGTGAACATGTCCGCCGCGACCACGGCGCCGTAGAAGACGGCGACGACGGCCAGGACGGCGAGGGCCTTGACGATCACGGCCTTGCGCTCGGCCGGGGTCAGCGGGTTCGGGACGAGGCTGCTCTTCGGGCTCAGGGTCTTGCCGGCGAGAAGGAAGATCACCAGGCCGACGCCCATGCCGATGGCGGCGAGCAGGAAGCCGAAGTGCCAGTTGACGGTCTCGCCGATGGTCCCGATCACCAGCGGCGCGGCGAAGGCACCGACGTTGATGCCGATGTAGAAGAGCGTGAAGCCACTGTCACGACGCGGATCGTCGGCACCCTTGTACAGGTGGCCGACCATCGTGGAGATGTTGGCCTTCAGCAGGCCGGAGCCGACCGCGACCAGCAGCAGGCCGACGAAGAACGCCGCCTGGCCGGGCACGGCGAGCGCCACGTGGCCCGCCATGATCACGAAACTGGCGACGGCGACCGTCTTGCGGGCGCCCCAGACGCGGTCACCGAACCAGCCGCCGGGCATGGCCATGAGGTAGACCATGGCCACGTACACGGAGTAGATCGCCGTGGCCGTCGCCGCCGTGAAGCCGAGGCCGCCGCCCTGGCTGCCGGTCGCGGCGTCCACACCGCCGGAGACCAAGTACAGGACGAGGAGCGCGCGCATGCCGTAGTAGGAGAAGCGCTCCCACATCTCGGTCATGAACAGCGTGGCCAGGCCGATGGGGTGGCCGAGGAAGGTCCTCTCGTGAGCTGCGCTCGGCGAGGCCTGCGTCAGGCTGGAAGCCATGTCGATCCTTGCTAACTCGGGACGCCGCGCTTCGTGAGCGGTACAGCGCCCGGGGAAGGGTGGCCCTTGCGCTGCGTCGCGCGCGGTGCCGGTCCCACAGGTCATTCACTGTCGCCGGGGCGGAGCCGCACGGTCCCCACAAGACCGGCAGCCCCCCGGACAGAGAAACAGGGACTTCGCGCCGCTTTCGGGCATAAAAGTCCCTGAACTACTTCATCAGGAGTCTCGCCACCATACGACACGACAGTGCCGGATATGGAAGGAGATGAGAGATGGATCACAGGCCGGGAGGGAACCGATCTGCCATATTCGAAGGTGAGTAGTAGTTCATTTCCGCAGATCGATGGGGGTCTGTCGGCGCAGTCCAGCATTCCGCGCCCGCGCATTACCATCACCCACATGACGCGTGTACTGCTCGCCGAGGATGACGCCTCCATCTCGGAGCCGCTGGCCCGCGCCCTGCGCCGGGAGGGCTACGAGGTCGAGGTCCGCGAGGACGGACCCACCGCGCTGGACGCGGGACTGCAGGGCGGCGTCGATCTGGTCGTGCTCGACCTCGGTCTCCCGGGTATGGACGGGCTCGAAGTGGCCCGCCGCCTTCGGGCCGAAGGCCACGGCTTCCCGATCCTGGTGCTCACCGCCCGTGCGGACGAGGTCGACACGGTCGTCGGCCTGGATGCCGGCGCCGACGACTACGTGACCAAGCCCTTCCGCCTCGCCGAGCTGCTCGCCCGGGTCCGGGCCCTGCTCCGGCGCGGCGCCGTCGAGCCCGCCCAGCCCCCCGCCACCCACGGCGTCCGCATCGACGTGGAGTCGCACCGGGCCTGGATGGGCGACGAGGAGCTGCAGCTCACCGCGAAGGAGTTCGACCTGCTCCGCGTGCTGGTCCGGGACGCCGGCCGGGTCGTGACCCGCGACCAGCTGATGCGCGAGGTGTGGGACACCACCTGGTGGTCCTCCACCAAGACGCTGGACATGCACATCTCCTGGCTCCGCAAGAAGCTCGGTGACGACGCGGCCAACCCGCGCTACATCGCCACCGTCCGCGGTGTCGGATTCCGCTTCGAGAAGAGCTGAGCCCCAGCCGAGCCATGCGCCGCCGCCTGATCCAGTCCACGCTCGCCGTGGTGCTCGTCGTGATCGCCGTGTTCGGGGTCTCCCTGGTCATCGTGGAGACCCGGACGATCACCAACAGCGCCCAGGAGATGGTCGAGTCCCAAGCCCTGACGCTGGTCGGCGTCGTCGAGGCGAACGTGCTGGAGCGGGAGCCGGTCGACCCCGACGCCCTCGCCGACCGGCTGGACGCCGGCCGGTACGCCCGCGTGCACGTGCCCGGACGCCCCGACATCGAGCTCGGCACCCCCATCGACGGCAGTGTGATCCGGGGCAGCGCCCCCGGCGAGCACGGCGTGAGCGTGGTGGTCGAGGAGCCCCGCTCCACCGTCACCCGCGAGGTCGTCCGCACCCTGTTCGTGGTGGGCGCGGTCGCCCTGCTCGCGGTGGTGGCCGCCGTCCTGCTCGCCGTACGCCAGGCCAACCGGCTGGCGTCCCCGCTGACCGACCTCGCGGAGACCGCCGAACGGCTCGGCTCCGGCGACCCCCGCCCCCGGCACCGCCGCTACGGGGTCCCCGAGCTGGACCGGGTCGCCGACGTGCTCGACGCGAGCAACGAGCGGATCGGACGGATGCTGACCGCCGAGCGGCGGCTCGCCGCGGACGCCTCGCACCAGCTGCGCACCCCGCTGACCGCGCTGTCCATGCGGCTGGAGGAGATCACGGTCACCGAGGACCTGGAGACCGTACGGGAGGAGGCGTCGATCGCCCTCACCCAGGTGGAGCGGCTCACCGACGTGGTGGAACGGCTGCTGACGAACTCGCGCGACCCGCGGACCGGCTCCGCCGTCCCCTTCGACCTCGACGAGGTCGTCAAGCAGCAGGTCGAGGAGTGGCGGCCGGCCTACCGCAGTGCCGGGCGGGCCATCGTGAGCTCCGGGAAGCACGGCCTGCGGGCCGTGGGCACGCCCGGGGCGGTGGCGCAGGTGCTGGCGGCACTGGTGGAGAACTCGCTGATGCACGGGGGCGGCACGGTCGCCCTGCGCACCCGGGTGACCGGCAACCAGGCCGTCATCGAGGTCACCGACGAAGGGCCGGGCGTGCCCGCCGACCTCGGCAACCGGATCTTCGAGCGGGCCATCAGCGGCCGGAACTCCACCGGCATCGGCCTGGCGGTGGCCCGTGACCTCGCCGAGGCGGACGGCGGCCGGCTGGAGCTGATCCAGGCCCATCCGCCGGTGTTCGCCCTGTTCCTGAGCCGGAAGGCGACCGAACGCACCGAACCGGAGAAGACCGTCCGCTGAGGTCAGCGGTTGGCGGGGACCCGCTCGTCCGCGGACGGGGCCGCGGAGGCGGCCGTGGCGCCCGCCCCGCGCGGACCGACGACCACCGGCGCCGGGGCGGGCTCGGGCAGCGCCCGGAAGACCCAGCTCCGGTAGGACCAGAAGCGGAACAGGGTGGCCACGCCGATGCCGATCAGCTTGAAGGCGTTGTTCTGCAGCGGGCTGTCCCAGCCCGCGCCGTAGGTGGCGGCGTACAGGATCCCCGTCTCGATGATCATGCCGATCAGGCTGAACAGCACGAACAGGACCATCTCGCGCTTGCGGCCGGACTTGTCGCGGTCGCGGTAGGTGAAGTACCGGAACCCTATGTAGTTGCAGACGATGGCGACCGTGATCGCTATGACGTTGGCCCGGCCCACCTGCAGCTCGGTCGTGCTCCGGATCAGGTTGAACACGCCCAGGTTGACGAGAACACCCAGACCGCCGACAGCGCCGAACTTCACGGCTTCGCGAGCGAGGCCGCGCGCCCTGTCCCCGAGGGCCGCCTGCTGTGTCGCGCTCATACGGTGTTTCGCCCCTGTCCGTCGATCCCCCTGGTCAATCCAGTCATGCTAAGTGTCAGCCCGCTGGTGCGTCTGCGCCTTCCGGCACAGATGTGACGAACTCGTACAGGGGTGCGACATAGCAGGAGTTCTTCCGGCCATCGCCCTGGTCCGGATGGCGGAATACCGGCGGATACCCTGGAGGAGTGACGTTCCCGGTAGTCGGTATGGTCGGCGGCGGCCAGCTCGCCCGCATGACCCACGAGGCGGGTATCCCCCTCGGTATCAGATTCAAGATCCTCAGTGACAGTCCGCAGGACTCGGCGGCCCAGGTGGTGAGCGACGTCGTCATCGGCGACTATCGCGACCTGGACACCCTGCGCGCCTTCGCGCGCGGCTGCGACGTGATCACCTTCGACCACGAGCACGTGCCCACCGAACACCTTCGGGCCCTGGAAGCGGACGGTATCCCCGTCCGCCCGGGGCCCGACGCATTGGTGCACGCCCAGGACAAGGGGGTGATGCGCGCCAGACTCGACGAGATCGGCGCGCCCAGCCCCCGCCACCGGATCGTGTCCGATCCGGAAGACGTGGCCGCCTTTGCGGAGGAGGTCGGCGGGTTCCCCGTCATCCTCAAGACCGTGCGCGGCGGCTACGACGGCAAGGGGGTGTGGTTCGTCCGCACCGCCGAGGACGCGGAGGCCCCCTTCAGGGCGGGCGTCCCCGTGCTCGCCGAGGAGAAGGTGGACTACGTCCGCGAGCTCGCGGCGAACATCGTCCGCTCCCCGCACGGCCAGGCCGTGGCCTACCCCGTCGTCGAGTCCATCCAGGTGGACGGCGTCTGCGACACGGTCATCGCCCCCGCACCCAACCTGTCCGAGGAACTGGCCGGCCAGGCCCAGGCCCTCGCCCTGCGCATCGCCAAGGAACTCGACGTGACCGGCCACCTGGCCGTGGAACTGTTCGAGACCACCGATGGCCGGATCCTGGTCAACGAACTGGCGATGCGCCCGCACAACTCGGGCCACTGGACCCAGGACGGTGCGGTCACCTCCCAGTTCGCCAACCACGTCCGCGCGGTCCTCGACCTCCCGCTGGGCGACCCCAGGCCCCGCGCGACCTGGACGGTCATGGCCAACGTGCTCGGCGGGGACTACCCCGACATGTACGCGGCGTACCTGCACTGCATGGCCCACGACCCGCAGCTGAAGATCCACATGTACGGCAAGGACGTGAAACACGGCCGCAAGGTCGGCCACGTCAACACCTACGGCGACGACCTGAACGATGTGCTGGAGCGCGCACGTCACGCTGCCGGCTACCTGCGAGGAACGATCACCGAATGAGCACCGCGATCCACACCACCACCGGGGACGCCCCCCTGATCGGCATCGTCATGGGATCCGACTCCGACTGGCCGGTCATGGAGGCCGCAGCCCAGGCACTGGACGAGTTCGAGATCCCCTACGAGGTCGACGTCGTCTCCGCGCACCGGATGCCGCACGAGATGATCGCGTACGGCGAGCGGGCCGCGGACCGCGGCCTGAAGGCGATCATCGCGGGCGCGGGCGGCGCCGCCCACCTGCCCGGCATGCTCGCCTCGGTCACCCCGCTGCCCGTGATCGGCGTACCGGTCCCGCTGAAGTACCTCGACGGCATGGACTCGCTGCTGTCGATCGTCCAGATGCCCGCCGGGGTTCCCGTCGCCACCGTCTCGGTGGCCGGGGCCCGCAACGCCGGTCTGCTCGCCGCCCGCATCCTGGCCACCCAGGACCCGGACCTCCTCGCCCGGATGAAGGAGTTCCAGCAGGAGCTGAACGACCAGGCGACCGAGAAGGGCAAGCGGCTGCGCGCCAAGGTGGCCGCCGGATGACGGACGCCCTCCACGCCCCCGGCGCTTCCGGCGCCCCCGACGCCCGCCACGGATCCGGCCGGATCGCCGAGGCCCGGGAGCTGCTCGCCCAGCACCCCGTGGTCGACGGGCACAACGACCTCCCCTGGGCGCTGCGCGAACAGGTCCGCTACGACCTGGCGCAGCGGGACCTCGCCGGCGACCAGTCGGCCCACCTGCACACCGACATCCCGCGGCTGCGGGCCGGCGGTGTCGGCGCCCAGTTCTGGTCCGTGTACGTCCGCTCCTCCTACGCGGGCGACGAGGCGGTCAGCGCCACCCTGGAGCAGATCGACGCGGTCGCCCAGCTGATCGACCGATACCCCGGCCACCTGGTACGGGCCCTGACGGCCGACGACATGGAAGCGGCCCGGGCGGACGGGCGGATCGCCTCGCTGATGGGCGCCGAGGGCGGCCACTCCATCAACAACTCGCTGGCCACCCTGCGCTCCCTGCACCGGCTGGGCGTGCGGTACCTGACCCTCACCCACAACGACAACGTGGACTGGGCGGACTCGGCGACCGACGAGCCGCGCCACGGCGGTCTCACGGACTTCGGCCGCGAGGTCGTCCGGGAGATGAACCGCATCGGCATGCTGGTGGACCTCTCCCACGTGGCCCCCACGACCATGCGGGACGCGCTGGACGTCTCCGCGGCGCCGGTCATCTTCAGCCACTCCTCCGCGCGGGCCGTCTGCGACCATCCGCGGAACGTCCCGGACGAGGTGCTGGAGCGGCTGCCCGCCAACGGCGGCGTCGCCATGGCCACCTTCGTGCCGAAGTTCATCCTGCCCGCGGCCGTGGAGTGGACCCTCGCGGCGGACGAGAACTTGCGGGCCCACGGCCTGCACCACCTCGACACCACTCCCGCGGCGATGGCCCTGCACCGGGCCTTCGAGCAGGCCAACCCCCGGCCGGTGGCCACCGCCGCCACCGTCGCCGACCACTTGGACCACATGCGCGAGGTGGCCGGCGTCGACCACATCGGCATCGGCGGCGACTACGACGGCACGGCCTTCACCCCGTCCGGCCTGGACGACGTGTCCGGGTACCCGAACCTGATCGCGGAGCTCCTCGGCCGCGGCTGGTCCCGGGCCGACCTGGCCAAGCTCACCTGGTCGAACGCGGTGCGCGCACTGCGGGACGCGGAGGCGGTCGCCCGCGACCTCTCGGCCGCGCGCGGCCCGTCGAACGCCGTCATCTGACCGCTTCCGGGGTCAGCAGGCGCAGAGACAGACCGGGTGCCCGGCCGGAACACCGTTCTGGACGCGCCCCTCGCACCGCCCGGCGCCGGGGGCGCCTCCCGGGCTTCGGGTCGCTGCGCTGGGGGCACCTCCCAGCGGTAGCTGGGGGAGCCTCCGTCCGTCGGTCTCGGCGGGCGGAGTCGTGCTCTGCGGGTCAGCAGGCGCAGAGGCAGACCGGGTGCCCGGCCGGATCGGCGTAGACGCGCCAGGTCCGGCCGGGCTCGCCCGCGTCCAGGGGCTTCGCGCCGAGCGACAGGATGTGGCGCTCGGCGGCGTCCAGGTCCTCGACGGTCAGGTCCAGGTGGAACTGCTGCGAGCCGTCGGCGGACGGCCACTGCGGCGGGACGTGCCCGGGGGCGAGCTGGAAGGCCAGCGCCGTGCCCTCGTGGCCCTCCAGATCCGCCCAGCTGCCGTCCTCCGCCAGTGCGGGGGTGCCGCCGAGCAGCCCCGCGTAGAAGGTGGCGAGGGCGAGCGGGTCCGGGCAGTCGAGGACGACGGCACCGAGCTTGGCGACGGCCATGGCGTACTCCTTCGAAGCGGTGAACGTGGTTCCGGCATGCCCGGTGGTTACCGGTAAAGCCCTCTTGCCGGTAACGACCACCCTACGCGTTACCGCATCCCGGATCCAGCAGGTAACTTCGAGAACATGAGCGGCGGACGCGCGCCGGCCCCCGGAGGGCTCGCGCTGGTGGAGGAACTCGTCAACACGCTGAGCGTGGACACCGGCGACGACCGGCTCGCCGCACGGTTCGGCCTCTCCGGCCCCGAGCTCACCGAGGCGGCCGAGCTCCGCGAGGCGCTGCGCGCCGCACTGCAGGCGCACGCCGGCCACCCGGCCCCGCCGGGCACCCTGGCCACGCTGAACCGCATGCTGGCCGGTGCCCCGCTGACCGTCCGCTTCGACGAGGAGGGCACCGCCATCCTGGCCGCCGAAGGGGACGGACTGACCGCCCGGATCGCCACGGCCGTCGCCGAGGGCGTCACGGCCGGGACCTGGTCCCGCCTCAAGGCGTGCGAGGCCGAGGACTGCCGGTGGGCCTACTACGACCGCAGCCCGGCAGCCCGCGGCCGCTGGTGCTCGATGTCGGTCTGCGGCAGCCGCGCCAAGATGCGCACCTACCGCTCCCGCGGGTAGCGGGACCGGGACCGGGGGCACACCCCTTCACGAGGCCCGGGGCGGAGCCCCCGGACTGGCCGGGGCGGAGCCCGGAGGGGGCAGGGGCCGCGCCCCGGAAGGGGTCCGGGGCCGAGCCCCGGTTTCGGGAAAGGGGCGGGGTGGGGAATCGGCCCCGCGCAGCGGCGGACCCGCCACGCGCGCAGCCCCGCCACGCGCAGGCGGACCACCGCCAGGCACGGCGCGCAGCGGCCCGGCGCCCGTACGTACGGCGGCGGGGCCCGGCGCAGCCGGAGGCCGCTTACGCGCGCGGGCGTCCCATCGCGCGGTACGTCCAGCCGGCCGCCCGCCACCGCTCCGCGTCCAGCGCGTTGCGGCCGTCCAGGATCAGCGGCACGGAGACCGAACCCGCCAGCTCCGCAGGATCCAGCTCCCGGAACTCCCGCCACTCGGTGAGGTGCAGGACCACGTCCGCACCCTGCACCGCCGCCGCCGCGGAGGCCGCGTACGCCAGGGTCGGGAACACCTGCCGGGCGTTGTCCATGCCCTTGGGGTCGTACACGGTGACCTGGCCGCCCTGGAGGTGGATCTGCCCGGCCACGTTCAGGGCCGGCGAGTCCCGGACGTCGTCCGAGTCCGGCTTGAACGTGGCGCCGAGCACCGCGACCCGCTTGCCCAGGAAGGAGCCGCCCACGGCCTCCCGCGCCAGTTCCACCATGTGCCCGCGGCGGCGCATGTTGATCGAGTCGACCTCACGCAGGAAGGTCAGCGCCTGGTCCGCGCCCAGCTCGCCGGCGCGGGCCATGAAGGCGCGGATGTCCTTCGGCAGGCAGCCGCCGCCGAAGCCGATCCCGGCCCGCAGGAACTTCGAGCCGATCCGCTCGTCGTGGCCGATGGCCTCCGCCAGCTTCACCACGTCGCCGCCGGCCGCCTCGCACACCTCGGCCATCGCGTTGATGAAGGAGATCTTCGTCGCCAGGAACGAATTCGCCGCGGTCTTCACCAGCTCCGCCGTCGGGAAGTCGGTCACCACCAGCGGGGAGCCCTCCGCGACCGGGGTCGCGTACACCTCGCGCAGCAGCTTCTCGGCGGCCCCGCCCGGCTCCTGTACGCCCACCACGATCCGGTCCGGGTGCAGGGTGTCCTGCACCGCGAAGCCCTCCCGCAGGAACTCCGGGTTCCAGACCAGCTCCACGTCCCCGCCCGCCGGGGCCAGTTCGGCCAGCCGCCGGGCCAGCCGGACCGCCGAGCCCACCGGCACGGTGGACTTGCCCACGACCAGCGCCGGCCGGGTCAGCAGCGGCGCCAGCGACTCCACCGCGGCGTCGACGTAGCTCATGTCGCAGGCGTACTCGTTGTGCTTCTGCGGGGTGTTCACGCACACGAAGTGGACGTCGCCGAACTCCGCGACCTCCGCCCAGTCCATCGTGAACCGCAGCCGTCCGGTGGACCCGGGCAGCCCGGCCACGTGCCGGGCCAGCAGTTCCTCGAGCCCCGGCTCGTACATCGGCACGCGCCCCGCCGCGAGCATCTCGATCTTCTCGGGTACGACGTCCAGCCCGAGCACCTCGAAACCCAGCTCGGCCATGGCCGCGGCGTGCGTCGCGCCGAGATAGCCAGTGCCGATCACAGTGATCTTGGGGGCCATGGGTACTCCGTAAGGGACGGCGGTGCGGTGTGCGGCCCCCGAGCATAGTCGTGCGGGTTGTCACACATCTCACGCGCGCGGCCCGTACCCCTACTCGCCGGTCGGCCATAGGCTTGGGTTACTTAACGGTAGTTAGCATGGGGAGTGAGTGCTTTGGCAGGTTCCGACTTCGACCTCTACCGCCCTGCCGAGGAGCACGAGATGCTCCGCGACTCGGTCCGCGCGCTGTGCGAGGCGAAGATCGCCCCGTTCGCGGCCGCAGTGGACGAAGAGGCGCGGTTCCCGCAGGAGGCCCTGGACGCCCTGGTCGCCAACGACCTGCACGCCGTCCACGTACCGGAGACCTACGGCGGCGCGGGCGCGGACGCCCTCGCCACCGTGATCGTCATCGAGGAAGTGGCCCGCGTCTGCGCGTCCTCCTCCCTGATCCCGGCGGTCAACAAGCTCGGCTCCCTCCCGGTCATCCTGTCCGGCTCCGAGGACCTGAAGAAGAAGTACCTGGGCCCCCTCGCCAAGGGCGACGGCATGTTCTCGTACTGCCTCTCCGAGCCCGACGCCGGCTCGGACGCGGCCGGCATGAAGACCCGCGCGGTCCGCGATGGCGACTTCTGGGTCCTCAACGGCGTGAAGCGCTGGATCACCAACGCCGGCGTCTCCGACTACTACACGGTCATGGCCGTCACCGACCCCGAGAAGCGCTCGAAGGGCATCTCGGCCTTCGTCGTCGAGAAGTCGGACGAAGGCGTGTCCTTCGGCGCGCCCGAGAAGAAGCTCGGCATCAAGGGCTCCCCGACCCGCGAGGTCTACCTCGACAACGTCCGCATCCCCGCCGACCGCATGATCGGCGAGGAGGGCACCGGCTTCGCCACCGCGATGAAGACCCTGGACCACACCCGCATCACCATCGCGGCCCAGGCCCTCGGCATCGCCCAGGGCGCCCTCGACTACGCCAAGGGCTACGTCCAGGAGCGCAAGCAGTTCGGCAAGCCGATCGCCGACTTCCAGGGCATCCAGTTCATGCTCGCGGACATGGCCATGAAGATCTCCGCCGCCCGCGCCCTGACCTACCAGGCCGCGGCCGCCTCCGAGCGCGGCGACGCCGACCTCACCTACCTCGGCGCCGCGGCCAAGTGCTTCGCCTCCGACATCGCCATGGAGGTCACCACCGACGCCGTCCAGCTCCTCGGCGGCTACGGCTACACCCGCGACTACCCGGTCGAGCGCATGATGCGCGACGCGAAGATCACGCAGATCTACGAAGGCACGAACCAGGTCCAGCGGATCGTCATGGCCCGCAACCTGCCCGCGTAGTCACACGTCTGAACCTGTGGGCACCCCCGGTCACGGCGGGGGTGCCCACATGGCTTTTGCGGGTGCGGCTCCCTGCCCCGGACACCCGCCCCGGGCAGTGCCGGGGCGGGTGTCCGGGGCAGGGAGCCGCGAACCATAGACTGACTTCGCTCATGAGTTTGACCATGTACTGGGGAGAGAGATGACGGAAGCGATCCTGCTCGTCGGCGGGCAGGGGACGCGGCTGCGCCCGGTGACGGTGAACACGCCCAAGCCGATGGTGCCCGCGGCCGGAGTGCCGTTCCTCGCCCACCAGATAGCCAGGGCCGCCGACGCCGGTGTCACGCACATCGTCATGGCCACCTGCTACCTCGCCGAGGTCTTCGAGCCCTACTTCGGGGACGGTTCGGACTTCGGCGTCCACCTCGAGTACGTGGTCGAGGACGAGCCGCTGGGCACCGGCGGCGCCATCCGCAACGCCGCCGAGCGTCTCACCGGCGGACCGGACGATCCGGTCCTGGTCTTCAACGGGGACATCCTCACCGGGCTGGACATCCGCGGCCTCGTCGACGCCCACCTCGCGGCGCGGGCGGACGTCTCCCTGCACCTGGTCCGCGTCGAGGACCCGCGCGCCTTCGGGCTGGTCCCCACCGACGCCGACGGCCGGGTCCTGGCCTTCACCGAGAAGCCGCAGACCCCCGAGGAGATCGTCACCGACCAGATCAACGCGGGTTGCTACGTCTTCCGCCGCTCGGTGATCGACTCCATCCCGGCCGGCCGTCCCGTCTCCGTGGAACGCGAGACCTTCCCCGGCCTGCTGGCCTCCGGAGCCACCCTGCACGGCGTCACCCAGGACACCTACTGGCTCGACCTCGGCAAGCCCGAGTCCTTCGTCCAGGCCTCCGCCGACCTGGTCCGCGGAGTGGTGCCCTCCTCGGCCGTCCCCGGCCCGCGCGGAGAGGCCCTGGTCCTGCCCGGTGCCGAGGTGGCCGTCGGGGCCGAACTGACGGGCGGTACCGTGGTGGGGGCTGGTGCCCGGATCGAGTCCGGTGCCGTCGTCCACGGCTCGATCGTGCTGGACGGCGCGCGCCTCGGCGCGGACACGAAGGTGAGCGCCAGCCTGATCGGTGCCCGTGCCGTCGTCGGACCGCGCACCGTGCTGGACGGCGCGGTCATCGGCGATGACGCGCTGGTGGGGGCTGACAACGAACTTCGCGCGGGGGTGCGGGTGTGGTGCGAGGCAGAGCTGCCGTCTGCCGCGCTGCGCTTTTCCTCGGACCGGTGACACGGGCCGGCGGCCCCGCGCTTTCCGACCGACTTCAGTGAGGCACAACCCTGTGATTGGCGAGCACGACTCCCCGCGCGCGACGGACCTCGCGCCCACCGGCCTGCCCGAGAGCTGGGCCCACACTCCGTTGACCGTGGTCATGCCCACGTACAACGAGGCGGGGAACGTGCCCGTCATGACCGAGCTGCTGATGGGCCTGGACATGCCCGGGCTGCACCTGCTCATCGTCGACGACTCCTCGCCGGACGGCACCGGGAAGATCGCCGACGAGCTCGCGGAGAAGTACCTCGCGGAGGACGGCACCCCGCGCATGTCGGTGCTGCACCGCACCGCCAAGGACGGCCTGGGCCGCGCCTACACCGCCGGCATGAGCAAGGCCGTCGAGGACGGCGCCCGTTACGTCCTGCAGATGGACGCGGACGGCTCCCACCCGGCCGGGAAGATAGCCGAGATGCTGGGCGTCGCCCTGTCCACCGGCGCCGGCCTGGTCATCGGCAGCCGCTACGTGCCCGGCGGCACCCTCTCCGACGCCTGGGGCAAGCACCGCAAGCTGCTCTCCCGCTGGGCGAACGCCTACGCGAGCACCATCCTGGGGACCCGGGTCCGCGACATCACCGGCGGCTTCAACCTGTGGAGCGCGGACGCGCTGCGCGCGATCGACCTCGCCTCGGTCGACAGTGCCGGCTACAGCTTCCAGCTGGAGATGAAGTACGTCGCCCTGCGCCGCGGGTTCCAGGTCATGGAGGTGCCGATCCACTTCGAGGACCGCACCGTCGGCGAGTCGAAGATGAACCTGGCGGTCCAGCTGGAGGGCCTCGCCATGCCGTGGAAGCTCCGCGCCCGCGCCCGCTGATGACGGTACGTCCGCGGAGGGTCTGAACCTCCGGACCGGCCCCGGACCGTCAGGAGGCCCCGGCGTGCTCCGGGACCGGCTGCGTCCGGGCCGGATCGGCGGGGCCCCGGGCCGGGGCGTCGTCCGCTCCCGCCCGGAACCGGCTGCCCGGCCTCCAGTCCGTGCCGATGTCCTTGAGCCGCATGGCGCGCTTCTCCACCAGGTGCCACGACAGGTAGGCCATCAGCCCGGCACCCAGGTAGCAGAGCGCGAGGAAGGGCCAGAAGCCCCAGCGGGTCATGCCGAGCACGATCAGCGTCATCTGAACGGCCCAGCCGTAGATGTAGATCCCGTACGAGTAGTCGTTGCGGGACCCGATCCGCTGGAACGGCTCCGGCAGCCGGATCGCCAGGTAGGTCAGGCCGTACGCCATCGCCGGGATGCCGACGACGAACAGGTAGCCGAAACGCAGACTGGCGAGCAGTACGACGATGGATCCGATGCCCAGCACGTCACTGACCGGGATGCGGTCCTTGTACAGCTCGATGACGGCGCCCAGGGCGAAGGCGAAGCCGAGGTACAGGTACCAGTTGGTGCTGGTGTACCCGAGGACCGGCACGGTGAAGTCGTGGAAGAACGAAGCCTGTCCGGCGCCGGTGTAGTAGCGGTGCTCGACCGCCTCGCGGATCACCCGCCAGCCCAGGAACACGGTGATCAGCAGGACGAGCCTGCGGGACCGCTTCAGCGCTCCGGTGGCCGCGAGCACGCCCACCGCGAGGTAGCACATGACCTCGTAGTGCAGGGTCCACACCGGGCCGTTGAAGGTGTCCGAGTGGTTCAGCCCCAGAGACCTGCCGAAGGACATCACCCCTGAGATGTCCTTCTGCACGATGATGATGTGCGCGTTGTGCCAGACGTACTGGAACGGGCCCTGCGGATGGCTCCAGAAGCCGTCCAGGCCGTCGTGCAGGTGCCGGTACAGCAGTGGCGCCAGGACGAAGGCACAGAACAGGATGCACACCCACAGACCGGGCAGCAGGCGCAGTGCGCGGTGCCACAGGAAGCGGCCGAGGCCGAGCCGGACGCCGCTGCGGGTGACGAGGATGCCCGAGAGGATGAAGAAGGCGTAGACCGACAGCTTTCCGATGTCGGTCTGGCCGCGGCTGAAGCCGTGGCCGAACTCGGTGGTGTTGAACCCGAGGCTGGCGGCGTGCGAGAGGACCACGCCGCAGGCCAGCAACAGCCGCATGATTCCCAGGCTGTTGTGCCTGCCGGTGAAGAGCTCGGCGACTGTGCCGTGTGACGACCACCGCAGCCCGGTGCCGCGACTGCGGTCGGTCATGACTGGGATTCCCCTCTTGTGCCAGGGGGCCAGTCTCGTGAGGGGGCGCAGGACTGTCCATCAGATCCCGGGGGGAAGTGCGCCATCTCACGTTCCGGAAGGGGAATCTCCGGACCGGAGCGTTCCGCCCTGAGCGCCCTGGCCTGGAGCGCTCCGGGCGGAACGGGACGTCATCCGGTGACGGACACCTTCTCGTCGTTCTGGATCTGCTTCACCAGCTGCTGCACCTTCGCCTTGTCCCAGACCAGGTTGCCGCCGCGGCTGCCGGAGACCGGCATGTTCATGGAGGTGCCGTCGCCCCCGGTGATGCCCTTCATCGCGAAGAACATCTCGCCCAGGTCGAACAGCGACATGTCCTTGTCCACGATCAGGGTGTCCAGGCCGGCACCCATCACCGGGTACAGCTTGAACGGGTTCATGACCGTGCCCGGCGTCGCCGCCTGGGAGGCCAGCGCCGCCAGGAACTTCTGCTGGTTCTTCGTCCGCGCCAGGTCCGACTCGGCGAAGGCGTACCGGGTCCGCACGAAGGCCAGGGCCTGCTCGCCGTTGAGGGTCTGCTTGCCGGCCTGGAAGTCGGCGCCCGACTTCTCGTCCTTGAAGCCCTTCTCGATGTCCATCTCGACCCCGCCGAGGGCGTCGACGATGCCCGCGAACCCGGCGAAGCCGATCTCCGCGTAGTGGTCGATGTGCAGGCCGGTGTTGTGCTCGACGGTACGGACGAGCAGCTCCGGGCCGTCCATCGCGTACGCGGCGTTCAGCTTGGTCCGCTGGCCCTTCGCCGGGAACCTCTTCCCGGACTCCGAGCCGATGAAGGAAGGGATCTCCACGTCCGAGTCACGCGGCAGCGAGATCATCGAGGTCCCGCCGGAGCAGGCGGCGAGGATCATCATCGAGTCGGTCCGCTTGCCGTCGGCCGAGCCGGTGTGGAGGCGCTTCTTCTCCTCCTGGCTCATGCCCTCACGGCTGTCCGAGCCGACGATCAGGTACGTGGTGCAGTCGTCGTCCTTCGGGCGCTCGATGACCTTGGACAGGTCCACCTCGCGGCGGACCTTGCCGTCCGCCCAGAAGTACGTGCCGACCGTGGTCACCAGCAGCGCCGACACCAGCACGATCGAACCGATCTTGATCCGCTTGCGCCAGTCCGGGGCCGCCGCACCGGGACGGCGCGGGCCGCCGGGTCCGCCCGG
Source organism: Streptomyces sp. NPDC048603 (assembly GCF_043199475.1). Taxonomy (NCBI): domain Bacteria; kingdom Bacillati; phylum Actinomycetota; class Actinomycetes; order Kitasatosporales; family Streptomycetaceae; genus Streptomyces; species Streptomyces sp. NPDC048603. Next base: position 38,150 of record NZ_JBICVY010000004.1, on the reverse strand, counting down.
CCCCTGCCCGGGGATGCCGGGCCCGCCGGGTCCGTCCGGCCGGCCGCCGGGGCGTCCGCCCGAGGGGGCGCCGTACACCTGGCCGGTGTTGTAGCCGCTGTCGTAGCCGGCGAAGGTGTCGTGGCTCTGCGCCTGCTGCGCGGGGACGCCGTAGCCCTGGCCCGGGCCCTGCGGCGGGACGGCGGGACGCGGCGGCTGCGCCTGCGGCCGAGGCCGGCGCTGGACGTGCGGCATCCGGCGGGCACCCTCCGGCTCGGCCTGTGCGCTGCCGTGTCCGTACCGCTCGTCCCGGTCGCCGTCGCGGCCGTCGTTCCACCCTCTGGGCCAGTCATTCATGCGGACAAGAATGCCTGGCGGGGAGGGGCGCCCAACAGGGCGGGTGGGGGTTCGTACCGGTGCTGTTGCACAGCTGATGCATCCGCGACCGATCTATGGTTCTCGTATGACAGAGATACCGGGCGAGCTCAAGGGCAAGCCGACCTCCGCCTCGCGCACCACGCTCAGCCACATCATGACGGGCAACGACACCAACCTCCTCGGAACGGTGCACGGCGGCGTGATCATGAAGCTGGTGGACGACGCCGCGGGCGCCGTCGCCGGCCGGCACTCGGGCGGCCCGGCCGTCACCGCCTCCATGGACGAGATGGCCTTCCTGGAGCCGGTCCGGGTGGGGGACCTGGTGCACGTGAAGGCCCAGTGCAACTGGACCGGCCGGTCCTCGATGGAGATCGGCGTACGGGTCCTGGCCGAGCGCTGGAACGAGTCCACCCCGGCCACCCAGGTCGGCAGCGCCTACCTGGTGTTCGCCGCCGTGGACGCCGAGGGCAAGCCCCGGCAGGTCCCGCCGGTGATTCCGGAGACCGACCGGGACAAGCGCCGCTGGCAGGAGGCGCAGATCCGGCGCACCCACCGGCTGGCCCGCCGCCGGGCGATCAGGGAGCTCCGCGAGCGGCGCGCCGCCGAGGGCCTGGACGACTGAGGAGCCGAGGGCCGGGACGACCGAGGAATGGATCACTCCGCAGAGGCGGCACCACGGGGCCCGACAAGCCCACGTAGACTGGCCAGCTGACGTTCGGCCGATCGCAAGTCGGCGTCCATGTACCGGTTCAGCCACTCGGAGAAACCACATATGTCGACGGTCGTGCCGCCTTCCACCGAGCCGGGAACCGTGCCGGAAAACGAGGCGACCGTCATATCCGGCACAGCCGCGGGGACGGCCGCAGGGACGGCCGACGGGAAGGCCGACCGGACCGCCGGCTCCCGGCCCCGCCGCCCGCGCCTGCGGGCCCTGGACGGACTCCGGCTGATCGCCGCCCTGTCGGTGGTCGCCTTCCACTGGACCGGCGTCAACCGCTACCCGGACGTGCTGCTCGGCACCCCGCAGAAGCTCATACCGGACCTGCACCGCTTCACGGCGTACGGATTCCTCGGCGTCGAGCTGTTCTTCCTGATCAGCGGCTTCGTCATCTGCATGTCCTGCTGGGGCAAGACCCCGCGCCAGTACTTCACCTCGCGGGTCGTCCGCCTCGTGCCGGCCTACTGGGTGGCGATCGTCCTCACCGCACTCGTGGTGAACCACGTGACCACCGCGCGCTCCATGCGCAAGGACCTGACGATCTCGGACGTCCTCACCAACTTCACCATGCTGCAGCAGCCGCTCGGCGTGAGCGAGGTGGACCCGGTCTACTGGACCCTCTGGGTGGAACTCCGCTTCTACCTCGTCTTCGCCGTCGTCGTCGCCATGGGGCTGACGTACCGCCGGGTCGTCGCCTTCTGCGGCATCTGGGCGATCGCCTCGGTCGTCGCCGGCAAGGCCGGCCTGCCGCTGCTGTCGACCTTCGCGATGCCGGAGTACGCCCCGTACTTCATCGCCGGCATGGCGATGTACCTCATCTACCGCTTCGGTGTGAACTGGCTGCTGCTGGGCATCGTCGGATTCTCCTGGCTGCTGGCCCAGCACGCACTGCTGGGCACCAAGGGCAGCTACGAGTACGGAGTGATGCACCACCTCAGCTGGACGGTGATGGCCGGCGTCTCCGCCCTCGCCTTCGCCGTCGTGCTCGCCGTCGCCATGGGGGCGTTCGACCGGATCCAGTGGAAGTGGCTCACCGTCGCGGGAGCGCTGACCTATCCCGTCTACCTCCTCCACCAGGAGATCGGCTTCGCCCTGATCCGCTGGGCCCGCCTGCAGGGCATCGGCGTGTGGCCCGCCCTCGCCGGCACCCTCGCGGCCGTGCTCCTGCTCTCCTGGCTGGTGCACCGCTACGCCGAGCGCCCCCTGTCCGCCCTCCTCAAACGGATGCTGGACGCGCCGGGGATGACCCTGGGCCGGACCGATCCACCGGTGGTCCGTCACGCCGGCACTTCCACGAACACGGGGGGAAGTTCCCGATGAGCACCATCACTCCGGCCGCGTCCCACCACGCGACCGGTTCCTCCGGCACGCCCGCGCCGCCGGCGCGCCGCGCGACCGGACCGGACTGGCTGTGGGCCGCACTCCTGACCTTCGCCGTGGCCTGCGTCGGCAGCGGCAACGCCCGGCTCTGGCGCGACGAACTGGCCAGCTGGAACGCCGCCGTCCGGGACACCGGCGACCTGATCGCGATGCTCGGCAACGTCGACGCGGTCTCCGGCACCTACTACCTCCTGCTGCACTTCTGGGTCTCCGTCTTCGGGGACTCCGAGGCGATGCTCCGGATGCCCTCCGCCCTGGCCATGGCCGGAGCGGCCGCCTTCGTCGTGCTCGCCGCCCGCAAGGCGTTCGACCGCCGTACCGCGGTGTTCGCAGGACTGCTCTTCGCGTTCCTGCCGTCCGTTTCCAGGTACGGCCAGGAGGCCCGCGGCTACGCCTTCGCGGTGCTCGGCGCGGCCGCCGCCATCTGGCTGCTGATGCGGGCCCTGGAACGGCCGACCTTCCGGCGCTGGCTGCCGTACGCCCTCGCCGTCGCTTTCACCGGCGTCTTCCACGTCGTCAGCCTGCTCTACCTGGTGCCGCACGCGGTGGTCGTGCTGATGCGCTGGTGGCGCCACCGCTGGTGGCGGCTCCCGGCCGGTTTCCTCGCCGCCGTCCTCGCCGGCGTGCTGCCGCTGGTCCCGCTGATGCGGCTGGGGCAGAGCCAGGTGGGCCGCCAGATCAGCTGGCTGAAGGCCCCGCACCTGAGGGACGTCGTCACCGCCTGGCAGGGGCTCTTCGGGTCCCCGCTGGTCGCGCTCGCCATCGTCGGCGCGGCCCTGCTGCCGCTCGCCTGGCAGCGGGGCCGCCGCCCCGCCGTGGAGACCGGCCTGATCGCCGCACTGCCGATCGGCGTCAGCTGGGTGATCTCGCAGGGCAGCACCGCCTACTTCTTCGACCGCTACCTCCTCTTCACGCTGCCCGCGTGGACGCTGGCCGCGGCGGCCGGACTCGCCATGCTGAGGCCCAAGGCCCTCGGCGCGGCCGGCCTCGCGGTGGTGGTCCTGCTCGGCGCGGCCGACCAGCGGCAGCTGCGCACCACGTACGGCAAGGGCCCGCTGGACGGCAAGGCGGTCGCCGACGTCATCGCCGCGGGTTACCGGCCCGGCGACGGGTTCGCCCCGGTCCGCGGGGGCAACGCCTTCCACATGTTCGACTTCGCCACCGAGTACCACCTGCCCGACAACGTCCGCATGAAGGACGTCTTCGTCAAGCGGTCCGCCCGGGAGCGCGAGGACCTCTTCGCGGTGGAGTGCGCGCAGCCCGCCGAGTGCGCGCAGGCCCTCGAGGGCGTCCAGCGGATCTGGGTCGTCACCTGGAGCGGCACCAGGAACCCGTACCACACGTTCCCCCGGGCCCAGGCCGACGCCCTGCGCGCCCACTACGCACCGGTCCGCACGACCAAGGCCGGCATCCTCCAGGTCACCCTGGTCGAACGCGTCCCCGCGAAGACCCCCGCGAAGGCCCCCGGGAAGACGGCGGAGAAGGCTCCCGGAAAGCCCGCGGAAAAGCCGGCGGCGAAGCCCGGGGAGGGGACCCCGGCCAAGCGCGGCTAAGACACCCCCTGGCCGCCGCAGACCACCTGATCGCCCGTCACCACGCCGAACTCGCCCTGGTACGGGTCCTCCGCGCGCACCGGGACGACCTTGCGGAACTCCGAGCCAGCGGTGACCAGCAGGGTGCGGCCCTGGCCGCGGACCGCGCGCAGTTCGCAGCCGGGCAGGGCGGTGGCCAGGGTGCGGGCCGAGCGGTCCCAGCGCGGGTCGTACGCCACCACCGTGCGTTTGACCTCGCGGCTGGCCGCGTTGCCCGGGGTCCGGGTGGTGTTGAACCCGGTGGCCCGCAGGGCCGCGTCCACCCGGCCGCCCAGGCCGTCGATCCGGGTGCCGTTCTCCACCTGCACCCGGATCTGCTGCGGTGCCACGTCCACCGGTACCGCCGCCGGCCCCCGGCTCCGGCCGCCGCCCGGCCGGACCGGCGCCAGCGGCCGGTCGTCGCGCAGCGCCTGGAACAGCGCGGCGGCCTTCGGCTCGTCCCACTTCACCGTCGAACCGATCCCCGCGACCTTGAACGAGGCGTTGCCCACCGGCACCGAGGCGAACTCCGACGAGGCCGGGGTGAAGTCGCGCATCGCCTGCCCCAGGGCCAGCATCTGCTGGGAACCGAAGCCCCTGTCGGCCCGCACCGAACCCAGCAGCGTCGAGCTGACCTGCTTGAACTTCACCGGGTTCAGCAGCACCCCGCCGCTGGTCGCCTGCTTGATCAGGGCCGCCAGGAAACGCTGCTGGCGCTGCATCCGCCCCAGGTCCGAGGCCCCGTCGACGTGCCGCGACCGTACGTACTGCAGCGCCTGCCCGCCGGTGAGCCGGTGCGTGCCGGGCGGCAGCTCCAGCCCCGTGTTGGGGTCCCTCATGGTCTTGGCGGTGCAGATGTCCACCCCGCCCATCGCGTCCACCGTCTTCATGAAGCTGGTGAAGTCGACCTCCAGATAGTGGTCGATCTTGACGCGGGTCATGTTCTCCACGGTCCGTACGGTCAGCTGCGGCCCGCCCTCCGCGTACGCGGCGTTGAGCCGCACCGGGTGAGCCCGGTGCGCCTTGCCGGTCACCAGGTCCCGGTGCGCGGGCACCTCCGCGTAGCTGTCCCGGGGCAGGCTGATCACGCTCGCCCGCTCCCGGTCGGCGGAGATGTGCACCAGCATGATCGTGTCGGTGCAGTGGCAGGGCGCCCCGCCCAGCCGGTACTCGCGGCGTTCCTCCTGGGTGATCTTCTCCCGCCCGTCGGTGCCGACCAGCAGCACGTTCATCCCGTGTCCGGCCCGGGGCCGGTTCTTCATGTCCTTGAACGGGTCCACCCGCTCGATCCCGGTGTCCAGGCCCGTCATCACCGCGTGCCCGACCGCCCCGCAGCCCAGCACCACGACCGAGACCGCACCGGCCAGCCGCAGCCCCCAGCGCGGCCGCTCCCCGCGTTCTGCCCCGCGGCCTGCCCCGCGCCGGGCGCGCCGGGGCGGGGCGGGGCGCCTTCGGGGTCGGGGCGGCGGCTGGGGCACGAGGGACACCTCCGCGGGGCGTGATCGATTCGTCAGAACAGTAGGTCCATACGATCGGCGACGGCCGGTATGGCCGGGACGGCACGCACCGGTTTCCCCCGTACGCGGTAACGTGGCACCGAACCCGACCCCCTTCGAAGGACCCCATGCGCACCCAGCAGCCCGCAGTCTCGGTGATCATGCCGGTGCTCAACGAGGAGCGTTACCTCCGCGACTCCGTCCGGCACATCCTGGGGCAGCAGTACGACGGCGAGATGGAGGTGGTGATCGCCCTCGGCCCGTCCACGGACCGTACCGACGAGATCGCCGCCGAGCTCGTACGCGAAGACCCGCGCGTCCACACCGTGCCCAACCCGACCGGCCGTACCCCGGCCGCGCTCAACGCGGCGATCGGCGCCTCACGCCACCCGATCGTGGTACGCGTCGACGGTCACGGCATGCTCTCCCCGAACTACATCGCGACCGCGGTCCGGCTGCTCGCCGAGACCGGCGCGCAGAACGTCGGCGGCATCATGCACGCCGAGGGGGAGAACGCCTGGGAGGACGCCGTCGCCGCGGCGATGACCTCGAAGATCGGCGTGGGCAACGCGGCCTTCCACACCGGCGGCCAGGCGGGCCCGGCGGAGACCGTCTACCTGGGGGTCTTCCGGCGCGAGGCGCTGGAGCAGCAGGGCGGCTACAACGTGGAGTTCATCCGCGCCCAGGACTGGGAGCTGAACTTCCGGATCCGTGAGGCCGGCGGGCTGATCTGGTTCTCGCCCGAGCTGAAGGTGCAGTACCGGCCGCGCCCGTCCGTCCGGGCGCTGGCCAAGCAGTACAAGGACTACGGGCGCTGGCGGCACGTGGTGGCCCGCTACCACGCCGGCTCGATCAACCTGCGCTACCTCGCCCCGCCGGTCGCCGTCTGCGCGATCGCGGCGGGCCTGGTCGCGGGCGCGCTGCTCTCGCCGTGGGCCTTCGTGATTCCCGGCGGCTACCTGGCGGCGATCACCGCGGGCTCGGTTCCGGCCGGCAAGGGGCTGTCGCTCAAGGCCCGGCTGCAGATCCCGGTCGCCCTGGCGACCATGCACATGTCCTGGGGCTGGGGCTTCCTGACCAGCCCGCGCTCGCTGGCGCGCAAGGTGATCGCCTCGCGCCGCCCGACGGTGCACACGCCGCCGCAGGCCGGGCAGCCGTACGGTGAGCAGGCGCAGGCGCAGGCGCAGGCGCAGGCGCAGGCGCAGGCGCAGGCGCAGGCGCAGTCGCAGTCGTACGAGCAGCAGCAGCTGCAGCCGCCGCCGTACGAGGCGCAGCACCAGTACGCGCCGCAGCAGGAGCCGTACGCCCCCCAGCAGCAGCCGTACGGGCAGCAGCCGTACCAGGCTCAGCAGCACCAGTACGCGCCGCAGCAGCAGCCCTACGCCCCCCAGCAGCAGCCCTACGGGCAGCAGCCGTACCAGGGACAGCCGGAGCAGCAGTACCAGCCGGAGCAGCAGTACCAGCCGGGGCAGCAGTACCAGCCGTACCCGGAGCAGCCGCACCAGCCGCACCAGCAGCAGCCGTACCCGCAGCACCAGGACCCGTACGCGGGGCAGCAGCCCCCGCAGGACCGTCCCGCGGGCTGGTAGCAACCCGGCGCGGGCGCCGACGCGGCGCCCGCAGCCACGCCCGCAGCATTGCGGAGGGGCCCGGCGGAATCATTCCGCCGGGCCCCTCCGCGTGATCGCACGGACCGGTCCGTGCCCGCGTGCGCGCCGCTACCAGGTGAATCCCGGCTGGATCGCCATGCAGGCCGCCTCGTCGTCGCCGTTGAGGGCGCGCGCAGAGTCCGGCGCCTTGCTCGGGGGCGGCGGCGGCGCGATCACGGTGTCGCCCTTGCGCCAGTCCTTGCCGACGAACAGCGTCACCCCGGAGACGTCCGTGGACCGCTCCACGGCGGTCGGCGGCAGCCCCAGCGCGGTCGCCACCGACAGGGCATCCCCGGCCTGGTCCAGCCCGGCGTACCGGACGACCGTGGTGTCCTCGGCCGCGACGTGCTTGTCGACCATCGCGCGGGTGTAGCCCTTGCGCGCCAGCAGGGCGACGACGTCGTTCGCCCGGTTCTTGACGGTGGGCTGCGGGTTCGTCTTCCCGCCACTGGCGTTCCGCACCATGATCGGGATCCGGTTCGGGGCGGCGGCCGGGTCCGAGGACGGCGGCGGCAGGGCCGTGTCCGTGGCCGACGAGCCGGGGGCCGGGGTGGACGCCGTCCCGGGAGCGGTGGGGGACGCCGGAGCGGAGGCCGACGCGGCCGGGGCCGGCCGGGCGTCCTTGCCGTCGAGCGCGATGTCCTCGCGGACCATCCGGAACAGCGCCTCGGCCTCGCCGGGCTTGGGCTCCACCCGGTTGCCGTCCTGGGGGCTCGGGATCCACGGCATGGTGGTCATGGTGATCCGGCCGGTGGGGACCTTCTTGAGCTCCATGCTCAGGTCGTACAGCTTGTCGATCTTGTTCAGGCCGGGGTCCACGACCATGGCCTTGATGGCCGCCTGCGCCAGGCTGTTCAGCTTGACCGGATTGCTGAGCTTGGCGTTCTTGCGGAACTCGCGGGCCAGCGCGTTCATGTACATGTGCTGGGCGTGGGTGCGGCCGATGTCGGTGCCGTCCTCGAAGCCGTAGCGGGTGCGCAGCCACTGCAGGGCCTGCTCGCCCTGGATCCGGGTGGTGCCCCTCTGCAGCTTCAGTCCGGAGCCCTTGCCGTCCTTGGTGAGCGAGTGGACGTTCTGCTGGACGCAGACGGGGACGCCGCCGATGGCGTCCGCCATCGACACCACACCCTTGAAGTCGATCATCATGAAGTGATCGATCGGGATCTTGGTGAGCTCCTGCCAGGCGGCGACGGTGCAGCCCGGCCCGCCACGGCTCAGGGACTCGTTGGTCTGCACGAGCCCCCTGCTGGCGGGGTGCACCTTCCCCGTGGTCTCGGTGCACTTGGGCATCTTCAGCAGGGTGTCGCGCGGCATCGAGACGACCGACATGTTGCTGCGGTCGGCGGACAGGTGCAGCAGCATCTGCACGTCCGCGAGCGGAGGGCCGTCGAAGGTGTCCTTCGCCCCGCCCAGGGCCTTGTTCTCGTCCCCGTCACGGGCGTCGGACCCGATGAGGAGGATGTTCAGGGGGGTCTGCCCGAACGCGTTGGGCCGGGAGCCGCCCAGCTTGGTGTCGCCGAGGTTCAGCGCATCGGTGCGGATGCTGTTGTTGAGGTGGCGGTAGTACAGGTATCCGGCGCCGGCCGTGCCGAGTATCAGCAGGGCCAGTACGGACGACACCCAGCGCAGCACCCGCCGGCGGCGGGGCCGCCCGGGCCGGGCCGGGCCGTCGCTCCCGCCCGGACCGTTCCCGCCGCCCCGGGGCCGGGGTATCGCGCCGGGTTCGCCGGGCGCGCCGGACCCGCCGCCGGCGGGCCGGGAGGGCGCACCCTCCCCCCGCACGTTGCTGTGCCTCACGCAAAACCCCCCAAGAAAAGGACCTGACGCATCAGGGATCAAAGGAATGATGCCGGATCGTCATGCGACGAGCCGTCACTTGGCGCAGACGACCTTGTCCGCCTCGACGCGCTGGATGTCCTCCGGCGCCTTCTCGGGTGCCGCGATCGGGATGCCCGCCCCCTTGAAGTCCTCCCCGAGGGTGAGCTTCATCGGGGCCTTGGGCGCCGCCTGCACCGTGCCGATCTTCAGCGCGGTCGCCGGCAGGCCCATCATGTCCGCCAGCGCCCGTGCCTGATCGGCCTGGTTGGGTGCGTACTCCAGGGTCGTCTTGGGCAGCTTCGCAGGTGCGTTGCCCTGGTTGCTGGCCTTCAGGACGCCCTTGTTGTTCTGCAGCCAGGTCAGGGTGGTGGAGGCGGACCCCGAGGGCCCGCCGCCGTTGAACACCTCGAGCCGTACGTCGGACGGCTGTGCCCGGTTGCCCTCGAGCAGCGCTTCCTGCTGGGCCTTGGCGGCGTCCTTCTCCGCCTTCTTCTGCTGCTCGACCTCGGTGAGCGAGACGTCCTCACGGATCATCGACAGCAGGGCCTCGGCCTTGGTCTGGCTCACGACCACCGTCGCCTTGATCCGCTCGGCCGGGTTGTCGGCCACCGGCAGGGTGGTGAAGGTGACGTTCTTGGGATTGACGCCCTTCAACTCACTGGCCAGGCCCGTGAGTTTGCCGATCGAGCCGATACCCGAGTCCACGGCCAGTGCCTTCGTCATGGCTTCCGCCATGGAGAAGAACTTCTTCGGACTCGACAGCGTGTCCTTGGATTTCATCTCGCGCATCATCGACCCGAGGAACTGCTGCTGGGTCTTGATCCGGTCCAGGTCGCTCTCGTTGCCGAAGGCGTGCCGGGTACGGACGAAGGCCAGTGCCTGCTCGCCCTGCAGCCGGTGCTCGCCCTGAGACAGCTTCAACTTGGACTTCGGGTCGTCGACCGGCTTGGCCAGGCAGACCGGGACGCCGCCGACCGCCGCGCTCAGGGTCTTGACCGCGTTGAAGTCGGCCATCATGAAGTGGTCGATCGGGATGCCGGTCAGCTTCGTGACCGTGCGCATGGTGCAGCCCGGATCGCGCCCGCCCTGGCCGAGGCTGGTGTTGAAGCGGACACCCTTCTCGCCGGGAACGGTCTTTATCGAACCGTCCGTCTGCTTCGTCGGGCAGTCCGGGATGTCGGTGATCAGGTCGCGGGGGATGGACACCGCGGTGGCGTTGGTCCGGTCCTTGGAGACGTGGAACAGGATCGTGGTGTCGGCGTGACCGGCGCTGTTCTTGTCCCCGTAGCCCTCGTTGCCGGAGCCGGTGCGCTTGTCGGTGCCGAGCACCAGGATGTTGATCGGCTGGTCCTTCTTGAACCCGCCGGTGCCCGCGCCCGCCGTGTCGATGACGACGAGGTTGTCGTTCAGGTGCTGGTAGTACAGGTAGCCGCCGACCGAACCGGCGACCAGCAGGAAGGCCAGCACGCCGCCAGTGACGACCAGCGCCTTCTTCCGGCCGCCGGCCTTGCCTTCCCTGCCCGCCTTGCCGCGCTTGCGGTTGCTGCGCCGGCCGCCGCCTCCGGGAGCCTGGTCGCCGCGGCGCGGGCCGGGGACGCCCGGGGAGGGCGTGCCGGGAGCATCGCCCGGGGCCGATGGCGCCCGGCGCGAGCGTCCCTGCGGGGAGCCTTGCGCGCTGCGCGAGCCGATCCGTGAGCCGCCCCGCGCACCGCTCCGTGAGCCGCCCTCAGGGGCGTTCAGCGGCGTGCGCTGCTGCGGTGCGGAATGGTCCAGTCGCAGTTCGTAGTTGCCGGTGCGGGGGTTGAGGACCCACTGGTCTGCGGGGTCGATTTCGTCCGCCCGCCCACGGCCTTGTGCATCCACGGTCAGTCGAATCCTCCGTCGGTGGCACCGGGTCGCTCACCATATCCGGCCTGTTCGGTGTCAAACCACGCCGGTGACAAATTCCACGTACCTTATAACGGGGCATTCCGGTTAAGGAGCTCGGTTCGGGCAGTGCCTTTTGGGATTGCTTTACCGGCCGGTCACCTGCAGGACGCGGCCCCGGCCGTGGTGCCCGTGAAGGTAGGGACGGGCGAGGGGGTGCCGGTGGTTCCCGGAGTGGTCCGCGGCGCCGTTCCCGGTGACGGACTACGGGCCTCCGTGTTGCCGTCACGGCCCTCTCCGGCCTCCGCTTCGGCCTCCGGCCCGGTGGGTTCGGCCGTGGGGCCGACCTTCGGCGGGGTGAGGGTCAGCGGCTGGTCGTCGCGCAGCTGCCGGAAAAGCCGGGATGCTTCCGGTTCAAGGAGTTCGTCCCTGTTGGGGTCGGCCGAGTAGGGATGCCGGGGAACCGTCAGGAACTGCACCTTGTCCGTCGGTATGTCCCGCATGCTGCGGACGAGTTCGTAGAGGCCGCGCAGCGAGGCCAGCCCCGGGTCCGTGGTGATCGACGAGGTCGCCGCGTCGAGCAGCGGGTACAGCCGGGCCGGGTTCAGCAGCACCCCGTTGCTCTGCACCTTCTTCACCAGCGAGCCCAGGAACTGCTGCTGGCGCTGCATCCGTTCGGTGTCGCTGCCGTTGCCCAGGCTGTAGCGGGCGCGGACGAAGCCGAGGGCCTGCTCCCCGTGCAGGACCTGTCGCCCGGCCGGCAGCCTCAGCTTCGCCTCGGCGTCGTCGATCGGCTCCCTGAGGCAGATCTCCACCCCGCCGACCGCGTCCACCATCTTCTTGAACCCCCGGAAGTCCACCACCATGTGGTGGTCCACCCGGACCCCGGTCAGCTTCTCGACGGTGCGGATGGTGCAGGCCGCCCCGCCCCACTCGAAGGCCCAGTTGAACTGGACGTACTGCTCGGCGGTGCGACTCCCGTCCGGCCGCCCGCAGCTCGGGATCCGGGTCATCAGGTCCCGGGGCACCGAGACCGCCGTGGCGCTGCGCCGGTCCGCCGACACGTGCAGCAGGATCGTGGTGTCCGAGCGCTGGGTGGTGCGGGCGCGGCCCCCGTCGAGCCCGTAGCGGGCGTTCCCCGGGCCGGCCCGCGAGTCCGAGCCGATCAGCAGGATGTTCTGGGCGCCCCCGGCGGCCCGCGCCGGGCGCTCCCGCTCGTACCGCTCGAGCTCGGCGATGGCGGAGGAGTCCTCGGTGATGTTCGCGTCGAGCTTGTTGTAGATCCACCAGCCGGTGGCCGTCCCGGCCAGTACGAGCAGGACCGTGCCGAGCCCGATCCAGCGCAGCAGGCGGCGCCGACGGCTCGGGGGCTTCGGTCCGCCCCCGGCCGCCTCGGTGCCGCCGGGTATGCCCGCGCTGTCCGTCACTCGCGTCCGTCCCCTCACGCGTCGGCGGGCGGCCGTACGTACGGGTGCGACCGCCGGGTGCCACTCACGGACCGCGCCCGGACCCGGCCGGCCCGGACCCGGCCCGCGAGCCGCACCCTCCGCCGAGCATGACCCCGGGACGGCGGTGCGGCCCGGGGGCGGGGGTGCGGACTCCGCCGAACGGGTGACAAATCGGGGGATGGCGCAGGTGACGGGCGGCGCGGTGGGGGAGGCGGCGGGCCCGGGGTCCGGTGGGCCCGTCACTCCGGGTGGTGGTCACTCCGGGTGGTGGTCACTCCGGGTGGTGGTCACTCCGCGGTGTGGGTGACACGCTCGCTCTCCCGGCGCTGGGCCAGCCCCTCCCCGGACAGCCGGTCCAGGTTCCTGCACAGCACCACCGAGCCGCCCGCGGCCAGCGGCGCGAACAGCCCGGCCGAGAGCCCCTCCCAGCTGTCGTACGGCAGCCCGGACAGCACCCGGGAGCCCTCGCCGAGCCCGAGCTTCGCCGCGTCCTCGCGCGCCCGCTCGACCAGCTGCGCGTACGTGAACCCGACGCCGCCCACGGTCAGCCCCGCGGCGCCCGGGTCCACCGGGACGAAGGGGGCGAACCGGTCACCTTGTCCGGGGACCTCCACCGCGTAGTCGAGGAACCCGGCCGGCGGCTGCGGGAAGCGCCCGCCGAGCGGCCGCAGCGCCAGGGCCACCCGCTCACCGCCGCAGGCGGCGGCCGTGTCCAGGGTGTCCGGGCCGCTCACCACCAGGTCGGCGTCGGCCGGATCGCCGCCAGGCTCGACCACCACGCCGACGGACGCGGCGGCGACCACCCAGACGGCCGTCTGCCAGTGCGCCGGGAGAAGCAGGGCGAGCCGGTCGCCCGGGCCGGCGCCGAGGTCGCCCTGGAGCAGATTCGCGGTCTTGGCCACCCAATTGGCGAAGGTGGCGACGGACAATTCGACGCGCTCGCCCGTGGCGTCGTCGTAGAAGGTGACGAGCGGGCGGCCCGGGTCCGCGGCGAGCGCGGATCGCAGCAGGTCGGCAGGGGTGCGGTCAGTGGCATTCACCCGGCCCAGGGTAGTCGGGGGGCCTCGCCCGGACGGCGCAGTCCGCCGTCCGCCGTCCGGGGGAGCACGCACCGCGCGGCACGCCGACGGTCCGTCAGTTCCCGCTGGCAGGGGCTGCGGACTGTGCCCACGATCTTTCACATGCGTGGATTCCTTGCTTCCTCGATCGGCGTCGCGACCGCGGCCGCACTGGCCCTCCCGCTCGCGCTCCCCACCCCCGCCCTGGCCGAGTCCGCCGCCCCCGCGGGTCCCGCCGGGTCGACCCAGTCGCTGCCGCTGGTCCCGCTGGGGCCGGGGCGGGACCGGGCGACCGGAGCGCCCGGCATGAGCGCCTCGCCCCGCGTGCCCGAGGCGCAGGGCCTGCCCGCCCGTGAGGTCAAGACGTTCTCGCTGGTCGGCGTCGTCTGGGACGACGCGGCCACGGAACTCCTGGGAAGCGTCCAGGTGCGCACCCGGTCCGTCGACGGCGGGTTCTGGTCCGACTGGCAGGACGTGGAGACCCACAACAGCGAACACGCGGCGGACCCGGACGGCGCCGAGCGCTCCTCGGGCCGGGTGCGCGGCGGTACCGCACCGTTGTGGGTGGGGCCGTCGGACGGGATCGAGGTCCGGGTCCAGGCGGAGTCGCGCGTCCGTACGCTGTCCAGCCTGCCGACGGGCATGCGGATCGAACTGGTCGACCCGGGCGAGGTCCGGCCCCCCGCCCCCGACGACAAGAACGGCTCCACGCCGACGGACGGGGACACGGGCACGGACGGAGGCACGGACGGAGGCACGGACGGAGGTACGGACGGCGGCGCGAACGGGGACCACAAGGGCCAACCCTCCATGGTCCCGGGCATGACCATGGAGATGGCGGAGTCCTCACTGGCCAACGTGCCGCACGCACCGCTCGGCGCGACCGAGATCGCGGAGCTCAACAAGGCGGACGCCACCGCCGACGCGGTCTTTGCCGGCGACGCGGTGGAGGCGGCGGCCCGCCCGTACATCGGCCCCCGCCCGAAGATCATCACGAGGCGGGGGTGGGGCGCGGACGAATCCCTGCGGGAGGCGGGCTTCGTCTACACGCAGTCGGTGAAGGCGGCGTTCGTGCACCACAGCGCGTCGGGCAACAACTACGCCTGCAAGGACGCCCCGGCGGTGCTGCGCAGCCTGTACCGCTACCACGTGGTGAGCAGCGGCTGGCGGGACTTCGGCTACAACTTCGCGGTCGACAAGTGCGGCAACGTGTACGAGGGCCGGGCCGGCGGCATCGGCAAGCCGGTGCTCGGCGCGCACACGATGGGCTTCAACAGCAACAGCATGGGGATCGCCGTGCTGGGCACCTTCACCGCGTCCGAGCCGCCGCAGGCGGCGGTGGAGGCGGTGGCGAAGCTGACGGCGTGGAAGCTGGGCCTGTTCAACGCGGACCCGCGCGGGAAGGCAGTGCTGAAGTCAGCCGGCGGCAACAAGTTCCCGAGGGGCAGGAACGTTTCGCTGAACGTGATCTCGGGCCACCGCGACGGCTTCGCCACGGAATGCCCCGGCAAGCGCCTCTACGGCCAGCTCCCCCCGACGAGAACGGCTTCGGCAAGGCTGCAGGGCCGCCCCTGAGGCGGTTACGACGCCACTCCCGCGGCCCGCTTCACCCCCCGAGCCCCACCGGGCTCGGGCGGGGGTTGTCCACCCGCCCCCGGCACCGCGACATCAAGCTGGACGTGCCAGCCGGGCGGAACCCAGCCGACAACCGACTGCACCGGAGGCCAACTGGCCTGTGAGGCGGGCCCGAACCAGCCCCCAGGCTCCGCCTGAGGCCGACTGGCCGCCAGGGCGGCGCCGGGGCAGCGGCCCGCTGTCACCTGAGGCCGACCGGTCGGGTGTGGGGGTGGGGCAGGAGCCCGCTTTCGTGCTAGGCAAACCGGCCCGCAGGGCAAGACCGGGATATGCGCCACGGCTTCGCCTGGACGGCGTCAGGGGGGTGCCCGGGGGCTGCCCGCCCCCGTGCCGCCGATGTCCCCAGCGCGCCACGCACAAGGCATGCCCACCGGCATGCCCACCGC
This sequence comes from Streptomyces sp. NPDC048603, assembly GCF_043199475.1. Lineage (NCBI taxonomy): Bacteria > Bacillati > Actinomycetota > Actinomycetes > Kitasatosporales > Streptomycetaceae > Streptomyces > Streptomyces sp. NPDC048603. The sequence goes on along the minus strand of NZ_JBICVY010000004.1, from coordinate 22,768 downwards.
CACGTCCGCCAGCACAGGCGGCAGGCGCGGCTACGCTCGAGGGGTGGCCGGTCGCTTCGATCCTCTGACTCCCACCGCCGCTCGGGGCGGGCGGGTCGACGTACCCGTGCCCCGGGTGGGGGCGCGCGCCGCGTGGGGCGGGGCGAAGAGCCGGACCTGGGTGCCGGACGGGGTCACCGATCTCGGGCTCACCCTCGGGCCGCTCCGGCGCGGGCCCTCCGACCCCACCTTCCGTACGACTGCCGACGGCTCGGTGTGGCGGGCCAGCCTGACTCCGCAGGGTGCCGCCACCCTTCGGGTGTCGCGGCACGGGGACGCCGTCGAGGCCGATGCCTGGGGGCCCGGTGCGGACTGGGTGCTCGACAGCCTGCCCGCGCTGCTCGGGGCCGAGGACGATCCTGCCGCCTTCACCCCGCGCCACCGGCTGCTGCACGCCAGCCATCGGCGCCGTGCCGGGCTCCGGCTCACCCGGACCGGGCTGGTGCTGGAGAGCCTGATCCCCGTGATCCTGGAGCAGAAGGTCACCACGGACGAGGCGTACCGCGCCTGGCGGCGGCTGGTCCGGCAGTACGGTGAGCCCGCACCGGGGCCCGCCCCGGTGCTCGGACAGTGTCTTCACGTCATGCCCGACGCCCGCACCTGGGCGCGAATCCCGTCGTGGGACTGGCACCGGGCGGGTGTCGACGCGAAGAGGTCCGGGACGATCATCCGGGCCGTGCGCGTCGCCGGCCGGCTGGAGGAAGCGGCGCGGATGCCGCTCGCCGAGGCGACCGGGCGGCTGGAGGCCCTGCCCGGGATCGGGCCCTGGACCTCCGCCGAGACGCTCCAGCGCAGCAACGGTGCCGCCGACGCCGTCACCACCGGGGACCTGCACCTGCCCGGCATCGTCGGCTACGCCCTGGCCGGGAACCCCGACGCGGACGACGCCGAAATGCTGGAGCTGCTCGCCCCCTACGCCGGGCAGCGCCACCGGGCGGCCCGGCTGATCCTGCTCTCGGGCCGCGTTCCGCCCCGCCGGGCGCCCAAGATGCGCCGGACGGACATCTCCGCCTGGTGAGCCCGGGGGCCGGTGAGCCCGGGGGCCAGTGAGCCCGGGGGCCGGTGCGCCCGGCGCGTGGGGGATCAGCGGACCTCGATGAACGCCTCCGCACTGCGCGGGGGCCGGTCCGCCGGGGCGGTCGCCGCGTGGCCCACCGCGACCGCGCCCATCGGGTCCCAGTCCGCCGGCAGGCCCAGCACCTCGCGGACCACGTCCCGGCAGAACATGGTCGAGGACACCCAGGCCGAGCCGAGGCGCTCGCCGGCCAGTGCCACCAGGAAGTTCTGCACGCCGGCGCCCGTGGCGACGACGAACATCTCGCGCTCCGCCGCGTCCCGCCGGGCGTCCCCGTAGTGGTGCGCGCCGTCCGCGACCAGGCAGGGCACCACCAGGTAGGGCGCGTTCCGCAGGACGTCCCCGCGCCGGATCCGCCTGGCGATGGACTCCTCCGGCTTGCCGTCGCGCCGGAGGTCCGCGATCCACGCGTCCCGCATCGCATCGAGCAGCCGCAGCCGGGATTCCGCCGATTCCAGCAGCACGAACCGCCACGGGGTGGTGTGGTGCGGCGCCGGCGCCGTGACGGCCGCGGCGACCGCCCGCCGGACCGCTCCCGGGTCCACCGGCTCGTCCGTGAACGCGCGCACCGTACGGCGCTGGGTCACGGCCTCCCGTATGGCCTCGGAGGTGCCCAGCCGGAACAGGTCCTCGGCGGGTGCCCGGACAAGCTCACGCGCCGAGCCCTCGCCCAGTACGCCGGCCAGGCCGCGTACGACCGCCACCGGGCAGCCGGTGGTCTTGCCCTTCACCAGGTCGCCCGCGGCGGCCAGTTCGTCGGCCGTCGCCGTCACCGTCACGTTCAGCGGGTTGCCGTGCGCGTCCACGGCGCCGCGCAGGTCCTCGAGGACGCGTACGCCGGCGGCTCCGATGGCGACGTCCGTCAGGCCGTTGCGCCAGGGGCGGCCGAAGGTGTCCGTGAGGACCACGCCGACCTCGATCGAGAGCAGGGCGCGCAGGCCGGTCCGGATCGACTCGGCGGAGGCGTCGGGGTCCTCCGGGAGCAGCAGGACCGTGCCGGCCGCCGTGTTCGACGCGTCGACCCCGGCCGCCGCCATGACCAGGCCCTGCCGGTTCTCCACGATCCGGAGCGTGCCCCGGCGGGCGACCACCCGTACGGTCTCGGCGTCGATCGCCGCCTCGCGCGAGTCGCCGTCGAGGATCCGGCCCTCCGCCTTGGAGACGATCTTCGAGGTGACCAGCAGGACGTCCCCGTCCCGCAGGTCCGGCGCGGCGGCCGCGATGAGCTTCGCCAGGTCGTCGCCCGGCTGTACCTCGGGGATCCCGGGGACCGCGTACACCTCGTACGAGGGCGCGGTCACCGGACGGACTCCGCCAGGTCCAGCGCGGCCCGCGCCATCGCCCCGGTGGCCGCGAGGTCGGTCATCATCAGCGGTACGGCGCGGCATTCGATGCCCGCGGCGCCGACCTCGGCGACGGCCTCGGCGTCGGCGGTGTCCACCAGCCAGCCGTCCAGCAGGTCGGCCCCGTAGTGCCGGGCCACGGCGGCGGCGGTGGATTCCACGCCGACCGCGGCCAGCACCTTGTCCGCCATGCCGCGCACGGGGGCCCCGCCCACGATGGGGGAGAGGCCGACCACGGGCGCCGGGGACCCGGCGACGGCCTCGCGGATCCCGGGCACGGCGAGGATGCTGCCGATGGAGACCACCGGGTTGGACGGCGGGAAGAGGATGACGTCGGCCTCGGCGAGCGCCTCCGCCACTCCGGGGGCCGGCTTCGCCGCTTCCGCGCCGACCGGTACGACGGCCTCGGCGTCCACCGAGGCGCGCAGCCGCACCCAGTACTCCTGGAAGTGGATGACGCGCCGTTCCCCGTCCAGGGTGACGGCGACATGGGTCTCGACCCGGTCGTCGGACATCGGGAGCAGCCGTACGCCGGGCTGCCAGCGGTCGCAGAGCGCCTCGGTGACGGCGCTCAGCGGGTAACCGGCGGACAGCATCTGGGTGCGGACGATGTGGGTGGCGAAGTCGCGGTCGCCGAGCCCGAACCACCCGGGACCGACCCCGTACGCGGCGAGCTCTTCCTTGACCTTGAAGGATTCGTCGGCGCGGCCCCAGCCCTGTTCCTCGTTGATGCCGCCGCCGAGGGTGTACATCACGGTGTCCAGGTCGGGGCACACCTTCAGCCCGAACAGGTGGATGTCGTCACCGGTGTTGCCGATGACCGTGATGTCCGCGTCGGGGACCGCCGACTTCAGTCCGCGGAGGAAACGGGCGCCGCCGATACCGCCGGCCAGAACAACAATGCGCATGGACCGCAGTCTGTCAGGCGGTCGCGACGTCGGCGATCACGGTCCGGAGATCACGGTCCGCCGATCGCCGTCCGGTGATCAGGGTTTGCCGATCGCCTCAGGCGGTGACGGGCTCCAGGAGGTCCGGGGTGCACCGGGGCATGTCGTGCATCGGCATCTCGGTGAGGCCGGGGAAGTACACGTGCAGGCTGACCGCGCCGTCGAGGGAGTCGTTGACCACCTCGTGGGAGTAGCCCGGGGCGAAGACGTGCTGGGTGCCGGGAGCGAGGGTGCGCGGGCCGCGCGCGCCGTGCTCGGTGAGCTCGCCGCCGAGGACGGTCAGCACGCCGGAGGACCGGCCGTGGTCGTGCCGGCCGCTGCCCTGGCCGGGGACCCAGCTGAGCAGCCAGACCTCGTAGCCGGGGCCGGTGCGCAGCCGGTGGTACCAGCGGGTGGTGGCGTCGTACTCGACGAGGTGTTCCCACGCGGCGCGGTCGGCGGCGATCTCGCGGGCCAGGCCGATGAACTCGGCCACGGTGGTGGGGTGTTCCTTGGCGGGCTGCAGCAGGTGCGGGACCTCAAGGATGTCGCCGGCGATCTGGAGGTCGCTGTCGTTGTTCACGGGTTTCCTCGGCGGAAGTCAGTGGCGCGGAGCGCTGGGGTGCTGTGGGCAGTCGCGAAGATCGCGAAGGGGATGCGGAGGCTTCAACAGCCGCGACAGCAACAGAGACCCTGGGCAGCGCGCAGGAACCCACGAATGGGGGTCCGGGTGGCGGCTGCGGTCACTGACATGCGGACAAGGAGAGCGGTTTTGGGGCCTGACTGTCAACCCAATGTCCGGTATGCGAGAAAAGATTCACCTCATCCGGTTACTGTCCGCGGAGAAAGGTTTGTGCAGTCCCGACCAGGGGATGTGGCGCACCAGTCGCGTCTGTAAACGCACGCACCGGCTCGTGACCGGACTGTGATCTCCGCCGCTTCTGTGGCCGGATCGCAACCACACCGGAGAGTGATGCGTCGGCTACGGGTGTGATCGACAGGCGAAGGGACCCTGCGGCAAGTGTCACGATTTTTGGCGATATGAACACTTTCTGCATAGGCTTGGTTCCGCAGAGTGAATAAGGGGCCCAATAGCAGATCTCGGCTTGACTGCCCCGGATCCACACACTTGTAATTTCACTCGTGTCGTTCCGGCCAGACCGGGCACGGCAACCACGGGGACGCACAGACAGAGCGAGGGGCGCACATGACCGAGCTGTTTCAGGAACTGCTGGTCGAGGAGGCGGACGAGGAGCTCGGATGGCAGGAGCGCGCTCTGTGCGCCCAGACCGACCCCGAGTCGTTCTTTCCCGAGAAGGGCGGCTCCACCCGGGAAGCCAAGAAGGTCTGCCTCGCCTGCGAGGTCCGCTCCGAATGCCTCGAATACGCCCTTGCCAACGACGAACGCTTCGGCATCTGGGGCGGCCTGTCCGAGCGTGAGCGCCGTCGTCTGAAAAAGGCCGCTGTCTGATCGGCTCCGACCGCCGAGCAGCACGCATTGCACACATAGCGAACAGAGCAAACGGTCCGCCTCCTGCACCTTCCCCGCTGGAGGCGGACCGCCGCATTCCAAGGGCTTTTCAAGGGCTAGTGTGGGGCGCTGTCCAGCCGACTCCGAGGGCCCGCACCCCCGGAACCACCCCGGACCCAGTCCGGGGGACCCCCAGCCGGAGGGCCCGTACCGCGATGTCCCTGCACCCCCACCAGGCAACCACCGCCGCAGAGGCCCCGGCGTTCCCCCGGCACGTCGTCACCGCGGTCCTGGTCGCCCACGACGGCGCCCGCTGGCTCCCGCAGGCCCTCGCCGGACTCCTCGGCCAGGACCGCCCCGTCCAGAACTGGGTCGCCGCCGACACCGGAAGCGCCGACGACTCCGCCCGGCTGCTCGCCGACGCCCTCGGCGACGACCGCGTCCTCCACCTCGCCCGCCGTACCTCCTTCGGTGCCGCCGTCGACGAGGCCGCCCGCAACGCAGCCACCCTCACCCCCGAGGACCTCCCCTACCTCAAGCGCCCCAGCGGCTGGGATCCCGTCAGCCGCACCTGGCGCGACGACACCTACGACCTCCCCGAGCTCCCCCACGGAGAGCCCGTCCAGTGGCTGTGGCTGCTGCACGACGACTGCGCCCCCGAACCCGACGCTCTCGCCGAACTCCTCCGCGTCGCCGACGAGAACCCCGACGCCGGCGTCCTCGGCCCCAAGCTCCGCGGCTGGTACGACAAGAAGCAGCTCCTCGAAGCCGGCGTCACCATCGCCCACAGCGGCCGCCGCTGGACCGGCCTGGACCGCCGCGAACAGGACCAGGGCCAGCACGACCAGGTCCGCACCGTCCTCTCCGTCTCCACCGCCGGCATGCTCGTCCGCCGGGACGTCTACGACGCCCTCGGCGGCTTCGACCGGCGGCTCCCCCTCATGCGCGACGACGTCGACCTCTGCTGGCGGGCCCACCGGGCCGGCCACCCCGTTCTCGTCGCCCCGGACGCCGTCCTCCGCCACGCCGAGGCCTCCGCCCGGGAACGCCGCACCGTCGACTGCGCCGGCCGAGGGGCGTCCAGCCCGCACCGTGTGGACAAGGCCGGCGCCGCGTACACCGTCCTGGTCAACAGCCCCGGCGCGGTCCTCCCCTGGGTGCTGCTCCGGCTGGTCCTCGGCACCCTGCTGCGCACCCTCGGCTACCTCGTCGGCAAGGCCCCGGGCCAGGCCGTCGACGAGTTCACCGGACTCCTCGGCACCCTGCTCCGCCCCGGCCGGATCCTCACCGGCCGACGCAGACGCGGCCGCCCCGCCGTCCCCGCCAAGGAGCTCCGCCCCCTCTTCCCGCCGCCCGGTGCCACCCTCCGCGCCAACGTCGAACAGCTCGCCGGCCACCTCGGCGCCGGCCGCGACACCGACACCGGCGGCGCCGGCCGGCACGGCGGCGCCATCGAATCCGGCCCCGGCGGCGACGACGCCGACTACCTGCACATCGAGCAGTTCGCCCGGCTCAAGCGGATCGCCCGCAACCCCGCCCCCGTCCTCTTCGCCCTCCTCCTGCTCGTCTCCCTCGTCGCCTGCCGCTCCCTGCTGGCCGGCGGCACCCTCATGGGCGGCGCACTGCTGCCCGCCCCCGCCGGAGCGGGCGACCTCTGGCGCACCTACGCCGACGACTGGCACCCCATCGGCACCGGCTCCACCGCCGGCGCACCCCCCTACCTCGCCGTCCTCGCCGCGCTCTCCGCCGTGCTGCTCGGCTCCACCCAGGCCGCCCTCACCCTGCTCCTGGTGTGCTCCGTCCCGCTCGCCGGACTCACCGCCTACTTCGCCTCCCGCCCCCTGGTCGAATCCCGGCTGCTGCGCGCCTGGGCCGCCGTCGCCTACGCCTTCCTGCCCGCCGTCACCGGAGCCCTGGCCGGCGGCCGGCTCGGCACCGCGCTCCTCGCCGCGCTCCTCCCGCTGATCGCCCGCGCCGGCGTCTCCGCGTACGGACTCGCCGGAGCGGGCGACCCCGACGGGGACCGCGGCAGCTGGCGCGCGGTGTGGACGTACACCCTGCTCCTCACCCTGGCCGCCGCCTTCACCCCGGTGCTCTGGCCGCTCGCCGCGGTCCTCGGCACCGCCGCCGTGGTGCTCCGCCGCGCGGACTGGAAGACGTACGTCGTCCGCCACGCCGCCGTCCTGGCGACCCCGCTGCTGCTCCTCGCGCCCTGGTCGCTCACCCTGCTCACGCACCCCGGCCGCTTCCTCCGCGAAGCCGGCCTGCCCTACGGCAGCGGCGCCGCCACCGCCCTCGACCTGCTCGGCATCAGCCCCGGCGGCCCCAAGACCGGCGGCGGACTGCTGCTTCTCGGCATCGTCCTCGCCGCGCTGGCCGCGCTCCTGCGCGAGGGCCGCGGCTTCGCGGTCCGCACCGCCTGGGCCGCCGCCCTCGCCGGGCTGCTCCTCGCCGTCCTCACCAACCGCACCGGCTGGGCCGGCCCCGCCACCCTGGTCTACGGCCTCGCCCTGCTGGCCGCCGCCGTCATCGGTGCCGACGGCGCCAAGGACCGGCTCGCCGCCCACGGCTTCGGCTGGCGGCAGCCGCTGGCCGCACTCATCGCCCTGGCCGCCGCGGCCGGCCCGCTGCTCGGCGCGGCCGGCTGGACGACCGTCGGCGCCGACGGCCCCCTCGACCGCCGCGACCCCGTGCAGGTCCCGGCGTTCGTCGCCGAGGAGAGCGGCACCCGCGACCAGCCCCGCACCCTCGTGCTCGGTGGCAGCTCGCCCGCCACCGTCGCCTACACCCTGGTCCGCGGCTCAGGCGGCCGCCTCGGCGACGCCGAACTCGCCGAAGCCACCGGTGGCGACCAGCTCCTCGACAAGGTCGTCTCCAGCCTGGTCGCGGGATCCGGCGCCGACCAGACCGACCAGCTCGGCGCCTTCGCCGTCCGCTACGTCCTGGTCCGCGACGGCGCCCCCGAGCAGTTCCGGCACGTCCTCGACGCCACCCCCGGCCTGAGCCGGCTCAGCCAGCTCGACGGCAGCGCCCTCTGGCGGGTCGACCGGCAGGTCGCCCGCGCCGTGATCCTCTCCGGCAAGCCCGGCGAGGCCCCGATCCCGGTGGCCTCCGGCCCGGTCGACGCCCACACGACCGTGCCCGCGGGCGAGCCCGGCCGGACCCTGCGCATCGCCGACCGCGCCGACGCCGGCTGGCGGGCCACCCTCGACGGCGAGCCGCTCCGGGCCAAGACCCTCGACGGCTGGGCCCAGGGCTTCGAACTCCCCGCCGCCGGCGGCCGCCTGGACCTCGTGCACGCCGACTCCGCCACCGGCACCGCCTGGCACTGGGCGCAGGCCCTGCTCGCCGTGGTGCTGCTGGTGCTGGCCCTGCCCGGCCGCCGCCGGCAGCTCGACGACGACCTTCCCGACGAGGAGGGCGCCGGCCCGGACGGTGCGGCGGGCGGGGAGTACGGCGAGGGCCGCCGGGCCCGCCGCCTGCGGGCCGGAGCCGGAGCGGCGGACCCCGCGGCCGATGCTGCGGCACCCGTCACCGCCGACCCGTACGCGGAGATCCCCGCGCAGGTGCCCTACCCGCAGGACACGTACGGCTACGACTACGGCGGTACGGCCGGCACCGGCGGGGACCCGGGCGACGTCCACGGGGACCACGGCGGCCCGGGGCACCCCGAGCCGCACGGCGGACCCGCAGACCCCGGCGACCCCGGGCGGCAGCAGGACCCGGCGTACGACGGATACCCCGGGCAGCAGCAGTACCCCTACGCCTACGGGACCGGCACGTCCTACGGTCAGTACGACCAGTACGACCAGTACGGCGGCCCGTACGAACAGCCCGCACAGCCCGCACAGCACGCGCAGTACGAGCACGAACAGCACGAACAGCGCGAACAGCACGGGCAGCAGTACGACGCATACGGACAGCCGACCGGCCACCAGCAGCCGCGTCCGGACGGGAGCCACCGGCAGTGAAGCGCGCACCCCTGACCCTCGCGGCCGCGGCCGCCGCGCTCGCCGCCCTCACCGGCGTGGCCGCGCTCACCGCACCCGACGGCACGGCGGCCACGGGCGCCGGCCCGGGCCCGGCCGCCGCCCGCCGGCCCGTCGAGCGGTCCGCCCTGGTCTGCCCGGCACCCTCCGGGTCGGACATCGCGGAGACCGCCTACACGGCCGTCACCCCCGCCGGCGGGGCGGGCGGCCGGGGCACCGCCCGGCTGACCGGCGCCACCAAGGAGCAGAAGCAGCTGCTGGAACTGAAGGAGGTGGGCAAGCCGGTCGGCGCCACCGCCTCCGGCGCCGAGGCCCCGGCCCTGACCGGGACCGCCGACGGCGCCCTCGCCCCCGGCTGGACCGCCCAGCAGACCACCAAGGTGTCGGTGGGGCAGGCCCGTGGCCTGCTCGGCCTGTCCTGCACCCCGCCCGGCACCGACTTCTGGTTCCCGGGCACCGCGACCTCCCAGGGCCGCCAGGACTACGTCCACCTCACCAACGCGGACGACACCCCGGCCGTGGTGGACATCGAGCTGTTCGGTCCGGAGGGCCGGGCCAAGGCGGAGCAGGGCAGCGGGGAGAACATCCGGGTCGGCCCGAAGTCCTCGGTGCGGGTCCTGCTCACCACCCTGACCTCCGAACAGCTGCCGGACGTCACCGCCCATGTGACGACCCGTTCGGGCCGGGTCGGGGCCTCCGCCCAGGTCATGGAGGACGGGGTCGGCGCCGACTGGCTGCCCGCCTCCGCCGACCCCGCGGCCTCCCTGGTGCTGCCCGGCATTCCGGCCGACGCCACCTCGGTCCGGCTGGTCGCCCACGTCCCCGGTGAGGAGGACGCCGACCTGCGCATCCGGCTGGCCGGGCCGGGCGGCTCGATCAGCCCGGCCGGGAGCGAGCAGCTGCACGTCAAGGGCGGTATGACCACCTCCCTCGACCTCAAGGACGTCACCCGCGGCGAGCCGGGCTCCCTGGTGCTGACACCCGCGGACTCGAAGAAGCCCGTCCCGGTGGTGGCTGCGGTCAGGGTGGTCCGGGGCACCGGAGCCAAACAGGAACTCGGTTTCGTCCCGGCGGCCGGCCCGGTCGCCGCACGGGCCACCAACGCCGACAACCGCACCGACCAGGGGGCCACCACCCTCTCGCTCACGGCGCCGGTCACGGACGCCAAGGTGCGGGTGACCGCCTCGCCCGGCACCCAGGGCGGCGAGCCCGCGAGCCAGGAGTACACGGTGAAGGCCGGCACCACCCTCGCGGTCGCACCCCCGCCGGTACCGGGCGGCGGGGGCAAGGGCTCGTACGCGCTGACCGTGGAGACCCTCTCGGGCGGCCCGGTGCACGCGGCACGCACCCTGTCGCTGCCCCACGAGGGCATCCCGTTCTTCACGGTGCAGCCGCTCACCGACGACCACGGCACCGTCTCCGTCCCCAAGGCGTCCCAGGACCTGACGGTCCTGGAGGACGGGCGGAACTGAGCGGGACCGGCGGCTGCGGCTGCAGGGGCAAAGGAAGAGGGCGGAGGGTGCCTCAGTCCTGCCCGTCCTGCCCGTAGCGGGGGTCGACGGTCTCGGGCGACAGCCCGAGCAGCTCGGCCACCTGCTCCACCACGATCTCGTGCACCAGCAGCGCCCGGTCGTCGCGGGTCTTCGAACGGATCTCCACCGGCCGCCGGTAGACGATGATCCGGGCCGGCCGGCCCTCGTGCGGCTCCACCAGCCCGCCCAGCGGCACCGCCTCGTCGTTCCACCCGGTGTCGGCGCCGCCCGGCGCCCCCGGGACCTCCGCGACCATGAACTCCACCTCGGCCAGCTGCGGCCAGCGCCGCTCCAGCCGCTCGACCGAGTCCTGCACGAGATCCCCGAAGAGCTCGGCCCGGCTGGCCGACAGGGGCACCTGCGGCGGGGCCACCGGCCCGCGCATGCCCCGGCCGTGCCGGTCGCGTCGGCGGGGGCGGGGCTCGGTGGGCTGCGGCGGCGGCGAACTGTCCATCACCCCGGCAGGGTAGCCCTCCGCCGCTCCCGAAGGGTCCGATTCCGCCGTCGGCGAGGGGATGTCACGCAGCGGACATTCCGGGCGCGTTCCGGCGACGGGAACGGCCGGACCGGGCGCGCCTGCGGCCCTGGTCAGGGCCGCCCGGGGGCGGGATCAGGCCACGACACGGGGGAGTGAGCTGACCCGGAGTCGTCGCGGCCCGGTCAAGAGTGCGGTACCGTCCAACGTCGTGAGCCTTGTACGTCGCTGTTCTCGCACCGCGTGCGGCCGCCCTGCCGTCGCAACACTGACGTACGTCTACGCCGATTCGACCGCAGTCCTCGGCCCGCTCGCCACCTACGCCGAACCCCACTGCTACGACCTGTGCGCCGAGCACTCGGAGCGCCTGACCGCCCCGCGCGGCTGGGAAGTCGTACGCCTGTCCGATGGTTCCGCGCCGTCCCGGCCGAGCGGCGACGACCTCGAAGCGCTGGCCAACGCCGTGCGCGAGGCGGCGCGCCCGCAGGACCGGGCGGCGGAGGCCGGCGGCAGCGGCCGTTCCGGCGCAGGTCCGAGGAACGAGACACGTCGCGGCCATCTGCGCGTACTGCGCTCGCCGGATTCCTGACGCTTTTGCGCCGCTGAAGCCCCCGTGCGGCAGGGTAGGTTGTCCGGACGGACAGGACCCCAGGTGGAGGGCAGGCAGTGGCTGCGGATCTTTCGAACATCGTCAAGGCGTACGACGTGCGCGGAGTCGTCCCGGACGAGTGGGACGAGACTCTGGCGGAGCTGTTCGGGGCGGCGTTCGTCGAGATCACGGACGCGTCGGCGATCGTCATCGGCCACGACATGCGGCCCTCTTCGCCCGGGCTGTCCTCGGCCTTCGCGCGCGGCGCGGCCGCCCGCGGGGCCGACGTCACCCTGATCGGCCTTTGCTCGACCGACCAGCTGTACTACGCCTCCGGCGCGCTCAACCTGCCGGGCGCCATGTTCACGGCCTCCCACAACCCCGCGCAGTACAACGGCATCAAGCTGTGCCGTGCCGGCGCGGCCCCGGTCGGCCAGGACACCGGCCTCTCGGACATCCGCGCCCTGGTGGAGAAGTGGTCGGAGAGCGGCGCCCCCGCCGCGGCCGCCACCCCCGGCACCGTGACCGAGCGCGACACGCTCGCCGACTACGCCGCGCACCTCCGCGGCCTGGTCGACCTGTCCGCGATCCGTCCGCTGAAGGTGGTCGTGGACGCGGGCAACGGCATGGGCGGCCACACCGTCCCGTCGGTGTTCGAGGGCCTCGCCCTCGACCTGGTGCCGATGTACTTCGAGCTGGACGGCACCTTCCCGAACCACGAGGCCAACCCGTTGGACCCGAAGAACATCGTGGACCTCCAGGCCCGGGTCAAGGCCGAGGGAGCCGACCTCGGCATCGCCTTCGACGGCGACGCCGACCGCTGCTTCATCGTCGACGAGCGCGGCGAGGGCGTCTCCCCGTCGGCGATCACCGCCCTGGTCGCCGCCCGCGAGCTGGCCCGCAACGGCGGCACCGGCACGGTGATCCACAACCTGATCACCTCCTGGTCGGTCCCGGAGGTCGTCAAGGAGCACGGCGGCACCCCGGTCCGCACCCGCGTGGGCCACTCCTTCATCAAGGAGGAGATGGCGAAGACCGGCGCGATCTTCGGCGGCGAGCACTCGGCGCACTACTACTTCAAGGACTTCTGGAACGCGGACACCGGCATGCTGGCCGCACTCCACGTCCTGGCGGCCCTCGGCACCCAGGACGGCCCCCTCTCCGCCCTGGTGTCCTCCTACGAGCGCTACTCCGGCTCCGGCGAGATCAACTCCACGGTCGCCGACCAGGCGGCCCGCCTCGCCGCGGTCAAGGAGGCGTACGCATCCCGCGAAGGCGTCGAGCTGGACGAGCTCGACGGCCTGACCGTCTCCGCCGCCGACTGGTGGTTCAACGTCCGCGCCTCCAACACGGAGCCCCTGCTCCGCCTGAACGTCGAGGCCCGCGACCCGGAGACGCTCGCCCGCATCCGCGACGAAGCCCTCACCCTGATCCGCGCCTGACCCGAGCCGCCCCGCGTGCGCGGCGCGGCCGAAGCGTGAGCGGGCGTTCCGCATGGCTGTGCCCCCACCCCGGCAAGGGCGGGGGCGGGGGCGCGGCTCCGCGAAAGATGTGGGCGGCGCCTCCGCCGTAGGTGTGGGCAGGCGTTCCGCAGGGCGGAACGGGTGGGCACACCGGAACGCCGCTCCGCAGGCAACGCTCCCGCCCCACCGAAGCCATGGCCGGGCTCGGCCGCAGCCGCTGCCCCCGGGCCCGGGCGGGGCTCCGCCGGACCCGGCACCGCCGGGAGCGGAGCTCCGCCCGGACGGGGTCCGACCCGTCTGCGGGGTCGGGGTGCGGGGACACGCTGCGCGTCCGGCGCGGGCCGGTGTGCCGTGTGCCCACCCGTGCCGCCCTGCGGCACGCCTGCCCACACGGCCGGTGGCGACGCGGCACGCCTGCCCACACGGCGGCGCGGTACGGCACGCCTGCCCACACGGCCCAGGCAACGTCGGCGGGGGTACCGCCGAGCGCCACGCACGGCGGCGGGACGCGGCACGCTGCGGCGCAGCCGAAAGGCAGGGCCCAGCCGGGCCCGAGCGCCCGTACGGCGGTGCAGCCAAAGAGCCCTGGCGGTACGCTGACCTGGCCCAACCTCATACGTATCCCGAAGGGACCCCTCATGCCGCTCGAAGCCGGCCTCCTGGAGATCCTCGCCTGCCCCGCCTGCCACTCGCCCCTCCAGGACGAGACCAAGGCCGAGACGCCCGAGCTGATCTGCACCGGCACGGACTGCGGCCTGGCCTACCCGGTCCGGGACGGCATCCCGGTCCTCCTCGTGGACGAGGCCCGCCGCCCCGCCTGAGCGCCCGAACCGGCCCAGCCGGCGGTCAACGGCCCGCCGCCCCCGCAAAGCACCGTGAGCCGTGACCCGTGAGCCGAGATCCGAGAGCCTGAGAACTCAACCGACCGGAGGCCCCGCATGCTCGACGAGTCGCTGCTCGACGCACCGGAAGACCTGGCCCGCGCCGACCGCCGCGGACTGCTCCGCGGCGCGGCCGAAGCCGGGGCCCGGGTCCGCACCGCGGCCCGGCACGCGGCCGAGGCAGGTCTGGGCGAGCTCCGCCCGGACGGGCGCCCCCGGACCGTCCTGATCGCCGGTCCGGGTACCGCCGCCACCGGCGTGGCCGACCTCCTCGGCGCCCTGGCGGGCGCCTCGGCGCCGGTCACCCGGCTGCACCCCACCGGCGTCGCGCACGCCGCCGGGGCACTCCGCTGGGCCCTGCCCGGCTGGGCGGGCCCCGTCGACCTGCTGCTCGTGGCCACCACCGACGGCACCGAACCCGGCCTCGCCCAGCTCGTGGAGCAGGCGTACCGCCGCGGCTGCACCGTGGTCGCCGTGGCCCCGCCCCGTTCCCCGATCAACGAAGCGGTGCAGGCCGCCCACGGCCTCCTGGTACCGATGGCCAAGGCTCCGTACGAGGACTACGACGAGAGTGCCTCGGCCGGCCCCGGCGCCCTGTGGGCCCTGCTCACCCCCCTGCTCGTGCTGCTCGACAAGGTCGGCCTGATCACCGCCGCCCCGCACACCCTGCAGCTGGTCGCCGACCGCCTCGACCACACCGCGGAACGCTGCGGCCCGGCCATCGCCACGTACAGCAACCCCGCCAAGACCCTGGCCGCCGAGCTCGCCGACTCCCTCCCGCTCATCTGGAGCGAGGGTCCCGGCGCCGCGCCGGCCGGCCGCCGTTTCGCCGCCACCCTCGCCGAGCTGGCCGGCCGCCCGGCGCTCGCCGCCGAGCTGCCCGAGGCGCTGCCGCGCCACGGGGTCCTGCTCGCCGGCGCCTTCGCGGCCGGCGCCGACCCCGAGGACTTCTTCCGCGACCGGGTCGAGGAGCCCCAGGCCCTGCACGCCCGGGTGGTCCTGCTCCGGGACCGGCCGTCCGGCGGCCTCACCGCCGCCCCCGCGGCCCGCGAACTCGCCCTCAGCCACGACACGGCCATCAGCGAACTCGAACCCGAGGAAGGCGGGGAGCTGGAGCAGCTCGCCGAGCTCCTCGCCATCACGGACTTCGCCACCGCCTACCTCGCGCTGGCGTCCGGAGGCCGCCCCTGACGGCGCGTACGCACCCGCGCACGCACCCGTTCCCGCACCCGCGCACGCACCGGGGATCCAGGCCCCCACCGCTCGAAGCAGCAGCAACACCGGCAACACCGGCAACACCGCGCACCAGGGCGCAAGCAGCGCGCGACCAGCGCACCACCGCACCAGGCGCAGCAGCACCCCCGCGAACCAGCGCACCCGTGCACCGCCGCGCCGCCCACACCGAGGAAGCCAGGAAAACCACCGATGGACCGCCTGACGAACACCGTCCGCCCCTACGCCTGGGGCTCCACCACCCTGATCCCGGAGCTCCTCGGCACCGAGCCGACCGGCGAACCCCAGGCGGAGATGTGGCTGGGCGCGCACCCCGGCGCCCCCTCGCGCCTCGACCGCGGTTCCGGTGAGACCGCCCTGTCCGAGGTCATCGCCGCCGACCCCGAGCGCGAGCTCGGCGCGGCCACCGTCGCCAAGTTCGGGCCCCGGCTGCCGTTCCTGCTCAAGATCCTCGCGGCCGGTGCGCCGCTGTCCCTCCAGGTCCACCCCGACCTCGCGCAGGCCCGGGAGGGCCACGCCGACGAGGAGCGCCGCAGCGTCCCCGTCGACGCTCCGCACCGCAACTACAAGGACGCCAACCACAAGCCCGAACTGATCTGCGCGCTCACCCCGTTCGACGGCCTGTGCGGGTTCCGCCCGCCGCTGGAGGCCGCCGACCTGCTTTCCGGGCTGGAGGTCGACTCCCTCAAGCCGTACGTGGACCTGCTGCACGCCCACCCCGAGGAGGCGGCGCTGCGCGAGATGCTGACCGCCGTACTCAGCGCGGACCGGGAGCAGATGGCCGGGACCGTGGCCGAGGCCACCGCCGCCGCCACCCGCCTCGGCGGCGCGTACGCCCCGTACGCCGTCCTCGGCCACCACTACCCGGGCGACCCCGGCGTGATCGCGGCCATGCTCCTCAACCACGTCCGACTGCAGCCCGGCGAGGCCATGTTCCTCGGCGCCGGCGTCCCGCACGCCTACATCAGCGGCCTCGGCGTGGAGTTGATGGCGAACTCCGACAACGTGCTGCGGTGCGGCCTGACGCCCAAGCACGTGGACGTCCCCGAGCTGCTGAGGATCGTGAAGTTCGAACCCTCCGAGCCGGCCCTGCTCCGCCCCGAGGGCGAGACCGGCGAGGAGGTCTACGAGACCCCGATCGACGAGTTCCGCCTCTCCCGCTTCGACCTGGCCCCGGCCGCCGCCCCGGTCTCCGTCCCGGCCGGCACCCCGCAGATCCTGCTCTGCACCGCAGGTTCGGTCCGGGTCGGCGAACTGACCCTGGCACCGGGCGAGTCCGTCTTCGTCCCGGCAGGCGAAATGGCCGAACTGTCCGGGAATGGCACGGTCTTCCGCGCCACTGTGGTCGCCTGACGCGCCGTCTGCACCGAGGGCTGCAACAATGTGCGGCCGTACCAGTGGTAGCAGGGTCAGCGTCAGGAAAGGACATCCGCACTCATGAGCGCGTCGGGCGGTACCAGGGCGATCGTGGCGGCACTCGCCGCCAACCTCGCCATCGCCGCAGCCAAGTTCGTTGCCTTCATCTTCAGCGGCTCCTCGTCGATGCTCGCGGAAAGCGTCCACTCGCTGGCGGACTCCGGAAACCAGGGCCTGCTGCTCCTCGGCGGCAAGAAGGCGCAGCGCGAGGCGACTCCGCAGCACCCCTTCGGATACGGGCGTGAGCGCTACATCTACGCCTTCCTGGTCTCCATCGTGCTGTTCAGCGTCGGTGGCATGTTCGCCATCTACGAGGGCTACGAGAAGATCAAGGAACCGCACGCCATCGAGGCGTGGTACTGGCCGGTCGGGGTCCTGGTCTTCGCGATCATCGCCGAGAGCTTCTCCTTCCGCACCGCCATCAAGGAGTCGAACGAGATCCGCGGCAAGCTGACGTGGACCCAGTTCGTACGGCGGGCCAAGGCCCCCGAACTCCCCGTCGTCCTCCTGGAGGACCTCGGCGCCCTCGTCGGCCTGGTCCTCGCCCTGTTCGGCGTCGGCCTCGCGCTGATCACCGGCAACGGCGTCTGGGACGGCATCGGCACCCTGTGCATCGGCGTCCTGCTGATCCTGATCGCGATCGTGCTGGCCGCCGAGACCAAGTCGCTGCTCCTCGGCGAGGCCGCGGGCACCGAGGACGTCGAGAAGATCAAGGCCGCCATGGTCGACGGGGACACCGTCACCGGCCTGATCCACATGCGCACGCTGCACCTCGGCCCGGAGGAGCTCCTGGTGGCCGCCAAGGTCGCGGTCAGGCACGACAACACCGCGGCCCAGGTCGCGCACGCGATCGACGCCGCCGAGGAGCGGATCCGTACGGCGGTCCCGATCGCCCGCGTGATCTACCTGGAGCCGGACATCTACAAGGAGTCCGCCCCGACGGACTCCGCTCCCGCTCAGGCCGAGTCCAAGGCCGAGTAGCCCGCACCGTGCGTGAGGAGGCCCCCGCGAGCACCGGCTCGCGGGGGCCTCCTTTCGTCATTCCGGGATCGCCGATCCCCACACCGGCGGCGCCGGCACCGCCGGAAGCCCCGGAATCGCCCGCGACTTGTTCCCTGACCGGCTGGGGTCCGCTGGGCCGATCGGTGTAGATTCGTCAGCAGTGCCAGACGTCGCTGCTGATGGCAGGCGGGCGGTCCCGGTGACCGGCCGAGGGGAGAGAGGGCCTCCGACGGACTGCGCCCGGTGTGCCGTTCCGGAACCCTCCGGCCCGGTACACGGCTCAGCCGTACCCACCCTCTCGAACCACGAGGAGCAGCACGCAATGGACTTCAAGGTCGCAGACCTCTCCCTTGCCGCCTTCGGCCGCAAGGAGATCACCCTGGCCGAGCACGAGATGCCCGGCCTGATGTCGATCCGCCGCGAGTACGCCGAGGCCCAGCCGCTGGCCGGCGCCCGCATCACCGGCTCCCTGCACATGACCGTGCAGACCGCCGTCCTCATCGAGACCCTCGTCGCCCTCGGCGCGCAGGTCCGCTGGGCCTCCTGCAACATCTTCTCCACCCAGGACCACGCGGCCGCCGCCATCGCGGTCGGCCCGAACGGCACCCCGGAGAACCCGCAGGGCGTTCCCGTCTTCGCCTGGAAGGGCGAGACGCTGGAGGAGTACTGGTGGTGCACCGAGCAGGCGCTGACCTGGGCGGACACCCCCACCGGCGGCCCGAACATGATCCTGGACGACGGCGGTGACGCCACCCTCCTGGTCCACAAGGGCGTCGAGTTCGAGAAGGCCGGCGCGGCCCCGGACCCGTCCACCGCGGACTCCGAGGAGTACGGCTACATCCTCACCCTGCTCAACCGCACCCTCGTCGAGAGCCCGCAGAAGTGGACGCAGCTGGCGTCCGACGTGCGCGGCGTGACGGAGGAGACCACCACCGGTGTCCACCGCCTCTACGAGATGATGTCCGAGGGCACCCTGCTCTTCCCGGCCATCAACGTGAACGACGCCGTCACCAAGTCGAAGTTCGACAACAAGTACGGCTGCCGCCACTCCCTGATCGACGGCATCAACCGCGCCACCGACGTCCTCATCGGCGGCAAGACCGCCGTGGTCTTCGGCTACGGCGACGTCGGCAAGGGCTGCGCGGAGTCGCTGCGCGGCCAGGGCGCCCGGGTCATCATCACCGAGATCGACCCGATCTGCGCGCTGCAGGCGGCGATGGACGGCTACCAGGTCACCACCCTGGACGAGGTCGTGGAGACCGCCGACATCTTCATCACCACCACGGGCAACAAGGACATCATCATGGCCTCGGACATGGCCAAGATGAAGCACCAGGCCATCGTGGGCAACATCGGCCACTTCGACAACGAGATCGACATGGCCGGCCTGGCGAAGATCGACGGGATCGTCAAGGACGAGGTCAAGCCGCAGGTCCACACCTGGACCTTCGCGGACGGCAAGGTCCTGATCGTCCTCTCCGAGGGCCGCCTCCTCAACCTGGGCAACGCCACCGGTCACCCCTCGTTCGTGATGTCGAACTCCTTCGCGGACCAGACCCTGGCCCAGATCGAGCTCTTCACCAAGCCCGAGGAGTACCCGACCGGCGTCTACGTGCTCCCCAAGCACCTCGACGAGAAGGTCGCCCGCCTCCACCTCGACGCCCTGGGCGTCAAGCTCACCACGCTCCGCCAGGAGCAGGCCGACTACATCGGCGTCAAGGTCGAGGGCCCGTACAAGCCGGACCACTACCGCTACTGATCACCCACTGACCGATCACCGATCGGTCACCGATCAGCGGAACCCGAGTCAGGCCCCCGGCAGCCGTGCCGGGGGCCTGCCCCGTTCCCCGTACCCAAGGACCCCGCCCCATGCCCCGCGGCCGCTACTCGCTGCACGACCCGCACGACCACGCCCCCCTCGGCGAGGAGCACTTCCACTGCGCCCCCGGCCCCTCCGGCTGGCGCTACGTCTCCCAGCGCACCACCCCCGACGGCGAACACGCCGGCTCCGTGGACCTCGCCCTGGACGAGCTCGGCCGCCCCATCCGCCTCGAACTCAACGCCGCCAGCTGGCAGGTCCGCGGCGCCGCCATCGACGGCGTCACCTGGGTCCGCACCGACCCCACCGGCACCGAGGCCACCGAGGGCAACGTCCAGGCCCCCGCCTTCACCGGCACCTCCCCCGCCTTCCTGATCGCGACCGCCCGGCTGCTGCGCCTGACCCCGGGCGCCCCCGCCACCCGGGTCCGCCTCGTCCGCTTCACGGACCCGGTCCTGGCCCCTCTCACCGTCGACCAGGCATGGGCCCTGCTGGGCACCGAGACCCACCCCACCGACAGCGGACCGCTCGCCGTCGACGAATACCGGGTCACCTCCCTCGACACCGGCGAGGTCCACACCGTCCACATCGCGGGAGACGTGGTCCTCTCCGCCCCCGGCATCGAACTCGAACACCTGGAGACCCCGCCTTCGGTGTTCCCGACGGACTGACGGCTCAGGCGGTCAGTACTCCTCGTCGGGGTAGTTCCACTCCAGTACGCCCGTCGCCGCCGGCGCCGCCTCCTTCACGTACCAGGCGAAGGACTTCTCGAACTCCGGGCACCACAGGTAGGAACGGCTGACGATGAGCGGGAAAACGGTCTCCCCGACAACGAGGCAGGCACCGTCCTCCTCCTCCACCGCCATCCTGACCTGGTCTCCGATGCCTTCGTCCCGCATCAGCTCGCGGAGCTCCGTGATGACCGCCTGAGCCTGCGCCTCATCGGCGATGTTCGTGACCCGGAACCCGAATTCGATGTTCACTGACATGCTGCGCAGGCTAGGTGATCACACCGACAACCCCCGCCGAGGTGCCCGTCAGGCCGGCGGAGCGAACCCGGTCTTCCGGCCCGTGTCCACCGGCCCGGCCGGGGGAGCAGCCGGAGCGGCCGGGGTGCCGGCCGGAGCAGCCGCCGCGGGAGCCACCGGCGCCACCGGCGTCGCCGACGCGACCGGTGCGCCTGGCATTCCGCCCGGAACGGGCACTGACTGCCCGTGGTACGGCGCGGGCTGCCCGACGTACGGGTGACCTGCCGGAGCACCCCGCCCCACCCCCACGCCTACACCCGCACCCACACCCGTGCCGAAGGCGCGAGCCGCATCGCGCGACTGCCGCTCGTGCACCACCGCGGCCAGGAAGGCGGCAGCCGGTATCCCGGGCGGCGGTACCGCACCCGTACGCGCCACCAGGTCATCCGCCAGCCGTCCCGCCATCTGCGCACCGACCTGCGGATCCAGCTGACCCATCCGCGTCAGGTACTGGCGTATCGCCAGCCACAGCCCGTCCGGTACGCCCGACAGGTCGAGCCCGCTGAACTGCCCGGCCAGCCAGGGCGGCGGGGGAGGCACCGGTATCACCCGGGCGCCGGGCACCCGCTCCCGTACCACCAGCGTCCCGCCGAACACGTCCCCGAGCCGCCGACCCCGCTCCGACACCAGCGAAGCGATCACCGCGATCATCCCGAACGTCAGCAGCAGCTCGATCACGCCCATGGCCCCGCGCACCAGCGCGTGCCGGAACCGGATCGGCCCGCCGTCGTCCCGGACCACCCGCAGCCCGAGGGCCAGCTTCCCCAGCGAGCGCCCGTGGGACAACGTCTCCACGGCTATCGGAACGCCCACCAGGATCAGCACGAACGACGCCACCGCGATGGCGGCCTGCGCGGCCTCGTCCATCGAGGCCGTCCCGAGGGTGATGGCGACCGAGATCAGCACGTACCCGACGAAATACACGACCAGATCGAGCATGATCGCCAGCGCCCGGCTGGGCAACCTGGCGGGCCGCAGCCCGAGGACGACCGCGTCCCCCGTCACCAGACCACTCACCGAAACCCACCCTTCACCGCCGACCTGACCTGCCCCTTGGTCATCAAGTCTGCCAAGCTGACGACAGCGGGAGTAAGGGCTGTGGAAAACCGACGGGGCAGGGGAGCGGCAAGCGGATGGATCTCGACGTCTTCGTGACCGCACACCGCCCCGAGTGGGACCGGCTGGAGCAGCTGCTCGGCCGTGGCCGCCGGCTCACGGGTCCCGAGGCGGACGAACTCGTCTCCCTCTACCAGCGGACCGCCACCCACCTCTCGCTCATCCAGTCCAGCGCCCCCGACCCCATGCTCACCGGCCGGCTGACGCAGCTGGTCGCCCGCGCCCGCGCGACGGTGACCGGCGCCCGACGTTCCTCCTGGCGCGACGCGGCCCACTTCTTCACCGCCGGCTTCCCCGCCGCCGTCTACCGGAGCCGCCGCTGGTGGGGGCCCACCGCGGTGCTCTCCGTCGCCGTGGGCGTCCTGATCGGCTGGTGGATCGCGACGCACCCCGAGGTCCAGGCCTCGATCGCGGCCCCGGACGACCTGAAGGCCATGACCCGCCCGGGCGGGGAGTACGAGACCTACTACTCCAGCCATCCGGCTGCTTCCTTCGCCGCCCAGGTGTGGACGAACAACGCGCAGGCAGCCGCGATGTGTCTGGTCCTGGGCGCCTTCCTGGGGATCCCCGTGCTCTGGATCCTCTTCCTGAACATGGCGAACCTGGGCGTCGGCTTCGGCCTGATGGCCTCCGCCGGCCGGCTGGACGTGTTCCTCGGCCTGATCCTCCCGCACGGCCTGCTCGAACTGACCGCGGTCTTCGTGGCGGCCGGCACCGGCCTCCGCCTCGGCTGGACGGTCATCGACCCCGGCCCCCGCACCCGCCGCGAAGCCCTCGCGGAACAGGGCCGCGCGGCACTCGGCATGGCGATCGGCCTGGCCGCGATCCTGTTCGTCTCCGGTCTCATCGAAGGCTTCGTGACCCCGTCCGGCCTCCCGACCTGGGCCCGCATCACCATCGGCGTCGTGGCCGAGGCGCTGTTCTTCCTCTACGTCTACGTCCTCGGCGGCCGAGCCGCCAGGGCCGGCGAGACCGGCGACGTGGAAGCGGGGGACCGCACGGACACCCTCCCGACGGCGGCCTGAGCCGTCTCGATGTGCGTCCGGCCCCGCTCACCTGCTAGTGTCTCGTCGTCCCGCAAAGACTGTTGACACGGTCCGCGTGGGGAGGTAGATTCGAACGGTTGCGTCGGACTGGACAGTCCGATCGTGATCGAATAAAGTCTTCCTGGCTCCCGAACCTGGAATCGAATTCCACGGTTGGAGCACACCCTCCGAAATCCTGTCGGATGTCGAAGCCGGAAAAACTCGGTGAGATTCTCTGATAGAGTCGGAAACGCCGGAAGGGAAAAGCGCGAAAGCGCCGGAACCGGAAAGCACCGAGGAAATCGGGTCCGAAAAGATCTGATAGAGTCGGAAACGCAAGAACGAA
>NZ_JBICVY010000003.1:0-687818 GCF_043199475.1 Streptomyces sp. NPDC048603 | reverse complement strand
TTCCGGTTCCGGCGCTTTCGCGCTTTTCCCTTCCGGCGGTTCCGACTCTATCAGATCCTTTCGGGCCTGACTCCCAGTCAGCGGGTTTGTCTTCCTGGCTCGTTGAGCCGTTCCGACGAGGTGAGACCTTAGCGGATTCCTTGCCCCCGACCTAATCGGCGGCTGTGCCTCTCGGACACGGATTCCTCATTCGCAAATACGCATGAAAACGAGACGACGAAGTGCGTCGTTCGTTCGAATGAGTGTTGCGGAATGGCTGTCCGGGGACCGACCGGAGTCGGCGCTCACGTCGGACAACTCGAAGAACCTTACGGACCTCGGAAGTCTGTGTCAACCCCCTCCTGGGTCACGTCCCTGCCCTGCCCCCGCCACGGGATCAAACCCCGCGCCGGGAGCCGGCCCGCGGGTCTAGCCTGGGGCGCATGACCACGCATGCGCTCGCGCTCAGCCTTCGCTGGTGGGCCGCCTGACGGCGGCCGACCTTCGACGCGAGCACGTATGCGCTCCACGGCCGCCGCTTCGGCGGCCGTTCGTGTTTCTGCCCTCCGGGCAGTCGGTCGCCGGGCCACTCGCGGCAGCCACCGACACCGACAGGGAGCAGGGACGGACATGGCAAGGGACACGGCAAGGGTCTTCAGCGGGATCAAGCCGACCGGGCACATGACGCTGGGCAACTATCTGGGCGCCGTACGGCAGTGGGTCGCGGCTCCTGACGACGGGCTGTTCTGCGTCGTCGACCTGCACGCGCTGACCGTTGAGCACGATCCGGCGCGGGTGCGGCGGCTGAGCCGGCAGGCGGCGGCGCTGCTGCTGGCCTCGGGGCTGGACCCGGAGCGGTGCACACTCTTCGTGCAGAGCCATGTGGACGAGCACACCCGGCTCGCCTATCTGCTGGAGTGCACCGCCTCCGACGGGGAGCTGCGCCGCATGGTGCAGTACAAGGAGAAGACGGCGAGGGCGCGGACTTCCGGGGAGCAGGTGCGGCTGTCGCTGCTGACCTATCCGGTGCTGATGGCCGCGGACATCCTCGCGTACGGGACGGACGAGGTGCCGGTGGGCGAGGACCAGCGGCAGCACGTCGAGCTGACCCGGGACCTGGCGGTGCGGTTCAACCAGCGGTACGGGCACACGTTCACGGTGCCGAGGGCGACGCTTCCGGCCGTGGCCGCGCGGGTGATGAACCTGCAGGACCCGACCTCGAAGATGGGGAAGTCCGACGACTCCGGGCCGGGCATCGTCTATCTGCTCGACGAGCCGGAGACGGTGACGCGGAAGGTGATGCGGGCGGTCACGGACAACGAGGGCGGGGTCGTGTACGACCGGGCCACGCGGCCGGGGGCGGCGAACCTGCTGGACATCCTGGCCGCCTGCACGGGCGGGGACCCGGAGCGGCTGGCCGAGGGGTACGACGGGTACGGCGCGCTGAAGCGGGACGTCGCGGAGGCGGTGGTCGAGGTGCTGCGGTTGGTGCGGGAACGGCACGCGGAGCTGGCCGCGGATCCGGCCGCGGTGGAGGGGGTGCTGCGGGCGGGGGCCGAACGGGCCCGGGGTCTGGCCCGGCCGGTGGTGGACCGGGCGTACGAGGCGATCGGGCTGCTCGTCCCCTGAAGCATCCGGTCCCGTCCCGTGCGGGAGGCGGCGGGGCCCCGCGATGCGGGGCCCCGGGCGTCAGCTGTTGCCGGAGGCGAGTTCGCGGCTGCGGTCGCGGGCGGCTTCGAGGGCGGCGATGAGGGCGGCCCGTACGCCGTGCTTCTCCAGCTCGACGATGGCGTTGATGGTCGTGCCGGCCGGGGAGGTGACGGCCTCGCGGAGCTTGACCGGGTGCTCGCCGCTGTCGCGGAGCATCACGGCGGCGCCGATGGCGGCCTGGACGATGAGGTCGTGGGCCTGGGCGCGCGGCAGGCCGAGGAGGATGCCGGCGTCGGTCATGGCTTCGACGAGGTAGTAGAAGTACGCCGGGCCGGAGCCGGAGAGTGCGGTGGCGGCGTCCTGCTGGGATTCGGGGACCCGGAGGGTCTTGCCGACGCCGCCGAAGATCTCCTCGGCGTGGGCGAGGTCGGCGGCGGTGGCGTGGCTGCCGGCGGAGATGACCGACATGGCCTCGTCGACGAGGGCGGGGGTGTTGGTCATGACGCGCACGACGGGGGTGCCGGGGGCGAGCCGCTCCTCGAAGAAGGAGGTGGGGATGCCGGCGGCGCCGCTGATGACGAGGCGGTCGGCGGGGACGTGCGGGGCGAGTTCCTCCAGGAGCTTGCCCATGTCCTGCGGCTTGACGGTGAGGATGAGCGTGTCGGCGCGCTTGGCGGCCTCGGCATTGCCGACGGCCTCCACTCCGTAGCGGGTGCGCAGTTCCTCGGCGCGCTCGGCACGGCGTGCGGTGACCAGGAGCTTCGAGGCGGGCCAGCCGCCGCGGATCATTCCGCTGAGCAGGGCCTCGCCGATCTTGCCGGTGCCGAGGACTGCGACTGTCTGGGTCATGCGGACTCACCTCGCCGAAAGTCTTCAAAGGTCGTACGGCCTCATCCTTGCACTCGGCCGGTGGTGCGGGACGGGCTGTCCGATGCGTGGTCAGGGGGTGCGGCGGCGGAGGGTGGCCGCGCCGAGGGCGAGCACGAGCAAGGCGCAGCCGGCGACGACGAGGGCGTCGCGGACGAAGTCGGCGGTCATGTCGGTGTGGGTGAGGACCTCGTTCATGCCGTCGACGGCGTAGGACATGGGGAGGACGTTCGAGATGCCTTCCAGGACCGGCTGCATGGTGTTGCGGGCGGCGAACAGGCCGCAGAGCAGCAGCTGGGGGAAGATCACGGCCGGCATGAACTGGACGGCCTGGAACTCGGACGCGGCGAAGGCGGAGACGAACAGGCCGAGGGCGGTGCCGAGGAGGGCGTCGAGCAGGGCGACGAGCAGCAGCAGCCAGGGCGAGCCGATGACGTCGAGGCCCAGGA
Source organism: Streptomyces sp. NPDC048603 (assembly GCF_043199475.1). NCBI lineage: Bacteria > Bacillati > Actinomycetota > Actinomycetes > Kitasatosporales > Streptomycetaceae > Streptomyces > Streptomyces sp. NPDC048603. The sequence continues at coordinate 684,873 of NZ_JBICVY010000003.1, read as the reverse complement.
CCCAGAGGGCGGTGCCGGTGGCGAGGAGGGACTGCAGGACGGCGAGGCTGCCGAAGGCGAGCGCGTAGCCGGCGATGAGGTCGGCCTTGCCGAGGGGCATGGCGAGGAGGCGTTCGAGGGTGCCGGAGGTGCGTTCCCGGAGGGTGGCGATGGAGGTGATGAGGAACATCGTGATGAGCGGGAAGATGCCGAGGAGGCTGGCGCCGATGCCGTTGAAGGTGCGCGGGCTGCCGTCGAAGACGTAGCGCAGGAGCGTCAGCATCAGGACGGGGACCAGCAGCATCAGGGCGATGGAGCGCGGGTCGTGGCGGAGCTGGCGCAGGACGCGGGCGGCGGTGGCGGTGGTGCGGGCCAGGCTGATCGCCTGCGTGCCGGCGAGGTGTGTCGCGGTCATGGTTGCGGCTCCCGGGAGCGGAGGTGCGCCTGGTGGTTCGCCTCGTCGACGAGGTGGAGGAAGCCGGCCTCGACGGTCTCGGACCCGGTGCCGGCGCGGAGGCCGTCCGGGGTGTCCTGGGCGAGGATGCGGCCGTCTCGCATGAGGAGGAGGTCGTGGCAGCGCTCGGCCTCGTCCATGACGTGGGAGGAGACGAGGAGGGTGGTGCCCCGGGTGCGGGCGATCTCGTGGAAGAGGTTCCAGAGGTCGCGGCGGAGGACGGGGTCCAGGCCGACGGTGGGTTCGTCGAGGACGAGCAGCTCGGGGGTGCCGAGCAGGGCGACGGCGAGGGATACGCGGCTGCGCTGGCCGCCGGAGAGCCGGCCGGCGAGGGCGTGGGTGTGGGCGGCGAGGTCGACGTCGGCGATGGCCCGGTCGACGTCGGCGCGGCGGGCTTCGGCTGCGGCGCGGCCCGGGTTGAGGATCGCGGCGAAGTAGTCGAGGTTCTGCCGGACGGTGAGGTCGTCGTAGACGGACGGGGCCTGGGTGACGTACCCGATGCGGGAGCGGAGGTCGGGGTGGCCGGCGGGACGGCCGAGGACTTCGAGGGTGCCGGTGACGTGGGCCTGGGTGCCGACGACGGCGCGCATGAGGGTGGTCTTTCCGCAGCCGGAGGGGCCGAGGAGGCCGGTGATGCGGCCGCGGGGGACGTCGAAGTCGATGCCGTCGATGACGGCGCGGAGGGCACGGCCGGTACCGCGGCGGACGGTCAGGGCGCGGGCACGGACGGCGGGCGCGGTGGCTGCGGCGACCGCGGCTGTGGCGGCTGCTACCGGTGCGGCTGTGGCGGCTGCTGCGGGTGGGTCGGGGGGCTCCCCGCCTTCCATATTCCTCATGTGATGAATATTGCTCCTGGCGGTGCCGGGGCGTCAATGGGCGGGGGTGCGTACCCGGGCTACTTCTTGCGCTTGGGGCGACGGGCGGCCGGGTTGCCGGTACGGGCGCTGCGGCGGCGGGTGTACTCGGCGAGGGCCTTCTCGTACTCGGCACGGTGCAGTGCCTCGCCGGGGGCCTCCTGGAGGCAGCGCAGGAAGTACGCGATGAGCGAGCCGATGAAACCGATGAGCTTCAGGCCCCTGAGCGAGGCCTCGTCGGAGGACGGCCGCCGGCGGTACTTGAACGATTCCCAGGTCTTGAAGAAGGCGATGGCGCTGGAGATCGCGAAGAGGACGACCACGGAGATGGAGAGGAAGGGGCCGACGTCGCCGATCTGCAGACCCTCGTAGGCGGCGCGCAGCAGGAACGCGGCGGCGACGGCGGTGATCAGGGAGCCGGCGGCCACGCCTACGCGGCGCAGGGCGTAGCCGTTGTCGTGGTTCACCCAGGTGGTGCCGAAGAACTTGATCGGCTCGGGCTCGGGGCCGACAGCGGCCTTGTCTGCCCTGTCTGCCCTATCGGCCTTGTCCTGCTGCTGCGCCTGCTGCTGCGCCTGCTGCTGCTCGTCGCTCACGCCTGCGATTATCCCCCGCCGGGGCGGGAGCGGCCGGAGCGGTCCGGGTGTCGGACGCCCGCCCCGGCCGGGCTGCGCGGATGTGTCAGCCGCAGCGGTTGGCGACGTAGCCGTCGGTCCCCGTCTTGACGTAGGCGTCGGAGACGAACTGGCCGTTGCCGATGCAGTCCCAGATGTTGGTGGTGCCGTACGGGCCGGAAACGGTGGTGCCGGGGCACTGGCAGCGGATCGACACCCAGGCGCCCAGAGGCAGGACCTTCACGACCGGGTAGCCGGTGCCCGGGCCGCTGCGGACGTTGACCTGGTAGCCCGGGGCGATCGGGTAGGAGGGGAAAACAGCCTCTGCCGCGAGGGTCGTGGCCTCGCCCGGCTCACTTACCTGGTCTTCAACCGACATGCGTGTCTCCCCCGTTGAGCTGTCCGCTCGGCAACTCGCGCAGGGTAGCAGGCTGTGGCCGAATCGTACGGGTCATCGACTAGGCTCCGGCGGGGGTGGTGGGCCATGCAGTCGCTGCGCGCCGAGCAAGCCGGATTTCCCGAGTACGCCGGGCAGTACCGGCTGGAATCCGTGCTCGGTTCCGGCGGCATGGGCGTAGTGCATCTGGCCACTTCGGCCTCCGGTCTGAAGCTCGCCGTGAAGGTCGTGCATGCCGAGCACGCCGTCGATCCTGAGTTCCGGGCCCGGTTCCGGCAGGAGATCGCCGCCGCACGGCGGGTCAGCGGAGCCTTCACCGCGCCCGTCGTGGACGCCGACGCGGATGCCGAGCGGCCGTGGATGGCCACTCTGTTCATCGATGCGCCGACGCTCGCCGAGCGGGTACGGGAGGGGATCCTCGACGGGCCCGAGGTGGCGCGGCTGGGAGCAGGGCTGGCCGAGGCGCTGCGGGACATCCACCGGGCCGGTGTGGTGCACCGGGACCTCAAGCCGAGCAACGTGCTGATGGCGGCCGACGGGCCGAAGGTGATCGACTTCGGGATCTCCCGGCCGTACGACAGTGATCTGCGGACGGAGACCGGGAAGCTGATCGGGACTCCGCCGTTCATGGCGCCGGAGCAGTTCCAGCGGCCGCGGGAGGTCGGGCCGGCGGCGGACGTGTTCGCGATGGGGTCGGTGCTGGTGCACGCGGCGACCGGGCGGGGGCCGTTCGACTCGGACAGCCCGTACATCGTGGCCTATCAGGTGGTGCACGACGAGCCGGACCTCACCGGTGTGCCGCCGCGGCTCGCCCGGATCGTGGAGCGCTGCCTGTCGAAGGAACCGGCCCGGCGGCCGTCGGCGGACGAGCTGATCGCGGTGCTGCGCGCGGCTGCTTACCCGACGTCCGACGACGACACCCGGGCCTTCATACCGCAGCCGAGGCAGCCGGTGTCCGCTACGCGCGCGGCAGCCTGCCGACGGGAATCCGAGCGGGAGCGGGAACGCCGGCAGGAGACGCACCGACGGGACCGGGCGGTCCTGGTGGGGCCGGTGGACGGGCCGGCCGGCGGTTCTGCCGCCCAGGTCCCGCCGGCCGGACCGGGCCGCTCGCGTCCGTGGAGGAAGCCCGTGCTGTGGGCCGGCGTCGTGGCACTGCTGGCCGGTGGCCTGGTGGGCGGCTGCATGCACCTCGTCTCAGGGTCCGGCTCGGGGCGGGGCGGCGCAGGGAGCACCTCGACGGCCCGACCCGGTTCCGGGGCCGGCGCGTTCGCGGGCTGGAGCGTCGCGCTGGGTCCGCGCGGAGCGCCGGCGCAGGCACCGGCCTGCTCCTGGGCTTCGGCGGCGCTGTTCTGTGCGGCACCCGGGGTGGCGGCCCGGATCGACCCCAGGAACGGATCGGCTGCCTGGACGGTTCCGCTGCCGGGTCAGGCAACCGCCCCGGGCGGCGCGGCCGCACCGGTTTCCGCGGGCGGCCTCGTGCTCGTCTCCGCGCTCCCGGACGGCGGGGTCCGGGCACTGGATCCGGCCACCGGTGCTCAGCGCTGGCGCAAGGACCTGCCCCCCGGGGCCAGGCTGGTGCCCGCCGGCCGACGCGTCCTGGTCGTGACGACCACGGGCACCGTCACCGCGTACGACGCGGCGACGGGTACGGCGGGCTGGACGAAGCAGCTCGGCGGCATCGGCTCGGTGTGGTTCCCCGGGCCGGAGGCGGCGCCGGGGCCGGGCCTGTACGTGGCCACGCCGACCGCGGACGGCAGCAGCACCGAAGTCATGGGGGTGGAGGCAGCGGGCGGATCGGTCGCGTGGCGGGTACGGACGGCGGGTACGGCGGCACCCGTCGGCGTGGCCGCCGGACAGCTGCACCTGCTGGCGGCCGACACCAGGATGCTCACCCACACCGTGGTGCGGGTGGACCTGCGGACCCGGGCGGTACGGCAGACCCGGCCGGCGGCACCGCTGACGGATGCGCAGGCGGCCGTGGCGGCCGACGGTTCCGTCTACGTCTTCGGCACGTCCGGTGCCCTCGCTGCCGTCGGCCCGGACCGGGAGCGGTGGCGGCTGGAGACCGGAGTCACGGACGCCTCCCGGCCGGTCCACGTCGGCGAGCGGGTGTATGTGACCGCCCTGGACGGGAGGTTGCTGGCGGTCGACGCGGACTCCGGACGTCTCGTCGGGCAGACCCAGCCCCGGATGGCGTCCGGGACCACCTACACCGCGGCGCTCCCGGCTCCCGTGGCCGCTGACGGCAAGGTGTTCGCGAGCGCGCCCGACGGGTCGGTGTTCGCCGTGGACGCCGCCGATCCCGGGAGCTGGTGAGCCGGGGGGCGTCGGCCCGGGCACCGGGGCCGTAACGGCGAAACCCCGCCGGTCCGGGAGGGCGGCGGGGTTCGGGGAGCCCGGTGGGGTCGGTGGGTCAGCCCAGCTTCGAGACGTCGCGGACGGCGCCCTTGTCGGCGCTGGTGGCCATCGCCGCGTAGGCGCGCAGGGCCGCGGAGACCGTGCGCTCGCGGTCCTTCGGGGCGTAGACGCCACCGAGGGCTTCGCGGCGCGCGGCCAGGGTCTCCTCGTCGACCAGGAGCTCGATGGAACGGTTCGGGATGTCGATGCGGATGCGGTCGCCGTCCTGGACCAGGGCGATGGTGCCGCCCGAGGCCGCCTCCGGGGAGGCGTGGCCGATGGACAGGCCCGAGGTGCCTCCGGAGAAGCGGCCGTCGGTGATCAGGGCGCAGGTCTTGCCGAGGCCGCGGCCCTTGAGGAAGGAGGTCGGGTAGAGCATCTCCTGCATGCCGGGGCCGCCCTTGGGGCCCTCGTAGCGGATGACGACGACGTCGCCGTGCGTGACCTGCTTGGTGAGGATCTTCTCGACGGCCTCGTCCTGGGACTCGCAGACCACGGCCGGGCCCTCGAAGGTCCAGATGGACTCGTCGACGCCGGCGGTCTTCACCACGCAGCCGTCGACGGCGATGTTGCCCTTGAGGACCGCGAGGCCGCCGTCCTTGGAGTAGGCGTGCTCGGCGGAGCGGATGCAGCCGCCCTCGGCGTCCAGGTCCAGGGACTCCCAGCGCTCGGACTGGGAGAAGGCGGTGGCGGAGCGCTTGCAGCCGGGGGCCGCGTGCCACAGCTCCATCGCCTCGTCGGTGGCGGTGCCGGAGCGGGGGTCCCACTTGGCCAGCCAGTCTTCGAGGTTGGCGGAGTGGACGGAGGTGACGTCCTTGTTGAGCAGGCCGCCGCGGTGCAGCTCGCCGAGGATGGCGGGGATGCCGCCGGCGCGGTGCACGTCCTCCATGTAGTACGTGCCGCCGGGCGCGACGTTCGGCGCGACCTTCGCCAGGCACGGGACGCGGCGCGAGACCTCGTCGATGTCCTTCAGGTCGTAGTCCAGGCCGGCCTCCTGGGCGGCGGCGAGGAGGTGGAGGATCGTGTTGGTCGAGCCGCCCATCGCGATGTCGAGGGCCATGGCGTTCTCGAAGGCCTGGCGGGACGCGATGTTGCGCGGCAGGACCGAGTAGTCGTCCTGCTCGTAGTGGCGCTTGGTGATCTCGACGACGGTGCGGCCGGCCTCCTCGTAGAGGGCGCGGCGGGCGGTGTGGGTGGCGAGGACCGAGCCGTTGCCGGGGAGGGCCAGTCCGATGGCCTCGGCGAGGCAGTTCATCGAGTTGGCGGTGAACATGCCGGAACAGGAGCCGCAGGTCGGGCAGGCGTTCTCCTCGATGCGGAGGACGTCCTCGTCGGAGATGTTCTCGTTCGACGCGTCGACCATCGCGTCGATCAGGTCGAGCTTGCGGACGGTGCCGTCGACCAGGGTGGCCTGGCCGGCCTCCATCGGGCCGCCGGAGACGAAGACCACCGGGATGTTCAGGCGCATGGCGGCCATCAGCATGCCGGGGGTGATCTTGTCGCAGTTGGAGATGCAGATCAGGGCGTCGGCGCAGTGCGCCTCGACCATGTACTCCACGCTGTCCGCGATCAGGTCGCGGGAGGGGAGGGAGTAGAGCATGCCGGCGTGGCCCATGGCGATGCCGTCGTCGACGGCGATGGTGTTGAACTCGCGGGGGACGGCGCCGGCGGCCCGGATGGCGTCGGAGACGATCCGGCCGACGGGGGCGAGGTGGGTGTGGCCGGGCACGAACTCGGTGAAGGAGTTGGCGACCGCGATGATCGGCTTCCCGATGTCCTCGCTCGCTACGCCCGATGCGCGCATCAGGGCGCGCGCGCCCGCCATGTTGCGGCCGTGGGTGACGGTGCGGGACCTCAGCTCGGGCATCGGGTTCAGCTCCCCATGAGTATGGACATTGCTCATTACGAGGCTACGCCTCCTGATCGCGATACGGACAGGGTGTCCGGATCCCGGGACGGGATGGTCAGCCTTCGGTCAGGGTTCCGTCAGGTCGCGCCGTATCGGGCCGGGCTTCCGTCAGGTCGCGCCGTATCGGGGCCGGGCTTCCGTCAGGTCGCCGTATCGGGTCGGGCTTCCGTCAGGTAGCGCTGCAGGGTGGGCGCCACCAGTTCGACGATGGCCTCCGGGTCCGCGGACGCGAGCGGCTCGACCTGGACGACGTACCGCAGCACCGCGATGCCGACCATGTGCGAGGCGGCGAGCTCGGCGCGGAAGGTCGGGTCGGGGACGTCGAGGTCGGCCGCGACCCGCTCCACGACGCGGCGCAGCACGAGCTCCCGGAGCACCTTGGCGGCGGCCTCGTGGGTGAGGGCGGAGCGCATGACGGCGAGCAGCGGGGCGCGGGTGGCCGGGTTCTCCCAGACGCCGAGGAAGAAGCGGGTGAGGCGCTCGCCGATGCCCTCGGGGCCTTCGCCGATCACGGCGGGGACGACGAGGGCGGGCTCCATGCTGACCTCGACGGCGGCGGCGAAGAGGTCGTCCTTGGTGCCGAAGTAGTGGTGGACCAGGGCCGGGTCCACGCCCGCGGCCTTGGCGACGCCGCGAACGGAGGTCTTGTCGTAGCCCCGTTCGGCGAACACCTCGCGGGCGGCGAGCCGGATGCGTTCCTGGGTGCTGGGGCCGTCGTCGGCCGCGTCGCGGGGCGGCCGGCCGGGGCCGCGGCGGGGGCGCCGGGGTTCCGGTGCGTCGCCGGCGGGGCCGGGGGCGGCGGGGGTGCTCACGGGCGCGGCACCCGCCGGTGGGTGCCGCCGTCCGCGGACCGGGCGGCGGGGTCGGTGGGACGGGCGGCGTTCGCCGCCGTGTGCGTGGCCGTGGCCGTGGCCAGGTGCAGACGGGTGAAGGCCAGTGCCTCGGCCAGGTCTGCCTCGCGCTCGGCGGAGGACATGGCCCGGCGGGTGTTGACCTCGATCACGACGTGGCCGTCGAAGCCGCTGAGCGCGAGGCGTTCCAGCAGCTCGGCGCAGGGCTGGGTGCCGCGGCCGGGGACGAGGTGCTCGTCCTTGGCGGAGCCGTTCCCGTCGGCGAGGTGTACATGGGCGAGCCGGTCGCCCATCCGGTCGACCATGGCGGTGGCGTCGGTCCGGGCGGTGGCGGTGTGCGAGAGGTCGACGGTGAAGTGGCGGTAGTCGTCCTTGGTGACGTCCCACTCCGGGGCGTAGGCGAGCATCTCGCGGTCGCGATAGCGCCAGGGGTACATGTTCTCGACGGCGAACCGCACGTCGGTCTCGTCGGCCATGCGCCAGATGCCGCTGACGAAGTCGCGGGCGTACTGCCGCTGCCAGCGGAACGGCGGGTGGACGACGACGGTGGACGCGCCGAGCCGTTCGGCTGCCGCCTGCGCGCGGCGGAGCTTGGTCCACGGGTCGGTGGACCACACCCGCTGGGTGATCAGCAGGCAGGGGGCGTGGACGGCGAGGATGGGCACCTGGTGGTAGTCGGACAGCCGCCGCAGCGCCGCGACGTCCTGGCTGACCGGGTCGGTCCAGACCATCACCTCGACCCCGTCGTAACCGAGGCGGCCGGCGATCTCGAAGGCGGTGGCGGTGGACTCGGGGTAGACCGAGGCAGTGCTCAGCGCGACCTTCGCGTTGGGGATCCGGACGGGTTCTGCCACGGGGACAGCGTACGGGCCGCTCCGCCGCCGGGCCCCGCCCGGGGGAAATCCCGGGCCCCTCGCCCCGGCCGCACCCGTCCGGGCGGCCCTTCCGGACGGCCCTTCCGGACGGCCCTTCCGGACGGCCCTTCCGAACGGCCTTCCGGACGGCCTTCCGGACGGCCCCTAGCCCATGTGGTCCAGGCGGCGGAGGATCAGGCCCTCGCGCAGGGCCCAGGGGCAGATCTCCAGCTGGTCCACGCCGAACAGGTCCATCGCGCCCTCCGCGACCAGTGCGCCCGCCAGCAGCTGGCCGGCGCGGCCGTCGGAGACGCCCGGCAGGGCGGCCCGCTGGGCGGCCGTCATCGACGCCAGCTGCGGGACCCACTCCTCCAGGTCCTTCCGGCTCAGGTCCCGCTGTACGTACGGACCGGCCGCCGAGCCCGCCGCGCCCGCGATCCGGGCCAGCTGCTTGAAGGTCTTGGAGGTGGCCACCACGTGGTCGGGGGTGCCGAAGCGGCTGAACTCGCCGACCGACCGCGCGATCTGCGCGCGCACGTGCCGCCGCAGTGCCTTGACGTCCGCCGCGTCGGCGGGGTCGCCGGGCAGCCAGCCGGCCGTGAGGCGCCCCGCGCCCAGCGGCAGCGAGACCGCCGCGTACGGGTCCTCGTCGATGCCGTACGCGATCTCCAGCGAGCCGCCGCCGATGTCCAGCAGCAGCAGCTTCCCCGCCGACCAGCCGAACCAGCGCCGGGCGGCCAGGAAGGTCAGCTTCGCCTCGTCCGCACCGCTCAGGACCTGGAGGTCGACGCCGGTCTCGGACTTCACGCGGTCGAGCACCTCGTCCGCGTTCGGCGCCTCCCGCACCGCGGAGGTCGCGAACGGCAGCACCTCCTCGCAGCCCTTGTCCTCGGCCGCGATCACCGCGCCCGCGATCACCGACACCAGCCGCTCCACGCCCTCCGGGCTGACCGCGCCGGAGTCGTCGAGAAGCTGTGCCAGCCGAAGTTCCACCTTGTGCGAGTGCGCGGGAAGCGGGCGCGCGCCGGGGTGCGCGTCCACCACCAGCAGATGGATCGTGTTCGAACCCACATCAAGGACACCGAGTCTCATACGCGAAACGCTACTGGCCCGGACGCGGATGGGTGAGGTAAGGGGCGCTTAGGCTTGGGTTTGTGCCAAATTCGAAGAAGGCCAAGACGAAGAAGACGGCCGGGAAGGCCGCCGAGCCCGACGAGAAGGGCCTCGACTTCCCCCGGGCCTGGGTCGAGTTCCCCGACCCCGCCGACGAGGAGCAGGTCTTCCGCTGCGACCTGACCTGGCTGACCTCGCGCTGGACCTGCATCTTCGGCAGTGGCTGCCAGGGGATCAAGGCCGGCCGGGCCGAGGACGGCTGCTGCACGCTCGGCGCGCACTTCTCCGACGAGGACGACGAGAAGCGCGTCGCGGAGCACGTGGCACGGCTCACCCCCGACCTGTGGGAGTTCCACGACGTCGGCGACAAGACGGGGTGGACGCAGTTCGACGACGACGGCGAGAAGCAGACCCGCCGCTGGAAGGGCGCGTGCATCTTCCTGAACCGGCCCGGTTTCCCGGCCGGCGCGGGCTGCTCCCTGCACATCCTGGCCCTTCGGGAGGGCCGCGAGCCGCTGGAGACCAAGCCGGACGTCTGCTGGCAGCTGCCGATCCGGCGCACGTACGAATGGATCGACCGGCCCGACGACACGCGGGTGCTGCAGGTCTCGATCGGCGAGTACGACCGGCGCGGCTGGGGCCCGGGTGGCCACGACCTGCACTGGTGGTGCACCTCGGCGACGTCCGCGCACGGGGCCGGGCAGCCGGTCTACGTCTCGTACCGGGCCGAGCTCACCGAGCTGATGGGCAAGGAGGCGTACGACGTGCTGGTCGAGCTGTGCGAGGCCCGGCTGGCCTCGCTCCTGCCGATGGCACCCCACCCGGCCGACCCGGTCCCCCCGGCCGACCCGGCGTGAGTCCCAGGATCCGGCGTGAGTCCTAGGATCCGGTGAGCCCGCGGCCCGGTGTCCGGTGCGCGGCGGGTGTCGGGAAGCCGAAGTCTGGGAGGGGTCATGTACGGACGTGTCCGGGACGGCGTGGGGAAGGCAGCGGCACTGCTGGTGATCGCGGCCACCGTGGGGTGCGGGCAGGCGGACGGGGGTGACCCGGCGCCGGGCTCCTCGGCTCCGGCCGCCGCCGTCACCACGTCTCCGACTCCGACGCCCACAGCTCCGGCCCCGTCGGCCACACCGACGGCGACAGCCTCCTCGGCGTCCTCCCCCGCGCCGTCCCCGCCCGCGCCGGCGCCCACGTCCGTGCCCACGGCCACGGCGGGCCCGGCCTCCTCTTCCCCGCCGGCACCGGCGCAGTCTCTGACCGGTACGCCGGCCAGGCCCAAGCCGAAGCCGCCCGTCTCCCCGTCCGTACCGCCGCCGCGGGACTGAACCGCAGGACCGACCGGGGGCCAGCCGCAGGACCAGCCGGGACCGCCGTCCCGCTACGGACCGGTCGGCCCCGGGGAAACGGTTCCGCCCGGGGAGGGCTCCTGGGGCGGGATCGGGGTCTGGCTCCCGGTGGGTGCGGGTGTCGGGGCCGGGGTGTCCGTGGGTGTCGGGGTGGGAGTCGGTGTCGGTGTCGGCGTCGGCCCCGGGGTGTCCGTGGGCGGAGGGGTCGGGGCCGGGGTCGGCGCGGGGGTGGCGGCCGGCGGCGGTACCGGCGTGGCCGCCGGGCGGCCGCGGCCCTGGATCGCGATCACCGCGTCGCCCGGTTCGACGCCGACCCGGCCGATCCACGGGCCGGCGGGCTGGCCTGCCCGGTCCACGGTGATCCGCAGGGTGACCGATTCTCCCGGCGCCAGCGTGCCCCAGGTCCGCTCCGCCCGCAGCCACGGCGCGTCCGACCAGAGCCGCCAGTGCACGGGGGCACCGCCGGACGCGGTGAGCCGCAGGTAGGTGGTGCCGCCACGGGACACCGCGGCCACCTCGACCCTCCCCGGTCCGGCCGGGCCCGGCGGGGTGGCGGTGGGGGCGCCGGTGCTGATCACCTCGACCGAGACGTCGGAGTCCGGGTGCGTCCGGCTGCTCTCGGCGAAGCCGGGCGTGCTGCCGGTGCGCGCGGCGTTCCCGGCGTTCTCGTACGCCGGGAACGGGCCGCCGTCCGCCTGCGCGGGCTCCTCGGCACCGTCGGCGGAGATGCGGGTGGCGCCCGCGCCCCCGGCGGGCTCGCCCGTGCTGGGTGCGCCCCGGTACGCCGCCCAGAGCGCCAGCACCGGCGCGGCCACCACGGTGGCGACCACCGTGGTGGTGACCGCCCGCGCCCGGATCCGGTCGCGGCGGGCGGCGCGGTCCCTGGGGTCCATCGGGAAGCCGGCACGGGTGAACCGGGGCGCGGTGGCGCGCACGGACCGGGCGGCGCCGAGCCGGGCGGCGTGGACGGCTCCGCGCGGGGCGGGGACCAGCGGGAGGGCCGCCGTACGGGTCCCGCCGGAGCCGGGCCAGGGGCCGGCGGCCCCGGCCCGCTCGGCGAGCCTGCGGCAGCGCGGGCAGTCGTCGACGTGGCGGACCAGCTCGACCCGCAGCGTGGTGGAGAGCAGGACCTGGCTGTCGCCGGTGAGCCGGGCCAGGGCCGGGCAGCAGCCGGTCTCGACGACGGCGAGGGCGGCCCGGGTCCGCTCCACCTCGCAGGCGGCGCCGGAGAGCAGCTCGCGGGCGGCGGCCGGGGGCGTGCCGAGCACGGCGGCCAGTTCGGGTACGCCGAGGCGGTGGCGGACGGCGAGTTCCAGTGCCTCCCGCTGCTCGGGGGTGGTACCGGCGGCTTCCGGCCAGGCCAGCCGGGCCAGCTCGGCCTGTCGGAGGTCGTCCTCGGCCGCTTCCTCCGCCGCGGACGTCGTGTGCGGGGTGGCCGGACCGGCGCCGGCGGCCGGTGCGCCGCCCTCCGCACCGTTCGTGCGCCCCCTGTGCTCCGGCGCACACCCTGGGCTGCGCACGCTCCCCGCGGCGGGGTCCTGCGCGGTCCGCCCCTCGGACCGGTCCGCGATCCGGCCCGCGGCCCGGCCGGGCCTGCCGTGCCGGGTCCGCCGCTGCTCGCCCAGGCGCCGCAGACAGGCCCAGCGGGCCAGCGCGTACAGCCACGACCTGCGCTCCCCCTCGCCGGGACATCGCCCCGGGTAGCGTTCGGCCACCGCCAGGACCTCGCCAAGCACCTCGACGGCGGCCTCGTGATCGCACAGCACGGACAGGCAATAGGTGAAGAGGCCGTCCAGATACGGCTCGTGGGGGGAGGCGGGAGGCTGGTCTTCCCCGGAGGGCGTGCGCCCGTGCGCCCGGTGTGCGCCGGTGCGCGCGTCGGGTTGTGCCTGACTGCTGCTGGTCACTGGGCGACCGTAGGCGGCGCGCCGGTGACGCCTTGGAAGCCTTGAGCAGTTTTAACCCTTACGGGTGACCAGATCGGCCAAAACAGGACAGCTTCCCTGACGGCCGGCGGCCCGGTCCTGCCGGTGACGGCCCGGCCCTGTCGGTGGCGGCCGTTACGGTGGGCGCATGGCTGCCCGTACATCCCGCTCATCCGCCAAGGACCGGCCGTCCTACCGCTGCACCGAATGCGGCTGGACGACCGCAAAGTGGCTCGGCCGCTGCCCCGAGTGCCAGGCCTGGGGCACCGTCGAGGAGTACGGCGCCCCCGCCGTGCGGACCACCGCGGCCGGGCGGGTGTCCAGCGCGGCCCTGCCCATCGGGCAGGTGGACGGCCGGCAGGCGACGGCCCGGAGCACCGGGGTGGACGAGCTGGACCGGGTGCTCGGCGGCGGGCTGGTGCCCGGCGCGGTGGTGCTGCTGGCCGGCGAGCCGGGCGTGGGCAAGTCCACGCTGCTGCTGGACGTGGCGGCGAAGGCGGCGAGCGAGGCGCACAGGACGCTCTACGTGACGGGTGAGGAGTCGGCGAGCCAGGTCCGGCTGCGCGCCGACCGGATCAACGCCCTGAGCGACCACCTCTACCTGGCGGCGGAGACGGACCTCTCGGCGGTGCTCGGCCACCTGGACGCCGTGAAGCCCTCGCTCCTGGTCCTGGACTCGGTGCAGACCGTCGCGTCGCCGGAGATCGACGGCGCCCCGGGCGGCATGGCGCAGGTCCGGGAGGTGGCCGGGGCGCTGATCCGGGCCTCCAAGGAGCGCGGGATGTCCACCCTGCTGGTCGGCCACGTGACCAAGGACGGCGCCATCGCCGGCCCGCGGCTGCTGGAGCACCTGGTGGACGTGGTGCTGCACTTCGAGGGCGACCGGCACGCGCGGCTGCGCCTGGTGCGCGGCGTGAAGAACCGGTACGGGGCCACGGACGAGGTCGGATGCTTTGAACTGCACGACGAGGGGATCACGGGGCTGGCGGATCCGTCCGGGCTGTTCCTGACCCGGCGCGCCGAGCCGGTGCCGGGCACCTGTCTGACGGTCACCCTGGAGGGCCGGCGCCCGCTGGTCGCCGAGGTGCAGGCGCTCACCGTGGACTCGCAGATCCCCTCGCCCCGGCGGACCACCTCGGGCCTGGAGACCTCGCGGGTCTCGATGATGCTGGCGGTGCTGGAGCAGCGCGGCCGGATCAGCGCGCTGGGCAAGCGGGACATCTACTCGGCGACGGTGGGCGGGGTGAAGCTGTCGGAGCCGGCCGCGGACCTGGCGATCGCCCTGGCCCTGGCCTCGGCGGCCTCGGACACCCCGCTGCCGAAGAACCTGGTCGCCATCGGCGAGGTCGGCCTGGCGGGCGAGGTGCGGCGGGTGACCGGCGTCCAGCGGCGGCTCGCCGAGGCGCACCGGCTGGGCTTCACGCACGCCCTGGTCCCGGGTGACCCGGGCAAGGTCCCGGCGGGCATGAAGGTGATCGAGGTCGCGGACATGGGCGACGCCCTGCGGGTCCTGCCGCGCAGCCGGAGGGCGGCCGCCAAGCCGGCGGAATAATCGATTCCGCCCCGTGTTCCCGGGCCCGGGCCCGGGAAGCTCCGGCGGGGCCACAGCATGCGCCGGTAGACTTTGGGCTGGTCCGCCCACCCCCGCGCACACGGGGCGCGGCGGCGAAACCCGCGACCGGAGGAGTGCAGTGGCAGCCAAGGACGGGGCAGCAGCATCCGGAAAGTCCGGCGCGAGCTCCAAGCACGACGCGTTGATGCGCGCGTCGCTGACCGCCGTCGCCCCTGGTCAGGCCCTGCGTGACGGCCTGGAGCGGATCGTCCGCGGCAACACCGGCGGGTTGATCGTCCTCGGCATGGACAAGGCCGTCGAGGCGATGTGCACGGGCGGCTTCGTGCTGGACGTGGAGTTCACCGCCACCCGGCTGCGCGAGCTGTGCAAGCTCGACGGCGCGGTTGTACTGGACAAGGACATCACCAAGATCCTGCGGGCCGGTGTGCAGCTGGTCCCGGACGCGTCCATCCCCACCGACGAGACCGGCACCCGGCACCGCACCGCCGACCGCGTGTCCAAGAGCTGCGGCTTCCCGGTCGTGTCCGTCTCCCAGTCGATGCGGCTGATCGCGCTCTACGTGGACGGGGAGCGCCGGGTCCTGGAGGAGTCCGGGGCCATCCTGTCCCGTGCCAACCAGGCGCTGGCCACCCTGGAGCGGTACAAGCTCCGGCTCGACGAGGTCGCGGGCACCCTGTCCGCGCTGGAGATCGAGGACCTGGTCACCGTCCGCGATGTGACCGCCGTCGCCCAGCGGCTGGAAATGGTCCGCCGGATCGCCACCGAGATCGCCGAGTACGTGGTCGAGCTCGGCACCGACGGCCGCCTGCTCTCGCTCCAGCTCGACGAGCTGACCGTGGGCATCGAGGCGGAGCGCGAACTCGTCATCCGCGACTACGTGCCGGAGCCCACGGCGAAGCGTTCCCGCACGGTGGACGCTGCACTGGCCGAGCTGGACGCGCTGACCCACACGGAGCTCCTGGAGCTGCCCGTGGCCGCCCGCGCGCTCGGCTACACCGGCTCCCCGGAGAACATGGACTCCGCGGTCTCGCCGCGCGGCTACCGGCTGCTGGCGAAGGTGCCCCGACTGCCCGGCGCGATCATCGAGCGGCTGGTCGAGCACTTCGGCGGGCTGCAGAAGCTGCTCGCGGCGAGCGTCGACGACCTGCAGACCGTCGACGGCGTCGGAGAGGCGCGGGCGCGGAGCGTCCGCGAGGGGCTGTCCCGGCTCGCGGAGTCCTCGATCCTGGAGCGTTACGTCTGACGCCCACGGGCGTCTAGGACGCGGAGACCGAGGACTCCGGCTCCGCCGCATCGTCCGGATCCACCACGTCGTCCGGATCCACCACGTCGTCCGGGTCCGCCGCACCGCCGGTCCCCGTCGAGGGTGATCCCGGCACCGGGGAACCGCTCGGCTTCTTCGACAGGGAGCCGTAGCAGACCAACTGCACCCTGACCGTCGTGACGCCGTCCCGGTCCGGCATGGGGGGCGGCGCCGTCGCCGTCCAGTTCCCCTTGCGCAGGCTCAGCACGGCGATCGCGGGGTCGTGGCCGGGTCCGTCCTGCCAGCCCCGGGCACGTGCCTTCGCCTCGCCCTCCCGGAGCGCCGTGGCCACCGCCCCGGCGTCCGCTCCCGGCCCGGTCGGCGCCGGCCCGGCGAGCCGTCCGGTCAGCCATTCCGTGCACTCGAACTGGATCATGTCCTGCGGCTGGCGCGTGACGGTGAAACCGGCCGCCTCCAGGGAGCCGGTCAGCTCCCGCACCACCGTGTCCACCGGCAGGGGCGGGCCCGAGTAGCGCGGGGGCAGCGGCCCGAGGTCCTTCAGAGGGTGCGCGCACCCGGTCGCCGCGAGCAGCGCGGCCACCAGGCCGGCGGCCGCCGGCCCGGTGGTGCGTATCCGGGACCTCCGCACGTTCGGCACCGCCTCAGTCCTGCTTGAGCACGAAGGAGATCTGGGCGACCGGCATGCCGGGGGCCTTCACCTCGACCATGTACGTTCCCGCCACCGCGCTGCCCTCCGGCGGGGTGGCGCACTGCCCGGCCGCGCTGAACTTCCGGTCCCACTCCAGCGACTGGCTGGTCTGCCCCTGGGACTGCACCCGGTAGAAGACGTTGCCGGGACCCGAGGGGCAGTGCTCGGAGGACCAGACCGCCTTGCTGGTGCTGCCCTGAATGATGGTCAGCACGGCCTGCTTTGGCCCGAGATCGACCTTGCAGCTGGTGCCGGAGATGTTGCGGGCGACGAGTTCCAGTCGCGGCCGCTCGCCCGCCTCGTACGCGTTCTTGGCGCTCTTGACCTCCCAGCGGAGGTAGTTGGGCGCGCAGGTGGGCAGCTGGGAGTCGGCCGGGACCTGGTCGGTGCCGCCACCGCCGGAGCCGCCGCCGGTGCCCGCGCCGGAGCTTCCGCCCGTGCCGGCGCCCGGATCGCCGTTCTTGCCGCTGCCGGAATCCCCGCTGGTGCCGCCCGAAGCGGAACCTGTGCCGGAGCCCGTTCCCGTACCGGCGGTGCCCGACTCGTCACGGCCGCCCGGGGCCGCGGTGATCGCCGGGCCCTTGCCCGGGGTGCCGGCGGTGATGGAGGCGGCGGGGGCGGGTCCGCCGGACCCCTTGCCGTCGTCGTTCACCTTGCTGCCGCCGGAACTGACGGTCCATACGGCGAGGAGCGCGAGCAGTGCCGCGACGGACGCCAGAACCGCCCTCCGTCGCCAGTAGATGGAGGAGGGAAGCGGCCCGACCGGATTGCGCAGAGATCCCACGGACGGAACTCTACGAGAGTCCGGGAGTCGATCAGTGCCCCACATGCCGGACGGCACAGGTGTTTTGGCGATGATCATTCCGGCGGGGCATGCGGAACGGCCCGGAAGCGCTCGGATCCGGCCACCTCGGCGGCGAAGGCACTGATCCTCTTTACATACTCTTGGTGTTCATGGACAGCTCCGAGCTCTACCGAGACATCACCGACTTCGCACACACCACCCCCGGCTGGGTCCAGACCACGGCCGAGGTGTGGACCGAACTCGGCCTGCTTCTCTTCGGAGTTCTGTTCCTCGCCCTCTGGTGGCGGGCCCGCACCCTCGGCCCGCACGCCTTCTCGGCGGCCCTGCTCGCGCCGCTGGTCACCGCCTTCGGATACGTCGTCTCCGAGCTCGTGAAGTCCGCCATCGAGGAGGAACGTCCCTGCAGGGCCGTGGCCGGCGCCGTCACCCCGCTGATCGACTGTCCCGCGTACGGCGACTGGTCCTTCCCCAGCAACCACTCCGCCATCGCCGGGGCCGCCGCGATCGCCCTCGCCCTGGCCCTGCCCCGGCTGGCCCTGCTCACCGTGCCGATGGCCCTGCTGATGGCCTACTCCCGCGTCTTCACCGGCGTGCACTACCCCCACGACGTCGCGGTCGGCCTGCTCCTGGGCGGCGCGGTGGCCGCCGTGCTGATGATCCTGCTCACCGGTACCACCAGCCGGCTGGTCAGCACCGTCCGCTCCAGCGGGGTCGGTCCGGCGGTCTGGTTCACCGGTCCGGGCCCCGCGCGGTAGGCCCCGTTCGTGCCAGGATGCGGAGTGCCATGACTGCTACCTCCGCCGCCGCGCACGCACTCCACGCCCCCGTCCTCGACTGGTTCGACCAGCACGCCCGCGACCTGCCCTGGCGCCGCCCCGAGGCCGGCCCCTGGGGCGTCATGGTCAGCGAGTTCATGCTGCAGCAGACCCCCGTCAAGCGGGTCCTGCCCGTGTACGAGCAGTGGCTCGCCCGCTGGCCCCGGCCCGCCGACCTGGCCGCCGAGGCCCCCGGCGAGGCCGTCCGCGCCTGGGGCCGGCTCGGCTACCCCCGCCGCGCCCTGCGGCTGCACGGCGCCGCGGTGGCCATAACGGAGCGCCACGGCGGCGACGTACCCAGCGACCACGCACAGCTGCTGGCCCTGCCCGGCATCGGCGAGTACACGGCCGCCGCCGTGGCCTCCTTCGCGTACGGACAGCGGCACGCGGTCCTCGACACCAACGTCCGCCGGGTCTTCGCCCGGACCACCACCGGCATCGAGTACCCGCCGAACGCCACCACCGCCGCCGAGCGGCACCTCGCCCGGGAGCTGCTGCCCGAGGACGAGACCACCGCCGCCCGGTGGGCCGCCGCCTCCATGGAGCTCGGCGCCCTCGTGTGCACCGCCAAGAACCCCGACTGCGCCCGCTGCCCGGTCGCCGGACTGTGCGCCTGGCGCCTGGCCGGGAAACCGCCGCACGACGGTCCCCCGCGGCGCGGGCAGACGTACGCCGGCACCGACCGGCAGGTCCGCGGCAAACTCCTGGCCGTCCTGCGCGAGGCCGTCGGCCCGGTCCCGCAGGCCCTGCTGGACGCCGTCTGGGACGAACCCGTGCAACGGGCCCGCGCACTGGACGGACTGGTCTCCGACGGCCTGGTGGAACCCCTCGCCGGCGGCACCTACCGGCTGCCCCGCACCTAACCGGAACCAGTGTGGCAGTACCGCTGTTACACAACCTATGGCTAGCCGTGCGCCCACCGAGGTCTGGACCGGACAGCCTCGTGACAACGCCTCCGTACCTTCGAATCCACAAGCGACGGATGCGAAACGGTTGAGGAACGGAGGCGGTCTGAGATGGCGCACGGCGAGGTACTCGAATTCGAAGAGTACGTACGCACCCGGCAGGACGCGCTGCTGCGCAGTGCCCGGCGCCTCGTCCCGGACCCGACCGACGCGCAGGACCTCCTGCAGACCGCCCTCGTCCGCACCTACGGCCGCTGGGACGGCATCGCCGACAAGTCCCTCGCCGACGCCTACCTCCGCCGGGTGATGATCAACACCCGGACCGAGTGGTGGCGCTCCCGCAAGCTCGAAGAGGTCCCCACCGAGCAGCTCCCCGACGCCTCCGTCGAGGACGGCACGGAGCAGCGCGCCGACCGCGCCCTGCTGATGGACATCCTCAAGGTCCTCGCGCCCAAGCAGCGCAGTGTCGTGGTGCTGCGACACTGGGAGCAGATGAGCACCGAGGAGACGGCCGCGGCGCTCGGGATGTCGGCGGGAACCGTGAAGAGCACTCTGCACCGGGCACTGGCCCGGCTCCGGCAGGAGCTGGAGAGCCGCGACCTGGACCTGCGGGCGCTGGAGCGCGGTGGCCACGTACGTGACGAGGGGCGGGAGCGGTGCGCGGCCTGAGCGGCAGAGGTTCGCTGGTACTGGTGTCGGCGGGGGCGGTCGTCCTCGTCGGCACCGCGCTGTTCGTTGTCGGGTGCGCCTCGGGCGGTACCGGACTGAAGGACGGCGGACCGGCCCGCACCGAATCGGTGGCCAAGACAGCCCCGTCGGCCCTGCCCTCCGGCAGCAGCCAGGCGGCCGCGCCGAAGGCGAAGATCGACCCGGTGGCCCTGCTCAAGGCCGACCCGAAGGTCAGCCCCGCGATCAAGCGGGACCTCAAGCCGTGCACCGGCAAGGAGTTCCCGATCGACGTCAGTTACGGCAAGGTGACCGGCAACGACGTCCCCGACGTGGTGGTCAACGTCCTGTCCTGCGCCGACGCCGTGGGGCTCGGCTCGTACGTGTACCGGGAGGACGACGCCCGTCCGGGCACGTACGAGAACGTCTTCTCGGACGAACAGCCGCCCGTCTACGCGGAGATCGACCGGGGCGATCTGGTGATCACCAAGCCGGTGTACGGCAAGAGCGACGCGCTCGCCTACCCCGAGGGGGAGGACGTGATCACGTACCGCTGGACGGGCACCAAGTTCACCGAGCACGACCGCGTGCACACCGATTACAGCAACGTGGTCGACGGCGGGGCCCAGCCCGCCCCGGCCGTGACAGAGAAGAACTAAAGGCGAGGCTTCCGCAATGGCCGAGACCCATGTGCTGTTCGTCGAGGACGACGACGTCATCCGCGAGGCCACGACCCTCGCCCTGGAGCGGGACGGGTTCACCGTGACCGCCATGCCCGACGGCCTCTCGGGCCTGGAGGCGTTCCGGGCCGACCGCCCCGACATCGCCCTGCTCGACGTGATGGTGCCCGGCATGGACGGCGTCAGCCTGTGCCGGCGGATCCGCGACGAGTCCACCGTCCCGGTCATCATGCTGTCCGCGCGCGCCGACTCCATCGACGTGGTCCTGGGCCTGGAGGCGGGCGCCGACGACTACGTCACCAAGCCCTTCGACGGCTCCGTGCTGGTCGCCCGGATCCGCGCGGTGCTGCGCCGCTTCGGTCATGCCGGCGGCCCGGGCGGGAACGGCAACGGCAACGGCGAACCCGCCGGGGAGCGCGGCGTGCTGTCCTTCGGCGACCTGGAGGTCGACACCGAGGGCATGGAGGTCCGCCGGTCCGGCGCCCCGGTGGCGCTGACCCCGACCGAGATGCGCCTGCTGCTGGAGTTCTCCTCGGCCCCCGGCACCGTCCTCTCCCGCGACCGGCTGCTGGAGCGGGTCTGGGACTACGACTGGGGCGGCGACACCCGCGTGGTGGACGTCCACGTCCAGCGCCTCCGCACCAAGATCGGCCAGGACCGCATCGAAACCGTCCGCGGCTTCGGCTACAAGCTCAAGGGTTGAGCCACGGAATGAAGCGGTTCACCCTGCGCACGGGAATCCGCTGGAAGATCACTCTTGCCATCGCCGCCGTGGGCGCCCTGATCGCGATCGCGCTCAGCCTGGTGGTGCACAGCGCCGCCCGGGTGTCGATGCTCGACAGCCAGCGCCAAGTACAGCTCGACCGCGTGCAGTTCATCTCCCGCAACGCCGAGGCCGGACGCAAGCCGGTGATGGGCGCCAAGCTGAACGATCCCGACCTGCCCGCGCCGTTGCGCGACAAGGCGCGGAACGGGCGGCGCGGCACGTACGTCCAGGAGAACCCGGGCGGACTGCCCGAGGTGTGGGCGGCGGTGCCGCTCGGCAACGGGCAGGTCCTGTCGATCCACAGTCAGTTCCGGGAGAGCGCCGATCTGATGCGCGACCTGGACCGGGCCCTGGTCATCGGCTCGCTCTCGGTGGTCATCGGCGGGTCCGCGCTGGGCGTGCTCATCGGCGGCCAGATCTCGCGCCGGCTCCGCAAGGCGGCGGCCGCGGCGACCAAGGTGGCCCACGGCGATCCCGACGTTCGGGTACGGGACGCCGTCGGCGGCGTCGTACGCGACGAGACCGACGACCTCGCCCGGGCGGTGGACGCGATGGCCGACGCCCTGCAGGAACGGCTGGAGGCGGAACGGCGGGTCACCGCGGACATCGCGCACGAGCTGCGCACCCCGGTGACCGGCCTGCTGACCGCTGCCGAACTGCTGCCCCCGGGCCGCCCCACCGAGCTGGTGCGGGACCGCGCGCAGGCGATGCGGGTGCTGGTGGAGGACGTGCTGGAGGTGGCCCGGCTGGACGGCGCCTCGGAGCGGGCCGAGCTCCAGGAGGTGGCGCTGGGCGAGTTCGTGAGCCGGCGGGTGGCGTCGCTGATGCCGGAGGCGACGATCCGCGTCGTGGCGGACGAGATCGTCAGCACCGATCCGCGGCGACTGGAGCGGATCCTGGGCAACCTGCTGGCGAACGCGGCACGGTACGGGCGACCGCCGGTCCAGGTGGACGTGGAGGGCCGGGTGGTCCGGGTGCGGGACCACGGTCCCGGGTTCCCGGACGCGCTGCTGCGCGACGGGCCGAGCCGCTTCCGCACCGGCTCGACGGACCGGGCGGGTGTGGGGCACGGCCTGGGGCTGACCATCGCCGAGGGCCAGGCACGGGTGCTGGGCGCCCGTCTGACGTTCCGTAACGTCGCGGCGCCGGGCGGGTTCGACACGCAGGGCAGGGCGGCGGGTGCGGTGGCGGTGCTGTGGCTGCCGGAGCACGCGCCGACGTCCACGGGGAGTTTCCCGATCGTCCAGCTCCCGTGCTGAGGCCGGGACCGGTCGCCAGTCGAGTCCGTATCGGTACCGGTCCCCGTTCATCCGATGAGACGGATGTTTTAGCATCACGGCCATGACTGACGGTACGGATCGCAACGGCAGCCCCCACCCGGACCCCGCGGCGGGGAGCGGCGGCTACGGCTACCCCGGCGGGCCGACGCCCGGCGGCTACGGCTACCCGCAGGCCGGGCAGCCGAACCCGTACCAGCAGCCGTCGGACGCGCAGCCCCAGCAGCCGCAGCCGCAGGCCTGGGCCGCGGGCCTGCCGACGGAGCACGCCGGGTTCCCCCAGGCCGCCCCGCAGCCGGACTGGCAGCAGCCGCAGTTCCCGCTGCCGGCCACGGACCAGCCCGACTGGCAGGCGCTGGCGGACGAGAACGAGTCCCGGCGCGGCCGCAAGAAGACGCTGCTCATCGCGGGTATCGGCGTGCTGGTGCTGGCCCTCGGCGCCGGCGCGGGCTGGTTCGCCCTGAAGGGGGGCGGCTCGGACGAGGACAAGCCCGAGGTGGTCGCCTCCGGCTCGCCGAGCCCCACGGGTTCGGGCACCGACAAGCCCCCGGCGAACGACTCGCCCACCCTGGAGGGCGAGCCCAACCTGCTGCGCGACCGGAACGGCCGGCTGCACATCGCGATGGGCCCGGACGCCCAGGTGGCCAAGCTGGAGAACCGCAGCGAGGTGCGCTTCAAGGGCAGCGCGAACTCCTACGCGCAGGGTGCCGAGCCGGCCGTGGACACCACGAAGGGCTTCACCGTCTCGGCGCGTGTGTTCGGCACGTCCGAGCGGGGCTCGCGAATGGCGGTCAGCCAGGGCGACGGCGTCTCGTACTCCTTCGAGCTGGGCTTCGAGGAGTCGGGCGGCAAGAAGTCGTGGGTGTTCCGCGTCCAGACCGGTGACAAGGGTGCGGCGTCCACCGCCGTGCAGGTGGTCGGCGACGCGTCGGCCGGCACGAAGAAGTGGACCATGCTGACGGGCACCTACGACGCCGAGAAGAAGCAGATCGCCCTCTACGTGGACGACAAGCAGGCCGGTACGGCCGAGGTGCCGGCGATCTGGTCCGGGCCGGGCCCGGTACAGCTGGGCCGGGCCCGTCATCACGGGATCTGGAGCGGTTCCTTCATCGGATCGCTGGACCACGTGCGGGTGTGGGGCTCGCCGCTGACCGCGGAGCAGGTGGCCGCGCTGAAGGGCAACAAGCTCGACAAGAAGACCAGGCCCTCGCACTCCTGGCTGGTCGGCTGAGCCTGGCTGCTCGGCTGAGCCGGCTCCGGCCACGGCCACGGGAACGCCCCGGTCACGCTTCGTGACCGGGGCGTCGTCGTCAGGGGGTGACGGGTCAGACCGTGACGCCCTCGCCGCGGAGGAAGGCGACCGGGTTGACGGCGGAGCCGTAGTTCGGGGTGGTGCGGATCTCGAAGTGCAGGTGCGGGCCGCTGGAGTTTCCGGTGTTGCCGGACAGGGCGATCTGCTTGCCCGCCGCGACCTTCTGGCCGATCTTGACCTGGATCTTCGACAGGTGGGCGTACTGCGAGTACGTGTTGTTGGCGTGCTTGATCACCACGGCGTTGCCGTAGGCGGGGCCGTCGCCGCCGCCGTTCGGGCCGGCCTTCACGACGGTGCCGGGGCCCGCGGCCTTGACCGGGGTGCCGGTCGGGACGGCGAAGTCCTGGCCGGAGTGCTTGTTCGACCACATGTTGCCGCCCTTGCCGAAGGTCGCGGACAGCGTGTAGCCGGAGACCGGCTTGGTCCAGCCCGGGGCGGCCTTGGCGGCGGGGGCCGCGTCCGCGAAGGCGGTACCCGTGGCTCCGACGGCCAGGGCGGCGCCGAGACCGGCGACGGCGACGGCGGTACGGATACGCGGGGTACGGAAGGGCTTCGCGAACATACGGGGTCCTCCGGGAAAGGCTGGGGGTTTGGATCGGATGCCGTCAGTGCGGCCCGTCATTGGTAACCCAATTGCCCTTCAAGCCTCAAAGGCCCCTCTTACTACCGAAGACCGTAGCCCTGGGCGATGTGTCCCATCTCGTTGACGGGCTCTTCCTGCAATGAACCCGCGCCGGATATGCCTTTTGATCTACGAAATCAGGTCGTAGGTCCGATTTGCCCTGTGCCGCTTGTCACCGGCTCCTGGTGCAACCGACCCCGGAATTGTGGCCTGGAGCACTCCGGTTCCACTGTGCGCGCATTCAAGGAGTGGAGGCGGGAGGACACGCCCACGAGGAAGAACGAGCGCGGAGGCAGGCACACAAAGGGGCGGCCCCGGGACCGTTTCCGGTCCCGGGGCCGCCCCTGCGTGCGCTACGGCCTTACGCGCCCTTGCTCAGGTCCGGGCCGGAGCCCGTGGCCTCGATCGGGGGAACGTCCGGCAGAGCCGACTTCTCCTCGCCGCGGAAGGTGAACTTGGCGCTCTCGCCCTCACCCTCCTTGCCGACGACCACGATGTGACCGGGACGCAGCTCGCCGAAGAGGATCTTCTCCGACAGGATGTCCTCGATCTCGCGCTGGATGGTCCGGCGCAGCGGGCGGGCGCCCAGGATCGGGTCGTAGCCGCGCTTGGCGAGCAGCAGCTTGGCCTCCGCGCTGAGCTCGATGCCCATGTCGCGGTCCTTCAGACGCTCGTCCACCTTGGCGATCATCAGGTCGACGATCTGGATGATGTCTTCCTCCGACAGCTGGTGGAAGACCACCGTGTCGTCGACACGGTTCAGGAACTCGGGGCGGAAGTGCTGCTTCAGCTCCTCGTTGACCTTGGCCTTCATCCGCTCGTAGCCGGTCTTGACGTCACCCGTGGCGGCGAAGCCCAGGTTGAAGCCCTTCGAGATGTCCCGGGTACCCAGGTTGGTCGTCATGATGATGACCGTGTTCTTGAAGTCCACGACCCGGCCCTGGGAGTCGGTCAGGCGACCGTCCTCCAGGATCTGGAGAAGGGAATTGAAGATATCCGGGTGGGCCTTCTCGACCTCGTCGAAGAGGACGACGGAGAACGGCTTGCGGCGCACCTTCTCGGTGAGCTGGCCGCCCTCTTCGTAGCCCACGTAACCGGGGGGCGAACCGAAGAGGCGGGAAACCGTGTGCTTCTCGCTGAACTCCGACATGTCGAGGGAGATCAGCGCGTCCTCGTCGCCGAAGAGGAATTCGGCGAGCGTCTTGGAGAGCTCGGTCTTACCGACACCGGACGGGCCGGCGAAGATGAACGAGCCACCGGGGCGCTTCGGGTCCTTCAGACCGGCCCGCGTACGGCGGATGGCCTGGGAAAGGGCCTTGATCGCGTCCTTCTGACCGATGACGCGCTTGTGGAGCTCGTCCTCCATGCGGAGCAGTCGGCTGGACTCCTCCTCGGTCAGCTTGAAGACCGGGATGCCGGTCGCGGTCGCCAGGACCTCGGCGATCAGATCGCCGTCGACCTCGGCGACGACGTCCATGTCGCCGGCCTTCCACTCCTTCTCCCGCTTGGTCTTCGCCGCCAGCAGCTGCTTCTCCGTGTCACGGAGCGAGGCCGCCTTCTCGAAGTCCTGGGAGTCGATCGCGGACTCCTTGTCCCGGCGGACACCGGCGATCTTCTCGTCGAACTCGCGGAGGTCCGGCGGCGCGGTCATCCGGCGGATGCGCATCCGGGAGCCGGCCTCGTCGATCAGGTCGATCGCCTTGTCCGGGAGGAAGCGGTCCGAGATGTACCGGTCGGCCAGGGTGGCCGCCTGCACGAGGGCCTCGTCCGTGATGGAGACGCGGTGGTGGGCCTCGTACCGGTCACGCAGACCCTTGAGGATCTCGATGGTGTGCGGCAGCGACGGCTCGGCGACCTGGATGGGCTGGAAGCGGCGCTCCAGGGCCGCGTCCTTCTCCAGGTGCTTGCGGTACTCGTCGAGCGTGGTGGCACCGATGGTCTGGAGCTCACCGCGGGCCAGCATCGGCTTGAGGATGCTGGCGGCGTCGATCGCGCCCTCGGCGGCACCCGCACCCACCAGGGTGTGGAGCTCGTCGATGAACAGGATGATGTCGCCGCGGGTGCGGATCTCCTTGAGGACCTTCTTCAGGCGCTCCTCGAAGTCACCGCGGTAGCGGGAGCCGGCGACGAGCGCGCCGAGGTCCAGGGTGTAGAGGTGCTTGTCCTTGAGGGTCTCGGGCACCTCGCCCTTGACGATGGCCTGGGCCAGGCCCTCGACGACGGCGGTCTTGCCGACGCCGGGCTCGCCGATGAGGACCGGGTTGTTCTTCGTACGGCGGGACAGCACCTGCATGACCCGCTCGATCTCCTTCTCGCGCCCGATGACCGGGTCGAGCTTGGATTCGCGGGCCGCCTGGGTGAGGTTCCGGCCGAACTGGTCGAGGACCAGGGAGGTCGAGGGCGTGCCCTCGGCCGGGCCGCCGGCCGTGGCGGCCTCCTTGCCCCCGGAGTAGCCGGAGAGCAGCTGGATGACCTGCTGCCGGACCCGGTTCAGGTCGGCGCCCAGCTTCACGAGGACCTGGGCGGCGACGCCCTCGCCCTCGCGGATCAGGCCGAGCAGGATGTGCTCCGTGCCGATGTAGTTGTGGCCGAGCTGGAGGGCCTCCCGGAGCGACAGCTCCAGGACCTTCTTGGCCCGCGGGGTGAAGGGGATGTGGCCGGACGGGGCCTGCTGGCCCTGACCGATGATCTCCTCGACCTGCTGGCGAACGGCCTCGAGCGAAATCCCGAGGCTCTCCAGGGCCTTAGCGGCGACACCCTCACCCTCGTGGATCAGACCCAGGAGGATGTGCTCGGTGCCGATGTAGTTGTGGTTGAGCATCCGGGCTTCTTCCTGAGCCAGGACGACAACCCGCCGCGCGCGGTCGGTGAACCTCTCGAACATCGTTTATCGCTCCTCAGAGCGGTCGGGCAGTTCGGGGTCGGTCCCCGCCCTGTCCTTCCGCATGCTAGTCCCGCGGGGCGGGACAGCTCATTCCAACTGCCGACATCCGTCCACGGCTCACCCCCACGTCGGTGAGGAAAAACCGGCTTGAACAGCCGACAACTGCTCCAACCCGATGGTGCGAGACGATGTTCCCGCAGGCCAGGCAGATACCCGTCACACGTGTACGCCGATGGCGAACGGGAGCCGGTCAAATCAGCGTGTCGCCCCGATCCACTAGGAATGTCTTACCCGCAGGCAGTGACAGTCCATGCCCCCCACACCCGTTCCCTCCGCTAAGGGCGAACATACTTGCGCCCCGAATCCGAGACCGGCCTTGACGGTGCGCAGCAAGAAGGATGCGCAGCGTAACCACGGCCGGTCCGGGGCGGTTGCTCCGATATGGCTCCCACTGTCCCGCTGCCCCGGGTCGCACCCGAATCCACCGCCGGGGAATCGACCGGCCGGCAGTCCACCGGCCGGGAATCCACCGGCCGGGAATCCACCGCCCGGGAATCGACCGCCCGGGAATCCGTCGCCCCGTCGGCCGTCGCGGCCGCACTCGCGCACTGCCGCTGGTACGAGCGGGTGCTCGGCTGGCCCGCCGAGCCCGGGCCGCCCGCGATGCTGCCGACCGGCGGGCCGTACGACGTACTGGACCTGCCGGCCGTGGCGGGGGCCGCGGTGCTGCGCCGTTCCCGCGCCTCCGGGCCGGTGGCCCTGGCGGGCCGCCGGATGCGGTTCCTCGTGGCACCGGGAAGCGCCGAGGAGCTGCCCGGGCTGCTGGACTGGCTGGAGTGGGGCGGGGTGGCCCTGGACCTGGGCGCGCTGGGCGCGGGCGGCAGGATGGCCGCTCCGCCGCCGCCCGGGTGGCCGGCTGAGGGCCCGGAGGGCTCAGAGGGCGCGGAGGGCGCCGAGGGCGCAGAAGGCCCTTGCGCGGGCCCCCTGGAGAGCCCCCAGGGGGTCACGCTGTGGCTGCGACCCCCCGAGCCGGGCTGCGAGACCCGGCTGCCGTCCCTGGCGGCCGGCCGGACCGCCGGACCCGACCTCGTACGGCTGGTCGGTGCGGCGGCCACGGAATGCCACCGGGCCGGGCTCGCCGGGCTGCTGCGTCAGCCCCTGTTCTCGTAGGCCTCACGGATGTCGGCCGGGACGCGGCCGCGGTCGTTCACGTTGTAACCGTTCGCCTTCGCCCAGGCACGGATCTCGGCGGTGTCCGGGTTGCCGGCCGAGGCAGCGGCACGACCGCCCTTGGCGCGGCCCGCGGCAGCGCGGCCACCGGTACGGCGACCGGCCTTCACGAACTCCTCCAGCGCACCGCGGAGCTTCGCTGCATTGCCGCTGGTGAGATCGATCTCGTAGGACTTGCCATCCAGCGCGAACGTGACGGTCTCGTCCGCCGTGCCACCGTCGAGGTCGTCGACAAGAAGGACCTGAACCTTCTGCGCCACCGGATTTCCTTTCATCGAAAATGCAGTACGCGGAAAGGAAACCGCTTTTGCCTGAAAAACACAAACCCCCGGGAGAGGTTCAGGTGGGCATCCGGACGGGAAACATACGCGATTCGGACATAGGGATCGCGCCGCGGATCGTTCTGATCGTTCAGAGGTGCAGAAGCATCCGGCTGTTGCCCAAGGTGTTCGGCTTCACTCGTTCGAGACCCAGGAACTCGGCGACGCCCTCGTCATAGGAACGCAGGAGCTCGCTGTACACATCCGTGTCCACGGGCGTCTGGCTCTCGCCGATCTCGGTGAAGCCGTGCTTCGCGAAGAAGTCCACTTCGAAGGTCAGGCAGAATACCCGGCTCACCCCGACCTCGCGGGCGGTCCGCAAGAGCCGCTCCAGGATCCGGTGCCCGACTCCACCGCCCTTCAAGTCGCGGTCGACCGCGAGCGTACGCACTTCGGCCAGGTCTTCCCACATGACGTGAAGCGCCCCGCAGCCGACCACGAGCCCGTCGTCCTCGCGTTGCGCCACCCAGAACTCCTGGATGGACTCGTAAAGCGTCACCGGCGCTTTGTCGAGCAGGATCCGCTGCTGCGTGTACTGGTCGAGCAGCCGGCGCAGCGCGAGCACATCCCCGGTACGGGCCCGGCGGATCGTCACTGCTTTTGCAATTGCATCGGTAACCGGCTCGGCGGGAGAATCTTCTTCCATGACCGGACGCTATCGCCCCGGCTCCACGGGCCGCTCGGGCGTCTCGCCTTCCGGCGCGGCCGGGGCGCCGCCGGGGGGTGCGGAGGGCGTTGCCTGTCCGGCGGGCTTCTCCGCGGGCTGATCGCCGTTCTGGGCTGCCGCCTGTTCGTCATCGTGCTGGACGATGCGGACCGCGTCGCGCAGGGCCTCGCGCTGTTCCGGCGACATCATGCCGAAGAACGCGACGAGGGCTGCGGCCGGGTTGTCGCTGGTGGACCAGGCTTCGTTCATCAGTGCGGCCGAGTAAGCGGCGCGCGTGGAGACGGCGGTATAGCGATAGGCGCGGCCCTCGGCTTCCCTCCGGACCCAGCCCTTCTGGTGAAGATTGTCCATAACCGTCATCACGGTGGTGTACGCGATGGAGCGTTCCTGCTGGAGGTCCTCCAGCACTTCCCGAACAGTGACCGGGCGGTTCCACTGCCACACCCGCGTCATGACGGCGTCTTCGAGTTCTCCCAAGGGGCGAGGCACAGCAGCACGATAGTGCGGGATGTCCGCAATTGCCCGGCTATTCGCTCGACACCGCCCAAGAAAAGCGGGCGTGCTCCCCGATTGGGGGGCGCACGCCCGTCTTTTGGTACTACGAGTAACACCAGCACTACGAGTAGTACGGATAGTGCATGCGACAGTGGTCCCGCAGGGGTACTCGGTGCATGTCCCTGCACCCGCCGCAGTGCCGTGAAGTGCTTTGCTACTTCACTATGACGACCACTTGTTCTTACTTCTGATTCGGCTGGCCGGCCTCGACCCGGGCGATCACGGCATCGACGACCGCGTCTTCCTTGGCCTTGTTGGCACCGCCCTGGCTCTTCACGATCGTCACGACGACACCGATGAAGAACATGGCCATCACGATGGGGGGCACGAGCGCGGAGACATAGTCCATGCCCCACAGCGTAGCTACCCGGCCGCCCGCACGGCCGCCGGGGGCGGCGTCGGCTTGCGGCGCGGCGGAAACACCTCACCCGGCGTCGGCACCGGCCGGTCCGGCCTGGGCGGGGCGGGCTTGGCGGGGGCGGGCTTGGCGGGGACGGGCTTGCCGCCGCCTTCCTCCTCCTTGTTCCCGGCGGTGCTCCCGGCCGCCTTCCTGCCCCGGGGAGCCTCCGTGCCGCCGGCGGCTTCCTTGCCGCTGCCGGCCTTGCCGCCGCCCGCCGCCTTGCCCCCGGCGAGGGCCAGCAGGCGGATCCGTGGCGCGGAGGTGGGCGGGCGCCGCCGTCCGGAGCGCTCGGGGAGCGGCCGGAAGCGGTCGAGCAGCGCGGCGGCCACGGCGTTGCCCCGCAGTGCGCGCAGCGCGGAGAGATCGTCGCGTCCGGGCTCGTACCCGCCCTCGAGCGCGTCCTGGAGCAGCTCCAGATACCCGGTGACGCTGCCCGGGAGGGCGTCCCGGTACCGCCGCAGGTCCGCCAGCAGGAACGCTCTGAGCCGGTCCGCCTCGTCGACGGCATCGTCGACGGCGTGCGCGAGCCGGAGGCAGTCCTGCACCTCGGCGGCCGTCAGCGGGCCGGTGGAGGACTGGAGGGCATGGGCGAGGGAGCGCCGCAACACGCGCAGCTCGGCGGGGCTGAACGCCATTCCGCCGCGAGATCCGAAGGGCGTGGGCATGTCCCGAAGATACGCGCTAATCGGACAAAATCCCTCGATGTGGGGGTTTGTGGGCGCGCCGTTGCGGTTGCGTGGGCGTGTCGTCCCGGTCCGGCCGTACGCAGTCCCGGTCCGGCCCTGCGGCCGGACCGGGAGTACGTCTATGTCGTCCGGGTATGGCGGGTATGGCCGGTCACTGGTAGCGGCAGACCGTGACACCGGTGGTGGCACCACAGCCCAGCTTCGTGTAGTTCTTCTGGACCATGTTCCAGTAGTGGCCCCACTGCGTCTTGTAGCCGGTGGAGCTCGTGTCCCAGTTGGGGCCGGCCGCGTCGTACGCGGCCTTCTCGCCGGCCCACTGCGCAACCGCGCCGCTGGGCCCGACACTCGACATGTTCTCGGCGCCGTTGGTGAAACTGCTGTCGTGTTGGAGGCCACTGGAGTGTGAGGCCGGGTTGTCGGCCCACGACTGCGCGCCGGAGGCGAGCGCGGCGTCCCAGGTGAGGGGCGGCGCCTGGTTCTGCGCTCGGATCGCGTTGGTTTCGTTGAGCATTGCCTGTTGGTCGGCAGGGGTGACCTGGCCGGGAAGGCCGGCCGAGACGCCGGCCGACGCGGCTGTGCCCGTCCCCAGCACCATGCCTCCGGCCATCAGCGTCGCCGCAATGGCCATGGCTCGACGGTGTGCCCGAGAAAGTCTTCTCATTGCGACTCCCTGATCGCGACTTCCTGGTCGCTGGTCGCACGAAAACAGCGGAGAGTGCCGGCGTGATTCACGACCGTCATGGAAGGGGGCAGCACAGCCGGCATGCTCGATGGCGACGAATCCGCCACCGGCGACTCGGTGTTCTGATCTGGCGGCACATTGGCCGCCTCCGGGCGGCACATGGCCGCCTCCACCCCGCCAGCGTATGTCCGGGCGGCGGGAGCGGCTACCGGGGGCTGCGGGAAGGACGCCGGGACGGGGCGGACGGGAATGCGCAAGTGGGCTGCAGCGAAGGCGAATTGGCGGTCTCTGCTCGGACGGAATCAGGATGTGCCCGGGGGCTGCCCGTCAGTCCCAGTGTCATTCCGCGCCGGCCGCCGGCGTCAAGGGCGCGACGTTGTCGCGTCGCTTCGCGATTCCGCTTCGCTCCACCCTTGACACCGACGGCCGTCACGAAACGACAAGGACTGTCGGGCGGCCCCCGGGGGAATGGCATAGGGGGGACCTGCGGGTCCTGAAGCGGTGGCGTTGGCGGGCACGAGCGGCGGCTGCCGCTCGGCCGGCCGCCCATCCGGGCGGACGCGGAATCGAAGTCGATCAGATCTACGTAAGCCGGCTCGGTCTCACGCGCACCAGATCGCTACGCGCTCCTCTTTCTCAGCGGATGCGGGCCGCCGGGAGCTGGACATAGGCCGCCGACGATCGCTACGCGCTCCTGCCGGAATGGCGACGGATCGTCTCCGTGGCTGATGGCGAGAGACGGCGCGGGGTTCTTGACTCACGCGAAAGGCCTTCTGAAGTCGCCGAGTTGAGATCCACACTCTGTCCATAGCAGCTTCCCGCCGGCGTCGCCGTAGAGGCCGCCACCCCCGAGGGGATAGGCGCCCCAGTTGTCGGCGTACGAGTGGACGAGAAACAGACCACGGCCGCATTCGCCCAGGGCGGCGGGCAGGTGCGGGAGGCCGGTGCCGAAGGGTGCGGGGATGTGTGGGTTGGTGTCCCAGACGCTGATGCGGAGGCGGTCGGGGGACATGGCCCGGAGACGGAGGGTGTACGGGGCGTCCGAGTGGAGGTAGGCGTTGGTGACCAGTTCGCCTGCGAGGAGCTCGGCCGTGTCGGCGAGCGCGCCCATCGCATGGACATCGAGGACCGAGCGGAGGGTGCGGCGGGCGATGCCCGGGGCGCGGGGATCCTGGGGAAGTTGGAGGGTGTACGACCACGTTGGCGATACGGTGACAGGCATGGAAGTCTCCGATCACGGAGGGATGTTCATGTCGGCCCGGTGACCATGCCGCTCCGTCGAGCGGGGTACTTCCAGGCGAGGCTGCCTGTCCCCAGGCTAGAGGGTCGCAAAGATTCATTGCGGCTTTCCCATGGAGTTCGATGCGTAAATCCCTCGTGTGAGTGAGGGACCACTGGGCGTGGAGTCAGGAGGAGTTACGTGGCAGGGCGTCCGGCACCAACTGCCCGCCGTGTCCGTCTGGCGACCGAGCTGCGGAAACTCCGGGAGAAGGCGGGGATGACCGCCAGCGAGGCGGCCGCTTCGATCGGCACCAGTTCGGGGCAACTCAGCAACGTCGAGACGGCGCGGTTCGGCGTCAGCCCCGAACGCGTACGGGCGATGGCGCGGGCCTATTCGGCTACCGACGGCGCGCTCGTGGAAACGTTGGCGGGAATGGCCGGTGACCGCACCAAGGGCTGGTGGGAGCAGTACCGCGAGATCCTCCCCCCGGGACTCCTGGACCTGGCGGAGCTGGAGCACCATGCCCTCACGCTGAGGAACGCGTACACGGTCCACATCCCCGGGCTGTTGCAGACGGCCGATCACTCCAGGGAGGTCTTCCGCCAGGTGGTGCCCGAGCTCAGCCCTCCGGAGGTCGAGCACCGGGTCTCGCACCGCATCAAGCGGCAGGAAGTCGTCTACCGCCCCGACCCCACCCCCTACACGGCGATCGTCCATGAGGCGGCACTGCGGATGAAGTTCGGCGGTACGGCCGTGGCAAAGGGTCAGCTGAACCATCTGCTGGAGATGACCGAGCGGAGCCACATCCAGGTACTGGTGATTCCCTTCGACGCCGGAGCGTTCCCGGGAGCCGGCCAGTCGATCGGCTATGCCACCGGCCCCGTCCCACAACTGGACACGGTCCACCTCGACCAGTCCCACGGCCCGGTCTATCTCGACGCAGAGGCCCAACTGGCCAAGTACCGCATCCTGCTCGATCGCATGGAACGCGCCGCCCTCGGACCTGATGACAGCCGGGATTTCATCCACAGCATCGCAAAAGCCCTGTGAGCGAAGGAGCCACCATGACCGATCGTCCCGACTGGCGGAAGTCCTCCTACTGCGGCGAGGGGGACGCCTGCGTTCACATAGCCGAGCGGACCGACTCGATCGATGTGGCCGACAGCACTTGGACGGTCGTCTCACTCACCCCAGCCGCCTGGACCGCTTTCCTCCGGGCCCTGCGCCGATGACCGTCTTCTCCTTCGTCCGGCACGTCGACGGCCTGCGCTACGACTTCGAACGCGACGGCGACCGCCACGGCCGACCCGCGTACCGCCGAACCGACGGACACGTGTGGTGCGTCTGGTCCCCCACCGACGGCTGGCACTGCGAACTTCCCGACGGTCTCGTCACCGCCCACCCCCTGGAGAACCGGGGCGACGAACCGGAACCGCCCGCCACCGTCTGGCGCAGCTTCAAGAACGACCGCTCATACCTCTACGACCTCCACCGCCTCCCCTGACACCGACAACCCTCCACGGCCCGTCGGCCGCCATCCCGGCAGGAGCGCGTAGCGATCTGGTGCGCGTGAGACCGAGCTGGATTACGTAGATCTGATCGTCTTCGATTCCGCGCCCGCCCGAAGGGCGGCCGGCCGAGCGGCAGCCGCCGCTCGTGCCCGCCAACGCCACCGCTTCAGGACCCGCAGGTCCCCCCTATGCCATCCCCCCGGGGGCCGCCCGACAGTCCTTGTCGTTTCGTGACGGACGTCGGTGTCAAGGGTGGAGCGAAGCGGAATCGCGAAGCGACGCGACAACGTCGCGCCCTTGACGCCGGCGGCCGGCGCGGAATGACACTGGGACTGACGGGCAGCCCCCGGGCACCCTCTCGCTCCCGACCCAGCGGAGCCCCGGCGCACCCCACCCCGCCCAGCCGACTGGTTCGGCCAAGGCGGAGTCCGGCCCTGCCCAGCCCCCGCCCCACCCCACCCGACCCCGCCCCACCCCACCTGCCTCAGGCGAAGTTCGGCGCGTTCCGCTCGTACACCAGCCGCAGCCCGATCAGTGTCAGCCACGGCTCGTGGTCGTCGATCACCGAGGCCTCGCCCAGCACCATCGGTGCCAGGCCGCCCGTGGCGATCACCCGCACGTCGTCCGGGTCGCCGTTCGGGCCCGCCAGTTCCTTCG
Source organism: Streptomyces sp. NPDC048603 (assembly GCF_043199475.1). Lineage (NCBI taxonomy): Bacteria > Bacillati > Actinomycetota > Actinomycetes > Kitasatosporales > Streptomycetaceae > Streptomyces > Streptomyces sp. NPDC048603. The sequence continues at coordinate 649,990 of NZ_JBICVY010000003.1, read as the reverse complement.
CCATCCTGGTCACGACGCCGTCGACCTGGCCCGCGAAGCCGTACACCACACCCGACTGCATGGCCTCGACCGTCGACTTGCCGATGACGTTCCGCGGCCGCGCCAGCTCGATCTTCCTCAGCTGGGCGCCCCGTACCCCCAGCGCCTCCATGGAGATCTCGATGCCGGGGGCGATCACGCCGCCCACGTACTCGCCCCGCGCGGAGACCGCGTCGAACGTGGTCGCCGTACCGAAGTCGACGACGATCGCCGGGCCGCCGTACAGCTCCACCGCCGCGCAGGCGTTGATGATGCGGTCGGCGCCGACCTCCTTCGGGTTGTCCGTCAGGATCGGCACACCGGTCTTGATGCCGGGCTCGACCAGCACCGCCGGAACGTCGCCGTAGTACCGGCGCGTCACTTCCCTCAGCTCGTGCAGCACCGCCGGCACCGTCGAGCAGATCGCGATGCCGTGGATCCCGTCGCCCAGCTCGCTGCCGAGCATCGGGTGCATGCCCATCAGGCCCTGCATCAGTACGGCCAGTTCGTCGGCCGTACGCCGCGGGTCGGTCGAGATCCGCCAGTGCTCGATGATCTCGTCCCCGTCGAACAGGCCGAGGACGGTGTGGGAATTGCCCACATCGATCGTCAGGAGCATCGGTTACACCGCCTCGCGGGACTCGCGGGGCTCGCCGGGCTCGCGCAGGTCCAGGCCGATGTCCAGGATCGGCGAGGAGTGGGTCAGCGCGCCGACCGCCAGGTAGTCCACGCCGGTCTCCGCGTACGCCCGCGCGTTCTCCAGGGTGAGCCGGCCCGAGGACTCCAGCACCGCGCGGCCCTTGTTGTGCCCGCGGTTGAGGATCACGGCCTCCTCGGTCTCCATCGGGGTGAAGTTGTCGAGCAGGATCAGGTCCGCGCCCGCGTCCATGACCTCGCGGCACTGGTGCAGGGTGTCGACCTCGACCTCCACCGGCAGCTCCGGGAACGCCTCCCGTACGGCCTTGAACGCCTGGGCCACCCCGCCCGCGGCGACCACGTGGTTGTCCTTGACCAGCGCCGCGTCCGACAGGGACATGCGGTGGTTGACGCCACCGCCGCACCGTACGGCGTACTTCTCCAGGGAGCGCAGGCCGGGGGTGGTCTTGCGGGTGTCGCGGACCTTGGCGTCGGTGCCCTCCAGTACGTCCGCCCAGCGGCGGGTCGCCGTGGCGATGCCGGACAGCCTGCAGAGCAGGTTCAGCGCGCTGCGCTCGCCCGTCAGCAGGTCGCGGGTGCGGCCGGTGACCGACAGCAGCACCTGGCCGGGCTCGACCCGGTCGCCGTCCTCGGCGTGCCGCTCCACCTCGAAGGTGTCGCTGGCCACCACGGAGAACACGGCCTCGGCGATCCGCAGGCCGGCGACGGTGCCCGCCTCACGGGCGGTGAAGTCGGCGACGGCGACGGCCTCCTCGGGGACGGTGGCGACGGTGGTGACGTCGACCCCGCCGTCGAGGTCCTCGGACACCGCCATCTCGGCGATCGCCTCGACCTCGTACGGGTCCAGGCCGGCGTCCTCCAGCAGCTGCGCCAGAGCCGGGTCCAGGCCGGACTCCTCGCCGCCGCAGCCGCAGCCGTCGCCGCAGCCGCCTTCGTTCTCGGGCTCGATCAGGGGGAGTTCGGGGGTGCTCACGGTTACGACTCCTGGCTCGGGTGACTCGGGGTGGGGCGTACGGGCGTACGGGCGGGCGCACGCGTCGGCGGGAAGTCCGCGGTCTCGGTCTCGGTCACGACCAGCGCGCGCCTCTGCGTACGGGACAGGCGTACCACGAGGTGGCGGCGCCAGGCGGTGTCGTCGCGGTCGGGGTGGTCCTCGCGCCAGTGGCAGCCGCGGGTCTCCTCGCGGCGGAGGGCGGCGGCGACCAGGACCCGGGCCACGCACAGCAGGTTGGTGGCCTCCCAGGTGTCCACGCCCGGCTCGGCCGTCTTGCCGTGGATCTCCAGGTCGTAGAGCGCGGCGGCGTAGAGGGATTCGAGGGCGTCGGCGGCCCCGCGCAGCGAGTGCTCCGAGCGCAGGACGCCCGCGCCGTCGGTCATGATCCGCTGGATCTCGAAGCGGGCCTCGGGGGGCAGGAGGGGGCCGCGGGAGGGAACCGGTATGCCGGGGCCGCCGGCGGCGGGGGCGTTCTCCGCGATGTCCGTGATGTCCGCGGCGATGCGCTCCGCGAAGACCAGGCCCTCCAGGAGGGAGTTGGAGGCGAGCCGGTTGGCTCCGTGCACGCCGGTGCAGGCGACCTCGCCGCAGGCGTAGAGGCCGGGCACGGTGGTGCGGCCGCGGGTGTCGGTTCGTACGCCGCCGCTGGCGTAGTGCGCGGCGGGGGCGACCGGGATCGGCTGGGTGACGGGGTCGATGCCGTGGGTGCGGCAGGCGGCCAGGATGGTGGGGAAGCGGTTCTCCCACATCTGGGCACCGAAGTGGCGGGCGTCCAGGTACATGTGCGCGGCGCCCTGCTCCTGCATGCGGCGCATGATGCCCTTGGCGACGATGTCGCGCGGTGCGAGTTCGGCGAGTTCGTGCTGTCCGACCATGAAGCGGACCCCGTCGGCGTCGACGAGGTGGGCGCCCTCGCCGCGTACGGCCTCGGAGACCAGCGGCTGCTGCCCCTCGGCGTCCGGGCCGAGGAAGAGCACGGTGGGGTGGAACTGGACGAACTCCAGGTCGGAGACCTCGGCGCCGGCCCGGAGGGCGAGGGCGACTCCGTCGCCCGTGGACACGGCCGGGTTGGTGGTGGCGGAGAAGACCTGGCCCATGCCGCCGGTCGCGAGGATCACGGCGGGGGCGTGGACGGCGCCGACGCCGTCGTGCTGGCCCTCGCCCATGACGTGCAGGGTGACGCCGGCGGTGCGGCCCTCCCCGTCCTGCAGCAGGTCGAGGACGAGGGCGTTCTCCACGGTCTCGATGCCGGCCGCGTGCACGGCCTCGACCAGGGCGCGGGAGATCTCGGCGCCGGTGGCGTCGCCGCCGGCGTGGGCGATGCGGCGGCGGTGGTGGCCGCCTTCCCGGGTCAGCTCTATCTCGTTGGTGTCGGCGTCCCGGTCGAACTCGGCGCCGGTGTCGATGAGCCGGCGGACCGCGTCGGGGCCTTCGGTGACGAGGAGGCGTACGGCAGGCTCGTCGCAGAGTCCGGCGCCCGCGACGAGGGTGTCGTCCTGGTGCTGCTCGGGGGTGTCGCCCTCGCCGAGGGCGGCGGCGATGCCGCCCTGGGCCCAGCGGGTGGAGCCGTCGTCGAGGCGGGCCTTGGTGACGACGACGGTGCGGCGGCCGGCGGCGGCGCAGCGGAGCGCGGCCGTCAGGCCGGCGACTCCGGAGCCCACGACCACGACGTCGGCTTCCAGGGCCCAGCCGGGGGCGGGGGCGTGCAGCCGTATGCCGGTGCCCGTGCCGGCTCCGGCTCCGGTTCCGGCTCCGGTGTTCGCTGTGCCTGACGAGGTGCTCACGCGTGTGCTCCGAACTCCAATGGGATGTTGTCGATCAGCCGGGTGGTGCCGACCTTCGCGGCGACGGCCAGCACGGCGGGGCCGGTGTGGTCGGCCGGGATCTCGGTGAAGTCTGCGGGGTCGACGAGCGCGAGGTAGTCGAGCACCAGGGGTACGTCGGCGTGCGCGGCGTCGTCGAGGACGTGCCGGGCGGCGGCCCGTACGGCGTCGGGCAGTCCGGCGGCGGCCATGGACACGGCGTGCGCGTCGGCGGAGGCACGGGTCTCGCCGAGCTTGGCGAGGGCGCTCGCGCGGGCCTCGGAGGAGCCGTGGGACTCGGCGCGGGCGGCCAGTGCGGCCTGGGCGGCGAGCCGGTCCTGCCCGGCGAACAGGGCGCGGGAGAGGGCGAGGGCGGTGTGCCGCTCCGGCTCGGAGAGGTAGCGGTTGCGGCTGGAGAGGGCCAGGCCGTCGGTCTCCCGGACGGTGGGGACGCCGACGATCTCGACGGGGAAGTTGAGGTCCGTCACCATGCGGCGGATCAGCGCGAGTTGCTGGGCGTCCTTCTGGCCGAAGAAGGCGACGCCGGGCCGGGTGAGGTGGAGCAGCTTGGCGACGACGGTGAGGACGCCGTCGAAGTGCCCGGGTCGGGTGGCACCTTCGAGGACGGTGCCCATGGGGCCGGCGGTGACGCGGACCTGGGGTTCGCCGCCCGGGTACACCTCGTCGGCGGCGGGGGCGAACACGGCGTCGGCGCCGGCCTGCCCGGCGAGGGCGAGGTCGGCTTCGAGGGTGCGCGGGTAGCGGTCGAGGTCCTCGTTCGCGCCGAACTGCAGCGGGTTGACGAAGATGGTGACGACGACCTGGCCGTCGGTGCCGGCGCGCTCGCGGGCGGCACGGATGAGGGTGGCGTGGCCCTCGTGCAGTGCGCCCATGGTCATCACGACGGTACGGGCGCCCCGGCGCGGCAGCACGTACAGCTCCGCTCCGGTGCCGATCAGCTTGACCGCCGGCCTGGCCGATGTGGCCTGCGCGGCCCCGGTGGCCTGGGGGGCCTGCGTGCCCTCGGTGGCCTGCGTGGCATCGGTGGCCTGCGTGGTCGGGTTCGTCATCCTTCGGTCCCTCCGTCCCCTCCGTCCGCGAGGACGTCGAGGAGGTCCTCCGCGAGTTCGGGCTTGAGCAGGCCGTGCGCGAGGGCACGGTCGGCGGTGGTGCGGGCCATCGCCAGGTAACCGGCGACGGTCCCGGGGGCGTGCTTGCGCAGTTCGGCGACGTGCGCGGCGACGGTGCCGGCGTCACCGCGGGCGACCGGTCCGGTGAGGGCGGCGTCGCCGGAGCGCAGGGCGTTGTCGAGGGCGGCGCCCAGCAGCGGGCCGAGCATCCGGTCGGGGTGTTCGACGCCGGAGGCGCGGAGCAGTTCCATGGCCTGCGCGACCAGGGTGACCAGGTGGTTCGCGCCGAGGGCGAGGGCTGCGTGGTAGAGCGGGCGGGACTCCTCGGCGATCCATTCGGGCTCGCCGCCCATCTCGATGACCAGGGCTTCGGCCGCGAGCCGCAGCTCGTCGGGGGCGGTGACGCCGAAGGAGCAGCCGGCCAGCCGGTCCACGTCGACGCTGGTCCCGGTGAAGGTCATGGCGGGGTGCAGGGCCAGCGGCAGGGCGCCGGCCCGGCGGGCGGGGTCGAGGACGGCCGCGCCGTACCGGCCGGAGGTGTGCACGAGGAGCTGTCCGGGCCGGACGGCTCCGGTCTCCGCGAGGCCCTGGACGAGCGGCGGCAGCGCGTCGTCGGGGACGGTGAGCAGCACCAGATCGGCGAGTTCCAGCACCTGGGCGGGGGGCACGAGCGGGACGCCCGGCAGCATGGCCTCGGCGCGGCGCCGGGAGGCGTCGGAGACTCCGGACACGGCGACGGGCCGGTGTCCGGCCAGTTGCAGGGCGCGGGCCAGCGCGGGGCCGACCCGGCCGGCGCCGACGACGCCGACGGTGAGCCGGGCAGGACGGGCCTGCTGTGTTGCGTTCACGCGGGGAGGGCCTTCCGTTCCAGTCCGCGAGGGGTACCGGACGATACGTCGCCATGCTAGCCCCTGGGGGGTGCGCGGCCCCTGTTCAGGCCGGACCGGGGCGGTCCGCGGCGGCCTCGGAAATGAAGGGGCGGGCGGGGCCGGACCGGGGTGATGATCGGCGGCATGAGCGATGAGGACAGGAAGACCCAGGAGCGGCGGACCGCGGCCTGGCGCGGGGCGCACCGGGTGCTGCGGCGGGCCGCGCCCGCGGCGAGCGTCGGGGAGCTGCTGGAACGGCTGACCGGGGCGGCCGGGGCGTACGGCCCGGAACGGCCGGCGGACGTCTACGGGGACGGGGTGGTGGCGGAGCTGGAGCGCCGGGTGGCGGAGCTGCTGGGCACGGAGGAGGCGGCGTTCTTCCCCTCGGGGACGATGGCCCAGCAGGTGGCGTTGCGCTGCTGGGCGGGCCGGACGGGGAACCCGCTCGTGGCGCTGCATCCGCTGAGCCATCCGGAGATGTGGGAGGGCGGCGCCCTGTCGGCGGTGTCGGGGCTGCGGACCACGTACCCGACCCGGGAGCGGCGGCAGCCCACGGCGGATGAGGTGCGGGAGCTGGCGGAGCCGTTCGGCACGCTCATGGTGGAGCTGCCCCTGCGGGACGCGGGTTTCGTGCTGCCCTGCTGGGAGGAGCTGGAGGAGTTGGTGGAGGCCGCCCGGGAGCGGGAGGCGGTGGTCCACTTCGACGGTGCGCGGCTGTGGGAGAGCACGGTGCACCTGGGGCGGCCGCTGCCGGAGATCGCCGGGCTGGCGGACAGCGTGTACGTCTCCTTCTACAAGTCGCTGGGCGGGCTGAGCGGGGCCGCGCTGGCCGGGCCGCGCGGGTTCGTGGAGGAGGCCCGGGTGTGGCGGCACCGGTACGGCGGCCAGATCTTCCGGCAGTTCCCGCAGGCGCTGGCGGCTCTGGCCGGGCTGGAGGAGGAGCTGCCGAGGCTGCCGTCGTACGTGGCGCAGGCCCGGGTCGTCGCGGAGGCGCTGGCGGAGGGGTTCGCCGAGGCCGGGGTGCCGTGGTTCCGGGTGCATCCGGAGGTGCCGCACACGCACGAGTTCCAGGTGTGGCTGCCGTACGAGGCGGACCGGCTGTCCGAGGCGGCGCTGCGGCAGGCGGAGGAGACGGGGACGGTGCTGTTCCACACGTGGTGGGCGGACGGGGCTCCGGGGGTGGCGGTGACCGAGGTGACGGTGACCGGGCCGGGGCTTGACTGGACGCCTGAGGAGGTCAGGTCCGCGGTGGCGGACTTCGTGGCCCTCGTGTAGGGGTGCGGCCTGGGGCTGCGGGGGGCTTCGGCCGGGCGGGGGTGCGAACGCTGGGGGGCGGTGTCCCGTGTGCCCACCCGTCCCGCCCTGCGGGACGCCTGCCCACACGGGGGGCGCGCCTGCCCACACACGGGGGGACACGGGGGGGGACACCGGAGGGACGCCTGCCCGCGCGGGGGCAGGTCAGTGGTGGGGCAGGAGGCGGTGGAGGGCGGCGCGCCAGGGGTGGGCGGCCGGGCGGCCTTCGAGCACTGCGCGGCACTGCTCGTAGGAGCGGGTGGCGCGCAGGGCGCTGATGTCGTCCCGGCCGGGCGGCGGCGGCACCGGGTCGCCGTGCTGGGTGGCCCGATAGCTGTCGATGAGGTACTGCTCTATCGCGGTCATGACTCCACCCTCACCCGGTCGGCGCCGTTCCGCTCGTCGATTGACGGCCGGTGTCAATCGGCGGCCGGTCCGTGGGCCCGGGACAGAATGGGCCGGTGAGCGTGACCATCGACATCGCCGACCTGCCCGCCGGGCGGATCTCCTTCTCGCCCTCGCCGCTGGCCGAGCTGTCCATGGCCCTGCACGCGCTCTCGCAGCCCGCCCACCACCCCGGCCTGACTTCCTGGACCACGGCCACCTCCGCGGCGCTGGACCCGTGTCTGGCGGACCGGCTGCTGGAGGCCGAGTTCCTGTGGCGCAGTTCCTTCTCCGACATCTTCATGGCCTTCGCCGGGGTGCCCGGCGGCACCGGCCTGCCCGGCGCCACGCTCGCGGAGGAGCTCGACGTACTGGACGGGATGGACGACGAGCGGTTCGTCATGTCCGCTCTCGAGCACTGCTCGCTGGCCCGCTACGACGCCGGACTGCCCTCCCCGCTGAAGGACCCGGCCGCCCGCGCCAGGGCCCTGGAGGCGGCCGCCGCCCGCGGCCCGCGGCAGCTCGACTTCTCCGCGCGGCTGCTGGACGACACCGCTGCCGTACGGGTGTGGCTGCGCCGGCTGCTGGAGGAGTGCGACGCGGCGTTCTTCGCCGAGACCTGGCGGCGGGTGCAGCCGCAGCAGGCCGCCGACGCCCGGCACAAGACGCTGGTGCTGCACCGGAAGGGGCTGGCGGCAGCGCTGAAGGAGGTGTCGGCGGCGCTCCGTGTCGACGAGGCGGGCACGGTCATCACCGCCGACAAGATGGTGAACGGGACCGCCACCGCCACCGATCCGGCCGTCGGGGAGGGCCTGGTGTTCGTCCCCACCCACTTCGGCTGGCCGCACCTGCTGGTCCTGCACGCGCCCGGCTGGCGTCCGGTGGTGCACTACCCGCTCGCCTCGCCCTCGGCCGAACTCGCCGCCGGGGCAGGTTCGGTGGACCTGCTGCAGCGCCGGATGGAGGCGCTCGCGCACCCGATGCGGATGCGGCTGTGCCGGAGCCTGGCGCGGGCGCCGTATACGACGGGTGAGTTGGCGAATGTGTACGGGATCACCGCGCCGGAGGTTTCCCGGCACCTGTCGGTGCTGAAAAAGGCCGGATTGCTCCGCACCCACCGCCAGGGGCGCTATGTCCAGCACCAACTGGATCTGTCCATAGTGGCGCGGATCGGATCCGATTTCATCGAGGGCATCCTCCGGTAGTTCCACGGGACGGCCACGGAACGGGAAGCGAAGATCCAACTTCCGTTCTGCAACGACGCGTTCATCCTGCCGACGTACCGATAAATGGAATTCACGAACCGGAATCAGTGAAAACTCTGGCCAGGGAAGCCCATTGATGTCTAACGTGCGTCCACCGCAGAGGACCCTGCCTGTCGTGAAAGGACTTCCATGCCCTCACGCCGTATCGCCGTAGCCACCGCCACCCTGGCCGCCGCGGCCCTCGTCTCCCCCTTGATGCTGGCCGGTCCGGCCGGTGCCACCAGCCCGCAGAGCGACGCCGCACGGGGCGACGCGCTCGCCCGGAAGCTGGTGAAGGAGGCCACCGGCAAGGGCGCCTTCAACCACCTCAAGGTCTTCCAGGGCATCGCCGACTACAACAACGGCACACGCGTCGCGGGCTCGAAGGGTCACGAGCAGTCGGCGAAGTACGTCGAGGCCGTGCTGAAGGCGTCCGGCTACCAGGTCAGCCGGCACGAGTTCGACTTCGTGTACGTCGAGACCCTCGCGGAGAAGCTCACCGTGAACGGGGCCGCCGGGCGTGACGTCCCGATCAAGCTGATGACGTACACGGCGAGCGGCCCGCAGGACGGTGTGACGGCGCAGGTCGCCGTGGCCCCGGTCGACGCCGACAACACCAACGGCTGCGAGCCGGGCGACTTCGCCGCCGGCGCCTTCACCGGGAAGATCGCCCTGGTCAAGCGGGGCGGCTGCACCTTCGCCGCGAAGCAGGCGAACGCGGCGGCGGCCGGCGCGGTGGGCGCGGTGATCTACAACAACACCGCCGGCGGCCTCAACGGCACCATAGGAGACCCCACCCTGAGCAAGATCCCCACGGGCGGTGTCACCCAGGAGGAGGGCGAGAAGCTCGCCGCCGAGGCGGCGGCCGGACCGGTCGAGGTCACCCTGGACATCCGCGAACTCCGCGAGAACCGGAAGACGTTCAACGTGGTCGCGGAAACCCGCGGCGGCGACGCGAACAACACGGTCTTCCTCGGCGCACACCTGGATTCGGTCGCGGACGGCCCCGGCATCAACGACAACGGATCGGGCTCGGCCGGCATTCTGCAGGTCGCCCAGCGCCTCGCGCCCAGCCAGAACAAGATCAAGAACAAGGTCAAGTTCGCGTGGTGGTCGGCGGAGGAATTCGGTCTGCTCGGATCGGAGGCGTACGTCGGCTCGCTGAGCGAGGAACAGAAGAAGCAGATCAAGCTCTATCTGAACTTCGACATGATCGCCTCGCCGAACTCCGCGTACTTCGTGTACGACGGCGACGACTCCGACGGCGTCGGGGCGGGCCCCGGCCCGGAGGGCTCGGCGCAGCTGGAGAAGGGCATCACCGACTTCCTCGACTCCAAGTCGATCCCGCACGAGGGCACGGACTTCTCCGGGCGCTCCGACTACGGGCCGTTCATCGAGGTGGGCATTCCGTCGGGCGGCACCTTCACCGGTGCCGAGGGCATCAAGACGGAGGCGCAGGCCGCGAAGTTCGGCGGGCAGGCGGGTGTCGCGTACGACGTGAACTACCACGGCAAGGGCGATGACATCACCAACATCGACCAGAAGGCGCTGGACATCAACGTGGACGTGATCGCGGACGCGGTCGGCCACTACGCCTTCGACCTGGCACCGCTGTCCAAGCCGGTGGTCTCGCAGCCGACCGACGGCTCCGACGGCAGCGGCGGCGGCCTCCACACCGGCCACGACCACGCCACGGAGTAACCCCCACCCCCACCGACGCGGCCCCCGCCAGCTCCCCCGCGGCGGGGGCCGCCCCACGCCGCGCCAGGGGCGCGGGGAACTGCGCGACCGGCCCCCACCGGCCCGCAGGCCGGACACGACGGGCAGGCCCCGGGGGTCCGGGGCGGAGCCCCGGTCAACGGGAAGAGGGCGGGGCGGGGAAAGGTTCCTACGGCCAGGGCGCCGCGAGGCGAACCGGTTGGGCGAGCCAGAGGAAGTCCCCCAGCCCGCCGCGCGCGGTGAGTTCCGCCGCCTCCCCCGCCGACGCGAGCGCCCGTACGTACGCCGCCGGATCCGCCGAGGCCAGGGCCAGCGGGGGCCGAGCCCCCGAGACCCCCAGCGCGGCGAGCGCCTCGCGTTGCGTGAGGAGCACCGGCTCCGGGGAGTCAGCCGCCCCGTCCCCCGTAGCGCACGCGCCCGCCGCGGCGCACGCGTCCATCGCCACGTGGGCCGTCACATCGCAGCTGCCGTCCGGGACCGCCGGCACCTCCCGGCCCCCGCGGAAGCCGGTCAGCGTGCCCCACTCCGGCCGGGCCCCGGCCAGGTGCGCGTAGTCCACCGCCACCGCCAGCCCCCGCGACAGGGTCGCCACCGCCGCCGCCCACGCCTCGTCCCGCGACCGCCCGATCTCCGCCCGGCCCTGCCCCGGCCACCACCGGTCCAGCCATACCCGGTCGGCCTCCGGGAGCACCCCGCCCGCGGTCTCCGTACCGTCCTCGCCCACCAGCACGTACCGGCCGTCCTCGGCCACGTCCAGCGGCACGTTGTCCAGCCACTCGTTGGCGAAGAGCAGCCCGGTCGTCCCCGACGGCGGCTCCGGCACCCAGGCGATCCGCCCGTCCAGGCCCTCCGGGCGGGCCGCGCGCTCCACCGCGTACGGCCGGACCCGCGCCGCGACCCCGGCCGGCAGCGCCGCGAGGACCCCGGTCAGCAGTTCCGCCCGCCCCGCGCCGACGTCCACCAGGTCCAGCCGGTCCGGCCGGCCCAGCGCCTCGTCCACCCACAGCAGCAGCCGGGCCACCGCGCCCGCGTACAGCGGCGAGGCGTGCACGGAGGTGCGGAAGTGCCCGGCCGGCCCGGCCCCGCCCGCCCGGACGTAGAACCCGTCCGGCCCGTACAGCGCCGTTTCCATCGCTTCGGCCCACCGCCGCGCGGGGCCCTCCGGGCCGGTCTCTCCGGGGCCGTTCTCAGTGCTCACCGCACCAAGGCTAGGGGGCCGTCCACCTTGGGGAGTACGTCCCCCGTTCCCTAATCGCACCTGTGGTTGACTCCCGTACCCATCCCCTTTCCCTACGCTGGGTTACGTGCAGCGCCTTTACGACTTCCTCCGCAGACACCCGACGGGCGTCGACAGCTTCTGGGCTGTCCTGCTCTTCGCGTTCGGGATGCTGCAGGTCGCCGCGCAGGCGGGGTCGACGGCCGAGGGCCTCATCGCCGTACCGGCCGTGACCGCCCTCTCCACCGCCGTCGCGCTGCGCCGCAAGTGGACCGTGCCCATGCTCTGGGTGACCGTGGGCGCCGGCGCGTACCAGCTGGCCACCGGCTCCGAGCCGACCCCGGCGAACTTCGCGATGCTGATCCTCCTCTACACGGTCGGCGCCGCGGACGTGCCCCGCTGGATCTCCCGCACCGCCCTCGGCATCGGTCTGGCCGCGCCGGTGCTGAGCATGCTCCGCTGGCCCCTGCACTCGGCCACCAGCACGGGCGAGGTGGTCTTCACCCTGGTCATGCTGATGGTGCTGTTCGCCCTCGCCTGGGTCATGGGCGACTCGGTCCGCACCCGCCGGGCGTACTACGCCCAGCTCGTCGAGCGGAACCAGCGGCTGGAGAAGGAGCGGGCGGCGCAGGCCCAGGTCGCCGTCGCCGCCGAGCGCGCCCGGATCGCCCGCGAGCTGCACGACGTGGTCGCGCACAACGTCTCGGTGATGGTGGTCCAGGCGGACGGTGCCGCGTACGTGATGGACTCCGCCCCCGAGCTGGCCAAGGAGGCCCTGCAGACCATCTCCGGCACCGGCCGGCAGGCCCTCGCCGAGATGCGCCGGCTGCTGGGCGTGCTGCGCACCGGCGAACCCGAGGCGTCCGAGGACTACGTGCCGCAGCCGGACGTGGAGCAGATCGAGGTGCTGGTCGAGCAGGTCCGGGCGGCCGGCCTGGCCGTGGACTTCGAGGTCGAGGGTGCCCCGCGCCAGCTCCCCACCGGGGTGGAGCTGACCGCGTACCGGATCGTGCAGGAGGCCCTGACCAACACCCGCAAGCACGGCGGTCCCGATGCCCGGGCCAGCGTGCGGCTGGTCTACTTCGACGACGGGCTGGGCCTGCTGGTCGAGGACGACGGCCGGGGCGCGGCCCACGAGATGTACGAGGACGGCGGCGCCGACGGCGCCGGGCACGGGCTGATCGGAATGCGCGAGCGGGTCGGTATGGTCGGCGGCACCCTGGACGCGGGACCGCGCCCGGGCGGCGGGTTCCGGATCAGTGCCCTCCTGCCGTTGAAGAAGCCGCAGCCCTGAGAAGCCCGAGAATCCCGATAAGAATGAGGTCGAGGTAGCGGATGTCGATCCGAGTGATGCTTGTCGACGACCAGGTGCTGCTCCGCACCGGCTTCCGGATGGTGCTCGCCGCCCAGCCGGACATGGAGGTCGTCGCGGAGGCGGGTGACGGCCTGGAGGCGCAGGAGGTGCTCCGCGCGACGAAGGTCGACGTCGTCCTGATGGACGTACGGATGCCCCGCCTCGACGGTGTGGAGGCCACCCGCCGGATCTGTGAACGCCCGGAGCACCCGAAGGTCATCATCCTGACCACCTTCGACCTGGACGAGTACGCCTTCTCCGGCCTGAAGGCGGGGGCGAGCGGGTTCATGCTGAAGGACGTCCCGCCAGCCGAGCTGCTCGCGGCGATCCGGTCGGTGCACAGCGGTGACGCGGTCGTGGCCCCGTCCACCACCCGCCGGCTGCTGGACCGGTTCGCCCCGATGCTCCCGACGACGTCGGCGGAGCCCCGGAACAAGGAGCTGGAGCGGCTGACGGAGCGCGAGCGCGAGGTCATGCTGCTGGTCGCGCAGGGCCTGTCGAACGGCGAGATCGCCGCCCGGCTCGTGCTGTCGGAGGCCACGGTCAAGACCCACGTGGGCCGCATCCTCACCAAGCTGGAGCTGCGCGACCGGGTCCAGGTGGTGGTCATGGCCTACGAGTCCGGGCTGGTGCGCGCCGGAGGCGGCGGAGCGGGGTGACGCACCGCCCGGCCGCCCCAGGGCGGCCGGGCGTCAGCGCGTCACGAACTCGCAGCTGTTCGGGACCCCGGTGTCGAGGGTGGCCGGGTCGGCGACCAGCACGTCGAAGTCGAAGGCGGTCTCTCCGCAGTCGATCCGGTCGAAGCCGCCGTTGCGGCTGATGATGACGTCGCTGCCGCCGCGGCCTTCGAAGGTGGTGGTGGCACCGGGAGAGGCGTTCCAGCCGTCCTGGTCGGTGAGCCGGTCCGGGCCGCTGCCGCCGATCAGACGGTCGTCGCCGTCGCCGCCGACGAGGTCGCTGGGCGCCGAGGTGTTGTTGGTGGCGCTGTCGTTCTGGTCGCCCAGGGTGGCGGCGATCCGGGAGAGACCGGTGGACGTGCCGCAGCGGACGCTGTTCGGGGTGAGCGGGACACAGCCGGGGCCGGGCGTCAGCGTGGACGTCGTGTCCGTGACGACGACGTTGCCGGAGACGATGTTGAAGGTGACGGTGTTCACCTCTCCGGGCAGGGCGGCGAAGCGGACCTCGCCACCGCTGCGCGTCACGAACGCGGGGCTGGCGGACGCCGGGGCGGCGAGGGCGACCGTCATGGTGAGCGCGGCCGCGGCGGGTACGGCCAGGCGGGCGGCGGCGAGCAGGCGTGCGGGCTTGAGGTTCATCGGTGCAGTCAGTCCCTTGAGTTGCCGATGGTGCCGGTCGACGGACCGGATCGAGAGTCCGTCGGTCCGGGGTTACCCAGAGCGACCCGGGGGTTACGGGTGACTGCGGACGGTTACCCCGGCTGCCCGGCACAACCGCCCGTACGGCCGACGGCGGCCCGCTCCACCGGCCGGCGTGAGGTCAGCCGGCGGCCGGCGTGAGGTCAGCCGGCGGCCGGCGTGAGGTCATCCGGCGTCAGGTCATCCAGCGGTCCGGGCGGGCCGTCGCCCGGCCGGTCCGGGACCGGTCGGCCTGAGCGCGGAGCAGCTCCGCGGCCTCCGCGGCGTCCCGCAGCCGGGCCGTCACCGTGTCGTCCGCACCGGTGTCCACGCAGACGTCGGCCAGGCCGCGCGCCCGCTCCCACGGGCCCTGGGTGAGCCGCACGCTCTGCACCTTCGCGTGCGGCACGATCTCCGTCCGCCGGCACAGCCGGCCGTGGCGGGCCGCGAAGAGCTCCGGGGAGACCGCCAGGCCGTAGCCCTTCCACCACACCGGGACCACCCAGCGCGCGCCACGTGCGGGTGAGGGGTCGAAGGACAGGGCGGACAGGTCCACCCCGGGCAGCACCCGGGCGACCACCGCGTACGCCTGCTCGCGCGGGGCGACCGGGACCAGCACGTCGTTCTTCGAGCCGGCCACCGCCAGCTCCACCCGCACCCAGCCGCGCCGCCGCCACAGCAGCGGCTCGACGATCCGGACCATCTGGACCCGGCCGGGCGGCACCGTCTCGTGGGCCCGGTCCAGCAGGCCGTGGTCCAGCCGGAGCCCGTCCGGGGATTCGGCGACTGTCCAGTCGTATTCGGTGAGGAACCGGCCGGCGGTGCCCGACCAGGCCGCGCCGAGCACCGGCAGCAGGGTCAGCACGGTGGCCCACAGGTTGTCGCTGAGCAGCCACACCACCACGGGAACGGCCAGCGCGGCGGCCACCGCGCCCCAGCTGGAGAGGGTGAGCAGCAGCGACCGCACCAGGCGGGGCGTGGGCAGCCGGAGCAGCTCGCGCACCGGGGCCTCGCCGACGGCCGCCGCCTCGGCCGGTGTGAAGCCGGCCGCCAGGGCGAGCAGCTCGGCGCGCAGCGCGAGCGCCTCCCGCTCGCCCAGGAACGCCAGCTCGTCCTTGTCCTCCGTGCCGATGACGTCCAGCTTGAGCTTGGCGACCCCGGCGAAGCGGGCCAGCAGCGGCCGGGTCACGTCCACCGCCTGGAGCCGTTCCAGGCGGATGTGCGCCGTGCGCCGGAAGACGAGGCCGGTACGGATGCGCAGCTCGGTCTCGGTCACCGCGTACCGGGTGAACCACCAGCTGAGCAGGCCGTAGGCGCTCGCCACGAGCACCACCCCGGCCATGACCAGCAGGAGCAGGGCGGAGCCGGCCTGCTCGATCCAGCGGACCGCACGGTCCCCCTGGTGGAAGAGCACGCCGGCGGTCGCCGCGATCGGCACCCACGCCCGCCGCAGCGGCGTGAAGGGATGCAGCCGATGCTCCGTGCTGCTGGAGCTCGGTTCGCCTCCGGGGGCGCCGGTGTCGGCTCCGGGCGGGCGTGCGTCCTCGGAAGCCGCTCCTTCGTCACGGTGTCCTCCGGGCGCTCGCCCGCCTTCGCCGGCGCGCCCCCTTCGGCTCACTCGCCCGTGGGCGGCCGGTCCCGGCTCGTGCGGCGCGCTCACAGCCCCGCCGACCTTGCCTCGCCGAGCTCGGTGAGCCGGTCCCGCAGCCGTTCGGCCTCGGCCGGGTCCAGGCCCGGGATCTTCGCGTCCGTCGCCGCGGCCGCGGTGTGCAGCTGGATCGTCGCCAGTCCGAAGCGGCGTTCCAGCGGCCCCGAGGACACCTCGACCAGCTGCATCCGCCCGTACGGGACCACCGTCTGCTCGTGCCACAGCACGCCCCGGCTGATCAGCAGGTCGTCGGCGCGCTCGGCGTACCGCCAGGACCGCCAGTTCCGGCCGAGCAGCCACCAGCCCCAGCCGAGCACGGCGATCCAGAACAGCCCGAGGGCGGCCCAGGCCGGGCCGATCCACAGGCCCGACATGACAGCCGTGGCCACCGTCAGAACCGTCATCCAGATCACCAGCAGCAGCCGCCGCACCGTGAGCAGTCCGCCCGGAAGCCCCACCCAGCCGGGCCCTTCCGGCGCGGCCCCCGTCTCCGTCCCCGTGTCCATGTCTCAACCCTAGGACTCCCGGAGATCCGCCCTGTGGGACCAGAGGACGAGATCACCGGCCGGACTGAGACAATGCCGCCATGACGGAGACCACGGTCGGCATCGGCGGCGCGGCGGAGAGCACCGACATGGTGCTCAACATCGGGCCCCAGCACCCTTCCACGCACGGCGTGCTGCGCCTGAAGCTCGTCCTCGACGGCGAGCGCATCCGCAGCGCCGAGCCCGTTGTCGGCTACATGCACCGGGGCGCCGAGAAACTCTTCGAGGCGCGGGACTACCGGCAGATCGTCATGCTCGCCAACCGTCACGACTGGCTGTCGGCGTTCTCCAACGAGCTCGGCGTGGTCATGGGCGTCGAGCGGATGCTCGGCATGGAGGTGCCCGAGCGCGCGGTGTGGATGCGCACCCTGCTCGCCGAGCTCAACCGGGTGCTGAACCACCTGATGTTCCTCGGCTCGTACCCGCTGGAGCTGGGCGGGATCACCCCGATCTTCCACGCGTTCCGCGAGCGCGAGGACCTCCAGGCCGTGATGGAGGAGATCTCCGGCGGCCGGATGCACTACATGTTCAACCGGGTCGGCGGCCTCAAGGAGGACCTGCCCGCGGGCTGGCTCGGCCGGGCCCGGGCGGCCGTCGCCGAATGCCGGTCGCGGATGGACGTCTACGACAAGCTGGTGCACGGCAACGAGATCTTCCGCGGCCGGACCCGCTCGGTGGGCGTGCTGTCCGCCGAGACGGTGCACGCGTACGGGGTGTCCGGGCCGATCGCCCGCGCCTCCGGTGTCGACTTCGACCTGCGCCGCGACGAGCCGTACCTGGCCTACGGCGAGCTGCAGGACGTGCTGAAGGTGGTCACCCGCACCGAGGGCGACTGCCTGGCCCGCTTCGAGTGCCTGCTCGACCAGACGAACAACTCCCTGGACCTGGCGGACGCCTGCCTGGACCGGATGGCGGAGCTGCCGCCGGGCCCGGTCAACCAGCGGCTGCCGAAGGTGCTGAAGGCGCCGGAGGGCCACACGTACGCCTGGACGGAGAACCCGCTCGGCATCAACGGCTACTACCTGGTGTCGAAGGGCGAGAAGACCCCGTACCGGCTGAAGCTGCGGTCTGCCTCGTACAACAACATCCAGGCGCTGGTCGAGCTGCTGCCGGGAACGCTGGTCGCGGACATGGTCGCGATCCTCGGCTCGTTCTTCTTCGTGGTCGGCGATATCGACAAGTAAGCGCGTTTCAGGGCTGGTTGAACCCGGAGGCATGGCTTCACGTGTTTAGGGTGGGGCCATGACATCTGGCATATTCGATGGCTATCTGCGCCGACTCGGCATGCCCGACCCCGGCAAGCCCTCCGCCGGGGCCCTGTTCGCCCTGCAGCGCGCCCATCTCGAACGGGTTCCGTACGAGAACATCGACATCTACCTCGGCCGTCCCCCGGGCATCGATCCGGAGCTGTCGGCGCGCCGGTTCGCCGCCGGGCGCGGCGGCTACTGCTTCCACCTCAACGGCGGCTTCTGCGCGCTGCTGGAGTTCCTCGGCTACGACGTGACCCGGCACGTGGGTGGGGTCTACGAGGACGCGCAGGAGCGCAGCGTCAACGGCAACCACATGGTGCTGACCGTCCGGGTCGACGGCGAGGCGTTCTTCGTGGACGCCGGGCTCGGCGACGGGCCGCACTCCCCGCTGCCGCTGCGCGAGGGCGCGTACGAGCAGGGCGGGTTCGGCTACTGCATGGAGCCGCTGTCCGGGCCGGAGGCCCCGGGCTGGACGTACATCACCAGCGGCGGCCCGTTCCCGGTGGCCAACTTCCGGGCCGCGCCCGCCTCGATGGCGGAGTTCGCGGACGAGCACCAGCGGCTGTCCACCGACGAGGACTCCCCGTTCATCCGGACGCTCTCGCTGCTGCGGCGCGACGCCGAGGGCATCGACCTGATGCGGGGACGCGTGCTGAGCCGGATCGACCCGTCCAAGGGCCCGACCGAGCGGGTGCTGGACACCGCGGAGGAGTTCTACGACGCCATCGCCACGGTGTTCGGGCGGGAGCTGGACGACCTGACGCCGGAGGACCGCACGGCCCTGTGGGCGAAGGTGAGCGCCGCCCACGAGGTGTGGCTCGCGGAGCGGGCCGCGGGGGCCGCGGCGGACTGACGCGACCGGTGGGCGGCGCCCTGCCGGCGCCCGCCGGCCGGCCCGCCCGGACCGGTGTCGGTGCGGGCGGGCACACTTGGGGCCATGTCCGCTTCACCGCGCCGAGCCTGCCCCGTCTGCGGCCGCGACTGTGCCGTCACCTCCGGGCGGATCGCCCGGCACGACCCGCCGGCGAGCCGGGGCGAGCTGGTCTCCTGCCCCGGATCGCGGGCGCGGGTGGTGCTGGGCGCGTCGGCGCCCACCCTGGACGGCTTCGCGCTGGCCGAGATGCCGGGGCAGCTGCCGCTGTTCTAGCGGGCGCCCGGCCGTGATCTGCCGGGCGCTCCCGCAGTCCCTCACGCCGGTTCGGCGAGCAGGTCGACCAGCCGGGTGGTGCCGTCGGCGCCGAAGCCCGCCTCGATCCCGCGGCGGTAGAGGGCGGCGTGGGCGGCGAGGATGCCGGTGTCGATGCCCGCGGCGGAGGCCGTGTGCAGGACGTGCTCGACGCTGGCGGCACACATGGCGAGGCGCGCGTCCTCGCCGCTGTGGTCATCGGCGTCGATGAGCGCGCCCGACCAGTCGAAGAAGCCGGGCAGGCTCTCCGCCGTCGCACGGGCGTGGGGCAGGATGTCCGCCGCCGTCAGCCCGTTGGCGCGGGCGATGGCCACGGCCTGCTGGAAGCCGGTGAACGCGGTCCAGAACATCGTCATGCCCAGCTGGTAGTGGAGCTGGGCGAGGCCCGGCTCGCTGCCCTGGAAGTCCGTGGCGCCGAGGACGTCGAGCGTCGCGCGGTGCGCCTCGTACGCCTCCTCCGAACCGCTGACGAAGATCTGCGAGTCCGGCTTGCCGACCCCCGACGGATTCACGGTGACCCCGCCGGTGAGGTACGAGGCACCGCGCGCGGCCGCCCATTCCGCCGCGGCCCGCGCCTTCTCCGGCACGTCGGAGGAGAGGTTGACCAGGACGCGTCCGGTCAGGTCGGCCCCGTCGAGGGACGGGTACATCGCGTCCACGTCGATCAGGCTGAGGACGGTGACGGGCGAGGCGGCGACCGCCTCGGCGGCGGTGGCCGCGCGGCGCGCTCCCCGCCCGAGGAGTTCCTCGTCCTTGCCGGCGCTGCGGTTCCAGACGGTCACCCCGTAACCGGCGTCCAAGTAGGCGGCGGCCATGGCGTGCCCCATGGGGCCCAGGCCGAGGATGCTCACGGTGTTGCTGCTGTTCATGGCGTACTTCTCCCCTGCGACGGACTAGAACGAACGCTCTATCCAGAGCACGGGATGACCGTAACACGGGACTGGAACGAACGCTCTATCCATTTCGCCGGTACGATCGTGCCCATGACGACCACGACCTCCGTCCCGCTCGGCACCCGCGACCGTCTGGTCCGGACCGCCTCCCGGCTGATGCAGCACGGCGGCTACGAGAGCACGCCGGTAAAGCAACTGGCGAAGGAGGCGGAGGCCACGCTGGGCTCGCTCTACCACTTCTTCCCGGGCGGAAAGCAGGAGCTGGCGGTGGCCGCGATCGGCCACGGCGACCAGGAGTTCGCCGGGATGCTGGCCGCAGGCCTGGCCTCCCGAACGGACCCGGCAGAGGCGGTGGAGGCGGTGGCGGTCATGCTGGCGGAAGCGCTGCGCGACTCGGACTGGCGTGATGGCTGCCCGGTCACGGCCACCGCCCTGGAGTCGGTGGGGCGCATGCCGGAGCTCCAGGCGGCCTGCGCGGAGGCGTTCGCGAACTGGCGACGACTGGTGGAGGAGAAGCTGGTGGCGAGCGGGCTCGCCGAGGAGGAGTCCCGGGACCTGGCCCTGACCGTGATCAACACCCTGGAGGGCGCGGAAACGGCCGCCCAGGTCGACCGGAGCCAGACCCCGCTCCTGACGGCGGGCCGGCACCTGGCCCGCCTGCTCCGTTCCTACGCCGGGACGCGCTGACCGCGCTGACCGCGCAACGGGATCAGGCGCGGGCCGAGGCGGTGGGGCCGGGGCCCTCCTCATCCTCGGGGAGCTTGCAGACGCGCTCCAGGAACAGGGCGGCCGCGATCACCGCCCACCCGGCCAGCACCGCGAAGCCGGCGTAGACCGCCTGGTCGCGGCGGGCCGGGACCTGGGTGAGGTCGGCCAGGAAGAGGAACAGGCCCGTGCCGCCGTACATGCCGGCGACCAGGGCCGCGACCAGGGCGCTGGCCTGGCCGAAGACCACCGCGCGGGCCGCCATCAGCGGCTCGACCCCCTTGGCCCCCGGGCGGCGCTCACGCTGGGCCTTCAGGCGCGAGCGCAGCGACAGCGCGGTGGCCAGGAGGACGGCCGCGATGACCGCCAGGACGATCGGCGCGGCCAGCGGCACGCCCGGCAGAGTGCCGTAGGAGTTCCACAGGCGGGCGCCCGCCCAGGACAGGACGCCGGCGACGATGAAGATGCCGGCGAGGACTCCCAGCCTCAGTTGCTTCACGAACCCTTACCCCGTTCCCGTCCCGCTCGTCCTGACCACAGCGGCTCCAGGGTATTGAACGACTACTCGGGGAGGTGGAGTTCCAGGTCCGGGCGGAGGGTGATGCCCGTCCGGTCCAGCCCGGCCAGCAGCGCGGCGACCGGCCCGAGGCCGGGGAGCTGCGCCTCCGCGTCGATGTCGTTCCAGGGAGCCAGCACGAAGGCGCGCTGGTGGGCACGCGGGTGCGGCAGGGTGAGCACCGGGTCGGCCGACACCACGTCGGCGTACGCGATGATGTCGACGTCGAGGGTGCGGGCGCCCCAGCGCTCCTCGCGGACCCGGTGGAAGGCCTCCTCCACCGCGTGGCCGCGCTCCAGCAGGGAGGACGGCGGCAGGGTGGTCTTCACCGCGAGGACCGCGTTGAGGTACGAGGGCTGGGACTCCGGGTCCACGCCCCAGGGCTCGGTCTCGTAGACCGGGGAGACGGCCTTGACCCGCAGGCCGGGGGTGTCGCCGAGGGCGTCGACGGCACCCTGGAGGGTCTCCAGGCGGTTGCCCAGGTTCGCGCCGAGCGCGATGACCGCCCATTTGGGGTTGGAGAGCGTCACGTCGGCCGCGTCGACGGTCTCGACGACGGACGCGGGGACGGGCTGCACGGTGGGGTCGCTCTGGGTCTGGTTCACACGCGGCTCCGGGTGATCGTGATGGTCACGTCGTCGAACGGGACGGTGATCGGCGCGTCCGGCTTGTGCACCACCACCTCGACCTGGGCGACCGCCTCGTGCTTGAGGCACTGCTGGGCGATGCGCTCGGCGAGCGTCTCGATCAGGTCGACCGGTTCGCCCTGGACCACGTCCACGACCTCCTCGGCCACGACGCCGTAGTGGACGGTCTTCGCCAGGTCGTCGTCGGCCGCCGCGGGGCGGGAGTCGATGTGCAGCACCAGGTCCACGATGAAGGTCTGGCCCTCCTCGCGCTCCCGGGGGAAGACGCCATGGTGCCCGCGGGCCTTGAGGCCGCGCAGCGCGACACGATCCACGCGAATCACTCCTGCTTTCGTCGGTGCTTCGAAGATTCTTCGAAGTTGCTCCTCCGCCGAGTGCGGTCGGCGGCGTCTCCCTTCGAATTTACCTGCGATTAGCAGCAAACCCTGCCCGAGGGGTCACGCGGCGCCCTCTTCGTCCGCTTCGTCCTCCTCGGTCAGGACCGGAGAACCATGGTGGGACCACAGTCGCCACCCCTCCGGTGTGCGTCGGAACACATTCGTCGCGACGACCAGCTGCCCGACGAGCGGACCGAGGTCCTGGCCCTCCTGCGCGGGGCCCCCGCTGAGGATGTTCTCGGTGCAGGTGACGACCGCCGTGTCGCCGATCACGGCGACCTTGGTGTCGGTCAGGAAGAACTGGATGTACTCGGTGTGCGACATGATCAGCGCGTACGAGCGGAGGACCTCGCCGCGCCCGGTGAGCACCGGCCAGCCGGGGTGCACGCAGGAGATCTCGTCGTCGAGCCAGAGCCCCGACAGAGTGTCGAAGTCCCCCCGTTCCATGGCCTCGTAGAAGGCCGTGTTGGTCTCTTCGACCGCCTCGATGTCGGTTCTGCTCACCTGTCTCCTTCGCCGTCTCCTTCGCCTTCTCCCCCGCCCTGCCGCACGGGGATCCCGCTTACAGAGCTCCTTCCACGGCCCGGGCGACCCGAACCGCGTCGGCGGTGGCCCGGACCTCGTGAACCCGCACCGCCCAGGCTCCGGCGTGCGCGGCGAGGGCGGAGACGGCGGCGGTCGCGGCGTCGCGTTCCCGGGCCGGCGGCGGGGCGGTCTGTCCGTCCCCGGCCAGGACGCGGCCCAGGAAGCGCTTGCGGGAGGCGGCGACCAGCAGCGGGAAGCCCAGGGCCCGCAGGTCGGTGAGGTGGGCGACGAGGGCGAGGTCGTGCTCGGCCTGCTTGGCGAAGCCGAGTCCGGGGTCGACGACCAGCCGCTCGGGGGCGATCCCGCCGGAGATGACGGCGTCGATCCGGGCCCGGAGCTCGGCGGTGACCTCGCCGACCACGTCCTCGTACACGGCGAGCCGGTTCATGTCCTCGCTGAACCCGCGCCAGTGCATGACCACGAAGGGCGCTCCGGTGTCGGCGACGGCCGGGATCATGGCGGGGTCGGCGAGGCCTCCGCTGACGTCGTTGACGAGGACCGCGCCGGCCGCGACGGCCTGCTCGGCCACGGCCGCGCGCATGGTGTCGACGGAGACGGTGACCCCTTCGGAGGCCAGACCGCGGACCACCGGGACGACCCGGCGGAGCTCCTCGTCGGCGTCGACGCGGGTGGCGCCCGGCCGGGTGGACTCGCCGCCCACGTCCACCAGGTCGGCGCCCTGGGCTACGAGGTCCAGGCCCCGCTTGACGGCCGCGGTGGTGTCGAACCAGCGGCCGCCGTCGGAGAAGGAGTCGGGGGTCACGTTGACCACGCCCATGACCGCGCAGCGGTCCCACTCCGGCAGCCCTTCGACCCGGCCCCTGGCGGCGGGCCCGCGCATCGTGTTCATGCTGTCCAGGGTAGGGCTGCCTGATCGCCCCCGGCCCGCGGGCCCGGGGGCGGGGCACCGGTCAGGCCGGCTGGACCTCGCGCTCGGGCTGGCCGGCCAGCGGGCTCAGGGGGTGGGCGGTGCGGCCTCCGCCGCCGTTCCGGTCGGCCCGGTCCCCGTTGCCCTGGCCCCCTTTGGCATCGCCGTGGCCGGTGTGGCGTACGTGGGCGCAGGTGCGGACCGGCTTGGGGCGGCGGCGGCTCGCGAAGAGGCGCGGCAGCGCGAGGGTGACGAAGCCCTCGGCCTGCATCGCGGCGAAGCCTATGCGGGGCAGGTCACGGGTGGAGCGGAAGACCACGAAGCGGGGCTCCCAGCGGGGCTGGAACTTCGCGTTGAACTTGTACAGCGACTCGATCTGGAACCAGCGGGAGAGGAACACCAGCAGGCCGCGCCAGGCGCGCAGGACCGGGCCGGCGCCGATCTTCTCGCCGCGGGCCAGCGCCGAGCGGAACATGGCGAAGTTGAGCGAGACCTTCTCGATCTTCAGGTCGGGGCAGGCCTGCAGGGCCGCGACGATCAGCAGCTCGTTCATGCCGGGGTCGGCGGCCCGGTCGCGGCGCATCAGGTCCAGCGACATGCCGTCCGGCCCCCACGGCACGAAGTGCAGGACCGCTTTCAGATCGCCGTACGCACCTGCCGGGGCGCCGTCGCCCTCGTCGTCGTCCCTCCGGTGGGCGGTGGCGATGATGCAGTCGCCGTCGCCGGGCTCGCCGACCCGGCCGAGCGCCATGGAGAAGCCGCGCTCGGTGTCGGTGCCGCGCCAGGCCGCCGCGGCGGCCCGGACGTGCTCCAGTTCGGTCTCGTCGAGCTCGCTGACCCGGCGGACCTTGGTGGAGTAGCCGTTGCGCTCGATGCGCTTGACCATCTGCCGTACGTTGCGCATAGCGCGGCCGGACAGCGAGAAGTCCTTGACGTCCACGATGGCCTCGTCGCCGAGCTCCAGCGCGTCCAGGCCGGTCTCGCGGGTCCAGACCTCGCCACCGGTCTCGCTGCAGCCCATCACGGCCGGGGTCCAGGAGTGGGCCTTGGCCTCTTCCATGAACCGCTCGATGGCGCCGGGCCAGGCCTCGACGTCTCCGATCGGGTCGCCGGAGGCCAGCATCACTCCGGAGACGACGCGGTAGGTGACGGCCGCCTTGCCGCTGGGCGAGAAGACCACGGCCTTGTCGTGGCGGAGCGCGAAGTGCCCCAGGGAGTCGCGGCCGCCGTGCTTGACGAGCAGCTCGCGCAGCTTCGTCTCGTCCTCGGCGGTCAGCCGGGCGGCCGGGTGCTCCGGGCGGAAGGCGAGGTAGACGGTGGTGAGGGCGGTCAGCATGCCCAGGGCACCGAGGGAGTAGCCGACGGTCCAGGACACCCGGCCGGCGTAGTCGACCGGGCCCTCGAAGCCGAACAGCCCGTAGATGACGTGGGTGATCTGCTCGTAGAGGCCGGGGTGGCCGATGACCCGGCCCGGGTGGGAGTTGACGATGACCAGGCCCAGGCCGATGGAGCCGGCGCTCATCAGGATGAAGTTGACCAGCGCGGTCCAGCGGCTGCGCGGGTCCGGGAGGGCCTTGAACTCGCCCTGGTGGAGGATCAGCAGCGTGAGCAGGGCGGCCGCGATCACCACGCCGATGATCGAGTGACGGTACGTGAACTGCGCCACCGCGCCGGCCGGCAGCAGGAAGACGGCCGCCCGCCAGGCCCGGCGCTTGCGGCGCTTGAGGCCGTGCGCGAGGAGCAGCAGGAGCACGCCGGCGCTGATGGCCAGGGCCGCGGCGAACGGGCCGAGGGAGCCGGGCAGCACCTCGGTGACCGCGTGGATGCGGCTGTGCCGGAAGCGCGGGAAGACCCCCGCGGCGATGTCGAGGAGACCCACGACGGTGGCGGCGGCGCCGACCAGCCCGGGTACCTTCTCCGGTCGTGGTCCGCGAAGAATCCGCCGGATCCGGTTCGGAACCTGTCCGGACTTATCGGCATCTATCCTGCTAGACATCGCTTCCCGTTGCTCCGCGAGAGATCATGTGGCCGAAAGCCGCGACGGCTCCCGGGGTGTTGCGTCCACTAGGACGGCATCGCGGGTCAGCGGGTTCACTCCCTTTGCGGAAAAACTCGACCCGCCCTCCAGAAAGTCGGCATAACTCTCATGGGTCTCACCAGTAATACGGTCCTGGTCCTGGCCATCGTTGCCGGTGTGCTGCTCTTCGCGGCCACGGTCTGGCTCTGGCCGCGGCTGTCCGGCCGCACCTGGCGCGCGATCACCGGCCGGATCGGCCTGCTGCTCGCGACCCAGCTGGCGCTGTTCTCGGCGGTCGGCCTGGCGGCCAACAAGTCCTTCCTCTTCTACGGATCCTGGGCGGACCTGTTCGGACAGCAGACCGAGATGGGCAAGGTCGTCGACCACTCGATGAGCAGCAGGGACATCAAGGTCGTCGACAAGCAGCAGCTGGACATCCCCGGCGGCGCCAAGCCGGCCGTCGGCGGCCAGATCCTGAAGGTGGCCATATCGGGGGAGAAGTCCAAGATCAACAGCCCGGGGTACGTGTACCTGCCGCCGGAGTACTTCCAGCCGCAGTACGAGAAGCAGAACTTCCCGGCCTCCATCGTGCTGACCGGCTACCCGGGCACCGCCGAGAACCTGATCAAAGGGCTGAACTACCCGATGACGGCCTTCAAGCAGGCCAAGGCGGGCAAGATGAAGCCGATGATCCTGGTCATGCTGCGTCCGACGGTGGCCCCGCCGCGGGACACCGAGTGCGTGGACATACCGGGCGGCCCGCAGACCGAGACCTTCTTCGCCAGGGACCTGCCGCAGGCGATCAAGACCACCTTCCGGGTCGGTGACAAGCCGCAGAACATGGGCTTCATCGGGAACTCCACCGGCGGCTACTGCGCCCTGAAGATGGCCGTGCACTACCCGCAGACCTTCGGCGCGGGCGCCGGGCTGTCCGCGTACTACGAGGCTCCCAGCGACGCCACGACCGGCGACCTGTTCCACGGCGACAACAAGCTGAAGAAGCGGGCCGACGTCCTGCACAGCCTGAAGAACAAGCCGCCGACGGGGACGTCCTTCCTGGTCACCAGCAGCGAGACCGGCGAGGGCAACCTGACGGACACCAAGAAGTTCATCAAGTCGGTCAAGGGCCCGGACCGGGTCTCCTCGATCATCCTCGACAGCGGCGGCCACAACTTCAACACCTGGCGCCGCGAGATCCCGCCGATGCTGGAGTGGATGAGCGGCCGCATCCACGCCTGACCCGGCGCCCGGCCGGACGTGCCTGACCCGGCAGGGTCAGGCCCCCGGCACCCGGGTCCGCCGCAGCGCCCGGTGCACCCCCTCCGCGGTGAGCACTCCGGCCGGCGCGCCCGAGGCCGGGTCGGTGACCCGGATCCGGCCCGAGTCCTCCTGCAGCAGCAGCGCCAGAGCCTCCCGCAGAGAGGCTCCCAGCTCCACCGACGCCCCCGGCAGCGCCCCGTCCGCGGCCTCCAGGTCGGCCTTCGTCACCGGGGTCACCGCGAGTCGCTTCAGCCCCCGGTCGGACCCCACGAACGTGGCCACGAGGTCGTTGGCCGGCTCGGCCAGCACCACCGCCGGAGCGGCGAACTGCTCGATGGTGCCCTGCCCGTAGACCGCGATCCGGTCACCCATCCGGACCGCCTCCTCCAGATCGTGCGTGACCAGCAGGACGGTCTTCCGCACCGACTTCTGCAGCGCCAGGAACTCCTTCTGCAGCCGCTCCCGGACCACCGGGTCCACGGCCCCGAACGGCTCGTCCATCAGGAGCACCGGCGGATCGGCCGCGAGCGCCCGGGCCACGCCGACCCGCTGCCGCTGCCCTCCGGAAAGCTGCTCCGGATACCGGCCGCCGTACACCGCCGGGTCCAGGCCGACGAGTTCGAGCAGCTCGGCGGCGCGCGCCCGGGCCCGCGCCCGGGGCGTGCCGAGCAGCTGCGGCACGGTCGCGGTGTTCTCCAGGACCGTCTTGTGCGGGAACAGCCCGACGTGCTGGATGACGTACCCGATCCGCCGGCGCAGCTCGACCGGGTCGGCCGCGGCGATGTCCTCGCCACCCAGCAGGATCCGCCCCTCGGTGGGCTCGACCAGCCGGTTGACCATCTTCATCGTGGTCGTCTTGCCGCAGCCGGACGGCCCGACCAGCGTCACCAGCTCGCCCTCCGCCACCTCGAAGGAGAGGCCGGCGACGGCGGTGGTCCCGTCGGCGTACCTCTTGGTCACCTGCTCGAATCGGATCACCCGATCATCATTGCCCACCCGGACCACCGTTGTGTGAAAGGTGTGTTGCCCGGTCGCGAAAGATTCAGGCCACCGTCGCACCCGGGGGTTATGGTCACTGCGGTGCACGGGCGTACACGAGTTCGGCGACGGGGGTGAGGGCGTGGCAGCACGGAACTGCCTGGTGGCGAACGACTGGATCTGCTGGGAATACGTGCGCAGCCGCAGCCAGGAACTGACCGACGCCACCCTCCAGCACATCGGCATCACCCTGGCGGCCGTCTCCATCGGCGTGGCCGTATCCGTCCCCCTCGCCCTGCTGGCCCGCCGCGGCCGCCGGTACGCCGCCCCGGTGCTCGGCCTGTCGACGCTCCTCTACACGGTCCCCTCGCTGGCCATGTTCTCCCTGCTGCTCCCGGTGTTCGGCCTGTCCGCGGCCACCGCGCTCGTGGTGACGGGACTGGTCCTGTACTCGCTGACCATCCTGGTCCGCAACGTGCTGGCCGGCCTGGAAGCCGTACCGGAGGAGGTCAGGGAGGCGGCCCGCGGCATGGGGTACGGGCCCGCCCGCCTGTTCTGGCAGGTGGAACTCCCGCTGGCACTGCCCGCTCTGCTCGCCGGGGTCCGGATCGCCACCGTCTCCACGGTGGCGCTGACCACCGTCGGGTCCATCGTCGGCAAGGGCGGCCTCGGCAACCTGCTGGCCCCCGCCGTGGACAGCTCCTTCAAGGCACAGGTGCTCACCGCCTCGGTGCTCTGCGTGCTGCTCGCCCTCGCCGCCGACCTGCTGCTGCTCGGCCTGCAGCGGCTGCTGACGCCGTGGACCCGCGTCGCGAAGGGAGCCTGAGCGATGGCGGGCGGACTGCTGGGCGGGACCTGGGACTGGCTGGCCGACGGCTCCCACTGGGCCGGGGAGAACGGGATCTGGCACCGGCTCGCCGAGCACGCGTACGTCAGCGGCCTGGCGCTGCTGATCGCATGCGCCGTGGCGCTGCCGGTCGGTCTGACCCTCGGGCACCTGGGCCGGGGCGGCGCGCTCGCCGTCAACGTCTCCAACGCCGGCCGGGCCGTGCCGGTCTTCGCGGTGCTGGCCCTGTTCATGGTCTCCCCGCTGCGCAACGCGGGGTACGTGCCCACGGTGACGGCGCTCGTGCTGTTCGCGGTGCCGCCACTGCTCACCAACGCGTACACGGGCATGCGCGAGGTGGACCGCTCGGTGGTCGAGGCGGCCCGCGGCATGGGCATGTCCGGCGGGCAGCTGTTCCTGCGGGTGGAACTCCCGCTCGCCCGGGGACTGCTGATGACCGGTCTGCGGACGGCGGCCGTACAGGTCGTCGCCACCGCCACGGTCGCGGCGATGGTCGGCCAGGGGGGCCTGGGCCGGATCATCACCGCGGGTTTCAACACGTACAACACCCCGCAGGTCATCGCGGGCGCCCTGCTGGTGGCCCTGCTGGCGCTGCTGGTCGAGGGGCTCCTGGTGGCGGCGGACCGGCTGCTGGCACCGCCCGCCCGCCGTCGGACCATCCGAAGGGCGCCCTGAATGGAGAGCAGAGAATGAGCAAGGCAACGCGGGTCCTCGGCGCTTCGCTGGGCGCGCTGGCGCTGGCCGCGTCCCTGACCGCCTGCGGCGGCGACAGCCTGGAGAAGTCCAAGGACGGCGGCGGTACGGGGGCCGGGGGCACCGGCGGGTCCAAGGGCAAGCTGGTGATCGGGGCGGCCGGGTTCACCGAGTCCGGCATCCTGGCCGAGCTGTACGCACAGCTGCTGAAGGACGCCGGGTACGGCGCCTCCATCACCACCGTGAAGAACCGCGAACTGTACGAGCCCGCCCTGGAGAAGGGCGAGATCGACATCGTGCCGGAGTACGCGGCCACCCTCGCGGAGTTCCTCAACGCCAAGGTGAACGGCCCGAAGGCGCCGGAGGAGAAGCCGGTCGCGTCCGGCGACGTCGCGGCGACCACGGCGGCCCTGGAGAAGCTGGGCGCCCCGCTGGGCCTGAAGGCGCTCCCGGCCGGCAGGGCGGTGGACCAGAACGCGTTCGCGGTGAGCAGGGAATTCGCCGGGAAGAACAACCTCAAGACGCTCTCGGACCTCGGAAGGTCCGGCCTGAAGGTGAAGATCGCGGCCGGTGACGAATGCGCCGTCCGGCCCTTCTGCGCGGTCGGCTTGAAGTCGACATACGGAATCGACGTCTCCGGTATTGACCCGAAGGGCGTCGGAACTCCGCAGTCCAAGCAGGCGGTCAAGGACGGGGTCGACCAGCTGGTGCTGACCACCACCACCGACGCCACCCTGGAGAGCTTCGGCCTGGTCCTGCTGGAGGACGACAAGAAGCTGCAGAACGCCGACAACATCCTCCCCGTGGTGAACGCGAAGGACGCCGGAAGCCCCGAGATCGCGGCCGTGCTGGGCAAGCTGACGGACGCCCTCACCACGGAAGACCTCGTCGCGCTGAACCGCAAGGTGGACACGGAACGGGCCAAGCCGGCCGATGTCGCGAAGGCCTGGCTCCAGTCCAAGGGCCTGTTGAAGAACTGAAACACGGGCGTGGACCTCGCCTGGGGGCCCCGCCGGGAAACAGATTGCCCGGCGGGCCCCCCACACGAGGTCCACTCCCTGTAAATTTCTGGCCATGCCCCGTGGACGCCACCGCAATCCCGAACCCCTGCACCGGCTTCTCACGCCTTCGGCGATCGCCGGTGTCTCGTTCACCAGCGCCGTCGTGGCCTGGGTGCCCGAGGAGAGCCTGGTGCTGCGGCTTCTGGCGGCGCTCGCCGCGGCCACCGGGATCGCCGGCGCGGTGTTCCTGCGGACCTGGGACCGGGCGGCGGGGCGGCGGGTCGCCGAACTCGCCCGCGAGCGGACCAAGGACGAGTGGCGGACCGAGGAACGCATAGCCGAGCTGGAGTCCGACCTGGAGGAGTCCCGGGCGCTGCGCTCCAAGCTGGACGCCAAGCTCCGCGCCAAGCGCGTCGAGCTGGCCGGGCTGCGCGGCGAACATGCGGCGCTGCTGCGCCGCTACGCCACGGCCGAGACGGAGCGGGCGAGCGCCCTGGAGGGGCGCCGGCTGCTGGCCATCGAGGCGGGCGAGGCAGGTGCCGGGAGCGGGGCCGGGAGCGGGGCCGGCACGTCGGGCCCCAAGGAGATCGCGGCGGCCACCGAGGAGCGCACGGCCGCGGGCGCGGCCACCGCGGTGGGCTTCGCGCGGGCGCACGCGGCGATGGTCGCCCTGGCCCGGAAGGGCGAGCGGAAGCTCCCGGCGGCCAGGACCCCCGCCACTGCGGCCCTTCCCGCGGCTCCCGCGGCCCCGGCCCCGGTCCCACCGTCCGGCCTGGCCTCCCCGGTCGCCTCCCCGGTTGCCTCACCGGTCGCGCCGTCCGGGCTCCCCGCCCGGCGCCCGGCCGCGACGATCGCCCCGTACGCCGCCTCCCGGCGCCCGGCCTCCCGGGCCGAGGGCGGCTTCGACTTCTTCGGCAGCAAGGCGGGCGCCGGTGTCGGCGCCGCGCGGGCCCGCGCGGCGATCGAGGCCGTCCAGCACGAGGACCTGGCGGACGTGGTGGGCGAGGAGGCCCTCGCGGCCCACAAGGCCGCCACCGCCGCCCCGGTCCCGCCCACCCCCGCAGAATCGATCACTCAGCCCGCCGCCACCGCCCCGGCCGAGGCCGTCGAGCCGACCGAGGCGACCGGCTCGGAAGCCTCCACCTCCGCCGACCCCGCCCAGGTCATCGACCTGACGGAACACGACGAGACCGAGCCGATCAACGTCGCCAAGCTCCGCACCGCCATCTCCTAGGCCCCAGCGGGGCCCGCGGCACCGCCTCGGCGGCGCCGGCAGGACGCTCCGGGGCGCCCCCGAAGCGTCCCCGGAGGGTCAGCGGGCCATGATCAGACTCATCGCCTCGTTGCGGGTCGCGACGTCACGCAGCTGACCGCGGACGGCCGAGGTGGTGGTCTTGGCGCCCGGCTTGCGTATGCCGCGCACGGACATGCACATGTGCTCGGCCTCGATCACGACGATGGCGCCCCGGGCCTCCAGGATCTCCATCAGGGAGTCCGCGATCTGGGTGGTGAGGCGCTCCTGCACCTGCGGACGGCGGGCGAACACCTCGACCAGCCGCGCCAGCTTCGACAGGCCGGTGATCTTGCCGGACTCCGCCGGGATGTAGCCCACGTGGGCGACTCCGTGGAACGGCAGCAGGTGGTGCTCGCAGAGCGAGACGATCTCGATGTCCTTGACCAGGACCATCTCGTCGTGTCCCAGGTCGAAGGTCGTCGTCAGGACGTCCTCGGGCTTCTGCCACAGGCCGGCGAGTATCTCCCGGTAGGCCCGTGCCACGCGTGCCGGGGTCTCCAGCAGACCTTCGCGGTCCGGGTCCTCGCCGACGGCGATGAGGAGCTCGCGGACGGCCGCCTCGGCGCGCTTCTCGTCGAAGTCGCCGATCGTGCCCTCGCCGTCCAGGGTCACTGGGTCGGTCATCTGTGCCTCGTTCCTGTGTTCGCATTCGCGGGCATGCCGATGAAAAAATGCCGCGCCCCCCAGGCTAGAACCTGGGGGGCGCGGCATCCATTCCGGGCCGATCGGCCGGTCGGCATCCGCCGGCCGGCCTCGTCGGTCGCGGTCAGCTCTCGGGGCGGTCCTCCGGGGCCACCTCAAGGCTCTTCTCCGCGGAGACGGGGGACACGGCCGTGCTCGCCGAGATGCCGTTCGCGGCGTTCGTCAGCTGGAGCTCCTTCGGGGAGAGCACCGGCGGACGGGTCGACGGGGTGCGGCGGGAGGAACCGGTCCACGCGGGGCGGGCCGGACGCTTGACGATGGTCGAGAAGATCTCGGCGATCTCCTCCTTGCCCAGCGTCTCCTTCTCCAGCAGCGCGACCACGAGGTTGTCGAGGACGTCCCGGTTCTCGACCAGGATCTCCCAGGCCTCGTTGTGCGCGGTCTCGATGAGCTTCTTGACCTCTTCGTCGACCAGCGCCGCGACCTCTTCCGAGTAGTCGCGCTGGTGCGCCATCTCACGGCCGAGGAACGGCTCGGTGTTGTCCCCGCCGAACTTGATCGCACCGAGGCGCTCGGTCATGCCGTACTGGGTGACCATCGCGCGGGCGGTGGCGGTCGCCTTCTCGATGTCGTTCGCGGCGCCCGTGGTCGGGTCGTGGAAGACCAGCTCCTCGGCCGCTCGGCCGCCCAGCATGTACGCCAGCTGGTCGAGCATCTCGTTGCGGGTGGTCGAGTACTTGTCCTCGTCGGGCAGGACCATGGTGTAGCCCAGCGCCCGGCCGCGGGACAGGATCGTGATCTTGTGGACCGGGTCGGAGTTCGGGGAAGCCGCCGCGACCAGGGCGTGACCGCCCTCGTGGTACGCGGTGATCTTCTTCTCCTTGTCCGACATGATCCGGGTCCGCTTCTGCGGGCCCGCCACGACGCGGTCGATCGCCTCGTCCAGCATCTGGTTGTCGATCAGCTTCCGGTCCGAGCGGGCCGTGAGCAGCGCGGCCTCGTTCAGGACGTTGGAGAGGTCGGCACCGGTGAAGCCGGGGGTGCGGCGGGCGACGGCCGAGAGGTCGACGTCCGGGGCGACCGGCTTGCCCTTCTGGTGGACCTTGAGGATCTCCAGGCGGCCCTGCATGTCCGGACGGTCGACGGCGATCTGCCGGTCGAAGCGGCCGGGGCGCAGGAGGGCCGGGTCGAGGATGTCCGGGCGGTTGGTGGCGGCGATCAGGATGACGCCGCCCTTCACGTCGAAGCCGTCCATCTCGACGAGCAGCTGGTTCAGGGTCTGCTCGCGCTCGTCGTGGCCGCCGCCGAGACCCGCACCGCGGTGCCGGCCGACGGCGTCGATCTCGTCGACGAAGACGATCGCCGGGGCGTTGGCCTTGGCCTGCTCGAACAGGTCACGGACGCGCGAGGCACCGACACCGACGAACATCTCGACGAAGTCGGAACCGGAGATCGAGTAGAACGGGACGCCCGCCTCGCCGGCGACGGCGCGCGCCAGCAGGGTCTTGCCGGTGCCGGGCGGGCCGTAGAGCAGCACACCCTTGGGGATCTTGGCGCCGACGGCCTGGAACTTGGCCGGCTCCTGCAGGAACTCCTTGATCTCGTGGAGCTCCTCGACGGCCTCGTCCGAGCCCGCGACGTCGGCGAACGTCGTCTTGGGGGTGTCCTTGGTGATCAGCTTGGCCTTGGACTTCCCGAAGTTCATCACCCGGGAGCCGCCGCCCTGCATCTGGTTCATCAGGAACAGGAACACCACGACGATGAGCACGAAGGGCAGCAGCGACAGCAGCACGCTCAGGAACGGGCTGGTCTTGTCGGGGGAGACGGTGTAACCGTCCGGCAGCTCCTTGCTCGCCACCTTCTCGTCCAGGGTCTTCGCCAGCTGGACGCCCTGGTCGCCGATGTAGTTGGCCTGGAACTTGGTGCCCTTGTTGTCACCGAGCTGCTGGCCGTCCTTCAGCTCGATTTTGATCATCTGGCTGTCACCAGTGGTGAGCTTGGCCGTCTGCACCTGGTTCTGGTTGATCGCCTGGACGACCTCGCTGGTCTCCACCGACTTGTAGCCGCCGCCGGAGCCGACGACATTCATCAACACGACCACGGCGAGGACAGCCAGCACGATCCACATGACCGGCCCACGGAAGTATCGCTTCACGTCCATCCATACGGGGCGGTGATCGCCCCGTCCCTCCTGCCCGTAGGTAAATGCTGCTGTGAGTAAAGGCTGTTCTTCGGAATGTACCCCTGAATTGTCACCCGCGGCCCGACGGGACGGCTGACAGACCCGCTATCTCATGCTCCAACGGCGGGCACGGCCCCATGGTTCCCCCGGGTCACGCCCGGCTTCGCCGGGTTCCCCGCGGGCCCGTGGGGCCGCCGCTCCGTTCGTCAGCCGCCGTAGACGTGCGGGGCGAGGGTGCCCACGAACGGCAGGTTGCGGTACTTCTCCGCGTAGTCGAGGCCGTAGCCCACGACGAACTCGTTGGGGATGTCGAAGCCGACCCACTTGACGTCGATCGCGACCTTGGCGGCCTCGGGCTTGCGGAGCAGGGTGACCACCTCGAGGGAGGCCGGCTCGCGGGAGCCCAGGTTCGACAGCAGCCAGGAAAGTGTCAGACCGGAGTCGATGATGTCCTCGACGATCAGGACGTGCTTGCCCTTGATGTCGGTGTCGAGGTCCTTGAGGATGCGGACCACACCGGAGGACTGGGTTCCGGCGCCGTAGGAGGACACCGCCATCCAGTCCATGGTGAGCGGGGTGGACACGGCACGCGCCAGGTCCGCCATCACCATCACGGCGCCCTTGAGGACACCGACGATGAGCAGGTCCTTGCCCGCGTACTCTTCGTCGATCTTCGCGGCCAGCTCGGCCAGCTTCGCGTCGATCTCTTCCTTGGTGATGAGCACCGACTTGAGGTCGGCACCCATGTCCTTCACGTCCACCCGCTACATCACTTTCGTTGAGCCATCAGCCCTGCCGAATGACAAGTCTGCCACCCTGCCGCTGAGCCTCGACGCGGCCGGGCAGGTTGATCGCTCCCTGGCCGCGCCAGCCGGTGATGAGGCGGTCCACTTCCTCGATGTGGCGGGCGAAGAGGGAGCCCGCGGGGGACCCGGCGGCGACCACGGCCCGGCGCAGTACGCGGCGGCGGACGGCGGGCGGCAGCGCGTAGAGCTTGGCGCACTCCAGCCGGCCGCTCTCGTCCCGTACGGCGGTGTGGGCCTCGGCGGCCCAGGCGTCGAGGGCGTCGGCGTCGTCGCGGGAGAGCTGGGCGGTCCGGGCGAGGGCCTCGACGACCCCCTTGCCGAGGGCCTTCTCGAGGGCGGGCAGTCCCTCGTGGCGGAGGCGGGAGCGGGTGTACGCGGGGTCGGCGTTGTGCGGGTCGTCCCAGACGGGCAGGGACTGGACCATGCACGCCTTGCGCGCCGTCTGCCGGTCGACCTGCAGGAAGGGGCGGCGGTAGCGGCCGGTCCGGCCGGGGCCGCCGGAGACCTCGGCCATGCCGGACAGGGAGCGGATGCCGGAGCCGCGGGCGAGGCCCAGCAGGACGGTTTCGGCCTGGTCGTCGCGGGTGTGTCCGAGCAGCACGGCGGCGGCGCCGAGCCGTTCGGCGGCTTCGTCCAGGGCGGCGTACCGGGCGTCGCGGGCGGCGGCCTCGGGCCCGCCGGTGCGGCCGACGCTCACCGCGACGGACTCCACCGGGTCCAGGCGGAGCGCGGTCATACGGACGACCACCTCGGCCGCGCGCAGGTCGGAGCCGGTCTGCAGCCCGTGGTCGACGGTGATGCCGCCGGCCCGGACGCCGAGCTTGGGAGCCTCGAAGGCGAGGGCGGAGGCGAGCGCCATGGAGTCGGCGCCGCCGGAGCAGGCGACGAGGACGAGCGGCTGCTGCCCGTCCGGCCGGGGGGTGAGGTCGGTGAGGACGTCGTGGAGTACGCGGCGTACCGCCAGGCGTATCGCCGCGACCGCAGGATGGGGACCCATGTCCGGTGCCCTTCGGTGGAGTTCGAATGCCGAGTCGGGTGGCTTGTCGGCAGGGACGGCCGTGTGGTGCGCGCCGCCGCCGATATGTCACTCAGAGTGCGTCGATGGTGACAGAACAGAGCCGTTCCCTGAGCATCGCACGCCCTTCCACGCCCCACGGTCCCTCGGAAGGGTGATGCTGTTTCCCCCAGTGGGACATGTTTACGCCTCTTCTCCGGTCCCCTTGCGGTGCACCCGGGCCACCCAGTCCGCGGGGCGGGCGATCTCCGCCTTGGTGGGCAGGGTGTTCGGGGAGGTCCAGACCCGGTTGAAGCCGTCCATGCCGACCTGGCCGGTCACGGCCCGGACGAACCGCTCGCCGTCCCGGTACTGGCGCAGTTTGGCGTCGAGCCCGAGGAGCTTGCGCAGGGCGGCGTCGAGCCGGCCGGCGCCGCTGGCCCGGCGCTTCTGGAACTTCTCGCGGATCTCGGCGACGGAGGGCACCACGTCCGGGCCGACCCCGTCCATGACGTAGTCGGCGTGGCCTTCGAGCAGGGACATCACGGCGGTGAGGCGGCCGAGGATCTCGCGCTGCTCGGGGGTCTGGACGAGTTCCACGAGGGAGCTGCCCTCGTCCCCGCGTTCGCCCTCGGGCCGGGCGCCGGCCAGGGACTGGGCGGCCTCCCGGAGCCGTTCCAGGACGGTCATCGGGTCCATGTCGGTGGCGCCGAGGAACGACTGGATTTCGCCCTCCAGGTGGTCGCGGAGCCACGGGACGGCGGTGAACTGGGTACGGTGCGTCTCCTCGTGCAGGCAGACCCACATCCGGAAGTCCTGCGGGTCCACGTCGAGTTCGCGTTCCACGTGGACGATGTTGGGCGCGACCAGCAGCAGCCGGCCGCCGCCGGAGGCGCCCGGCAGGTCGCGGGAGACCGGCGCGAAGGTCTCGTACTGGCCGAGCACCCGGGAGGCCAGGAAGCTGAGCAGCATGCCCAGCTCGACCCCGGTGACCTTGCCGCCGACCGCGCCGAGCACGGCGCCGCCGGGGGCGCTGCCGCGGCGTTCCTGCATCCGTCCGAGCAGCGGGCCGAGGAGTTCCCGGAAGCCGGCCACGTTGGCCCGGACCCAGCCGGCCCGGTCCACGACGAGGACCGGGGTGTCCTCGACGGGTGTTCCCTCGGGGATCATCCGGGTGAACTCGCGTACGTGCCGCTCCGAGTCCCTGGCGTAGGCGCGCAGTTCCGCCACGACCGCCCGGGCCTCGTCCCGGGTGACCTCCGGGCCGGGCCGCACCAGGCGGATCGCGGTCGCCACCGCGAGGTTCCAGTCGACCATCTCCGCACCACCGATGCTCGTCATGCGTCAACCGTACGTGGACCCGGGCCCGGGCGGAGCCCCGCGGACGGGGCCGGTGTGGGCGGCCGGATCAGCCGGAGGTCTCCTCCCCCGTCGTGGCCACCGCGGCCGCGAGGTTGTCCAGGGCCTTCTCGGCGGCCTGGGCGTTGCCGGTGTCCGAGGCGAGGAAGGCGAAGGACAGCAGCCGTCCGGAGGGCGACACCGCGGTG
The DNA here is from genome assembly GCF_043199475.1 of Streptomyces sp. NPDC048603. Classification (NCBI taxonomy): domain Bacteria; kingdom Bacillati; phylum Actinomycetota; class Actinomycetes; order Kitasatosporales; family Streptomycetaceae; genus Streptomyces; species Streptomyces sp. NPDC048603. Next base: position 612,434 of record NZ_JBICVY010000003.1, on the reverse strand, counting down.
CCGGCCAGGGCGTTCACCCGCGTGAGGGTGCCCGTCTTGGCGCGGACGAGTCCGGCGGCCGGGGAGTCGCCCGCGTTGCGGGCGCGCAGGGTGCCGCTGAAGCCGGCCACCGGCAGGCCGGTGAGGACGGGCCGGAGCTCGGGGTGGGCGGGGTCGGCGGCCTTGGCGAGCAGCCGGGTCAGCAGGCCGGCGGACAGCTTGTCGGCCCGGTTCAGGCCGCTGCCGTCGGCGAACCGGCTGCCGCCGAGGTCCAGGCCGAGGCCGGCCAGCTTGTTCGCCACGGCCTTCTCCGCGCCCTCGAAGCTGGCGGGCTGTCCGGAGGCGAGGGCGGTCTGCCGGGCGAGGGCCTCGGCGATGTCGTTGTCGCTGTTGGTCAGCATCCGTTCGACGAGTGCGCCGACCGGGGTGGAGCGGGTGGTGGCCAGCGGGGCGACGCCGGCGGGGGCCTTGCCGCGGGCGGGGCCGCCGGTGACCTTGATGCCGCGTTCGCGGAGCAGGCCGGCGAACGCGGCGGCGGTGTCGCCCGAGGGGTTCTGGCTGCGGGCGACCGGCCCGGAGACGGAGTCGTCGGGCCGGCCCTCGTCGGCGGTCAGGGCGGTGACGGGCGCGAGGTTTCCGTTCTCGGCGCCGATGGGGTGGACGACGGGGCCGGAGTACAGCGTGTCGTCGTAGGCGAGGGTGACGGAGGTGGTGTTCGCGGCCTTGAGGGCCTGCGCGGTGTCGGCGGCCAGCGCGACCAGGCTGCCGCCGGATCCGGCCGGGGCCTTCTTCCTGGCGGTGAGCGAGGGGTCGCCGCCGCCGACGAGCACGATCTGCCCCGCGCCGGGCCCGGCGACCACGGTGGTGCTGATCCGGTGCTCGGGGCCGACGGCGGCGAGCACGGCCGCCGCCGTGGCGATCTTGGTGGTGGAGGCGGGGGTCATGGCCTCGCCCTGCCGGGACTCGTACAGCACGGCGCCGGACGCCGTGTCCACGACGGAGGCGGTACGCAGTCCCCCGAGCGCGGGGTCGGCCAGCAGCGGCTGCAGGGCCGCGGCGAGGGCCGCCGGGTCCCCGGCGGGCGCGGGCGGGGCGGCCGGGGCGGCGGGCGTGCCGGAGGCGCCGGGGCCGGCCGGGAGGACCGGGCCGATGCCGGCGAGCACCGCCGGGGCGCTCGGCGCGGCCTGCGGAAGCCGTGCTTCCCCGTGATCTGCGCCACCCGCCTGGCTCCGGGAGGCGGCCCGCTCCCGCTCGGCCTTACGCTGGCCGGAGTCCCACGGACCCGCTGTCACCACGGCGGCGGCCGACAGGGCGAGGCCCGCGGCGGCCGAGCCCAGGACGAGCTGCCAGGTTCTGATCATTGGCACCTCGGACCAGCCCCTTTCGCGATCACGTACATGCGTGAGGGACACTTAACCACTGCGTCTTGCCGCGAGCATGGCACCCCGGCCCCAGGGCTGGGCCGGACGCGCTATCACTCGTAAGCAATGAGCTGTGACACGGAGGAGCAGGACGTGGAGTTCGACGTCACCATCGAGATCCCGAAGGGTTCGCGGAACAAGTACGAGGTGGACCACGAGACCGGCCGGATCCGTCTGGACCGTCGCCTGTTCACCTCCACCAGCTACCCGACGGACTACGGCTTCGTCGAGAACACGCTCGGCGAGGACGGCGACCCGCTGGACGCGCTGGTCATCCTGGACGAGCCGACCTTCCCGGGCTGCCTGATCAAGTGCCGCGCGATCGGCATGTTCCGCATGACCGACGAGGCGGGCGGCGACGACAAGCTGCTGTGCGTGCCGGCCTCCGACCCGCGTGTCGAGCACCTGCGCGACATCCACCACATCTCCGAGTTCGACCGCCTGGAGATCCAGCACTTCTTCGAGGTCTACAAGGACCTGGAGCCGGGCAAGTCGGTCGAGGGCGCCAACTGGGTCGGCCGCACCGAGGCCGAGGCGGAGATCGAGCGTTCCTTCAAGCGTCTGCAGGAGCAGGGCGGCCACTGAGCCCCGCGCCTGAGCACGCCGACGGGCGGCATCCCCACCGGGGGGTGCCGCCCGTCGGCGTGTCCGGTCCGCTCCGGGAGGGCCTCCCGGCCTGCCGTCGCCATGGATGAAACGGTTCCGCATACTGATACCCGGGTGCCAGGACGGGAGGATGTGTGGCGGCGGAAGCCGAGGGGTCCGAGGACCGGAAGCCGAAGTCGGACGAGGCGCACAGCGCGTTCGCACCACCGCCGGGCATCGAGCCGGGGCCGGTGGCCCCGGAGGACGCCCCGACCTCGGAATTCGCCCTCCCGCCGGGCGCCGGGCCGGTTGCCGGCGAGCCCCGGGGCTCCGCGTTCACCCCTCCCGCCACCTACCGGGCGGCGCACTCGCCGCCCGCGCACACCCCCGGGCAGGCACCCGGTTCCGCCCTGGTCCGGATGACGGAGTCCCCCTGGCAGGACCGGATGCGGACCATGCTCCGGATGCCGGTGGACGTGCGCCCGGTGGCCGAACCGGCGCAGAAGCCCTCCGAGGCGGGCCCGGCCGTGGGCCGGGTGCTGGACCTCACCCTGCGCATCGGCGAGCTGCTGCTGGCCGGCGGCGAGGGCTCCGAGGACGTGGAGGCCGCCATGTTCGCGGTGGCCCGCAGCTACGGCCTGGACCGCTGCGAGCCGACCGTCACCTTCACGGTGCTGTCGATCACCCACCAGCCCTCGCTGGTGGACCACCCGGTGTCGGCCACCCGGGCGGTGCGCCGCCGCGGCACCGACTACACCCGGCTGGCCGCCGTCTTCCGGCTGGTGGACGACATCAGCGCGCCGGAGGTCGAGATCACGCTGGAGGAGGCGTACCGCCGCCTCGCCGAGATCCGCCGCAACCGGCACCCCTACCCGACCTGGGTGCTCACCGCCGCCGCCGGGCTGCTGGCCGGGGCCGCCTCCGTGCTCGTGGGCGGCGGCGTGCTGGTGTTCTTCGCGGCCGCGATCGGAGCGATGCTCGGTGACCGGCTCGCCTGGGTCTGCGCGGGCCGCGGGCTGCCGGAGTTCTACCAGTTCGTGGTGGCCGCGATGCCGCCCGCCGCGCTCGGCGTGGCCCTCAAGCTCGCCGAGAGCGACGTCCGGGCCTCCGCCGTGATCACCGGGGGGCTGTTCGCCCTGCTGCCCGGGCGGGCCCTGGTCGCGGCCGTGCAGGACGGCCTGACCGGCTTCTACATCACCGCCTCCGCCCGGCTGCTGGAGGTGATGTACCTGTTCATCGGGATCATCATCGGTGTGCTCGCGGTGCTCTACCTGGGCCTCCAGATGGGCGCCGCGCCCGACCCGGACGACGTGCTGCAGATCCCGTTCCGGCCGCTGCTCCAGACCGCCGCCTCGATGGTCCTGGTGTTCACCTTCGCGATCCTGCTCCAGCAGGAGCGGTCCACGGTGTGGATCGTGACGCTGAACGGCGGGGTGGCCTGGGTGACCTTCGGGGCGCTCACCGCCGGCGGAATCCCTCCGGTGCCGTCCACCGCGATCGCGGCCGGCCTGGTCGGCCTGTTCGGGCAGTTGTTCTCGCGGTACCGGTTCGCCTCGGCGCTGCCCTACGTCACGGCCGCGATCGGCCCGCTGCTGCCGGGCTCGGCGACGTACTACGGGCTGCTGTCGATCGCCGAGAACCGGCTCGACGTGGGTCTCGCCTCGCTGGTGAAGGCTGCGGCCATCGCGCTGGCGATCGCGATCGGGGTGAACCTCGGGTCGGAGACCTCGCGGCTGTTCATGCGCATGCCGGGGGCGGCGAGTGCGGCCAAGCGCCGCGCGGCCAAGCGGACCCGCGGCTTCTGAGCCTCCGGCCGGGCCGGGAACGCCGGTGGGGCCGGCCCGCCGTGGCGGAACCGGCCCCACCGGGCACGGGCAAGCAGGAACGGCTAGCGCTTGGCGTGCCGGCCGCGGCCACCCTGCGCCGGCGCGCCCGGGGCCTCGCCCGCGAGGGCCTCGGCCTCGGCGGCCTCACGGGACTCCTTGCGCGCCTTGAGCACCTCGAAGATCACCGGGATGACGGAGATCAGCACGATGCCGACCAGGATCGGCTCGACGTTGGTCTTGATGAACTCGATCTGGCCGAGGAAGTAGCCCGCGGTCGTCACACCGGCACCCCAGGCGACGCCGCCGATGATGTTGTACGTCAGGAACGTGCGGTACTTCATCGAGCCGGCGCCGGCGACCATCGGCGCGAAGGTCCGGATGATCGGCACGAAGCGGGCGAGCACGATGGCCTTGGGCCCGTGCCGGTCCATGAACTCGTGCGCCTTGTCCAGGTTCTCGCGCTTGAACAGCTTGGAGTTCGGCCGGTTGAACAGCTTCGGCCCGAAGAACTTGCCGATCATGTAGCCGACCTGGTCGCCGATGATCGCGGCGGCCACGATCAGGGTGCAGACCAGCCACAGCGGCTGCTTGATGTACTGCCCGTCCGCCACCAGCAGACCGGCCGTGAACAGCAGCGAGTCACCGGGGAGGAAGGCGAACAGCCCCGACTCCGCGAAGACGATGACGAGGATGCCGACGAGGCCGAAATGCGAGATCAGGTAGTCCGGGGAGAGCCACTCCGGGGCGAGGGCGAGGGTGTACACGAGATCCGGGCTCCTGAGATCGGGGGGTCGGTGCGGAGGACTATTGCCCCCCGATTATCAACGCACACCGGAACCCCCGGGTTCCAGACCCCGGACCCTGAACGTCACGCTAGACGCGGCGGACGGCATTGGCCGTGATCGCGTCCCTCAGGTGCTCGGCGAGGCCGGGCCGGATGCCGTCGTAGAACGCCTTGAACCGCTCGTCCGCGACGTACATGTCGCCCAGGCAGGTGTGCAGCTCGTAGGAGCAGTCGTAGAACCAGCGGCGGATGTGCTCGCGGTGCTCCTCCGCCATGTCCATGGCGCGCTCGCCGTCGGCCGGTTCGCCGGCCTCCATCAGCGCGGCGTAGCGGGTGCCCCAGTCGGCGGCCTCCTCCTGCATCCGCTGCCAGTCCTCCTTGGTGTAGGAGGCGGCCCGGCGCTGGGACTCCGCGTACAGCTCGGTGTCGCCCCACCTCTCCTCGGCCTCCGCCTCGTACTGTGCGGGGTCCTTGTCCCCGAAGACCTCGAACCGCTCCTCGGGGGTGAGGTTGATGCCCATCTTCTGTGCCTCCATCGCATGTTCCACGGCCCTGGCCATCTGCTGGAGCCGTCCGATCCGGTCCGTCAGCAGGGCGTGCTGCCTGCGCAGGTGCTCCTGAGGGTCGGCGTCGGGGTCGTCCAGCAGGACCGCGACCTCCTCGAGCGGAAAGCCGAGCTCCCGGTAGAACAGGATCCGCTGCAGGCGGTCCAGGTCGGCGTCGTCGTAACGCCGGTGGCCCGCGCCGCTGCGGCCGCCCGGGGAGAGCAGTCCGATCTCGTCGTAGTGGTGCAGGGTGCGCACCGTGACTCCGGCGAAACCGGCCACCTGGCCCACGGAGTAGCCCATCGCTTCCGCTCCTCTGATCGGGTACGCGCTTCACTGTGGACCCTGACGTGACGTGAGGTGCAAGCCCTGGGGCGGACCCGCGTCCGGTAGGGGTCCGGGCCGTGTCCGTCCGGACGTCCGGGCCGTGTCCCGGCCGGGCGCGGACGAGCCCCGAGCGCCTCCGCGATATGGGCGAATTGTCCGCTTACGTTAGGCGAATGACCCGTTCCGCCCGTGCTCTGCTCCCGACGATCCTCCCCGCGCTGGCGGTCGGGGTCGGCTGCGCCCTGCTCTTCGTCGGGGTGAGCGCGGCCGCGGAGCAGCTGGAGGGGGTGCTGTGGGGGACCCTGCCGGACGCGGTGGGCCTGGGACCGTACTCGGTGCCGTGGATGATGATCGTGCTGACGGCCACCGGCGCGGTGGAGGGGCTGGTGGTGTGGAAGGTCTACGGGCACGCCGGCCCGGACCCGGCCACCAGCGGACTGGTGGAAGCGCCGATGGACCCGCGCTGGGTGCCCGGCCTGCTGCTGGCCGGCGGGCTCACCCTGGCCGGCGGGGTCAGCCTCGGCCCGGAGAACCCGATCGTCGCCGCGAACGTGGCCCTCGTGTACGCGCTGGGGCACCGGGTCTTCCCCGACTGGGCGGGCTCGCTGTGGGTCGGACTGGCGGTGGCGGGCACGGTCGGGGCCCTGTTCGGCACGCCGGTGGCGGCGGCCCTGATCCTGACCGAGACGATGGCCGCGGGCCCCAAGGACCCCGCCCCGCTGTGGGACCGGCTGTTCCCGCCGCTGGCGTCGGCCGCCGCGGGCAGCCTGACCACCTCTCTGATCTCGAAGCAGACCTTCAGCACCTCGCTGTCCGGCTTCTCCGGGCCGGGCTGGGTCGATCTGCTGGCCGCCATGGTGGTGGCGTCGGCGGCGGCGCTGCTGGGCCTGGCAGGCGTGTACGCGTTCCCGTACGCGCACCGGTTGTTCCACACGGTCCGGCACCCCGTGCTGATGCTGACCGCCGGAGGCGTGGTGCTCGGCCTGCTCGCGGCCCTGGGCGGCCGGCTCACGCTGTTCAAGGGCCTGGCCGAGACCCGGGAGCTGACCGAGGACGCCTCCGCGTACGGGTTCGGGGCGCTGCTGCTGATGAGCGTGGTCAAGCTGGCCGCCCTGGTGGTGGCCGCCTCCTCCGGCTTCCGGGGCGGCCGGATCTTCCCGGCGGTGTTCATCGGGGTGTCGTTCGGCCTGTCCGCGCACGCCCTGGTGCCGGCCGTGGACCCCGTGGTGGGCACCACCTGCGGGGTGCTGGGCGTGCTGCTGGCGACCACCCGGCAGGGCTGGCTGAGCCTGTTCACTGCGGCCGTGCTGGTACCGGCCCCGGGGGTGATCCCGATGCTGTGCCTGGCCATGCTGCCGGCCTGGCTGCTGGTGACCGGCCGTCCCCTGATGCAGCTGCGGGAGGACGGCCGGTCGGTGCACTGAGCGGCGGGGGCGGTGGCGGCGGGGCCGGTGGCGGCGGCTCGGGCCGTGTGGCCGCGACTCAGGCCCGCTGTCAGCGGCTCAGGCGCCGTGCGTCAGCGGCTCGGGCGCCGTGCGTCAGCGGCTCAGGCGCCGTGCGTCAGCGGCTCAGGCCGCGGAACCGGCTCACCGCCAGCGGGAAGAACACCGCGAGCAGCAGGAGCGGCCAGACGACCGCCAGCAGGGCGGCGTGTTCCGCGGCCCACGAGGAGGACCCGGCCGCCGGATTGCCGAACAGGTCACGGACGGCCGCGGCGGTCGCCGACATCGGATTCCACTCGACCACCGCGCCCAGCCAGTCCGGCATGGACTCCGGTGTGGCGAAGGCGTTGGACAGGAAGCCCACCGGCCACACAAGGATCTGCACCGCCTGCACCATCTCGGGGCGGCCGGCCACCATGCCCAGCCAGATGCCGATCCACAGCATCGCGAACCGGAACAGCAGGAGCAGTCCGAACGCGGCGAGCGCGGCCGCCGGGGAGCCGTGCCAGCGCCAGCCGAGCGCCAGCCCGACGGCCGCCAGGACCACCAGGCCGAGGGCCGACTGGAACATGTCGGCCAGGCTGCGGCCCACCAGCACCGCCGACGAGGACATCGGCATGGACCGGAAGCGGTCGATCACGCCCTTCTGGAGGTCCTGGGTCACGGCGGTCAGCGTCGACTCCAGCCCGAAGGCCATGGTCAGCGCCAGCATGCCCGGCACGAGGAACTCCACGTACTCGCCGTCGATCCCGCGGCCGCCGCCGACCAGGAAGCCGAACATCAGCAGCATCATCACCGGGAACACCAGCCCGACCACCACGGCCACCGGCTTGCGGCCCCAGTGCGCCAGTTCCCGCCGGGTCATCGTCCAGGAGTCCTGCACCACCCAGGACGCGCTCATGCCGCCACCTCGCTTCGCTCGTCGTCCCGCGCCCCCCGGCGTTGGCCCGTGAGGTGCAGGAACACCTCGTCCAGGGTGGGGCGGCGCAGTGCGATGTCCGAGGCGGCCACCCCGGCCCCGTCCAGTGCGCGGACCACCGCCGTCAGATCGGCGGCCCCGGACGCCGGCAGGCTGAGCCTCAGCTCCTCCTCGGCCGCGTCCGCCCCGGGCAGCACGCGTACGGCGGCCGCGAGGGCCTCCGCGTCCGCCAGGGCCACCTCCACCCTGGCCCCGCCCACCGTGGCCTTCAGCTCGTCGGCGGTGCCCTCGGCGGCCACCCGCCCGCCGTCGACCAGCGTGATCCGGTCGGCCAGTCGGTCGGCCTCCTCCAGGTACTGGGTGGTCAGCAGGACCGTCGTGCCGCCGCCGACCAGCGAGCGGACCGCGGCCCACACCTCGGCCCGGCCCCGCGGGTCCAGCCCGGTGGTCGGCTCGTCCAGGAACAGCACCTCGGGTTCGGTGATGAGGGAGGCCGCCAGGTCGAGCCGACGGCGCATGCCGCCGCTGTACTGCTTCACCGGTTTGCGGCCCGTGTCGGCCAGGCCGAAGCGCTCCAGCAGCTCGTCCGCCCGCGTGCCCGCCCGGCGCGCGCCGAGGTGGTGGAGCCGGCCGAACATCTCCAGGTTCTGCCGGCCGCCCAGTTCCTCGTCGAGCGCCGCGTGCTGCCCGAGCAGGCCGATCCGGGCCCGTACGGCCGCCGCCTCGGTCCGTACGTCGTGTCCGGCCACCTCCACCACGCCCTCGTCGTGCCGCAGCAGGGTGCTCATCACCCGGACCGCGGTGGTCTTGCCGGCCCCGTTGGGGCCGAGGACCGCGTGCACGGTGCCGGGGCGCACCTCCAGGTCGAGCCCGGCCAGGGCCTGTTTCTCGCCGTACCGCTTGTGGACGCCCTCAAGCACGATCAGCGGAACCACTCCTAGGTAGTCAAATTTGATTAGCTGGTGAGCCAGAGTAAGGCGGGCGCTCCTGGTAGTCAAACTTGATTAGCGAGGGGGGGGGAGGCGGAAGAGGTGTCGCCGCTACGAGCCGGCCAGTACTCCCTCGAAGGGGTCGCCGCCCTCGCCCGCGAACGCGTACGCGCCGCCCTCGATCCGGCCGATCAGCCCCCGGGTCCACTCCGCCTCCACATCGGCCGAGTGCACCCACATGTGCATGATCTCGCCGATGTGCCCGAGCTGTTCCGGGCCGCCCTCGGGTGTGTAGTAGTCCGTCACCGACGCCCGCCACTCCGCGAGCCCCTCCAGCCTGCGGCGCAGCAGTTCGAGCGCCTCCGTCCGCGGCAGGTCCGGCATGAAGCCGAGCGCCGCAGCGAGCGAGTCGCGCTTCTGGTCGTAGGAGGACAGGGCCGCGCGGAGCAGCGTGAAGTACTCCTCGCCGCCCGCGACGGTCAGTTCGTACTCGGTGCGCGGCGGTCCGCCCGCCGCGCTCGGGGCCACCTCGTGCTCGTGCAGCAGGCCTTGCTTGGCCATCTGCTTGAGCGCGTGGTAGATCGAGCCCGGCTTGGCGTTCGACCACTCGTGGGCGCCCCAGAACTCCAGGTCGTTGCGCACCTGGTAGCCGTGGGCCCGGCCGTGCCGGCGGACCGCGCCGAGGACGAGAAGCCTGATCGCTGACATGCGGCCAGGCTATCCAGTCGCGGCCGGAGTCAGACCGTGGCCCTTCAGACCGTGGCCCCTCAGCCCATGGCCTTGGTGCCGTCGATGCTCTCCCGGAGGATGTCCGCGTGGCCGGCGTGCCGGGCGAACTCCTCCACCAGGTGGATCAGCAGCCAGCGCATCGAGACCTTGGCGTCCTTGGGGAACCAGGGGGCCTCGGGCAGCGGGAAGGTCTCGTCCAGGCTGGGCCGCGCGTTCACGAACGCGGTCAGCTCCGCGGTGACGCCCTCCCAGAAGGCCAGAACCCCGGGGATGGTCTCGGCTTCGGTCAGCCGGAAGCCGTCGTGCCAGTCGGTCCGCCCCTGCATGCGCTCGTTGGGACGCTGCTGCGCCATCCGCAGCCAGGCCAGCTCCGTCTCGGCCACGTGCTTGAGCAGCCCGGACAGCGAGAGCTCACTGGCACTGGGCCGGCTCGCGGCCTGCTCCTCGGTCAGCCCGGCCGCCGCTTCCCGGAGCGCCGCGCGCTGGGATTCGACGAAGGCGAGGAGCGTGCCGCGCTCGTCTCCCAGGACCTCGGTGGAAATCTGCGCCATGACCAACCGCCTTCACTCTGTCGTCCCCGTCGGGGGTCGTCCCGCCGACAGGAACCACGTTAGGGACCATTGCGGTCAGCTTCGGTCCGCAATGCGTCCGCTGTGTGCCTGTGTTTGGCGTGCGCTGTGTGGCTGTGTTTGGCGTGCGCTGTGTGGCTGTGTTTGGCGTGCGCGTGTCCCCCTTGCGTCCGCGCGTCCGCCTTGCGCCGGCGATCTCGCTAGAAGGGGAACCTGCTCCGGCCGTGCTGGACGGAGATCCACTTCTGGGTGGTGAACGCCTCGACGGTGGCCTCGCCGTTGAGGCGGCCCAGCCCGGAGGCCTTCTCCCCGCCGAAGGCGGCGAGGGGCTCGTCGCCGATGGTGGAGTCGTTGACGTGGATCATTCCGGTCTCGATCCGCTCGGCGAACTTCACGCCGCGTTCGACATCCCGGGTGTGGACCGCCCCGCTGAGCCCGTACGGGGTCGCATTGGCCAGCCGTACGGCCTCCTCCTCGCCGTCGAAGACGACGAGGAGGGCGACCGGGCCGAAGATCTCCTGTCCCATCAGCGGCGAGTCGTCGGGGACCCCGGTCAGCACGGTGGGCTCGACCAGGTTGCCGCGCGTGGAGCCGCGGACCAGTGCCGTCGCGCCCTCCTCGACCGCACGGTCGACGAGCGCGGTCAGCGCCTCGGCGTGGAAGGGGTTGATCAGCGGGCCGATGTGGGTGTCGGCGTCGTGCGGGTCACCGGTGCGCAGGGCCCGGACGCGGGCGGTGAACTTCTCGGTGAACTCCTCGGCGACGGACCGGTCGACGAGGATCCGGTTGGCCGCCATGCAGACCTGGCCCTGGTACACGAAGCGGCTGAAGACGGCCGCGTCGACTGCGTAGTCGACGTCCGCGTCGTCGAGTACGACCAGTGCGCTGTTGCCGCTGAGCTCCAGGACGGTCCGCTTGAAGTGGCGGGCGGCGACCGCGCCCACGTGCCGTCCGACCCGGTCAGAGCCGGCGAACGAGATCACCTTGGGGACGGGGTGGGTCAGGAGCGCGTCGCCTATCTCGGCGATGTCCGTGACCAGGACGTTCAGCAGGCCGGCGGGCAGCCCGGCGTCCTCGAAGATCTTCGCGATGACCCCGCCGCCGACCACCGGGGCGTTCTGGTTGGGCTTGATCACGACGGCGTTGCCGAGGGCGAGCGCGGGCGCGACCGACTTCAGGGTGACCAGGAAGGGGAAGTTGAACGGGCTGATCACGGCGACCACGCCGACCGGGAGGCGCTGGACGCGGTTCTCCTTGCCGGACACCGGGGAGGGCAGGATCCGGCCCTCGGGGCGTACGGCCAGCTGGATGGCCTCGCGGAGGAACTCCTTGGCGAGGTGGATCTCGTACTCGGCCTTGGGGCGGGTGCCGCCGAGCTCGTCGATCATCGCCTCGACGATTTCCTTCTCGCGCTCCTCGGTGAGGTGGAGGGCGCGTTCGAGGACGGCGCGTCTGATGTAGGGGCTGGTGGCGGCCCATTCGGCCTGGGCGCGCTCGGCGGCCCGGTAGGCCCGGTCCACCTGGTCGGTGGTGGCGACCGTGATGGCGGCGAGCTTCTCCCCGTTGAAGGGGTTGACGTCGATGATGTCCCACGATCCGGTTCCGGCCAGCCACTCGCCGTCGATGTACTGGTGAGCCAGGTCCTCGAATATGGACATGCCATCCCTTACTGCAGGCGCGCACCCGTGCGCTGCACCGGAGACTGATCAGACGTCATACTACGTGCGAATCAAGACAGTTGGAGCAGGCCGCGGAGAAGATCCCGGGTCTGTCCGGGGTCGGGACAGTCCCGCTGGAGGCGCTCCATCGCCCGGCCGTACTGCGCCACTTCCTCGTCCTTGTCCAGGTAGAGGGCACTGGTCAGCTGTTCCAGATAGACGATGTCCTGGAGGTCGGACTCGGGGAAGCGGAGCAGGGTGAAGGCTCCGCTCTCGCCCGCGTGCCCGCCGAAGGAGAAGGGCATCACCTGTAGCCGGACGTTCGGCCGCTGGGAGATCTCGATCAGGTGTTCCAACTGGCCGCGCATGACGGCCCGGTCGCCGTACGGGCGGCGCAGCGCGGCCTCGTCGAGCACGGCGTGGAACAGCGGGGCGTTCTCGGAGACCAGGACCTTCTGGCGCTCCTGGCGGAGGGCGACCCGGCGGTCGATCTCGGCCGGGGTGGCTCCTGGCATGCCGCGGCTGACCACGGCGTGCGCGTAGGCCTCGGTCTGCAAGAGGCCGTGGACGAACTGGACTTCGTAGATCCGGATGAGTGAGGCGGCGCCTTCCAGCCCGACGTAGGTCTGGAACCAGCCCGGGAGCACATCGCCGTAACTGTGCCACCACCCTGCCGCGTTGGCCTCGCGGACGAGCCCGAGGAGCGACTCGCGCTCGGCCCCGTCGGTGACTCCGTAGAGCGTGAGGAGGTCCTCCACGTCCCTGGCCTTGAAGCTCACCCTTCCCAACTCCAAGCGGCTGATCTTCGATTCGGATGCGCGGATCGAGTAGCCGGCCGCCTCGCGGGTGATCCCGCGGGATTCTCGGAGCCGCCTGAGCTGCGAGCCCAGGAGGATGCGGCGCACCACAGAACCGCTGGCTTCTGCGGTCACGAGTCCTGCCCTCCCCATCGCGTCGAGTGCTGTGCGTCGCTGGGACCCCCGTGTACCCAGGGCCCGAAGTCTGCCACCAAAACGCATCGGGCCGTACTCGTTCTGTAACGGAATCCGGCTTCGCGGAAAAGAAGTCCGTAAGTGAACGCAGGAAGAAATGGCCAAGAACCATCACGGGAGCGGACAGGACGGGCGCGTGCACGTGCATCTGCCCTTGCATCCGGCTTCGGCATTGGGAACGATGGTGCCGCGCACCTGCGTGCTTTCCGCGCCGGTGCCGGACCCACCCCGCAGTTCTTTCCTGGACACAGCCCACCGCTCAGTCCGCGAATCCCGGGAGTGCCTCGCATGGGGATGAATGGATCGACCATGCTCGAGCCGTTACGGCAGGGGCTGCCCCCGGTCGACCCCACAGCCGTTTCCGGGTCCGCTTCCTGTGCCCTGCCGGCCCGTTACGAGGCCGTGCGGGGCGCCCGTTCGTTCACCAGGTCGACGCTCGGCCAGTGGGGGCTCGAGGACCGCTTCGACGACGTGGCCCTGGTCGTCTCCGAACTCGTCACCAATGCGCTGCGGCATGCCGTGCCGCAGGACGGGCGGGGCGGGGAACGCGGTGGCGAGCGTGGTGCCGAGCGCGGCGGGGAACGTGGCGGGGAACGTGGCGGGGAGCAGGAGCCGCCGGTGCGGCTGCACCTGATGCGCTGGAGCACCCGGCTCGTGTGTGCGGTCCGGGACCCCAGCGAGGACACCCCCGGCGGGTCCTTCGCGCCGGAGAAGACGGACGAGAACTGCGACCTGGAGTCCGGGCGCGGGCTGTTCCTGGTCGACTCGTACAGCGACAGCTGGGGCTGGCACCCGCTCGCGGGCCGGCTGACCGGCAAGGTGGTCTGGGCGCTGTTCCTGCTGCAGGACTGAGTTCCGGGTTCCGAGTTCCGAGTTCCGGGTTCCGGGTCCCGGGTCCCGAGTTCCGTGCTCCGTGCTCCGTGCTCCGTGCTCCGTGCTCCAGGTTCCGTGCTCCAGGTTCCGGGGCACCGCGGTATCACGCCGATTCTTACGCCACTGGCCGGGATCGATCACTTCGATCGGTCCCGGCCAGTGCACGTGCATGGCGTGATCTTGAGGGTTCTGCCGGTCGGCGGCGGCTCGCCCGGTGGTGGGTCAGCGATCACTGATCAACTGATGAGGTGATCGAATTCACCGTCCTTGGCACCCAGCAACAACGCCTCTATCTCGGCCGGTGTGTAGACGAGCGCAGGCCCGTCCGGAAACCGCGAATTGCGCACGGCAACGTCGCCGCCCGGCAGCTTGGCGAACTCCACGCAGGAACCCTGCGAGTTGCTGTGCCTGCTCTTCTGCCAGGTCAGGCCATACATAGAAGCCAGTTCTGCAGCTGCCATCCCGTTGTACGCGTGGTCCACAGGAAGCCCCCGAAAGCAGATGTCAACTGCACCGGATCATAGCTGTGTTCATACGCGCATGCATGGGCAGATGCACGTGCACGCGGGGTGGTCCCTTGATCACTTACCGGTGGGTGTGCGGGGCGACAGAACCATTTCACGGGCTTTCCCGATGGCTCGGGCCAGGTCACGCTACTGACGCACGCCCACCCGGGTCACCCGTCGGCTCCGGATCTTGCCCCGGTCGGATGTGAACTTACGGAGCAGGTCGGTGTCCTTGTAGCCAATGTACGTAATTCCGGCTGCGTCCGGTCCGGTGGAGTGGGGGTCGGCCATGGGGCCATGGGGGCATGGGGGCATGGGGGCATGGGGGCTACGGGTGGCAGATACCCCTGGACGGCGTCTGGAAGGTGCCCGGGGGCTGCCCGTCAGTCCTCATCGTCCTTCCGTGCCGGCCGCCGGCGTCAAGGGCGCGACGTTGTCGCGTCGCCTCCGGCGATGGCCCTTCGGGCCACCCTTGACCCCGACGACCGTCCCGGAACGACAAGGACTGTCGGGCGGCCCCCGGGGGAACGGCATGGAGGGACCCAAGGCCAGCCCGGCGGTGGCGTTGGCGGGCACGGGCGGCGGCTGCCGCTCGGCCAGCCGCCCATCCGGGCGGACGCAGCGGTGAAGTCGATCAGATCTACGCAAGCCGGCTCGGCCCACGCGCACCAGATCGCTACGCGCTCCTGTCTCTCAGCGGATACGGGCCGCCGGGGCCGGACATAGACCGCCAACGATCGCTGGGCTCTCTTGCGATCACGGCGTCTGGCAGGCCGGCTGATCCACCGGCCTGCCGGACGGTCGGCCGCCAACGGCGTGCAACCACCCACCGGTGGCCCGACATCCGTGACGCCCTCTACAGGTGGGCGGGTGGGGAACTTTCCGCGCGAAGCGCGAAAAACATACGGCGGGCCAGCCGCCAGCGGCGTTCAGCCACCCGCTGGTGGCTCGGCATCCGTGACGCCCTCTACGGGTGGGCGGGTGGGAAACCCCCCGCGCGAAGCGCGAAAAACACAACGGCGGGCCAGCCGCCAACGGCGCACACGCCCCGGCAGCGACCCGCGGACGCGGTCACGTCGCGTGAGTGGCGATCTTTCGGGCGCAGGACAACGACTCGGTGTGCGTGGTGTCGACCTCCAGGTCATAGCGGACGCCACGGTGCACCAGGTCCGCCTGGGACGCGGCCATGCCCCGGGCCCGGTCGCCGCGCGCGATCTCGCGGGCCGCTGCGGTCTCGCTGTCGCAGCGGACGCCGACCCACAGCACGTCGAGGCCGTCCAGGGCCTTCCGCCAGCGCCCCTGGGACTCCGCCCCGCCGAGGAAGACATCGTCGACGATGATCCGGGCACCCGCCCGGGCCATCGCGGCGACGCCCTCCATCCACGCCGCTTCCAGCGCGCGGAACTGCGGTCCGATGCCGACAGCGCCGTCCGGCGCAAACTCGATGCCTTCCGCCGACTCCTGCATGGACGCGGGCATCGCGTCGACCAGTGAGTCGATTGCGGCGGCCAGCCACGGTTCCGGGAGGACCGCCTGCAGGCACCGGACGATCCCGGACTTGCCCGAGCTGGAGCCACCGTTGAGCACGATCACCTGAGTTGTCACCGCGTCACAGTAAGCGCGCCCGTCACGCGGTCGAAGCGGTTTTCGGGCGTCAGGGGCGGCGGGAGGGGACCTCGGGGCGCCTGCGCCCCATCTGTGCCGCGTCGGCGGCCGCCGTCCCGTCCAGCCATCCCGCGTGGTCGGTGGCTCCGCGCAGCCGCGTCGTCGTGGTGCGCGGGAACATCTCCTCCGCCCGTTCGCCCACCGCGACGTCCCGCGCGACCAGCGCGGGCAAGAGTTCCGCGCCGCCCGCCCCGGCCGCCTCCTCCGCTGCGTGCTCGGCCGTCTCGGCCAGCCGGTGGCCCAGCCGACTGGCGTACGCGAGCAGGAAGGACTGGCGGAACGTCTTCGTGCGTTTGCGGCCGCCGGCGCGCTGTCCCGCCTCCGCTCGGGTCATCGCCGCCGTTCCCTGCACGAGGAGCGAGGTGTACAGCAGCTCGACCGCCTCCAGGTCGCTCTCGAAGCCCACCACCGTGGAGAACTCGAAGGCGCTGTTCCACACCGCGCGGCACCGGTTCGCCGTCGCGACCGCGTCGAGCAGTACCGCCTTCGCCTCCTCGTACGGCGGCTCCACACCGATCCGGCAGGCCCCCGGCGTCTGAGCCGGCCCTCCGCCCCGGACCGCCAGCAGCGCCTCGTCCACCGTGTGCCGGGCCATCAGCTCCTGCGCCTTCGCGCTGAGCGCCTCCGCCTCCTCCGGATAGGTCGTCGCCTCGGCCTTGGCGAGCAGCGCCCGGATACGGGCCAGCATCCGCGGTTCGATGTGCGCGGCCTCGGGCAGATCCACGGGATCGCCGGGAACGGGGCCGACCGGTTCGATCGACGGCAGCCGGATCAGCAGCCGCAGCACCTCCAGGACTGCGGTGGCGAGCGTGAAGCGGTCCGCCTTCTCGCGGCGCGCCAGTTGTTCGGCGTAGGTGTCGTCCCCTCCCCACCACGCCTCGTACGCGGTCCACCGGGCCGGCAGGCGCGCGTACCGGCGCCCTTCCGCGGCGAAGAGGTCCTCGGCGATGCGCAGGTGCCGCTGGTCGAGGTCGCGCCGGACCAGCCGGAGCACGTCGGCCGGCTGCCATCCGCGCTCCCATGCCTGCCGTACGTACGCCTGCCCGCGCGAGAGCAGGACCTGGCCGACCGCACCCCAGCCCGGCGCATCGGCGGCTATGAGCGACGCCCCGGTGTCCAGCCCGGCATCGTCCTGGGCGTACAGGGCCGCGGCAAACGCGCGCTCGACCGTCTCGACGGGACTCTTCGACATCACCTCTCCAGCTTGTCACCCCTCCTCACCCTGTCCTTCCCTCCCCCTCCACCGTCCGTAGCCGACGACCGGATACCGCCGCCACCGTGCGAAGCCGACGACCGGATACCGCCGCCCTGTGGAGCCGGCGGCCGGATACCGCGCCGTGTGGGCAGGCGTGCCGCAGGGCGATGGGGGGTGCCCCCTGCTCGAGCGGAGTCGAGAGCTTGGGGGTGGGGGTCCCCCCGGACGGAGTCTGGGGGAGGTGGGCACACGGCACCCCGGTCCGGCGCGGGTGCCCGCAGCCTCCCCCCTTCCCCGATCCCGCTCAGGGGGTCGTACTCGGTCCGGGCGGAGCTCCGCTCCCGGCGGACCCCGCCCGGGCCGACCGGCCGCACCCGGCGCCGCCACGTCCGGGTGGTCGGCCCGCGTGCCGGGAGCGGGTTGTCGGAGCCGGGTGCCACACTCGCACTCATGAGCGAAGCTGCGGGCCGCTGGCTGCTCGCCGAGGAGGGCGACGGGCGCTGGCTCGCCATGCCCGTCCCCGCCCCGGCCGCGCCCGCGGGCGGCGCGGGGCCTGCCGCCCCGGCGCCCGCTCCCGTCAGGGCCGCCGACCCCGCCACCGCCCTCCGCGCCGCTCCGCCCCGTACCCGCTGGGTCTGGCGCTCCACCCCCGCCGTCTACCCGCGCCTGCTCGCCGCCGGCGTCCGCGTCGACCGGTGCTACGACATCGAGGCCGCCGAGCTGCTGCTGCTCGGCCACGAGGGCCGTTCCGGCCTGCCCCGGTCCGCCGCGGCCGCCTGGGCCCGGCTCACCGACAGCCCCGTACCGCCCGATCCGCCGCAGCGCGCCGCCGAGCCCGGTGCGCAGTCCTCCCTCTTCGAGCCGCGGCCGGCCGCGCCGCTCGCGCCCGAGGCCCTGCTCTCGGTCTACGCCGACCAGATGCGCCGGCACGATGCCACCGCGCACCCCGACCGGATGCACCTGCTGACCGCCGCCGAGTCCGCCGGGTTCCTGGTGGCAGCCGAGATGCACCGGGCCGGCCTGCCCTGGCGGGCCGACGTGCACCGCGCGCTGCTCACCGAGCTGCTCGGCGACCGGTACGCGGGCGGCGGCGAGCCCCGCCGTCTCGCCGAGCTCGCCGACCAGGTCTCGGCCGCCTTCGGGCGGCGCGTCCGCCCCGACCTCCCCGCGGACGTCGTCAAGGCCTTCGCCGGGGCCGGGCTCAAGGTGCGGTCCACCCGGCGCTGGGAGCTCCAGGAGCTCGACCATCCCGCCGTGGCGCCGCTCATCGCGTACAAGAAGCTGTACCGGATCTACACCGCCCACGGCTGGAGCTGGCTCAAGGACTGGGTGCACGACGGCCGGTTCCGGCCCGAGTTCGTCCCGGGCGGCACGGTCACCGGGCGCTGGGTCACCAACGGCGGCGGTGCCCTGCAGATCCCCAAGGTGATCCGGCGGGCCGTGGTCGCCGACCCCGGCTGGCGGCTGGTCGTCGCCGACGCCGACCAGATGGAGCCGCGGGTCCTCGCCGCGATCTCGCGGGACCCCGGCCTGATGGAGATCGCCGGCCGCCCGGAGGACCTGTACGCCTCGGTCTCCCGGCACGGTTTCTCCGGTGACCGCGACCAGGCCAAGCTGGCCGTGCTCGGCGCGGTGTACGGCCAGACCTCCGGCGACGGCCTGAAGAACCTCGCCGCCCTGCGCCGGCGCTTCCCGCGCGCGGTGGCGTACGTCGACGAGGCCGCCCGAGCCGGTGAGGAAGGCCGCCTCGTACGGACCTGGCTGGGCCGCACCTGCCCGCCCGCGGCGGGTGCCGCCGAGGCCGGCGAGGAAGCGGGCCTGCCCCAGGAAGCTCCCGGCGAGGAGGCCGGCGAGCGGTACGGCGGCCAGGGCGGGGCCGGCGGCGACGAGTGGATCCCGGGCTACGCCTCCACCAACACCCGGGCCCGCGGACGGTTCACCCGGAACTTCGTGGTGCAGGGCAGCGCGGCCGACTGGGCCCTGCTGATGCTCGCCGCGCTGCGCCAGGCCATCGACGTTGGCGGACTCCGCGCCGAACTGGTCTTCTTCCAGCACGACGAGGTGATCGTGCACTGCCCGGAGGAGGAGGCGGAGGCCGTCACCGGGGCGATCCGGGCCGCCGCCGACCGGGCCGGGCGCATCGCCTTCGGCGACACCCCGGTCCGGTTCCCGTTCACGACGGCCGTGGTGGAGTGCTACGCGGACGCGAGATGACCGTCCGCCGGCCGCGCACCCGGCACCCGGCCGGACCGGGTTCCCGTCAGTGGAACCACTTGGGGCTGAGCGCGATCTCCTTGAGCTGGTCCATCGTCAGGACCGGCTCCTTCCGGGTGGCCGGCGCGTTCTGGGAGCCGCTGTTGAACGCGGAGACCACGACCCGCTTGCCGCCGGTCCGCAGCGTGTCGACGGTCCACCAGGCGACGTTCTTGCCGCCCTTCTCGCCGGGCCTCTGCTCCGTCTTCACCTTGGTGCCGTCCGGCAGCACGGTCACCCCGGGCCCGCTGAACATCCGGGCGAGCTCGTCGGCCGAGATCTCCCCCGCCTGCGCGTTCACCTGGACCAGTGACTTGCCCTTGCCGTCGTCGAGTACGACGAAGGCGTAGTTGCCTTCGCCGCCCTTGTCCACGAGCTGTGCTCCGTACTTCGGCGCCAGGTCCTGCAGCACGTCGAGCGCCACCGGTCCGGCCATCGGCGGAACCGGCTTGTCCGGCTTCGCGGCCGGCAGATCGTTCAGGGCCGGGTGCCAGGTGTCGGAGGTGACCAGGGCCTTCATCTGCGCCAGGGTCAGCGGCGGGAGCGACCGGGACACCGGCGCGCCCTTCTCGGCCGGCGAGTTCCACTCGGAGGCGTCGACCACGAAGCCCTGCGGGGTGATCAGCGTGGCCCGCCACACCTTGGTGTCCACGCGCCGGTCGGGGAACTCGTATCCCTGGAAGAGCAGCAGCCGCGACCCGTCCGCCAGCTTCTCGGTCGTGCAGGTCTGGTAGTCCAGCTGCGACTTCGACGGGCAGTTGACCAGCTGCTCCGCCGGCCCGCCGTTCGGGTCCGTGCGCGACAGTCCGAGGCTGATGGCCGCCCTGCCCTTGCCGTCGTCGTAGATGCCGGTGACCATCGGGGGCGCGTCCGTGCCACGTGCCTCGGGGGCGGTGAGGCGCGTCCCGCCCTCGGGCAGCAGGGCCTTGAAGGTGGCGATCATCTGCTCCGCCGTGACGGCGCCGGTGCCCGCGTAGGGGTCGTCCTTGGGGTCGAACGCGTCCTTCCCCGTACGGGAACCCGACGCGGACGGCGGAGCGGCGACGTTCACCTCGTCCGCACCGCCGTTCCCGCTGCCACCGCCGAACAGGCCGCCGGAGTAGGCGCCGACGGTGCCGACCACCGCCATCGCGAGCACCGTCCCGGTGACCACGGCCGCCCGCCGGCGGGCCACCATGCGCCGCCCGCGCAGCTCGCCGCCGTCCACCAGGACGCGCTGATCGACCGGGAAACCGTCCCCCGTACGCCGGAGGGCTTCACCGAGGTCATCTTCGAAGGGCATGAGGAACCCCACCTTCCACCATTGGAACGCGATTGATCGAAAGAGCGAGCCGGATCCGGCACGCGGTCAGAGCGCTGCGAACTCCGCGAGACTTCCGCCCAGTTGCTCCCGCAGCCGGCCGAGTGCGCGCGAGCTCCGGGTCCGTACGGCCGCCGAGCTGACGTTCATCACGTCGGCGGTCTCCTCCACGCTGCGGTCCTCCCAGTAGCGCAGGACCAGCACCGCCCGGTCTTTGGGGCCCAGCCGGCCCAGGGCCTCCAGCAAGGTCATCCGCAGCGTCGGATCCCCGCTGCGGCCGGCCCCGTCCGGGACCTCACCCACCGGCCGTTCGGCGGCAGAGCGCCGCCGCCGGTGGGTGAGGAAGGCGCGGACGAGCACCGTCTGCGCGTACGCCGCCGGGTTGTCGATGCGGGAGGTCCGCCCCCAGAGCAGGTACATCCGCCCCAGAGTCTCCTGCACGAGGTCCTCGGCGAGGTACGTGTCCCCGCTGGTCAGCAGACAGGCCGACCGGTACAGCTGCCCGCTCCGCCCTTCCGCGAACTCGCGGAACCCCTCCCTGCGCCGCTGCCGCATCCGCTCCCCCTCACGGTCCGTCTCACCCCTTCGACGCGACGCGGCGCGGAAATGTTTCAGCGGTCTCCGGGAATCGCGGCCAGGTCGTGGAAGTAGGCGTGGAACTCCTCCCGGACGAATCCGTCCGCCTCGTAGAGCGACTGCGCGACCTTGTTGTCGTACGCCGTCTCCAGCTGCACCCCGGACGCCCCGGCCTCTCTGGCCCGCCGCAGCACCTCGCGCAGCAGTGCCCGTCCCGCCCCGGTACGCCGCCCGGCCTCGGCGACGTACAGGTCGTTGAGCACCCACAGCGGCGCCATCGACAGCGACGAGAAGGTCCGGTAGACCTGCGCGAACCCGACCGTCCCCCGCCCCGGCACCGACGCGAGCAGCACCAGCGACTCCTCGCGCCGCATCCGCTCGGCCAGGAACGCCCTTGGCCCGGCCGGGTCTTCGACCGCCACCTCGTAGAAGTCGAGGTAACCGCGGAACAGTTCCGCGGCCACGTCGAGGTCCTGCTCCCCCGCCGTGCGCACCTCAGCGGTATCACTCATGTCCGTCTCCCCTCATCTCCCCTGCGCGCCCGGCCCCATTCTCCCGCCCCGCGCGCGAAGCCCGCTCCTCTCAGCGGGGCACGACAGGCCCTCCCCGCCCGTGCCGGCCCTCTGCGGACTCGTCACGGAACCAGTAATCCCCGGCCGCCACACAACGCAACGCCGGCCCCTTCCCCGGCGGCACCGCCACCGCGACACCGGCGAACGCCTCGCCCCCGGCGGCCCCGGCCTCGGGCCGGATCCGCCTCGGATCCCGGTTCTCGTACTGCGACTGCGACTGCGACTGCGCACTTTCGGGCATGGGACGGCGACTCCTGTCGGCTGGCCGGATGAGGGATGGGGAAAGACCCGCCCCATCCTGCTCGCCACCCCACCCGCCCGCACGCCGACACGTCCATTCGGCCCCCACGCCCCGGCCCCGGCCCCGGACATGTCCGGGGCCGGGGCCGGGGCGTGGGGGCCGGGGTGTGGGGCCGGCGGCTTTCGGGCCGCCGGACCCACTACTCAACGATTGCAGTTGAGATTGAGCATCGGCGTGGCGCCGGCAGAGCTGAGCGCCCATGTCGTACCGGTCCAGATGACATAGGGATTCACGGCGGCACCCATCCCGCTCGCCGTGTTGAAGCCCTGCCCGGTGACGGCATTGCAGATGGCTTGCGCCTCGATGCCCGCGAGCCGGATGTCCCGATTGTTGATCTTCGGCCCCTCGCACGATGCGGTGGTCGCGGTCGCGGCGGTGCTCGCACACGTGAGCGTCGCTCCGCGCACGATCTGGGTCGAGAGGAACTCACCGAAGACCGGCTCGGACCCTGCCGGTCCGGTAGGGCCCTGAGGACCGGTGGCACCCTGAGGGCCGGTGGCACCCTGAGGCCCGGTCGCTCCGCCGGCGCCCTGAGGTCCCGTCGGCCCGGTAGCACCCTGAGGTCCGGTCGAACCCGCGTCCCCCTGAAGGCCGGTCGGCCCGGTAGCGCCCTGAGGTCCGGTCGGACCCGTGTCCCCTTGAAGGCCCGCCGGGCCGGTAGCGCCCTGAGCACCAGTTGGACCCGTGTCCCCCTGAGGGCCTGCCGGGCCGGGGGTGCCCTGGGGGCCGGTGGGCCCGGTGGGCCCGACCTTGCACTCGTCGCCGCCTCCGTGGCCGTGGCCCACGGAGCCGGACAGGCTGCCACGACCACCCCTGCCGTCCCGGCACTCACCACCACCACCGCCGCCGGCACGGACCGAGGTCGTGGACGCCGACGGCGAGTCGAACTGGGTCGCAAGCGCAGGCTGGGCGAAACCGAGCACCACGAGGGCCAGCGCCGCCACAGCACCGCCTGCGAGCCGCCCTCCCCGCCTGGGCAGAGGCCCCATGCCGGACCTGACGCGCTTCTCAGCACTCATGATCAATTACTCCTCGGGGAAGCGAACGCACGGATGGTGAGCTCCCGCTGCCGGGCACCCTCTGGCAGCCCTTCCCCACGCCGGCCGGTCCCGGCGGCGAACCCGCAGAACAATCAGGCGATCGGACGAGCGGAGCGCCGCCATCTGCGCGGCCGCTCACCCGATGAACAAGAAGACCCCAGGTCGGAATGGATCCGACCTGGGGTCTCAAGATGAGCCGCCTTCGGGATTCGAACCCGAGACCTACGCATTACGAGTGCGTTGCTCTGGCCAACTGAGCTAAGGCGGCATGCTGCGCAGACAATCGTCCCGTCGCGGAAAGGCTGTCATCAGCAGCGGCGCTAAGTCTACAGGGTTAATCCCGGTGCCCCGCACCACGCCGTCCGCCGCGCTGTGCGGCGGACGCGCAGGTCAGCGGTCAGCGGTCAGCGGTCAGCGGTCAGCACTTCTTGCCGTCCGCCGGCGCGGTGCCCTCCAGGAGGTAGCGGTTGATCGCCGTGTCGATGCAGTCGCTGCCGCGCCCGTACGCCGTGTGGCCGTCGCCGTCGTACGTCAGCAGGACGCCCGAGTCGAGCTGGCCCGCCAGGCCCTGGGCCCACTTGTACGGGGTCGCCGGGTCACGGGTGGTGCCGACCACCACGATCGGCGCCGCGCCCTTCGCCTCCACGCGGTGCGCCGCGCCGGTGGCCTTGGCCGGCCAGTACGCGCAGTTCAGCGAGGCCCAGGCGAAGCCCGCGCCGAAAACCGGGGAGGCCTTCTCGAAGGAGGGCACGGCGGCCGCCACGGCGTCCGGTCCGCTGAAGGCCGGCGGCTGGTCCAGGCAGTTCACGGCGGCGTTGGCGTACATCAGGTTGGCGTACGAACCGTCCGGCTCGCGCTCGTAGTAGCTGTCCGCGAGCCCGAGCAGGCCGGCGCCGTCGCCGTCCATCGCCTGCGTGATCGCCTCGCGCAGCTGCGGCCACGCCGACTCGTCGTACAGCGCGGCGATCACTCCGGTGGTCGCCAGGGCCTCGCCGAGCGGGCGGGCCGGCTCGCCGGTCGGCACCGGCTTCGCGTCGAGCGTACGGAAGAAGTCCTTCAGCCGTTGCGCCACCTGGTCGGTGCTGCCCCGGCCCAGCGGACAGTCGGTCTGCTTGGCGCAGTCCCGGGCGAAGGAGCGGAAGGCGGTCTCGAAGCCGGCGGTCTGGTCCCGGTTGAGGTCGATCGCCGAGCGGGTCGGGTCCATCGCGCCGTCGAGCACCAGCCGGCCGACCCGGCCCGGGTAGAGGTCGGCGTAGGTGGCGCCGAGGAAGGTGCCGTACGAGGCGCCGACGTAGGTCAGCTTCTCGTCGCCGAGCACCCCGCGCAGCAGGTCGAGGTCCCGCGCGGCCTCCACCGTGGAGACGTGCGGGAGCACCCTTTGGGAGCGCGCCGAACAGCCCGCCGCGAACTCCTTGTACGCCTCGACCAGCTTCGCCCGCTCCGCGCCGTCGTCCGGGGTCTGGTCGACCTGGGTGTACGCGTCCATGCGGGGCCCGGTCAGGCACTCCACCGGCGCGCTGCGGGCGACGCCGCGCGGGTCGATGGACACCATGTCGTAGCGGGCGCGCACGGGGGCCGGGTAGCCGATGCCCGCGTACGCCTGCAGGTAGCCGATGCCGGAGCCGCCGGGCCCGCCCGGGTTGACCACGAGGGAGCCGAGCCGCTTGCCGGGGCCGGTGGCCTTCTTGCGGGCCACCGCGAGCTCGACGTCCTGGCCGGACTCGGGGTGGGCGTAGTCCAGCGGCGCCTTCATCGTGGCGCATTCGAAGCCGGGAACACCGCACTCCCGCCAGCGCAGCTTCTGGGCGTAGTACGGGCGGAGGGCCGCCGAGGGCTCCTCCGGTACGGCGGGGGCGGCCTGGGCGGCACCGCCGGCGGTGGCTCCACCGGCGGAGGCCGAGGTGCGCTGGGCCGAACCGCTCGTGGTGCACCCGGAGAGCAGCAGCCCGGCGGCTGCGATCACGGTCCCGGTGGTACGCAGCAGGCGACTGGTGTCCATCTCTGGAGCCTACGTCCTCGGGGCCGAGCAGCGTCGATCCTGCAGGGCCGGTACGCCCGCCCGGCCCGCCTCCGGCACCCTCCCGGGGCCGTCGTTTGCCCGTACGGGTGAGCGGTCAACCAGGGGGACGGGCGGGCGCGGGTGTGCGGGCCCCGATGCGCGCGCCTGGGTGCGCGGGCCGGGATGCGCGGGCCGGGGTGTCCGGTCAGCCGGCGCGGAGTGCCATCGTCATGGCCTCCACCGCGAGCAGCGGGGCCACATTGCGGTCCAGCGCCTCCCGGCAGGCGATGATCGCCTCGATGCGGCGCAGCGTCCGCTCGGGGCCGCCGGCCCGGGCCACCTGGTCCAGGTCGCCCCGTACCTCCTCGTTGGCGATGGCCACCGAGGAGCCCAGCTGGAGGGCCAGGACGTCCCGGTAGAAGCCGGTCAGGTCGGTGAGGGCGAGGTCGAGGCTGTCGCGCTGGGTGCGGGTGCGGCGGCGCTTCTGCCGGTCCTCCAGCTCCTTCATCACGCCCGCCGTGCCGCGCGGCATCCGGCCGCCGGTCCCGGTGGAGGCGCCGAGCGCGGCCTTCAGGTCCTCGGTCTCCTTGACGTCGACCTCCTCCGCGACCTGCTTGGCGTCCTCCGCGGCGGCGTCGACCAGTTCCTGTGCCGCCTTGAGGCAGGCCCCCACGTCGTCGACGCGGAGCGGCAGCCGGAGCACGGCGGCACGCCGGGCACGGGCGCGCTCGTCGGTGGCCAGGCGGCGGGCCCGGTCGATGTGCCCCTGGGTGGCGCGGGCGGCCGCCGCGGCCGCGGAGGGCTCGATGCCGTCACGGCGGACCAGGACGTCGGCGACGGCGTCCACCGACGGGGTGCGCAGGCTGAGGTGCCGGCAGCGGGACCGGATCGTGGGCAGCACGTCCTCCAGAGAGGGCGCGCAGAGCAGCCAGACCGTCCGCGGGGCCGGCTCCTCGACGGCCTTGAGCAGGACGTTGCCGGCGCCCTCGGTGAGCCGGTCGGCGTCCTCCAGCACGATGACCTGCCAGCGGCCCACGGCGGGGGAGAGCTGGGCACGGCGGACCAGGTCGCGGGTCTCCTTGACGCCGATGGAGAGCAGGTCCGTACGGACGATCTCGACGTCCGCATGGGTGCCGACCAGGGTGGTGTGGCAGCCGTCGCAGAAACCGCAGCCGGGCGCGCCGCCGAGGGCCCGGTCCGGGCTGGTGCACTGCAGGGCCGCGGCGAAGGCCCGGGCAGCGGTGTCCCGGCCGGAACCGGGAGGTCCGGTGAACAGCCAGGCGTGCGTCATCTTGGACGCGGCTGGCGCCGGCTGCCCGGCCCCGGCGGCGCTCACCAGTGCGTCGGCGTCACGCGCGGCGGCGGCCAGCTGCGTCTCGACGCGCTCCTGGCCCACCAGGTCGTCCCATACGGCCATGCCGCCGCCTCCTTCCACGTCTTCCCACGTCTTCGTCCCCAGCTCCCGCGTCCGGGGCACCGGGTGCTGTGCCGGCCGGGTGCCCCGCCGAGGGTGTGCCCCGCCGGCCGTGTGCCCCGCCGACCATTGTGGCGGGCGCCACCGACAAGCCGGTGCACACCGCCCGGCACTCCCGGAGCGGCGGGCTCAGCCGCGGCGCCGGCGCGGCGGCCGGCCCTCGCCCCCGTCGTCGTCGCGATCGGCATCGTGCTCGTCCCGGTGCGGCCCGAGCAGCTCGTCGGCCAGCGTGGGGAGGTCGTCCAGCGGGGTCTCCTCGGCCCAGTCGGAACGGCGCCGGGGGCTGCCCGAGGGGTCCATCACCGGCAGCTCGCGGGTGGCGTCCCCGCCGCCGGAGGCGGCCGGCCTGTCGTCCCGGAAGAAGCCCGGAGGCACCCGGTCCACGGGCGACTCTCCGGGGCGTACGGGCGGCAGCACGGCCGTCTCCGCCGCCGGATCGCCGCCGGGGCGTACGGGCGGCAGCACCGTCGTCTCCGCGGCCGGGTCGGTCTTGCGGAGGTTCGCCTTCGGAGCGGCCGGGGCCGCGTTCGGGTCCACTTTCGGGACCGGCACCGTTTCGGTGACGTCGTCCGGCCGCAGCACCCGTCGGTCCGGCCCGGTCGCCACGACCGGGGTCTCGACGGTCACGGCGTCGTCCGGGTGCCCGGCCGGAGCAGCCGGAGCAGCGGCCGGAGCACCGGCGGTCGCAGTGGCCGGAGCCGCCGCACGGGGGTCCTGTCCACCACGCGGATCGGCCTTCCGGAGCCGGTCCGGAGCCGTGGGCGTGTCCGGAGCCGCGGCGGCGGCCGCCGAAGCCGGCGCGGACCCGGCCGCTGCTGCCGCGGCCGCGGCGGACGCGGCCGCGAGCCGGCGCGCCTCCTCCGCCTTCACCAGGGCCTCCTCAGCCCGGCGCTGCTTCTCCAGCCGCTTCTCCTCGGCCTCGGCCCGCAGCCGGGCCTGCTCCTCGGCCTGGCGGCGCAGCCGCTCCTGCTCCGCCCGGAGCGCCTTCTCCTCCGCCTCGGCACGGAGCCGCTCGGCCTCGGCGCGCCGACGCTCCTCCTCGGCCTTCCGGGCGGCTTCCTCCTCCGCCCGCCGACGCTCCTCCTCGGCCTTGCGCGCAGCCTCCTCGGCCGCGCGTGCCCGGGCCTCGGCCTCGGCGCGCAGGCGCTCCTCCTCGGCCTTCCGGGCGGCTTCCTCCTCCGCCCGCCGACGCTCCTCCTCGGCCTTGCGGGCGGCCTCCGCGGCCGCGGCCTCCTCGGCCGCCTTCCGCTTCGCCTCCTCCTCGGCCTTCCGGCGCGCCTCGGCCTGAGCCTCCAGCTCCGCCTCCGAGAGCGGCAGCATCCGGTCCAGCCGGTGGCGTACGACCGTGGTGACCGACTCCGGGTCCTGGCCCGCGTCCACCACCAGGTAGCGACCCGGGTCGGCCGCGGCCAGGGTCAGGAACCCGGCCCGCACCCGCTGGTGGAACTCGGCCGGCTCGGACTCCAGGCGGTCGGGCGCCTCCGTGAACCGCTCCCGGGCGGCTTCCGGCGAGACGTCCAGCAGCACCGTCAGGTTCGGCACCAGTCCGGTCGTCGCCCACCGCGAGATCCGGGCGATCTCCGTCGGGGAGAGGTCGCGCCCGGCGCCCTGATAGGCGACGGACGAGTCGATGTAGCGGTCGGAGATGACCACCGCGCCGCGCTCCAGGGCGGGCCGGACCACGGTGTCCACGTGCTCGGCGCGGTCCGCCGCGTAGAGCAGCGCCTCCGCGCGGTTGGACAGCCCGGCCGAGGAGACGTCCAGCAGGATCGAACGGAGCCGCTTGCCGATGGGCGTGGCGCCGGGCTCCCGGGTCACCACCACCTCGTGGCCCTTGCTCCGTATCCACTCCGCGAGCGCCTGCACCTGGGTGGACTTGCCGGCGCCGTCCCCGCCCTCCAGGGCGATGAAGAAGCCGGTGCGTGACGGCGCCTGCAGCGGCTCGCCGCCCCGCAGCGCCTCGCGCAGGTCGCGGCGCAGCGGTACGCCGCTCCGGTCGTCGGCGCGGGCCAGTACGGTCACCGCCACGGGCAGCAGCAGCGCGCCGACCAGCATCAGCGTGAACGCCGCGCCGCCGTGCACGAAGACCACGCCGTCGCCACCCAGCCGGTGCGGGCCGATGGCGGCGGCCAGCAGGGGCGCGGCGACCGCGCCGGCCGCGATGGCGACGCGTACGACGGCCTGCAGGTGCTCGGTGACCCGGGCCCGCCGGAACTCCTCGGTCTCCTGGTCGATGAGGGTGTGGCCGGTGTTCGCCGCGACACCCGCGGTGACGCCGGCGAGCGCGGTCAGGAACACGACGGTGGCGAGGTCCGCGACCAGGCCGGTCAGCAGCAGCGCGAGCCCGGTGACGGCGATGGCCAGGGCCAGCAGCCGGCGCCGGGACAGCGCGGGCAGCACCTTGCCGGCCTGGGTGGCCCGGATGCCGGCGGCGGTGCCCGCGCTCAGGGCGAACACCAGCAGGGCGAAGCCGGCCGGGCCGCCGCCGAGGTCGAACGCGTGCAGGACCGATACGGCGACGGCGCAGGACACCGCCCCGGCGACCGCCGCACAGGCCAGGACGAGCAGCGGGATGACTCCCGTACGGCCCTTCTCCGGGCGGTCCCCGGTCCGGGGCGCGCGCAGGCCCTCCAGGGGCGAGCGGGGGCGGGGCGTCCTGGCGTCGGGCAGCACCAGCGGCAGCAGCAGCGAGACCGAGGCCGCGAACAGGCCGGCCGCGACGTACGAGCCGAGGGCCGCGCGGTTCTCCGCGAACCAGTCGACGCCCAGGCCGAGCGCCTCACCGACCAGGGTGGCGGCGAGCAGCACCGCCGCGGCGGCGGGCAGCGCGGCGAAGCTCGTACGGAGCGTCAGCCGGCGCAGCGCGTCGAGGTGGTCGGGGAGCGGCCGTACGGTCGCGCCCTCGGGCGGCGGCTCCGGCAGCAGCGCCGGTGCGGCGCTCTCCTTGGCGATGGTCCACAGGCGCTCGGCGACGCCGGCGACGAACACGGTCAGGAGGAGGGCGGTCAGGGCGTGTGCCGGGATCCAGTCCAGCCAGAGCGGGGCCACGACGAACAGCGCGATCCGGAACCCGTCCGCGCCGATCAGGGTCCAGCGGCGGTCGAGCCTGCCGCCGTGCTCCTTGGGTGCGAGGAGCCGGTCCAGCGGGCCCAGCAGCACGGCGCCGGTGAGGAGGGTGGCGAGGATGCGGACCCCGAGGACGGCCGTGACGGCGAGCGCGGCGCCGC
The DNA here is from genome assembly GCF_043199475.1 of Streptomyces sp. NPDC048603. NCBI lineage: Bacteria > Bacillati > Actinomycetota > Actinomycetes > Kitasatosporales > Streptomycetaceae > Streptomyces > Streptomyces sp. NPDC048603. Next base: position 582,748 of record NZ_JBICVY010000003.1, on the reverse strand, counting down.
GGTAACCGCCGCCGAAGGCGCCCTCGGCGACTGCGGCCTGCAGTGCGAGCAGGACCAGGACCAGCAGGGCCAGGGCATCTCCGATGCCGCTGACCAGCTGGGCGCTCCACAGGCGGCGGAGCCGGGGCGTGCGCAGCAGGGCGCGCACCGCCCGCTCGCGGGAGTCCGCGGCCAGGGCTTCGTCGTAGGTGGGGTTCACGGGGTCCTTCCCGGAGGGCACGACCGTCGGCTGCTCGGCTCGCGTCATCCGCCCAGCCTATCCGCTGCGCTCGGCTGGGCGGAGGCTGAGCAACCCCCCGGGCACTCCCACCCCGCCCGGCCGTTCCCTCAGCCGTGCGAGCGAGACCACCGTCCGCACGGCCGTACGGAAAGGCGTCCCGCACCGCACCGCCGTGTGGTCAGGCTGCCGTTCACGCAGCCGTGCGGGCAGGCGGCCGCACCGCACCGCCGTGTGGGCCGGCGGGGCTAGTCCTCGGTCGGAGGGGTCGCGGCCGTCTTCTTCGCGGCCGCCGCCTTCGCCGTGGTCTTCTTCGCCGCCGTCTTCTTCGCGGCAGCGGTCGTCTTCTTCGCGGCCGCCGCCGTCGTCTTCTTCGCCGCCGTCTTCTTCGCGGCAGCCGTGGTCTTCTTCGCCGGCGCCTTCTTCGCCGTCTTCTTGACCGGCCCCTTCGCCCGCTTCTCCGCCAGCAGCTCGTAGCCCCGCTCCGGCGTGATCGTCTCGACGTCGTCGTCCCGCCGCAGCGTCGCGTTCGTCTCGCCGTCCGTCACGTACGGGCCGAAGCGGCCGTCCTTGACCACCACCGGGCGCTCGCTCACCGGGTCCGTGCCCAGTTCCTTCAGCGGCGGCTTGGCCGCCGCGCGGCCCCGCTGCTTCGGCTGGGCGTAGATCGCCAGCGCCTCGTCCAGCGTGATGCCGAAGAGCTGGTCCTCGGTCTCCAGGGAGCGGCTGTCCGTGCCCTTCTTCAGGTACGGGCCGTACCGGCCGTTCTGCGCCGTGATCTCCACGCCCTCCGCGTCCGTGCCCACCACCCGCGGCAGGGACATCAGCTTCAGCGCGTCGTCGAGGGTCACCGTGTCCAGGGACATCGACTTGAAGAGGGAAGCCGTCCGCGGCTTCACCGCGTTCTTGCCGGTCTTCGGGGTGCCCTCGGGCAGGATCTCCGTCACGTACGGGCCGTACCGGCCGTCCTTCGCCACGATCTCGTGGCCCGACAGGGGGTCCTTGCCCAGCGGGAACTCACCGCTCGGCTTCGAGAACAGGTGCTCCGCGTACTCCACGGTCAGCTCGTCGGGCGCGAGGTCCTCGGGCACGTCGGCCCGCTGGTGGCCCTCCGCGTCCTTCTCGCCGCGCTCGATGTACGGGCCGTAACGGCCGACCCGCAGCACGATGCCCTCGCCGACCGGGAAGGAGGAGATCTCCCGCGCGTCGATCGCGCCGAGGTCCGTGACCAGCTCCTTCAGACCGCCGAGGTGGTCACCGTCGCCGTTCCCTGCCGAAGAAGCGTCCGCGATCTCGCCCTCGCCGCCGAAGTAGAAGCGCTTCAGCCACGGCACGGACTGCGCCTCGCCCCGCGCGATGCGGTCGAGGTCGTCCTCCATCTTCGCGGTGAAGTCGTAGTCGACGAGCCGGCCGAAGTGCTTCTCCAGCAGGTTGACGACGGCGAAGGACAGGAAGGACGGCACCAGGGCGGTGCCCTTCTTGAACACGTACCCGCGGTCGAGGATGGTGCCGATGATCGACGCGTACGTCGACGGGCGGCCGATCTCGCGCTCTTCGAGCTCCTTGACCAGGCTGGCCTCGGTGTACCGGGCCGGCGGCTTGGTGGCGTGGCCGTCCGCGGTGATGTCCGAGGCCGAGAGGGCGTCGCCCTCGGCGACCTGCGGCAGCCGGCGCTCGCGGTCGTCGAGCTCGGCGTTCGGGTCGTCGGCGCCCTCGACGTACGCCTTCATGAAGCCGTGGAAGGTGATGGTCTTGCCGGACGCGCTGAACTCGGCGTCGCGGCCGTCCGCGGCGGTGCCGCCGATCTTGACGGTGACGGAGTTGCCGGTCGCGTCCTTCATCTGGGAGGCGACGGTCCGCTTCCAGATCAGCTCGTAGAGCTTGAACTGGTCGCCGGTCAGTCCGGTCTCGGCGGGCGTGCGGAAACGATCACCCGAGGGCCGGATGGCCTCGTGGGCCTCCTGCGCGTTCTTGACCTTGCCGGCGTAGACGCGCGGCTGCGGCGGCAGGTAGTCGGCGCCGTACAGCTGGGTGACCTGGGCGCGGGCGGCCGCCACGGCGGTGTCCGACAGGATCGTGGAGTCCGTACGCATGTAGGTGATGAAGCCGTTCTCGTACAGCTTCTGGGCCACCTGCATGGTCGCCTTCGCACCGAAGCCCAGCTTGCGCGACGCCTCCTGCTGGAGGGTGGTCGTACGGAAGGGGGCGTACGGCGAGCGGCGGTACGGCTTGGACTCGACCGAGCGGACCGCGAAGGAGGTGTCGGCGAGGGCGGCCGCCAGGGCGCGCGCGTTCGCCTCGTCCAGGTGCAGGACCTCGCTCTTGAGCTGCCCGTTGGAGCCGAAGTCGCGGCCCTGGGCGATGCGCCGGCCGTCGACCGTGTTCAGGCGGGCGACCAGCGAGGACGGGTCGGAGGCATCACCGGCCCGGCCGGTGGAGAAGGTGCCGGTCAGGTCCCAGTACTCGGCGGAGCGGAAGGCGATGCGCTCGCGCTCGCGCTCGACGACGAGACGGGTGGCGACGGACTGCACGCGGCCCGCCGACAGCTTGGGCATGACCTTCTTCCAGAGGACCGGCGAGACCTCGTAGCCGTACAGGCGGTCGAGGATGCGGCGGGTCTCCTGGGCGTCGACCATGCGCTGGTTGAGTTCGCGCGGGTTGGCGACGGCCTCGCGGATCGCGTCCTTGGTGATCTCGTGGAAGACCATGCGGTGGACGGGGACCTTGGGCTTGAGGACTTCCTGCAGGTGCCAGGCGATGGCCTCGCCCTCGCGGTCCTCATCGGTGGCGAGGAAGAGCTCGTCGGACTCGGCCAGCAGGTCCTTGAGCTTCTTGACCTGGGCCCTCTTGTCGGCGTTGACGACGTAGATCGGCTGGAAGTCGTGCTCGACGTCCACGCCGAGGCGCCGGACCTCGCCCGTGTACTTCTCGGGCACCTCCGCCGCGCCGTTCGGGAGGTCGCGGATGTGCCCGACGCTCGCCTCGACGACGTATCCAGGGCCCAGGTAGCCCTTGATCGTCTTCGCCTTGGCAGGGGACTCGACAATGACGAGTCGGCGGCCGCCCTTTGCGGTCTCGCTAGTCGGGGACAACTTGGCTCTTCTCTCCGGTCGGCACTCGGTCGCGGTACGGCGACGCTGCGGAGTGTGACGGTACAACCCGCCCCCGTGTCAAACGGCACATGCCCGCAACGGCCACTCGAACGGTAACCCGACTAGTGCCCTTCGTGCCGCCCGGATGTCGCGCCGGGCCCCTGTCGATCACCGGCCCGAGTGGCCTGGGGGCCGTCTGGCCCCGCCTTCGGCCCACCTTCGGCCGCCCTCGGTCACGCCCGGTCGCGCCCGGGGATCCGCTCCGGATCTTCCGTTTCCCGGCGGCTCAGAGCCGGCTCAGGCACCACACGCCGAGGGCCAGCGAGATCCCGCCGGCCAGCAGGGCCACCGGAACGGCCACGGCGGGGCGAACGCCCTCCGCCACCGGCGCGCGGTGCAGCGCCCGCGCCCCCGTCCAGGCCAGCAGGGCGGCTCCGAACAGCAGGAACACCGTCGCAGCGAAGATCGCCGGACTGCTTTCCATGCCGTCCCCCTTTCCCCCGGAGCCGCTCCCTGCTTTCCCCCGGTTCCCCCCGGATTTCATCGGCTCGGTGAGCCTCGCAGGCCAGGGGGTACACGGGGCGAACCCCAGGTGAATTCAGCGCGCCGGCAGCTCGGAGGGCTCCAGGAAGCCCTGCTCCACCAGCAGCCGGATCGCCTCCGGCGTACGGTCACGCAATACGACCGGGTCCTCCTGCACCAGCTGGGCGATCGCGTCCAGAATCCGCCCCGCCGTCAGTGAGCCGTCGCACACTCCTGCGAAGCCCGCCCCGACCGTGTCCACCTTCGTGGCGCGCCGCATGCCGCGGTTCTGCCGGAGCACCACGTGCTCCGGGTCCTCCGCGCCCGGCGCCCCGACCTGCTCCTGCATCACCTCGACGGCCAGCTGGAACCGGCCTTCCAGCAGCGCCGCGTCATCGTGCTCGCGCAGGTAGTCCTGACGGGCGAAATGTGCCCGGACGGTCTCCCCGAGCGGCTGCTCCACCGGGTGCGGCCACTCCTCCACCACGATCGAGGGCTCCTCCGCGTCACTGCGGCGCAGCGTGATCCAGCCGAATCCGACGGCCTTGGTCTTGCGGGCCTCGAACTCCTCCAGCCAGTCCTCGTACCGCTCCGCGTACTCCCGCGGGTCCATCCGGTGGTCGCCGGCGTCCCGCAGCCACAACTCCGCGTACTGGGTGATGTCCTGCACCTCGCGCTGCACGATCCAGGCGTCGCAGCCGCGCGGCACCCAGGAACGGAGCCGGTCCCGCCAGTCCTCGCCCTCCACGTGCTGCCAGTTGGCCAGGAACTGCGCGTACCCACCCGGGTTGAGGTGCTCGCCCGCCTGCCGCACCAGGGTGCGGCACAGGTCGTCGCCGCCCATGCCGCCGTCCCGGTAGGTCAGCCGGGCGCCGGGGGAGATCACGAAGGGCGGGTTGGAAACGATCAGGTCGTACGTCGCGTCGCCGACCGGCTCGAAGAGGGAGCCGGTGAGGAGCTCGGCCTCGGGAGCCCCGGAGAGGGCCAGGGTGAGCCGGGTGAACTCCAGGGCGCGCGGGTTGACGTCGGTCGCGGTGACCCGGGTGGCGTGCCGGGTGGCGTGCAGCGCCTGGATGCCGGAGCCGGTTCCGAGGTCGAGGGCCGAGCCGACCGGGGTGCGGACGGTGATCCCGGCGAGGGTGGTGGACGCCCCGCCGACGCCGAGCACCACGGCCGTGTCCGTCTCACGGCCCCGGCCGCCGATGCCGCCGGCCCCGCCGACCGCGCAGCCGAGGTCCGAGACGATGAACCAGTCCTCCCCGTCCGGGCCGCCGTACGGGCGGACGTCGACGGTGGCGTGCACGGTGTCCGTGCCGTCGGCGGCCTCCTCGCGCCCCAGCCAGCCGTCGGCCAGTGCCTCCTCGGCCGGCAGCGCCCCGGCGGCGTGCGCGTACGGCACGGGCTGCTGCAGCAGGAACAGCCGGACCAGGGTCTGCAGCGGGCCGTCCCCGCGCGTCGCGCGCAGCGCGGGCACCGTCTCGCTGCGGGCCAGCGCGGCGTAGGCGGGGGCGCCGAGCAGGTCCAGCAGGCCGTCGGCGGTGAAGCCGGCGGTGAGCAGGGCCGCGCGAAGGGCTGCGGCGCGGTCGGGCGAGGGGAGGTCGGTGTTACTCACCCGTCCATTGTGTCGGCTGCCGCCGCCGATCCGTGCGACCGAGGGCGGCCCTGTGGAAAACCCCGCGGCCGGGGCGGTGCCGCGCCGCACCGCCCGCTCCGGACCGGCAGGCCGCCGGGGGCCCGGCAGGCCGGGCCCCGTACGGGCCACGCGCGGGCCCCGGTCAGCTCTGGGCGGGCGACGGGGCGACGGCCTGACAGCCCTTCTGCTCCGCCATCGGCTTGTCGAGCCCGCCGGTCTTCAGCTTCTCGCGGGCGGCCTTCTCGTCCGCGGAGACCTTCTCCAGACCCGTCGACAGCTCCTGGAGGCCCGCGGCGAACTTCGTCTGGTCCGCCGCGTCGAGCTGGTCCATCTTCGTCTTGAGCTCCGCGTAGCCCTTGGCCGTGTCGTCGAAGCCCTTGGCCGCGGCGTCGGCCGCCGCGTTGGCGTCCTTGCCTCCCGGGTCACCGGCGTCCCGCAGGGCCAGGCTGATCGCCCCGAACGCCTCCGACATGGTCTGGAAGGCGGCCGCGTCGGTCTGCTTGACCTCGTCGGGCTTGCTGCTCTCGGTCGCCACCCGCTTCAGGTCGGCGTTGGCCGCCTCGATCTTCTTGTACTCGGGCTGCCACTTGTCGCAGACCTTCTTGGCCCAGTCACTGGACTTGTTGTCGGCTGGTTCGCCGCAACCGGACAGCGCGAGCATCAGCACCGCACCGCCGGAGACCGCGGCAGCAAGCTTCTTGTTCACCGGATTGGTCCCTTCCAAGGCTCTCGGCCCGGAACATACACGCCAGCCATCCGGGTGCGCAGAAAAGCGGACGGACGGCGCGTCAGTACGCGCCGCCCGTCCGCCGTTCAGACCTGCGGTTTCCGGGCTGCAGCCCGGGTCCGGTCAGTTCAGGAGACCACCGCCGGGTCCGTCTGCTGGGACACCCGCTCGGCGGCCCCGCTGGTGCTGTCGTCGCCGACGGCGATGCCGCGCCTCTTGGACACGTACACGGCGACGACGATGACGGCGATGGCGAAGGCCGCGACGACGGCGCGGACGACGGGGTTCGCGTCGTCCCCGTAGCTGAACTGGACGACGGCCGGGGCGATCAGCAGCGCCACCAGGTTCATCACCTTGAGCAGCGGGTTGATGGCCGGGCCGGCGGTGTCCTTGAACGGGTCGCCGACTGTGTCGCCGATGACCGTCGCGGCATGGGCCTCGCTGCCCTTGCCGCCGTGGTGGCCGTCCTCGACCAACTTCTTGGCGTTGTCCCAGGCACCGCCGGAGTTGGCCAGGAACACGGCCATCAGGGTGCCGCAGGCGATCGCGCCGGCCAGGTACGAGCCGAGGGCGCCCACCCCGAGGGTGAAGCCGACCGCGATGGGGGCCATCACGGCGAGCAGGCCGGGCGTGGCGAGCTCGCGCAGCGCGTCCTTGGTGCAGATGTCGACGACGCGCCCGTACTCGGGCTTCTCCGAGTAGTCCATGATCCCGGGGTGCTCGCGGAACTGCCGGCGGACCTCGTAGACCACGGCTCCGGCGGACCGGGAGACCGCGTTGATGGCCAGGCCGGAGAAGAGGAACACCACGGCCGCGCCCAGGATCAGCCCGACCAGGTTGTTGGGCTGGCCGATGTCCAGGCTGAGGCCGAGCTCGCCGGACTTGGCGCCGACGTCCTTGACGGCCCCCGTGATCGCGTCGCTGTACGAGCCGAAGAGCGCGGCGGCGGCGAGCACGGCGGTGGCGATGGCGATGCCCTTGGTGATGGCCTTGGTGGTGTTGCCGACGGCGTCCAGGTCGGTCAGGACCTGCGCGCCGGCGCCCTCGACGTCGCCGGACATCTCGGCGATGCCCTGGGCGTTGTCGGAGACCGGGCCGAAGGTGTCCATGGCGACGATCACGCCGACGGTGGTGAGCAGGCCGGTACCGGCCAGCGCGACGGCGAACAGGGCGAGCATGATCGAGGTGCCGCCGAGCAGGAATGCGCCGTAGACGCCGAGGCCGATCAGCAGCGCGGTGTAGACGGCGGACTCCAGGCCGACGGAGACACCTGCCAGGACGACGGTGGCGGGGCCGGTCAGCGAGGACTTGCCGATGTCCCGCACGGGACGGCGGTTGGTCTCGGTGAAGTAGCCGGTCAGCTGCTGGATCAGGGCGGCGAGCACGATGCCGATCGCGACGGCGACGAGGGCGAGGATCCGCGGGTCGCCGGAGTGGTTGACGATCGCGGCGTTCTCGACGCCGGCGAGCTCCTTGTAGCTGTCCGGCAGGTAGGCGAAGACCGCGACGGCGACCAGCACCAGGGAGATCACGGCGGAGATGAAGAAGCCTCGGTTGATGGCGGTCATGCCGCTGCGGTCGGTGCGGCGCGGGGAGACGGCGAAGATGCCGATCATCGCGGTGATCACGCCGATGGCGGGGACGATGAGGGGGAAGGCCAGGCCGAGGTCGCCGAAGGCGGCCTTGCCGAGGATGAGAGCGGCCACCAGGGTGACGGCGTAGGACTCGAAGAGGTCCGCGGCCATGCCCGCGCAGTCGCCGACGTTGTCGCCCACATTGTCGGCGATGGTCGCGGCATTGCGCGGATCGTCCTCCGGAATGCCCTGCTCGACCTTGCCGACCAGGTCGGCGCCGACGTCGGCGGCCTTGGTGAAGATGCCGCCGCCGACACGCATGAACATCGCGATCAGCGCGGCTCCCAGGCCGAAGCCCTCCAGCACCTTCGGCGCGTCCGCGGCGTAGACCAGGACCACGCAGGAGGCACCGAGCAGGCCCAGGCCGACGGTGAACATGCCGACCACCCCACCGGTGCGGAAGGCGATCTTCATGGCCTTGTGGGCCACGGAGGTGAGGTCCTTCTCGGGCTCCCCCGGTCCGGGGGTGGCCTCGCGGGCGGCCGCGGCGACGCGGACGTTGGCGCGGACCGCGAGCCGCATGCCGATGTAGCCGGTGACGGCCGAGAACAGGGCGCCGACCAGGAAGAAGGCGGAACGTCCCGCCCGCTGCGACCAGTTGTCCGCCGGAAGCAGGAAGAGCAGGAAGAACACGACGACGGCGAAGATGCCGAGGGTGCGCAGCTGGCGGCCCAGATAGGCGTTGGCGCCTTCCTGGACGGCCGCTGCGATCTTCTTCATGCTGTCGGTGCCTTCGTCGGCGGCGAGTACCTGGCGTACCAGGAGTTGTGCGACGACGAGTGCGGCCAGAGCGACGGCCGCGATGACGATCACGATCAACCGATTTTCATCGGTCAGTACCGCGGCCGCCGAAGGGGTGAAGAGCCCCGTCATACGTCCTCCTTGACGTGATGAGCTCAAAGATGTGGACGGATTGTAGGGAGCCTCACCGGATCAAAACAGTACGCGGGAAACGGAATTGGCCTTCTCTTGCTCCTCAGCAAAAGATCGCGTCACTCCATTACCCCCGAAAGCAGTAATGGGGCAAAAGCATTGACGGCCCCTCATTGATCTCCGGCAGCGAAAAAGGCCCTGCTCAGCAGGGCCTTGAACGTTTATGAATAAGATCGGAAAGAGCGATGGGCCGATCGGGGGAAAGATCGCGCGCTAGGCGAGTTCCGGAGCGCCGGCCACCGGCCAGCTCATGCGGATCACTCCGCCCGATTCCCCGCTGGTGACCTCGACGTCGTCGACGAGCCCGCGGATGACCGCGAGGCCCATCTCGTCCTCGTCCTCCGCCTCCTGGTCCGGGGCAGCACCGGAGGCCGCCCCGGACGGGCCCGCGACCTCGTCGACGACCTCGATGGAGAACAGCTTCTCCTCGTCGTTCAGCACGACCCGGACGGGGTTGGTGACACCACTGCCGAGGTGCAGCCCGACGGCACGGGAACACGCCTCGCCGACGGCGAGGCGCACCTCGTCGAGCACGGCCTCCTCCACGCCGGCCCGGCGCGCGACGGCTGCCGCCACCAGGCGGGCCGTGCGGACGTGCTCGGGCTGGGCGCTGAAGCGGAGTTCAACGATGGCCATGTACTCCCCCTCGGGCAAAGGACGTGCCTTACAGGGGCCCGGACCGACGGTCCGGCGCCCCCGCTGCTTGAGAGACGTCAGTCGGTGGCGGCGACGGCGTCATCCACCGAGGTGTGGATCGGGAAGACCTTGGTCAGACCGGTGATCCGGAAGATCTTCAGGATCCGCTCCTGGTTGCACACCAGGCGCAGCGACCCCTCGTGCGCGCGGACCCGCTTGAGGCCGCCCACAAGCACACCGAGGCCGGTGGAGTCGAGGAAGTCCACTCGCTCCATGTCGACGACGAGGTGGTAGCTGCCGTCGTTCACCAACTCGACCAACTGCTCGCGCAGCTTGGGCGCGGTATACACATCAATCTCGCCACCGACCTCGACGACCGTGCGGTCGCCGACAGTGCGAGTCGACAGGGACAGGTCCACGGATCCTCCAGCACCTTGCTATCGAGCGGCGCCCCCCAGGGGCCTCCCCACCCGAAGGTAGTGGAGGGATTGGCTGCCGCAATGGCATTCAATCACTTACCGGCAGGCGTGCACGACGCCTTCTGACCATTGTCCCCGACACCGGTGACACACTCGGTTGCAATGGCCAGTACTCACCGTCCCAGTCGGCCCACGGCCGCCACGGACCCCCGACCCACTCCCGCCACGGTCCTGGACCGCCTGTCACGGGGGCCTGGCCGGGCTGCGCGCATCACCCATACGGAGCATCTGCCCCCTCGGGCAGGCCGTCATGCCGTCTGGCCCGATCGCGTCCGAACGGATGTCGTAGCCGCCATCCGGGCGGCGGGCATCGAGCACCCCTGGGAACACCAGGCCGTGGCCGCCGAGCACGCCCTGGACGGCACGTCCGTGGTCGTCGCCACCGGCACCGCCTCCGGCAAGTCACTCGCCTACCTGGCCCCCGTCCTGACCGCCCTCGCGGACGGCGCACAGGCGCCCAACGGCCGGGGGGCGACCGCCCTCTACCTGGCCCCCACCAAGGCCCTGGCCGCCGACCAGCGCCGCGCCGTCCGGGAGCTCGCCGCCCCGCTCGGCAACGCGGTCCGACCCGCCGTCTACGACGGCGACACGCCCGTCGAGGAACGGGAATGGGTCCGCCAGTACGCCAACTACGTGCTCACCAATCCCGACATGCTGCACCGCGGGATACTCCCGGCCCACCCGCGCTGGTCCTCCTTCCTCCGCGCCCTGCGGTACGTGGTCATCGACGAGTGCCACACCTACCGGGGCGTCTTCGGCTCGCACGTCGCCCAGGTCCTGCGCCGGCTGCGGCGGATCTGCGCCCGCTACGGCTCCGAACCGGTCTTCCTCCTCGCCTCGGCCACCGCCAGCGACCCCGCGGCCGCGGCGAGCCGCCTGACCGGCGTACCGGTCACCGAGGTGGTGGACGACGCCTCCCCGCGCGGCGAGGTGGTCTTCGCCCTGTGGGAGCCGCCGCTCACCGAGCTCTCCGGCGAGCGGGGCGCCCCGGTCCGCCGCACCGCCACGGCCGAGACCGCCGACCTGCTCACGGACCTGGCCGTCCAGCGGGTCCGCACGGTCGCCTTCGTCCGCTCCCGGCGCGGTGCCGAGCTGATCGCACTGATCGCCCAGGAGCGGCTCGCGGCGGTGGACCGCTCACTGCCCGGCCGGGTGGCCGCCTACCGCGGCGGCTACCTGCCCGAGGAGCGCCGGGCCCTGGAACGGGCCCTGCACTCGGGCGAGCTGCTCGGCCTGGCCGCCACGACCGCGCTGGAGCTGGGCGTGGACGTCTCCGGCCTGGACGCCGTCCTGATCGCCGGCTATCCCGGCACCCGCGCCTCGCTGTGGCAGCAGGCCGGCCGGGCCGGGCGGTCCGGCCAGGGCGCCCTGGCCGTCCTGATCGCCCGCGACGACCCGCTGGACACCTACCTCGTCCACCACCCCGACGCGCTGTTCCGGCAGCCCGTCGAAGCCACCGTGCTGGATCCGGACAACCCGTACGTACTCGCCCCCCACCTGTGCGCGGCGGCCGCCGAGATCCCGCTCACCGAGGCCGACCTGCCCCTGTTCGGCCCCGCCGCTCCCGGCCTCCTCCCCCAGCTCGAATCCGCGAAGCTGCTGCGCCGCCGCGCCACCGCCTGGCACTGGACCCGCCGGGAGCGGGCCGCGGACCTGGCCGACATCCGGGGCGGCGGCGGCCGCCCGGTCCAGATCGTCGAGGCGGACACCGGCCGGCTGCTGGGCACGGTCGACGAGGCCGCCTCCCACACCGCCGTGCACGACGGCGCGGTCCACCTCCACCAGGGCCGGACGTACCTGGTCCGGCACCTGGACCTGGAGGACTCGGTGGCCCTGGTCGAACCGGCCGATCCGCCCTTCTCCACCACCGCCCGCGACACCACCTCCGTCTCCATACTCGACACCGAGACCGAGATCCCCTGGGGCGAGGCCCGGCTCTGCTACGGCTCCGTGGAAGTCACCAACCAGGTCGTCTCCTATCTCCGGCGGAAACTGATCACCGGCGAGGTCCTCGGCGAGTCCAAACTGGACCTGCCGCCCCGCGTCCTGCGCACCCGGGCCGTGTGGTGGACGGTCACCGAGGACCAGCTGGACGCGGCCCGGATCAACCCGGAGATCCTCGGCGGCGCCCTGCACGCCGCCGAGCACGCCTCCATCGGCCTGCTGCCGCTGTTCGCCACCTGCGACCGCTGGGACATCGGCGGGGTCTCCGTACCGCTCCACCCGGACACCCTGTTGCCGACAGTGTTCGTCTACGACGGCCACCCCGGCGGCGCCGGATTCTCCGAACGGGCCTTCCACACGGCCCGCACGTGGCTGACGGCGACCCGGGACGCCATCGCCGCCTGCGAGTGCGAGGCCGGGTGCCCGTCCTGCATCCAGTCCCCCAAATGCGGCAACGGCAACGACCCCCTCCACAAGCGCGGCGCCGTGCGCCTGCTCAGCCACCTCCTGGCCGGCGCACCCCCGGAGTAGCCCCTGCCTCCCCGGCCTCCTCTGCCCACCGGCCCGGACGGGTCGCCCGGGTCGAAGCCCCTGCCGGGCCCGCACGGGAGCGGATGCGGACGGTGAAGGGGCCGGTCGCGGCCTCGGCGGTGACCTCGGCCGTTTCCCCCTCCACGGCGCACCCGGCCAGCCCCGCGTCCTGGGCCTCCGCCACCCGCCGGGCCGCCGCACAGGCGGCCGGCGGACCGTGCGCCCAGGCCGTGGCGGCGGCCAGGGCGGCCAGGTCCGCGGCGGCCGCCGCCCGGTGCCGGGCCACGACCGCCTGGCCGAGCAGCAGCACACCCCCGAAGACGGCACCCAGCACCGTGGTCACGAGCGCGGCCCACACCGTCGCCGAACCCCGGTCCCGGCTCACGGCGGCGCCCCCACGCTGTCCTCGGCGAGCGCCACCGCAGCCGCGCCCAGCCGCACCGGCAGCCCGGCCGGCCCCGGGGCGGGCGCGGTCACCCGCACCCGCCACAGGTCGCCCGTACGCCGCACCTCCACGTCCGCGCCGTCCGGCGCCGCGGCCTTCGCCGCCGCCACCGCCTCGCCGGCCGGCTCGGACCGCGCCACCGCCCGGGCCCCGGCCCTGGCCGCGTCCACACACCGGATCTGCGCGGCCGCCGCCATCAGCGCCCACACGAGCAGCGCCGCGAAAAGCACCAGTGCGGGAATCACCAGAGCCGCTTCAGCCGTCACATATCCGCTGTCGCCCGCGCCGCCACGGCCCGCTCGACGGTCGTCCTTCTTTTGATCAGAACGGCACATCGAGTGCCTTGCCGATCGTCGTCTGAAGTGCCGACGAGACCACGTCGCTCGTGACGACCTTGTACAGAACCGCCGCGAACGCACAGGCGGCAATGGTCCCCATCGCGTATTCCGACGTCGACATTCCGGCGTCGCCGCCACGGCCGGCCAGCACGCCCCGCAGCCGAAACCAGATGATCCTCATGACAACCTCCTGTGAATTTCGGTTCTTGATGTGACTTCAGTTGCCTGAGAGGAGAGCGGAGGCCATTCCGATCACCACCGGCGCCACCCCCACCGCGAGAAAGGCGGGCAGGAAACAGAGCCCCACCGGCGCGGTCACCAGAACCGCCGCCCGCTGGGCCGCGGCGGTCGCCCGCCGGGACCGCTCGTCCCGCAGGACTCCTGCGATCCGGGAGACCGGCTCCGCCGAGGGCGCCCCCGTCCGGGCGGCCCGCTCCAGGCAGTCCGCGAGGGCAGCGGCCCCCGGTATCTCCGCCAGCCTTCCCCACGACACCCCGGGTTCGCCGCCCAGGCGCAGTTCCGCACCGGCCAGCGCCAGCTGCTCGCCCACCGGCCCGCCCAGTGACTCCCCCACCACTTCGGCCGCCTCCACCGGCCCCGCACCGGCCGCGAGGCAGGCGGCCAACAGGTCGGCGGCGAACGGCAGCTGACGCTCCGCCTCTCCCGGCGCCCATCGCGAGACCGGCCCGCGCTCCCGCCGGCGCCACCACCGCGGCACCGGGGATCCCTCCCGGCGCCACACGCGGTGCCGCACGCGGTGTGGCGACCGCCGCGTGCCGGGTTCCGCCGCTCCGGCCGGCCGTGCCCGGCGCAGACCGTCCGCCCTGCGTCGCAGGGCCCGCCGCCGTATCCGTCCGGCAGCCGCCGCGACCACTCCCGCCGACAGTGCCACCAGCCACACCACTGTCCCCAGCCTGTGGATCCCGGATCCGTCCATCACCCCTCCCCCGCCCGCACGATCCGGCGGCACCACAGCAGCCCCAGCGCCTCCAGCACTCCACCCACCACCAGGCACCCCGCTCCCACCGGGCTGTGCAGCAGCACGCGCAGCGGGTCCGCTCCCAGCCCCGTACCGATCAGCAGCCCCACCAGCGGCAGCAGGGCCAGCACCACCGTCGTCGACCTGGCGCCCGCCAACTGGGCCCGGAGCGACTCCGCCCGGTCCCGTTCCGCCCGCAATGCGCCCTCCAGCCGTTCCAGCCCGGCGGCCAGACCCGCACCACCGTCCACCGACACCCGCCAGCACGCCGCCATGCCGGCCAGCCCCTCCGCACCCGGTTCCCCGGCCGCCTCCCGCAGGGCCCCGGCCACGTCTCCGCCGAAGGCGGCGGCAGCCAGCACCGCCGACTCCTCCGCACCCGGCACCACGGTCCGCCGTATCGCCGCGCCCAGCGCCCGCCCCGGCTGCGCACCCGCCCGCAACTCCCCCACGACCGCGGCGCACAGGTCCAGCACCGCAGCCGCCCGCCCGTCCCGCTCCCGGGCCAGCCGCCGGGCCCGCAGCCGCCGCCTGAGCACCGGAACCGCCAGGGCGCCCACCACCAGGGGAACCGGTGACCGGCCGACCAGGGCCACCACCAGCCCCGCCGCAAGGCACACGCACTCCGGCCACCACCGGCCCGCGCCGCACCACAGTCCGGCCGCCAGCCGCTCCCACGGCGAACCCCGCGCCGGAACCCCCGGCCCGCTCCCGGTCAGCAGCAGCCTCGCCCGCCCCGCCGGCCGGCTCCCTCCCGCCAGCAACCGGACCGCCGCTCCGGCACACAGCACCGCGGTGAACCACGGCACCGCCGACAGCCCGCTCACCGCACGCCCCCGAGCAGCGGGCGGAGCCGCTCCCAGCCCTGTTCCCGTGCGAAACCCCGTGCCGCCCAGCGCAGCGCCGGCACCGTGACCACCAGCCCGGCCCGGTCCCGCTCCAGGACGTGCACCTCGGCGATCCTGCGGCGGCCGCCCCGGTCCCGGGCCACATGGATGACCAGGTCGAGGGCCGCGGCCAACTGGCTGTGCAGAGCGGCCCGGTCCAGCCCCGCCGACGTACCCAGCGCCTCCAGCCGGGCCGGCACATGGGCCGCCGCATTGGCGTGGACGGTGCCGCATCCGCCCTCGTGCCCGGTGTTGAGCGCGGCCAGCAGGTCCGCCACCTCCGCTCCGCGCACCTCACCGACCACCAGCCGGTCGGGCCGCATCCGCAGGGCCTGCCGGACCAGGTCCGCCAGGGTGACCAGGCCCGCCCCCTCCTGATTGGCCGGGCGGCTCTCCAGACGGACCACATGCGGGTGATCGGGCCGCAGTTCGGCCGAGTCCTCGGCGAGCACGATCCGCTCCCCCGGCCCCACCAGCCCGAGCAGGCAGCTCAGCAGCGTGGTCTTCCCGGTGCCCGTTCCACCGGAGACGAGGAACGACAGCCGGGCCTCGACGATCGCCCGGAGCAGCCTGCGGCCGCCCGGCGGCAGTGTGCCCGCGGCCGTCAACTCGTCCAGGGTGAACGCCCGGGGCCGCACCACACGCAGGGACAGACAGGCCGAGCCGACCGCCACCGGAGGCAGTACCGCGTGCAACCGGGTGCCGTCCGGCATCCTTGCGTCCACCCACGGCCGGGCGTCGTCGAGCCGCCGCCCGGCCACCGCGGCCAGCCGTTGCGCCAGCCGGCGCACCGCGTCCGCATCGGCGAAGGTCACCCCCGTCAGTTCCAGGCCGCCGCCGCGATCCACCCACACCCGGTCCGGAGCCGCCACCAGCACGTCCGTGACGGCGGGATCCGCGAGCAGCGGTTCCAGCGGCCCCGCGCCCACCAGCTCGGACCGCAACTCCGCCGCGGCACCGAGCACTTCGGCATCACCCAGGAGCCGGCCCTGGGCCCGCAGGGCCGCCGCCACCCGGGCCGGCGTCGGGTCTGCCCCGCTCTCCGCGAGCCGTGTCCGCACCGCGTCCAGAAGTCCCGTGCTCATGCCGGCACCCCCTGACCGGCGCCGAGCGCGCGCCGCCAGAAACCGTCGCAGAACCGGGCCAGCGGCCCCCAGACGAAGGTCCCCGGCGGCTCACCCCGGGCCAGCCACTCGGACACCCCGAGCTCGACCGGCATCTCACCGGCGAGCGGCAGCCTCAGCAGGCCGGCGACCTCGTCCGGATCCAACTCGCCCTCCAGCCGGGCCCGGACCACCACCCGGACATCGCGGGCAGCCCCCTCCAGGGCATCCGCGACCCTGCTCGCGGCGGCCACCGAACGCAGCTCGACCGGGACCACCATCAGCACCAGGTCCATCTGGGCGAGCGCCTCGGCCATCACCTCGTCCACCCGTCGGGGCAGGTCGGCCACCACCACCCCGCCGCGCCTCCGGGCCGCGGCCAGCACCGAGCGCATCGCCGCGGGTGGCACCTGCACCCGTTTCCCCCGGTCCCAGCTGAGCAGCCGCAGCGAGTGGAGTCGGGGGAGGGACTCCTCCAGGGCTCCGGCCGCCACCCTGCCGCGCGAAGCGGCGAAGTCCGGCCAGCGCAGCCCCTCCGCCCCCTCCCCGCCGAGCAGCACGTCCAGCCCTCCGCCGAACGGGTCCCCGTCGATGAGCATGGTGCGCTCGCCGGACCGGGCGGCGGAGATCGCCAGGGCGCACGCGAGCGTGGACGCCCCCGCCCCGCCGCTGCCGCCGATCACCCCCACGGTGAGCGCGGGCCGGCCCGCACCCTCGACCACGTCCGCGATGCGGTCGACCAGCCACTTCTCCATCTCCGGCAGCCACAGCACCTGTTCGGCGCCGATCTCCACCGCCCGCTGCCACACCACCGGGTCGTCCCGGTCCCGGCCCTCGGCCCTGCCGACGAGGAACACCGCGCTCCGCCGCGGTGCTCCGCGCACCCGCCCGGCGACGTCTTCTCCGACCAACACCAACGGGGCGTCCGTCCACCCCGCACCGCCCGGCGGCCCGACCCCAAGGGGCCCGCTGACACCAACAGCACCACTGGACGCACTGATCCCACTGATCCCGCTGACCACACCAACCCCGGCAGAATCAGCCGTTTCGCTTTGCTCTGGCACGGCATGGGACACGTGCGGCTCGGCGCCTGCGGCTGCACACAACCGCAACAGGTCGTCGAGGAGCACCGGATCCTCGGTGAGGATCAGCGGCTTGCCGGAACCGGACTCAAGCCGTTCCACCAGTTCCCCGGATGTCGTTCCCGCCACGATCTCCGCCCCCTTCTCGCGCAAATCCGATGACCGCGCACTTCGCGGTCGGAATCACCGTGGCGCACCCCGCGAAAAGAAGTGGATCTTGGTCAAGAACTGTGGATAGCGAGAAGCCTGTGAATAACTCGATCACCCTCGCGGGCGAGTTCCGGAGCGCTCCAGATCCACTACGCACAGTGACGAATCCGGGGTGTCGGGGTCCGCTGCCGCGCAGGCGCACGGAGGCCGGGAAGGCCCGGGAAACGATCTCTTGGAGCCGTCGGCCGGGCCGTCAACCGTGCCCGGACATGCGACGACCCCCGCCGGGGGGGAGAGCGGGGGTCGTCCCCACGGCCGACTCGGGGGGGGAGGAGTCGGACCGGGTTAGCACGGTCGCGAACGATCCGTGACTTCCATGGTGTACCCGAGAGCCTTCTCAGGCAAACCCACGCGCCACACCTTACGCCGAATGGTGGGCGCATATGCTCGGCTCGTGGAAATCCAGTCCTTGTCGCACTCCTTGCCTCGCACTGCAGCCTTCTTCGACCTGGACAAGACGGTCATTGCGAAGTCGAGCACACTGACGTTCAGCAAGTCCTTCTACCAGGGCGGGCTGATCAACCGGCGGGCGGTCCTGCGCACCGCGTACACCCAGTTCATCTTCCTGGCCGGCGGCGCCGACCACGATCAGATGGAGCGGATGAGGGAGTACCTCTCCGCCCTCTGCAAGGGCTGGAACGTAAGGCAGGTGAAGGAGATCGTCGCCGAAGCCCTGCACGACCTCATCGACCCGATCATCTACGACGAGGCCGCCTCCCTGATCGAGGCCCACCACACGGCGGGCCGCGACGTGGTGATCGTGTCGACCTCCGGAGCCGAGGTGGTCGAGCCGATCGGCGAGATGCTCGGCGCCGACCGCGTCGTGGCGACCCGCATGGTCGTCGGCGAGGACGGCTGCTTCACCGGCGAGATCGAGTACTACGCCTACGGCCCCACCAAGGCGGAGGCCGTGCGCGAACTGGCCGAGTCCGAGGGCTACGACCTCTCGCGCTGCTACGCGTACAGCGACTCGATCACGGACGTCCCGATGCTGGAGGCCGTCGGCCACCCGCACGCGGTCAATCCGGACCGGGCGCTGCGCAAGGAGGCCGCCACCCGGGAGTGGCCGGTCCTCGTGTTCAACCGGCCGGTCCGGCTCAAGCAGCGGCTGCCCGCGCTGTCGATGCCGGCCCGCCCGGCACTGGTCGCGGCGGCCGCGGTCGGCGCGGCAGCGGCCACCGCCGGGCTCGTCTGGTACGCGAGCCGCCGCCGGGCGAACGCCCTCACCTGACACCGCCGCCACCCGCATGGCACCTGTCGTCCGCCGCGTTCACCCGTCCGCGGCGGACGGCCGCCGGAATGTCCCGTCCAGCCGGACGGTCCGTACGGCACCCCTCCCGACCTGGCACGACTCGGACTGTCCGATTCATCCAGGATTAATCCTGAAAGTAAAGATGTGCGGCTAGGGGTACCACTTGCCCCCGAAGCGAGGTACAAAGGATTCACGGCCCGCGAGACCGAAGAACATCCGAGAGGATCATCTTTAGAACGCAGCAAAGGCCCACGGACCGAATGCAGGAACGCTTGGCACCCACGCGACGTCGACCCGTCGATTACGGGCCAGCCGCACCAGGTAACCGGGCAGAGATCCCGACCTGATGGGCAAGTATCGAGGACGCTTGGTAACTGGGCGCGAATGCCAGCGGCGACACCACGAGCAGTACCGGTGTCGCCGCAACCCGTTGTCGGGAGGTACGCCGCCCGAAGGACCCCCGCCCGGACGGGCGCGCCCTCAGGCCGCGCCGCGCTGGAGCGCCTCGCACACCGCCGTGGACTCCCGCACCCCGAGCTCGACCGCCTTCCCGCAGTGCGCGATCCAGGCCGCCACGCCCTTGGGAGTGCCGGACGCATAGCCGTCCAGGGCCGCCAGGTACGCCGCCCGGCCCAGCTCCGCGTGGCCGACCTCGGCCGGGCAGATCGCCTTCGGGTCCAGACCGCTGTTGATCAGCACGATCCGTTCGGCGGCCCGCGCCACCACCCCGTTGTACGAGCCGAACGGCCTCAGCGCCATCAGTTCACCGTGCACCACGGCGGCCGTGACCAGCGCCGGAGCCGACCCGCCGGCGATCACCAGCTGCGAGAGACCCTCCAGCCGGCCCGCCACCTCCTGCGCGCTCGGCAGCGGCAGCTCGACCAGCGGCTCGTCCACCGGCTCGCCCGGGAGCCTCGGCCGGCCCACCGTGTCGCCGGGCACCGCGGAACCCGCCGCCACCAGGTGCAGCCGGGCCAGCACCCGGAGCGGCGACTGCCGCCAGATGCTCAGCAGCTGACCCGCCTCGGCGGTCAGGCGCAGCGCCGCACCGACCGTCCGGGCCTCGTCCTCGGAACCGAAGTCGGTCCGCCGCCGGACCTCCTCCAGCGCCCAGTCCGCACCCGACAGCGCCGCACTGCCCCGCGCCCCGCGCAGCGCCGCCTCGGAGGAGACCTCCGTGCTGCGGCGGCGCATCACGCGGTGGCCGTAGACCCGGTCCACGGCCTTGCGTACGGACTCCACGGACTCGGGCACGCCCGGCAGGCCCGCGAGGGCGGCGAGCGGATCGGCTGACGTACTCATAAGTAGGGAGCCTACGCACTGTGCACCCCTAGCACCGACACCACCTTCGAGTGGTCTTCTTCACTCACTTCGACCACGAAGCGCAGTCATCGCACTACGCTAGGTGAACATGAAGATCGCTTTCGTGGGAAAGGGCGGCAGCGGCAAGACCACGCTGTCCTCCCTCTTCATCCGCCACCTCGCCGCCAGTGGAGCCCCGGTCGTCGCGGTGGACGCCGACATCAACCAGCACCTCGGGGCCGCCCTCGGACTCACCGAGCAGGAGGCCGCCGCGCTGCCCGCCATGGGGGCGCACCTACCTCTGATCAAGGAGTACCTGCGCGGCACCAACCCGCGCATCGCCTCCGCGGAGACGATGATCAAGACCACGCCTCCGGGCAGCGGCTCCCGGCTGCTGCGGGTGTGCGAGGACAATCCGGTCTACGAGGCCTGCGCCCGCCCGGTCGTCCTGGACGGGACCCACGAAACCCATGGGACCCACGGGACCCACGGGGCCCACGAAGCCGGCGGGGCCGGCGGCGGCAACCCGGTGCGGCTGATGGCGACCGGGCCGTTCACCGAGTCGGACCTGGGCGTGGCCTGCTACCACTCGAAGGTCGGCGCGGTCGAGCTCTGCCTCAACCACCTGGTCGACGGCCCGGACGAGTACGTGGTGGTCGACATGACGGCGGGTTCGGACTCGTTCGCCTCCGGCATGTTCACCCGGTTCGACATGACCTTCCTGGTCGCCGAGCCGACCCTCAAGGGAGTCTCCGTCTACCGCCAGTACAAGGAGTACGCGCGGGACTTTGGGGTGGCCCTGAAGGTCGTCGGCAACAAGGTGCAGGGTCCGGACGACATCGAGTTCCTGCGGGCGGAGACCGGCGCGGACCTCCTCGCCACCGTCGGCCACTCGGACTGGGTGCGCGCGATGGAGAAGGGCCGGCCGCGGCCGTTCGGGCTGCTGGAGGCGGAGAACCGGACCGCTCTGCGGCTGCTGCGGGAGGTGGCCGACGCCTCCTACGCCGAGCGCGACTGGGCCCGGTACACCGAGCAGATGGTGCACTTCCACCTGCGGAACGCCGAGAGCTGGGGCAATGCCAAGACCGGGGCCGACCTGGCGGCGCAGATCGACCCCGGGTTCGTCCTGGGCGAGCAGCGGACGGCTACTCCCCTTCCTGTTCCTGCCCATCAGCCGGCGTGACCCCCGCGGGCGCCGGGGGAGCGGCCGGTGCCCGTGACGGCGCCGGTCCGGCGGTCAGGAACCTGGCCCATCCTTCCTTCGGCGCCTCGCCGACGTCGAGCGTCCGCATCCAGTCGACGTGCTTGGGGTCCTGGGCGTCCAGCCAGTCCACGAGTTCGCGGAAGGGCACGCAGCGGACGTCCTTCTGGACGCAGACGAACTTGATGGTCTCCTCGATGGCGCGCATGTAGGTGCCGCCGTTCCAGGATTCGAAGTGGTTCCCGATGATCAGCGGTGCGCGGTTGCCGCGGTAGGCGCGGTCGAACGCCTGGACCAGTCCGTCGCGCAGCTGGTTGCCCCAGTAGGCGTGCTGCGAGGGGTCTCCCTGGGAGGTGGTGCCCGACTGGTTCACCATGAAGTTGTAGTCCATGCTCAGCGTCTCGATGGCCCGCCCGGGGATGGGGACCAGCTGCAGCGGGATGTCCCACAGCCCGTCCGTCTTCTTGGGCCACTTCTGCTTGCTGATGCCGCTGGAGTCATAGCGGAAGCCCAGCTTCTGGGCCGTGAGCATGAAGTTCTTCTGGCCTTCGAGACAGGGGGTGCGGGCGCCGATGAGCTCCTTGTCGTAGTCGAACGGGAGGGCCTTCTCCTGCTGGAGCCCGGAGTTGCTCTTCCAGTTCTTGACGAAGGACTTGGCCTGCCGGATCTCGCTCTGCCACTCCTCGACCGACCAGGTGCCGACCCCGCCCTCGGGTCCGCAGAAGTGGCCGTTGAAGTGGGTGCCGATCTCGTTGCCCTCCAGCCAGGCCTCGCGGATCTGGGTGGCCGTGGCCCGGATGCCCTCGAGGTCACCGAAGCCGATGTCGGAACGGCCGGGGGCGTGCTGCGGGCCGGTGTAGAGCTCACGCTTCTCCTCCGGAAGCATGTACACCCCGCTGAGGAAGTACGTCATCCGGGCGTTGTGCTCCTTGCCCACCCGGCGGAAGTGCGAGAAGAGCTTCTGGCTGTCCTCCCCCGCGCCGTCCCAGGAGAACACCACGAACTGCGGTGGCGTTTCGCCGGGCTTGAGCTTCTCCGCCTTCCGCACGTTCGGCTGCGGGCCGGTGTACGAGGTCGACCCGTCGCCGATCAGCCGCAGCACCCTGCCCGGCGCCTCCGGGGCCGCGGCGCCCTGCTTCGGGCCGTTCCGGCCGGCCCCCCGGTCTCTGCCCGGTTCCTCCGAACTGCATCCGGCGACGCCCAGGACCAGGGCCGCGGCGACCAGACTGCCGGCGATCTTCTTCTTGGCGGCCGTCATTCGCCCACCTCTCCTCGCTGACGCTGCTTCCGCGCGCAACGTCCCACGCAGGCGTCTTCAAGGAATGTGTGACAAGCCGGACAAAATGCTTATTCACCCCCGCGAGGGAACCTGTAGGCCATTTGCCCGTTTTGTCCAGCAATCCTCTTTACTCTCCATTACCATCCATTTACCGAGTGTTGAGACTCCCGCCGCTTCACCCTCCATGTCCAGAGGAGACGGGACCTATGGCCAACCCCCGCACCGCGGACCTCTCCGCATCCCTGACCGTCTTTCTGATCGCCTTGCCGCTCTCGCTCGGCATCGCCCTGGCCACCGGCGCACCGCTCCAGGCGGGGCTGGTGGCCGCGGCGGCCGGCGGGATCGTCGCCGGGCGATTCGGCGGCGCACCGCTCCAGGTGAGCGGCCCCGCCGCCGGACTCACCGTCGTCACGGCCGAGTTGATCCAGCGTTACGGATGGCGCACGACCTGCGCCATCACCGTGCTCGCCGGCGTCTGCCAGCTGGGGCTCGCGCTGCTGCGCACAGCCCGGTCCGCGCTGATGGTCAGCCCGGCCATCGTGCACGGCATGCTCGCGGGCATCGGCGTGACCATCGCTCTCGCCCAGCTGCACATCGTGCTCGGCGGCACCCCGCAGAGCTCACCCGTGGCCAACGTCCTCGGGCTGCCGAGCCAGTTGGCCGATCCGCATCCGGCGGCACTCGGCATCAGCGCCCTGACCCTGGTCGTCCTGCTCGCCTGGCCGCGGCTGCCGGGCCGGGCCGGGCGGCTGCTGGGCCGGGTGCCGCCCGCCCTCGCCGCCGTGGCGGCGGCCACCGCCCTCGCCGCTGCCGCCGGGCTCAGCCTGCCCCGGGTGGACCTGCCCTCCTGGAGCAGCCACGCCCTGCCCGAACTGCCCGAGGGCCCGGTCCTGGGCATCATCGCGGCCGTCCTGACGATCACACTCGTCGGCAGCGTGGAGTCACTGCTGTCCTCCGTGGCCACCGACAAGCTGATCGCGACCGAACGCGGGGTGGAGAACCGCCCGCCGCGCGCCGACCTCGACCGCGAACTGCGCGGTCAGGGCGCGGCGAACATCGTGTCCGGCGCGCTCGGCGGCCTGCCCGTCACCGGTGTGGCGGTGCGCAGCGTGGCCAACGTCAAGTCCGGAGCCGTCACCCGGCGGTCGTCGATGATGCACGGCCTGTGGATCGTGCTCGCGGCCGCGCTGCTGGTTCCGGTGCTGGACCTCATCCCGCTGGCCGCTCTGGCCGCTCTGGTGATGGCGGTCGGCATCCAGATGGTCAACATCACGCACATGCGGAGCGTCACCCGGCACCGCGAGTTCCTGGTCTACGTGACCACGGTGGTGGCCGTGGTGCTGGGCGGAGTGCTGGAAGGGGTGGCGATCGGCATCGCGGTCGCGGTGGCGGTGTCCCTGCGCCGGCTGGCCCGGACCCGGATCACCCTGGACGAGACCGAAGGCGTGCACCGGGTGCGGGCGCGCGGGCAGCTGACCTTCCTGGCGGTGCCCCGGCTGAGCCGGGTGCTGGGGCAGATCCCGCACCAGACGCACACGGTGATCGAGCTGGACGGCTCGTTCATGGACCACGCGGCGTACGAGACCCTGCAGGACTGGCAGGACTCCCATGTGGCGCACGGCGGTTCGGTGGAGGTGACGGGTGGCCGGGCCGTGGCCCGGACGGGCGAGCACCCGACCCCGGGACCGCGCGGGACACACCAGTGCTGCCGGCCCTGGACACCCTGGCAGAACCACTGCGACCAGCGCCCGGCCGAACCGGCCGCCGAGGCACCGAGCGGCGGGGGCCGGCTGGCCAGCGGGATCAGCACGTTCCAGCGGGACACCGCCCCGCGGGTCCGCAACGAACTGGCCAGACTGGCTCGCGAGGGGCAGCGCCCCTCCCAGCTCTTCCTGACCTGCGCCGACTCCCGGCTGGTCACCAGCATGATCACGTCCAGTGGGCCCGGTGACCTGTTCACCGTCCGCAACGTCGGCAACCTGGTCCCCCTCCCCGGCGCCGAGTACGGGGACGACTCGGTGGCGGCCGCCATCGAGTACGCCGTGGACGTGCTCAGGGTGGACAGCATCACCGTGTGCGGGCACTCCGGCTGCGGGGCGATGCAGGCGCTGCTCAACACCTCCCCCGGGATGCCGATGACCCCGCTGAGCCGCTGGCTGCGGCACGGGCGGCCGAGCGTGGAGCGGATGGCCAGCCGGCACCACGCGTGGGCGCGGATCTCCGGCCGGCTGCCGGCGGACGCGGTGGAGCAGCTGTGCCTGACCAACGTCGTCCAGCAGCTGGAGCACCTGCGGGCGCACGAGGCAGTGGCGCGACGGCTGGCCGAGGGCACGCTGGAGCTCCACGGGATGTACTTCCACGTGGGTGAGGCCCAGGCCTACCTGCTGTCCGAGGGGCAGGACTTCTACGACTGCCAGGTCTTCGACAGTGTGACGCCCGCGGACCTGCGGGAGTCACCGGAGCCGGCCGGGGCATCCGTCTGAATCGGCCTGAACCGGTACGCTCCCTGATCCGTGCCACCGTGTGGCCCCTTCCTGCACCCTGCAGCGGGAAGGGGCCGTCCCGCGTCCCCGGGCAGCGTGTTCAGGTGTCCTGGGGTGCGATAACCAGCATCGATTCGGCCGCCCGGACTATAGGTCTAAACCAATTTTCCGGTTACCCCTTGTCACCCGGGCGTCCGCCTGATGAGCTATGCCCGGGGACACAACGGACACCCTGGGAAAGGGAGATGTCGTGAGCAACGAAAGCCTGGCCAACCTCTTGAAGGAGGAGCGGCGATTCGCGCCGCCCGCCGCGCTCGCCGCCGCCGCGAATGTCACAGCGCAGGCGTACGAGCAGGCGGACGCCGACAGGCTGGGCTTCTGGGCCGCGCAGGCCCGGCGGCTGACCTGGGCCACCGAGCCGACCGAGACGCTCGACTGGACCAACCCGCCCTTCGCCAAGTGGTTCGCGGACGGCACGCTGAACGTCGCCTACAACTGCGTCGACCGGCACGTCGAGGCCGGCCACGGCGACCGGGTCGCCATCCACTTCGAGGGCGAGCCCGGCGACAGCCGCGCGATCACCTACGGGCAGCTCAAGGACGAGGTCTCGCGGGCCGCGAACGCCCTCACCGAACTCGGCGTACAGGCCGGCGACCGGGTCGCCGTCTACCTGCCGATGATCCCCGAGGCCGTCATCGCGATGCTGGCCTGCGCCCGCGTCGGCGCCGCCCACTCGGTCGTCTTCGGCGGCTTCTCCGCCGACGCCGTCGCCTCCCGCATCCAGGACGCCGACGCCAAGCTGGTCATCACCGCCGACGGCGGCTACCGGCGCGGCAAGCCGAGTGCCCTCAAGCCGGCCATCGACGAGGCCGTCGCCAGGTGCCCGCAGGTCAAGAACGTGCTCGTGGTGCAGCGCACCGGCCAGGAGACCGAGTTCACCGAGGGCCGCGACATCTGGTGGCACGAGCTCGTCGGCCGCCAGTCCACCGAGCACTCGCCGCAGGCGTTCGGGGCCGAGCACCCGCTCTTCATCCTGTACACGTCCGGCACGACGGGTAAGCCGAAGGGCATCCTGCACACCTCCGGCGGCTACCTCACCCAGGCGGCGTACACCCACCACGCCGTGTTCGACCTCAAGCCGGAGACCGACGTCTACTGGTGCACGGCGGACATCGGCTGGGTGACCGGCCACTCGTACATCGTCTACGGCCCGCTCGCCAACGGCGCCACCCAGGTCATGTACGAGGGCACCCCGGACACCCCGCACCAGGGCCGGTTCTGGGAGGTCGTGCAGAAGTACGGCGTCACCATCCTCTACACCGCGCCCACGGCCATCCGGACGTTCATGAAGTGGGGCGACGACATCCCCGCCAAGTTCGACCTGTCCTCGCTGCGCGTGCTGGGCTCCGTCGGCGAGCCCATCAACCCCGAGGCGTGGATCTGGTACCGCAAGCACATCGGCGGCGACCGCTGTCCCATCGTGGACACCTGGTGGCAGACCGAGACCGGCGCCATGATGATCTCCCCGCTGCCCGGCGTGACGGAGACCAAGCCGGGCTCCGCGCAGCGCCCGCTCCCCGGAATCTCCGCCACCGTGGTGGACGACGACGCCCGCGAGGTACCCAACGGCGGGGGCGGCTACCTGGTGCTGACCGAGCCGTGGCCGTCCATGCTGCGCACCATCTGGGGTGACGACCAGCGCTTCATCGACACCTACTGGTCGCGCTTCGAGGGCAAGTACTTCGCCGGCGACGGCGCCAAGAAGGACGACGACGGCGACATCTGGCTGCTCGGCCGGGTCGACGACGTGATGCTGGTGTCCGGCCACAACATCTCGACCACCGAGGTCGAGTCGGCCCTGGTCTCGCACCCGTCGGTCGCCGAGGCGGCCGTGGTCGGCGCCGCCGACGAGACCACCGGCCAGGCGATCGTCGCGTTCGTGATCCTGCGCGGCAGCGCCTCCGAGAACGACTCGCTCGTCGCCGACCTGCGCAACCACGTCGGCGCCACCCTCGGGCCGATCGCCAAGCCCAAGCGCATCCTCCCGGTCGCCGAGCTGCCCAAGACCCGGTCCGGCAAGATCATGCGCCGTCTTCTGCGCGACGTGGCCGAGAACCGGGAGCTTGGCGACGTCACCACCCTGACCGACTCCTCGGTCATGGATCTCATCCAGTCCAAGCTGCCCTCCGCGACCACCGAGGACTGACCCTCAGACCCATCACAGGAAAGGGGCATCCGGCGCACAGTGCGCCGGATGCCCCTTTCCCGCTTAAAGTGTGATCAACGCACGACTCCGCGCTACACCCTGTAAAGTATTGAGAACGTAAATACTTAAAAGGTGTGCCGGGAAGTCTGGTCGGCAACAGCGTTTGGCCTGCCCATCGACCGACCGGAGGTGCCCACTGTGGCCGCGCCCAGCCCCACCGACAACAAGAACCACAAGTTTCTCGGCAGACTCTCGCTGCCCGAGCGCAGGTTCGTGGCCGACGCCCTGCGCGCCGAGACCGTCGGCGGCGTGCTCCTCCTGGTGGCCGCGGTCGCCGCCCTGATCTGGGCGAACACCCCAGGCATCAGCAACAGCTACCTCACCGTCCGCGACTTCCACTTCGGCCCCGCCGCCCTCGGCCTGGACCTGTCGGTCCAGCACTGGGCCGCCGACGGCCTGCTCGCCGTCTTCTTCTTCGTGGCCGGTATCGAGCTCAAGCGCGAGCTCGTCGCGGGCGACCTCCGCGACCCCAAGGCGGCCGCCCTCCCGGTGATCGCCGCGGTCTGCGGCATGGCCGCCCCGGCGCTCGTCTACGTACTGGTCAACCAGACCGCGGGCGGCTCCCTGGCCGGCTGGGCGGTCCCGACCGCCACCGACATCGCCTTCGCACTCGCCGTCCTCGCGGTCATCGGCACCTCGCTGCCGTCCGCACTGCGCGCCTTCCTGCTCACCCTGGCCGTGGTGGACGACCTCTTCGCCATCATCATCATCGCGGTGTTCTTCACCGAGACGATCGACTTCCTGGCGCTCGGCGGCGCCGTGGTCGGCCTCGTCATCTTCTGGTTCCTGCTCCACAAGGGCGTCCGCGGCTGGTACGTCTACGTCCCGCTCGCCCTGGTCATCTGGGGCCTGATGTACAACAGCGGGGTCCACGCCACCATCGCCGGCGTCGCCATGGGCCTGATGCTCCGCTGCAGCCGCAAGGAGGGTGAGGAGCACTCCCCCGGCGAGCACATCGAACACCTCGTCCGGCCCGTTTCCGCCGGTCTCGCCGTACCGCTCTTCGCCCTGTTCTCCGCTGGCGTCTCCCTCTCCGACGAGGCGATCACCCAGGTCTTCACCCGCCCCGAGACCCTCGGTGTGGTCCTCGGCCTGGTCGTCGGCAAGACCATCGGCATCTTCGGCGGCACCTGGCTGGCCGCCCGCTTCACGAGAGCGTCGCTCAACGAGGACCTCGCCTGGCCGGACGTCTTCGCCGTCGCCTCCCTCGCCGGCATCGGCTTCACCGTCTCCCTCCTGATCGGTGAACTCGCCTTCGCGGGTGACGCCGTACTCACCGACGAGGTCAAGGCCGCCGTCCTGATCGGCTCGCTGATCGCCGCGGTCATCGCCTGCGCCCTGCTCAAGCTCCGCGACCGCAAGTACCGTGCCCTGACCGAGGCGGAGGAACGCGACGACGACCTCGACGGCATCCCGGACATCTACGAGGAGCACACCCCGGAGTTCCACCTCCGGATGGCGAAGATCTACGAGGAGAAGGCGGCCGAGCACCGCCGCCGGGCCGAAGCAGCGGCCGGGTCCAGCACCGACAGCACTCGTCCGGCATGATCTGAGTGACGACAGGACGCGAAGACATGAGGAGAGTGCGATGAGCGCAACGGACCAAGGGGCGCAGGGCGCCGAGCGCACGCTCGGGCAGCTGGTCGCCTCGGCCACGGCCGAGATGTCCGCCCTGGTGCACGACGAGATCGCCCTCGCCAAGGCCGAGCTCCGCGAGGACGCCAGGCGGGTGGGCGTCGGCGGCACGGCGTTCGCCGTCGCGGGCACCCTGGCCCTGTTCTCCCTTCCCGTGCTGAGCTTCGCGGCCGCCTACGGCATCCACAACCTCGGGCTCGGTCTCGCCTGGTCCTTCCTCATCGTGGGCGTCGCGTTCCTGCTGATCGCGGGCCTGCTCGGGTGGATCGCCGTCGCCAAGTTCAAGAAGGTCAAGCCGCCGGAGAAGACCATCGCCTCGGTCAAGCAGACCGCGGCAGTGATCCAGACGGTCAAGCCGCACCCGCGGCCGGTCAGTGACAAGGCCGTGGGTGTGGCACGCTCGTCGTCATGACAGCGACCGCCCCCGATCCCAGCACTCCGCCCACCGCCGCGTCCGCGGTCCGGATCGGCATCCCCGGTGGCAGGGAGGTGACCCACCGGGACGTGGCCGCCAACGGCGCCAGGTTCCACGTCGCCGAGCTCGGTGACGGGCCGCTGGTGCTGCTGCTGCACGGCTTCCCGCAGTTCTGGTGGACCTGGCGGTACCAGCTGACCGCGCTCGCCGACGCCGGCTACCGCGCGGTGGCCATGGACCTGCGCGGGGTCGGCGGCAGCGATCGCACCCCGCGCGGGTACGACCCGGCGAACCTCGCCCTGGACATCACCGGCGTCGTACGGTCGCTCGGCGAGCCGGACGCCGCCCTCGTCGGCCACGACCTGGGCGGCTACCTGGCCTGGACAGCGGCCGTGATGCGGCCCAAGCTGGTGCGCCGGCTGGTCGTCTCCTCGATGCCGCACCCGCGCCGCTGGCGCTCGGCGATGCTGTCCGACTTCGCGCAGAGCCGCGCCGGATCCCACATCTGGGGCTTCCAGCGGCCCTGGATCCCGGAGCGGCGACTCCAGGCGGACGGTGGCGCGCTGGCGGCCGAACTGATCCGCGAGTGGTCGGGGCCCCGGCCGCCCGAGGAGGAGGCCCTGGAGGTGTACCGCCGGGCCATCTGCATCCCGTCCACGGCACATTGCTCGATCGAGCCGTACCGGTGGATGGTGCGTTCCCTGGCACGTCCCGACGGCTACCAGTTCAACCGGCGGATGAAGCGGCCGGTGCGGGTGCCGACCCTGCACCTGCACGGCTCGCTCGACCCGGTCATGCGGACGCGCAGCGCCGCGGGTTCGGGCGAGTACGTTGAAGCGCCGTACCGCTGGCGGCTGTTCGACGGCCTCGGGCACTTCCCGCACGAGGAGGACCCGACGGCCTTCTCCACCGAGCTCATCAACTGGCTGAAGGACCCCGAGCCCGACCGCTGACGGTTCGCACATCAGCCTGACGAGCGTTCACATGCCCGGCGCATAGGCCAATTGGCCGCCCCCAAAGCGGTTACCGACCTTGGCGCACGGGCAGACGTCGGAGTATGGGCTGGACGCACGACTACGGTGACTCCGCACGCGAGACCCGCCCGGCAGCAGCGCCGGGCAGCCACAAGACGGTCGGCCGGAGAGGTCACGACCCCCGTCTCGGGATCCCGCGCATCCTTCGCCGCCGGGCCCGCTGGGTCTCGGCCCGCCTGAGGCACCAGCGCACCTAGGACCTCTCCTCCGGATCTCGCCGGGCCGTCAGAGGGCGCAGCCCAGGCTGCGGCCGTCAGAGGGCGCAGCCCTGGCTGTCGACCCGCTGCTGGGCCGTGGCGCCGAGGCGGATGTCGTCCCGGATCTCGTCCACCGTGAGGGCGTAGCCGGTGTTCCGGTCATCGAGGGACTTCGCGAAGACCACTCCGTTCACCTTGCCGTCGGGCGTGAGCAGCGGTCCTCCGGAGTTGCCCTGCCGCACCGTCGCGTAGAGCGAGTACACGTCGCGGCGCACGGTGCCGCGGT
The DNA here is from genome assembly GCF_043199475.1 of Streptomyces sp. NPDC048603. Taxonomy (NCBI): domain Bacteria; kingdom Bacillati; phylum Actinomycetota; class Actinomycetes; order Kitasatosporales; family Streptomycetaceae; genus Streptomyces; species Streptomyces sp. NPDC048603. The sequence continues at coordinate 552,006 of NZ_JBICVY010000003.1, read as the reverse complement.
GGTAGATGTCCGGGCCGTTGGCGTTGATCCGGCCGCGCACGCGCGCCGAGCGGACGTCGTACGCGCCGTTCTCCGGGAAGCCGGCCACGATGGCGTCGCTGCCGCCCGTGGCGTCCTCCTCGGTGAACTCCAGCGGCGGCGCCTTCAGCTTGGGCACGTCCAGCACGGCGATGTCGCGCTCCCAGTCGTAGAGCACGACCTTGCCGTCGTAGAGCTTGCCCTCGCCGCCGATCTGCACGGTCGGTTCGACCACGCCGCCGACCACGTGCGCGTTGGTCATCACCTTGCCCGGCGCGAAGACGAAGCCGGTGCCTTCGAGGACCTTGCTGCAACTGGGAGCGGTGCCGACCACCTTGACGATGGACCGCTTGGCCTGTTCGGCGACCGGGCCGCCCGCGAGGGCGGGATCGGGCGGCTGCACCTCGGTGATGGGCTCGTTCGAGAACGGGCTGAACACCTGCGGGAAGCCGTTGCGGGCAAGGGTGGAGCTGAAGTTGGAGAACCAGGTGTCGGCCTGCTCCGGGAGCACCCGGGACACCCCGAGCAGCACCTTGGAGTTGCGTACTTCCTTGCCCAGCGTGGGAAGTGACGTACCGGCGAGTGCGGACCCGATCAGCCAGGCCACCAGGAGCATCGCCACCACATTGACCAGCGCGCCGCCGGTCGCGTCGACCACCCGCGCCGGCGACCAGGTGATTTGCCGGCGGAGCCGGTTGCCCAGGTGGGTGGTGAAGGCCTGCCCGACCGAGGCGAAGACGATGATCACCACCACGGCCGCGATCACCACCGGTGTGGAGACCTGGCTCCCGTTGTCGGTCACCTTGTCCCAGACCAGCGGGATCAGCGACACGGCGATGAGGCCGCCGCCGAGGAAGCCGATCACCGACAGAATGCCGACGACGAACCCCTGGCGATAGCCCACGATCGCGAACCACACGGCGGCGACCAGCAGCAGGATGTCCAGCACGTTCACGTGGGCCACCGTCTCATGCGCGCCAGTCGAGCGGGACCTCACGTGATCGGTCCCACGGCTGTTCCCAGCCCGCGTAGTGCAGGAGCCGATCGATCACCCCGGCGGTGAAACCCCAGACCAGAGCGGATTCGACGGTGAATCCGGGGCCGTGGTGGCCGCTCGGGTGAACGACCGTGACCCGGTGTGCCGGGTCCGTGAGATCCGCCACGGGCACGGTGAAGACCCGCGCGGTCTCGGCGGGGTCGACGGCACCGACCGGGCTGGGGGTGTGCCACCAGCCCAGGACGGACGTGACGACGAACTGGCTGACGGGGATGTACAGGCTCGGCAGCACCCCGAACAGCTGCACCCCGGCCGGGTCCAGCCCGGTCTCCTCCTCCGCCTCGCGCAGCGCGGCGCGGAGCGGGCCGGTGGTGCGGGGGTCGCCGTCCTCGGGATCGAGGGCGCCGCCGGGGAAGGAGGGCTGTCCGGCGTGAGACCGGAGGCTGCCGGCCCGCTCCATCAGGAGCAGCTCGGGGCGCCCGTCCGCGCCCTCCCCGAAGAGGATCAGGACGGCGGACTGGCGGCCGCGGCCGTCGGAGGGCGGCAGGAACCGGCTGAGCTGCTGCGGCCGCACGGTGCGCGCAGCGCGGGCGACGGGCTCCAGCCAGTCCGGCAGCCCCGCCGTGCTGAGGACGACGCCGTCGTCCTCGTACGTCGCCCCGTGCGCGGCCCGGCGCACCTCGTCGGCGGCTACGGCCCGGTCCGTGAGCCCGCTCCGGTCGGCTCCTGTCATACGCACCCCGTTCGTGGTTCTGCGTTGCCTGTTCTGCGTTCTGCGTTCTGCGTTCCGCGTGCTGCCCGTACCCGCAGCAACGCGGGCCGGTGCGTGATTCGTTCCGCCCGGGATCCTCTGCGCCCGCTCCTGTCCGCTACCGCCCGGCGCCGCCCAGCGGCGGGGCCGGCGTACCCGGATAGTCAGGGGGCGGGCTGAGGCGCTGGCCGGGCTGACCGCCCATCTCGTACTTGAGCAGCTTCCTCGCCTTCTCCGGGTCCGTCTCGCCCTCCCCGTAGGCCGGGCAGAGCGGGGCGATCGGGCAGGCTCCGCAGGCCGGCTTGCGGGCGTGGCAGATCCGGCGGCCGTGGAAGATCACCCGGTGCGAGAGCATCGTCCACTCGCTCTTGGGGAAGATCGCGCAGATCTCCGCCTCGACCTTCTCCGGGTCCTCCTGGTCGGTCCACTTCCACCGGCGGACCAGCCGCCCGAAGTGGGTGTCCACGGTGATCCCCGGGACCCCGAAGGCGTTGCCGAGGACCACGTGCGCCGTCTTCCGGCCCACGCCCGGCAGGGTGACCAGGTCCTCCAGGCGGCCCGGTACCTCGCCGCCGAAATCGTCCCGGAGCGCGGCCGAGAGCCCCATCAGGGACTTCGCCTTCATCCGGAAGAACCCGGTCGGCCGGATGACCTCCTCCAGTTCCTCCGGCACGGCCGCCGCCATGTCCTCCGGAGTCGGGTACTTCGCGAACAGGGCCGGGGTGGTCTGGTTCACCCGCAGATCGGTGGTCTGCGCGGACAGGACCGTCGCGACGAGCAGCTCGAAGGGATTCCGGAAATCGAGCTCCGGATGGGCGTACGGATAGACCTCCGCCAGCTCACGGTTGATGCGCCGGGCGCGGCGGACCAGGGCCAGACGGGATTCCGGTTTGGTCTTTCCCACAGGCTTCTTGGCAGAAGCTTTGCCCTGCGGGCGGATCGGAGCCGTGGTCACGTCTTGTTCGCCCACAGCTGAATTCCGGGTCGCCGTCACTCCTGCGGACCCCTTGGCCTGTGCTCTCACCGGCTTATTGGACACTCCGCCAGCCTAAGCCCGGGCAGTGACACCCGGCCGGACCTCCGGTAACACCACCCAGCACACCCGTACGTCCGGCATCCTTGTGATTGATCGCACTGTTTGAACCGTCCGGCAAAATGGGGAGCACGGTCCCCTGAGCTGGTCGACATAGGAGAGAGACTCGTGGACGACGTTCTGCGGCGCGCCCCGCTCTTCGCGGCGCTCGATGACGAGCAGGCCGCGGAGCTCCGCGCCTCCATGGGCGAGGTGACCCTCGCACGCGGTGACGCCCTGTTCCACGAGGGCGACCCCGGTGACCGGCTGTACGTCGTCACCGAGGGCAAGGTGAAGCTGCACCGCACCTCCCCCGACGGCCGCGAGAACATGCTGGCGGTGCTCGGCCCCGGCGAGCTCATCGGCGAGCTGTCGCTCTTCGACCCGGGCCCGCGCACGGCGACCGCCACCGCGCTGACCGAGGTCAAGCTGCTCGGCCTGGGCCACGGCGACCTGCAGCCCTGGCTGAACGCCCGCCCCGAGGTGGCCACGGCCCTGCTGCGCGCCGTCGCCCGCCGCCTCCGCAAGACCAACGACCAGATGTCCGACCTGGTCTTCTCCGACGTCCCGGGCCGCGTGGCCCGCGCCCTCCTGGACCTGTCGCGCCGCTTCGGCGTGCAGTCCGAGGAAGGCATCCACGTCGTGCACGACCTCACCCAGGAGGAGCTGGCGCAGCTCGTCGGCGCCTCCCGCGAGACCGTGAACAAGGCACTGGCCGACTTCGCGGGCCGCGGCTGGCTCCGCCTGGAGGCGCGTGCCGTGATCCTGCTGGACGTGGAGCGGCTGGCGAAGCGCTCGCGCTGACGCCGTCCGGCCGACGCCTCCGTACGGCGAGCACGTCGGAGCGCGCCGGAGCACGGCGCGCACGTCGCGCATGTCGCTGAGGGGTCCCGCCCGGGATGGGCGGGACCCCTCACGCGTCTCCCGTCACCGCTCGGCCTACTCCGGGCCGCCCGGGATCAGGCCGTGCTCGCGCAGGTACTCCAGCTGGGCCCGGACGGACCACTCCGCAGCCGGCCACAGGGACCGGTCCACGTCCGCGTAGACGTGCGCGACGACCGCCTCGGGAGTGGTGAAACCGTTCTCCACCGCCGTCTCCACCTGGGCCAGCCGGTGCGCCCGGTGCGCGAGGTAGAACTCCACCGCGCCCTGCGCGTCGTCCAGGACCGGGCCGTGGCCGGGCAGCACCGTGTGCACCCCGTCGTCGACCGTGAGAGACCGCAGCCGGCGCAGGGAGTCCAGGTAGTCGCCGAGACGGCCGTCGGGGTGGGCGACCACGGTGGTGCCGCGGCCGAGGATGGTGTCGCCGGTGAGCACCGCCCGGTCCGCCGGCAGGTGGAAGCAGAGCGAGTCCGAGGTGTGTCCGGGGGTGGGCACCACCCGCAGTTCCAGCCCGCCGACCCGGACGGTCTGCCCGGCCGCCAGGCCCTCGTCGCCCAGCCGCAGGGCCGGGTCGAGGGCCCGCACCCTGGTCCCGGTGAGCTCGGCGAACCGGCCGGCCCCCTCGGCGTGGTCGGGGTGGCCGTGGGTGAGCAGGGTGAGCGCGATCCGCTTGCCGGCGCGCTCCGCCGTGTCGATGACGGCACGCAGGTGGGTCTCGTCCAGCGGGCCCGGGTCGATGACCACCGCGAGCTCGGAGCCGGGCTCGGAGACCAGCCAGGTGTTGGTGCCGTCCAACGTCATCGCGGACGGGTTCGGGGCCAGCACGTTGACCGCACGGGCGGTGGCCGGCCCAGAGGTGACCACTCCGCGGGGCTGGCCGGGCAGAGCACCTGCACTTGTCATGACGCGCCTCCGGCGGGTCCCACGCGCTTGGTGAACTCCTCGTGGCCGGGCCAGCTGAGCACCACTCCGCCGTCCTCCCCGAGGGTGGCGCGTGCCAGGACGGGGGTGAGGTCCTGCCCGGCGGCCGCGGCGACGGCCGCGGCGGCGGTTCCGTACGGCTCCAGGGAGCGCAGGGTCGCGATGGTGGGCGGCATCATCAGCAGCTCGCCCTTGTCGTAGCCGGCGGCCGCGTCGGCCGGGCGGGTCCACACCGTCCGGTCGGCCTCGGTGGAGGCGTTGCGGGTGCGCTGCCCTTCGGGCAGGGCGGCCACGAAGAACCAGGTGTCGTAGCGGCGCGGCTCGAACTCCGGGGTGATCCAGCGGGCCCAGGCACCCAGCAGGTCGGAGCGCAGGACCAGGCCGCGGCGGTCGAGGAACTCGGCGAAGGAGAGCTCCCGGGCGACCAGGGCCTCGCGGTCGGCCTCCCAGTCGTCGCCGGTGAGGTCGGGGATGAGGGTGCCGTCGGCGGGGCCGGCCAGCAGGACCCCGGCCTCCTCGAAGGTCTCGCGGACCGCGCCGCAGACGATCGCCTGGGCAGTGCTCGGGTCCGTGCCCAGGCGGTCCGCCCACTCCTCCAGGGAGGGTCCGGCCCAGCCGATGCGGTGGTCCTCGTCGCGCGGGTCGACGCCGCCACCCGGGTAGGCGTACGCGCCGCCGGCGAAGGCCATGGAGGCGCGCCGGCGCAGCATGTGGACGGCGGGGCCCTCGGGCGTGTCGCGGAGCAGCATCACCGTCGCGGCGCGCTTGGGCGGGACCGGGGTGAGGGTGCCGTCGGCCAGGGCCCGGATCCGGTCGGGCCATTCCGGCGGGTACCACTGGCCTCCGGCGGGGGTGGCGGCGGGGGCGTGCTCGCGCTTCGACATGGCCGGATGCTACGACCATCCGGGCCGATGTTCGAGACCTCACCGCGGCGGGCCCCACCCCGCCCCCGCCGCGGGCCCGGAGCGGGGGTCAGTCGGCGATCTCGACCTGGAGCTCGACCTCGACCGGCGCGTCCAGCGGCAGGACCGCCACGCCGACGGCGCTGCGGGCGTGCACGCCCTTCTCGCCGAAGACCTCGCCCAGCAGCTCGCTGAAGCCGTTCAGCACGCCCGGCTGGCCGGTGAAGTCCGGAGCCGAGGCGACGAAGCCGACGACCTTCACGATCCGCGCGACCTTGTCGAGGTCACCGATGACCGACTTGACCGCGGCCAGCGCGTTCAGTGCGCAGATGCCCGCCAGTTCCTTGGCCTGCTCGGCGGAGACCTCGGCGCCGACCTTGCCGGTCAGCGGGAGGGAGCCCTTGACCATCGGCAGCTGGCCGGCGGTGTACACGTAGCTACCCGAGCGCACGGCCGGCTGGTAGGCGGCCAGCGGCGGGACGACCTCGGGAAGCTTCAGGCCGAGCTCGGCCAGCTTCGCCTCGACGGCACTCATGCCTTCTCCCGCTTGAGGTAGGCCACGAGCTGCTCGGGGTTGTTCGGCCCGGGCACGACCTGGACGAGCTCCCAGCCGTCCTCGCCCCAGGTGTCCAGGATCTGCTTGGTGGCGTGCACGAGCAGCGGAACCGTCGCGTATTCGAACTTCTTGGTCATGGGCCCGAGCGTAGTGCCTGTGCGGGAGTGGTTACGCTCGTTGGTTGTGAGCAGGCTCCAGGTGGTCAGCGGCAAGGGCGGAACCGGGAAGACCACGGTCGCCGCGGCACTCGCGCTGGCCCTCGCGCGCGAGGGCAGGCGGACACTTCTGGTGGAGGTGGAGGGCAGGCAGGGGATCGCGCAGCGCTTCGGGACCGAGGCGCTGCCGTACGAGGAGCGGAGGATCGCGGTCGCTCCGGGCGGCGGGGAGGTCTTCGCGCTCGCCATCGACGCGGAGCGGGCACTCCTCGACTACCTGCAGATGTTCTACAAACTGGGCTCCGCGGGGCGCGCCCTGAAGAAGCTGGGCGCGATCGACTTCGCCACCACCATCGCGCCGGGGCTGCGGGACGTGCTCCTCACCGGCAAGGCGTGCGAGGCGGTACGGCGCAAGGACAAGGCAGGCCGGTTCGTCTACGACCACGTGGTGATGGACGCTCCGCCGACCGGGCGGATCACGCGGTTCCTGAACGTCAACGACGAGGTGGCGGGGCTGGCCCGGTTCGGGCCGATCCACAATCAGGCACAGGCGGTGATGGGGGTCCTGAAGTCCCCCGAGACCGCCGTCCACCTGGTGACGCTGCTGGAGGAGATGCCGGTGCAGGAGACCGCGGACGGCATCGAGGAACTGCGGGCGGCCGGGCTCCCGGTGGGCCGGGTGATCGTCAACATGGTGCGGCCGCACCACCTGGACGAAGAGGCCCTGCGGGCGGCGGCCGGGGAGCGGCGGGCCGAGGTGGCGAAGGCGCTGTCCCGGGCCGGGCTGGGCGGGTCCCGCCGCGGCGGACCGGCCGAGGTGCTGGTGGGGCCGCTGCTGGAACAGGCCGCGGAGCATGCCGAGCGGGTGGAACTGGAGCGCGGGCAGCGCGCCGTACTGGCCGGGTTCGACGTGCCGTCGTACGAACTCCCGCTGCTCGGTGCGGGGATGGACCTGGCGGGGCTGTACGAGCTGGCGACCGAGCTGCGCAAGCAGGTGGGGGAGGACGAGGACGAGTGAGCGAGGTCGTGACGGCCGGGGTGGGGGCCCCGGCGGCCCTGGCGGTGGACGCGCTGCTGGACGACCCGGAGACCCGGATCGTGGTGTGCTGCGGGGCGGGCGGGGTCGGAAAGACGACCACGGCGGCGGCGCTGGGCCTGCGGGCGGCCGAACGGGGCCGGCGGGTGGTCGTGCTGACGATCGATCCGGCGCGGCGGCTGGCCCAGTCGATGGGGATCGACTCGCTGGACAACACCCCCCGGCCGGTGGCGGGGGTGTCGGGCGCGGGCGAACTGCACGCCATGATGCTCGACATGAAGCGGACCTTCGACGAGATCGTCGAGGCGCACGCGGACGGCGAGCGGGCCCGGGCGATCCTGGAGAACCCGTTCTACAAAGCCCTCTCTGCCGGGTTCGCGGGCACGCAGGAGTACATGGCGATGGAGAAGCTCGGGCAGCTGCGGGCCCGGGACGACTGGGACCTGATCGTCGTGGACACCCCGCCGAGCCGGTCCGCACTGGACTTCCTGGACGCGCCGAAGCGGCTGGGGTCCTTCCTGGACGGGAAGTTCATCCGGGCGCTGATGGCGCCGGCGAAGGTGGGCGGCCGGGCCGGGATGAAGTTCCTCAACGTCGGCATGTCGCTGATGACCGGGACGCTGAGCAAGCTGATGGGTGCGTCGCTGCTGAAGGACGTGCAGACCTTCGTGGCCGCGATGGACACGATGTTCGGCGGGTTCCGCACCCGCGCGGACGCGACGTACCAGCTGCTGCAGGCGCCGGGGACGGCCTTCCTGGTGGTCGCGGCGCCCGAGCCGGACGCGCTCCGGGAGGCCGCGTACTTCGTGGAGCGGCTGGCCGAGGAACGGATGCCGCTGGCCGGGCTGGTGCTGAACCGGGTGCACGGGAGCGGTGCCGCACAGCTTTCCGCGGAGCGGGCGCTGGCCGCCGCGGAGAATCTTGAAGAAGGCTGCATTGTCGATCAGGAGTCCGGGAAAGCTGGTCTCCGTGACTCCGGTGCGGACACTCCCCCGGCCGCGGACGGGATCACCGACGACGAGATCACCCTGGATGAAATCACCGTGGACGAAATCACGGCCGGACTGCTGCGTCTGCATGCCGAGCGGATGCAGGTGATCGCGCGTGAGCAGCACACGCGCGACCGCTTCGCCTCACTGCACCCCGAGGTGGCGGTGGCCGAAGTGGCCGCCCTGCCCGGCGATGTGCACGACCTCGCCGGGCTTCGGGCCATCGGTGATCGACTCGCAGCCGCCGGTTCACGGCCGGCCGGAGACGTGGAGTAGCGCGGACGTACGCGAGCGTGCCGTTAACCGGCCGCGGCGTAGGTCTCGTACGCGACGTCGACGTCCGTGCCGACATCCACGGTGAGGATGCCGGTACTGCGCTCGTACTCCGTGCGGGCCGTTTCGAGCAGCCGTCGCCACGAGGTGACGGTGGGACGCCTGCGCAGCAGCGCACGTCGTTCCCGCTCGGTCATTCCGCCCCACACGCCGAACTCGACACGATTGTCGAGCGCGTCGGCCAGGCACTCCGTCCGCACCGGACACCCGGTGCACACCGCCTTGGCCCTGTTCTGTGCCGCTCCTTGAACGAACAGTTCATCCGGATCGGTAGTGCGGCAGGCTGCCTGCGCACTCCAGTCGGTAACCCAGCCCATGCCGGCGCCGTCCTCTCCCGAATCGAGGCTCCCCCACGGCGGCAGCGGCATATTCACCGCTGCCAGTTGAGGACGTTACGGAAGGCAGGCACAGTGCAACACCCCCGACGGGCCCAATCTTGAATGGTCCGAACGGACTATGGGTAAGCGGCAGATCACCCGACGGAGTGATCGAGCGACATGCCCGGCCAATCCGGCAATTCGGGTGGAACCGGTAGAGCTCCGACCGCGGGAGGCGAAAGAATCGGACATGAGTCCACCCCATTCGGGAAGGGTGAAAATCAAGCCGAGGGGTTGATGTGGCCCGGCACTGCTGTGACAGTTGAGAGCAGCTTAGGCCAAGGCATTCGTGTGTGTCCGGCGAATGGGAACGTAGGCACCTCACGTTGTCGTGCCGTCAAGTTCAGGGGCCGACGGCTCCGGACACCGCTCGGTCGCCGAGATGCCGATGCCACTCGTTCACGCCAGGCGAGGGCTCGCCGGCCGGCACGGACCAGGGCCGGCCGACGGCGCGGCCGGCCTCCGGATGTCACGGTCTGGTACTCGAACATCCCGAGAGACCCCCAGTCCCGCGGAATGCCGCTGACAACGGATTAGGCTGCCTCCATGGCAAAGAAGCGCTCGGGCGGAGGGCTCTCGGGGAGTCAGCAGGCCGCCAAGTTCCTCGGTGTGTCCGTTCTCTCGGGAGTCGTCCTCGCCGGCATCGCAATCCCCGGAGCGGGCGCTCTGGGTCTGGCCGCCAAGGGCACGGTCGAGGGGTTCGACGAGATCCCGGCCAATCTGAAGACACCGCCGCTGAGCCAGCGCACCACCATCCTGGACGCCGAGGGCGGCACGATCGCCACGGTCTACTCGCGTGACCGCACGGTGGTCCCGATCACGGCCATCTCCCCGTACATGCAGAAGGCGATCGTCGCGATCGAGGACTCGCGCTTCTACGAGCACGGCGCGGTCGACCTCAAGGGCATCCTGCGCGCGGTCAACCGGAACGCCCAGGAGGGCGGTGCCGCGCAGGGCGCGTCCACACTGACCCAGCAGTACGTGAAGAACGTGTTCGTCGAGGAGGCCGGCGACGACACCACCAAGGTGCGCGAGGCGCAGGAGAAGAGCCTCGGCCGCAAGATCCGCGAGCTGAAGTACTCGATCCAGGTCGAGGAGGAGCTCGGGAAGAAGAAGATCCTCGAGAACTACCTCAACATCACCTACTTCGGCCAGCAGGCGTACGGCATCGAGTCCGCGGCGCACCGCTACTTCTCCAAATCCGCCAAGGACCTGACCCTGGAGGAGTCGGCGCTGCTGGCCGGCCTGGTCCAGTCGCCGAGCCGGTACGACCCGGTGAACGACTCCACCGAGGCGATGCAGCGGCGGAACACCGTCCTCCAGCGGATGGCCGAGACCAAGGCCGTCTCACAGGCCGAGGCGGACGCCGCGAAGACCAAGCCGGTCCAGCTGAAGGTGACCCGGCCGCGGAACGGCTGCATCACCGCGGTGAAGGGCGCCGGCTTCTTCTGCGACTACGTGCGCAACACCTTCCTGTCCGACCCGGTGTTCGGCGCGACCCGGGAGGACCGCGCCAAGGTCTGGAACCAGGGCGGCCTGACGATCCGTACGACGCTGGACCCGCAGGCGCAGGAGTCGGTGAACGAGTCGATCAAGGACCACGTCGACCAGACCGACAAGGTCGCGACGGCGGTCACCCTGGTCGAGCCGGGCACCGGCAAGGTCATGGCCATGGGCCAGTCCAAGCCGTACGGCTTCGGCAAGAACGAGACGCAGATCAACTTCTCCGTGGACAAGCGGATGGGCGGCTCGAACTACGGCTTCCCGACCGGTTCGACCTTCAAGCCGTTCGTGGCGGCGGCCGCGATCGAGCAGGGCATCCCCGCGACGAAGATGTACGCCTCGCCGTACGAGATGCCGTACCCCAGCCCGGTGCAGACCTGTGGCGACAAGCCGTGGGTCAACGTCAGGGACCGGGACAAGGTGGCGAACGAGAAGCGGTCCGAGGTCGGCCCCTACGCCCTTCGGGACGCCATGGCGATGTCGGTCAACACCTACTTCGTCGAGATGATCAGCGAGATGGGCCTGTGCCCGCTCGCCGAGATGACCAGCAAGCTCCGCGTCATCCCGGCCGACGGCACCAAGCTCAAGCAGGTGCCGGCGATCTCGCTGGGCACCGAGGGCATGTCCCCGCTGACCATGGCCAACGCCTACGCGACCTTCGCCAACCGGGGCACGTACTGCACGCCCGTCGCCATCCAGTCGATCACCGACGCGCACGGCAAGGCGCTCACGGTGCCGAAGTCGAAGTGCGAGCAGGTGATGTCGGAGAACACCGCCGACACCATCAACACGCTGCTGCTCGGCGTGGTCGACTCGGGTACCGGCAAGCAGTCGGGCCTCAGCGACCGGGAGAGCGCGGGCAAGACCGGTACCACGGACGAGCGCTACAACGCCTGGTTCGTCGGGTACACGCCGAACATGGCCGGGGCGACCTGGGTCGGCTCGGGCGGCGCCAAGCAGGTCTCGATGGAGAACATCACCATCGGCGGCGAGTACTACCCGGAGGTCTACGGCGGCGGTCTGCCCGGCCCGATCTGGAAGCAGGCGGTGTCCGGTGCCCTCTCCGGGCGCCCGGTCGAGAAGTTCGTCCAGGTGCACGTGCCGGAGTCCAACCCGCCGGCTCCCGGTGGCCGCGGCCGGCCGGAGCGTCCCGGCAAGCCCGGCGACAACAAGCCCGGTGACAACCGGCCCGGCGGGCGGACCGGCGGCGGCGCCAGTGACGGCGGCACGATCGGCGGCGGGACCCGCGGCACGGACGGCGGGGGTACCGGCGGCACTCCGACGAACCCGTTCCCGGGGATCACCCTGGATCCGGGCATCATCGGCGGGGGCGGCAACGGCGGCCGCCGCTAGGCCGCAGCCGAACACACACGAGGGAGGGGCTCCCGGCCGGTCGGCCGGGAGCCCCTCCCTTTGTCGTCCGCGCGCGTCGGGGCGCTTCGGGCCGCAACAGGCCGCCTCGGGCCGCGTCAGCCCGCGTCAGCCCGCGTCAGGCGAGGAGCTGCTTGACCACGGCCGCGACCCGGCCGCCCTCGGCCAGCCCGGCCACCTTCGGGTTCACGATCTTCATGACGGCGCCCATGGCGCGCGGCCCCTCCGCACCCGCCGCCTTCGCCTCCTCGACGGCCTGCGCCACGATCTCGCGCAGCTCGTCGTCGGTGAGCTGCTTCGGCAGGTACTCGTCCAGGAGCTTGCCCTCGGCGATCTCGCGCTCGGCCTGCTCGGGCCGGCCGCCCTGGGCGAAGGCGTCGGCGGCCTCGCGCCGCTTCTTCGCCTCCTTGGCGACCACCTTGAGCACCTCCTCGTCGGAGAGCTCGCGAGCGGTCTTGCCGGCCACCTCTTCCTTGGTGATCGCGGCGAGGGTGAGCCGGAGGGTGGACGAGCGCAGCTCGTCGCGCGCCTTGATGGCGGTGGTGAGGTCGTCCTGGAGCTTGGCCTTGAGCGTGGTCATGCCCCGAGTCTGCCAGGTGCTCCCCGGGTGCCGCCCACTCGTTTTCCGCGTCCCCGTGGTCTGCGACGATGTGTCCATGCGTGCGCGTTACGGAGTTCCCCTGAAGGTGACCGCGGGTCTCGCCTCGGTCGGGGCAGCCGGTGTGGCCTACGCCGCCGGCATCGAGACCAGGTCCTTCCGACTGCGCCGGGTGACCGTGCCGGTGCTGCCGCGCGGCATGCGTCCCCTGCGGGTCCTGCAGGTCTCGGACATCCACATGGTCTGCGGGCAGCGCAAGAAGCGCGCCTGGCTGCAGTCGCTCGCGGGTCTGCGCCCGGACTTCGTCGTGAACACCGGCGACAACCTCTCGGACACCGAGGGGATCCCCGAGCTGCTCGACGCACTCGGTCCGCTGATGGACTTCCCGGGCGTGTACGTCTTCGGGTCGAACGACTACTACGGCCCGCGGCTGCGGAACCCCGCCCGGTACCTGCTGGAGAAGGTTCAGGGCCGGCACGGGCTGAACGGCAACAAGCCGGTGGTGGGTGCCGTCCACAACCCGTGGGAGGAGATGCGGGACGCGTTCGACGCGGCCGGCTGGCTGAACCTCACCAACACCCGGGCCCGGCTCAAGCTGCCCGACCTCGAACTGGCCTTCACCGGCCTGGACGACCCGCACATCAAGCGGGACCGGTACGAGCAGGTCGCGGGCGGGCCGGAGCCGGACGCGGACTTCTCCATGGCGGTCGTGCACGCGCCGTACCTGCGCTCGCTGGAGGCCTTCACCGCGGACGGCTATCCGCTGATCCTGGCCGGCCACACGCACGGCGGGCAGCTGTGCGTCCCCTTCTACGGGGCCCTGGTCACCAACTGCGACCTGGACACCGACCGGGTGAAGGGCCTGTCCGCGCACGAGGCGAACGGGAACCGCGCCTACCTCCATGTCTCCGCGGGCTGCGGCACCAACCGGTACACGCCGGTCCGCTTCGCCTGTCCGCCGGAGGCGACCCTCCTCACGCTGACCCCGCGCCCCTGATTCCGCCCTGGTCAGAGCCGGTTTCCGGGCCGGCCGCTGCGGGGGTCCGCCCCCCGCGGCGCCGCTCCGTGAAAACCGGATTTCGTCTCCGGGCGAGGGTCCGCTAGAGTAATCGATGTCGCCAGGGCAGCAAGTCTGCAGGGGCGGCGATCGGGGTGTAGCGCAGCTTGGCAGCGCGCTTCGTTCGGGACGAAGAGGTCGTGGGTTCAAATCCCGCCACCCCGACAGAGTAAGACCAGATCAGGGGCCTGATCCGCGAGAGCGGGTCGGGCCCCTGAGTGGTTTTGCGGGCCACCCTGGTAGTCGCCGCTCTCATGCGGCGGACGTGCGGGTGGCGCGGCCGCCCTTGGAGACAACGGTCGTGACGTTCATGCGCTTGCTGTAGCGGTACGTCATCAGGGGGCTGCCGCTGACCAGCTCCTTGTACCAGACGGCGCCGCGCCCGGTGAGGCGCATGCCGACCGGGGTGAAGTCGGCCCTGGTGAACTGGATGACGGCGTCCCGCCGGCCGAGGCTGACCGGCTGGTGAAAGTAGCCGAAGCGGAACGGCTTCACGGACTTGCCGCGCAGCAGCCGCGCGATCGTGTCCGCGGTGTACTGGGCGGTCGGCAGGCCGCTCTGGCAGGAGCCGTGGAGCTGCCCGTAGGCGAGGCGGACGGCGGCGGCGTCACCGACGGCGTGGATCTCCGGGTGGGACACCGACCGCAGCGTGGCGTCGGTCAGGATCAAGCCGTGGTCGTCGGTGGCGATGCCGGCGTCGGCGGCCAGCGGCGGGACCTTGACGCCCGCGGTCCACAGGCAGAGGTCGGAGCGGATGCGTCGGCCATCGGCGAGCTCGATCGCGCCGGGCATCACCTTCGCGACCCGGACGCCGGTCTCGAGGGTGATGCCGAGGCGGTGAAGGGCGCGGTGCAGGTACGCCCGGGCCTTGTCGCCCATCATGGAGCCGGGCTCTTCCGCGCTGACCAGGGTGACGTTCAGCCCCGGGTGGGCCTCCGCGATCTCCGTGGCCGCCTCGATGCCGGTCAGGCCGCCGCCGCACACGGCGACGGCACCGCCTCCGGTCCCGGCGAGCCGGGCGAGCCGCTCGGCGAACCGGCCGGCGCGTTCGGGGCCGTTGAGGGTGTACGCGTGGGTGTCGGCGCCGGGGACCTTGGCGGTGTCGGTCGCGCTGCCCACTGCGTAGACGAGCGTGTCGTAGGCGAGGGGCGCGGCGGCGCCGTCGACGGTGACACGCCGGGCTTCGGGGTCGATGGCGGCGGCGGTGCCCTGGACGAACGTGACGCCCGTACCGGCGAGGAGGTCGGGGATCCGGTGGTCGGCCAGCTTCTGCCCGGCGGCGATCTGGTGCATCCGCAGCCGCTCGACGAACCGGGCCGAAGGGTTGACCAGGGTGATCCTCACACCGGCGCGGCGGGTGCGGTGGGCCAGCCGGATGGCGGCGAACATGCCCGTGTAGCCCGCGCCGAGAACGACGACGTGGTGGCCGTTGATCATCTCAATCTCCCGAGGTCGGGCACCGGCTTCGGCGCCGGTGACGGCCATGGGACAAGCAGCCCGCGCCGAACGTGACAGGCCGCGGACGTGACCCGGGCCACACGACACGCCAAGGGAGGGGTGACGCGGGTCACGGTTCCGGCCTGTCACGTCCTGGCGGCCCCCTCTGTCCCATGGATGTCACCGGGACGCCGGAGCCCGGAGCGACGGCACGATGAGACGACGGGAGACACGGCGATGAAGGTTCTGCTGGCGGGTGCGAGTGGTGCGCTGGGCAGGCAGATCGTGCGGGAGCTGGCCGTGGCCGGGCACGAGGTCGCGGGACTCGGGAGGGGCGCGGAGAACACGCTGCGCGCCGATCTGCTGGATCGCGAAGCGGTCCTGCGCGCCGTCGAGGGGTACGGCTTCGACGCGGTGGTGCACGCGGCGACCGCGCTGCAGAACAAGTCGATGACGCGCCACCAGGACATGGAGCCCACCAATCTCCTGCGTACCAAGGGCACGGCCAATCTGCTCGCGGCGGCACGGGAGACCGGTGCACGAAGGTTCGTCGTCGAGTCGATGATGTTCGGCTACGGCTACGGGGACCACGGCGACGCGAAGCTGACCGAGGAGGGCGTCCTGTTCGGCCCGCGGGGCGCCGATCCGTGGCTGGAGCGGCACATCGGCGCGCTGCGGATCAAGGAGGAGCTGGCCTTCGGCGCGGACGGCATCGAGGGGGTGAGCCTGCGGTTCGGTCTGTTCTACGGCGCCGGGGCCACCGACACCACCGTCCTGCCGATGCTGCGCCGGCGAGCGCTGCCGGTCGTGCCGGACAAGGGCCGCGCACTGTCCTGGGTGGACATCGAGGACGCGGCGCGCGCCGTCCTCCTCGCGCTGGCCCATCCCGGAGCGGCCGGCCAGGCTTACAACATCGCGGACGACACCCCGATCGGCTTCGGCTCGCACGTGCGGGAAGTCGCCAGGGCCTTCGGCACCCCGGCCCCGATGACCGTGCCGCTCTGGCTGCTCAAGCCCGCCCGGCTGGCGCACACCATCATGTCGGCCAACCTGCGACTGGCCAATGGCAAGGCCCGGCGCGAACTCGGCTGGGCCCCCACCCACGAGGGGTGCGCCACCGCGCTCCGTGCACTCGCCGACCGACCGGCCATTGCCGGGCAGAGCGGGCCCCTGGCAGCCTGACGACTCATGATCAAATCAACGTCCGCCGGTCCCGGCGTGCCCGCCGACCCCTTCACGCAGCACCGCCGGCTGCTGTTCGCCACCGCCTACCGGATGCTCGGCAGCGTCGCCGACGCCGAGGACGTCCTCCAGGACACCTGGCTCACCTGGTCCGGGGCCGACCGGTCCCAAGTCGGCAACCCTCGTGCCTATCTGGTCCGTACGGTCACCAACCTCTCCATCAACCGGCTGACGTCGGCCCGGGCGACGCGCGAGTCCTACGTCGGCCAGTGGCTCCCCGAACCCTGGCTCACCACCCCCGACATCGCCGAGGAGGCAGAGTTGGCCGACAGCGTCTCCATGGCAATGCTGGTGGTCCTCGAAACGCTCGGCCCCGTCGAGCGGGCGGTCTTCCTGCTGCGTGAAGTCTTCGGCTACTCGCACGCCGAGATCGCGGAGACCCTCGACCGGCCGGAAGCGACGATCCGCCAGATCGCCCGCCGCGCCCGCTCGCACGTCCAGGCCCGCCGCCCGCGCCACGACACCGATGCTGCCGAGCGGCAGCAGGTCACGGAACGGTTCCTGGCGGCTTGCGCCGGCGGCGACCTCAACGCCGTCATGGCCCTGCTCGCCCCCGACGTCACCGCCTGGGCCGACGGCGGCGGCAAGGTCACCGCGGCCCGCCGCCCCCTGCACGGTCTGGACCCGGTCGCCCGCTGGATGCTGGGTGTTCTCGCCAAGCCGGAGCTCCAGGGCATGACCTCGGAGTCCGCCGACATCAACGGCCAGCAGTCCATCCTGTTCGCCATGGGCGGTCACCCCATCGGCGCGCTCTGCTTCGACCTGGTCGACGGCCGCATCCAGCACCTGCGCTTCCAGGTAAACCCCGACAAGCTCAGAGGTCTCACTCCCGGCCACTGACACCTCCGGCCCCTGTCGCTACTCCGGATGCGGTCCTGCTGCGCTCGCGCGGGCGGGCGGTCCCTGGCAGCGTGGAGCGGGCCAGGTTGTGACGCCAGGACGCCCGAACGCACGGACCGCCCGTCCGGACAGGAGGCACGCGATGTCCGGGAACCGACTGCGTGACCGGGCCGCGCTCGCGGCCGCGGTGGTGGCCCCCTTCCTGGTGGCCCTCCTGCTGGTGCCGTTCCGGGAGAACCTGTCGGCGACGAACGAGGCCCTGATCCTGGTCATCGTGGTGGTCGCGGTCGCGGCACTCGGCACCCGGGCGGCCGGCGGACTCGCCGCGCTGTCCGCGGCCGCCTGGTTCGACTTCTTCCTCACCCGTCCGTACGGGCAGTTCACCGTCGAGAACGGCGACGAACTGCAGACCGCCGTCCTGCTGCTGGTCACGGGCCTGATCGTCGGGCAGATCGCGGTGCGGGCAAGGACCCTGCAGGGCGAGGTGCGTGCCGACGAAGCCGACCTGGCCCGGCTGGAGGGGACCGTACGGCTCACCGAGGAGGGCACCGGGCCGGGCGAGCTGGTCGAGCACGTGCGGGGGGAGCTGGTGCAGTTGCTGGGGCTGCGGGGCGCCCGGTTCGAACCCGAGCCGCACGCCGGGCACGGTCACCCGGCGGCGCGGCCGGCCGGCCGGCTGCCGCGGCTGGAGCACGGCGGGACCGTCTGGCTGGGCCTGGGCACCGATGACGCCGAGTGCACCTACTGGCCGGACCGTTGGCCCGACGAGCAGGTCGAGCTGCCCGTCACCGCGGCCGGTCACCCGTACGGCCGCTTCGTCCTCGATCCGGTCCCGGGCGCGCTGCCGCCGCTGCAGGCCAGGCGGGTGGCGGTCGCACTGGCGGCGCAGGCCGGGGCCGCGCTGCAGACCGTCCAGGGGGCGGGTGGGGAGCAGGGCTGACCGCAGTCATGGCGTCAGGCGGTAGGCGTCAGGCGGTAGGCGGTAGGCGTCAGGCGTCAGGCGTCAGGCGTCAGGCGGGCGTCAAGAGTTGAGCCGTGTCCGTATGGACCACGTCAAAGGCTCTTATGCCGCGCGTGAGCTCGCGGTTTGCTCGGGTCTCGGCCCGCTCCGCGGCGGCCGGCAGACGTCTCCGCACTTCATGACGCAATGACTTCATCACTTCATCACTTCATCGGGAGCTCACGATGGGCGAAGGGCCGCACACCTCATGACCCGGGTGCTCGTGGTGGAAGACGACCCCCAGCTCCTCCGCGCACTCAAGATCAACCTTCAGGCCCGGAAGTTCGAGGTGCAGGTGGCCTCCGACGGGGCGGCCGCGGTCCGGCTCGCCGCCGCCCGCCCGCCGGACGTCGTCCTGCTCGACCTCGGCCTGCCGGACATGGACGGCGTCGAGGTGATCAGGAGCGTGCGGGGCTGGAGCAGGTCGCCGATCCTGGTCCTGTCGGCCCGGCACACCTCCGAGGAGAAGATCCGGGCCCTGGACGCCGGAGCCGACGACTACGTGACGAAGCCGTTCAGCATGGACGAGCTGCTGGCCCGGCTCCGGGCGGCGACCCGGCGCCGTGCGGAAGCCGCGGCCGACGCCTCCCCCGCCGTGGTCGACACCGAGGACTTCACGGTGGACCTCGCCGCCAAGAAGGTGCGGCGCGGCGACCTGGCCGTCCGGCTGACCCCGACCGAGTGGCACTTGCTGGAGATCCTCATCAGCCATCCGGGGCACCTGGTCTCCCAGCGGAAGCTGCTGCTGGAGGTCTGGGGGCCTACCTACTCGGACAACACCAACTACCTGCGGGTCTACATGGCGCAGCTGAGGCGCAAGCTGGAGGCGGACCCCTCCCACCCCCGGTACCTGATCACCGAGCCGGGGATGGGCTACCGCTTCGAGCCCTGAGCCCGGAAGCCCGGAAGCCCGGAAGCCCGGAGCCCCGGGTCCGAAAGCCCTCGGCCCTACCGGGTGAAGTCGACGTCGGCCGGATCCTGTCCGGGCCAGGTCAGCCGGGTCGGGGTGGCGGGGGTCCGCGCCACCACCCGGCCCCGGGAGACCACGTACCGGGGCCGGACCTGGCGGCGGACCGCCTCCGCGGGGGACGGGGCGGGCAGCAGGACGAAGTCGGCGGGATTGCCTGGCCGGACGCCGTACTCCTCGGAGATGCCGAGCACCGCGGCGGCGCGGTCGGTGATCATCGCGAATGCCGTCGGGATCTCGTCGGCGCCGGTGAGCTGGGCCGCGTACAGCCCGACCAGTGCGGTCTGCAGCGGGTTGGCGGTGCCCAGGGCGTTCCACGGGTCCATGACGTCGTCGTGACCGAAGGCCACGTTCACCCCGGCCGCCAGCATCTCCTTCACCTGGGTCATGCCCCGGCGCTTGGGGTAGTCGTCGAACCGGCCCTGCAGGTTGAGGTTGGCGAACGGGTTGGCCACCAGGTTGATGCCGGAGCGTGCCAGCAGCCGCTGGAGTTTGTAGCTGTACGCGCCGTTGTACGAGCCCATCGCCGTCGTGTGCGAGGCCGTGGCGCGGTCCCGGAGCCCGGACCGCAGGGCCAGGGCGGCCAGGACCTCGACGAACCGCGACTGTTCGTCGTCGATCTCGTCGCAGTGCGCGTCGACCCGCAGTCCGTGCTCCTCGGCCAGCGCGAAGGCCAGGTGCAGCGAGGCCACCCCGTCCTCCCGGGTGTCCTCGAAGTGCGGGATCGCGCCGACCACGTCCGCGCCCCGGGCGACGGCCTCGCGCAGCAGCCGCTCACCGCCCGGGTAGGAGATCACACCCTCCTGCGGAAAGGCGACGATCTGCAGGGTCATCACGTCCCGCACCCGGTCACGGACCTCGGTCAGCGCCTCCAGGGCCACCAGCCCCTCGTCCGTCACATCACAGTGCGTCCGGACGTGGAGCACGCCCTGCGCCGCCTGCCAGCGCAGCACCTCCGTGGCCCGGTCGACCACGTCCTGGCGGGTCAGCGTCCGCTTCCGCTCGCTCCAGCAGGCGATGCCCTCCCACAGCGTGCCCGAGGCGTTCCAGCGCGGTTCCCCCGCGGTCAGGGCGGTGTCCAGGTGGATGTGCGGCTCCACGAACGGTGCGCTGAGCAGCGCGCCGTGCGCCTCGATCAGCGTGCCGGTGGCGGGCGGCTCCTTCTGGTCGTCGGACGGGACCACCCGTGCGACGTGCCCGCCCTCCGCCACCTCGACGTCGAACAAGCCGGGCTCGACCCGGCCCTGCCCCGCGTACAGCCGCGCCCCGCGGACGATCATCAGCATGGGCCCACCCGTCCTCCCCTACCACAGACCTGACCTGCGACTCCTGATCGAAGCCGCAGGTCGGGCCACCTGTGCCGAAACTCAGCCGCGCTTGGCCTGAGCCTTCTGGTGCAAGCCCCTGGTCTTCGCCGAGAGCGACTGCGCTACATCTTTGACCGCGGCCCTGGCCCGTGCCTCGGCCGCCGTGTTCTTCGCCATTGCCTGCTCTGAATCCTGGTGGCCGGTCTTCCCGGTACGAGCCTTCTTGGCCATGATCACTCCTCCTCGGAGGGCGCACCGCACTCGACTCGGAGCTCGAGGGGCGTACGAGGTCCACTCTCCCCCCGTTCGGCCCAGTCGGCATCCCGACAGAATGGAGGACATGACCACCAACGACATGCCCGACTGGGAGAAGCGCTTCCGCGCTCCGCGCGTGGGCCTGCCCGACTGGGCGGAGGACGCCCCGGACCGGTCGCTGTTCGTATCGAACGCCACCGGCACCTACGAGCTCTACGCCTGGGACCGCGCCACCGGCACCCGCCGGCAGGCCACCGACCGGCCCAACGGCACCACCGACGGCACCCTCTCCCCCGACGGCGAGTGGATCTGGTGGTTCTCCGACACCGACGGCGACGAGTTCGGCACCTGGGTCCGCCAGCCCTTCGCCGGCGGACCCGACGAGCCCGCCGCCCCCGGCCTCGCCCCTTCCTACCCGGCCGGTCTGGCCATCGGCCGCGACGGGACCGCCGTCGTGGGCCGCTCCACCGACGAGGACGGCACCACCATCCATGTCGCCCGCGCCGACGGCACGGCCCCCGTGGAGATCTACCGGCACCGCGAGTCGGCGGGCGTCGGCGACCTCTCGTACGACGGCACCCTGATCGCGATCGAGCACACCGAGCACGGTGACGCCATGCACGCGTCCCTGCGCGTGGTCACCCTCGACGGCGGCACCGTCGCGGAACTCGACGACACCAAGGGCGGCTCCGAGGAGCTCGGCCTGGAGGTCCTGGGCTTCGCCCCGGTCGCCGGGGACACCCGGCTGCTCGTCGGCCACCAGCGGCGCGGCCGCTGGGAGCCGATGATCTGGGACGTGGCCGCCGGCACCGAGACGGAGCTGGCGCTCGACCTGCCCGGCGACGTCGGCGCGCAGTGGTACCCGGACGGCAGCGCCCTGCTGGTCGAGCACGGCTACGAGGCGCGCAGCGAGCTGTGGCGGTTCGACCCGGTCACGCGCGATCTGGTCCGCGTCGACACCCCGCCCGGGACCGTGTCCGGTGCGACCGCCCGCCCCGACGGCACCGTCGAGTACCTGTGGTCCTCGGCCGCCCAGCCGTCCTCGGTACGGTCCACCGCCGGCGGCATCGTGCTCGACGCGCCCGGCATGACCGCACCCGGTTCCCTGCCCGTCGAGGACGTGTGGGTGGACGGTCCGGGCGGACGGGTCCACGCGCTCGCGCAGCGTCCCGTGGGGCACGGCGAGGGCCCGTTCCCGACGGTCTTCGAAATCCACGGAGGACCCGCCTGGCACGACAGCGACTCCTTCGCCGCCGCCCCGGCGGCCTGGCTCGACCACGGCTTCGCGGTGGTCCGGGTCAACTACCGGGGATCGACCGGCTACGGCCGCGAATGGACCGACGCGCTCAAGCACCGGGTGGGCCTGATCGAGCTGGAGGACATCTCGGCGGTCCGCGAGTGGGCGGTGGCCTCGGGCCTCGCCGACCCGGCCCGGCTGGTCCTGTCGGGCGGCTCCTGGGGCGGCTACCTGACCCTCCTGGGCCTCGGCACCCGGCCCGGGGACTGGGCGGTCGGGCTGGCCGCCGTACCGGTCGCCGACTACGTGACGGCGTACCACGACGAGATGGAGGCGCTGAAGGCGCTCGACCGGACCCTGTTCGGCGGCACCCCGGAGGAGGTCCCGGAGCGTTTCGCGGCCTCGTCCCCGCTGACGTACGTGGAGGCGGTCAGCGCCCCCGTGTACATCGCCGCCGGGGTCAACGACCCGCGCTGCCCGATCCGGCAGATCGACAACTACGTCGACCGGCTGGCCGGCCGCGGCGCCGTCCACGAGGTGTACCGCTACGACGCGGGGCACGGCTCGCTGGTGGTGGAGGAGCGGATCAAGCAGGTCCGGATGGAGATCGACTTCGCCCTGAGGCACCTGGCGCCGTAGGGGGCCGGTGCCCGGGCCCGGCTTCCGGTTTCCGGGGTCCGGATCCTTCCGGTCCGCCCCGGGGGCCGGGCACCGGCGGCAGGCCCGTACGGTGGAGGGGTGCACCGGTTTCTGCTGACCCCGCGGTGGTGGGGGATCAACGTCTTCGCCGTGCTGTCCGTCCCCTTCTGCCTCTTCATGGGGACGTGGCAGCTCGGCCGGTTCGAGGACCGCGTCGACACGCACCGGGAGGCCACCTCCGGCCGGCCCGGCGCGGAGACGGCCACGCCGCTGGACTCGCTGCTGCCGGTGGACAAGAAGACCTCCGGGCGGCTCGCGACCGCGTCCGGCGAGTACGCCGAACAGTTCCTGGTACCGGAGCGCGGCCTGGACGGGAAGTCCGGTTTCTACGTGCTGACCCTGCTGCGGACCGACGGCGGCCGGACCCTGCCCGTGGTGCGCGGCTGGCTGCCGGGCGCGGCGGACGCCGGTCGGGCCCCCGCGCCGCCGGCCGGCCGGGTCGAGGTCACCGGCGCCCTGCAGGCCCCGGAGAACTCCGGCACCAAGGGCGTTCACGCGTCCGGCGGTCTGCCCGCCGGACAGCTCGGGGTGATCGGGGCGGCTTCCCTGGTGAACCTGGTGCCGTACGAGCTGTACGACGCCTGGGTGACCGTGCAGACCGGCGCGGACGGTCTGACCCCGGTCCCGGCCGCGGCCCCGTCCGACACCGGGCTGGACCTGAAGGCCTTCCAGAACCTCGGCTACACCGGCGAGTGGTTCGTCTTCTCCGCCTTCGTGCTGTTCATGTGGTTCCGGCTCTACCGCCGTGAGGTGGAGGCCATCCGCGACGCGGAGGCCGGCCTGGCCGAGCCCGGGCCGTCCGCGGGGAGCGCGGAGGCCGGAACCACTGAGTCCGGAACCGTGACGGCCGGAACCGCCGAGGCCGGAACCGAGGCCGAAAGCACGGATGCCGGGACCGCCGCAGCGGCCCCGGCCGGGGCGGCGGCTACGGCTACGCGACCGGAATGACGCCCGTCCGGTAGACGGTCCCGGTGCCGCAGGCCGACGGGATCGTCGTCCGGGTCTCGGGAGCCCCCGGCTGTGCCGTGTGGGAGACCGAGAGGCCCTCACCGGTCTGGCCGTTCAGGGTGTCCGTGCCGGTCGCGCCCTCGGCTCCGCCGTCCGTCCCCGTGCCCGCCGTCCTCGTCGAGTCGGGCGTCCCGCCGGGACAGGGGTCCTCGTTGGGCACCCAGGCGAACTGCACCTCGTACGCCGTGTTCGGCGGGAGCATCAGCGACTCGGCGGAAGACGACGGCGGAGTCAGCCCGGACGCCGGGTCGTTCTCGGTGTGCCGCACGACCGGCACCGATCCGCTGCCGCCGGAGCCGGCCCCCACCGCCGTCACGACCCCCACCCCGGTCACCACGCATCCCTGGGAGGACACGTTGGTGACACGGAAGGAGCCGTACACCTTCCCGTCCGCGTCGGGGGTCTGGGTGTCCGCGACCGCGCCCAGCTGGTTCGGGCTGCACTGCGGGGCGGCCGGAGCCGAGGCGGGCGGCAGCGGGACGGTCTTGCCCTTCCCTGAGGGCTTGCCCGTGGAGGGGTCGCCGCCGCCGGGCGCGGTACCCGAGGTTCCGTTGTCCCGGGGGTGCGGGTCCTGCGTGTCCTTGGGGTCGGGCTTCCCCGGTTCGGGGCTGCCCTTGCCCTTGCCGGGCGACTTCGAGGCCTTGCCCTTGCCCCCGCCCGGCTTGGCGAGGTTCGGGTCTCCGCCGTCGGTCTCGCCGTCGGTGCCCTGGCCGTGGCCGGCGACCGTCTTGGTGCCCTGGGAAGCGCCCTGGCCCGACGTCAGCTGCAGCGCCGCGGGAATGCCGGCGGCGCCGGCCAGCACCACCGCGACCGCCGCGCCGATCAGCGCCCGCCGCTTGCGGGCCCGTCGCCGCGGGACGGCGTAGCGCAGCCGGTCGAGCGCGTCCTCGGACGGCTCCAGACTGCTGACCGCCCCGTGGAAGAGGTTGCGCAGCTCGGCTTCGGCCGAGCCGCCGGGGATGTTCGGTTCCGTCACGTCTGGGCCTCCATCGCCACCCGCAGCGCGGCAATGCCCCGCGATCCGTACGCCTTCACCGAGCCCAGGGACAGGCCGAGCGTCTCGGCCACCTGCGCTTCGGTCATGTCCGCGAAGTACCGCAGCACCAGGACCTCGCGCTGCCGCCGCTGGATCCCGCGCATCGCCTTGATCAGGTCCTCCCGCTCCAGCTGGTCGTACGCCCCCTCCTCCGCGCTCGCCATGTTCGGCATGGGCTTGGAGAGCAGCTTGAGACCGAGGATGCGGCGGCGCAGCGTGGACCGCGAGAGGTTGACCACGGTCTGGCGGAGGTACGCCAGGGTCTTCTCCCGGTCGCGCACCCTGCTGCGGGCCGAGTGGACGCGGATGAACGCCTCCTGGACCACGTCCTCGCAGGAGGCCGTGTCGTCGAGGAGGAGCGCGGCCAGGCCGAGCAGCGAGCGGTAGTGCGTCCGGTAGGTCTCCGTGAGGTGGTCGACCGTGGTGCCCGCGACGACACCTCCGTCAGCGGTCACGGCGGCCGCCTGGTCGGTGTTCCCGGAGCCCGGGGCGCCCGGGGCGCCCTCCGCGCTGTCTCTGGGGGACGGCACGCGGCCGCCTCGGGTGGTCGGTGAGCCGGCCGTCTTCTCGGGCACGATCACAGGGAACCCACCGGTTCCGGGGATGCGTGAGCGCCGGGGCTGCGGAACGATTCCGCTGCGCACCGGGACAACGGCGAAGTCGAGTAGTGCCTCTGCCACGCCAGTTGGACACGCGTCCCCCCGTCAGGGTTGTACGCGCGAGGCATACTCAACAGCAATTCTCCCCTTGCCCTCATACGCACCCGCTCTTCCCGATTGCCCCGTTTTCTCCAGGTGGCAGTCGGGCCATCACCTTGATCAAGGCATCGGCGATGATCCTACAAAGCGATTTACGCGAATTCACCCACGATCAGTTCCGCGATCTGAGTGGCATTCAGAGCGGCCCCTTTGCGCAAATTGTCCGCGCAGACGAAGAACTCCAGCACGTGCGGATCGTCGAGCGAGACCCGCACCCGTCCCACCCAGGCCGGATCGGTCCCCGCCGCGTCCGCGGGCGTGGGGAACTCGCCCGCCGCCGGGTCGTCGACGAGCACCACGCCCGGGGCGGTCTCCAGGACCTCGCGGGCCCCGGCCGCGGTCACCCGCTCCCCGAAGCGGGCCCGGACGGTCAGCGAATGCCCCGTCACCACGGGAACCTGGACACAGGTGACGGAGACCGGAAGCGCGGGCAGCCCCAGGATGCGCCGGGTCTCCGCGCGTACCGCGAGCTCGTGCGAGGACCAGCCGTCCTCCCGCAGCTCGCCCGACCAGGGCACCACGTTGAGGGCCAGCGGAGCCGCGAAGGGCCCGGTGTCCTCCCCCACGGCCCTGCGTACGTCCCCGGGAGCCTCGCCGAGACCGGTCCCGGCGACCAGCGACAGCTGACGGCGCAGCGCCTCGGCGCCGGCCCGCCCGGCGCCGCCCGCCGCCTGGTACGAGGAGACGGTCAGCCCGGTGAGGGAGTACGCGGCGTGCAGCGCGCCCACCGCGGCGGTCATGGCGGCGGTGACGCAGTCCGGACCCGCGACGATCCCGCGCGGCCGGGTCCGCGCGGCGTGCGCGTTGATCTCCGGCACCACCAGGGGCACCTCGGGGTCCAGCCGGAACGCGGCGGAGGTGTCGACGGCCGTGGCGCCGCGCGCGGTCACCGCCGGGGCCCAGCGGGCGGAGACCTCCGCCGGGGTCAGGAAAACGACGACGTCGCCCTGCCCGAGGCCGTCGAAGGCGTCATCGGACAGGGCGAGCACCTCGGTCTCCTCCCCGCGGACGGCCAGCCTTCGGCCGGCCGAGCGCGAGGAGGCGATCAGGCGTATGGCGCCCCAGAGGTCCGCCCGAGTGGGCAGGATCCGGAGCAAAACGGATCCGACTGCCCCGGTCGCCCCCACCACGGCGAGCGCCGGGCGGGAGGACCGGTCGGCGGTCATCGTCCGGTGCCTCCGTAGACGACGGCCTCGTCGCTGTCGGAGTCCAGGCCGAAGGCCGTGTGCACGGCGACGACGGCGGCGTTCACGTCGTCCTGGCGGGTGACCACCGAGATGCGGATCTCCGAGGTGGAGATCAGCTCGATGTTGACGCCCGCGTCGGACAGCGCCTGGAAGAAGGAGGCGGTGACGCCCGGGTTGGTCTTCATGCCAGCGCCGACCAGGGAGATCTTGCCGATCTGGTCGTCGTAGCGGAGCGAGTCGAAGCCGATCGCCGCCTTCGCCTTCTCCAGCGCCTCGATGGCCTTGTGGCCCTCGGTCTTGGGGAGGGTGAAGGAGATGTCGGTCAGACCGGTCGCCGCGGCGGACACGTTCTGCACGATCATGTCGATGTTGATCTCGGCGTCCGCGATGGCACGGAAGATCGCCGCCGCCTCGCCCGGCTTGTCCGGAACACCGACGACCGTGATCTTGGCTTCGGAGACGTCGTGGGCGACTCCGGAGATGATGGCGTGCTCCACCTGCTGGTCCCCTTGCGACTCGGGCTCTTCGTTGCTGACCCAGGTGCCCGGCAGTCCCGAGAAGGACGAACGGACGTGGATCGGGATGTTGTAGCGGCGCGCGTACTCCACGCAGCGGTGCAGCAGCACCTTGGAGCCGGAGGCGGCCAGCTCCAGCATGTCCTCGGAGGAGATCCAGTCGATCTTCCGGGCCTTCTTCACCACGCGCGGGTCGGCGGTGAAGACGCCGTCGACGTCCGTGTAGATCTCGCAGACCTCGGCGTCCAGCGCGGCGGCCAGCGCCACGGCGGTGGTGTCGGAACCTCCGCGGCCGAGGGTGGTGATGTCCTTGGAATCGGCGGACACACCCTGGAAGCCGGCGACGATGGCGATGTTGCCCTCGTCCAGCGCGGTGCGGATACGGCCCGGCGTGACATCGATGATGCGCGCTTTGTTGTGGACCGAGTCGGTGATCACGCCTGCCTGGCTGCCGGTGAACGACTGGGCCTCGTGGCCCAGGTTTTTGATCGCCATGGCCAGCAGGGCCATGGAGATCCGCTCTCCGGCGGTCAGCAGCATGTCGAACTCACGCCCGGCAGGCATCGGGGATACCTGCTCGGCGAGATCGATCAGCTCGTCCGTCGTGTCGCCCATCGCAGACACCACGACCACCACCTGGTGGCCGTTCTTCTTGGCATCGACGATCCGCTTGGCGACGCGCTTGATGCCCTCGGCATCGGCTACGGAGGAGCCTCCGTACTTCTGCACGACAAGGCCCACGTGCGCTCCTCGCTCAGTCCATTACGTCCGCAGTCGGTACTGCGGCCGCGGGCCAGTCTAACGAGCGACCGGCATCCGACCCGCGTGTACCACATCATGAGACATGCGGTTCAGCGGATGATCAGTCGGCGAAGTCCTTCGGCTAGGAGCGGGCCCGGCGGCGGCCCAGGTTCCCAAGCTCCTGGACCATGACCGCACCCGCCTGCTCGGCGAGGTCGTCCTCGGCCAGGTCCTCGTCCGTGTCCAGGCCGTGCAGGTCCTCCAGCGGCTGGTTCAGCCGTACGTGCGCCACCAGCGACTGGAGGGCCCGCAGGCAGGCCGAGGCGGTGGTGCCCCAGTTGGTGAAGTACGAGAACTGCCACCACCACAGCGCCTCGGTGGTGCGGCCCGCCCGGTAATGGGCCAGGCCGTGCCGCAGGTCGGCGACCACGTCGGCGATGTCGTCGGAGATCCGGTGCGCCACCGGCGCCTTGCGGGGCTCGTACGGGTCGAACACCTCGGAGTAGACGTCCACCGGGTCCAGCAGGTACGCGAACCGCTCCCGGAGCTCGTCCACGTCCGGCTCCGGGCCGAGGTCGGGCTCGTACCGCTCGTCGGGCAGCACGTCCTCGTACGCGCCCAGCCGCCCGCCCGCCAGCAGCAGCTGGGACACCTCCAGCAGCAGGAAGGGCACCGCGCTGTCCGGGTCCTCGCCCTTGGCCACCTCGGTGACCGCGACGATGAAGGACTCGATCTGATCGGCGATCTGGACGGCGAAGTCGTCCGGATCCTGTGCCAGGGCGTGCAGCGTTGCGTCAGACATCAAGAAGTCGCCTTCCTTCAAAGGCCCGCCCGAGCGTGACCTCGTCCGCGTACTCCAGATCCCCTCCCACCGGGAGGCCGCTGGCCAGGCGGGTGACCTTGAGGCCCATCGGCTTGATCATCCGGGCGAGGTAGGTGGCGGTGGCCTCGCCCTCCAGGTTCGGGTCGGTGGCCAGGATCAGCTCGGTCACCGTGCCGTCCGCGAGCCGCGCGAGCAGCTCACGGACCCGCAGGTCGTCCGGGCCGACGCCCTCGATCGGGCTGATCGCCCCGCCCAGTACGTGGTACTTGCCCCGGAACTCACGGGTCCGCTCGATCGCGACCACGTCCTTGGGCTCCTCCACCACACAGATCACCGTGGTGTCGCGGCGCGGGTCGCGGCAGACGGCACACAGCTCCTCCTGCGCCACGTTCCCGCACACCGCGCAGAACCGGACCCTCTCCTTGACCTCCAGCAGGGCCTTCGCCAGACGGCGCACGTCCGTCGGCTCGGCCTGCAGGATGTGGAAGGCGATCCGCTGCGCGCTCTTGGGCCCGACGCCGGGCAGCCTGCCCAGCTCGTCGATCAGGTCCTGGACCACGCCTTCGTACAACGGACTGCCTTCTTCCTGCGGGATGGATCGGGTTCGGTGGGGGAGGTCGTCAGAACGGGAGGCCGGGAATGCCCGAGCCGCCGCCGAGGCCCTGCGCCAGCGGACCCAGCTTCTGCTGCTGGAGCTGCTGCGCATTCTCGTTGGCCGCCTGGACCGCCGCCACCACCAGGTCGGCGAGCGTCTCCGTGTCCTCCGGGTCCACCACCTTCGGGTCGATCACCAGTGCCTTCAGCTCACCGGAACCGGTCACCGTGGCCTTGACGAGCCCGCCGCCGGACTGGCCCTCGACCTCGGCCGCAGCCAGGGCCTCCTGCGCCGCGGCGAGGTCCTGCTGCATCTTCTGGGCCTGCTGGAGCAGCTGCTGCATGTTGGGCTGGCCACCACCGGGGATCACGGTTCACTCCTGAGTTCGCTGCGTCGGGTCAAAGCGTCGGGTCAAAGCGTTCGGTCAAACCGAGCCTACGGCTTCCCCGGCCCCCGCGCCCTACACCGTGAGGACCAACTCTTTCGAGTGAGAGACACTGCGCGCAGATACCTGATCAAGACCTCCTTGCGGGCGGAAATCCCGGGATTCGTTGCCCATGGCCCGCCATTCGGAGGTAGGAAGAGCATGGACGAGCATGCGCACCATTGCGCACACGCGCACCACCACAGTCAGCGCAGGCAGAGGGAGTGCCGGGTGAGCCAGCCGGAGATGCAGCCCGAGGGGCCACCCCGGGATCCCCGGGAGGAAGGCAACAGCGAGGGCGCCAGCAGGGGACGGCCGGCGGGCGATCTGACCGGCCGGCCGTTCCCCCTCGGGGACTGGGGCGAGCCCGCGGAGCGGCTCGACGAGCTCTACCGGCGGGTCGAGGCCGATGCGCTGCGCACCGCGGAGTGGTACATGTCCGACCGGGCGTGGAAGCGCCGCGGGGCCCGGCTGCTGCGTGCCGGGGCCGCCCTCGGCGCGGTCGCGGGCGCCTCGATGCCGTTGCTGGAGCTGACCGGCTCGGCGCCCGGCGCGTCGGCGTACGGGTACCTCTCCCTGCTGCTCGCGGGAGCCTGCCTGGCCTGCGACCGGTTCTTCGGGCTCACCTCCGGGTGGATGCGGGACGTGGCCACCGCCCAGGCGGTGCAGCGCCGGCTGCAGACCCTGCAGTTCGACTGGGCCTCGGAGAACGTGCGGGAGGTGCTCGGCCCGACCGAGGGGACGGCGAGCGAGGCGGCCGAGCGGTGCCTGACCGTGCTGCGCCGGTTCTCCGAGGACATCAGCGACCTGGTGCGGTCCGAGACGGCAGACTGGATGGTCGAGTTCCGTGCCGGACCGGCGCCGCTGGTGATGCAGTCCCTGCCGGGCGCCGCCCCGCGCATCCCGGAGCCGGGGGGCCACCCGGGCCGCTTCCCGCTGCCTCCGGGGACCCGGCCGAACATGCCGAGGCAGCGCCCGCCGGAGCAGCCCCGCTGAATCGCGGGCACCGGATCGCCGTCACCGGTTCCCGGGTGCCGCGTTCCGGTGCCGGTTTCCTGGTGCCCTTCCCCGGTGTCGGCTTCCTGGTGCCGGTTCCTGGTGCCCGTCCCCGGTGCCGCGTCCGGCGCCGGTTCCCGGCCCGCCCGGGGCGCCCCGTACCGGGCCCCGCTCAGCTGAAGATGATCATCGAGCCCTGCCCCAGGCTCCGTGTGGCCGCCGCGTGCAGACCCAGCCACACGTGCCGCTCGCGCGCGAAGGGGCTGTCGTCGTACGGAATCGGCCCCGCGGGCTCCTCCAGAGAGGTCGCCCGTCCCGGCGGCGCCGGGGCCGCCGGCGGATTGACCGGGTCGATCCCGATCGCCGGGGCCACGAAGACCAGCTCCCGCAGCAGGCCCTGTGCCGAGCCCAGCGGTCCTCCGCCGGCCAGCAGCTCCTCGTTGGCCAGCGGAGCCGCGAAGTCCACCGGTACGTAGGCACCCGCGTGGTCGTAGTGCCAGACCAGGTGCGACTCCTGCGCCGTGGCCTCGAACATCTCCAGGAGCTGCTCGTAGTCGCCGCCGAGCTCGTCCACCGGGGTCACCGGCAGCCCGCAGATCTGCAGCAGGTAGGCCCGGCGCAGGAAGTGCAGGGCGTCGTAGTCGAAGCCGGCCACCGGGGCCACGTCGCCCGACAGGCCCGGCATGTAGGCGAAGACCGGCACGGAGGGCAGCCCGGCCGCGCCGAGTGCCTTGTCGTAGGCGGCGATCTCTTCCGCGAAGGGGTTGTCGGGGCTGTGGCACAGCACGTCGACAAGGGGAACGAGCCACAGGTCACAGGCCACGCGGGCTCCGATCGGTCGTCGAGTCAGCCGTTCCGCTGGTCGGGCCAGCGTAGTGCGCCGGACACGCTCCGCGAAGGGGTCGGCGGCACCCGTTCGGCTCAGACCGCGGGCCGGACGCCGGGCCGGACCCCCGGCCGGGCGCCGGGCCGGGGTCTCGGCGGGTACCCGGTCTCCGGAAGCCGCGCCGCCCAGTCCAGGCCGCTCTGGTTGTACTCCTGCACCAGCAGGCGCGCCTCTTCCGCGTCGCCCCGGGTCACCGCGTCCAGCAGCCGGATGTGCCCGCACCACAGGAGGCTCCGGAAGTCCGCCTCCCGCTGCAGGTACGGCACGGCGAAGACCCAGCAGTGCACCCGGATCCGGTGCAGGAACTCGCTGATGTACGGGTTGCCGAGCAATTCGCCCAGCTCCCGCCAGAACCGCAGGTCGTAGCCGATCAGGACCTCCAGCGAGCCGCTCTCCGCGGCCCTCTGTGCCTCTTCGGCCCGGCGGCGCACCGAGACCAGCTTCTCCCCGCAGCCCGGCCCGGTGCCTCGTTCGACCAGCTGCCGGAAGATCCCATCCGCGATCAGCTTGCGCGCCTCGATCATGCCGCGGAAGTCCTCGACGGTGAACGCCTTAACCCGGAAGCCGCGGTGCTGGACGGATTCGAGCAGCCCCTGGGCGGAGAGGTCCACCAGCGCCTCGCGCACCGGGGTCGCGGAGACCTCGTACTGCTCGGCGATCTGTTTGACCGTGAACTCCCCGCCCGCGGGCAGGCGTCCCGCCAGCACCTCGTCGCGCAGCGCGTCCGCGATCTGCTGGCGAAGGGTGTTGCGGGTGACAGCTCCGCTGCCTGGCATGGGGTCCGTCTCCTTTGCAGTGTTCCGGACACCTTAGGCCAGGCAGCGGCGGGGCCGGTGGGCTCAGCCGGAGGTGGTGTGCCGGTCCGCGACGGTGAGCGCCTCGTCGAGCAGGGCCAGGCCCTCCTTCGCCTCGGTCTCCGAGATGTTGCAGGCCGGGACGACATGGGTCCGGTTCATGTTGACGAACGGCCACAGGCCGGACTTCTTGCAGGCGGCGGCGAACTCGGCCATGGGCGCGTTGTCGGGTCCGGCCGCGTTGTACGGGACGAGCGGCTCGCGCGTCTCCTTGTCCCGTACGAGTTCCACGGCCCAGAACGTGCCCAGCCCGCGGACCTCGCCCACCGACGGATGCCGCTCGGCGAGTTCGGCGAGGGCCGGGCCGATCACGTTCTCACCGAGGTGGGCGGCGTGCTCGACGACACCTTCCTCGGCCATGGTGGTGAGGGTCGCCACGGCGGCCGCGCAGGCCAGCGGGTGCCCGGAGTAGGTGAGGCCGCCGGGGTAGGGGCGGGTGGCGAAGGTCTCGGCGATGGCGGGCGAGATGGCGACGCCGCCGAGCGGGACGTAGCCGCTGTTGACGCCCTTGGCGAAGGTGATGAGGTCGGGGGTGACGTCCCAGTGCTCGGCGGCGAACCACTTTCCGGTGCGGCCGAAGCCGGCCATGACCTCGTCGAGGATGAACACGATGCCGTGGCGGTCACAGAGTTCGCGCACGCCCGCGAGGTAGCCGGCGGGCGGGACCATGATGCCGGCGGTGCCGGGCACGGTCTCCAGGATGATCGCGGCGATGGACTGCGGTCCTTCGAAGGCGATGGTGTCGGCGAGGTGCGCCAGGGCGCGCTCGCACTCCTCGGCCTCGGTGCCGGCGTGGAAGGGCGAGCGGTAGAGGAACGGGCCCCAGAAGTGCACGACGCCGGCGGACGCGGTGTCGGAGGGCCAGCGGCGCGGATCACCGGTGAGGTTGATGGCCGCGGCGGTGGCGCCGTGGTACGAGCGGTAGGTGCTCAGCACCTTCTGCCGGCCCGTGTGCAGACGGGCCATGCGGACGGCGTTCTCCACGGCCTCGGCGCCGCCGTTGGTGAAGAAGATCTTGTCGAGGTCGCCGGGGGTGCGCTCGGCGATCAGCCGGGCGGCCTCGGAGCGGACGTCGACGGCGAACCCGGGCGCCAGGGTGCAGAGCTTCGCGGCCTGCTCCTGGATCGCGGCGACGACCTTGGGGTGCTGGTGCCCGATGTTGGTGTTGACCAGCTGCGAGGAGAAGTCCAGGAACCGGTTTCCGTCGTAGTCCCAGAAGTACGACCCCTCGGCCCCGGCGACGGCGAGCGGATCGATGAGGGCCTGGGCGGACCAGGAGTGGAAGACGTGCGCGCGGTCGGCGGCCTTGACGGCGGCGCCGGCGGCGGCATCGGCGGGGGCGGGCTGCGGGTGAGGGGTCATGGGGCGAGGCTAGAAGTGCGCAGGTGGGAGGCGGTATCGGCGCGTTGTATGGCGGTGGCGGCCGGGCCTCGACGGTCTGTCCGGCCGGAGTCCGCGGCAGCCTTCACAGCAGCCGAACGATTGACAGCATGCTGTCGATATGACAACCTACTGTCATACGGAGATGGCGTGAGCCGGAACGAGCCGGAACGATGGAGGCGAGCAGGATGACCAGCCCCACGAACACCAGCACGAACACCAGCACCAGCACCACTGACGGCGTGCGCAAGCCGGTCCACCTCGCGGTGTACGACACGTACGCCGACTGGGAAACCGGCCACACCACGGCCCACCTGGCCCAGCGCGGCTGGGAGATCCGCACGGTCGCGCTCGACGCGGAGAAGCCGGTGGCGACCATGGCCGGCATCCACATCCAGCCCGACTCGGCGCTGGCCGATCTGGACCCGGCGGATTCCTCCCTGCTGATCCTCACGGGCGCGGGACTGTGGGACACCGGTGACGCGCTGGCACCGTTCGCGGCCAAGGCCCGGGAGTTCCTCGCCGCGGGCGTTCCGGTGGCGGCCATCTGCGGGGCGACCGCCGGGCTGGCCCGCGAGGGACTGCTGGACGACCGCGCGCACACCAGCGCGGCCTCCTTCTACCTGGCGGAGACCGGCTACGCGGGCGGCGCCCGGTACGTCGAGGCCGACGCGGTGACGGACGGCGACCTGATCACGGCCGGGCCGACGGAGCCGGTGGCCTTCGCACGCGAGGTGTTCGCCCGGCTGGGCGCGTACGGGCCCGAGGTCCGCGACGCCTGGTACCGGCTGTTCCACGACTCGGACCCGAGCGCGTTCCCCGTGCTGATGGCGGCGGCGGAGAACGGCGAGGCCTGACGTGTCCGGAACGTGCGGGAGTCGCGGGACTTCCGAGGTGGCCGGGGTGACAGAGATGGCCGGGGTGACGGAGATGGCCGAGGTGACGGAGATGGCCAAGGTGACTGACGCGGCCGAGGTGACCGGCGCGGCCGGTGTGTCCGGGGAGCCGGGGCGGCAGCGGCAGGATCTGCTCAGCCGTACGGCGCTCGGGGTCTTCCGGCTGAACGGCCAGTTCCTCGCGGTTTCGGAGGAGCTGGCCCGCCCGGCCGGGCTGACGGCAGCCTGGTGGCAGGTGCTGGGCGCGGTGCTGCGCGAGCCGCTCCCGGTCGCCGGGGTCGCCCGCGAGATGGGCATCACCCGGCAGAGCGTCCAGCGCATCGCGGACCTGCTGGCCGAACGGGGACTCGCCGAGTACGTCCCCAACCCGGCGCACCGGCGGGCCAAGCTCCTCCGCCCCACGGAGGCCGGCCGGGCGGCCATCGGGCGCATCGGCCCCGGCCACGCCGCGCTGGCGGCCCGGCTGGCCACGGAACTCGGAGAGGCCGGCCTGGCCGAGACGGTCCGGGTACTGGAACGGCTGTCCCGGGCCATGGACGTGGTCGCGGACACCCCCGGCGCGGCACCGGAGGCACCCCCGGACCGAACCGGAACTGAACCGTCATAGTCCCTCCCGCTGCGGGCAGGCGGAACGGCCGACTATTCTCGGCCTGTTCGGCCTGCCCAGGGGGAGGGACATACGGCCATGGAGCAACTGCATCCGGGGGACCCGCAACGCATCGGCCCCTACCGCCTGCTGTCGCGGCTCGGTGCCGGCGGCATGGGGCAGGTCTATCTGGCACGGTCCGACCGCGGCCGGACCGTCGCGGTCAAGCTGGTGCACCACGACCTCGCCCTGCGCGAGGAGTTCCGCCGCCGCTTCCGCCAGGAGGTCTCCGCCGCCCGGCGCGTCGGCGGCGAATGGACCGCGCCCGTCCTCGACGCCGACACCGAGGCCGACACCCCGTGGCTGGCCACCGGCTACGTCGCCGGCACCAGCCTCCGCCAGGTCGTCGCCCGGGACTTCGGCCCGCTGCCCACCCGGTCCGTGCGGATCCTCGCCGCCGGACTCGCGTACGCCCTGCAGGACATCCACGCGGCCGGGCTGATCCACCGCGACCTGAAGCCGTCCAACGTCATGCTCACCATCGACGGGCCCCGGGTCATCGACTTCGGTATCGCACGCGCCCTGGAGGACACCGAACTCACGGACGCCGGACTGACCCGCACCGGCGAACTCGTCGGATCGCCCGGCTTCATGGCGCCCGAGCAGCTCCGCAGCGAAGCGGTCACACCCGCCTGTGACGTCTTCTGCCTCGGGGCGGTGCTCACGTACGCCGCCACCGGTGCGCTGCCGTTCGGCGACACCGAGACCGCGGGCGGGCTCGCCCCGCTGCTCCTCCGCATCACCGAAGCGGAACCGGACCTGAGTGCGGTTCCGGCGGAACTGCGCGAGCTCGTCGCCGACTGCCTCCGCAAGGAGCCGGCCGACCGGCCGACCCCGGCGGAAGTGCTGGCCCGGGTCGGCGCCGACGACACCGTCGCCGACGGCAGGGCCCTGGAGCCGTGGCTTCCGGGCGCCCTGGTGGCCCAGCTGGGGCGGCACGCCGTGGAACTCCTCGGTCGGGAGGACGCGGGTCCGGACCCGACGGGCCCGGCCGGCGCGGCGGGGCCCGTGGCGGCGACGGGGCAGCACCCGGGGCAGGCCGACCGGCCGCGGCAGGACCCGCCCACACTGACCGCGACCGCCCACCTGGCCGGCGCCGGCTTCCCGGCGGGTCCGGCCGGGCCCGCGGGCCCGCCTCCCGCACTGCCCCCGGCAGCGGTGGTGCCCGTGGGTCCCGTAGGTCCCGTGGCTCCCCCGGTGTACCCGGGTTACGGCCCGGCGCCGGGCTACGGGCCGGGGCCGGCGGGTCCCCCGGCGTACTACTCCGTTGCGCCGCCTCCGCCCCCGCTGCCGGCCGCGCGGCCCCGTACCGCCTCCACCGCCTTCCTGGTGGCCGTCGCCACCGTCGTGGCCGTGGCCGCGGGCGCCACGGTGTACGCCGTGATGAGCGCCGGCGGGGACGCGAAGGCCGGGCCGAGCGCGCCTCCCGGGACGAGTTCCTCCGCTCCCCCGCAGTCCACGGGACCGGGCGGAGCCTCGGGGACCACGGACCCCAAGGGCTCCTCGGGCTCCTCGGGCTCCTCGGGTTCTTCGGGCTCCTCGTCGGCGTCTTCGGGCGGCGGTACGGCGAGCCCCTCGGCCCCCGCGGCCACCCCGGGGAGCATCCCGGCCGGCTACCTCGGGACCTGGACGACACAGGCCGGCAGCTGGTCCTGGAAACTGACGCTCTCCGAAGGCAGAGTGGGCGACTCGGTGATGCGCCTGGAGCTCCGCACCCCGGATTACGAATGCGGCTGGTCGGGAACCCTGCAGGCGGCCGGGCCACCGGTCGAGATCAGCCCCTCCGCCCTCACGTACGGCCCGTCCCCGTGTGCACCGGGCAACTGGAGCCGCCTCACCCTGCAGGGTGACGGCAGCCTGGTACGCGAGTTGGTGGGCAGCGGGGGCACTCCCTTGACCTACCGCCGCTGAACCCGGCGATTGTGTCGAAGTCAATAAGCCTGCACATGAAGGTTGTTGCCCGTGGAGACGGCGCCGCAGACTGCGGCGCATGAAGCCGTTGGAAATAGTTGCGAGGCTGTGGGAACGGATCGAGGCACGCGACTGGGACGGAGTCGCCCGTCTGCTCGCGGACGACGTCGTCATCGAATGGCCCGTCAGTGGTGAACGGATCGTCGGCCGCGACAACTTCATCGCCGTGAACAGGGACGAGCTGTACGCGGACGAGGTGTACGGGGAGGGCGCGGCGGAACGCTCGGTGGAGCTGCTGCGCATCCTCGCGGACGGAGAACTCGTCGTCACCGAGGTCGAGATGCCGCAGGACCACGTCGTCTACCGGGCGGTCTCGTGGTGGACCGTACGCGGCGGGGAGGTCATCGAGGCCCGCGAGTACTGGACGACTCCCGGCCAGGACCCGGCGCCGAGCTGGCGATCGGGATATGTCGAACCACTCTCAGGTAGCCCCCGTCATACCTGAGAGCTACGCGCGAAGGCCGCTCCGCAGTGTGACGACGACCATGGGGGCTGATTCCTAACTTCGGATCCGGAGAGCAACACGCTCTTCGACCGCGATCGCGACCACACCGCGAACGCGGCCGTGAACGTGACCGAAGCGAGGGAACAGCGACATGACACGTCTGGCTTCCGGACCGCGCCGTCCTGGGCGGCTCCGCCGCACGCTGCTCGCCGCGCTCGTGGCCGCTGCCGTCGTGGTGCCGGTGTCTGCCGCCGCGTCCGCCCGGGTGCCCGCGCCCGCGGCCGTGCGCTTCGCCGAGAGCGCCACGCCGGCCGAGCGGTACGCCGCCAACCGGGCCGGTCTCGCGGAGGCGGTCCGCGTGGCGGAGGCGGCCGGGCGGACCGGCCGGGCGGACCGGCTGCGGGCCATGGCGGCCGGCGGGTCCGCGCAGTTCCTCGCCTTCGACGGCCACGGCGACGGCCGGGCCGTGGAGGTCTTCGGCGACCTGACGACCGCGGACCGCGTCGCCGTCCTGGTGCCCGGCTCGGACACGACGCTGGACACCTACCAGAGGTTCCGTGCCGGGGCCGTCTCCCTGCAGCAGCGCCTCCGGGCGGAGCATCCGAACTCCGCGGTGGTGGCCTGGCTCGGGTACGACACCCCCGGCACAGTCAGTCCGGCCGTGCTCACCACGGGACGCGCCGACGACGCCGCCGCGGAACTGGGCGCGTTCCTGGATCTGGCGGCGCGGTTCGGTCCGGCCGGCGCACGGCACACGCTGCTCTGCCACTCGTACGGTTCGGTGGTCTGCGCCCGGACGGAGACAGGGCCGGCCGTCGGCGACATCGCCCTGTTCGGCAGTCCCGGCACCGGGGCGGCCAGGGCGGACGAACTGCCCACCGGGGCCCGTGTCTGGGCCGGGCGCGGCAGCGGGGACTGGATAGCCGGGGTGCCGCACGTCCGGTTCGCCGGCCTGGGATTCGGCACCGACCCCCTCGACCCGGCCTTCGGTGCCCGCCGCTTCGAGGCCGGCGCCGCCGGCCACAGCGACTACCTGAAGTCCGGCACCCGCTCCCTGGAGAGTCTCGCGCGGATCGTGCTCGGTACCGGATCGGAGGAGGGACGTGGCTGACCTCGGCCAACTGCTCGCCCGCTGCCGCGCGTCGGCCGCCCGGGCGGATGCCGCCACCCCCGCCGGCCGGGACCGGTCCGTGGATGCCCTGAGGGCCCTGGCCATCCTCGGCGTGGTCCTCGGACACTGGCTGGTCACCGCCCTCACCTCGGCGGACGGCGGCCTGGCGACGACCAGCCCGCTGGTGCACATGCCGTGGCTGGCACCGGTGTCCTGGCTGTTCCAGACCCTCGCCGTGTTCTTCCTCGTCGGCGGGCACGTCGCCACCCGCGGCCATGCCTCGGCTCGGGCGCGCGGAGTGCCGTACGGGGCATGGGTCGCGGGGCGGCTGGGCCGGCTGTTCCGGCCGGTGGTCGTGGTGCTCGTGCTGTGGACGGTGGCCGCCGTCGGGATGCTGCTCGGCGGCGCCGCCCCGGACACCGTGCGCGCCCTGCTGAAGCTGGTGCTGTCCCCGCTGTGGTTCCTGCTGGTCTTCGCCGTGCTGACCGCCGCGACCCCGCTGGTGGCACGGATCCATCCGCTGTGGCCGCTGGCCGTCGTCCTGCACGTGGATCTCGCCCGGTTCGGTTTCGGCGCACCCGAGTGGACCGGCTGGATCAACGTGGCCGCCGGCTGGCTGGTCCCGTACACCCTGGGGGCCGCTTGGGCGCGGGGGGCGTTCGCCGGGCGGCGGGGTCCGGCGGTGCTGCTGGCCGGAGGGGCCGCGGCCACCGTCGCGCTGGTGCTGTGGTGCGGCTATCCGGCGTCGATGGTGGGCGTGCCGGGAGCGCCGGTGTCCAATCTGAACCCACCGACACTGGCCGCGGTCACGTTCGGACTGGCGCAGTGCGGGCTGGCCCTGCTGGTCCGCGGGCCGCTGGCGCGGGCGATGCGCCGGCCGGCGGCATGGGCCGGGGTGGCCCTGCTCAACCTGTCGGCGATGACGGTCTTCCTGTGGCACCAGACGGCGATGATGGCCGTCACCGCCCTCGGCCTGCTCTCCGGAAGCGAGTTGCCCGGTCTGCACACCGTTCCGGACGGGCCCGGCTGGATACCCGTGCGGCTGTTGTGGGTTCCGGTGTTCGGGCTGGCTCTGGGCGTCTGTCTGGCGGCGTTCCGCACGTACGAAGGGCGCCCCGTGCGGCGACACATCGCGCCCCGTGAAGGACTGGCCCATGTCTAGGCTGACCGGTGTGAACGAACAGGGCGCGGCGGCGCGGACGGACGGTACGAGCAGAGACGACGGGAAGCCCCGGAGCACGACCCGCCAGGTGTTCACCCTGCGGCGGGACCCGCTGCCGAGGATGTCCCGGCCCTCCTGGCTGACGTATCTGCCGCAGGGGCTGACACTGTTGGCGGCCGTGTCCTTCACCGCGATCACCAACAACCAGTTGAGCCGCAACTATCACGTGACCAACGGCTTCGTGTCCTTGCTCGCGGTGCTGATGGGGCTGGCCATCGTGCTCGCCATGTTCCGTCCCATGGCCGGCTGGTGGCTGGCCACGGCCACGGCCACGGCCATCGCGGTGGCGATCCACGACACGGTCGGCCACGGCCAGCTCTGGCCGTGGGCGCCCGGCGGCATGTTCGCCTACGCGGTCGTGATCCTGCTGGTGGCGCTGCGGGTTCCGGCCGGGGTCACGACTGCCGCCGTGTCCACGGCCCTCGGACTCGCACTGCTCGGCGAACTCCTGTGGAGTCCCGCGCTCAGCGGATCGTCGGTGGGCGGTGCCACGGTGCTGTTCGCCTTCACCGGGGTGCTGGGCTACGCCCTGCGGGCGGTCCGGCTCACGCGGGGGGAACTGGAGGAACAGGAGACGCTCACCGAGGCGGAACGCGCCCAGCGCGCCCTGCTGGAGGAGCGCAGCCGGATCGCCCGCGAACTGCACGACGTGGTCGCGCACCACATGTCGGTGATCTCCATCCAGGCCCAGGTGGCCCCGCACCTGGTGGAGAACCCGTCGGAGGAGCTGAAGGAGAACCTGGCGGGCGTCCGGCAGAACGCCGTGGAAGCACTCACGGAGCTCCGCCGGGTGCTCGGCGTGCTGCGCTCCGAGCAGCCCGGGGACGAGGCGAACCCGCACCATCCGCAGCCCACCCTCGCCGACCTCGGCGGTCTCGTGGAGAACGTGCGCGGGGCCGGCCTGGAGGTGACCACCGAGCTGGCGGGCATACGTCGGCCGCTCACCCCCGGGGTCGAGCTGACCGCGTACCGCATCGTCCAGGAGGCCCTGAGCAACTGCCTGCGCCACGCTCCGGGTTCGCGGGTGGAGGTGGGCATCGCGTACGGGCCGCGCGAGCTGCACCTGTGCGTGGCCAACACGGCTCCGACGCGGCCGGCACAGCCCTCCCCCGGAGCCGGGCACGGGCTGCTGGGGATGCGTGAGCGGGCGGGCATGCTGGGAGGCGAACTGGTCGCCGGCCCCCGCCCGGGCGGGGGGTACGAGGTCACCGCGGTGCTCCCGATGGATCCCCCGGGGGGCCCGGCCGGCCTGACGGACCCGCCCGGTTCGGCCACCCCGGGCGGTTCGGCCACCCCGGGCGTCTCGGCCGTCCCGACGAGAAAGGACTGACCCGCGCATGACCATGCCGATCAAGGTGATGATCGCCGACGACCAGATGATGGTCCGGCAGGGCTTCACCGTGCTGCTCAACGCCCAGCCCGACATCGAGGTGGTCGGTCAGGCCGTGGACGGGGCCGACGCCGTGGCGAAGGTCGCCGAACTCGCCCCGGACGTCATCCTGATGGACATCCGCATGCCCGGCGTGAGCGGGATCGAGGCCACCGCGACGATCACGGCCGTTCCGGGCGCCACGGTGAAGGTGCTGGTGCTGACCACCTTCGACCTCGACGAGTACGTGTACGAGGCGCTGCGGGCCGGTGCCTCCGGCTTCCTGCTCAAGGACGCCTCCGCCGACCAGCTCGCCGAGGCGGTCCGGGTGGTCGCGGCGGGCGAGGCGCTGCTCTCCCCGAACATCACCAAGCGTCTGATCACGGAGTTCTCCCGGCTGGGGGCGCCGCGCGCGCCCACGAAGGAGCGGATCGGGGAGCTGACGGAGCGGGAGACGGAGGTGCTGGCGCTGATCGCCCAGGGCCTGTCGAACGCGGAGATCGCCACGCACCTGGTGGTGGCCGAGCAGACGGTGAAGACCCATGTCAGCCGGATCCTGGTGAAGCTGAGCCTGCGGGACCGGACCCAGGCGGCGGTGTACGCGTACGAGACGGGTCTGGTCCGTCCCGCGGGCTACTGAACGGCCCGGGTAGTACTTGAGGGGGACCCGGCGAGATCCCCATCGTCGGCGACGCGGACGCCGGGGTCGGGGACCTACGGTTTCGGTATGAAGGAGACCACCGCGGGGGGAACCCGCTCACCGGAGTTCGAACTCGCCAGCGGCCTGTTCACGGGGCTGTCGCGCAGCCTTCGTGAGGCCCTGTTCACCGGGGCGTTCGCCTACCGGCCGCTGCCGGAGCTGCAGGAGGACGGTGCGCTGGCCCGCAGGCTGCCGGCACGGATACGGTCCCGGGCCGCGCAGCTCCCCCACCTGCTGGTGCTGGCGGCGGCCGGCTTCGTGGTCTTTGTGTCCGCGAACGTGGACCGCGGCTACCAGAACTTCACAGAGGCGCTGGTCCTGGGGGTCATCGCCGCGGTGCCGGTCCTGCTGACGCTGTCACGGCCGGTCGGCGCGTTCTGGTGCTCGATGCTCGTCACCTCCGTGCTCGCCCTGGTGGCCGGCACCGCGGTCGTCTGGCCGTGGACCCCCGCCTCCTTCCTCGGCCACCTGGCGACCATGGTGATCGTGGCGGTCCGGACAGGACCACGGGCGGCCGCCTGGATGTGGGTGTGCACGGTCGCCCTCGGCATGGCCTCGGCCGTCTTCGCGGGGTACGGCGAGGCGTTCAACCTCGGCCCGATGGTCTTCCTGTCCGGTGTGGCGATGCTGGCCGTCAGCGTCTGGCAGATCCAGCGGAAGGCCTCCCAGGAGATCGCCGCGCAGCAGGAGGTCACCGCCGTGGAACGGGACAAGCGGACCCTGCTGGAGGAACGGACCACCATCGCACGGGAGTTGCACGACGTGGTGGCCCACCACATGTCGGTGGTGGCGATCCAGGCCGAGGCGGCGCCGTACCGGGTGGAGAACCCGCCGCCGGAGCTGGAGGCGGCGTTCGCCACCATCCGGGAGAACGCGGTGGCGGCGCTCACCGAACTGAGGCGGGTGCTGGGGGTGGTGCGGTCCAAGGACTACGAGGCCCCGGAGGCTCCGCAGCCGACGCTGGCCTCGCTGGACGGGCTGCTGGCCAACGTCCGGGAGGCGGGTCTCGATGTGGAGAAGACCGTCACGGGGGCGGCGCGGGAGCTGCCGCAGGGAGTGGAGCTGT
Source organism: Streptomyces sp. NPDC048603 (assembly GCF_043199475.1). Taxonomy (NCBI): domain Bacteria; kingdom Bacillati; phylum Actinomycetota; class Actinomycetes; order Kitasatosporales; family Streptomycetaceae; genus Streptomyces; species Streptomyces sp. NPDC048603. The sequence continues at coordinate 508,875 of NZ_JBICVY010000003.1, read as the reverse complement.
CGGCGTACCGGATCATCCAGGAGGCGCTGAGCAACACGCTGAGGCACGCGCCGGGCGCCCGGGCCGGGGTGGAGGTCTCGTACGTGCTCGGCGGGCTGGGGATACGGGTGGTCAACGAGCCGCCGACCGGGGATGCGCGGCCCTCGCCGGGGGCCGGACACGGGATCGCCGGGATGCGGGAGCGGGTGGCCATGCTGGAGGGTGAGATGACGACCGGGAAGACGGCCGAAGGGGGGTACGAGGTGGCGGTGTTCATACCCGTGCGGAGCACGTCCGCCGAGGACGCGGCATGACGGACGGGACGATCAGGGTGCTGATCGTGGACGACCAGATGATGGTCCGGGAGGGCTTCTCGGTCCTGCTGAACGCGATGCCCGACATCGAGGTGGTGGGTGAGGCCGTCGACGGCAGGGAGGCCGTCGAGCAGGTGGCGGCGCTCCGGCCGGACGTGGTCCTGATGGACATCCGGATGCCGGTGCTGAACGGGCTGGAGGCGACCCGGGAGATCGTGGCGGCGGACGCGGACGCGAAGGTGCTGGTCCTGACGACCTTCGACCTCGACGAGTACGTGTACCAGGCGCTGCGGGCGGGAGCTTCCGGGTTCCTGCTGAAGGACGCCTCGGCCCGGCAGCTGGCGGACGGGGTCCGGGTGGTGGCGGCCGGGGAGGCGCTCCTGGCCCCGTCGGTGACCCGGCGGCTGCTCTCCGAGTTCTCCAGGCTGTCGGAGCACTCGGAGTCCGCCCGGCCGGTCGAGCGGTCGGCGGTCGGTGATCTGACGGAGCGGGAGACGGAGGTGCTGGTGCTGATCGCGCACGGTCTGTCCAACGCGGAGATAGCCGACCGCCTGGTCATCGCCGAGTCCACGATCAAGACCCATGTCAGCCGGATCCTGGTGAAGCTGGGCCTGCGGGACCGCACGCAGGCGGCGGTCTTCGCCTACGAGACGCGGCTCGTCACCCCTTCGTAGGGCGGCGCCGCCCGCCCTGGTCCGGTGGGCGTCAGCGGCCCGGCTTGCGCAGGAAGCGGCCGAGCCGGGTCAGCGGCCAGGTGTTGATCACTTCGTCCCCGGTCAGCCAGCCGCGCTGGGCGGTGCCGATCCCGTAGCGCAGGTACGGCAGGTGGGTGGTGGCGTGGGCATCGGAGTCGATGGCGAACTTCACGCCGTACCGCCTGGCGCGGAGGATGTCCTCGTCGCACAGGTCGAGCCGTTCGGGATGGGCGTTGATCTCCAGAGCGGTGCCGGTGCGGGCGCAGGCGGCGAAGACCTCGTCGAAGTCGGCGTCGATGGGCGGGCGTTTGCCGATCCGTCGGGTGGTGGGGTGGCCGATGACCGACACGTAGGGGTTTTCGCAGGCGCGGACCAGGCGGCGGGTGAGGTCCTGGCGGCTCTGGTTGAAGTGGGAGTGGACCGAAGCCACGCACAGGTCGAAGCCGGCCAGGAACTCGTCGGGCCAGTCGAGGCCGCCGTCGGGGCCGATGTTGAGCTCCGTACCGTGCAGCAGCCGCATCCCGCGGTGGGTGCGGTCGAGGGCGCGGACCTGCTCGCGCTGGGTGAGGATCTTCTCGGCCGTCATGCGCTGCATGGCCAGGTCCGGGGCGTGGTCGGTGACGGCGTAGTAGGCGTATCCGCGGGCGGCCGCGGCGGCGGCCATGTCCTCCAGCGAGGCCAGTCCGTCGGTGAGGTCGGTGTGGGTGTGCAGGTCACCGCGGATGTCGCCCTCGGTCACCAGCTCGGGGAGTTCCCCGCGCCGGGCGGCCGCAATCTCTCCGCGGTCCTCCCGCAGTGCCGGGGGGATCCAGGCCAGGCCGAGGCGGGCGTAGACCTCCTCCTCGGTCTCCGAGGCGAGCCGCTCACCGCTCTCGGCGTCGAACAGCCCGTACTCGGACAGCTTCATTCCCTGGCGGACCGCGAGCTCGCGGGTACGGATGTTGTGGGCCTTGGAGCCGGTGAAGTACTGCAGGCCCGCGCCCCAGGACTCCGGGGGCAGCACCCGGAGGTCGACCTGGAGGCCGTCGGACGTGCGGACGGAGGTCTTCTTCCGGCCGGCCGCGATGACCTCGGCGGTGGTGGGCAGGGCGGTCAGGGCCTCCATGTACGGCTCGGGCTTCCGGGAAGCGACCAGGATGTCGATGTCGCCGATGGTCTCGCGCATACGGCGCAGGGAGCCCGCGTAGGTGCAGCGGGCGCGGCCGGGGAGCGCGGAGAGCCGCTCCACGATCTGCTCGGCGACGTCCATGGCCCGGCTGATCAGGATGCGGTCGGCGCCGGGCTGCCGGAGCAGGGAGATGCCGTGCAGGATGTTCTCCTCGGTGCGCTCGCCGAAGCCCTTCAGATCGCGCAGCCGCTCCTGGCGGATGGCGTCGAGCAGCTGGTCCACGGAGGAGACACCGAGTTCCCGGTGGAGCACCATGGCCTTGCGGGGGCCGAGGCCGGGGATGCCGATGAGTTCCCGCACCCCCGCGGGGACCGCGTCCCGGGCCTCGTCGACGACGGTCATGTGCCCGGTGCGCAGGTACTCGACGATCTTCCCGGCGACCGAGGCGCCGACGCCCGGGATCTCCTTGAGTTCCTTGACTCCGAGGCCGGAGACGTCGGCCGGATGGCCGCCCACCGCCCGGGCGGCCTTCTCGTAGGCGCGCGCCTTGAAGGCGTCGCCGCCGCGGATGGCGATGAGGTCGGCGTACTCCTGGAGCATCGCCTGCACCTCGTCGTTGGCTCGGGGCATACCTCCATGGTGCGCCGGTTTCCCGGGAAGATCCGCCTGACCGGTCATAGGCTGCTGGAATGGACTTCGATCCGTGGGACCCCGCGTTCGTGGCCGATCCGTACCCCGCCTACGCGGAGTTGCGGGCCAGGGGGCGGGTGCTGTGGTGCGAGGCCACCGGTCAGTGGCTGGTGCCGCACCACGAGGACGTCAGCGCGCTGTTGCGGGACCGCCGGCTGGGGCGGACCTACCTGCACCGCTTCTCCCACGAGGAGTTCGGGCGGACCCCGCCGCCGCCCGGACACGAGCCCTTCCACGTCCTGAACGCGAACGGGCTGCTGGACCTGGAGGATCCGGCGCACGCACGGGTGCGGCGGCTGGTGTCCAAGGCGTTCACCCCGAGGACGGTGGAACGGCTGGCGCCGACCGTGCGGCGGATGGCGGGGGAGCTGGTGTCCGGGTTCGTCGCGGAGGGCGGCGGGGACCTGCTGTCGGCCGTCGCCGAACCGCTGCCGGTCGCGGTGATCGCCGAGCTGCTCGGGGTGCCCGAGGCGGACCGGGGGCTGCTGCGGCCCTGGTCGGCGGACATCTGCGGGATGTTCGAGCTCCGGCCCAGCGAGGAGGCCGCGCGCCGGGCAGTGGCCGCGTCGGTGCAGTTCAGCGCCTTTCTGCGGGAACTGATCGAGGAGCGGCGCCGGGCCCCCGGTGAGGACCTGATCTCCGGGCTGATCGCGGCGCACGACGAGGGGGGACGGCTCAGCGAACAGGAGATGATCTCCACCTGTGTGCTGCTGCTCAACGCCGGGCACGAGGCCACCGTCAACACCACGGCGAACGGGTGGTGGACGCTGTTCCGCAATCCGGAGCAGCTGCGGGCGCTCCGGGAGCGGCCGGCCGACATGTTGTCCACAGCTGTGGACGAGCTGATGCGCTACGACACCCCGCTGCAGATGTTCGAGCGGTGGGTGCTGGACGACGTGGAGATCGGCGGCACCGTCGTACCGCGCGGCGCCGAGGTCGCCCTGCTGTTCGGTTCGGCGAACCGGGACCCGGCCCGGTTCGCCGACCCCGACGTGCTGGACCTGGGGCGGCAGGACAACCCGCACCTCAGCTTCGGCGCGGGCATCCACTACTGCCTCGGGGCACCGCTGGCGAGGCTGGAGCTCGCCGCCTCCTTCGGGGCCTTCCTCGACCCCGGGGTACCGCCGCTGCGGCTGGTACGGGAGCCGCAGTGGCAGGAGGGCTATGTGATCCGCGGGCTGCGGGAGCTGGTCGTCGCCTGCTGACCGCCTGCCGACCGCCGCCGTCAGCCCGCTTCGGCCCTCGTCGGCCCGCGTCAGCCCGTCATGTCGCGGCGGCGCAGGGCCGCCAGGCCGGCCGCGGTCACGGCCGCGGCGAGGGCGGTCAGCAGGAGCAGCGGGGTCCAGGACGGGTCCGCGGTACCCGGCAGCCTGGGCAGGTGGGCGAAGGGCGAGAGGTTCAGGACGGCCTGCGGGAGGTTCAGCGCCGGGCCGATCCAGCCGAGGGCCAGCACGATCCCGGCGACGGCCCAGGCGGCCGGCGCGTACCGGGGCAGCGCACCGTGGAGCAGCACCGCCACGGAGCCGATCAGCCACACCGCGGGCAGCTGGGCGAGCGCGGCCCCGACCGCCCCCGCCACATCGGCACCGTGTCCGAGGCCGATCCCGAGCCCGCCCAGGGCGAGGATCCCGGCGGCTCCGCCGAAGGCGACGGCGAGGTGACCGCCGGCCCACGCCAACCGGCTCACCGGGGCGGCGAGCAGCCACTCGGCGCGCTGCCCGGTCTCCTCCCCGTGCAGCCGGAGCACCGAGGAGACGGCGTAGAGAGCGGCGACCAGGCCCAGCAGCCCGGTGACCGACGCGAGGAAGGCCTCGGTCAGGTCGGTCTGCCCGCCCATGCGCTCGAAGATCTCGCGGGTCCGCTCGTTCCCGCCGACCAGGTCGGCGGCCCCGTCGGCCATCCCGCCGAACACGAGCCCGGCGAGCAGGAAGCCCGCGCCCCAGCCGGCCGCGCTGCCGCGCTGCAGCCGCCGGGCCAGTGCGCCCGCCGAGCCCAGCCGCCCCTCGGCCGGACCCGGACGGCCCGGCAGGAAGCTCATGCCCACGTCCCGCCGTCCGGCCAGGGCGTACCCGAGGAGGGCCTGCACGGCCACGGCGGCCGCGAGCAGGCCGAGCACCCACCAGCGCTCGCCGGTGTCGGCGAAGGCCCGTACGTTCTCCAGCCAGCCCAGCGGCGAGGCCCAGGTCAGCGCCGAGCCGCCGGCCGCCTGCCCGGCGTCGCCTGCCGCCCTCAGCACGAAGGCCGCGCCCAGCACCGCGGCCGTGATGCCCTTGGCGGCCCGCGCGCTCTCGGTCAGCTGCGCCGCCAGGGCGGCCGTGGTCGCGAACAGCATGCCGGTGCCGGCGACCGCGAGGCCCAGGGCGAGGGCACCGTCCACCCCCTGTCCCGCGAGGCCGCCCGCGATCAGCAGCCCGAGCAGGCCGTTGGCGGTCAGGGCGGCGAGCAGGGCCGCGGTGAGCGGGGCCCGCCGGCCCACCATGGCGGCGGACAGCATCTCCTGACGTCCCGTCTCCTCTTCCTCCCGGGTGTGCCGGACCACGATCACCAGGCTCATGACCGCGGCGAGCACTCCGCCGTAGACGCCGATCCGCCAAGCCGTCAGGGCGCCGAGCGAATCGCCGGACACCGGCCCGTACAGGGCCCGCATGGAGCTGTTGGCATTCATCGAGGCGGCGATCGCGGCCCGCTCGGCGGCGGTCCGGTAGATACTCCCCAGCGAACCCGGCATGCTGACGACGACCAGCCCGGTCATCAGGATCCAGGCCGGCATCACGATGCGGTCCCGGCGCAGGGCCAGCCGCAGCAGGCTGCCGGTGCCCGCGAACGGTCGCTTCATCGCGCGCTCACCCCGTCCGCGTCCGCGGCGTCGGCATCGGCATCGGCATCGGCATCGGCATCGGCATCGGCATCGGCATCGGCATCGGCGTTGGCATCGGCGTTGGCATCGGCGTTGGCGTAGTGCCGCAGGAAGAGTTCTTCGAGGGTGGGCGGGGTCGAGGTGAGCGACCGTACGCCCGAGGCGGCCAGGGAGCGCAGGACGGCGTCCAGCCGGTCCGTGTCGGCCTGGAGGCGGACCCGGGTGCCCGCGCCGCCGTGCGCGCTCCGGACGTCCAGGTCGTACACACCGGGCAGGTGGGCGAGCCCGTCGGGCGGGCCGGCGAGGTCCGCGGTGACCGAGGTCCGGGTCAGGTGGCGGAGCTCGGCGAGGGAACCGCTCTCCACGGTCCGCCCGTTGCGGATGATGCTGACCCGGTCGCAGAGCGCCTCCACCTCGCTGAGGATGTGCGAGCTGAGCAGGACGGTCCGGCCGGCGTCCCGCGCCTCGGCCACACAGCTCCGGAAGACCTCCTCCATGAGCGGGTCGAGGCCGGAGGTCGGCTCGTCCAGGACGAGCAGCTCGGCATCGGAGGCGAAGGCCGCGACCAGGGCGACCTTCTGCCGGTTCCCCTTGGAGTAGGTCCGGCCCTTCTTCGTCGGGTCGAGCTCGAAGCGTTCGACGAGCGCGGCCCGCCGCGCCGTGTCGAGTCCTCCGCGCAGCCGGCCGTAGAGGTCGATGACCTCCCCGCCGGAGAGGTTGCGCCACAGGGTGACGTCGCCGGGGACGTAGGCGATGCGGCGGTGCAGCTCGACGGCGTCGGCCCAGGGGTCGCCGCCGAGGAGTTCGGCGGTGCCGGAGTCGGCGCGCAGCAGGCCCAGGAGGACCCGGATGGTGGTGGACTTGCCGGCTCCGTTGGGGCCGAGGAAGCCGTGGACCTCGCCGGTGGCGACCGACAGGTCGAGACCGTCCAGTGCGCGGGTGCGGCCGAACGCCTTGTGGAGTCCGGCGACACGGATTGCCTTCGTCATGTTCCGAACGTACGCTGATTTCACAAATTTGTGAAGCTCTGGAATCGCGTAAAGTCGGGGGCGTGACGGAGATGGATGAGACGGCCGGGAGCGCCGAGGCGGTATCCCGCTTCGTGGAGCGGTTCGCCGGACAGCTGACCGACGCGGGCATGCAGCGGATGGCGGCACGGGTCTTCGCGGCCCTGCTGGCGAGCGACGAGGCGAGCATGACCTCGGCGGAGCTGGGCGAGGCGCTGCGGATCAGCCCGGCGGCGGTGTCGGGGGCGATCTCCTACCTGTCCCAGGTCGGAATGGTCAGCCGGGAGCGCGAGCCGGGGTCCCGGCGGGACCGGTACGTGCTGCACAACGAGCTCTGGTACGAGACGTTCACGCGGCGTGACCAGGTGCTGGGCATGTTCGAGAAGACGTTGCGGGAGGGGGCGGCCGGCCTCGGGGAGGGGACTCCTGCGGGGGTCCGGCTCTCCGAGACGGCGGCGTTCTTCGAGTTCCTCCAGGGCGAGATGCACTCGATGCTGGAGCGGTGGCGGGTGCACCGGGCCGGGCTGGGGCTGCCATCGGCTTAGCGGGTACGGGCGCCGCCCGGCCCGGAGCCGGGCTCCATCGGGCCGGGCTTCGCAGCCTCGGCGGGCTGCGGTGTCAGGACACGCTGCGCGACCGGTGCGCGCCGTCGTGCCGTGTGCCCACCCTCCCCCAAGCTCTCGACTCCGCTCGAGCAGGGGGTACCCCCATCGCCCTGCGGCACGCCTGCCCACACGGCGGTGCCGCACGCCTGCCCACAACGGCGGGTCAGTCCGGGCGAGGCACCGTCAGGGACCAGGCGGCCGGGCGGAGGGTCCAGGTGCGGCGGCGGACCGGGCCCGTCACCGTGTGGTCGGCGCGGTAGCGGAAGTCCGCGCCCGACACCGTCACCGAGCGCGCCAGGGCCGTCACCGGGCGGTCGGAATCACCCGTCCGGACGACCACCTCGGCCAGCCCTTCCCGCCGCGCCACCGACACACCCGCCACCGGCCGGTCCACATCGGCCAGCAGCACCCCGTCGGCCTCCACCCGCAGCCGGTGCGCGCCGGCGCCGCCCGGGGCCGGCGTCCCGCCCACCGGAGGGCGCACCAGGGTCCGCACCAGTGACCGGCAGGCGCTCCACACCGACCGCTGGGCCCCCGGCCGTACGGCACCCGGCCGGGGCACCCCGGCCGGCCCCGCCGGCCCTCCGGGCCCCGGCACCGCCGACGGGATCCGCAGCGCGCCCAGCACCACCCCGTCGCTGTCGTCCACCAGCAGGTCGTGCGTCCGCACCGCGCCGTCCAGCACGGCCCGCGCCGCCGCCACCGCACCCGCGGGGACCCCCAGCGAATGCGCCAGCGCCAGGGCGGGTGCCGGTCCCACCGGCACCAGGGACAGCGCCCCGGCCGCGGCGAGCGCCCGCTCCCGGTGGAGCAGGCCCACGGCCCGTACGAGCGCCCGGTCGTCCCCCACGATCACCGGACGCCGATGGCCCCTGCGGGCGAGCGCCCGCGCGAACTCCTCAGGGCTCTCGGGGAGGCAGATCTTCGCCGCCGCCCCCGCACTCAGCACGTCCTTCGCGATCCGCACGGACTCGCCGTCGAGACGGCGGGCGACCGGGTCGACGAGCACCAGCAGGGCGCCCGCCGGCGCACCCGCTTCGCTCATGGTGGGCTCTGGAGCCGACACCTCGGTCCTTCCTCGGGTAGCATCTTTGTGCAAGAGCCCCTTGCGCTATTGCGCCAGGGGCTTCGTCTATTCCGGGGCAACCGGTCCGACGGCTCAGCCTGCGGTGTACATCGTCGTACGCCCCCTGACCTTGGACATGCCCCATCCGGAAGAGGTGTACGCCTGTGCCCGCTCTTGTGCTGCTCGGAGCCCAGTGGGGTGACGAGGGCAAGGGAAAGGCCACCGACCTCCTCGGTGGCTCCGTCGACTATGTGGTCCGCTACCAGGGCGGCAACAACGCCGGCCACACGGTCGTCGTAGGTGACCAGAAGTACGCGCTTCACCTGCTCCCTTCCGGAATCCTCTCGCCCGGCTGCACCCCGGTCATCGGCAACGGCGTCGTCGTCGACCCGTCCGTGCTGCTGTCCGAGCTCCGCGGTCTGAACGAGCGCGGCATCGACACGTCCAAGCTCCTGATCAGCGGAAACGCGCACCTGATCACGCCCTACAACGTCACCCTCGACAAGGTGGGCGAGCGCTTCCTCGGCAAGCGCAAGATCGGCACCACCGGTCGCGGCATCGGCCCGACCTACGCCGACAAGATCAACCGCGTCGGTATCCGGGTCCAGGACCTCTACGACGAGTCGATCCTCACCCAGAAGGTCGAGGCGGCGCTGGAGGGCAAGAACCAGTTGCTCGCCAAGCTGTACAACCGCCGCGCGATCGAGCCGGCGCAGATCGTCGAGGAGATGCTCCAGTACGCGGAGCAGATCAAGCCCTACGTGGCCGACACCACGCTGATCCTGAACAACGCGCTCGACGAGGACAAGGTCGTGCTGTTCGAGGGCGGCCAGGGCACCCTGCTCGACGTCGACCACGGCACGTACCCGTTCGTCACCTCCTCGAACCCGACCGCGGGCGGCGCCTGCACCGGCACCGGCGTGGGCCCGACGAAGATCTCCCGGGTCATCGGCATCCTGAAGGCCTACACCACCCGTGTCGGCGCCGGTCCGTTCCCGACCGAGCTGTTCGACCAGGACGGCGAGGACCTGCGCCGCATCGGCGGCGAGCGCGGTGTGACCACCGGCCGTGACCGCCGCTGCGGCTGGTTCGACGCCCCGATCGCCCGCTACGCGACCCGCGTCAACGGCCTGACGGACTTCTTCCTCACCAAGCTGGACGTCCTGACCGGCTGGGAGGAGATCCCGGTCTGCGTCGCGTACGAGATCGACGGCAAGCGCGTCGAGGAGCTCCCGTACTCGCAGTCGGACTTCCACCACGCGAAGCCGATCTACGAGACCCTCCCGGGCTGGTCCGAGGACATCACCAAGGCGAAGACCTTCGCCGACCTGCCGAAGAACGCGCAGGCGTACGTGAAGGCGCTGGAGGAGATGTCCGGCGCCCCGATCTCCGCGATCGGCGTCGGCCCGGGCCGCACCGAGACGATCGAGATCAACTCCTTCCTGTAGGGGCCTGATCCGAAGGGGCGGCGTGCCGACGGGCACGCCGCCCCTTCGGCATCCCACGACGCACATCCGGCCTTCCTGCCCCGATCCGCCGAAACGGCTGCCGGACCGGCCCGCCACTCGGCAGACTTCATGGTCATGGCAGCGGGGGGCTCCTACCGGGGCGGCGTGTGGAAGATCGTGGCCGCGGGCTTCGCCCTCGTGGCCGTGGGGTTCGTCGCGCTCCGCCAGACCCCGCCGTTACGGGACAGCCCCCTGGCCGACATCGCCGCCGTGGCCACCGGAGCGGCCTCCGCCTGCATCGCCGCGTACGCCGTGCTGCTCGGCCGCCGGCAGGAGCAGGCGGACCGCGGCCGCCGGCTGGCCGACTTCAAGAACCAGGTCGACAAGCAGCTGCTCGCCGCGCCCCGCGGCTGGTTCCCCGGCTCCGGCAACACCATTCCCGTCGGCTTCGAGGACGCCTCCCGCCCCGGGACCACCGTGGCCGAGCCCCTGGGCGCGTACTTCACCAGCCTGCCGGCCGGCCGGAGCCGCCTGGTCGTCCTGGGCGACCCGGGCTCGGGGAAGACCGTCGCCGCCACCCAGCTGATGGCCCACCTGCTGGAGCACTGGAAGGACGGCGGGCCGGTCCCGGTCCGCATCCCGCTCTCCACCTGGAACACCGAGCGGCCGCTGCGGAACTGGCTCGCGGACTACCTGACCGAGATCAGGCTCACCCCGTCCCGGGCCGTGGCCCACGAACTCCTCGACGCCCGCCTCGTCCTGCCGATCTTCGACGGTCTCGACGAGATGGACCCGCCGGACGCCCCCCTGCGCGACACCCGTGCGCTGAGGGCGCTGGAACGGCTCGACGCCGAGTACGACGGGCGCACCGGCAAGGCACCGCTGGTGGTGGTCTGCCGGACCGACCGCTACCGGAACCTGGCCCGGAAGGTCCGGCTGCGGCAGGCCACGACGGTCACCCTCCAGCCGCTCACCAGCGAACAGCAGCTCGCGTTCCTGCGCGAGAGCGGTCTGACGGACGAGACCGGGCAGTGGCTGCCCGACTGGCAGCCGGTCGTCGACGCCCTCACCTGGAGCGGGAACCCGCGCGGACTGGCCCGCGTCGTGCAGACCCCCTGGCGTATGGCCCTCCTCACCACCGGCTACACCGAACGGGTCGACTACCGCCCGGCGCGCCTGCCCGGCGCGCTGCTCGCCATGCCGGCCCACGCGGTCCCGGACCACCTCCTGGGCCTGTACGTCCGGGCCGCGACCCGGGCGCACAACCTGCGGCCGGGACCGGGCCGCAGGCGGCGGCGCGACCCGGAGAAGGTCGAGACCGCACTGACCGTCCTCGCCCGGCACCTGCGCAACGGCGGCCGGGACCCCGAGGAGCGCCGGCCGGGGGACGAGGTGGTCGCCGAGACCGACCTGGTGCTGCACCGGCTCTGGCCGATCGGCAGGTTCCAGGTCGCCCTGGGCGAGGTGGTCCTCTTCTCCCTTCCGTTCGTCATCGGGATCGTGGTGGCGGACCGGCTCGGCTTCACCATTCCGCAGGGCAGCCCCCTCGCCTTCGTGGTGGCGTTCTTCCTGATGTCCGACCTGCCGCAGCTGGTCATGAACCGCCGCCGCCGTCAGCCCGTGCCCCGCCGGCTGCACTGGCGGCGGCTCGTCGACCCCGGTTACGTCGGCGCCGGCCTGCTGGGCGTGCTCGGCTTCGGCCTGTACGTATGGGACCAGCTGGGGGACCGTCCCCTGCTGGTCACGGCGGTCACCCTCGGCTACGTGGCGCCGGTCCCGGTGCTGCTGGCGGGCCGGCACATCGCCGACCACCCGCAGGCCACCCTCACCGGCCCCCGCGACCCGCTGCGCGCCGAACTGAGGTACGCACTCGTGCTCGCGGCGACGGGATCACTGGCCGGAGGTGCCTTCGCCGCCCAGTTCCTGGCCGACGCACGGGGCTTTGGCTACGGGGCGGTGATCGTCGCCCCGCTGGTCCTGGGCCTGGCGGCCCCCGCCTGGCGCCGCCACCTGGCGTTCAAGGGCTCCATGAGCGGCGAACTGCCGCTCCGGCTCGGCGGTTTCCTCGACTGGTGCTGCGAGGCGGGGCTGATGCGCGTCGAGGGATTCGCGTACCAGTTCCGCCACCGAGAGCTCCAGGACTGGCTGGCGCGGCCGGACCCGGCGGAGGAGGGTCCGGCGGAGCAGCCGGCCGCCCCGTCCGCCGCAGGATGACCCGCGCGGCCGTCACGCCCGGCCGTCACGCCCGGCCGTGGTCGAGGTAGGCCAGGACGGCCAGCACGCGCCGGTTGTCGTCCTCGGAGACCTCCAGGCCGAGCTTGGCGAAGATGTTGGAGGTGTGCTTGGCCACCGCCCTTTCCGTCACCACCAGGTGCGCGGCGATGGCGGTGTTGGAGCGGCCCTCGGCCATCAGCTCCAGCACCTGCAGCTCCCGCGGGGTCAGCGCGGCCACCGGCCCGTCCTGGCCGCGGCGGGTCAGCAGCTGCGAGATGACCTGCGGGTCCATGGCGGTGCCGCCCGCCGCCACCCGGCGTATCGCCCCGGTGAACTCCTCCGCGTCGAACACCCGGTCCTTGAGCAGGTATCCCACCCCGCCGGCGCCGTCCGCGAGCAGCTCCCGCGCGTACAGCTGCTCCACGTGCTGGGAGAGCACCAGCACCGGCAGCCCCGGCCTGGCCCGCCGGGCCGCCAGCGCGCACTGCAGGCCCTCGTCCGTGTGCGAGGGCGGCAGCCGTACGTCGACCACGGCGACGTCGGGCTGCGACTCCGCGAGGGCCCGTGCCAGTTCGGGCCCGCTCTCCACCGCCGCCGCGATCTCGAACCCGTGCGCCTCCAGCATGCGCACGAGCCCGTCCCGGAGCAGGAAGAGGTCCTCGGCTAGGACAACACGCAAGGGATCTCCATGGTCACCATGGTGGGACCGCCCGCGGGGCTGCTGACGGCCAGGACACCGTCGAATGTACCGAGTCGGCGCTCCACCCCCACCAGTCCCGAGCCGCCGCCGATCGCCGCCCCGCCGCCCCCGTTGTCGGTGACCGAGACGCGCAGTGAGCCGTCCGCATGGCTGATGTCCACCCACACCCGTTCCGCCTCCGCGTGCTTGACCGCGTTGGTGAGCGCCTCGCTGACCGCGAAGTACGCCGCCGCCTCGACGGGTGCCCCGGCCCGCCCGGGCAGCTCGACCGTCACCTCGACGGGCAGGGGGATCCGCAGCGCGAGCGCCCGGACCGCGTCGCCCAGGCCGCGCTCGGCGAGCACCGGCGGGTGGATGCCCCGGACCAGGTCGCGCAGTTCGGCGAGCGCCTCGGAGGAGTTCTTCCGGGCCTCCACGAGGAGTTCCCTGGCCATGGCCGGGTCCTTCTCGACCACCGCCTCGATGGTGTTCAGGTGCATGCCCATGGCGACCAGGCGGGCCTGCGCCCCGTCGTGCAGGTCCCGCTCGATCCGGCGCAGCTCGGCGGCGGAGGAGTCCACGGCGTCGTGCCGGGTCTCCGTCAGCCGGTCGATGCGCCGGTTCAGTTCGGCGGTCAGCGGGCGGTCGAGCAGCGCCCTGGCCAGCAGGAAGTGGCCGCGCAGCAGCCGTTCGCCGTTCCGCAGCGTCAGGTGCAGCACCACGAGTCCCAGGACGCCGGCGGCGTACGCGGTGGCCTGGCCCTCCACCATGAGGAATCCGTACGGGAACGCGATGTCGTGGACCACCAGCCGCCACATCCCGGCCGCGAGGGCCAGTCCCTCCGCCGCGAACAGGAACAGCGTGAGCGGCAGGACCGCGGTGAACCAGCCGGCCCACATGTCCAGGAACAGCCACCCCAGGTCACGCCAGGTGGCCGGGTCCCGCAACAGGGCCGCCGACCGTTCCAGGTACGCCGGGTAGCCGCTGCCGCGGACCTCCGGAAGGGGCCGGTAGCCGGCGGCCATCGCCACACCCGACAGCTCGGCGGCCAGCTTCCGCCGCCGGTCGGCGTGCGCGCGGACCTGCGCCACCACGCCGGGCAGGGCGAACAGCCCGCCCACCGGGAGCAGCAGGATCGCCGCGACGCAGCAGATGAACAGCAGCGCCGAGACCGGCATGGCCTGCCACGACAGCCTGAACCCGTCCGTGGCCGCCCGTACGGATGCGCGTGCCCTCATGTCCGTCCCCGTTCTCCCCCGGGCAGCCCTTCCGCCCCCCGTTCCGGGACAAGTCTCCGGCCCGGAACGGGAAAGATCACGGGGCCCGGACACCCACCGGTGGTGTACCTGGCAACACCTCCGGCCGGTGTCCGCGCCCGGGGTCAGGCACAGGCGCGTCGCCGCGCCGGCCGTGGTGCGAGCATGTGGGCATGCCCATGGTCATCAAGGATCTCGTCATCGACTGTGCGGACCCGCAGCGCGTGGCGGCCTTCTGGTCCGCGCTGCTGGACCGGCCCGTCGCGGCCGCGATCGGCCCGTACGTCTTCCTCGCCCGCGGCGACGGCCCGGGACTGGCCTTCCAGAAGGTCGACCGCCCCACGACCGGCAAGAACCGCATACACGTCGACCTGGCCTCCCCCGACCCCGCCGCGGAACAGCAGCGCGTCGAGGCCCTCGGCGGCCCGTCGGCTGGAGGAGTACGCCGGGGGCGGCTTCCTGGTGATGGCCGACCCCGAGGGGAACGAGTTCTGCATCATCCCCGAGGGGCCGTTCGACGTCGACGACAGCGGCCGCGCCGGCTACCTCGCCACGCCGACGCCCTAGCGGGACCCCACCGGCACCACCCTCACCCGGCCGGGCCCGGGCCCGTGTCACGGTTCCGTCGGGAACGTCATGGCTCGGCACCGGCGGCCGCCGGCCTCCTCAACGGATCCTCGCACCGGTCCTACGGTGTGCGCACGAACCTTCCAGGGGGACCCCATGCGCAGATCCGTCGTCGCCGCCACCGTCCTCACCACCCTCGCCCTGTTCCTCGGACCTGCCGCCACCGCGCGGGCCGACGTCGCGAGCCCGCCACGGATCCTCGGCGGCACCGTCCACGCCGCCGACTTCGCCCTCGGCCCGGGCGACAGCCGGACCTTCTTCGTCTCCTTCGACGCCGAGGACGACTCCGGCATCAGCCGCAACAACGCCGAGGCAGACCTGCTCGGCCCGGCCGGCCGCCAGCTCCAGGCCGACCCGCGGCAGGCCGGCACCGACATCTGCACGCCCCACGCCGACAACCCCAAGCGCTCCACCTGCCGGTTCACCTTCACCGTGCGGGGCAACAGGTGGTCCCTGACCAACGCCGACGCCGGGCTCCACGAGCTGTACGTCCTGGTCGCCGCCAACGACTGGGTGCCGAGGGAGGAGGGGGGCCTGGTCACCGACGGCAGGTTGGACAGCATCCGCATCAAGCGCAAGGCCCAGCTCACCGCCGACGCCTTCCCCGAGCCGCCGCGCCCGGGCCATCCACTGGGCGTCGTGGGCAGGCTCACCCTCGCGGACTGGGACAACGGCGGCTACACCGGCGCACCCGAAGGACTCCCGGCGCGGCTGGTCTACAAGGCGGACGGCAGCACCCGGTACGAGTACCCCGCCGACCTGACGACCGGCCGCGGCGGCGTCCTCGCCACGGCCGTCCCGCCCCGCCCGGACGGCATCTGGTGGCTGGCCCACGACGGCACCGACGCCACGCCCTGGGTCTACTCCGCCGCCGACCACGTCGACATGCCGTGACCTCCGCGCCCCGGCACCCCCGTCCCGTCAGGCGGCGTCGAGCGCTGCGGTGATCTTGCGCGCCATTTCGGTCAGGCCGGGACCGGGCTCGCCCTTGCGGGCCCGGGCACCCGCGTCGAGGGCGACGAGGACGGTGCTCCGGAAGTTCTCGGCCTCCGCCGGATCCTGCTTCTTGAGCAGGAGCATCGATTCGGTCAGGGCCGGCAGCACGAGGTCGGCGAGCTCCGCCGTGGACTTGACGTTCAGCTTGATGTCGTTGGACTTCTCGGCGAGCACGTACCCGACCGGGCCGATCGAGGAGTACAGCGCAACGCTGCCGTGGGTGGCGACCTTGTGGGGAGAGCCGGCGGCGTCGGCGGCGGCCAGCAGCGAGACGGCGCCGTACGCGGCGGTGCGCAGGGTGTTCTTGTCCTGGTTGGTCAGGGTGAGAGACATGGTGGTGCGCTCCTTCGAGTCCGTTTCGGTTCCTGATCTCCGCGGTGGTGGTTGCCCGCCCCCGCGTTCATGGCACCATCGTGGCACATCAATGGCGCCATTGCGAGCCACCAACGACGATGCGTGTGCCATTGATGGCGCCATCACCCGGTCGGCAATGATGAAGTTGCAGCTCAGAGCACATTTCAGGGTGGCGCCAACGCGATCGAAAAATCTCTCAGAACCCCTGGATGGCGCGCGCCGATGGCGGACTGGCCCGAACGGTGTGCAGGGTGGAGGGGTGAGGACCGAGGCGTACGGCTCCGAAAAGGGCGGCGTGGCCGGGTTCCTGGAGAACCCCGTCGTCGGCATGGCGCCGTGGATCATCTTCTCGCTGCTGGTCGGACCGGGCCGGTTCGAGCTCGCGGTCGGGCTGGCCCTGCTGAGTGCGGTGGCCCTGGTCGTGACCGGGAGGATCGTCAACCGCGGCAGCTCCTGGAAGATCCTGGAGATCGCGGACGTCGTCTTCTTCGCCGTCCTGGCCGTCATCGGCGCGTTGGCGAGCGACGGGACGCTGCGCTGGCTGGAGACCTATGCCGGGGAGCTGTCCAATATCGCGCTCACCCTGATCGCCTTCGGCTCGATCGCGGTCGGGGTGCCCTTCACGATCCAGTACGCGAAGGAGCAGGTGGACCCGGCGCTCTGGGACACGCCCGCGTTCCTGCGCACCAACCGGATCATCACGGCCGCGTGGGGCCTGGCCTTCCTGGTCGCGGCGCTCGCGGGTGCGTACGGCGACCTGGTGCTGCACAACCCGGACAACCTGTGGACCGGCTGGGTCATCCAGATCCTGGCGATCGTCGCAGCGGTGAGGTTCACCGTCTGGTACCCGGACGTGGCACGGGCCCGCGCGCGCGGCGAACGGCCACCGCACACGGCCGGCTTCCTGGCCGTCCTGGCCGGGCTGCTGGTGCCGGTGGGCATCATCGTGCTGATCTTCGAGGACGGCCTGTGGTGGCTGGGTCTGGTCCTGATCCTGGGCGGCGGCTATCTGGCGAAGGTGCTGACGAACACGGCTAGCGCGAGCTCGCCGCCCAGCCCGTGAAGTCCGCCCAGGCGGCGGGGGCGAGGGCGAGCGGGCCGATGGCCGGGGCCCGGATCGGAGCACCGGTTCGTGCACGGGCTACTGCTTCACCAGGCCAGCTGGGCGATCTCCTCCGCGACCACCGCGCAGGCGTCCGCCGCCGGGTCGATGAGCGGGAAGTGACCCACGTCGGCCAGCAGGGTCAGCCCGACCGTCTCGCCCGCCTTGGCGGCCGCAGCGACGTAGGACTCCGCCACCTCCGCCGGGACCACGATGTCCTCGCGGCCGTGCACGATCGTCGTGGCGATGCCGGTCGGGAGCAGCGCGGCCGGGTCGGCGTAGGGCAGGCGGGCAGGGAACAGCGCTTCCCCGCCCAGGAGCTGCGCGGAGGCGCCACCGCACACACCCAGCTCCTCGGCGACCGTGAAGTCCGCGATGGGGGCCAGTGCCACCACGCCGCGCAGCTGCGGCGGGGAAGGCAGCTTCCAGGAACCGGGGGCGTCCGCGGGCAGGACGTGTCGGGCGGCGGCCCACAGCGCCAGGTGGCCTCCGGCCGAGTGGCCGGTGATCACGGTGCGGCGGAGGTCGGCCTGCGGCAGGTGGACGGCGGCCAGCTCCGGGAGGGCGTCCATCGCGGCGGCCACGTCGTCGAAGGTGTCGGGCCAGCGGCCGGCCACGGGTCCGGCCGAGCCCTGGTGCGGCAGCGCGCTGCCGCGCCGGTACTCCACGTTGGCCACCGCGAAACCGCGGCGGGCCAGGAAGTCCGCGAGGGGGGTGATGTGCTGCCGGTCGTACGGGGCGCGCCAGGCTCCGCCGTGCAGGACGACGACCAGAGGAGCCTCGCCGGCACCGTCGCGCGGGGCGTAGAAGTCCACCACGTGGTCCGGGTGTTCGCCGTACGCGGCGGTCGCGTCCGGAGTCACCGGCGGGTGGGAGAAGGCCGACGCGGACTCGGCGGCGTCCCGTTCGACTGCGGGGTCCGTCATCGACTCGACACACACCTCTCACCACGGGTACACGCGGGTACACGGCTGCACGCTGCCGGACAGGTGGATCCGACCGGCCCCCGAGCACTACGCGGGGGACAGCTGGGACACATGTTCCGGGCAGCGGGAAACTATCAGGCACCGGGCGGCCCGCAGAAGAAATACGAGGAGCACACAAGAAGCACGGCCGGAGCACGGCACCTGCCTGCCCGCCGCCCACCGGCCGCCCACCAGCCGCCCGTCCCGCCCGCCCCTTTGCCCCGTTTCCTTCGGGCCGGGGCAGGCGAGACGTTTCACCAGTGGTGCATGTCCCGCGTGATCATCACCCGTAGATGTGACCCAGCGTCCGGGCGGCCCGCTCGGCGTCGGCGAATCCGACGTACAGCGGGGTGAACCCGAAGCGCAGCACGTCGGGGGCGCGGAAGTCGCCCACCACGCCGCGGGCGACCAGCTCCCGCATCACGCCGGCCGCGTTCTCGCTGCGCAGCGCGATCTGGCTGCCGCGCTCCGCGTGGGCCTTCGGGGTCACGCACTCCACCCGTCCGGCGGGGACGTACGCCTCGACGCACTCCAGGAAGAAGTCCGTCAGGGCGAGGGACTTGCGGCGGACGGCCTCGACGGAGACGCCCTCCCAGACGTCCAGGGACGCCTCCAGGGCCAGCATGGACAGGATGTCCGGGGTGCCGACCCGGCCGCGCACCGCGCCCTCGGCCGGCACGTAGTCCGGCGTCATGGCGAAGGGTGCGGCGTGCGAGTTCCAGCCGGGCAGCGGGGAGTCGAAGGCCGGCTGGTGGCGTGCCGCAACGTACAGGTAGGCCGGCGAACCCGGGCCGCCGTTGAGGTACTTGTACGTGCAGCCGACCGCGAGGTCCACGCCGTTCGCGTCCAGCTCCACCGGGAGCGCGCCCGCGGTGTGGCAGAGGTCCCAGACCACGAGGGCGCCCGCCGCGTGCACGGCGGCGGTGAGGCCCGGCAGGTCGTGCAGCCGGCCGGACAGGTAGTCGGCGTGGTTGAGCAGCACCGCGGCCGTGCGCGGGCCGAGCACCGACGGGACCTCGCCCGGCTCGACCGGGACCACCTTCAGCCCCGTCATACGGGCCGCCGAGGCCGCGATGTAACCGTCCGTCGGGAAGGTGGTGGCGTCCACGACCAGCTCGTCACGCCCCGCACCGGCCGAGTCGGCCACCAGCCGGGCCGCGCCCACCAGCGCCTTGAAGACGTTCACGCTGGTCGAGTCGCCGACCACGATCTGGCCCGGTGCCGCGCCGACCAGCGGGGCGATCCGGTCGCCGATCCGCTCGGGGGCCGTCCACCAGCCGCTCTCGTCCCAGGAGCGGATCAGCAGCTCGCCCCACTGGCGGTCGACGACGTCCGCGACCCGGCCGGGGACACCGGCGGGCAGGGCCCCCAGCGAGTTCCCGTCCAGGTAGACCAGACCGTCCGGCAGGGTGAACCGCTCGCGCAGCTTGCCGAGCTCGTCCTCGGCGTCCAGGACCTCGGCGCGTATGGAAAGGGAGGTCTCAGACATGGCTGCGGGCCGTCCACAGCTCGGGGAACACGTTCTTCGCGGCACGCTTCTCCAGCCACGACACTCCGGCCGAGCCGCCCGTGCCGGTCTTCGCGCCCATCGCCCGGCGGGTGGCGACCAGGTGGTCGTTGCGCCAGCGCCAGACCAGTTCGGCGACGTCCGTCAGGGCCTCGCCGAGCCGGACCAGGTCGGCACGGTCCGCCGGCTCCGCGTAGAGGCCGGCCCACACCGCCTCCACCTCGGGCGAGGACTCGTAGCGCCGGGACAGGTCCCGGTCCAGCACGGCGGCCGGCACCGGCAGGCCGCGGCGGGCCAGCAGGCGCAGCACCTCGTCGTACAGGCTCGGCTCCTGGAGCGCCTTCTCCAGTTCCGCGTGCACCCGGGGCGCGCCGCGGTGCGGGACCAGCATGGACGCCGACTTCTCGCCGAGCAGGAACTCCATCCGGCGGTACATCGCGGACTGGAAACCGGAACCTTCGCCGAGTGCGGCCCGGTAGGAGTTGAACTGGCCCGGGGTGAGTTGCGCGAGCGGCCGCCAGGACTGGTTGAGGGCCTCCAGCTCACGCACGGATCGTTTCAGCGCGTCCATCGCCACGTCGAGCCGGTCCTCGCGCAGCGCGCGGGCCGCGGTCTCCCACTCGTGGACGATGACGGTGAACCACAGCTCCATCACCTGGGTCGTGACCAGGAAGACCATCTCGCCCGGGTCGTCCGAACGGGGGTGCTGGAGGTGGGTGAGGACGTCCGCCTGGACGTAGTCCTCGTACGGGGTAGTGCCCGCGAAGTCGAGGTTCGGGGTATCCGAACCGCCCACTCCGGAGGCATCAAGGGAATGCGACATCGCTGTCTCCTCGACACGAACTTCCGGGTAGCGGTCCGCTCCTTCCTGATGGGAAAAGTGGAGCCCCGGTCCCCTGCCCGCATCATATGCCCGGGTTCGCGCAGGGGAACCGTGTGAAGCCCGCCACTCTTGCCACGTACGAAACGGGCACCCCGTACGCCGCACGCACACCGGCACGCCCCTGCGCCGCGCCCGCGACGTGCCCGCGCCGGACCCTAGCTCTCCACCTCGTCCAGGGTGAACAGCCCGCCGTCCGGATCGCTCACCGTCACCCGGGCCGGCCCCTCCTCCTCCACCACCGTGCCCCCGTGCGCGTTCACCGCGGCCGTCGCCGCCACCAGGTCCGGCACCTTGAAGTGCACCAGCCAGCGGGGCCGCCGCTGCGGCTTCGGGGACGCCGCCTCCACCGGCCCGCTGTTCAGCCGGGCCACCGGAGTACCGCTGCGCCGCAGTACGACCTGGTCCTCCTCGTACGAGACCTCGCAGCACCCGGTCGGATCGTCGACGGTGGCCCACTCCAGCACCTCGCCGTAGAAGAACGCGGCCTCGAACGCGTCGCGCGTGTGCAGTTCCAGCCAGGCCGGGGCGTCCTCGCCGACCCGCCACCGCTCCTCGATCGTGCCCTCCCAGAGCCCGAACACCGCCCCCTCCAGGTCGGTGGCGAGCGCCGCCCGGCCCCGCGGCTGGTACGACACCGGTCCGACACCGACCGTGCCGCCGCGCTCCCGGACCCGGGCCACGGCCTGATCCGCGTCGTCGACCGCGAAGTACGGTGTCCAGACCACCGGTACGGCGAGCTCCCCGGCCACCGCCCCGATGCCCGCCACCGGAACCCCGTTGTGCTCGGCCACCGAGAACGCCCGGCCGAAGGTGTCCCGGCGGAAGGTCCAGCCCAGCACCTCCCGGTAGAACCGCTCCGCGGTGTCCCGGTCGCGCGCCGTGAGACTCAGCCAGCACGGTGCTCCCAGCACGTCCGACGTCATCAGCACCATCACGCCACCTCCTGCACCACGAACGGCATCACGCGCGGAATCACGAGCGGGATCACGCCATCTCCAGCCTGCCTGGCGATCCGTCCCGTGCGCATGCCCAGGAGCACCGCGTCCAATCGCCGGGACCGCGCTGGCAGACTGCCACCATGAGCATTCACCAGAACCTGCTCGGCGGGCCCGACCCGACCTACCTGCAGGAGAACACCGACGCGCAGAAGCTGCTTGCCGAGGGCGCGTCCCCCGCCGAGGTGGCGGCCCGCTTCCCGACCTTCTCGCTCGCCTGGGCACAGCTGGCCGAGGAGGCCGCGAAGGCCGGCAGCACCGTGGAGTCCTACGCATACGCCCGTACCGGTTACCACCGGGGCCTGGACGCGCTCCGCCGGTCCGGCTGGAAGGGGCACGGCCCGGTCCCGTGGGAGCACGAGGCCAACCGGGGCTTCCTGCGCTGCCTCGCGGCCCTCGCCCGGGCGGCGGGCGCCATCGAGGAGACCGACGAGGCCGAGCGGTGCCGCCAGTTCCTCAAGGACAGCAGCGAGACGGCGTACGCCGAGCTCCTCGCCGCCTGACCGGCGGCCGTAAGCGGAACGCGGACCCCGGTCCCGGTGTGTGGGCTCCCCACCACCGGGGCCGTCAGGTCGGTGCCCGGCGCACCTCCCCCAGCAGGCCGCTCCACAGGACCGTGGAGGGGCAGTCGAACAAGGGGGAACGTTCCGTGAGCACCATGACCGTCGCCATGACCACCGCCGCGACTACCACCGCGCCCCCGGGCGCCCTCCTGCGCCGCCGCACGGTCCGCCGGGACCCGGCCCTCGACGTGGGCGAGGAACTCTGCGCGGCGGTCCTGGGCTCCCTGCGCCGGCGCGACCAGCGGGAGAAGGGCCGCCAGTACGTGCTGGGCCTGCTGGCCACCCGGGGACGCAAGTCGATCCGGAACATCGCCACGCACACCGGCGGGGTGGGCGCCGAGCAGAGCCTCCACCACTTCATCTCCGACTCCACCTGGGACTGGCAGCCCATCCGGTCCGCCCTCGCCGAGTACCTGGGCCGGCTGTCCCCGCTCACCTCGTGGGTGGTCCAGCCGATGTCGATCCCCAAGGGCGGCGAGCAGTCGGTGGGCACGGGCCACCGGTTCGACCCCCACCGCGGGCAGATGTTCCGCGGCCAGCAGGCCTTCGGGGTGTGGTTCTGCTCCCCCGAGGTGACCACTCCGGCGGGCTGGCGGATGTTCCTCCCGGAGGAGGACCCCTCGGGCGCGCCGGCTGCCGGCGTGGACTCCGGCGACCGGTCCTACGAGGAGTGCGCCGCCACCGCCGCGCTGGACATGGTGCGGCAGACGGGGCTGCCGGCCCGCCCGATCGTGCTCGACGTGCGGGGCATCGGCACCCGCGCCACGATGAACCGGTTCACCGAGGCCGGCCTGCCCGTGCTCGCCCGGATCGACCCCGGCACCCGGCTGCTGGTCACCGACCCGGCGCTGCCCGGACACGGTGCCGGCACCCTGGCCGCGCGGGACGTGCTGCGCAACGTACGGGGGCTGCGGCTGCCGGTGAAGTGGGCCGATCCGCTGAGCCAGGGACGGTGGCGGACCTCCTGGGTGTCGGCCGTGCGGGTGATGATGCCGGACCCGTCGCCCGCCCGGCGCCGCCACCTGATGCTGATCGGGGACTGGGTCGACCCGACGCAGCCGCCCGCCGAGCTGTGGATCACCGACATGCTGCGGCCGCCGGCGGCCGCGCTGCTCCGCATGACGAAGCAGACCCGGCGGGTCACGGACGCGTCCCGGCACAGCGCGCAGGAGATCGGCCTGCGGGACTTCTCCGGGCGGTCGCTGTCCGGCTGGCACCGGCACGTGACGATGGCCTCGGTGGCGCACGCGGCCCGGGCGCTGGCCGAAATCGAGTAGGCCGTTCCGGTGCCCCGGTCCGGCCGGGGCACCGGAACGGACCTGATCACCGGAACGGACCGGGTCACCAGGAGGAACAGGTCACCGGGACGGCCTCAGCGTGACGGCCGGCCCGCCCGGCCGCGGTGCAGGGCCTCGCGGGTGCGCTGGAGCCGCAGCGCCATCTGGATCTCCAGGGACCGGGCCGGTTTCTGCCAGTCCTCGCCGAGGAGCTCCGCGATCCGCTCCAGCCGCCGCGAGACGGTGTTGGGGTGGACGTGGAGCGCCTCGGCGGAGTGCATGGGGCTGCCGCCGGACTGGAAGTACGCCTCCAGCGTGCGGGTCAGCTCGGTGAGGCGAGCCTCGTCGTAGTCCAGGACCGGCCCGATGGCCGAGCGGACGAACGCGTCCACGTCGTGGTCGGCGGAGAGCAGCAGGCCGACGAAGCCGAGGTCGCGCATGGACGCCGTCCCGCCCGCCCCGTCCAGCGCGGTCAGCACCTCCAAACAGCGCACGGCCTCCTCGTAGACCCGGGCCACCGAGGTGACCCCCGCTCCGGGGCCCGCGGCTCCGGTGGAGACGGGCCCGCCGACCAGCGGGGTCAGCTCCGCCGAGGCCCGGCGGGCGACGGCGGAGGCGTCGGTGCCGGGCAGCAGCAGCACCACGCAGCCGCGCCGGACCGCCCGGAGGCCGCCCATCCGGTACGCGTAGGAGCCGGCCCAGGCCACGGCCTTGCCGAGGTCCCCGCCCTCCGGCCGGGCCACCACGACCACGTGGGGCGCGTCGGGGTCCATGCCGAGCCGTACCGTGCGGTCCCGCAGACGGTCGTCCGTGTGCTCCGCGTAGCCGGAGTGGTCGAGCAGCTCCTGCAGCAGTTCGTCGCGTACCGGGCGCTCGACGGTGCTGCCGCGCCGGATCAGGGTCAGCGAGGCCACCGACAGCGCGGCGAGCTCCAGCAGCCGTACGTCCTCGTCGGTGAGCGGCGCCGACGCACGCAGCACCAGGATCCCGAGGTCCTCCGCCCCGGCGGTCACCGCGGCCACCCACACCTCGCCGGGCAGTCCGACCGGGCGGCCCCCGGTGTGCGCGCGGAGCGCGGCGCGGGCGACGGCCTCCTCGTCCAGGCCGTGGAGGTCTCCGGTGGCGGTGAGCGGCCGCCCGCCGGGATCCCGCACCTGCAGTACGCCGTCCAGCGAGTCGGCGGCGGCCCGGGCCAGGGTGGCCAGCCCGGCCCCGTCGATCACCAGCCGGGTCAGCCGGGCCTGGCAGTCCCACAGGTGGCGGATCCGGGTGAGGGCGGTGTTCGCGGCGGACCCGAACCGTTCCAGTTCGGCGGTCTCGGCCCGGCCCCGCTCGGCCCGGGCCGCCCTGTCCATCGCCACGGCGGCCAGGTCGGCCAGCGGCAGCAGGACCCCGATCTCGTCGGCGGTGAAAGGGCGGACGGTGCGGCGGGCGCCGTAGAGCACCCCCAGCACGGCGTCGCCGTGGCGGATCGGCAGCGCGGCCACGGCGCGCAGCCGCTCACCGTGCACCAGCCCGTCGAGGCCGGGGCTGCGCGGGACGGCCGGGTCGGCGGTGTAGTCGGCGGTCCAGGCGGGGGCGCCGCCGCCCTGGCCGGTGCCGAGGTCGAGGCCCCGGTGGTAGGGGAAGGTCTCGCCCTCGCTGACGCGGAGGTACGAGCCGCCGTCGGGGCGGGCGCAGCCGACCCAGACCATGTCGAGGTCCAGCAGCCGGCGGGCCCGGCGGGCGATCACCCGGAGCAGGGTGTCCGGGTCGCAGGGGGCGGCCAGGTCGTGCACGGTGTCGGTCAGCGCGCCCAGGGCGGCCTCGCGGCCGGCCAGCTGGGTGCGGGCCAGCTCCAGGGCCCGGGCCAGCCGCTCCCGTTCGCCCCCGTCCGCGGCCCCCTCCCCCACCCCGAGCGCCGCCGGCGCCACGGCCGATGCGAGCGCCACGGCCGGTGCGAGCGCCACGGCCGGTGCCACGGCCGCGGCTGCCACGGCTGGTGCCGGTGCGGCCCCCACCGCCGGTGCCCCTGTCGGTGCGGCCCCCGCCGCCTGTGCTCCACTCGGCGTCGCCGGCGGTGCCGCAGCCGCGGCCGCCCGCGCCGGTGCGGCTCCCGGTGCCGTCGCGGCCGTGGTCCCGGCCCTGGTCTCCGTGGCCTCGGCCGGATGCGCCGTTTCCATGCGCCCGCTCCCCGTTCTGTCCCCCCGTTCCGTGGCATACGCACGGAAATCAGCCCGTCGAACGTAGGTTGCTCACGCGGTGTGGTCAAGTGGGGACTCAGCGGGGGCGGATGGCCGGTTCGGGGCGCAGGTCCGCGGGCTCTCGCGGGCCTCCCGGGGCGTTCCGGAGGGCCAGCGCGACGAGGGCGCCCAGCCTGCGGACGGTGTCCAGCGCGTCCTCGTTGGCGCAGGAGGAGTACCAGCCGGGCAGCGGGCCGGGCCGGATCCGGCGCATCCCGAGCCGCCGTACGGTCCCCGCCGCGGCGGCCGCTCCGTCGAGGAAGACCGTGGCGGGCTTGCCCTGCCAGGCCGCGGGACGGGCCTCGGCCGCGTCCGGGAGCGGCGCCCCCAGGACGTACCCGTCGGCGGATTCCAGCGCGGCCCACTGCGCCTCGCCGACGCCCTCGGCGCCGATCAGGACGCTGCGCACACCGCTTTCGGCGACCCCGTCGCGGGCCGCGAAGGCCAGCGGAGACGCGCTGCCCTGCGGGCCGTTGTGGACCACCGCGATCAGCGGCGTCTTCCGTGCCATCCGTTCCGTTCCTCGCCGCCCCGGCCGGCGCCGGCCAGCCCCCAGCCGGAGTCGTCCGCGACGCCGCCCATACCGCATGCACCTCGCTTCGCATAGAAAGATATCCGCCGAATTTTCCGATCTCCAGCCCCGCGGCGTGGCTTGTCAACTCGATCCGTGCGTCGACAACCGATCGTGCGCGTACAGGAATTGACGTCCCGTCGGGCTTACCCGGCCTGCCCGACCTGCACCGGACCTGCCGGAGCGGCCGGAGCGGCCGGAGCGGCCGGACACCGGGTCAGACGGCCGCACCGCGCAGCAGGGCCCGCCGCACCTCCCGGGCGGAGTCCTCGCCACCCGGTCCGGAGCCGGAACCGACGCCCGTGCCCGCCCCCGGGCCGACGCCGAGCGCGTCCGCGAGTTGCCGGTGCGCTTCCAGGGCCCGGCGGATACCGCCGGTGCGGAGCTCGGTCCGGAGCTCCCGGTGCCGGCCGAGCGCCAGCCGGGCCTCCACCCACTGGGTCAGGACCGAGCGCCGGGTCCGCTCCAGCCCGTCGATCCGCTCGGCGATCCGGGGGCCGGCCACGACGCCGTCGAAGGCCGGCCCCCGCCACAGCGCGAGCGCCCCTCGCAGCCGCCGGGCCGCGGTCTCGAAGTCGCCCCGGGCCATGGCGCGGTAGCCGGCCCCGGCGTCCCGGGTGAACTCGTCCAGGTCGCTCCGGCCGCCTCCGGTGTCGAGCAGGTACCCGCCGGGGCGGGAGACCAGCACGGCCTCGGGGGTACGCCGGCCGCGCGGGTCCGCGGCGCCGGCCAGCAGGTCGCGCAGCTGGCGGACACAGGCGTGGAGTACGGCGCGGGTGCGCTCGGCCGGGGTGTGGACGGCGAGTTCCCCGGCCAGCACCGAGGCGGGGACCAGCTGGTCGGCGTGGGCGGCGAGCACCGCGAGGACCTGTCTCGCGTGCGGTTCGGCCGGGACGAGCAGTACGCCGTTCTCCCGGACCCGCAGCCCTCCGAGCGCTTCGATGTCCACGACACTCCCCCCGGTGCGCGCCCCGGACGCGCATCCTCGACAGATGCTTCCCGACGCTCCCCCGGCGGACGCGTCCGGCTCACGCTCCCCGATAAAAAAGATTACTGCTATCTTTTTTCCCAGAGCATACCCATCATCCGGATTCCGGACATTGAGGACAGCAGGCGGGGTCATTCACCGGCCGGGCGTACCAGCCGGTCTCCACAGCCACACGCCCGCTCCCCGTCCGGCCCGTGCAGGGCACGCGCCCCGCGGCCGGGCGCGGTGTCCAGCCGGACCGCCACCGCAGGCAGCACCAGGCCTGCCATGACCGAGGAGTAGAGCGCCGACACCTCTCGGTCCAGGTCCAGCCCCAAGGTGTGCGCCATGACGTTCAGTCCGGCGAACGAGCCGACGACCGTCCGCGCGGGCTGGGCCGGGTCCACGTGCGCCGGCAGCTCGCCCCGGGCCTTGGCCTCGGTGAGCAGCCGGGTGTGCAGGTCGATCCAGCCCCGGTAGGGGGCGGCCCGGTCCAGACCGCGCCCGCCGTTCTCCAGGGTGAGCCGCGTACTGCCGCGCAGCAGCACGTCGTGGCGGAGCCGGTGCGAGAGGATCATGCCGACGTCGACGAACTCCTGGACCCTGAACTCCTGCGGCACGTAGACCGGTTCGATGGACACCTGGGCCTCCATGACGGCCTGGGCGAGTTCGTCCTTGGAGTCGAAGTGGAAGTACAGGGCCCCCTTGGTGACCCGGGCGAGGGAGACGATGTCGGAGAGCTTCGCCGCCTCGTAGCCGCGCTCCTCGAAGACCACCGCGGCCGCCTCCAGAATGGCCTGCCGGGTCCGCACGGCCCTGTCCTGCCTGGCCCGGTCCTGCCCGGCCCCGGGTCGTTCCGTGCTCATGCGCCGTGTGGCCCCTCTCCGCACCGCAGCCAGATACATACCTGACGGTATGATTCCACACCCACCGAGGTCGTGATCCTCGGGTTCCCCCGGCCCCCATGCCCGATTCCGGACCCTGGAGCGGCGCCACGGCCTGCGGATGAGGCGCAAACCTTTCCATCCGGGTGATCGACAAACCCCGGAGAATGTTTCACTGTGATCATGAGGCCATGCGGAAGGGCCCCGGCCCGCCCGTCGGATGACAGGCGGGCCGGGGCCCTTTCGCGTACGGCTCCGCCGGCGGCCGATGCCGCCCCGGCCGGTCGCTCCGTTACTTCAGCTTGGTGCCGGTGGAACGCAGGTTCGCGCAGGCCTCGGTGACGCGCTTGGCCATGCTCGCCTCGGCCAGCTTGCCCCAGGTCCGCGGGTCGTAGGTGGACTTCCTGCCGACCTCGCCGTCGACCTTCAGCACACCGTCGTAGTTCTTCAGCATGTGGTCGGCGACCGGGCGGGTGAAGGCGTACTGGGTGTCGGTGTCCAGGTTCATCTTCACGACGCCGTTCTCCAGCGCGGTGGCGATCTCCTGCTCCGTGGAACCGGAACCGCCGTGGAAGACGAAGTCGAACGGGCTGGTCTTGCCGTACTTCTCGCCGACGCCCTGCTGCAGGTCCTTCAGGAGCTCGGGACGCAGCACCACGTTGCCCGGCTTGTAGACGCCGTGCACGTTGCCGAAGGAGGCGGCGAGCAGGTAGCGGCCCTTCTCGCCCAGGCCCAGGGCCTCGGCGGTACGGATCGCGTCCTCGACGGTGGTGTACAGCTCGTCGTTGATCTCGTGGGTGACGCCGTCCTCCTCGCCACCGGTCGGGGTGATCTCGACCTCGAGGATGATCTTGGCGGCGGCGGCGCGGGGCAGCAGCTCCTGGGCGATGGCCAGGTTGTCGGCCAGGGTCTCGGCGGAGCCGTCCCACATGTGCGACTGGAACAGCGGGTTGCGGCCGGCCTTGACGCGCTCCTCGGACAGGGCGATCAGCGGGCGGACGTAACCGTCCAGCTTGTCCTTGGGGCAGTGGTCGGTGTGCAGCGCGATGTTGACGTCGTACTTGGCGGCGACGATGTGCGCGAACTCGGCCAGGGCGACCGCGCCGGTGACCATGTCCTTGCTGTGCTGGCCACCCAGGAACTCCGCACCACCGGTGGAGATCTGGATGATGCCGTCGCTCTCGGCCTCCGCGAAGCCGCGCAGCGCAGCGTGCAGGGTCTGGGAGGAGGTCACGTTGATGGCCGGGTAGGCGAACTTGCCTGCCTTCGCCCGGTCGAGCATCTCGTTGTAGACCTCGGGAGTTGCGATAGCCAAGACACAATCCTCTCGTGCGGGTGTTGAGGGCCTTGGGAGAGCCACTGCGCCGTGGCTTGCGGCCGGTCTTTCAACCCCTTAAGGCTACCGTCCGCCCCGTCTCGCGGTGCAGTGCCGTGCGTCCGCTCCTCCCGGGCCGGTCGCACCTCCCCCCGAGAAGGCAGCGGCATCAAGCCGCGGAACGCTCAACAGCCCAGTGGCACTACGTGAATCCGTTCGGTCGCCCTGGTGACGCGCTACGCGCGACCAGCCGCACGCGCACCGGGAATGTCCTCCGGCGCGCATCGGTGGTGGGCGACGAGCCGGTCCACACCATCCGGGAGCTGCACGCCGGCAGTCCTCGCCATGCCCGCGATGTCACCGAAGTCGATCACGGCGCTGTGCTTTGCGTAGGGCACCAGGTCTTGCCAGACCCGGATGCTCACCCCGTGCTCTCTCAGGAAGGTCTTGCGGGCTTGGGCGTCCTTGCCCGCCCAGACCTCGTGGAACTTCTTCCCTGTGCCCGTGTAGCTGTCGCCGGTCGCGTCGGTGAGCTGTTCCCGGATGCCGGCCCGTCTGGCGGTCTGAGCCTTGAGCAGCCGCCAGTACGTCTCTTCCATGTCCGGAGTGTCGTATCGCCCGGCGGCGTAGTCATGCTCCAGCTTCGCCAGGCGTTGCTCCGCCTTGGCCAAGGAAGCTTCGAGTTCGCGACGGCTTCCCGGGATCTTGCTCATGACCTCAAGGTGACCGATGGTGTCGTTGAATGTGTCATCGAAGAGCTCTTCGAGTTCCGAGACGCGCATGTTCATCCTGGCGTCGCAGCCGCCCTTCTTCGCGCGCTTCGAGCAGCGGTAGTAGGCGTGGTAGCGGCCGTGCTTCTGACTGACGGACGTGGAGCCGAGCGAACTTCCGCAGCGGCCGCACAAGGCGATTCCGGTAAGCGGGTACTTCGAAGTCCGGACCTCTGCTCCCTCCCGCTGCTTCGGTTCCAGCCGCGCGATGAGCTCCGACCATTCCCCGAAGGAGACAAACGGGTCTTCCGCGATCAGAACCGGATTCCCCTGGTCGTCTTCGACGGCTTCGCCCTTGTACGTGTAGATCCCCGCGAAGGTCGGCCGCCGTACGGCGTTGGCAAGCGTCGTCTGCTGCCAGTACGCCCCCTTGGGCTCCAGCCCTCGGAGCGTCAGCCGGTAGTCGCTCCAGGTGAGCTCCTTCGCCTCGTTCAGCTCCATCGCGATCTTGTTGAGTGTCTTGCCGTCCGCCAGCCCTGTGGCGATGCGATCCATGATGCGGGCGTATCCGGGGTCGCGGACAAGGATCTTGCGGTTCTGGCCGGGCACGGCCTTGATGGCGTACCCCATCGGGGGCGTGCCGCTGATCCACGACTGGTTGTCAAGGCGGTTCTGTACGCCGTCCTGGATGCGCCGGGTGATGACGTCGAGTTCGGCCTCGGCGAATACGGCCATCATCTGCGCGACCATCTTGGTCTGAGGGTTGTCCGAGTCGTATCCCTCGGTCACACAGATGACGCGCTTGTCGTTCTCGCGCCCCCAGTCGAGCAGCTGGTCGAAGTGGAGCGCGCGGCGTGTGAGGCGGTCCACCTTGAGCGCGATGATCCCGTCGAACTCGTCAGCCCGCTGTGTCAGCCACTTGCCGAGTTGAGGGCGCTTGAAGGGTGAGAGCCCTCCGGACACGTCGGTGTCCTCGGCCCACCCGACGAGGCTTCCGGCGAAGTGCGGAGCGTTGACGTGGTACGCGATGCTGTCGCGCTGCCCTTGGACGGACGTGGACGTGTCCTTGTCCTGAGAGAGCCGGAGTACGCCGAGATAGCGGCGGTGCGTCGTCACGCCCCGAAGCTATCACTCATTGTGTCCAGACCGTCTCTCTTGGAATTGCAATGGGCATCTGCATCGGCGGGAGTACCTTCCGGACCTTGCCGGAGAGTCACCCTCGCAGTGGCGGAGGGTTTCACGTGAAACACTCCGCCACTCGGGCAAAAGCCCATGTCAGACCGGGTTCAGCCAGGTCAGGCCAGGTCGAGGTCTTCCAGCTGGTAGCCCGTGAGGTACTGCAGGCCCGCCTCGGCGATCGCGCCGGCGGCTCCGCGGTCCACGATCGTGGCGACGGCGACGACCTCGCCGCCGGCCTCGCGGACCGCCTCGACGGCGGTCAGCGGGGAACCACCGGTGGTGGAGGTGTCCTCGACGACCAGGCAGCGACGGCCCTTGACGTCAGTGCCCTCGATACGGCGCTGCATGCCGTGCGCCTTCTGCGCCTTGCGGACGACGAAAGCGTCCAGGCGGGAGCCGCGCGCGGCGGACGCGTGCAGCATGGAGGTCGCGACCGGGTCGGCGCCGAGGGTCAGGCCGCCGACGCAGTCGTAGTCGAGGTCCTTG
Organism: Streptomyces sp. NPDC048603; assembly: GCF_043199475.1. NCBI lineage: Bacteria > Bacillati > Actinomycetota > Actinomycetes > Kitasatosporales > Streptomycetaceae > Streptomyces > Streptomyces sp. NPDC048603. The sequence continues at coordinate 477,354 of NZ_JBICVY010000003.1, read as the reverse complement.
GTCAGGTCGAGCATGACCTGACCGACCAGCGGGGCCGCCTCGCCGTCGAGGGTGATCCGGCGGAGGTCGATGTAGTAATCGGCCTCGAGCCCCGAGGAGAGAATCACCTTGCCGTGGACCACGGCCTTGTCCTTGATCTGCTGAAGCAGCTCACCACGCACGTCACTCATGGTTATGAGCTTAGGCCCTGTCCAGGCGGCGCCAGGTCCAGGTGGTCGTGAGCTCCAGCGGGTCGACGGGGGTGACGAGCCGGGGCAGGGTGTTCAGCCCGTTCGGCGGGCCGCTCTGCGGCTCCACGCACACGGCCTCGGGCTGCTCGTCGTAGACCACCACCCATTCGGTGCGGCTGGTGATCCGCAGTTCCAGGGCTCCGGGCCAGGTGAGGGTGACGTCCACCCCGTAGGGCATGCCGAAGCAGTCGTCCCAGGGGCCGGGGAGGGGGTCGATGCGGCGGCCGGTGGGGAGGTGGTCGTCCCCGCGCTCCTCCTGCCACCGCGGGTCGAAGCCGATGCGTACGTCGTCCCCGTCGCCGAGGTTGCGGCGGAACCAGGGGTGCCAGCCGACCTGGGCCGGGAAGGAGTCCCCGTACGTCTCGACGCCCATGCCCAGGGTGAGCGAGGACTCGGTGAGCTCGAAGGTCTGCGTGACCCGGCCGGGGTAGGGCCAGGGCTCGGCCAGGTCGTAGACGAAGGCGGCCTCCGTCTTGTCCGCCCGGGCCGGCTTCCAGGCGGCGTCGCGGCCGAAGCCGTGGATGGCGTGGGGCGGCTCGTTCACCGGCATCTGGTGGCGTACTCCGCCGTTGCGGAACTGCCCCAGCTCGATCCGGCCGCACCAGGGGACCATCGGGAACACGCCGTACTTCTCACCCTGGCGCAGCAGCTCCGTGCCGTCGATCCGGAGACTGCTGATGCGGCAGCCGTTTTCCTGGTCGACGGTCACTTCGGCACCGCCGGCGCTGAGTTGCGTAGTCATGCGGTCGAGCCTAGGGGGTGTCTTACGGATCAGGCCGGATCGGGCGGCTGCGTCCGCCCGTCTGGGGTCGCGGCGGCGCAGGCGCGGCCCAGGCGCAGTGGATCAGGCGCGGCGGCGCAGGGCTCGGCCGACGACCACGGCACCGGCGAGTGCGAGTGCCGCGGCCGGCGCGAGCCAGCGGAGGTTCCCGCCGGGCACGGAGGTGTCGGGCGCGGGGACCGGGGCATAGCGGCCGCGCGGAGGTGCGTGGTCGACCTCCTCGGCGCTCCGGCCGATCATCGTGCGGCGGGCGTGGGCCGCTTCGGCGGGGGGACGGGCGGATTCGCCGAACTCTCCCGGGAGCTCGTCGTCGAGGAAGGGGTCGTGGGACGGGTCGTGCGAGAGGTCGTGGGAGGGGTCCAGGGACGGGGGCGGGACCTCGGCGTCGAAGACCGAGCCCGGTCCGGCGGGAGCTTCGGATCCCGCGTCGGCCGTCCGTCCCTGGTCGCTGCCCGTCTCGCGGTCGTCCTGGTGCGCCGTCTCGCCCTCCGTCGTGCTCAGGCCCTCCGCGATCGCCGTCGCGGTGGCGGACAGCTTGGCCGAGGCCCGGTCCAGGAGCCGGTGCACGGCCGTGGCCAGGGCTTCCCGGTCGAAGGCGGCGGCACGCCCGTCGGCGGTCGCGGTGGCACTGAAGTCCAGGCGGGTTCCGTCCTCGGCGGGAGCCAGCCGGAGGGTGAGGGCGAACTTCACCGTGCCGGTGCCGCGGGCTTCGGTGCCTTCGCCGTCGACGGTGAAGGTGTCCTCGTCCTGTTCGGTGACGGTCAGGGCGCCCCGGTAGGTCACGGTGTTGCCACCGACCCGCAGGCGGAGGCGGCCGCCCAGGGGGCCGCCGGGTTCGGAGCCGGCGTCGTGCTGGAGGCCGGGGACGCAGCGGGCGAGATGTGCGGGGGCGCGCAGCACGGTGCGGAGTGCGGAGGCTTGGACCGGGACGAAGACCTGATGCTCCATGGGGTCGAGCGTAGCGGGGTGGGGGCGGGTTGCGCCCTGTGTGTGCGGATGTGGTCGGCGGGGGCGCGGCTGGGCGGGCCGGGGCGGCTGGGCGGGGCGGCTGCGGAGCCCGGGCCCGGCTGGGCCGGGTGCGGTTGCCTGACCGGGCCGGGGTGGGCGGAGCTGCGCGCGTCGCGCGGGGGTGTGCCGTGTGCCCACCCGTGCCGCCCTGCGGCACGCCTGCCCACACGGCGGCGGGGGGTGGAGGCGGCACCGCCTGCACGCGCGGCGGCGGGGAGGGGTAGGACGGCACGCCTGCCCACACGGCGGCGACGGGGGGTGGTGGTCAGAAGGTCGTGTAGCGGGGGTGGGGGAGGGTGGAAGGGGGGAGGTTCGGGATGCGGAGGCGGGCGGTGTCGTGGGCGGCGGCGCGGAGGGCCGGGGTGGTGAGGGAGCGCAGGCCCGCTTCGCCGCCGACGCGGAGTTCCGGGGTGCGGGCGGGGGCCGCCAGGACGAAGCCCCAGTCCTGCGGGGAGGCCGCGGACGGGCCGGGCGTCCGGTCCGGGCCCGCGGGGAAGCCGGACAGCCGGCCGCCCGCCGTGTACGGGACGGTGCGGAGCCCGGCGGCCCGGAGCGTGGCGTCGACCGTCCAGTACGTGCGCGGCCCGGCGGAGGGGGATCCGGCGTGGACGGCGATCCGGCCGCCGGGCCGGAGCGCCCGCGCGGCCAGCCCGTAGAACTCCTGCGAGTACAGCTTGGTGCTGGGGGTGATGCCCGGGTCCGGCAGGTCCGAGACGATCACGTCGTAGCGGCCCTGCGCGCCGGGGGCGCGGAGAAAGCGGAACGCGTCCGAGTTGCTCACCCGGACGCGCGGATCGGCGTAGACCCGGCCGTTGAGGGCGGACAGCATCGGGTCGGTGCGGGCCAGCCGGACCACCCCCGGGTCGAGTTCCACCACGGTGACCGCCTCGACGTCGTGGTAGCGCAGCACCTCCCGGGCGGCCAGGCCGTCGCCGCCGCCGAGGACGAGGACCCGCGCGTGCCGCCCGTGCATCGCGGGGTGCACGAGCGCCTCGTGGTAGCGGTACTCGTCGTAGCCGCTGACCCGGAGCCTGCCGTCGAGGTACAGGTCGAGCGAGCGCGGCGAGCCGGTGCCGGGACCGGTGACCACCAGTTCCTGTATGCCGGTCTGCACCGCGACCCGCACCTCGCCGCCGTAGACCGCGTTCCGCGCGATCCGCTCGAAGTCCTCGGCGAGGACGGCGGCCGAGGCGAGGACGGCCAGGACGGTGAGGTTCGCCGCCATCAGCAGCCAGCGGGTCCGCCGCCTCAGGTCGCGGCGGAACAGCCACAGCACCAGCGCACCGCCGACCGCCGCGTTGACCATGCCGGTGAGCATCGCCCCGGTCAGCTGGCCGAGCAGGGGCAGCAGCAGGAAGGGAAAGGCCAGGCCGCCGACGAGCGCGCCGACGTAGTCCGCCGCGAACAGGTCCGCGACCGCCCCGCCCGCGTCCTGGCGGCGGATCCGCTGGATCAGGGTCATCAGCAGCGGGATCTCCGCGCCGATCAGCACGCCGATGGTCAGCGAGAAGCCCACCAGCGCCGGGCGGGACTCCCCCAGCCACGCGAAGCTCGCGTACAGGGCCGTCGCCGACATCCCGCCGACCAGCGCCAGGGCCGCCTCGACCGCGATGAAGCCGGCGGCGGGGGCGCCCCGCAGGCGTTTGGCGAGCAGCGAGCCGACGCCCATGGCGAAGACCATCACGGACAGCACGACGGACGCCTGGGTGACCGAGTCACCGATCAGGTACGAGGCGAGGGCGAGCAACTCCAGTTCGTACACCAGCCCGCAGGCGGCGCAGACGAACACGGTGGCCAGGACGAGCAGTCGGCCGGTCCGGGGCCGTACGGGCAGGGCGGCCGGACGCGCTGCCGCGCCCCTCGGCTCCGGCGCCGGGAGCACCCCGCCGGAGGCGGAACGGTCGATCATGCAGCGAACCGTACGTCACTCCGCGCGCGCATCCGGTCACCCACATGGGTGCAACTGAGGCGCCCGTACGGGCAGTTGGAGTAACCGTGCAGAAACGATCGCGCACTACAGCGCCGGAGCCGCCATCCGCACGCCCACCCTGGTGCGGGTGGCCACCAACTGGCCCTCCTGCGGGTACGCGTGCCAGGTACGCCACCGCACCTGCCCCTCGTGACGCTGGGCGAGCATCGCGGTGAACGCGTGCGGGCTGCCGGGGAAGGTACCGGCCAACCCGTTCGGGTGATCCGCCACCAGGGCGAGCAGTTCCTGGGCCCGTCCGGCGAACGACCCCCGCGAGAGGGTCTCCACCCGGGCGGCGAACTCGTACTCCCAGTCGCCCACGCGCTTGGCGACCCCGAGCGGCAGCGGGGTGCTGCTGCCGGGGATGCAGGCGACCGTCTCCGAACAGAGCACCTCACCCTCCTCCAGCAGCACCTGGTGGGAGGCGCCCAACAGGCGCAGTTCCACCTTCGCGCCCGCCAGTTCGAGGTTCAGTACGGCCAGGGCGGGCAGCCGGTCCCGGCCCAGCGCCCAGGCGAGATCGGCGGCACGCGTGTCGGTGTAGGTGGTCTGGAGGGTCGTGAGCATGAGTCGGCTCCGCAAACGCGCGAGGGAGAGGGCCGGTTCCCTGCCCCAGCCGGAACGCGTGCGTGGGGGTGCGGGTCACCGGCTCGGGTCCACAGGAAGTCCCGGGAGGTCCGGGGACTGGTCTACTCAACCGAGGGAATCATGAAGGGCACGGCACTCACAGCGTTTTTACCCAACTTGCTGGGGTTTACATCCCTCCGGGGGCTACCCAGTTCACGTGTTCAACGAGAAGGCCCAACGGGAGGGCGCCCGACGGAAGTTGCCTCCCGCCGAGCGCCCGCCGCGGCGGTGCCGGCTGCCCCGTTCCGACTGCCGCCGGCCGCCCCCGCTCGCACTTGCGCGTCAGCTGCCGCCGCCGCAACCGCCGCCTCCACCGCCGCCTCCGCCACCGCAGGAGGACCCGCCCCCGCACGAGGAGGACCCGCCGCCGCACGAGGACCAGAAGCCCCCGGAGGAAGAGGAGCCGCTGTCCCCGGAGGCCCAGTGGGAGTGGCGCGAACCGCGCCCCGAGCGGTGCCGGTTCCGTGTCCCGGAGCGGACCGCGAGCACCGCGATGCCGCCGAACACGATCAGGATGAACGCTGCAAAGAAGATGGCCTCGAACACGGTCGTCTCCCTCCTCCGGACGCCCCGGTCCCCCGGGGTGCGGGACCCCCCGTCCCGCGTGACGTGGGGATGCCCGCCGCCCGCCCGGGCCAAAGCACACTTGAGCAAGTCCAGAGGTTCGCCGGAGGATGGCAATCATGAGCGCACCCGTGGGCGGCAGCCGCCCCTACCTCAACCGCCGCCTGGCCGCCTTCGGCACGACCATTTTCGCGGAGATGTCGCAGCTGGCGACGCGGACCGGGTCGATCAACCTGGGCCAGGGCTTCCCGGACACCGACGGCCCCGCCGAGATCGCCGAGGCCGCCGCCCGTGCCGTCCGCGAAGGCCTCGGCAACCAGTACCCGCCCGGCCCCGGCGTCCCCGAGCTCCGTACCGCGATCGCCGCCCACCAGCAGCGCTTCTACGGGCTCGGGTACGACCCGGACACCGAGGTGCTGGTGACCGCCGGCGCGACCGAGGCCATCGCCGCCTCCCTGCTCGCCCTCCTCGAACCGGGTGACGAGGTCATCGCCCTCGAACCGTTCTACGACTCGTACGCGGCCTGCATCGCGATGGCCGGCGCCACCCGGGTCCCGGTGACCCTCCGCCCCCGGGACGGCGTGTTCGCCCTCGACCCGGAGGAACTGCGCGCCGCCGTCACCCCGCGCACCCGCCTGCTGCTCCTGAACACCCCTCACAACCCGACCGGCGCGGTGCTCGGCCCCGCCGACCTCGCCGCGATCGCCGCGCTCGCCGTCGAGCGCGACCTGCTGGTGGTCACCGACGAGGTGTACGAGCACCTGGTCTTCGAGGGCACGCACACCCCGCTCGCGAGCCTGCCCGGCATGCGCGAACGCACCGTCACCATCTCCTCCGCCGGCAAGACCTTCTCCTTCACCGGCTGGAAGGTCGGCTGGCTGACCGCCCCGCCCGCCCTGGTCTCGGCGGTCCGCTCGGCCAAGCAGTTCCTCACGTACGTCTCCTCGGGCCCCTTCCAGTACGCCATCGCCGAGGCCCTGGCCCTCCCCGACGACTACTACGACGGCTTCCGCGCCGACCTCGCGCACAAGCGGGACGTCCTCGCCGGCGGTCTGCGGGACGCCGGTTTCGAGGTCTACCGCCCCCAGGGCACGTACTTCATCACCACCGACATCGCCCCGCTCGGCGAGAAGGACGGCCTCGCCTTCTGCCGCTCCCTGCCCGAGCGCTGCGGGGTCGTCGCCATCCCCAACGCGGTCTTCTACGACGACCAGGACGCCGGCCGGACCCAGGTCCGCTGGGCGTTCTGCAAGCGCACGGACGTACTGGAGGAGGCGGTCCACCGCCTGCGACGACTGTGACCGCGACGGGGGAGATAACCAAGGCCGTCCCGACCGGACGGCGCGGGGGGAACGGGGACGGCACGGGCATCGCGGTGCCCGCCGGGGTGTTCGCCGTGGCGGTGTTCGTCGCGGTGCGCGCCGTCGGGGTGCTGCTGGTGGCCGTGTCGGCGTGGTGGTCCGGGAAGGATCCGGTGGCCGTGCTCGGCACGTCCTGGGACTCGGTCTGGTACATCGGGATCGCCGAGCACGGGTACGGGCGCACCCAGGTGTGGCCGGAGATCGGGTCCGTGCAGAGCGATCTGGCGTTCTTCCCGCTGTACCCGGGGCTGATGCGGGTCCTGGACGTGCTGCTGCCCGGGGTGGGTCCGGCGGGGGCCGGACTCCTGGTGGCCTGGGCGGCCATGGTGGCCGGTGCCGTCGGGGTGTACCGGGTCGGGGAGCTGGTGGCCGGGGCCCGGGCCGGGGTCCTGACGGTGGTGATGTGGGGGGTGCTGCCGCATTCGGTGGTGCTCTCCCTCGCGTACACCGAGGCGCTGCTGGCGGCACTGGCCGCCTGGGCGCTGTACGCCGTGCTGCGCGGGCGCTGGCTGTGGGCGGCCGGGCTGGCGGTCCTGGCGGGGGTCACCCGGCCGAACGGGATAGCGGTGGCGGCCGCGGTGTCGGTGGCCGCGGGCTACGAGCTGCTGCTGAAGCCGGACGCACCGGTCCGGGTGTGGGCGGCGGGGCTGCTGGCGCCCGCGGGCTGGACGGCGTACCTGCTGGCCGTGGGGGTGCGCCGGGGTGATCCGCTGGGCGGCTACTTCGCGGTGCAGCGCAGCTGGGGCTCGTACTTCGACTTCGGGTGGGGCGTCGCCGGATCGGTGCGGCGGGTACTGACCAGGGGGACACCACTGGTCACCACCATGGTCCCGGTGGTGATCGTGATCGCGCTGGTGCTCGCGGTGCTGCTGGTGCGCGGCTGGGCGCCGCTGCCGCTGCTGGTCTACACGGGGACGCTGCTGGTGATCACGCTGGGCGGGGCCGGGTTCTTCGAGTCGAAACCGCGGTTCCTGCTGCCCGCGTTCCCCCTGCTGCTGCCGGCGGCCGCCGCACTGGCACGAGCCCGGCCGCGGACGGCGGTCCTGGTGACCACCGCCCTGGCCGGGCTCTCGTACGGCTACGGGACGTATCTGGTGCTCGCCGCCCCACTGCCGCTGTGAGGTGCGGGCGCGGACAGCGAAGGGCCGCGACGCCGCGACCGGCCGGCAGGCCGGTTACTCGGCGTCGTCGCCCTCGTCCTCGCCGTCGGCGGAGTCGATCTCCTTCTCCAGGCCGAGCTGGTTCACGAGCCAGTTGTCGAACTCGATGGACGCGCGGACCCAGCTGACCGTGGAGGAGACGAAGTGCTCCAGGGCCACGCCGGCGCCGATCAGCATCTGCGCCTCACCGATCAGACGGACGGAGCCGTCGTCGTGGGTGTGGGTGTACACCTTGGGCCACAGCGTGCGGCGGTTCCAGTCGTCGATGGACTCGAGCAGCTGGGGCTTCTCGTCGAGCGCGTGCGGGCGGTCGTAGAACGTCCGCACCGAGAACACCTGCTGCTCGTCCTCGCCGCGGAACATGAAGTAGGTCCGGAACTCCTCCCACGGTGCGGCGAGGTCACCCTCGTCGTCGAGGACGTACTTGAGCTCCATCTGGTCCAGCAGCTGCTTGACCAGGTCCTGGTCGGGGACGACGGGGCCCGCCGGTCCTGTGGGCTGCGGTTCGGGCTGCCCCCCGAAGTTCGGAATCGAGGCCGGGTCGATGCTCACCGTGTTTTTCCCTTCGTGCGGATGCAGCCATCCTCCCCCATGGCGCCCACCCCGTGGCAACCCCCGCACCGGCCGATCAGCTCCGGGCGGACACGATCCACCCGGAGCCGGTCGTACGAACCGCCCGGAGGGCCTCTCACCGGCCCTTTACAGGGCCTTCCCCACCAGCAGGTCGTCCCCGGCGACGTCGACCCGGACGGTGTCCCCGTCGCGGACCTCGCCGGCCAGGATCTCCCTGGCCAGCCGGTCGCCGACGGCCGTCTGGATCAGGCGGCGCAGCGGGCGGGCGCCGTAGGCCGGGTCGTTGCCCTTCTCCGCCAGCCAGGCCAGCGCCTCCGGGGTGACGTCCAGGGTGAGCCGGCGGTCGGCGAGCCGCTTCGCGAGCCGCCGGACCTGCAGCTCCGCGATGTGGGCGAGCTCGTCCCGGCTGAGCGCCGAGAACACCACGATGTCGTCGAGGCGGTTGAGGAACTCGGGCTTGAAGGTGCCGCGGACGACGTCCAGGACCTGGGTCCGCTTGAGTTCCTCGCTGCTCGTCGGATCGATCAGGAACTGGCTGCCCAGGTTCGAGGTCAGGATCAGGATGGCGTTCCGGAAGTCCACCGTCCGCCCCTGGCCGTCGGTGAGCCGGCCGTCGTCCAGCACCTGCAGCAGGACGTCAAAGACCTCCGGGTGGGCCTTCTCCACCTCGTCCAGCAGGATCACCGAGTACGGGCGGCGCCGGACGGCCTCCGTCAGCTGGCCGCCCTCCTCGTAGCCCACGTAGCCGGGCGGGGCGCCGACCAGCCGGGCCACGCTGTGCTTCTCGCCGTACTCCGACATGTCGATCCGGACCATGGCCCGCTCGTCGTCGAACAGGAAGTCCGCGAGCGCCTTGGCCAGCTCGGTCTTGCCGACGCCGGTCGGGCCGAGGAAGAGGAAGGAGCCGGTCGGGCGGTCGGGGTCGGCGATGCCCGCACGGGTGCGGCGGACCGCCTCCGAGACGGCGCGCACGGCCTCGCCCTGGCCGATCAGGCGGCGGCCCAGCTCCTGCTCCATGCGCAGCAGCTTCTGGGTTTCGCCCTCCATCATCCGGCCCGCCGGGATGCCGGTCCAGGCGGCGACCACCTCGGCGATGTCGTCCGGGCCGACCTCCTCCTTGACCATCGTGTCGCGGGCGGCCGCGGCCGCCTCCTGCTCGGCCTCGGTGGCCTCCGCCAGCTCGCGCTCCAGCGCCGGGATCTCCCCGTACAGGAGCTTGGAGGCGGTGTCGAAGTCGCCGTCGCGCTGCGCCCGTTCGGCCTGGCCGCGCAGCGCGTCCAGGCGCTCCTTGAGCTCGCCGACCCGGTTGAGGGACTGCTTCTCCTTCTCCCAGCGGGCGGTCAGGCCGCGCAGCTCCTCCTCCTTGTCGGCGAGGTCCTTGCGCAGCTTCTCCAGCCGTTCGACGGAGGCCGGGTCGGACTCGTTCTTGAGCGCCAGCTCCTCCATGCGCAGCCGGTCCACCGCGCGCTGCAGCTCGTCGATCTCCAGCGGGGAGGAGTCGATCTCCATGCGGAGCCGCGAGGCGGCCTCGTCGACCAGGTCGATGGCCTTGTCGGGGAGGAAGCGGGAGGTGATGTAGCGGTCGGAGAGGGTGGCCGCGGCGACCAGGGCGCTGTCGTTGATCTGCACCTTGTGGTGGGCCTCGTACCGGCCCTTGAGGCCGCGGAGGATCGCGACGGTGTCCTCCACGGTCGGCTCGGCGACCAGGACCTGCTGGAAGCGGCGCTCCAGCGCCGGGTCCTTCTCGATCCGCTCCCGGTACTCGTCGAGGGTGGTCGCGCCGACCATCCGCAGTTCGCCGCGGGCCAGCATCGGCTTGAGCATGTTGCCCGCGTCCATGGCGGAGTCGCCGCCCGCGCCCGCGCCGACGACCGTGTGCAGCTCGTCGATGAAGGTGATGATCTGGCCGTCGCTGGACTTGATCTCGGCGAGTACGGTCTTGAGCCGCTCCTCGAACTCGCCCCGGTACTTGGCTCCGGCCACCATGGCGCCGAGGTCGAGGGCGACCAGGCGCTTGTTCTTCAGGGACTCCGGGACGTCGCCCTTCACGATGCGCTGGGCGAGGCCCTCGACGACGGCCGTCTTGCCGACGCCGGGTTCGCCGATCAGCACCGGGTTGTTCTTGGTGCGGCGCGACAGCACCTGCACCACCCGGCGGATCTCGTGGTCGCGGCCGATCACGGGGTCGAGCTTGCCCTCGCGGGCCGCGGCGGTGAAATCGGTGCCGAACTTCTCCAGGGCCTTGTACTGGCCCTCGGGGTCGGGGGTGGTCACCCGCCGTCCTCCTCGTACGTTCTCGAAGGCGTCGAGCAGCTTCTTCGCGGTCGCGCCCTGCTGTGACAGGAGCTCACCGGCGGCGCCGCCCTTCGCGGCGACGGCGATGAGCAGGTGCTCGGTGGACAGGTACTCGTCGCCGAGCTTCCCGGCCCGGCCGTCGGCCTCGGCGAGCACGGCGAGCAGGTCGCGGCTGGGCTGCGGCGGGGCCACGGTGGACCCGGTGACGCTGGGCAGGCCGGCCAGGATCCGCTCGGCGCCGGTGCGTACGGCGGCCTGGTCGGCCCCGACGGCGGCCAGCAGGTCGATGATGTTCTCGTTGTCCTGGCCGGTGAGCAGGGCCAGCAGCAGGTGGGCCGGGGTCAGGTCCGGGTGGCCGTCCTTCACGGCCCTGCTGGTGGCGGCGTTGAGTGCGTCCCGGCTCCTGTTGGTCAGCTCGGCGTCCACGTGCGGCTTCTCCTCTCCGTCTCCGTACAGATACTGCCAAGGTCAACGTGCATAAAGTTGAGTCTATTCCACTCAAGGTGCTTTCGGGGCCGTCACGTACGCTTCGGCGCATGGCCCATGACGTACTCAACCCGACGCCGGAGTACCTCGCCTTCTGGCGGGAACGGCACGTGTGCACCCTGACCACCCTGCGGCCGGACGGCACCCCCCACGTGGTGCCGGTGGGCGTGACGTACGACCCGGAGGCCGGAGTGGCCCGGGTGATCAGCAACAAGCACAGCAAGAAGGTCCGCAACGTGCTGGCGGCGCAGCCGGGCCGGGCGCGGGCCGCGGTCTGCCAGATGGAGGGGCGCCGCTGGGCCACGCTGGAGGGGCACGCGGTGATCCGCGCGGACGAGGCGTCGGTCGCCGACGCGGTGGCCCGCTACGCGGAGCGCTACCGGCGGACCCCGTCGCCGAACCCGGACCGGGTGGTCATAGAGATCTCGCTGGACCGCGCGATGGGGCGGGCCTGAGCGGAAGAGGGGCAATGTCCGGTTCGCATATGGACGCGGACATCACAACGGCGCCATCGTGTTCAGGTCCACGATGGCGCCGCTGTGTGGGGGAAGCACCTGAGCGATCTGCGACGACGGGGGAATCGCGTCAGGCACTGCGGGGGGTGGCGGTGGTGATATCGGGCTCGAAGAGCTGGTGGTCACGCTGATCCAGATTGACGAAGACCATGCCGTACCGGACCTCGCAACGGACCGGTTGCGGGGCGCCCCGGGGGCGGCGCAGGCAGCGGTAGGCGCGGACGTCCTCGTCCTCCTCGCGCACGATGACAATGGGCTGGCCGAAAAGGGTGACCATCAGGGAATCGCCGGCGTGGGGGATCGCCGTGACCAGATCGATGAACTGCCACCCGGACCGGTAGGCGGAGGCCATTTCCCGCCGGAAGTCGCGGTCGTCGGGGGTCATGCGTCGGACTTCCCGTGCGGAGCGGTGCCCCAGCCGCTGTCGGGCGGTACGACGCCCCAGCCGCTGTCGTTGTCGTTCTCGCCGCCGGTCGTCGCGGGCGCTCCCCAGCCGCTGTCGGCCGGCGTACTTCCCCAACCGCTGTCGGCTATGCCGAGGTTGCCTCCGGCCACCCCGTAAGCCACAACCGTGGAGAGAGCAACGGCAACCACCGAGCGAAGCAATTTCTTATACATGGTCGACTTCGTCCTCACTGGATGGATTCCTCTCCCCCGCATCTCAGACGATGACTTATCGAGCCACGTCGATGCCACTGGGGCGATGCATCATGTTCCTGTAGATGCAAAACCCTGGGGGTGGGAGATTCAGTGACAAAGGCTGTAAACCAGACACATCCCCACCCGGTGACGGAGCTGTGCGGTCTTGGATCGGAGCTCTACGCCACTGCCCTCAGCTCCGGGCGGATCGCCCGCGTGGAAGTCGAGCACACGCCCTGCCTGCTGGAATTCGCGCTGCTCCATCCCGACCCTGATGACGCCAACTGGCTCCGTCCGGTTCCCCCTTCGGTGGCCCTGGCGCAGCGGCTCCACCCGCTGGAACGGGAGATCCTGCAGCACCGCCGCGCTTCCATCGAACTGACCGAAGCGTTTGAGCCATTCATGGCCATCAGCGCGATGAGTCCCGCACCCACCCACGCGATCACCGTGCTGGAGGGTTTCAACCGCATCAACGCGGCCCTCAACCTGGCCACTTCCGAGTGCCACACCGAGATGCTGACCATCCAGCCCGGCGGCGGCCGCGCCGAGCACGTGCTGAGCCAGGCGATCGAGCGCGACCAGCCGCTCATCCGCCGGGGCGTCAGCATGCGGACCCTCTACCAGCACACGGTCCGGCACAGCCGCGGCACGATGGCCTACATCGACCGGGTGGCCGGCGGCAAGGTGGAGTTCCGGACCCTGGAGGAGCTGGTCGAGCGGCTCATCATCTGCGACGAGTCGGTCGCCTTCATCCCGGCCCGGGACGACCAGCAGGTCGCGCTGGAGCTACGGCACCCCGCCCTGGTCCGCTACCTCATCAAGGTGTTCGAGCAGCTGTGGCACCGGGCCGTGCCGCTGCGCGAGGAGGTCTCGTACGGGCCGACCCCCGAGGGGATCTCGGGCGTGCAGCGGTCCATCGCCCAGCTCCTCGTCGAGGGCCACGTGGACGAGGCCATCGCCCGCCGGCTCGGCATGAACGTACGCACCTGCCGGGCGCACATCGCCAAACTGGCCGGAACCCTCGGCAGCGGCAGCCGCGCGCAGCTGGGCTACCGCATCGCGCAGTCGGGGATCCTGGACCACCCCGGGCAGTGAACGCGCGGAGGCCCCCGCCCTGGTACGGGCGGGGGCCTCCTGCGTGTCCGGCCGGTCGGGCCGGCTCGGCTCAGGCCTGTGGCCGGCTCGGTCAGGTGGCCGGCTCAGTCCTGCGGCCGCTTGGGCCGCCACACGACCAGCGCGCCGGTCTGCTGGACGTCCTGGTACGGGACCAGGTCGCGCCGGTACGAGGCGTGGACCTGCGCCTCGCGCTGCTGCATGGCCAGGGCCGCGCCGTCGACGGCGGCCGCCAGCTCGGCGACCCGCTGCTGGAGCGCGGCCACCTGGTTCTGCAATTCGATGATCCGCTTGATGCCGGCCAGGTTGACGCCCTCGTCCTGGGACAGCTGCTGCACCGTGCGGAGCAGCTCGATGTCCCGGGCCGAGTAGCGGCGGCCCCGCCCGGCCGTGCGGTCCGGGGAGACCAGCCCGAGCCGGTCGTACTGGCGGAGGGTCTGCGGGTGCAGGCCGGAGAGCTGAGCGGCGACCGAGATCACGTAGACCGGAGTCTCATCCGTGAGCTCATAGGGATTGCGTCGTCGGCCGTCCATCTCATGCTCCCTTCGCTGCCTCGAACAGTGCGGACCTGGGGTCCTCGTCCGCCGTGGCTTCCCGGTAGGTCTCCAGGGCCTCGCGCGCCTTGTCGGACAGTTCCGCCGGAACCGCCACCTCCACGGTGACCAGCAGGTCGCCGCGGGTGCCGTCCTTGCGGACCGCGCCCTTGCCGCGGGCCCGCATCGTACGCCCGTTCGGGGTTCCCTGGGGGAGTTTCAGCGTGACCGCCGGACCGCCCAGGGTGGGCACCCGGATCTCGCCGCCGAGCGTGGCCTCCGCGAAGGACACCGGGACGGTCACCGTCAGGTTGTCGTCCTTGCGGCCGAACACCGGGTGCGCGTCCACGTGCACGACCACGTACAGGTCGCCCGCCGGGCCGCCGCGCTCGCCCGGGGCGCCCTTGCCGCGCAGCCGGATCTTCTGGCCGTCGGTGACGCCCGCCGGGATCCGGACCTGCATGGTGCGGGAGGACCGGGCCCGGCCGCTGCCCTTGCAGACCTCGCAGGGGGTCTCGGCGATCAGGCCGCGCCCCTTGCAGTCGGCGCAGGGGTCGGTGAGCGAGAACCCGCCGCCGCTGCCCCGGGAGACCTGGCCGGTGCCGACGCAGGTCGGGCACACACGGGGCGTGCCGTTCGCGTCTCCGGTGCCGGAGCACGCCTTGCAGGGGGCCTGGGAGGACATCCGGAGCGGGACCGTGGCCCCGTCCACCGCCTCGGTGAAGCTGAGCGTCACCTCGGACTCGATGTCCTGGCCGCGGCGCGGCTGGGTACGCGTACCCGGGCCGGGGCCGCCGCGGTTGAACAGCCCGCCGAACATGTCGCCGAGGCCGCCGCCGCCGAAGCCGCCGCCCGCTCCCCCGCCCTGGGCGCCCCCGAAGAGGTCGCCCAGGTCGAAGTTGAAGTTGCCGCCGGCGCCCGGGCCGGGACGGAAGCCACCGTTGCCGAAGAGGGCGCGCGCCTCGTCGTACTCCTTGCGCTTCTTGGCGTCGCCGAGGACGTCGTTCGCCTCGGAGATCTCCTTGAAACGCTCCTCGGCCGCGGCGTCACCCTTGTTGGCGTCCGGGTGGAACTCGCGGGCGAGCTTCCGGTACGCCTTCTTGATCTCGGCCTCGGTGGCGTCCTTGGGGACGCCGAGAACCTTGTAGTAGTCCTTCTCCACGAAGTCCTTCGTGCTCACCGGCGTCCCTCCTCCCAGGTCCTGCTGCGGGTGTTACTCACTGTCCTTCTTGTCGTCGGACGACTCCTTCTCGGAGTCCTCCGACTTGGGGGCCGAAGCTCCCGGCTGCGGCTCGGCCACCGCGACCCGCGCGGGGCGGATCGTGCGCTCGCCGATCCGGTACCCCGGCTGCAGGATCGCCACGCAGGTCGTCTCGGTGACGTCCGGCGCGTACGAGTGCATCAGGGCCTCGTGGATCGTCGGGTCGAAGGGCTCGCCCTCCTTGCCGAACTGCTGCAGCCCCATCTTGGCGGCCACGGTCTCCAGCGACTCGGCGACGGACTTGAACCCGCCGACGAGCTCGCTGTGTTCCCGCGCCCGGCCGATGTCGTCGAGCACGGGAAGGAGCTCGGTCAGGAGGCTCGCCACGGCGATCTCCTTGACCGTGACCCGGTCCCGGTCGACGCGGCGGCGGTAGTTCTGGTACTCGGCCTGGAGCCGCTGGAGGTCACCGGTGCGCTCGGCGAGCGCCGTACGGGCCTGGTCCAGCTGCGCCAGCAGAGCGACATCCTGTGCGGTGTCGTCCCCGGCCGGGGACGCCGCGTCCGCCTTGTCGGCGGAGTCGGCGGCCTTCGGCTCCTCGGGCGTGCCGTCGGCGGGGACGTCCGGCTTCTCGTCGAAGCCCGGGGTCTCCTCCGACATCAGACAGCGCCGCCCTTCGGCTTGTCCTCGTCCACGATCTCGGCGTCGACGACATCGTCATCGGCCTTGGTCTGGCCCGCGTCACCGGCGGCACCCTGGGCGCCCTGCGCGTCGGCGTAGATCGCCTGGCCCAGCTTCTGGGAGACGGCCGCGACCTTCTCCGTGGCGGTGCGGATCTCGGCGGCGTCCTCGCCCTTGAGCTTCTCCTTCAGCTCGGCGACGGCGGCCTCGACCTCGTCCTTGACCTCGGCCGGAACCTTGTCCTCGTTGTCCTTGACGAACTTCTCGGTCTGGTAGACGAGCTGCTCGGCCTGGTTGCGGGTCTCGGCGGACTCGCGGCGGCGCTGGTCCTCCTCCGCGTACTGCTCGGCCTCCTGGCGCATCCGGTCGACCTCTTCCTTGGCGAGCGAAGAACCGCCGGTGACGGTCATCTTCTGCTCCTTGCCCGTGCCGAGGTCCTTGGCCGTGACGTGCATGATGCCGTTCGCGTCGATGTCGAAGGCGACCTCGATCTGCGGGACACCGCGCGGGGCCGGCGGCAGGCCGGTCAGCTCGAACATGCCGAGCTTCTTGTTGTACGCCGCGATCTCGCGCTCGCCCTGGTAGACCTGGATCTGCACGGACGGCTGGTTGTCCTCGGCCGTGGTGAAGATCTCGGACCGCTTGGTCGGGATCGTGGTGTTGCGCTCGATGAGCTTGGTCATGATGCCGCCCTTGGTCTCGATGCCGAGGGACAGCGGGGTCACGTCGAGGAGCAGGACGTCCTTGACCTCGCCCTTGAGGACACCGGCCTGGAGGGTGGCGCCGATGGCGACGACCTCGTCCGGGTTCACACCCTTGTTGGCCTCCTTGCCGCCGGTCAGCTCCTTGACGAGCTCGGCGACGGCGGGCATACGGGTCGAACCACCGACGAGCACGACGTGGTCGATCTCGGACAGCGCGATGCCGGCGTCCTTGATCACGTTGTGGAACGGGGTCTTGCAGCGCTGCAGGAGGTCCTCGGTCAGCTGCTGGAACTGAGCGCGGGTGAGCTTCTCGTCCAGGTGCAGCGGGCCCTCGGCGGAGGCCGTGATGTAGGGCAGGTTGATCGTGGTCTCCGTGGAGGAGGACAGCTCGATCTTCGCCTTCTCGGCGGCCTCGCGCAGACGCTGGAGCGCCATCTTGTCCTTGGACAGGTCGACGCCGTGGCCGTTGGCGAACTGCTTCACCAGGTAGTCGACGACGCGCTGGTCCCAGTCGTCACCACCGAGGTGGTTGTCACCGTTGGTGGCCTTCACCTCGACGACGCCGTCGCCGATCTCCAGGAGGGACACGTCGAAGGTGCCGCCACCGAGGTCGAAGACGAGGATGGTCTGGTCGTCCTTGTCGAGGCCGTAGGCCAGGGCGGCGGCGGTCGGCTCGTTGACGATGCGCAGGACGTTGAGGCCCGCGATCTCACCGGCCTCCTTGGTGGCCTGGCGCTCGGAGTCGTTGAAGTACGCCGGGACGGTGATGACCGCGTCGGTGACCTTCTCGCCCAGGTAGGCCTCGGCGTCGCGCTTCAGCTTCTGCAGGATGAAGGCGCTCATCTGCTGCGGGTTGAAGTCCTTGCCGTCCAGGTTGATCTTCCAGTCAGTGCCCATGTGGCGCTTGACCGAGCGGATCGTCCGGTCGACGTTGGTGACGGCCTGCCGCTTGGCGACCTCACCGACGAGGACCTCGCCGTTCTTGGCGAAGGCGACGACGGACGGCGTGGTCCTGGCGCCCTCGGCGTTGGTGATGACGGTGGGCTCGCCGCCTTCGAGAACGCTGACGACGGAATTGGTGGTGCCCAGGTCGATGCCGACCGCACGAGCCATTTTGATTCCTCCAGTGGACTTGAGTGGAACAGGCTCAACCATGCCATTCCCCCGCCCCACCCGTCAACAGACCTGAGTCGAGCCGACTCAACTCTTATCCCGCCCTTACGCGCAACCCGGCCCCGCCATCGCTGTGGGCAGGCGTCCGCCGAGGTGTGGGCAGGCGTTCCGCAGGGCGGAACGGGTGGGCACACCGGAACACCGCTCAGCAACCGCACCCCGCCGCACCGAAGCCCCCGGCACCGCCAGCCGGGGGACCCGGGCAGCGCGGCGCCACCGACCCCGGCCGGCCCCCGGCCAGGCTGGCGCCATGCGCCTGCCGCAGCTGCCGTCGCTGAGCCCGCCGCCGGCCAAGCGGGTCTTCGACCTGCTGGCCGCCACGGCCCTGCTGGCCGTGCTCGCGCTGCCGCTCCTCGCGGTCGCCGCCGCCCTGCACGTGACCCGCCTGGACGGCGCCTTCCTCCGCGAGCCCGCACTCGGCCTCACCGGCCGCCCGTACCGGACCTGGAGGCTCCGTACAGCCCCGGGCGGGCACCTCGCACGCCTCCGCCTGGACCGGCTGCCCCAGCTGATCAACGTCCTGCGCGGCGAGATGTCCCTGGTCGGCCCATGCCCCGAGGCCCGTACGGACCACCCCGAGCGGCTCCTCGTACGCCCCGGCATGACCGGGCTCTGGCAGGTCAGCACCCGCTCGGGGCTCCCCTGGGACGACAAAGACCTGCTCGACCGGCACTATGTCGAGCAGCACTGGCTGGGCATGGACCTGGCCGTGCTGGCCCGCACCCCTCGGGCCGCCCTCCGGCCGCCCCTCACACGGCCCGGGGGCGGCGAAGACGGAGGTGAGGGGGGCCTGAGCGACACAGATCACCGCGTACGCGGCTACAGTGCGGCCGTATAAGTGGGTAACCTCAGGCTTGACTGAATAAGTTACCGCTTAGTAACGGCCCGCCCGAGGAGCCCGTCATGCAACTCGCCGCGATCATTGTGTCGCTGACCCTGACCGTGGTCGGCGTTGCTCTCTTCGCCCGAGCCATCGCCCAGATCTACCGGTTCGTGAAGATCGGCCAGCCCGTGCCCGCGGGCAGCCGCACCGACAACTGGAAGGCCCGTACGGTCACCCTGACCCGGGAGTTCCTCGGCCACAGCCGGATGAACCGGTGGGGCATCGTCGGCTTCGCGCACTGGTTCGTGGCGATCGGCTTCCTGACGCTGCCGCCGACGCTGGCGCAGGCGTACGGCCAGCTCTTCGAGGCGGAATGGACGCTGCCGGTGCTCGGCGGCTTCCTGCCGTTCGAGCTCTACATCGAGTTCATCGGTGTGATGACGATCCTGGGCATCCTCGCCCTGATCGTGATCCGCCTGCTGAGCCTGCCGTCCAAGGCCGGCCGCAAGTCGCGCTTCGCGGGCTCGAAGGCCTGGCAGGCGTACTTCGTCGAGTACGTCATCCTCACCATCGGCCTCGCCATCTACGTGCTGCGCGGCCTGGAAGGCGCCATCCACCACGTGGACTCCTACGAGGCCGCGTACTTCGCCTCGTACCCGCTGGTCATGGCCTTCGACGGACTGTCGACGGAGACCCTGCAGAACCTGCTCTACTTCACCGCGATGGTGAAGATCAGCGTCTCCCTGATCTGGATGATCACGGTCTCGCTCAACACCAACATGGGTGTCGCCTGGCACCGCTTCCTCGGCTTCCCGAACATCTGGTTCAAGCGGAACGCCGACGGCGAGAGCGCGCTCGGCGCGCTCCAGCCGATGACCTCGGGCGGCAAGGAGATCGACTTCGAGGACCCGGGCGAGGACGACGTCTTCGGCGTCTCCCAGGTCGAGCAGTTCTCCTGGAAGGGCATCCTCGACTTCTCCACCTGCACCGAGTGCGGCCGCTGCCAGTCGCAGTGCCCCGCCTGGAACACCGGCAAGCCGCTCTCCCCGAAGCTCCTGATCATGTCGCTGCGCGACCACGCGCACGCCAAGGCCCCGTACCTGCTGGCCGGCGGCGGCAAGACCATGGAGGGCGAGGAGAAGGCCTCCGAGGAGCAGCTGAAGGACGTCCCGGCGGCGGCGATGGCGGAGGCCGAGCGCCCGCTGATCGGCACGGTCGAGGAGAACGGCGTCATCGACCCGGACGTGCTGTGGTCCTGCACCACCTGCGGTGCGTGCGTGGAGCAGTGCCCGGTCGACATCGAGCACATCGACCACATCGTCGACATGCGCCGCTACCAGGTGATGATCGAGTCCGCGTTCCCGTCCGAGGCGGGCACGATGCTCAAGAACCTGGAGAAGAAGGGCAACCCCTGGGGTCTGGCCAAGAAGCAGCGCGTCGAGTGGACCAAGGAGGTCGACTTCGAGGTCCCGATCGTCGGCAAGGACGTCGAGGACCTCACCGAGGTCGACTACCTGTACTGGGTCGGCTGCGCCGGCGCCCTGGAGGACCGGGCCAAGAAGACCACCAAGGCCTTCGCGGAGCTGCTGCACATGGCGGGCGTCAAGTTCGCGATCATGGGCGGCGAGGAGAAGTGCACGGGTGACTCCCCGCGCCGCCTGGGCAACGAGCCGCTGTTCCAGCAGCTCGGCCAGGAGAACGTCGCGATGCTCAACATGGCGTTCGGCGAGGACGACGAGGACGAGTCGACGAAGAAGCCGAAGTCGGCCAAGAAGATCGTCTCGACCTGTCCGCACTGCTTCAACACCATCGCCAACGAGTACCCGCAGCTCGGCGGCGAGTACGAGGTCATCCACCACACCCAGCTGCTCCAGCACCTCATCGACGAGGGCAAGCTGGTCCCGGTGACCCCGGTCGACGGGCTCATCACCTACCACGACCCCTGCTACCTGGGCCGCCACAACAAGGTCTACACGCCCCCGCGCGAGATCATGGACGCCGTCCCGGGCCTGCGCCAGCAGGAGATGCACCGCCACAAGGAGCGCGGCTTCTGCTGCGGCGCCGGCGGTGCGCGGATGTGGATGGAGGAGCGGATCGGCAAGCGCATCAACAACGAGCGCGTCGACGAGGCCCTGTCCCTGAACCCGGACATCGTCTCCACCGCCTGCCCGTTCTGCCTCGTCATGCTGACCGACTCGGTCAACGGCAAGAAGAACGACGGCCAGGCGAAGGAGTCCGTGCAGGTCGTGGACGTCGCCCAGCTGCTGCTGGAGTCGGTGAAGAAGCCGGTGACGGAGCTCGTGGCGGAGTCCGCGGAGTAGCCGTACGCGCACACAGGCCGGAGGCCGGTCCCCTCGTGGAGGGGACCGGCCTCCGGCCTTTGCCCCGCCACTCTCGCCGGTAACCGGTCACATGGCTCGTTCCCGCCCTGAGGACAACCCCACGGGGAACCCCTAGGGGATGTCACAGCTCAGCCGCAAAGGGGGGCACTTCGGGCCGCGTGGCCCCGGCCCCCCACGGGACCAGGTACGTTCGATCACGTGGCTGGATTCAGGAACGGACGCGGCAGGGACAACAACCGCGGCCCGCAACACCCCCCGCGGCAGCAGCCGTACGGTCAGCAGCAGGCACCGTACGGCGGTCAGCCCTACCCGCACGCGGCTCCGCCGCACCAGCAGGCGTGGCCGCAGCAGGCCGGGGGGCACGGCGAGCCGGAGTACTTCGACCCGCACGGCTACCCCGGGCCGGGCGGCCAGGGCGGCCACGGCGGCGAGCAGTACGGCTACCCGCCGCAGCAGCCGGACCCCGGCGCCTCCTCGTACGCGAACGACCCGGGCCACACCCAGGCGTTCGCCATCGGCGAGGACCCGTACGCCCAGAGCGCGTACGGCGGCCACGGCGCGACCTACCAGGCCGGCGGCGGCCAGGGGGCCGTGCCCGTCGGCCCCAGGCTGCCCTGGAAGGCGCTGCTCCGCGGCATCGTGACCCAGCCCGGCCAGACCTTCCTGCAGATGCGGGACCACCCGGTCTGGGTTCCGGCGCTCATCGTCACCTTCCTCTACGGTCTGCTGGCCGTGTTCGGGCTGGACGAGGCACGCGAGGACGCGCTCAGCGCGACGCTCACCAACGCCATCCCGATCGTGCTGTCGGCCGGTGTGGCCTTCGTGATCTGCGGCCTGATCCTGGGCGGCGTCACCCACACCCTGGCCCGCCAGCTGGGCGGCGACGGCGCCTGGCAGCCCACCGTGGGCCTGTCCATGCTGGTCATGTCGCTGACGGACGCCCCGCGCCTGCTCTTCGCGGTGTTCCTCGGCGGCGACAACACCGTGGTGCAGATCCTGGGCTGGCTGACCTGGGTCGCCGCCGGCTTTCTCTTCACCAGCCTGATCAGCAAGTCGCACGACCTGCCGTGGCCGAAGGCGCTGGGCGCGTCCGCCATCCAGCTGGTCGCCCTGCTGTCGATCATCAAGCTGGGCACGATCTAGCCGGCCCCTCCCCCTGCCGGAAACGCAAAAAGAGGGCCCGCGCTCAAGGCGCGGGCCCTCTTTCGCACGTCCGGTGGCTCTCTCAGGCGTCGAGGACCTGGCCCTCGCGCTTGACGACGGGCGGTTCCGTCGACCACGGGAACTCGATCCAGTCGTCGGTCTTCTTCCACACGTATTCGCACTTCACGAGGCTGTGCGACTTCTCGTAGATCACGGCGGACCGGACCTCGGCCACCGTTCCGAGGCAGAAATCGTGGACCAGCTTCAGCGTCTTTCCGGTGTCGGCGACGTCGTCGGCGATCAGCACCTTCTTGTCGGAGAAGTCGATCGCGTCCGGCACCGGCGCCAGCATGACCGGCATTTCCAGGGTGGTGCCCACGCCCGTGTAGAACTCCACGTTCACCAGGTGGATGTTCTTGCAGTCGAGCGCGTACGCGAGCCCGCCCGCGACGAAAACACCGCCCCGGGCGATGCTCAGGATGATGTCGGGCTCGTACCCGTCGTCGGCGATGGTCCGCGCGAGCTCGCGCACGGCGCGCCCGAAGCCCTCGTAGTCGAGGGTCTCGCGTACTACGTCACTCATTGCGGTCGCCTACCTGCGTGCGGTGGAAGTTCTGGAAGGACCGCGAGGCGGTGGGGCCGCGCTGGCCCTGGTAACGGGATCCGTACCGCTCACTGCCGTACGGGAACTCGGCGGGCGAGCTGAGCCGGAACATGCACAGCTGCCCGATCTTCATCCCGGGCCACAGCTTGATCGGCAGAGTCGCGAGGTTCGACAGCTCCAGGGTCACGTGACCGGAGAACCCCGGGTCGATGAATCCCGCGGTCGAGTGGGTCACGAGCCCCAGCCGCCCGAGACTGGACTTGCCTTCCAGTCTGGAGGCAATGTCCTCGGGCAGCGAGATGACCTCGTACGTCGAGGCGAGGACGAACTCACCGGGGTGCAGGATGAACGCCTCATCCCCCTCCGGCTCGACCATCCTGGTCAGGTCGGGCTGCTCGATCGCGGGGTCGATATGGGCATAGCGGTGATTCTCGAACACCCGGAAATACCGGTCGAGCCGCACGTCGATGCTGGAGGGCTGCACCATCGACTCCTCGAACGGGTCGATGCGCACCCGTCCGCTGTCGATCTCGGCCCGGATGTCCTTGTCTGAGAGAAGCACGTCCCGAGGATACGCAGAGCGCGCGGGCCACCCCCAATCGAGCACCCGCGCGTCCGGCCGCACTCCGTGCCGCCTGAAGGCACGGAGACGTGAATACCGGCGACTGCCGCCCTACCGCTTGGCCCCCGTCACGGGCACGGCATGCCGCAGCCGCGCGCACCGCGGACACCGGAGGAGCCGCCCGGGCCCGATCCGGCCGGCACCGAGATGCCGCATCGGAAACGAAGCGGTGCTGAAAACGTGCCCTTCGGCACAGCGGACGACGGTGTGCTCCATCGAGTCCCTTTCCCCAACGAGCCAGTCTGCGACGAATCGCCACATTAGGGGATGATCGGGACCCGCCCAAGCCGCCGCTCCGCCCACACCGTACGCCCCAACTCCCGTCCGCACACACGCTCCTGCGACATGAACAAGACAGCGGCCCCACGGCTCGTTCGCCGGGGGCCGATCATGGGGTACAGTGTGCAACGATGCGGAATCCAGACAACTGGCCCGCTGCGCGGATGTAGTTTAATGGTAGAACATGAGCTTCCCAAGCTTATAGCGCGGGTTCGATTCCCGTCATCCGCTCTTGAACGAAGGCCCAGGTCAGCGACCTGGGCCTTCGTCATTGTCCAGACCAATTCAGGTGCCGCGCACCACCTCCACACCACCTGCCCCCGGACGGCCCTTCTCCGCGGCCTTCTGCCGCACCGCCTGCACCATGGCGTCGAGCCCGCCGGCGACCTCCTTCTGCCGCTCGTGGTCGGAGTGCTGGTAGATCAGCGCGGCCTTCTCTGAGGACTGCCCGGCGCGGACCATCGTGTCCTTCAGCGTGGCGCCGGCCCGCGTCGACAGGGTGTGCCCGGTGTGACGAAGGTCGTAGAAGCGAAAGGTCGTCGGCATCCCCACGACCGTCCGTGCCCTCCGCCACTTCCGGCCGAAGGTCGTACGCCGGAACGGCGCTCCCTTCTCCCCCACGAAGAGCAGGCCGTCGGCCCCCTTCTCCGCGTACCACTGGACGTGGCGGCGTACCTCTTCCCGCAGGAACTCCGGCAGGACGACCAGCCGCATGCCGGCCTCGGACTTCGTCGGGCCCTCGGCCCGCTTCCCGGTGTTCAGCTCGGGCGCGGCCTTCCGGACCCGAATCGTCAGATCATCGACGTTCACGTCCTTCCGCCGCAGCTCGGCCAGTTCCTCCGGCCTCATGGGGCCGTACGCACCGAGGTAGACCATGAGGCGCCAGCGGATGCCGATCGCATTCGCCAGCGCGTCGACCTGCTCCACGGTGGCGATCTCCCGCTCGGCAGCTGCCTCTTTGCCGGCGCCACGGATCCGGCAGGGGTTCCGCCGGATCAACTCGTCGTCGGCCGCGGTCTCAAGGATGGCCTTGAGCAGTCGGTACGACTTGGCCACGGTCGTCGCTGCCTTCGTCGTCGCGATCCTCTCGGCCCTCCACTCCCGGACCCGGGGCGGGGTGATCTCGTCCAAGTCCAGCTCACCGAAACCGGGAAGGACGTGGAGCCGCAGCAGCCGCTGGTACAGCTCTTCGGTGAGCGGGCTCACCCCACGCTCGGCGACCCACTTCAGCGCGTACTCGGTGAAGTTCACCGCGCCGGCATCCGGATCCCGCCAGTGCCCGCGGGTGAGGTCGGCCTCCACCTGGGAGAGCCAGACCTCGGCGTCGGTCTTCGTCTCGAAGGTTTCGTCCGACCTTCGGCGCACTCCAGCCGGGTCGAGGTAGGACGCGGTCCACGCCCCAGACCGGTACTGCCTCACCGCTCCGAACCTGCGCTTCGTCTTGCCCTTCTTCGGGCCCTTCGTTGCCATCAGGCGGCCCTCCGCGTCCGCGAGCGGGGCACCAGGGCGGGGACTTCGTTCTGGCGCATGTACTCCTCAAGAACACTTGCCTTGATACGGACGTGAGTGCCGAACTTGCTGTACGGGATACGCCTCTCCGCTACCAGTCGCCGGACGAAGCGCTCGTTGTCCATTCCCAGGTGCCGCGCTGCCGCCTTCACGTCCAGGAACGTCTCGCTGAGCGGCGAGACCTGCGAACTCGGCACGGCGACGACGCGCCGGCTACGTGCAGGGCTACTCATCAATGGCCTTTCCGTGATCACGTGTGGTTGTTGCGCCCTCTCCCGAGGGATCCGCCACGTCCGCCACGCCGCCACACCGCAGGTCAGAGCCTCGGATGTGTGGCGGATGCCGGTGGTGTGGCGGATTGGTGCCGCCACACCCCGGTCCGGGGCGTGGCGGCGTGGCTCCGGCTCGGTCAGCTGGCGACGGGGAGCGGTGTGGCGGTTCCGTCGTGCGTGTGGCGGATGTGGGTGGGGGGTTCCGCCACGGATTCACCCCTGCTGACCTGCGGTGTGGCGGACGTGGCGGACGTGGCGGATTCCTCAGGGGACGGCGGGCAGTAGCGCAGCCACGCGTCGGTGAGGTCCTCGGCGTAGTAGCCCTTCGGGAAGCCCGAGGGGGTCCGGATCCCGCGCGGCTTGATCGGCTTGTTGGCCGGGGTGACGTACTGGCCGAGCAGCCGGGCGAGAGTTCGGGAGTTGATCGGCTTGTCGTCGAGGTCGCCCCAGGGCGCGTCGTCCATCCGCAGCAGGCACTCGATGATGGCGGCGGTGGGCATCCGGTCGGCACCGGGGAACACCTTGTCCCGCAGGTCGGTCAGCAGCCGGACGCCGAGCGAGGCTTCGTCGTTGTCCCGTCCGGCATGGACCAGCTCCAGGCAGGCCGCTCGGGCCCGGGAGGGCCAGTCGCCGCCGGCGGCGTCCGCGACGGCGAGCAGGGGCTCCCAGACGTCGGCGGGCCGGTCGGTGACGCCTTCGGGCATTTCCGGCCAGGCGTCGGTGACGCGGTCGCGGACGGTGTCGGCCCACTTGGCGAGCTGGTCCCGCAGGGCGTGGCCCACCTTCTCGTCCCGGCGCTGCCGGTAGGACTCCACCGTCTCGTTCGGGGCCCGCTTGCGCATGCGGATGATGACCGAGCGGGTCAGGACGGTATCGGGCAGGGACCCAAGTCCTGCCATGGCCACGGCGCAGAACGACCCGAAGACCTGGGCGTTCTGGTTGGAGCCGTCCCCGACGCACCGCAGGGCCCCGCCGATGCGCCGGTACCCGGCGTTGAGGAACCCGCGGAGCGCCTCGTCGGCGCCGGCCTTCGGTCCGAAGATGGTGTCGACCTCGTCGAAGAGGACGGTCGGCAGGCCGTTGGCGGAGTCCACCAACCGGTACAGGGCGTTGGCGGACGCCGAAACGGTGCTGACGGGCCGGGGCGTGAGGAGCTCCACGATCTCCAGCGCACGGGACTTACCCGACCCTGGCTCCGGGGACAGGAACGCGATCCGTGGTGTGGTCTCGAAGCACTCGACCAGGTGCGCGTGCGCGTCCCACAGCGCCACCGCGACGTATGCGGCCTCGGTGGGGAAGACGTTGAACCGGCGGTGGAAGGCTTCCACCTCGTCCAGCAGGGCGGCCCCGTCGATGGGCGCGGTGGTCGTGCTGCGGTCGCTCATCAGGCGGCCTTCCCTTCAGTGGTGTTGAGCTGGGGGCAGGTGGTGCGGTGGCGCTCGTGGTCGGCGATCAGGGCAAGGGCCTTGGCGTGGCCGGCCGCGAACAGGTCGCGTCCGCAGATGCACCACGACCGCACGGTCGGGCTCACTCCACGGCCGGGCGCCACGATGTGGATCCACGCGACGAATCGGCGCCCGTCATCGGCCGGGCGCGGGTCAGAACTTGAAGGGACGCCCCAAGGGGCGACGACTTTCGGCGCCCCACTGCCGTCCCGGGTGAAGGACGGTTCGGCGGGGCCGATGCCGGTCGGGCTGTCGGATGGGCTCTTAGCCGGGGGGTGTTCGCGGCCGGTCATGCCGTCGCCCGGGTGCCGGTGTTGTTGCTGATGGACCAGTTCAAGGCGCTGGTGATCGCGGACCGGTACTCGTAGGGCTTCAGGCCGGCCGCTTCCGCCCCCCAGCTAAGAGCCTCCTCGACCTCCGCGCGGTCGAGGTCGCCGGACGCGATCAGCCGACCCAGGGCCCGTGCGGCCCTAACGAGTGCCTTGTTCCGTCCGCCCTCGGCCGCCGTCTCCACGTTCCGCCGCTCGTTGCGCAGCGCGGCAGCGACATAGGCGGCCCGCCGTCCAGCCGGAGCGCTGGAACGGTCCGGGCGGAGAGGCATGGCCTTGATGCGAGGCGGGGCCGTCAGCCGGTCGCACACCCATGCCGGGAGCGCGACCGGGGGCCGGTCATCGGTGACCTCGTAGCGGCCGGCGGGGGTGGTGCTGCCGGGGGCGACGATGTAGCCGCCCCACGCGCGGGTGTCGATGTGCCGTCCGAGGATGTCCTGCGTGGAGCGGATCCGTGCGCCGGGCGGGGCTGTGAAGTACAGGTGCAGCCCGCCGGACGGGGTGGTGACCGTGTGCGTGTCGGGGAGGGTCTCCCCGAGTGCGGTGCACAGGTTGTGGAGGATCTCGCGGCCGTGGTGGGTGCCGGGCGGGTCGGAGGGCTTTGGTGGGTCGAGGTCGACGACGACCAGACCGGCCGGACCGGTGGCCAACCCGACGTTGAACGCCCCGGCCGCCCACGCGGCGCGGATGCGGTCGGGGTCGGTGGTGGCGCGCTCCTCGGGCTTGGCGTGCCCATCGGCGCAGTCTCCGGTGCCAGGGCATCGGGTCTCGCCGTGGAGTGCGGAGACCTTGGATCCGGGGCGAAGCGGGATCACGGGCCAGCCGCGTTCGGCGGTGGCCAGGGCTGCGGTCAGCATCTCGTTCATGCGGCCACCGCCGGGGCGAGGACGGAGGAGAGGAAGGCTCCGCCGATCCACTTGCTGTAGGCGGGCGGGATGGCTTCGGTGAGTTCCTCGCGGACGTCGGTCCAGTCGATGCCCATGGCCGTCTGCATCTCGGGGACGCTGGCCTTGCCGCCGCCGGAGCCGTACGCGGCCACGTACGGGCCGTCGTGGTACTCGCCGTGGCGCCACCCGCGCACCCGTCCCCGGTGCCGCTTGTGGGCGGGCCGGGGGGTGGTCCAGCGGCCGAGTTCGAAGTTCCGGTGCCGCAGCACGCCGAGGCCGAACAGCTCTCCGCACAGGCTGATGTCCTTGCGGACCTCGGCCTTGCCGTTGGGCTGCTCGATCACATACGGGCGGCCCGAGGCGTCGAGGAGTTCGCGGGTGGGAGCGACCAAGTCGACGTGGTCGGCGCCCCAGCCCATGGCCTGGTTGGTGCCGACGGTCAGCGTGCACTTGTCCTGGCAGGGCGGGGAGGTGTGTACGAGTGCGTACCGGGCGATCTCCCCAGAGGTGATCAGCTCGGCGAGGACGGTCAGGGCGTCGGCCTGGTGGAAGGTGAACGGGTAGTTCGGGCGAGGGCGGATGTCGACGCCGTGGACGGTGAATCCGGCGCGGTGGTAGCCCATGGCCGCGCCGCCGGCGCAGCAGAACAAGTCCAGCAGTAAGGGCCGGTCCTGGTCGTGGTCTCGCCGGATGCCGGTGGGGTGAGTCATTCTGGATTCCTCCAGTTCAGTGGATCGTGCTGGATGAGGGCGGCCCCGATTCATTGGCGTGAGGGGGCCGCCTTCGGCGTTGCTAGAAGGGCGGTTCGTCGCTGTACCCGCCGGGCGTAGCCCAGGGGTCGCGGTAGGGGCGGCGGCGCTCAGGCAGGCGGAGCAGGGTCCACCACTGGTGGGGGTTCCAGCAGTCGCAGTCCTCCCAGTCGGTCCCGGCGTACTCGCCGGTCTCGTCGCCGTAGTCGCAGGCGATGCCTCCCTTGCCGTGGCAGGTCTGGCAGTCGGGCCGGGGCGTGTCCGTGAGTACGAGGAGAGGGCGGATCCACTCAAGGCGGAGTCGGGCCATGAAGCGCTCCTTCAGCGGTTGTTGATGGTTCCGGTGGCGCGGCCGAAGAGGCCGGTGGCGGTGATGTTCTGCGTGACGTGCTGGACCGGTCCGGCGCGGTGGCCGGGGTTGGCGCGTCCGGCGCGGAGGAGCAGGGGTGCTGCGGCGCCGGCGGCGATGAGGGCGACGGCGGCCCAGAGGGCTTCGGTCATGGCGATCAGTCCCGGGGCTGCGGAGGCGATGCCGAATCCGGCGGCGGCCACTCCGCCGCCGACGGTCGGGGCGAGCAGGGCGGTGGTCTTGGCCCAACGCGGGATCGGCTCCGAACGAACGGGTTCCGGTTGGGCGGTCGGGCCGGGCTGGGGGTGGGTGTAGGCGAGGGTGCGGATGCCGTTGGGGAGGGTGACCCAGTCGACGCCGGGCGGTACCTCGCCGGGAAGGACCACGGTCGGCTGGACCAGCGTGGGGCGGTAGATGGGGTCGCCGTAGCGGGTGGCGGGGGTGCTCGCGTGGAGGGGTTCAGCGTGCACAAGGGGCTCCCTTCAACCGGCGGCGGGCAACACCCGGATCGTGGGGGTGCTGCCCGCCGCGGCTTGTCGCGTGCTTGTCGTCTGGCTTGTCGTGCGCCTTGTCGCTTGTCTTGTCTTGTCGCTTGTCTTGTCGCTTGCCGCCTCCCAGTTCAGAGCCCGGTTTGAGCCTCTGAGAGGGGCGGTGCGCGACAAGTTCCGGGCGGGCGACAAGCGGGTGATGGGTTAGACGTCCGGGGTGTGGTTGCGGTGGACGTAGCGGGTCTTCGTCCCGGCTCCGATGCGGACGGCGGTGCCGTCCTCGGCCCACTCCTGGAGCCATCCGCTGATCGTCTGCCGGTTCGTGCCGTGCGCCTCGGCCAGCGCCCGCGCAATCGCCGAAGCACCGGTTCCCTCCGGGCCTGCCGCTTCCAGGACCGCGAGGGCGGCCTGCCGGGCGGCGTTGTCCTGATCGGCCCGCAGCGCGGACAGGTTCAGCCCGCTGGGCTCCGGATGCGCGGTGCGGGCCGGTTCCGCTTCCGCCCCGGGGGCAGTGGCGAAGGTGGCGTCGATCTGTGCCCGGAACGCCTCGGCGAGCCGATCCTCGTCCGTCCCCGCGGCCGGGTTCCTGTCGGCGGCCCGGAGGGCGCTCAGGTTCAGCCCGCCGCCCGCCACCGATGCGGTCTTGCCCTGTGCCGCGTCCCTGGCTTCGGGGTCGGGTGCGCTGATGTCGGCGCTCATCCAGGCGGTGCGGGTGTGGTCCCAGCGACGGGCGTAGTCGGGGCCGGCGGCCCTGGCGGAGATGTCGTCGAGGCGGGGGTGCCGGTCGGAGGTGGCGATGACGATGTCGCGGATCTGGTTGGGCAGGATCCGCCAGGACTTGAACAAGGCCGCCGGGGACTCCGGAGTGCCCATGAACCCCGATCCCTTGTACGGGGCTTGCTCAACCTTCAGGCCGCGGCTGCCGGGGAACATCTTGGACAGGTCCATGCCCTCGGTCTCGCCCCCGGTCAGGGCCACGCGGGTCTTGCCCTCGCGGCGGATCATCAGGTTGCCCAGCACACTGGCGGTGGCCCCGAGCGCGGTCAGGATCGTGCGGATGCCCATCGAGCGGAGCATCCGGATCACTTCCAGGATCTTCTTGGCCAGCTTCCGCATCTGCGCATCGGTGCTGGTCAGGATCTCCGCACCCTCGTCCACCACCAGCATGATCTGGGGGATCTGCGGGCTGATGGGCAGCAGGTCGGTGTTCGCCTGGGCGAGCAGGTCCTGATACGCCTGCTTGCGGCGCAGTCCGACCCGCAGGGCCGCGTCGAGCATCAGCTCGGCTTCCTCGAAGGTGGAGGCGAGCCAGTCCACGCCGGGCCGGACCGCCTGCCCGGCCTCGGCGGTGAGGGCGGGGCGGACCCAGGGCAGGCCGGCCGATCCGGCGTTGAGGTCGATGACCCAGGTCAGGACGTCGTTGGCGCGGGCCAGTCCGGCCAGGACGGTGTGGAGCATGTTGGTCTTGCCCGACCCGGTGGGCCCGACCAGGAGGGCGCACTGCTCGCGCAGGTAGACGTTGATGGGGCTGCCGTCGGTGCGGACGCCCCAGGGCATGCCGGTCAGGATCGACAGGGGGCTGTAGTCGGTGGGGTAGCCGATCTCCTCGGCGAGGACGTTGACGGTGGTGACGTCGATCAGGACGCGGCCCTGGTCGATGCCGGGGGATGCGGCGGCGGTGCAGCCGTGCGGGAGCCGGGCATCGGCGGACAGGCGGGTGTTGTGCTGGGCCACCCGGTCCCACGGCACGCCGCCGGCGGGGAGTTCGGCGTCGATGGTGAACCCGGTCCCGGTCGGCCACATCTCCACCGCGACCACGCGGAGGGTGATCCCGCAGACCCGCTGCACGCGGTCGACCCACTCCGCGGCGATCGCCCGGCGCTCGGCGGAGAGCTCCCGGGCGACCTGCCGTTCGGCTTCCTCCAGGGCGACGTTCTCGCGGGCCTCTTCGTAGAGGCTGGTGAAGTGGGTGGCGGCGGCCATGCCCATGCCGAGGGTGGCGAGGGAGCCGAGGGCGGTCCACGAGAGGGGGGTGGTGGTGATGGCCCAGGTGGTCCAGCCTCCGGAGAGGAGCCAGGAGGTGGCGCGGGCGGTGAGGGTGCGGCCGGCCAGTTTCTGGCGGAGGCCGGCGGCGGTGTGGCCGATGGCTCCGGCGGTGCCGAAGGCGAGGGCCCAGGTGGGGGGCATGTGGGTGGCGGCGCCGATGGTGGAGAGGGCGAAGGCTCCGGTGGTGGCGGACAGGGCGCCGGTCACGGGTCCGTGACCGGCGGCCCAGTCCAGGGCCACCCCGGTGTGGTTGGGGGTGGTGGCGGCCATGATCAGACGTTCCATCCCTTCTCGGCCTCGGGCCCGTTGCGGGGGTCCTCGTGGCGGGCGATGTCGTGCTCGTGGGCCATGCGGAAGATCCCGCACAGGTCGTCGGCGACCGCCGTCGCACTGTTGAGGGCGCCGTAGATGTCGGCGAAGCCCTGGGCGACTTCCTTCTCCAGCGGGAACTCCGAATCGGAGCGCTCGGCGAGGATCTGCATGATGTTCGCGATCGACGCCAGTGCCTCGGGGAGCCCGTCGACCATGGCGAGGATCTCCATGGCGGACTCGGGCTCGTAGGACTGGGCGGCCTGCTCCATCTCCGCCGCGAGCTCCTCGAACCGGAACCCCGACGCGCTGCTGCTGGACATACTCACGGTGTCTCCCTCACTCGTGACGGGCGGTGCGGTGGCGCCGGGACTGCCGGGCCGTGCAGCCCGGTCCCCGAGCGGCTGTTCGTCCTGCTCGGCCTCGACCGCGGCCTGCTCCTCCGCTCCGGCTTCGTCGCGGTCGAGCTGGGCCCGGATCTCGGCGTCGTCCTGTTCGCGGTCGGCGCGGGCCCGGCCGGTCAGCCACCGGAACAGGCGCTGGCCGGGGTTCATGAGCCAGGCCGCGCGGAGCTTGCGGCCCAGCGGAGTGGTGAGCATCCCGGCCGTCCCCAGCAAGGCACCGAGGACGCCGGCCACGGCCCGGCGGGCCTGGTAGCGGGCAGCGGACCGGCGCAGCGCCTTGCGGGCCGCTTTCTGGGCTGGGGCCTTCACCGCGGCGACCCGGCGGGCGCGGGCGGCCTGGCGGACGGCGTGTTCACCGGCCCGGACCTGCCCGGCGGCGTGCCGGTCCCGGGTCTTGCGGCCCCCGGCCACGGCCCGGTCCCGTATCCCGGCCGTCTTGCCCGCGGCCTTGGCAGCCAGACGCCCGACCGGGCCGTGACCAGCCCGTTTGCCGGTCTGGGGTGCGATCGTGGTGTGTGCCGCGGTTTTGGCGGCGCGGCGGGCGTCGGCGACCTGTCGCCGGGCGCCTGTGTCGGCGGCGCGGCGGGCGGCCCGGGTGGGGGTGTCCTGGCGGGCCTGCTGCCGCAGCTCCGCCACCCGACCAACCCGGCCGCCAGCGGGCAGTCGGGACAGCACACCCGAACCCGTCCGCCGTGACACCTTGGCCTTCCCCAGAGCATTCGTAGAGCCGCGTGGACTGCCGCCGACTTTCGTTCGCGGGGTAGTCCCGGAGCGGCCACTGCTGCTGGCACCGGCGCGGCGGCCACCGCCGGAACCGCTGGTGGGGGCAGCACGGTGACTGCCGCGCGGCTGCGAGGGGACCAACCCCACGGCGCGGGACGACCGGCCGGAACTCGGGGTGACCGTCGAGGCCGGCGGCCGGGGGCGGCGGCCGGCGGGCTTGTGCTTGTTCTGCTTGGTGCGGGTGGCCAGGGTGCCGAGCACGACGGCGGCGGTCATGGCGACCGCCGCGGCTACGGGTCCGGCGGCCATGCCCGCCGCCCCGACCAGCCCGGCGGTCGTGTTCGTCCCCGCCAGGCCCAGCGGCAGCACGGGCAGACCACCCGCCGTGTGCTCGACCTGCGATTCGCGCTGCTGCTTGGGGGCCGGCGGGTCTGCCGGGGGTGTGTCCTGGTCGGGTGGGGCTGTCGGTGGTGTGAGGGTCTCGGTCATGCTGAACGTGCCTCCTTGAGGTAGGGGCCCGGCCGATCTGTGGAAGGTGAGGGCCGGGCCCCGAACGTCGTTGGTGGGGCGGGTTGTTCAGGCGGAGCAGGGGTTGCAGACGCCCAGGTGGGCGGGGATGACGTAGCCCGCGTCCCGCTCACACGCCGGACACCGGCGCCGGGCCGAGTTCGCCCGGTCCAGAGCCGCCCACCGGCTCGGCGTCATCGGCCGGACGGGCAGGGCGAGGTCGATCCGGTAGAGGTAGGCGACCAGCGGGCCGCGCTTGCGGCGGGGCCGCTGCAGCTCGGCAGTGGGGTCCTGGCCACCCGGGCGAAGGCCAGCGGCGCGGAGCTGTCGGCGGGTGGCCAGACCGTCCGGGGCCAGACGCCACCGGTAGACCGGCAGGGCGGTCACCGGTCGAGGTGGTGGTAGGCGGCCCGGCATTCGGCGGCGTGGGCGTTGGCGTTGCGACGCGCGAAGAAGAGGTTCTCGCGAAGTCCGACATCGCCGCAGCCGTGGCAGGTCCACTGAGACATGTCTCGGTTGCCGACGATGTCCACGGCGGCGCCGAGGTCGTTGTGGAAGCGGATGAGCAGGTTGCCCGGCTCGACCGGGGCGGTGTTCGGGGAGAGCTTCACGACGTGACTCCTTCGAGAACCGGGCGAGAGGGGGCTTCGGTGAGTTCGCGCAGTTCCTGGTAGCGGGCGGCGATCCACCCGGTAGACCAGCCGGTCAGCTCGGCGGCCTGCCGCTGCGGGATCCCGGCCGCGTACGCGGCCTGCACGACCTGCCGGGCCCGCTCCTCGCCGAGCTTGACCACCGCGGGGCCGGCCGCGAGGAGTTCGGCACGCTCACGCTCGGCGCGATCGCGGGCGGCCTGGCGCTCACGCCGCTCGCGCTCCTCACGGTGGCGCTGCTCCTCCGCGCGCTGCTGGGCGGCCTGCTGCTCACGGCGCTCACGGTCGGCCTGAGCCTGCTCACGTTCGTGCTCACGGCGCTCACGCTCGGCCTGCTCGGCCCGCTCACGGGCCTCCTGCCGTTCGGCTTCCTCGCGGCGGATCCGGTCCTGCCGCTCAGCAGCGTCCTGGGCCAGACGTGCTTCGTGCTCACGCTGCTCACGGGCCAGTGCAGCTTCGTGGTCACGCTGCTCACGCTCGGCCCGCAACCGGTTCTCCTCGCGCTCCGCAGCTGCTTTGGCTGCCGCGTCCCGCCGGGCCTGCTTGCGGTCCTCGGCGGCCAGAACGGCGGCGGTGAGCGCGCGGCGGTAGGCCAGACCGGCCTCCGCGGTCACGATCAGCAGCAGGGGCGCCACCGAGTGGATCGCGACCCCGACAAGGTCGCCTGCCAGGGCGGATGCCCCGATGTTCAGCAGCAGCGTCATGGCCCCGGTCATCCAGCGCAGGGCCACCGGCCACCCGCCGGCCTGCCCGCCCAGACGGGCCAGGACAGAGTCGAGGCGGACCACGATGAGCACCGCGGCATCGACCACCAGCGGCAGGATCGGGGCCGTCCAGTCCCACTCATCAGGGGTGTGGGCGGCCATCAGCGGCGTGACCGTGAGAACGGAGAAGAGCATCGCCCCGCACACGATCAGCCACGTGCCGAACGACAACGCGCGCTCCGATGAGCGCAGATGAGCATCGCTCACGACGCACCACCCACGCTCGGAACAACCGGCATGCAGGCGATCAGAAGCACCGGCGACGCCGGGTCCTCGAACCGCTCGCTGTCCTCGGTCCAGGACCACTCGCTGCCATCCGTAGGCGTGTAGCCCAGGGCGGCCAGGACCCGTGAGCGCTGCTCAACGGTCGGTGCGAGCGCACCCGGGAAGTAGTGCGTCGGCCACTCCGACTCACCGGGCAGCAGCACGAACAGGCGCCACCGACCGCCTCGGCAGACCAGATGCGCGCGGCTCATCACGCCACCGCCGAGGTGGCCGAGGGCGTCTTGTTCGCCGCGGCCCGGCGGGCCGCCAGCACCCGCCGGTGAGCGCGGCGGATACGGCGGCCGTCGAACTCGACCGCCGGCCGGTCCAGCAGCGCGATCAGCGCGTCCAGCAACTCGACCTCGGCCAGCACCACCGGCATCTCGGCCTCGATGGCGTCCAGCTCCGCGTCCGTCGGCTCCAGATCGGCCGGCAGGGCGGTAACACACTTCTGAAGTGCAGCGATGGACTTCATTGGGTCTTGCTCCTCTCAGCAGGAACGGGACCGAACAGCAGCCCCGGCGTTGGCCCGCCGGGGCTGCGTCGTTTACGAAAGGCCTCTCATTGGCACGAGCGGCCACGGCTCCCTCGCACCAGATCGGTGCCAGGGACCGTGAGCACTGGTGCTCACTGCGGGCATGGCCCGCAGAAGATCTGGTTCTCAAACCCATCGACCACCCGTGTGCAGGTGGCTGGGTCGGCACTCTGTTGAGTTCTCAAGGTGCAGTGGCTCCCGGCGGGACTCGGAAACCAGAAGGAACCCGTGGAACACGGGGGCCAGCCGGAGCCGAAGCAAGTTACCTAGGTAACTTGCTTGAGATGAAGTTACCTAGGTCGCTTGCGCGCGGTCAAGCGCTTCGCGGCAAGCCGTGGAAGTGACCTAGGTTGGTTACGCTCTACGTATGGACTGGAACCCGGAGAAGCCCCCGAGCGCCAAGGAGATCGCCGCCAAGTTCCGCCAGGACATCGGCGACGGCGCGTACCCGGCAGGAACTCAGCTTCCCGGAGCCAAGGGAGTGGCAAGGCACCTTGGCGTCGGGCTCATGACCGTTCAGAGCGCCTACAAGCAGTTGGCCGAGGACGGCCTCGTTGTGGGCCGGCAGGGCAGCGGGACCTACGTACTGGATCCGGAGAAGGGCGGCCAGACCGCCCAGGACGCCGTACTCGGCCTTCGCGAACTTCAGGACCATGTCGCGCTCCTCACCTCCCAGCTCACCGACCTCCGGGACCGGGTCGAGCGGCTCGAAGCCGTTCACCCGGGCCCGTCTGACGAGAACAAGTAGGCCGCACTTCGCGCCGATCCACAGTGGACAGAGTTAACAGTCAGCCCTTGTTACCTGTTAACTCCCCACGTCAGGGGCGCGATTGGCATCATGTGGGCCTGCCGCGTCACCTGACATGGGGGAGCGATGAAGACGAAGCTGCAAGCAGCTCGGGCCGCTCGGGGGTGGCCGCAGGCAGAGCTCATGGACGAGATGGAGGATGCCGCCTTACGACTCGGCATCCAGCTCCCTTCCCGGGCCAGCCTGAAGACGCAGGTCTCGATGTTCGAGAACGGCCGGCGGGACCCCGGTCCCGAGTATCAGAGCCTGTTCTGCGAGGTCTACCAGGCCACTCGCAAGGAACTCGGATTCACCGTGGAATCGGCACCCTCTCAGCTGGACCGGCTCCCCTCGCTGCCCGCCCCGCGAACGGCATCGCCCAAGGCCACACCCGAAGCGGTCGCGTATCTGCAGTCCGTGTTCGTCCAGCACGTGCACGCGGAACCTGTTGTGGGACCGCGGTTCCTCGTGCCAGCCGTCCAGAGCCAGATGCCGCTCATTGAGGAACTGTGCAAGGAGGCACAAGGCCCGCTGCGGGACGACGTGATCCGCGTGGGCGCCCGATACTCGGAACTCCTCGGGTGGCTCCACCAAGACACAGGGGATTCGCAGTCCGCGATGCTCTGGACCAACCGGGCGCTGGACTACGCGTCCGAGCTGGATGATCCGAGCCTGAGCGCGTACGCCTTCCAGCGTCGCAGCAACATCGCGGCGGAAGCCGGGCAGGCCGGATACGCCGTCGGACTGGCGAACGCGGCGCTCAAGCAAGCGGAGAAGTTACCCCCGGACGTCCGCGCCGTGGCTCTCCGGGCACGCGCCTACTCGCAAGCCCTGCTTGGGCACGCCGACGACTCTGCCAGAGCACTGGATGAGGCTCGAACCTTCGCTGACCGCGACACGGACCCGGCGGGCCTGGCGCCGTACTGCTCCGTCTCGTACATCGACATGGAGGCCGCGACATGTGCCCTGCAGCTCCACCGCCCCGAAGAGGCGGTGCGAACTCTGGAGGCGAGCCTGACGCGGTGGCCAGCCGAACAGCAGCGTGACCGCGGCCTCGCCCTGGCCCGGCTCGCGACCGCGTACGCCCAGCTTGAAGACGTAGAGGGCGCCTACGGTGCGGCATCGCAGGCAGCTGCGATCGCCCAGTCCACCGGATCCGCCCGCATCCTCGCCGAACTGCTCCGGCTCCAACCCCTCCTCACCCGTTGGCGGAAGCTGGTTGAGATTGCCAACCTCAACCAGCTGTTGGGCAGTATGAAGGGCAGCTGACTCGACCAGAGGAGAGCCGTGAACCTGCTTCCCACCATCACCACCGTCGATGTCCAGGAACAGGACCCGCGCGTGGCCGTGCTACCGATCGGGTCGTACGAGCAGCATGGCGCCCACCTGCCCCTCATCACGGACACGGCCATCGCGTGTGTCATCGCACGCGAACTCGCCGACGCCTACCCCGTTCTCTCCCTGCCCCCAATCACCATCGCGTGCAGCCACGAGCACGGGACATGGCCGGGCACAGTCAGCATCAGCGCACGAACCCTCCACGCCGTGATCAGCGACATCGCCGCTTCCCTGGAAGCATCCGGAGTCCGGAAGCTCGTGCTGGTCAACGCCCACGGCGGCAACTACGTGCTGTCCAACATCGTGCAGGAGAGCAACCTCACCGAGCCGCGGATGAGCCTCTTCCCTCAAGGCCGAGAGTGGAACCGGGCA
The DNA here is from genome assembly GCF_043199475.1 of Streptomyces sp. NPDC048603. Classification (NCBI taxonomy): domain Bacteria; kingdom Bacillati; phylum Actinomycetota; class Actinomycetes; order Kitasatosporales; family Streptomycetaceae; genus Streptomyces; species Streptomyces sp. NPDC048603. The sequence continues at coordinate 439,201 of NZ_JBICVY010000003.1, read as the reverse complement.
CGTGAGCACGCTGGCCTGTCCAGCAGCGCCCACGACGACATGCATGCTGGGGAGATCGAGACCTCGATCCTGCTACACGCCGAGCCTGCCCTCATCCGCCCCGGTTTCGAGGCAGCCGACCACGACGCGAGCGACCGCCCGTTCCTGCTCACGCTCGGCATGAAGGAGTACACCAAGTCCGGAGTCATCGGATTCCCCTCGCTGGCCACGGCAGAGAAGGGCCAGCTGGTGTTGCAGAGCCTCATTAGTGCCTTTGCTGACCACCTGACGGTCCTCGGAGATGAGTAGGTCCACACCCGAACGGTTGTCAGTGTGGGGCTCTACCCTCAGCAAGATCACTCAATTCGCGTGAGGGAGTCGCTGTGGGCGGTACGTTGCGAATGGGGCAGGTCTATCGCTACGCAAGTGGCAAGGACCAGACGGCACCGGAGCTGGGCGGGTATCCCAACTTCCACTATGTGACCCACTCGCCGGGCATGAAGCGAGCGTTGCTGGAACGCGGAATCAACGGCATGGCCAAGGTCAGTGCCCCCGATGGCGTGCGTCGACCAGCCGTCTTCATTCGATCGAGTCCCTGGAAGGCCGGCACTGAGCAGACACCGTGGCACGACGTGTTCGACTTGAACAACGGCCATGTCCGCTACTTCGGTGATCACAAGGCTGGCATGACAGTGGCACCGGGCACCACCACGGGAAACGCCACGCTCCTGGACGCGTTCGCTGGCCATCAGGGGCGCACGCCTGAAGATCGGGCGACAGCGGCCCCACTGTTGCTGTTTCGCTCCGTGCCACGGAATGGCCAGCCGAAGGGGCACGTCGAGTTCTGCGGAGTCGGTGTCATCGAGCGGGCCGAGCGGCTTGTGCAGTGGGGTGGCCGGGAGCACACGACGTTCGTCAACTACGTCTATGACATCGCGGTGCTCGACCTGACTGCCGAGAACGAAGAAGTCCGCTGGGAATGGATAGAGGCGCGTCGAGGGGAGGGCGTCAGCGACGCCGCATCCCTGGACCTCGCGCCGAAGGCATGGCGTGAGTGGGTCAAGCATGGCCACTCCGCTCTTCCGCGTCTGCGGCGCCGGGTCGCACGAGCGAAGGTAAGCAAGGTCCGAGACCAGCGGCCGGAGCCTGGCAGTGCTGAATACGCCGACCTGGAGTTGATCTACAAGTATTTTGACGGCCGGAAGCACGACTTCGAAGCACTGGCTTCGACGGTCGCAGCCCGAGTCCTGCGCGGGTCGGGGTACAGCTATGTCGAAGGCTGGCTCACGCGGCGTTCCGGCGATGGCGGCGCCGACTTTGTCGGCCGTATCGATCTCGGCAGCGGCTTGGCCGGCACCAGCCTGGTCGTGCTCGGCCAAGCCAAGTGTGTGAAGCTCGACAGCCTCGTCTCTGCCGAGCAGATCGCGCGGGTCGTGGCACGACTCCGGCGAGGTTGGATTGGGGTGTACGTCACGACGGGGGCCTACTCGGAACCCGCCCAGGCCGAGATGATCGAGGACCAGTACCCCGTTGTTCTGGTCAACGGCAGGGATCTGCTCCGTGAACTGCGCGGCATGGCTCGCGATGACCACGGAGGCAACCTCACCAGCTGCATCGAGCACATACTCGCCAGCGAGGACACCGTGGTCACCAACCGGCGCCCCGAGGAAATCCTTCTGGAGTGATCATCGCGTCTCGGTAGCCGAGACACCCACCCTCAGAACGTCCATTGCACGCTCACGACTTCGAGCGTACGGCTACCCTCGGCGCGAAGATGATCTTCCAGACCGCGCGCCGGGCGCAGTCGGGAGTTGACGACTCGAGGGGGCGGGATTGACTCAGGAATCGCTGGAATTGACACTGCCGGAGCAGCGCCAGGCTGGCGCCGATGGACAGCAAGACACAGAACTGGAGCAGATTTACTCCTGGTTCCGCACCCAGCGGAACTACGTGCAGCGCTTCGGTGAGATCTTCCGGAAGTCCATCGATGAAGTCTTGGATGGGCAGCGAACCGGCCGGTACGACCTCTACATAAAGGAGGGAGAGAGGCGCGTCGAGAAGACCGAGAAGACCTACCTGGGGACCAAGGTCGAGATCGTAGCCAGAGAGGAGTTTGATCTCGGCTATGGCGAGGATATGGACTACTCCATATCTGGAATTGAAGTGGACGCCAAGTGGACCATCGGGAACACATGGACCATCCCCAAAGAGGCCATGGGCCACATCTGCCTTGTCATGCATGCAGATGACCGAACCAGGCACTTCAAGGTCGGCCTGGTTCGTATCACTCAGGAACTCTTGAACGCAGGCGAAAACGGGGACAGCAAGCGAACGATTTCCGCTGCGGAGAAGAAGCAGATCCGCTGGATCATCGAAGATGGGACTCTGCCCAAGAATTTCCTGCTGACTCTTGAGAAAGAGAATGCCCAACAGGTCAAGGAGATCCTAGCGGCATCCGATGGATACAAGGGGTCCGGAAATGGCGGCCAGCGAAGGGTCAACGCGCTCTTCGAGAAGGTGCCTGGACTACTCGTGGACCGAACGACCGTGGTGACCGTAGCTCGACAGGACGATGGCCCCAAGCGAGTACGCGACGCCCGTAAGCACCTCAGGTCTGAGGGGTTCGTGGTGCTGGGACACCTGAAGCCGGCCCCCCAGGTCGCTTCGGATCTGGGGCTACCGATTCCCGATAAGGGCTCTTGGGTGTCAGCCAAGCTCACCTTGGTTGCGGATGGCGACGACCGACAGTCGACAGTCATCGGTGGCCAGCGGTACGGGCTCTGGCAGGAAGGTGATGCCTGCATCGAGGCGCCCCTGATTGGCTCGGACTCAGAAGCTTCCTGAGCATCGTCCCAAGAAGCGTGTCAGTGGGGCGCGATACCCTGGAGGGCCCTGTCGGACGTGCCAGACAACCGCGCAGAACGTTGCGGTAGGCCCCTTCACCCCTCGTGGCAACCACTGGAGATCGAGTGCATCCCGTCCAGATCGTGGACCTCTTTGCTGGCCCCGGCGGCCTGGACGTAGCTGCCGAAAAGCTCGGCATCGCGACGGCTGGTGTCGAGTGGGACCCGGCAGCGTGCACCACACGTCGCGCCGCTGGCCTTGCGACATGGGAGGGTGACGTACGTCTCTACGGCCCGTCCGCTTTCCCCAACGCGGACGTGCTTGCGGGCGGGCCTCCTTGCCAGACCTTCACCGTCGCTGGAGCTGGCGCCGGACGACGGGCATTGGATGAAGTCCTCACCTTCGTTGATCGAATGGTCGCTAGGGAGGATCCGGAGGAAGTCGCGAAGGATCTCTCCAAGCTGGAAGACGAGCGGACCGGTCTGGTCTTGGAGCCTCTGCGCTGGGCACTCGAAGCGATCGACAAGCAGGACAAGCCATACCGTGCCATTGTCCTGGAACAGGTTCCCGCGGTGCTGCCGGTATGGGAAGCGTATGCCAAGGCTTTCCAGGGCGAAGGCTACTCGGTCGATTGTGGTCTATTGCGCACCGAGGCATTCGGCGTCCCACAGACACGTAAGCGGGCTGTACTGATCGCGCGAATGGGATCGGGATCAGTACAGCTCCCTTCTCCTACCCATCGCACATACCGAAAAGGAGTTCCGCGCGAGTCAGGGGACGCTGAGCTGAAGCCGTGGGTCACCATGGGCGAGGTCCTTGACCGCGACTCCGGTTTCCTCGTTATCTCCAATTACGGAACCGGTGGAGACCCGAAAGCTCGCGGCCGTCGCGGCTCGTGGGAGCCCTCTGCCACCGTCACAGGAAAGATCTCACGTAACCGTGTTGTGGGGATGCACGGTGAGGAGCTGGCCCGCTTCACTTCTTCCGAAGCTGGCCGGCTTCAAACCTTCCCGACTGACTACCCGTGGTCTGGTCGTGATATCGCTCAGCAGATCGGCAATGCCGTTCCTCCTCGCTTGGCCATGCATGTGCTGTCTGCTGCCTTCGGATGGGCCCCACCATCCGACGAGATGTTGAACTCACTTCGGGCATGGAAGGACGCCCCCAGTGAGGAACAGTTGACCACCCAAGACAAGGCCGAGGGCGTGTAGAGGTCGCCTGCTGATCGAGGACGAGTGTTGGCTCGCAGGTCCCTCCAGCTGGTGAGCCATCCAGTCGGACTCTCGCACCACGAGCGCACCACATGCACCGGGCAGCGAAGGTAAACAGCGGTCAAGAGGTCGCCCTCCGGACCACCCACTCGAGCCTGTTTTCGCAGGTCAACACGGCTCAGCGGCGCGAGGGTGCAGGATTCCCAAGCTTATAGCGCGGGTTCGATTCCCGTCATCCGCTCTTCCACGAAGGCCCAGGTCGGCGACCTGGGCCTTCGTCGTTGTCCAGACACCTTCACTGAGGTGCTTGGCTGCTGAGATCTCGAAAGCCCTGCCGTTTGAGCGCTGCGAGGACGACGCGTGGGCGGATGAGTGTGGTGGGCGGGTCGCTGAGGCCTGCCACGCGGATCAGGGCGTCCGTGGCAGCGGAGTCGTGCTGTGCTGCGCCGTGCAGCCGGGTCACGTATGCGTTGCCCAGGCGGGCGGTGAGCGTGCGCAGTCCCTTGCCTCCGGTGTACTGCACGTCCCTTGTGGTCGACAGGAACCATGGGCGGTTGATGATCTTTCCGACGTCGCGCATGAAGGCCGGAGCGCTCGGGTTGGTGCCGCGTCTGAGATGGGTTCGCAAGGCCATGACTTCCATCGCGGCTACGGTCATGCCCTGGCTGTAGCTGGGGTTGAGGCTGCACACGGCATCCCCGAGCACGAGCAGACGCTCGGGAAGGCGGGGCAGCCGCTCGTAGCGTCTGCGTACGCTCGCCGGGATGCGGAAGGCGATCGGATCCGTCAGCGGTGTGGCATCGCGGATGCGTTCGTACACGTCCGCGACGGGCAACGACCTGCAGAACTGGAGGTATCCGTCCGGGTCGGTGGGCGGATGGTCACCGAGAATGCCCGTGAGCGACAAATAGTAGGTGTCGTCGTCGCCGGCTCGGCCGAAGACCGCCCCCCGTGGGTTGGTGCGTGAGGCCAGACAGGTGAGGAACTGCGCGCCGTTGAGAGGCTTCGGGCTTCGGTACAGACGTGTGACGTATGCGAGGCCGATGGCCATGCGCTCCTCGGGCGGCCGTTCGTAGCCCAGCTGCTCCAGCCACACCGGTGTGCGCGACCCGCGGCCGCAGGTGTCGATGACGAGGTCGGCGCCGAGGCTGTATTCGCCGGTGGTGTCCGCGGCTGTCGACCGCAGCCGGACACCGGTCACCCGAGCGCCGCATGTGGTGGACTCCAGGCCGACCAGCTCGGTCCGCTCCAGGAAGGTGACGCCCGACTGCGCGGCCACCTTGCTGCGGACGTATTCCTCCAGCACGGGGCGCTGCGTGGTCACGGTCGGCAGGCCGGTGCGTGCGGGCCGGAACCTCTTGCCGTTGAAGTACCAGTGCTGCTCGCCCAGGTCTCCCATCGGGAACTGCGCGCGTCGGAGCTCGTCCAGGATGCCGGGGAACAGTTCCTCGAGAATCAGGCAGCCGCGGGAGTGCAGCCCATGGGCGTGACCGGCATGGGGGGTTCCGCGCCGCAGGTGCCGCACGCCGACGACCTGGTCGCGTTCGACGACGATGACCTCGCGGTAGAAGTCGGACAGCACCCTGGCTGCGAGCGTGCCGCTGATGCTGCCGCCGACGACGACGGCCCGGTCGCCGACCGGTCCGGTCATGAGGGGCTCCCCACGATCAGCGCCGCGGCGAGGCCGGCGGAGCCAAGGTCGATGGAGAGCAGCACCAGGAACCGGGCCGTACGCAATCTCTCCTTGTACACCCCGTACCACAGTTGGATCAGGTGCATGATGACGACCGGAGCGGCGAACACGAGAGAGCCGGGCCTCAGCGACGTCGTGCCGAACAGCACTGCCAGCAGCACCGCATGCACCGCGACCAGCGCGTGGAGCCCAACCGCGAACCACAGCGGGGGCAGCACGACGGCGAGGGTCCTGCGGCCCACGGCGGCGTCGCCCGACCTGTCGGAGGCGTTGCCGTATGACACGACCACCAGCAGCCACAGTCCGAACAGCGCGCCCACCAGCAGTGTCTCGCGGCTGATCGCTCCCGCGACGAACCAGTAGGGCATGATCACGGTGTAGGCGCCGGTGACCAGGATCACCGATTCGAGCCCCAACGGCCGGTAGCTCAGCTTGATGCCGCACGAGTACTGGACTGCCAGGGCCGGTACGACGAGCGCGACCACGATCGCCGGAGCGGGAACCCGCCAGCCCAGGATGCCGGCCACCGCCGGAACGGCGAAGACGCCGACGATCCCGGTGACAAGGGCGAATCCAACAGCCTGCGGCAGGGACAGCTCACCGGTGATCAAAGGTTTTCTGGCCATCGTCACCGGAGGCCGGCCCCGGTAGTTGTGTGCATCGCTGCCGTTCAGGTACCCGGTGATGTCGTCGGCGGCCGCCGCACTCCACTGGGCCGCCAGGGTGCCGACCAGCACGCAGGCCAGGACGAGCATGTCCTCCCGGCTTGCGCCGCTGAGGAAGCCCTCCGATCGCAGGAGCAGCAGCCCCAGAGCCCATCCGTAGAGGTAGTGGTACATCCGCGCCTTGCCGAGCCTGAGGTAGCTGACGATCCTCGGCCGGGCACTGATCGATGTGGCAACCGGTGCTGCGTACATGGGAATCACGCGGCCTTCCCGCCGCCGGACCCATCCGTCACCTCAAGCAGCTGGAACGTGACGGGGACACCTCCCGCGTGGCGGATCGCCCGCCGCCGTTCGGTGATCCGCGCACCGGATGCGGCGACCAGCTCGTTCAGCCGGTCGGCATCACCGAGACTGTTGAAACCCAGGAGCATCCGACCCGCTGACGTCAGTCGCCCCAGACCCTCGCGGAGATACCGGTGGTGCGTGGCGTAGCCGCGGTCGAAGATCGCGTGCTGTACCTGGCGGGTGTAGACGAAATCCTCCGGAGCGAAGATGACATTGGAGTTCCAGAACACCAGGTCGAACTTCTCGCCGGCGGCCACAGCGCCGTAGAGGTCGCTGCACAGTACCTGCATTCGATCGGCCACACCATGGCGGGCCGCATTGAGCGCGGTGTTTTGCACCGCCGTGGGATTGATGTCAACGGCGGTGACCCGCGAGCACCCTCGCAGTGCGGCCATTACCGCCGTCACTCCAGCGCCGCAGCCCACCTCCAGGAAGGTTCCGCCCACGGGAAACGGCAGCCACTCAGTGAACAGCGCAGTGGACTCGGTGTGGGTCGGAGCGAATACCTGGGGAAGGAGCTGCCACTGGAGCCCGGCCATCTCAAACTGCCGAGGCTTCGTTCCCTCGCCATGCCTCTCCACCAGTTGCAGGCCGATTCGAAATGAATCGTCATCGACCGCCGGCAGGACAGCAGAGCTGGTTGGAGAATGCGACACAAAATATCCTTCTCATGTGATCACGCAATGAAGCCTGCCGTAAGAGGATGGCCGTGGCGCTACGCGTCCGGCAGAGGGGCGGGCCACCGGAACCGCCGCGCAGCCTGCCGGGCGTCACGCATCGCAAACTCCGCCGGCCGGGTGGTCCTCGACCCTTGCCGGACCATGCGTCCATCGGCACGCGACTCGCCGCCGATCGGCTGCGTGCCACTCCAATGAGTGACACAGCCGCGCGACGCCCCGTGATCACCACCAGGCCAGACGGGCAGTCCGCCGGAAGAACACCGTTACCGAGAGCGCGGGAGCAGCAATCAATACGCCACCCGCCCTATACGGGGTGGGGGCGGCGGCCTCTTCGACTCCGTTACGAGACCGATCCGGCAACGGATGTCGCCGCGCACCGAACACTCAAAGGCAGTCCATTGAAAATGGATTCACTCGTTTGCTCCCCATAAGCAAGGCATCGATCTCCTATTCTGATGGCCAACCCCCATTCGACGATCGGAGCCCCCTTGCGTCGCCGTTATGCGATCTCTTTGGCCTGTGCCCTACTCACGGTAAGTGCGACTACATACGCTGTTGCCGCCGACGTGCAGATCGGCAGCGTCACGGGCGGACACGTCGACTGCTTCCCCACCGATGCCATGACAGCCGCACTGAACGAACGGGGTGCGCGCATCGGGGCCGCGGCCCCTGCCGACTCCCTTCCCGACGGTGGAGTCCGCTTCGATGAGCTGTCCGGCTCGATGGACTCGATCTTTCACGGCAAGCTGGACATGGAGGGCGGCATCTCTCTGGTCGGCACGGACGGGACACGGCTCGACGTAATGAAGCTGTCCGGCGAAACCCCGCTGGGCGCCATCAGCGCGACCCCGGAAACGACCCGTCCCGGGCAGGCTCCACAGGCAGGACCACGAGCCGAGGTCGCCTACCCCACGGTGCCCGGAAGCGTCGGTGGCCGTCCCACGGGCCTGACCACCTTCGATGTCAGCGTCGGAAGCACGAACTTTGCGCTGACACAGGCTGGTGCCGCGCGCATCAACGATGTCTTCGGTACCACCCTCGAGAAGGACGTCACGTTCATGCGATGCACAGCCGACATCCAGGGCAGACTGGGCTGACGCGCAACCCGGACAAAGCCCCAGGTCGGCGACCTGGGGCTTTGTGTGCGGTTCAGTTCAGATGGTGGGTGTCGTTGAGGGTCCGCACCGTGGCGGTGCCGTCCTCGTCGTACGTCACCGTCGACAGGGAGGCCGCCGCGACCTCCATGCGGAACAGGGTGTGCGGCGGGGCCTGGAGGGCCAGCCGGAGCAAGGTCCTGACCGGTACCACGTGGGAGACGAGCAGCACCGTGGCGCCTGCGTACCGGGCCAGCAGGCCGTCCCGTACGGCGGCGGTGCGGCGGGTGACCTGCTGCATGGTCTCGCCCGCGCCCGTGGGCGGACTCTCGGGCGAGGCGAGCCATGCGTCCAGGTCGTCCGGGTGGCGTTCGCGGACTTCGGCGAAGGTCAGGCCCTCCCAGGCGCCGAAGTCCGCTTCCCGAAGGTCCTCCTCGACCTGGACGCCCAGGCCGAGGCGCTCGGCCACGGACCGGGCGGTCTCCTGGCAGCGCCGCATCGGTGAGGTGACGACCGCCTCGATGCCGCCGCGGTGCGCGAGGGCGTCCGCTGTCGCCCGGGCCTGGCCGCGTCCGGCCGGTGAGAGTCCCGGGTTGGACCCTCCGCTGCCGGAGATCCGCCGCCCGGGGGTGAGCAGGGTCTCGCCGTGCCGCAGCAGTACGAGCGTCGTCACGTCACTCACTCCGCACTCACTCCGCGGTCTTGGCGAAGTGGTCGCGTACGGCGTCGGTCTGCTTCTCCATGACGTCGATGATGCGCTCGACCACGTCCAGGTCGGCGTCCTCGGCGATGTCCAGGGTCCGCGACCAGTCGAAGAAGCTGCGGGCCGGGTCGTTGGTGATGGGGAAGACGCGGATGGTGGCCTCGTACTTGGCGACTCCGCTGGTGGGGGCGACGGCCCGGTAGGACTGGGTCTTGTTGATCTCGTCGCGGGCGGCGATCTCCTGCTGGACGAGGCGGCCGTTGAGCGTGAGCTTGAAGTCGTAACGGGCCGGGACCGTGTCGACCGAGCCGCCCTCCACCCAGCTGACGTCACGGTGGATGTCCAGGTCGCCGGGGGACACGATGTCCAGGATCTGCATGGCGTCGCGGACGGTCGCCCACACGGTGTCCGGGTCGGCGTCGAGGACGGTGGAGTGGTACATGGTGTGCTTGCGCTGGATCGGCACGGAGTGCTCCTTCTTGCGGTGGCTGACGGTCATCGCTTGGCGATGAGGTGGTTCCCGAGGACCAGGTAGTCGATCTCGGTGCCCATGAAGCAGTTGAGGGCGTCGGTCGGCGTGCAGACGATGGGTTCGCCGGCGACGTTGAACGAGGTGTTGATCAGGCAGGGCGTGTCGGTGAGTTCGGTGAACTTCCGCAGCAGTGCCGTGAGCCGGGGCGTTCCCTCGTCCGTCAGGGTCTGGATCCGGGAGGTGCCGTCCACGTGCACGGCGCCGGGGATGCGGTCCTTGTACTCGTCGCGGACCGGGAAGACGAACGTCATGTACGGGGAACTGGTCTTGCGCCCCATGTCGAAGATCTTCGGTGCCTGTTCCTCGAGGACGAGGGGAGCGAACGGGCGGAAGGGTTCGCGGTGCTTGACCCGGGTGTTGATGATGTCCTTGATGTCCGTGAACCCGGGGTTGGCGAGGATGCTGCGGTGCCCCAGGGCGCGCGGCCCGTGCTCGACGCGGCCCTCGAACCAGCCGATGACGACCTTCTCCGTCAGCAAGTTCGCCACGTGGTCGACGACCTCGTCGTCGCCCCCCAGGCGCGTGACGACGACGCGGTCGGCAAACGCCTCCAGGGCGTCCTCGATCGCGGCCTCGTCGTAGGAGGGGCCGAGGTAGGGGGAGACGGGCGCGGAGGCGGCGCGGATCTGCTCGGGACCGGTGCCGGGGTCGCCCAGCCAGGCGTGGGCCGCGGCTCCGATGGTGATGCCGGTGTCGGAGGCCCCGAAGCTGACCTGCATGTCCTCGAAGCGGGAGCCTTCGAACATCGGCGTGTTGTTCAGGCAGTTCAGGGCCACGCCGCCCTCGAACAACAGCCGGTCGAGGTCCGTCCGCTTCTCCAGGTGGCGGACCTGGTGGGCGGTGGCGACGTTCAGCATCTGCTGCGCGGCGGCTGCGACGCGGGAGGTGTATTCGAGGGTGTCCTCGAAGGGCCCGAAGTACTCCTCGAACAGGGCGTCGTGGCTGTGGAGGTTGTCGGTCTCCAGGGGCTTGGCGAAGGTGTAGCGGCCGTCGTCGTGCAGCCTCAGGAGGTTCTCGACGAACGGGTTCGGGGTCGGGGGCTCGGCGTATCCGGCCAGGCCCATCACCTTGTACTCGTCGTTGTTGGGGACGAAGCCGAGGAAGCGGGTGATGGAGGAGAACAGGGTGCCGATGGAGTAGTGGGCGCCGGTGACGGTGTCGTCGAAGACGGTGATCCGGCCGTCGCGGATCTCGCCCGTCAGGGTCGAGAAGCGTTCGGCACGGCCGTCGCTGACGAGGAACGCGGCGTCCTTCATGCCGGCGAGGTAATAGCCGGTCGTGGCGTGGGCCAGGTGGTGCGGGACGAAGCGGACCTTGGCCGGGTCGGGGCGGTGTCCGGTGCGGGCCTCGAAGTCCGCGAGGATCGCCTCGTGGCTGACGACCTGGTCGAACAGATCGGCCATGTTGCCCATGAGGGCGGTCTTCACGGCCTCCGGCGCCGAGGAGGTGCGGATGCCGTCCAGGATCTCGTCCAGGACCCGGTCGGACCAGTTCCAGGGGAAGGCGAACAGGTCGACGTCGTCGAACGTGATCCCGGCTTCCTTCAGGCACCAGTCGATCGCGTTGGCGGGGAAGTCGGTGGTCTTCTTCTCCCGGTTGAGGCGCTCCTCCTCCACCGCGGCGACCAGACGGCCGTCGATCAGGAGCGCGGCGGCGGCGTCGTGGCCCAGGAGGTAGTGCTTGTTGATGCCGGTCGCACCGAAGCGTTCGGAGAAGAACTCCGACACCCGGCTGAAACCATTACATCCGAGAACGATCACGGGATTCTTTCCTGTTATGGGGCTACTTGACGATCAGCAGGTCGCGGAGCTTCTCCCCGGCGGCGGGCGCCTGGCACAGGCCCGCGCCCGTGAATCCGGCCGCGTACAGGAAGCGGCGGGTGGGGTGTTCGCCGATGAAGGCGGTGTTGTTCGGGCTGGCGTCGAAGTCGCCGGTCCACGCGCGATGCAGGCCGATGCCGTCCAGGGCGGGGAACAGCGTGCCGAGATGGCCGGCGATACGGCCGAGCCAGGCCTCGCGCGCCTCCCCGGCCTTGGGTGCGCCCATGGCGAGGAGGATGCGGTCCTTCCACCAACGGATCCGCAGGCCGGACGCGGCGTGCATCGTCATGGGCAGATCAGGGTGCGGGGAGGGCGGGACGTCGGTGAACAGCATCTCCATCGTGTGGGGCGCCATCGGCAGATCGACCGATGCCATGGACGCCACCTCGCCGGACCAGGGCCCGGCCGTGCACACGATGCTGTCCGCCTTGATGCTGCCCTGCGGGGTGTGGACGGTGTTGTCGTCGTCGATGCGCGTGACGGGCGTGTGGGTGAACAGACGGGCGCCGTGATTGCGGGCGCCGGCGGCGTAGCCCCGGACGATGTCGAGGCCGTCCACGTGGTACGCCTGCGGAGACCAGGCCGCGGCCAGGACGGCATGCTCGTTGACCAGCGGGTTGAGTACGGCCGCTTCGCGGGCACTGATCAGGTCGACTTCGACGCCGGCGGCCCGCTGGGCCTGATGGGTGGCCTCGAATTCGGCGATCTGCTGGTGGTCGGTGAACAGCGCCAGGAACCCGAGCCGCTTCAGGGCGAGGGGGGCTCCGGTGTGGCGGGCGAAGTCGTGGTAGGCGTTCAGGCTGCGCACGGCCAGTTGCCCGGTGTGGGGATTGCCGGGGAAGTAGGTGCGGACCATGCCCGCGGTGTGCGCGGACGCCCCTCCGCCGAGGCCTCCTCGTTCCAGCAGCACGGTGTCCACGCCGGCTTCGGCGAGGTGGTAGGCGGCGGAGGTGCCGATCACTCCCCCGCCGATGACGACGGCGTCGGCGCGGGCGGGTAAGGCGCGGGCCGGTAAGGCGCTCAAGGTCTTGCCTCTCCTGTGGTGTGGGGGTTCCGGTGGCCGGGCGGAGCGCCGGTGTCGCCATCTCCCCGGCGGACTCCGCTCCGGGCCTGGCTACGCGGTGCGCGTGGCGCCCTGCTGGCGCAGGTGGTCTCCGGTCTCCCACGGGTACAGCTGGAGGTTCCAGCCGCCGAGGCAGTTGACGTAGAGGGCCATCTGGCTGGTGACGGCGTAGAAGTCGTCACGGTCGAGGTCGTCCAGGACGGCGAGGAAGCGCTGGGTGAACGCCCACAGCTTCTCCAGGCCGCAGTAGCCCAGGAACTCGGCGGGTACGCCGACCAGGAGGCGGGTCATGTGGACGAGGGAGTCCATGGGCATGTCCTGGACGGCGGCGCGGACGAGTCCGCCGTAGGCCGCGTAACCCAGCGGCCGGGTCTCCCCGTTGACGAACAGCAGGGTGGGCAGGACGGTCCCGAAGTTGCCCGCCTGGGACGGGATGATGCCCCGGTGGAGGTCGTCCAGTTCGACCGGGGGCGCGAGCCAGATCTTCTCGGTCTCGGCGTGGATGTCGGCGATCAGCGCGGCCGCGGCCGTGTCGGCGGCCCGGAGCACCGGGATGCGGTGGCCGCCCGGTTCGCCCGCGCGGCGGACTTCGGCGCGGATCTGCTTCTTCGTGGAGTAGACGGCGTCCCAGATCGCGGCCCCGGCTTCCAGCAGCGCGGGCATGTCCGCCTCACGGACACGGCCGACGGGGGTGGCGGGCATCGGCTCGGTCAGGGTGCCGTACTTGATGCCCAGGTGCTGCAGACCGGAGCAGAACACGGTGCCGTTGGGGGCCTCACGCCGGTCGGGGATCCGGGTGGCGTGGGGGGTGTGCAGCAGGGTGGGTATCGGAGCCACGTGGTAGAGGTGCTCGCCCGCGATGAGGGCGTGTCCCTGGAGGCTCTGGTAGGGCAGCGACTCCCAGAGGGCGTCGGCGAGTGCCGGGTTGCGGTCGTCGAGGTCAGCGGTGACGGTGATGCCTAAGTCGGCCCACGAGATCTCGATCTGACGTCCGGACAGCTTCTCGGACAAGGTTTTCCCCGTTCGTTTTGTTCGGCTTGCTCCAGGAGTACATCGCCAACAGGCGTGTTTCGGGCAGGCGTTGAAAGCATGAAACCTGATGCGCCTGAGGCCAGTGTGACTCGTGTGTTTCTACGAGGGATCTGGTTCCGCTTCGACGGACACCATCGGCGCGACGGGCGGACCTCGCAGCTCGGCGCGATACCGGCACGTGCCCGGCAGCCGAGCCGGCGGTGCGTCCTTCGTACGTTGCGCCAGCCCTCGATCCACCCGGATGCCCCCGGGCGGGTGACGGTACGGCCGGCCCGGGGGCGGGTATCGGTCAGCTCGCGCTCGAGGACGGTGAGGACGGGGTGAGTAGGGTGACGAGATGTCCGAGCAACCTCTGATCCTCCTGCTGTCCGGAAGCCTTCGGGCCGGTTCGTCCAACGAGGCGGTGCTGCGCACCGCGCAGGCGATGGCCACCCCGCGGGTGCGCACTCACCTGTACGAGGGGCTGGCCGCGCTTCCGCACTTCAACCCCGACCATGACACCGATCCGCTGCCCGCCCCTGTGGCCGGGCTGCGGGCGGCGATCGGCGAGGCGGCCGCGGTGCTGATCTGCGCTCCGGAGTACGCCGGCACCCTGCCCGGCTCGTTCAAGAACCTGCTGGACTGGACGGTCGGCGGCACCGAGATCTGCGACAAGCCCGTGGCCTGGGTGAACGCAGCCGCCCCCGGCCGTGGTCAGGGTGCGGAGGCCACGCTGCGCCTCGTACTCGGCTACACCGGCGCCGCCGTGGTGGAGCCGGCCTGCGCCAGGATTCCGGTGGCCTCCCGGATGGTCGGCGCGGACGGACTCATCGCCGATCCGCAGGTCCGCGAGCGGATCGGCGAGGTTCTCGCCCTGCTGACCGAGGCGCGCGAACAGGGGACGGGACCCGACCGGGCATAGCTCCGCCGTCCTCCCGGAGAGGCCGGTGCCCAACCAAGGACTGCGGATCGGTCCCGCCGCGGAGGCGGTGCCCGTGGCCATGCCGGCGGGCGATACGCTCGCCGGCATGGCCACGCTCCGCACGTCACCCGGCAGGGCGCGGTCCCGCCGGCCGGCGGGAGCGCGGCCCCTGCCGCGTTCGCTGCGGCTGCTGTGGCCGGCGCTGCTGCTGTTCGGCTTCCTCTACACGCACGGCGTGAACGCCGAGACCACGGCGAGCCATCTGGCCGGCCACGCCGTCGTGGTGACGGACCACCGGGCGGCGGCCGCGGACGCCGCCCCGCACGGTCACGAAGACCGGGGTGAGGGCAACCGCCAGGGTCAGGACGAGGGCGGGGACGAAGACGGGCGGGGTGGCGGCTCGCATCCGGCCGGTACGTGCGTGTCCGGGCAGCCGCCGGAAGCGGCCGGGGCCGAGATCCCGGCGCCGGTCCTGCTCGCCTGGGCCTGCCACCGCCCGGAAGACCGTACGGCCGCGCCCGTGCCGGGCCCGGAGCTGCCCGCCGCCCTCCCGCCGGGTGACTACTCCGCACGTTCAGTGGTGCAGCGGATCTAGGTCCGCCGGTCGAAGCACGAAGTCATTCCCTTCCATGCCTTCTTCCTGACGTGGCGTGACGCGCCGTCCGGCCGCTCCGCCATGCGCCGACCGAGGAGTTCCCTCCCTTGTCCACGCAGCACCTGATCGACCGCCCCGGCCCCTCCCCCTCCCCGGGCCACCCCTCGCCCACCCGGGCCGCCCTGCGCCGGGCCCGCAACAGCCGGGCCCGGCGGCTCTCCCTGCCCGCCCGCTACCTCGGCTACGTCGGCTACTTCGTCGGCGCCGGCCTGATCAGCGGCGCGGTCGTGCACCACCCGCTCGACCCCGCCCGCTACACCCGGATCGCCGGCTACGGCGTCCTGGTCTTCCTCGCCGCCACCGTCCTCAACGAGTTCGTCATCAGCCGTGAACGGCCCGGGCTGCGCCGCGCGTGCACGGTCATCGGCGCCTCGCTGATGCTGTCCTTCGGGATCGGCATGCTCAGTGGCGGACTCCAGCACTTCGAGGACTTCCCCGCGCGCGGGGCCGTCCTCGTGCCGCTCGGGCTGGTCGTGTCCTTCGTCGCCTTCGTCCTGAAGGACGCGGACACCTCGTGGCGGCGCGTCTTCGGCCCGGTGGGGGCGGCCGTGCTCGTGATCGCGGCGCTCGCCTTCCTGGGGCTGCGCCAGGTCGCGGCGTCCGCCGGCCCTGCCGAGAGCGGCGGGCACCAGCACGGTCCGGCGGCCCCCGCCTCCTCCGCCCCCGCCGGCGCTCCGGGCACCGGTCCGGCCGCCGGCCCGACCGGCACCGGCACGCCCTCCTCCGCGCCCGCCCCCGTGAAGGGGCAGGGCCGGGAGAAGGAGCAGGAGCAGGGACACGGCGGGGACGCGCACGGCCACTGAGACCGCCGCCCGGCAGCGGTCACTGCTCCATGTGACTGAAGCCCACCTCGAAGTGCTCGACCGACACGATGCGCTGGCCCTCCCGCTGAGCGGATTCCCCGCGGATGCGGGAGGCCAGCTCCTCGCTGTCCCGCATGGCCTGCTCGGTGTCCCACAGGGTCAGTGACTTGGCCTTCCCGGACGCCCGGTCGACGAGGTAGTACACGCCCCGGAAACCGGGGACACCCCGGACCTGCTGGACGATCGCCGCCGAATTGCCGGTGACGTCCCCCTCCGCCGGAACCGGTGACCCCTGGTACGTGCTCAGCCTGGCGAACATCGATCACGACACCCTTCGAGATCCGTTTTGACCGTAACACCCGAATCGTGACAGACCCTATCGCCGTCCCGTGACGACACCCGCGTCCGACGCCCCGGAACCGCGCCGACGGCGGCGGCCCGGGCCCGCCCCTGCCCTCGGCCACTCCGCATACCGACCCGGATCCGCCTAAAATGACCGTGTGCGCCAAGCCAGGGCAGCGCGCTCCGTGACGGGCCACGTCACGGGGTACCCGCGCTGCCCTGGGGTACATCCAAAAGGAACGGCTCACGACGGCCTCGCCGCGCCGCGCGCGGCGTGACCCCCACCGTCGGAGGAGCGATCGCAGATGGACACGGACCGCGCTTGCGAGAAGGCCGCCAGGGCTCCCGAGACCCCTGGGACCACCGAGACCCCTGAGACCCCCGGGGCCGCCGGGAATCCCGCGGCGCCGGAGATGCCCGGGATGCCGGAGATCCCGGAGGAGCCCCTGCGGGCCAGCACCGCGGAGGCCCGCACCCTCTCGGTGGCCCTGTTCCGCCGGCTGAAGGCCCTGGAGGAGGGCAGCCCGGAGTACTCGTACGTCCGCAACACCCTCGTGGAGCTCAACCTCAGCCTGGTGAAGTACGCCGCCCGGCGGTTCCGCAACCGCAGCGAGCCGGCCGAGGACATCATCCAGGTGGGCACGATCGGCCTGATCAAGGCGATCAACCGGTTCGATCCGGAGCGCGGGGTCGAGTTCACGACCTTCGCCATGCCCACGGTGACGGGTGAGATCAAGCGCTTCTTCCGGGACACCAGCTGGGCCGTGAAGGTGCCCCGCCACCTGCAGGAACTGCGCATCGACACGGCCAAGGCCTACGACGAGCTGGAGCAGATCCTGGGCCGCGGCCCCACCGACGCCGAGCTCGCCGAACGCCTCGGCCTGCCGGAGGAGGAGATCGCGGAAGGCCGCAAGGCCGCCCACGCGTACTCGACCCGCTCCCTGGACGCCCCGGTGCAGGAGGACGGCGACGCGTACGCCACCACGCCCTCGCTCGGCGAGGAGGAGGCCGCCTACGACCGGATCGAGTGCATGGAGGCGCTCAAGCCGCTCCTGGCCGAGCTGCCCGAACGGGAGCGCACCCTGCTGTCCCTGCGGTTCGGCGGCGAGCTGACCCAGTCCGAGATCGGCCATGTGCTCGGCCTGTCCCAGATGCACGTGTCCCGGCTGCTCACCCGTACGCTCACGAGGCTCCGGAGCGGGCTTCTGACCGATCCCGAGCCGTCGGCGGACCCTGCGCCCCCCACGCCCTCCACGAGCCCCGGGGACCCGCCGGACACGGCACCTCCGCCCACACCGTCTTCCCGCCGCGCGGGTCGTCGCTCGGCGCCGTGCCCCAGCTCCGGGACAGCCGCTGCAGGACGATCAGCCCGTGTCCTCCCGGCCCTCCCCGCCCTTCCGGCCCTCCCGCCCCGGCGGGGCCGGTGCCCCGGCGCTTCCGCGGGGGCTCGGGGTTCCCGTCGGTGACCTCGATCCGCAGCCGTTCGGCGGTACAGCGGAGCACCAGCTCCCTGGGGCCGCCTGCGTGGATACAGGCGTTGGTCACCACCTCGGACACCAGCAGCAACACGTCCTCGGCGGCCTCCTCCCGATCCGGGTCGGCGCACCCCTCGGCGCCCTCCTCGGCATACCCCTCGGCGTACGTCCCCGCGTACGTCCAGTGCCAGTCGGCCAGCGCCTGCCGGGTGAAGTCCCGGCAACGCCCGACCACGCCCGCGGTGGATCCGCCCAGCAGCAGCCGCCGGGTCTGCTCCACGCCCCTCACGTCCACTCCCCTCACCCCCGATCGCCTCTGCCTCACACCCCTGCACCCGGGCCGCCCCGATCGGCCGCACCGGCAGTCGCCGTCAGCTGTGCCAGTACGCGTGGTGCTGCTCGGTGATCCGGATGGAGGCCAGGTCCTCGTCCTCGTACTGCCCGGACTCGAAGTCCGGGCTCGCCTTGATCCGTTCCTTCGTCGCGGCGACGTGCACCGTCTCGTTCACCAGGTCGACGTCCTTCACCAGCCCCGCCGGGATCAGCTTCCGCCGCCCCAGGATCCACGGACCGGTGTCGACCACGATGTACGCGCGGGCGGCCCCGAGAGAGTGCTTGTCGATGTGGCCGATGTGCCCGTCCTCCGCGTCCACCCGGAAGCCGGCGAGATCCGCGCCCGCCACATGGCCGCTGCCGCTGCCGCCGCTGTCGGCGTATGCCCACATCTCCTTACCCACCACGACCTCCAGCCCCGCTCCCGTCCCCCGCGTGCGTGTCGTCAGCTGCGCGCCTACCCGCGAGCCCCGCGGGCAATCACCACAAGACCGGCGAGAACCGCAAGAACCTCATACGCGGCACGGCCGGACTGACAACGTCGGGCAGGACTTCTCGGTGTCCACATCGCGGACGCTTACTCTCGATTCATGAACGCAGATGTCGAGACCGTCAGAACGGCAGACCGGAAGCATGTCTTCCACTCCTGGTCCGCACAGGAGCTCATCGCCCCGCTCCCCGTGGCCGGGGCCGAGGGCTCGTACTTCTGGGACTACGAGGGCAACCGCTACCTGGACTTCAGCAGCGCCCTCGTCTACACCAACATCGGCTACCAGCACCCCAAGGTCGTCGCGGCGGTCCAGGAGCAGGCCGCGAAAATGTGCACGGTGGCGCCCGGGTTCGCGGTCGACGTCCGTTCCGAGGCCGCCCGGCTGATCGCCGAGCGCACCCCCGGCGACCTCGACAAGATCTTCTTCACCAACGGCGGCGCCGAGGCCGTGGAGAACGCCGTCCGCATGGCCCGTCTGCACACCGGCCGCCCCAAGGTGCTGAGCGCCTACCGCTCGTACCACGGCGCCACCGCCGCGGCCATCAACCTCACCGGCGACTCCCGGCGCTTCGGCAACGACTCGGCCACCGCGGGCGTCGTGCACTTCTGGGGGCCGTTCCTCTACCGCTCCCCGTTCCACGCCGGCACCGAGGCCGAGGAGTGCGAGCGCGCCCTGCGCCACCTCGAGGACACCATCGTCTTCGAGGGCCCGCAGTCCATCGCCGCGATCCTCCTGGAGCCGGTGGTCGGTGCCGCCGGCGTACTGGTGCCCCCGGCGGGCTACCTCCCCGGCGTCCGGGAGCTCTGCGACCGCTACGGCATCGTGTTCATCCTCGACGAGGTCATGGTGGGCTTCGGCCGGACCGGAAAGTGGTTCGCCGCCGAGCACTGGGACGTCACCCCCGACCTGCTCTGCTTCGCCAAGGGCGTGAACAGCGGCTACGTGCCGCTCGGCGGCGTGGCGATCTCCGACGCCATCGCCGACACCTTCGCCCGCCGCCCCTACCCCGGCGGCCTCACGTACTCCGGGCACGTGCTGGCCTGCGCCGCCGCCGTGGCGACGATCAACACCATGGCCGAGGAGGGCATCGTCGAGCAGTCCGCACGCACCGGCGCGGAACTGCTCGGCCCGGGCCTGCGCGAACTGGCCGAGCGGCACCCGTCGGTCGGCGAGGTGCGGGGCCTGGGCACCTTCTGGGCGCTGGAGCTCGTACGGAACCGGCAGACGCGCGAGCCGCTCGTCCCGTACGCGGCCTCCGGCGCCGACAACGCCCCGATGGCCGCCTTCGCCGAGGCCTGCAAGAAGGGCGGCCTGTGGCCCCTGGCGGCCGGGAACCGGCTGCACGTCGCACCCCCGTGCACCATCGGCGCGGCCGACGTGGCCAGGGGTCTGGAGATCCTCGACGAGGCCCTCACCGTCGCAGACGCCCATATGGACTGACACGGCATGGCGTTTGGTCCAGTTCCGCGGTGCCGCTCTCGGAGGTTTCGTCCCATTCCTAACGGGACGTAAACATGCTGCAATCCGAAGCAGCACCTACGGACCGGGATGCACGTCAGTCCCGGGGCGGTCCTGGTTCGCGACGACGAGCCTCGGGACCGAACGGCGGGGGGCGGCACGCCAGGATTGGGCTCCGGGGCGCGTCGCCGGACGCCGGGCGTACGGATCCAGTCACCCGGACCCGTGTACCCGAAGGAAGTCAGGCATGAGCAAGCACGTCCTGGGCCAGAACCAGTACGGCAAGGCCGAGAACCGTATCGTCGTCGTCTCCCGCAAGGGCAGTGACGGCTCCTGGCACGAGATCCGCGACCTGAACGTCTCCGTGGCGCTGCGCGGCGAGTTCCGCGACGTCCACCTGACCGGCGACAACACCAACTGCCTGCCGACCGACACCACCAAGAACACGGTGTACGCGTTCGGCAAGGAGCACGGTGTCTCCTCCCCCGAGGCCTTCGCCATCCACCTCGCCAAGCACTTCGTCTCCTCCCAGACCCCGATCCGCGAGGCGCAGATCCGCGTCGAGGAGTTCGCCTGGGAGCGGATCCCGGTCCCGACCCGCAAGGAGCAGCACTCCTTCGTCCGCAAGGGCCAGGAGGTGCGCACCGCGCAGATCACCTACAGCGAGTCCACCGGCCTGCAGGTCATCTCGGGTCTGAAGGACCTGACCGTGATGAACTCGACCAACTCCGAGTTCCACGGCTACATCAAGGACAAGTACACGACCCTGCAGGAGGCGTACGACCGCATCCTGGCCACCAAGGTCACCTCGCGCTGGGCGCATTCGGCCCTCGCCGCCGACGACGCCGACTACGACTGGGACGGCTCCTACAAGAAGGTCAGGAAGCACCTGCTGGAGGCCTTCGCCGAGACCTACTCCCTCTCGCTGCAGCAGACCCTGAACCAGATGGCCGAGCGGGTGCTGGACAACTGCCCGAAGGTCAACGAGGTCCGCCTGAACCTCCCCAACAAGCACCACTTCCTCGTCGACCTGGAGCCCTTCGGCCTCAAGAACGACAACGAGGTCTACTTCGCCGCGGACCGCCCGTACGGTCTGATCGAGGGCACCATCCACCGTGACGGTGTCCAGCCCGTGATTGCGACCAGCGACTGGATCGTGGCCTAAGCCTCCCCGCGAACGGCCACGGCTCCGGGTTCCTCTGCCTCCCCGCAGGGCCCGCCCAGCCGCAGGTTCCACCGCCCCGCACGCCCACTGAGTTCGGTGAGCGTGCGGGGTTTCGCGTCCAGCCGCCAGAAGGCGGCGGCCGGCAGCCCGAGGGCGTGCACCACGGCCGCCCGTACGAAGGACTGCGCGGCGGTGATCCGGTGGGTGCCGGGGGCCAGCCCGTCCAGCCAGCGGCCCGCGCGCCCGACGAGGTCGAGCACGGACTCCCCGCCGGGCGGCGCGTACGCCGGGTCGGTGAGCCAGCTCCGGACGGCCCCGGGGTCCTCGGCGGCGACCTCGTCCAGGGTCCGGCCCGCCCACTCCCCGTACTCCGGGCCGAACCGGTGTTCCCTCATGGCGGCGTCAAGAGGCGGGGTGACCAGCAGAACTCGTACCGAAGAGGGGTTCATAAAGGCAGCGTAAGCGCGGTACGGTCTCGGACGACAACAACACAAGACGACGGAACGGCGGAAGTACCGGTGAGAATCCGGCACGGTCGCGCCACTGTGAAAGTCAGACCCGCTCTCCGTCGGAAGTGCACCACTGACCGGGACGCGTGTTCCCCTGGAGGTATTGCCATGGCTCACTCCGCCGTGCCCGCGACGACCGAATCCCCCGTGATCGTCGCCCCCATCTCGCTCAAGGCCCTCGCTCCCTGGGCCGTGTTCACCGGCGTCCTGATGCTGGTCCTGCTCTACTTCGTCGGCGCCGAGCAGGGCGCCACCGCCGTCTTCGAGGGCGAGACCATCCACGAGTGGCTCCACGACGGCCGCCACCTCCTCGGCTTCCCCTGCCACTGAGCCCCTGAGCTTCCGGAACCAAGGGGAACCACTGTGAACGCCATCTCACCCCGCGCTCTGCTGATCCGGGGCATGCTCGCCGGCCTGCTGGCCGGTGCGGCCGCCTTCCTCGTCGCCTACCTGATCGGTGAGTCGAAGGTGGACGCGGCCATCGCCATCGAGGAGGCCGCCGCCCACGGCCACGACCACGGCGAGGAGGCCCCGGTCAGCCGGGCCCTCCAGGCCACGGCCGGGCTCGGCACCGGCGTGCTGCTCTACGGGGTCGCGCTCGGCGGCATCGCCGCGCTCGTCTTCGCCTTCGCGCTGGGCCGTATCGGCCGGTTCTCGCCGCGCGCGACGGCCGCCCTCACCACGGGCGCGCTGTTCGTGACGGTGACCCTCGTGCCGTTCTTCAAGTACCCGGCGAACCCGCCGGCGGTCGGGGACCCCGACACCGCGGGCCGCCGTACCGCCCTCTACCTGCTGATGATCGCGCTGAGCGTGCTGCTGGCGGCCGGCGCGGTGATCCTGGGCCGGCGGCTGGCGCCCGCCCTCGGCCACTGGAACGCGAGCGTGGCGGGCGGTGGGGCCTTCGTCGCCGCGGTCGCCCTCGCGTACGTCTTCCTGCCCGGCATCGACGAGGTCCCCTCCGACTTCCCCGCCACCCTCATCTGGCAGTTCCGGCTGGTGTCCCTGGCGATCCAGGCGACCCTGTGGGCGACTTTCGGCCTGGTCTTCGGAGCTCTTGCCGAACGCCTGCTTGTCCCCGCGGCCGCCTCCCGTGAAGCTGTCAAGGAGGCGGTGCAGCCGACGAATTGACGTCGGCCCGACGGCGGGGCGGGGGCCGGGACATGACGCGTGCGGCGATCTGGCAGTGGCGCGGCTGGACCGGGGCCGGCCCTCTCTGGCTGAACACGGGGATGCTGGCCCTGATCCCCTTCACCAGCGGGCCGCTGCCCGCGCAGATCGCCGTCATCACGGCCATGGCCGCCCTCGGCGGACTGTTCCGGCATTACTGGTCCGGGGACTACGGCCACCCTGCCGTGCACACCGCCGCCGCGCTCCTCGGCGCGGCGGCGGTGGCGTTGGTGACGGTCTGACGGGCTGACGGCTTGCGGGCGGCTGACGGCTGACGGCTGACGGGGTACCCCTCACCCGGCCGGCGGTACGGCCACCCGGGGCGTTTCCATCCGCCGCCCGGGGGCTTCTGCGGACCCGATGGAGATCCTCCCGGCGTGTCGGGGCACAGCCCCCGCATGAGCGGTCCGCGGTACGCACTGACGAAGGCCCTGACGGTGGCCTGCGTGGTGCTGCTCGCCCTTTTCGCCCCCGGCGCCGGTGCCGCCTCCGCGGCCGTCGCCGGAGCGGCGGAGCCGCGGTCCGCCTCCTCCGCCCCCGCCCCCGCCCCCGCCGAACCCGATCCGTCCGCGGATCCGGAACCGCGGGCAGCGGTACGGACGGCCGCCCGCGGGACGCCGGTCGGGCAGCCGTCCGTACCCGGCGGGCGGGCGGGCACGGACCCGGCCGTCCGGTACTTCCCGTGCGGACGCGACACCCGCGGTGAGCCGGGCGGAGCCCGGTGGACGGCGGTACGGAGTGTGGTGCTGCGCTGCTGACGGCGCCGAGCAGCGGAGAACCACCCCTCACACCCGCCGACACCCCGAGGTGCCGTCATGCCCATCGACCCCTTCGCGGCCCTGAACGCCATGATCCGCGCCGAAGCCGCGCGCTTCTCCCCGCCCCCGCCCCCGCCCGCCTCCCCGTCCGCCTCGTCACCGCAGACCCAGCCGTCGCGGCAGGCGGCGCCGCAGGAGGCGCAGCAGGAGACGCCGGCGCAGGCGCCGGGGCAGGCGCCACAGGAGGCGCCACTGCAGGCGGATCCGGAGCCGGCGGTACCGGCCCGGGAAACGCACTGACCGAAGGCGCCGGTTCCCGTGCCGTGACCGGGAACCGGCGCCCCGCGCCCGCCGCCCGAGGATCAGGGCTCCCGGACGTGGTAGCGGTAGAAGGCCACGACGCCCACGAACGCGCCGGTCAGCAGTCCGATCACGGCCGACCGCAGGATGCTGTCGCCGGTGAGGCTGTACAGGTACCCCATGGCGATGCCGGCGAAGGCGCCGTAGGAGGTGGCGCGCAGTTCCTGCGGCACCCGCCTGCCCATCCGGTCCAGGGCGAACAGCGCACCCGCGAAGATCACACCGCACAGGATCCCGTAGAAGACGTTGGCCGCGTCGACCGGGCCCATCTGGCGCTGCATGAAGGCCGCGTAGATCCCGTAGACGAGTCCCAGCAGCAGGGGGCCGACGTACGCGCTCGTTCTGAGGTGCTCCCGCTCCGCCGCGTGCCGCCGCGGGGCGGTGGGTACCGCTTGTGCCATGACGGGGCTCCTTCCCTCTCCCCCGTCATCCAGGGCACACCCGGCACCCGCCCCGGGCAACTTGGATCAACGCGGTGCGGAGCGCGGCCGATCAGCCCGATCGGGGGCCGATCGAGGCTGATCAGCCGCGCACGGCGACGGCGTCCATCTCGAAGAGCATCCCGGGCAGGGCCAGGGAGGCCACGCCGATCAGGGTCTGCGCGGGCAGTTCGGTGCCCCAGGTGGCGTGCAGGTGCTTGAGGAGCACCTCCAGCTTCCCCAGGTCGTGCTCGACGATGTACGTGCCGATGCGGACCACGTCGGACGGGCCGAGGCCGGCCGCCTCCAGGGCGGTGCGCAGGTTCGCGAAGGTCTGCTCGACCTGCGCCTCGAAGTCCTCGGAGACCACGTGGCCCTCGGCGTCCGAGCCGTACTGCCCGGCTATGAAGACCTGCTCGCCGGGGGCGGAGACCACGTGGCTGTAGCCGAAGCCGGTGGGGTTGTGGAGACCGGCCGGGTTGATGATGCTGCGCGTCATTGCGAACTCCTCATGTCTTCCGTAGGTGTCGTTACCGGCCGGCGGCGAGCCAGGCCCGCAGTCGTTCGGGGGCCTCGGGGGCCTGCTGTTCGGCCTGCTGCCGGATCTGGTCGAGGGTCTGCGCCGCCAGTTCGCGGCGCCAGGCCAGTTCGGCCCGGTTCATCGCGTGCGCGATCGCGCAGTCGGCCGTGTAGGAGGCGGCCGGGCCGCCGCCCGGGCCCTGCTGCCGGATCTCGGCGCAGCGGAAGGCCTCCTCGGCGCCCTCGACCGCGGCGACCACGTCCATGAGCGAGATGCGGTCGAGCGGGCGGGCGAGCCGGAAGCCGCCCTTCGGACCCGGGGTGGACGTGACGATCCCCGCCCGGGCCAGTGCCTGCAGCTGCTTGTTCAGGTAGGCCGGGGGCAGCTCGTGCCAGGCGGCCAGGCGGGCCGCCGAGACCGCCCGGTCCCCGCTCCAGGCCAGGTTCACGCAGCTGTGCAGGGCCCACTCGACGCCCTCGCTCATCTTCATAATCTGGATATTACATATCCAGATTACTGCGATCAAGCCCTCTCGCCCGTGTCGGGCACCCGCACGCAGCACGCCCGGTCGCGGCACGCCCGGCCCCTGTCGTTCCCTGGTGCCGTGCGCACCTTCGTCTCGGCCGTCCTCATCGCGCTCATGGCGCTCCTCGTACCGCTGAGCGCCGTCGCGTACTGGGCCGACCGCGAGCTGGGCGACGTCAACCGCTACACCGCCGCCATGTCCCCGCTCGCCGGGGACCCCGCCGTCCAGGGCGTGGTCGTCACCCAGGCGACCAGGGCGATCTCCGGACAGATCGACGCCGGACCGTTCCAGGGCGGGGTGGAGACCCTGCTCGCGGAGGCCCTGGGCTCCTTCACCGGCACCCCCGCCTACCGGACCGCCTGGGACACCGCGAACCGGGCCGCGCACGCCGCCTTCCTCAAGGCGCTGACCACCGGGGAGGGCAACGCCGTCACCCTCGACCTCGCCCCGGTCGTGCAGCAGATCAAGCGGGAGCTGGTGGCCGACGGGGTGCCCTTCGCCGACCACATCCCCGTCACCCACACCGAGATCGAGGTCGTCGAGTACGACAACCTCGGCGCCCTCCGGAGGGTCTTCCGCATGCTGCAGATCGCCGGCGTCTGGCTGCCCGTCCTGACCCTGCTGCTCGCCGCCGGGGCGGTGGCGGTCGCCGTCCGCCGGCGGCGCGCGGTCCTGGCGACGGGTCTGGGCCTGGCCGCGGGGGCGGGACTGCTGTGGATCGCGGTGCTCGTCTGCCGCCGGATGGTCCTGCGCGACCTGCCGCCCGACGTGGACCGCCCGGCGGCCGAGGCCGTGTACGACGCGCTGACCGCGTTCCTGCGCACCACCGCCTGGGTGGTGCTGGCGGTCGGGCTCGCCGTGGCACTCGCCGCCTGGCTGACGGGCCGCCTGCGCCGCACCACCGGCCACACCCGCAGCCGCCCGGACACCCCATAAGCTCGGATCATCCGCAGAAGGGACAGAAGAACCGCTTCACGAGCGATGGCGTCCAAACAGCCAGGAAACGGCACGGAAAGGCATGAACACGGAACGGATACCGCCTCCGCCACCTCCGCCCGGGGCCGGGGCCTCGGCGGCCGGCCCGGACCGGCACCGCCGGAGTGCGCTCGCCCCGCCCGGCTGGCTGCTCAAGGGACTGCGCCCGAGCTCCGCGCCCGTGCCCTGGGCCGCCGTGGTGCGCGCCGGTATCGCCCTGTCCGCGCCGCTCGCCGCCGGTTTCGCGGTGGACGAGCCCGAGTACGGCGCGCTCGTCTCCATGGGCGCCCTGTCCGGGGTGATCGGCGACACCGCCGACGCGTACCGGATGCGGATCCTGAACATCGCCGTGCCACAGCTGTTCGGCGCGGTCGGCGTGGCCCTCGGCGCCCTCGTCTACGGCCGTGGCTGGCTCGCCGTCGGCGCGCTCACCCTGGTCGCGCTGGTCTCCGGAATGATCTCCACGATCGGTACGGTCGCCTCCGTGGCGGGACTGCTGCTCCTGATCAACGCCGTGGTCGGGGCCGGGCTCCCGATGCCGGAGCCCTGGTGGACCGCGCCCGTGCTGCTCGCCGCCGGCGGCCTGTTCGTCCTGCTGCTCACCCTGCTGGGCTGGCCGCTGCGCGGGCGGCAGCCCGAGCGGGCCGCGGTGGCGGCGACGTACCGCTCGCTGGCCGGGCTGCTGGAGGCGGCGGGCGGGCCCCCCGCCGCGTACGAGGAGCACCGGCACGCCGTCACCCAGGCGCTGGACCAGGCGTACGACCTGCTGCTGGGGCGGCGGGCCCGGGTGCACGGGCAGAACCCGTCGCTGTCGCGGATGCTGGCCCGGCTCAACGCCGTCATCCCGCTGGTCGAGGCGGCACCCGCGGCCCACCTGCGGCGTCGGCCGCTGCCGCCGGAGATCCCCGCGGCGGTACGGCGGCTCGCCGACGCCGTGGAGTCGGGGCGGGCCGGGCGGGTGGTCCTGGAACTGCCCGAGCCGCCGGCGGGCGTGCAGTCCGCGCGGGCCATCGACACCGGGCTGCGGCACGCGGCCGAGGTCATCACGGAACGGGACCCCTACCGGCACAACATCGACGACCGGCTCGGCCGGCCCGCGGCCCTGCGGATCCGGGTGCGCCGGGCCGCCCGCGGGGTGCTCCTCTCGGGCGCTTCCTGGCGCTACGGCCTGCGCCTGGCCCTGTGCATCGGGATCGCCCAGGCGCTGGTGTCGGTGGTCGAGGTCGAGCACTCGTACTGGGTGCCGCTGACCGTCACCTTCGTCCTCAAACCCGACTTCGGGTCGGTCTTCTCCCGCGCGGTGCTGCGCGCGCTGGGCACGGCGGGCGGGCTGGTGATCGCGGCGGCGGTGCTCGGCGAGGTGCCGCGCGGCTGGTGGGACGTGCCGGTGATGCTGGTGCTGGGGGCGCTGATCCCGGCCTTCTCGGTGAAGGGGTACGCCTTCCAGACCGCGGCGATCACCCCGGTGATCCTGCTGTTGTCCGACCTGCTGAACCACGCCGGCTTCGACCTGATCCTCCCGCGGCTGCTGGACAGCCTGATCGGCTGCGGGATCGTGCTCGTCGCCGGCTACCTGCTGTGGCCGGAGAGCTGGCACACCCGGATCGGCGACCGGCTGGCGGACGCGGTGGACGACGCGGCGCGGTACGTGGAGCGGGCCTTCGGGCCGCTGCCGCCGGGCGCCGGGGCGGACCCGGAGGCGGCCGTACGGGCGGCCCGCACGGCCCGGCTCCAGGCCCGGCGCCGCATCTACCGCGATCTGTCGTCGGTCCGCTGCGAGTTCCAGCGGGCGCTGACGGAGCCGCCGCCGACGGGGGCGCGGGCGGCCGCGTGGTGGCCGCTGGTGGTGGCGGTGGAGCGGATCGTGGACGCGACCACCGCGGCCCGGGTCCGCGTCAACCACGGCGCGCCGGCGCCGGCGGCCGACGAGGTCACGGCCGTCGTGTCCGAGCTGCACGGCCTCGCCGACGGCATCCGCAACAGCTCCGAGCCCTACGCGGTCCAGGCCGCCCTGGACACCCACGAACCGGGCGTCCTCTCCCCCCTCCGCCAGGAGGTCGCCGCCGCCCGCGCCATCACGTCCCCGTCCTGACCGGAGCGCCCGGTCCGGCAGCCGCAGTGTCCCCCGGACGGCTGCCGGACCGGGCCGGTCCCGCCGGGGCAGGAGAGCATCGGAGCATGCGGCACCGCCCGGCCCTCGCAGCCCTCAGCGCCCTCCTCGCGGCGACGGCCGGCTGTGCCGACATCGAGGGTCTGCAGAGCGACGGCGACCTCGGCGAGGCCCACGCCCCGCTCACGCTGTGGAAGGGCCTGCGGCCGTCACCGCCGCCGCCCGGGGACGACCCGGGCGTGCCCGCCGCCGTCCCCGGCCTTCCGGCGGTGCCCTCGGGCAGCATGCGCGGGGTCGACCCCCTCGCCGTCGTCCGCGCGGACATCACCGCCGCCGCCCGCCGGGACGGCGGCACCGGCCGGCTCGTCGACCCCCGTGCCCTGCGGCGGCTCGCGCTCTGTACACAGGCTGTGGACAGCGGCGGCAAGGCCGGCGCCGGGTGCCCCGTGCGCCCGGCCGTGCTGCACGACCTCACCGGGGACGGCAAGGAGGACCTGATCACCGCCCTGGACCTGGACGGCAGGCTCAGCGAACTGCGCGTCTACAGCGTGCGGAACGGCCGGATCACCCGGGTCCTGTCCCGCCGGGCCGTCCTGGAGGGCGTCGAGGTCGCCGCCGAGCACCTCGCGGTCCGCGAGCCCACCTCCGACCGAGGTCTCGTCGCGGTCTCCGACTACGTCTGGGACCCGGACGCAGGGACCATGGAGCTGGCCCAGCTCAGCCTCGACGACTGCCCCGAACGCGGGCAGGACTCCGAGCCCTGCCCCCAGGGCGAGATCTGACGGGGGCGGGCACATGGGCAGTCTGCGGTGGAAGATCGCGGCCATCACCACCGCCGTGTGCTGCACCGTCGCCGCCGTCCTCGGCATCCTCGTGCACAACGTGGTGGCGCGGCAGGTCGTCGGCGAGGTCCGCAAGGAGCTGCGCACCGAACTGGACCACGCGCTCGCCTCGTACGAGTACGGCACCGTGCTCGACGACGGGAGGGGTGCTCTGGACCCGCCCGGCCTGCCCGCACCGCTGCGCCGCCTCGTCGCCCGCGGCGACACCGGCAGCATGACCGGCGACCGCGACGGCAAGCCGGTGATGTGGGCGGCCGGCCCCGCCGACGGCAGACCGCTCGCGGTCTGGGCGCCGTACGAGGAGACGCGCCGCCGGCTCCGGGACCTCGACGCGGCGATCCTCGCGTGCTCCGCGCTGGCCGCCGCCCTGGTCACGCTGGCCGGTCTGTTCCTCGCCGGCCGGATCAGCCGCCGGCTGGCCACCACCGCCGCCGTGGCCCGCCGGATCAGCGCGGGGGACCTCGACGCCCGCGTCGGCTTCCCGGCCGAGGACACCCGCGACGGCCGCGGTCACCGGGACGAGGTCCGCGACGTGGCCGTCGCCCTGGACACCATGGCCGAGTCCCTGCAGTCCCGGCTGGAGGCGGAGAAGCGCTTCACCGCGGACGTGGCGCACGAGTTGCGCACCCCGCTGACCGGGTCGCTCGCCGCGGCATCGCTGCTGCCCGAGGGCCGGCCCAAAGAGATGATCAACGACCGGCTGCGGGCACTGCACCTGCTGACCGAGGACCTGCTGGAGATCTCCCGGCTCGACTCCGGGGTGGAGCACGCCGACCTGGAACCCCTCGAACTGGGCCCGGCGGTACGCCGGATCGTCGCGGCGGGAACGGCCGCCGGCGTCACCACCGCCGAGGTCACCGTCGTACGGGACGCGGTGGTGCTCACCGACCGCCGCCGGCTGGACCGGATCCTGGCGAACCTGCTGGTCAACGCCGACCGGCACGGCCGTCCACCGGTCGAGGTGACCGTGGACGGGCCGGAGGTCGCGGTCCGTGACCACGGGCCGGGCTATCCGGCCGAACTGATCGAACGCGGCCCGCGGCGGTTCCGCACCGGGGATCCGGGGCGGGGCCGGGGTCACGGACTGGGCCTGACCATCGTGGTGGGCCAGGCCGCCGTGCTGAAGATCGGACTGGGTTTCGCCAACGCGCCGGACGGCGGCGCGCTGACGAAACTCGTCCTGCCCATCGACGAAGGGATCTCACGCCCCGACGAGGGAGAGTGAACCGCCAGACGTCTCAGACGTCTCAGACGCCGATGTTGCGGCCGTCCTTGCGCCAGACGCTCACGACCGCCGGGCGGACGATCTTGCCCGGGCCGTCGGGCCACACCGACTGCGGGTTCTCGACGGAGGCGCCGTCGAGCTCACCGGGGTGCTGGACGGCCACCAGGACGCGCTTGTCCTGGATCAGCGGGCCGCAGGTCTCGGCACCGCGCGGGACCGTCAGGAACTGCTTGAGCTCACCGCGGCGCTCACCGCTGACCGCGACGCCGAACAGGCCGTCGTGCGAGCCGAGCTGGTTGCCGTCGGTGGAGATCCACAGGTTGCCGTGCGGGTCGAAGGCCACGTTGTCCGGGCAGGAGATCGGGCTGACCTTGTCCTTCGGGAAGCCCGCGAAGTAGGTGGCCGGGTCGTTCGGGTCACCGGCGACCAGGAACAGGCGCCAGGCGAAGGCGTCGCCGGCCGGGTCGTCGAAGCTCTCGGCGAGCTCCAGGATCTGGCCGTGCTTGTTGGCGTTGCGCGGGTTGGCCTCGTCGGCGGCCGGCGAGCCGGCGGTGCCGCGCTTGGTGTTGTTGGTCAGCGCGACGTACACGCGGCCGGTGCGCGGCGACGGCTCGACGTCCTCGGGGCGGTCCATCTTGGTGGCGCCCACCTTGTCGGCGGCCTGGCGCGTGAAGATGTACACCTCCTCGGCGGTGAAGCCCTCGACGTGCGAGACGTTGCCGGTGGCGAGCGGGATCCACTGGCCGGTGCCGTCGAACTGGCCGTCCGAGGGGTACTTGCCGCTGCCGTCGATCTGGTCGGCCGGGGAGTCGCCGGTCAGCTTGGCGACGTAGAGGGTGCCCTCGTCGAGGAGCGTGAGGTTGTGCTCCTTCGCGGCGCGGGTGTTGCCCTTCATCATCCGCTTGCTGGAGACGAACTTGTAGAAGTAGTCGAAGCGCTCGTCGTCGCCCATGTAGACGACCGGACGGCCGTCCTCGGTGAGGCGGGGCTGCGCGGCCTCGTGCTTGAAGCGGCCCAGCGCGGTGCGCTTGCGCGGCACGGAGTTCGGGTCGTACGGGTCGAGCTCGACGACCCAGCCGAAGCGGTTGGCCTCGTTGGGCTCCTGGGCGACGTCGAAGCGCTTGTCGAAACGCTCCCACTTGCGCTCGGAGGCGGCACCGGTGATGCCGTAGCGCTTGAGGCGGGCGGCCTGGACGGGCTCGGTGACGGAGCCGCCGTTGGCGAAGTACTGGTTGAAGTTCTCCTCGCCGTGGAGGGTGGTGCCCCACGGGGTGGTGCCGCCGGCGCAGTTGTTGAGGGTGCCGAGCACCTTGGTGCCGGACGGGTCCACGGAGGTCTTCAGCAGGGCGCTGCCGGCGGCCGGGCCGGTCATGCGGAACTCGCTGGTCGTGTGGAGGCGGCGGTTGAGCTGGTGGCGGCTGACGGCCGTCAGCTTGCCGCTGCGGTGGTCCTCCTGGACGACGACCACGGACAGGCCGTGTGCGGCCCAGGCGATCTCGACCTGCTCCTTGGTCGGGTTGGCCGCGTCGTAGCCCTTGAACATCAGGACTTCGTCCGTGTACTCGTGGTTGGCGACGAGCAGCTGCTGGCGCTCGTAGCCGCCACCGAGCGGGAGCAGGCTCAGGAAGTCGTTGTTGTAGCCGAACTGACCGGCCTGGGCGGCGGCGGTCTGCTTGTCGGCGTTGAAGCCGGGGGCACCGCGGAGGATCGGGTCGCCCCACTTGATGACCACGTTCTGCGCGTAGCCCTCGGGGATGGTGACCTGGTCGGCGGTGTTGGGGGCGACCGGGGCGAAGCGGAGGCCACGGGCGGCCTGGCCGGCCGACTCGGCGCCGGCGGCGGCCGCGTCGCCCTCGGCGGCAACGGCGGTGCCACCGCTCTGGCTCAGCGCGACGGAGCTGCCGACGGCACCGGCGACGGTGACCACGGCGGCGGCGCGCATCATGGAACGGCGGGAGTAGGCCTTGGCTATGACGTCGCCGGCGTACTCGTTGTCGCTGGTGTTGGGAACCTCGTGGAAGCAGGCGTCACCGCAGCGGTAACGGCAGGTGAGGGCAGAACGGTTGCCCCCGTGATTGTTGGACAAAAGGGGCAGCAGCTTGCGCACGACGACGTCCTCCGGGTAGGTACACGGCGACGCCCCCTGCGCCGACACCGTGTCGGAACGAATCCAGCGGTGACGGTAAGTGGGCGTTGCGCCACTACGGCAGCACGTGGATGAACACTGCATGAACGCGATAGGTCAGAGCGGGAGTTCACTCCCGTGGCTCCGGGCCCTTACGGCAGGCACCCCGAAAGGGCGCCCCTCCCGAAGATCCAGCCAAGGGGCCGATAACCTTACGTGTCCACTGTGGGCAGGGATCTTCCGCGCAGGACGGACAAATGACGCACGCTAATCATGCGAAAGGCTCGCCCATGGGTATTCGGAGCTTGTTGCGCAAGGTGTTCGGACGCTCTTCGGAGGCGGCTCCGGAGACCTCCACCGATCCCACTGCCACCCAGCAGCCCGCCCTTCCGGCGCAGGCAGCCGAGCGGACGCCGCTGGACGCGGCGGAAGCGTTGGTGGCCGCGTCCTTCGACAGCCCGACCGTCCCGCCGCAGTCCGCTCCGCGCGACCGCGGCACCCTTCTGACCGCCCCCGCCCCCGCCGCGGACCCGACGGTCCCGGAGGCCCGCCGCGAGGCGGCTCCGGCCCCGAAGGCCGCTGACGCGGCCGAGGCGGCACCGAAGCCGGTGGCCGCCGAGGCGGCCAGGGCCGAGGCCGATACCGCGGACACCGTCGAGACGGCTGCGGAGCCGGTGGCCGGCGAGGCCGCGCCCGCGGTGGAGCCCGTCGCCGCCGCAGCGGCCGAGCCGGAGGCTCCGGCGGAGCCCGAGGTTGCCGCGGTCAACGCCGAGGCGGCCGAGGAACAGCCCGAGGTTGCCGGGCCGGTCGCCGTGCAGGCGGAGGACGCCCCCGCCGAGCCGGTGGCCGCCGACGCGGCCGAGTCCGGGCCCGAGCCCGAGGCTCCCGCCGCCGAGGCCGTGCCGGAGCCGCGGGCCACCGAGGTGGAGCCCGTCGCCGCCGAGGCGGCCGAGGCGCCGGTCGAGGCCGTTGCCGAGCCCGTTGCCGAGACGGCGGCGGAGCCCTCGGTCACCGAGGTGCAGGCCGAGCCCGTGACGGAGCCCGTGGCCGACGAGCCGGTCGCCGCCCGGGCGGAGGAGGCTCCCGCCGAGCCGCAGGCCGAAGCCCCGGCCGTCGAGGCCGAGCCGGAGACCGCTCCCGAGCCCGTCGCCGCGCAGACCGAGGACAGCCCGGCCGAGCCGGAGACCGCCGCCGAGCCCGTCGCCGTGGCGCCGGAAGACGCCCCGGCGGAGGACGCTCCGGCCGAGGTCGGGCCGGCGGTGGCGCTTGCCGCGGTGAAGCGGCGGGCGCCTGAGGTCGCCGGGGCGTACAAGGCCGCCGGGCAGGTGCTGCGCGGCAAGGGCCGCGCCGGGACCCGGGCCAAGGTGTACCTCGTGCTCGACCGGTCCGGCTCCATGCGCCCGTTCTACAAGGACGGCAGCGCCCAGCACCTCGCCGACCACGCGCTCGCCCTCGCCGCGCACCTCGACGAGGACGCCACCGTCCACACCGTGTTCTTCTCGACGGACATCGACGGCACCGCCGACCTCACCCTCGACAACAGCGAGGGCTGGGTGGAGCGCACCCACGCCGAACTCGGGCGCATGGGCCGCACCAGCTACCACCGCGCCGTCGAGGCCGTCGTCGAGCACTACGAGAAGTCGCAGTACGAGGGCCCGGCCTACGTCGTGTTCCAGACGGACGGCGCGCCCGACAACCGCCAGCCGGCCAAGCAGGCGCTCGCCGACGCGGCCGGGCACGACATCCACTGGCAGTTCGTCGCCTTCGGCGACACCGACAACAAGGCGTTCGACTTCCTCAGGAAGCTGGACGCCCCGAACGCCGGCTTCTTCCACGCCGGCCCCGCCCCGGCCGAACTGACCTCGGCCGCCCTGCTCAAGGGCGTCCTCGGCGGGTACTAGGGGGTACGGCGGGGCAGATGGGGCCGTACTCAGACCGGTTTGAGTATCCGGCCCGACGCGGCGGAGTCCGCCCGGCACATAGCGTGCCGGGCATGGACGCCAACGAGAACAAGGGAACGGGAGCCGGCACCGCCGCGGTGGTGCTCGGCGGGGCTGGGCTGACGGCGCTGACGGCGCCCCTGGTCCACCCGGTGCTGATGCCCCTGGCGCTGCTCGCCCCGCTGCCCGGCATCGCCGCGGTCGTGTGCGGGATCGTCGCCCGCTCCCGCACCCGGCGCGGTCTCGCCCCTGCCGCCGGTCCGGCCAGGGCCGGTATCGCGCTCGGCACCCTGGCCGTCGTGGTGCCGGTCCTGATGGCCGGCTGGGCGTTCTGGGCGCTGAACGACGCGTACTCGGAAGAGGTCCGCAAGGGCGACGCCTACAACAGCGGCTACGGCCACGGCCATGACGGGCCGGAGTACACCGCGCCCGACCCGGCCGCCGTCGCCCCCGGCACGGGCCCGCGCCTCAGCGGATGACCTCCACCGAGCCGGGCGCCCATATGCCGGAAGGGCCCGGGATCCCATGGATCCCGGGCCCTTCCGGCATGTTCAGTCCGCTCAGCGCGCCGCGTCCGGGTGGACCGCCTCGGCGACCGGCTTCGCGTCGGCCGGCTTCGCGTCCGCCGCCTTGACCTCGGCCGGCTTGCGCAGGGCGATGTTCAGCTCGCGCAGGCGGGCCTCCTCCAGCACCGTCGGCGCGCCCATCATCAGGTCCTGGGCGTTGCCGTTCAGCGGGAAGGCGATGGTCTCGCGGATGTTCGGCTCGTCGGCCAGCAGCATCACGATGCGGTCGACGCCCGGGGCGATGCCACCGTGCGGCGGGGCGCCGAGGCGGAACGCGCGCAGCATGCCCGCGAACTCGCGCTCCACGGTCTCCGCCTCGTAACCGGCGATCTCGAAGGCCTTCAGCATGACGTCCGGCTCGTGGTTCCGGATGGCGCCGGAGGACAGCTCGATGCCGTTGCAGACGATGTCGTACTGCCACGCCAGGATGTCCAGCGGGTCCTTCTCCTCCAGGTCCTTCATGCCGCCCTGCGGCATGGAGAACGGGTTGTGGGAGAAGTCGATCCTGCCGGTCTCCTCGTCCCGCTCGTACATCGGGAAGTCGACGATCCAGCAGAACCGGAAGACGTTCTCCTCGAAGTGGCCGGCGCGCTTGGCGGCCTCGACCCGGACCGGGCCCATGATCTTGGAGACCTCGTCGAACTCGCCCGCGCCGAAGAAGACGGCGTGGCCCGCCACCAGGCCCAGACGCTCGGTGAGGACCTTGACGTTCTCCTCGGTGAGGAACTTGGCGATCGGGCCGGTCAGCGAGCCGTCCTCGCCGACGCGGACCCAGGCCAGGCCCTTCGCGCCGAGGGAGACCGCGTAGTCGCCGAGGCCGTCGAAGAACTTGCGCGGCTGGGCGGCGGTGTCCGGCACCGGCAGGGCGCGGACGTGCTTGCCGGCGAACGCCTTGAACTCCGAGCCCTCGAAGACGTCGGTGATGTCGACGAGCTCCAGCTTGGCGCGCAGGTCCGGCTTGTCGTTGCCGTACTTGAGCATCGACTCGCGGAACGGGATCCGCGGGAACGGGGAGGTGACCTCACGGCCGTTGCCGAACTCGGTGAAGAGCTCGGTCATCAGCTTCTCGATCGGCTGGAACACGTCCTCCTGCTCGACGAAGGACATCTCCACGTCGAGCTGGTAGAACTCGCCCGGCGAACGGTCGGCGCGGGCGTCCTCGTCGCGGAAGCAGGGCGCGATCTGGAAGTAGCGGTCGAAGCCGGAGATCATCAGCAGCTGCTTGAACTGCTGCGGAGCCTGCGGCAGCGCGTAGAACTTGCCCGGGTTCAGGCGGGACGGCACCACGAAGTCACGCGCGCCCTCGGGGGAGGTCGCGGTCAGGATCGGGGTCGCCATCTCGTTGAAGCCGAGGGCCACCATCTTGTGGCGGATCGCGGCGATCACGGCCGAGCGCAGCATGATGTTGCGGTGCATGCGCTCGCGGCGCAGGTCGAGGAAGCGGTACTCCAGGCGGCGCTCCTCGTTCACACCGTCGTCGGTGTTGATCGTGAAGGGCAGCGGGGCGGCCGCACCGAGCACCTCGACCTCGGCGGCCTCGATCTCGATCTCGCCGGTGGGCAGCTCGGAGTTGATGTTCTCCGCGCCACGGGAGACGACCTTGCCGTCGACCCGGACCACGGTCTCCTTGGAGAGCTTGTCCAGGACGTCGGCGGCGGCGGTGCCGGGACGGGCGACGAGCTGCGTGATGCCGTAGTGGTCGCGCAGATCGATGAAGAGGATGCCGCCCAGGTCTCGACGATTGTGCAGCCAGCCGCTCAGCCGGACGTCGGCGCCGACGTCAGAGGCACGGAGCTCGCCGCAGGTGTGGGACCTGTACCGATGCATCATTCATCCAGTTCTTCGCGATAGCAGGTGGGATACAACCCCACCAAGGTTACCGTCCGGGTCGGGACGGGACCGCCGACGTACCTGCCCTGTGGACAACCGCTCTCGGACAGGCCGCTCCCGCCGACGGCCTGTAAAGATGACGTAATGCGCACCCGAGGACGTCCTGGCCGCCACGGCGACGGGCATGTGGCGCTGGGACAACGCCTCCGGGATCGTGACCCTCGACGGCGAGGCCGCCCGGCTGCTCGGCCTGCCCGCCGCCCGCGTCGACCTGCCCGAGGTCGCCGTGCGCTCCCGCTTCCATCCGGTGGACTGGAACGAGATCAACGGCATCGTGAACCTCGCCGTCGCCGCGCACACCGCGATCACCGGCGACTGGCGGCGCTCCCGGGAGGCCTTCCTGCTGGACGCCGGACGCGCGCTGGCCGAGGCCCGGTCCACCGCCGAGGTGCTGCGGGTCGCGGCCTCGCTGTCCATGCCGGGCTTCACCCCGGACGGACTCGCGGTGTTCGGTTCGGCCGGCGACCGGCTGTCGATCATCGGGCACCACGGGCACAATCCGGGGGACGAGGGCCCGTTCACCGAGATGCTGGTGGAGACGGACTACCCGGCCGCGGAGGTCGTCCGCACCGGCCGCGCGATCTACCTGCCCAGCCCGGAGGAGTACGAGCGCCGCTATCCGGCCGCCTGGCCGCTCGCCCGCCGCTTCGGCCGGGCGTCCTGGGCCTTCGTTCCGCTGATCGTGGCCGGGCGGACCATGGGCGCCTGGATGGCCGCCTTCCGGCACCCGGTGTCCTTCTCCCCCGACGAGCGGTCCGTGCTGACCACCGTGGCCCGGATGCTCGCCCAGGCCCTCCAGCGGGCCGGGGTGGCCGAGTCCGAGCGGGAGCTCACCACCGGCCTGCAGCGGTCGATGATGCCCACCCTCGGCCCGGAGATCCCCGGGATGACGGTGGCCGCACGCTACGTGCCCACCGGCGGAGGCCTCCAGGTAGGCGGCGACTGGTACGACATGATCCCGCTGCCGTCGGGCCGGTTCGCGCTGGTCATCGGCGACGTACAGGGCCACGACGTACGGGCGGCCGGGCTGATGGGCCAGCTCCGGATCGCGGTGCGCGCGTACGCCTCGGAAGGCCACCGGCCG
This sequence comes from Streptomyces sp. NPDC048603, assembly GCF_043199475.1. Classification (NCBI taxonomy): domain Bacteria; kingdom Bacillati; phylum Actinomycetota; class Actinomycetes; order Kitasatosporales; family Streptomycetaceae; genus Streptomyces; species Streptomyces sp. NPDC048603. The sequence goes on along the minus strand of NZ_JBICVY010000003.1, from coordinate 400,901 downwards.
GACGCGGTGCTCTCCCGCGCCTCCCGCTTCCTCGCCGGACTGACCGACTCCTACGGCGCGTACGGCGGGCCCGGGAAAGACGGGGCGGACGGCGCGGACGGGGACGAGGAGGCGTCCGGCCCCCGCTTCGCCACCTGCCTGTACGTCGAGTGCGACCCGGAGACCGGCACGCTGGAGGTGGCCCGGGCCGGCCATCCCGACCCGGTGGTCCGGATGGCCGACGGGACGGTGCTGATGCGCCCCACGGCGGGCGGGCTCCCCCTGGGCATCGTCCCCGACACCGACTACCCGACGACCCGGTTCACCCTCGAACCGGGCGAGACGATGATGCTGTGCACGGACGGGCTCATCGAGACCGGCGGACACGACCTGGACACCGGCTGGGCCCGGCTGCGGGCCATCCTGGAGGACCGGTCGCACGACGCGGTGGACCTGGAGAAGCTCGCCGACCTGCTGGTCTCCGCCGTGCACGGCCCGTCCTCGCACCACACCACCGGCCCGCTGGCGGACCGCCGCGAGGACGACATAGCGGTGGTGCTGCTCTGCCGGGAGGGCCCGGGCCGCGGCTGCGGCGACGCGCTCGCCCACCCCGTACGGCCGGCCCGCCGCACCATGCTGACGGTGGCGCAGGCCGAGCCCCAGCGCATCGCGGGCGCCCGCCGCCAGGTGCGCGAGCTGCTGCACGACTGGGCGGACGCCGACCAGGTCGACTCGGCGGTGCTGCTGGTCTCCGAGATGCTCGCCAACGTGCTGATGCACACCGACGGGGACGCCCTGCTGGTCGCGGAGGCGGTCGGCGAGCTCGGCGAGCGCCGGTTCCGGGTCGAGGTCGCCGACTCCAGCGATGAACTGCCGCACAAGCGGCACCCGGGCGAGACGGCCTCCAGCGGACGCGGGGTGCTGCTGATGGAGATGCTCGCCGACAGCTGGGGCGTGGACCCGCGTGGCGCGGGCAAGTCCATCTGGTTCGAGCTGTACGAGCAGGCGAAGCCGGGGCCGGCGGCCGGCTGACCTGCCCGTGTCCGCACCCGGCCGGACACCGCCGGACTCGGCCGGACCCGGCTGGACCCGGCCGGACCCGGCCGGGCACGTGGTTGGATGACGCCGTGTCGATCTCCCTTCTCCCCGAACCGGTCCGGCGGCTCGCCGCCTGGTGCGCCGTCTTCCTCCTCGTCACCGGCGTGGCGGCGGTGCTGATCTGGCTGTGCATCACCTTCAAGGCCGCCGTCACGCCCGCGCTGCTCGCGCTGCTCGGCACGGCCCTGCTCGGGCCGATGCACCGGCGGCTCATCCGGATGCGGGTGAACCGTTCCCTCGCCGCCGCGCTGACCTGCCTCGCCGTCGTCGCCCTGGTCGGCGGCGCCACGTACGCCGTGGGGCTCGCGCTGGTCCAGACGGGCGACGAGATCGTCGACTCGCTGCGCAAGGCCGGCCGGGACATCGCCGAGCACTTCGGGGCGGCCGGCACCTCGCTGGAGGACCTCGCCAAGAACTCCAAGGACCTGCTCTCGAAGTTCGGCGGCACCGCCGCCTCCGGCGTGATCACCGGGCTCAGCGTGGTCGGCCAGATGCTGGCGACGGCGCTGCTGGCGATGATCCTGGTCTTCTTCTTCCTGCGCGACTCGCACCGGGCGGCGGGAACCCTGCGCTCCATGGTGCCCAGCCACTCCGGGGACATGATCGAGGCGATGGGCCGCCGGGCCTACGAGGCCGTCGAGGGCTTCATGCGCGGCACCACCTTCATCGCCCTGATCGACGCCGTCCTCATCACCGTGGGCCTGCTCGTGCTCAAGGTGCCCGGAGCGGTGGGCCTGGGCGCGCTGGTCTTCGTGACCGCGTACATCCCCTACCTCGGCGCCTTCCTCTCCGGCGCCGTCGCGGTCCTGGTGGCCTTCGCCGACGGCGGCTGGACGGTCGGCCTGTGGGCGCTGGGCGTGGTCCTGGCCGTGCAGGTCATCGAGGGGAACATACTGCAGCCGGTGGTGCAGAGCCGGACCGTGCAGATGCACCCGGCCGCGGTCATGCTCACGATCACCGCGGGCGCGAGCATCGCCGGGATCCTGGGCATGCTGCTCGCCGTACCGCTGACGGCGGCGGCCTTCGGCGTTCTGTCGGAACTCCGGGCCCGCTACGCGGCTCCCCTGCCCGAGGCCGGGACCGGGCCGGGGACCACACCCGACGCCGGCCCGGGGGCCGAGCCCGCGCCGCAGGGCTGAGGGCGCGGCCCCGAAAGCAGGCACAGGCCCCCTTCCCGGTCGAACCGGGCAGGGGGCCTGCGTGTGACGGGGACCTGTCGCGGATGGACCCACTGGACGCCATCCCCATCGTCACGGAGCTGCTCAACCTCGGCGTGACGATCGTCAGCCTCACCGAGGGCGAGTTCCGCAAGGGCAACCTGATGGACCTGATCCATCTGATCCTGCGGCTCGACGCGGCCCACAGCGAGAGCAAGAACAAGAGCGACGCCGTGCGGGCCGCCAAGAAGACCGCCGCCGAGCTCGGCGGATATCTGGGCGGCAAGCCGCCGTACGGCTTCCGCATGGTCCCCGAGACGCGCCTAACGCTCGAACGCAGGCCCGTCGTCATTCAGGTGCTGGAGCACGATCCCGACGAGGTGCCGGTGATCCGGGACATGTGGGCGCGGATCAAGAAGCACCGAGACATGCCGTACACGCCGGGGGCCGGACGCCGGCACCTCGGATCGCTGACGGGCATCTGTGCCCAGATGACCGCCGACGGGGTGCCGACCAAGGGCCAGAAGGTCGGCAAGAAGACGAAGGACAGCGTCTGGGACCCGAAGACGGCCATGCGCATCCTCCGGGACCCGCGCATCGCGGGGTACGCCGCCACCCCGGTCTACAAGCGCCGCGAGGACGGCAAGCTGACCAGCACCATCGAGAGCTACCGCATCGAGCGCGATCCCGGGACGATGGAACCGGTCGCGGTCTACCCGCCGATCATCCCGCCCGCCGAGTGGCACGAACTCCAGGAGTGGCTCGACGGCCGGGGCCAAGGCAAGGGCCTGTCGCGCGGGCACGCCGTCCTCTCCGCTTTGGACGTCCTGTTCTGCGACTGCGGCGCGGTCATGACCTCACACCGGGCGCCCACCCCGAACAAAGCCGCCTACCGGTGCCGCCGCCGGAAGGCACTGCCGGGCCAGCACGAGGGCGAGTGCACCGTCAGCATGAAGACCCTGGACCTGTACGTGGCTCGACGGATCTTCGCTCTGATCCAGACCGTCGAGGACGACCCGGACACGGCGATCATCCTCGCCGAGGCGGCACGCCGGTACGCGGCCCGGACCGAGCAGCCCGAGATCGTGGGCGAACAGCGCAGCCTCGTCTCCGAGCGCGCCGACGCCAAGCACGCGCTGGAGGAGCTGTACGACCGTGAGGAGTCCGGCGACTACGACGATCCGGTCGGCCGTCGGCGCTTCCGCGAGCGCCGCGAACGGCTCCTCGGCCGCATGGAGCGGGCGGAGGCACGGCTTGCCGAACTGGAGGAGGCGGCGACACCCACGCTCCCGATCCACCTGTGGCTGCCAGTGGGTGCGAGAGACGTGGACCCGGTGGGCGAGGGATCGTGGTGGGAGACCGCAACGACGCAGGAGCGCCGGGACTTCGTGAAGCTGTTCGTCCGCCGGATCACGGTCACGAAGGCGGGCGGGGCGGGGAAGTCGACGCCGGTGGAGCAACGCGCAACGGTCGAGTTCGTACAGCCGGAGCTGACCGAGGAGGAGGAGATCGAAGCGATGGAACTGAGACTTCCCGGGCGCGAAGAGGAGCTCGCCATAGTGGTCTGATCCCCTCCTGGGCCAGTGGAGGCGGCGGCAAACGCCATTCCCGATGCCTTCGTCGACACCACCGCCAGCGCCCTACACCGCTACCTCGCGGGGGAGCAGAGGTTTCCCTCGACGGCTGGCAATAGGGGCGGGGAAATCCCCCTCAGGTCACACGCGGAGCCCTCGTGCACGAGGGCTCCGGACCGGACTCGTCCGTACATGGACCGGCGCGAGTCCTACATTCCGCCCTCGGACATCCCGTGCACGGCCGGAATCGTGCCCAGCCGGCCCTTCTGGAAGTCCTCGAACGCCTGCTGAAGTTCGGCCTGGCTGTTCATGACGAACGGACCGTAGTGGGCCATGGGCTCACGAATCGGCTGCCCACCGAGCAGCACGACCTCCAGGTCCGGTGCGTGGGAGTCCTGCTTCTCGTCCGCTCGGACGGTGAGCGAGGAACCGGTGCCGAAGACGGCGGTCTGGCCAAGGTGGATCGGACGGCGCTCGGCACCCACCGAGCCGCGGCCCGCCAGGACGTACGCCAGGCCGTTGAAGTCCTCCCGCCACGGCAGGGTGATCTCCGCGCCCGGCGCCAGCGTCGCGTGGATCATCGTGATCGGCGTGTGCGTGATGCCGGGGCCCTGGTGGCCGTCCAGCTCGCCGGCGATGACGCGGAGCAGCGCGCCGCCGTCGGGGGACGTCAGCAGCTGGACGTTGCCGCCGCGGATGTCCTGGTAGCGCGGCGCCATCATCTTGTCCTTGGCCGGCAGGTTCACCCACAGCTGGAGGCCGTGGAAGAGTCCACCCGACACCACCAAGTGCTCCGGCGGGGCCTCGATGTGGAGCAGGCCCGAGCCGGCGGTCATCCACTGGGTGTCGCCGTTGGTGATGGTGCCGCCACCGCCGTTGGAGTCATGGTGGTCGAAGATCCCGTCGATGATGTACGTGACGGTCTCGAAGCCGCGGTGCGGGTGCCACGGGGTCCCCTTCGGTTCCCCTGGCTGATACTCCACCTCGCCCATCTGGTCCATCATGATGAACGGGTCGAGGTACTGGTAGTTGATCCCGGCGAAGGCCCGGCGCACCGGGAATCCCTCGCCCTCGAACCCGGCGGGCGCGGTCGTCACGGCGAGCACCTTGCGCGGCACGGCCGTCTGGGGTTCGGCGACGCGCGGGAGCGTCAACGGGTTCTCCACGGTCACAGCAGGCATGGTCGGACCTCCTTCTGCGTCGAGTTTAGTTGAAACTCGAACTTTCTGCCACACCTGCAGAACAGAAGAGGCCCCGGGGGCATTCCCGGGGCCAACCTTTGCCGGTCGCACTGCGTCCTACCGGTCATGATGGAGATCATCAACAGCGGCGACATCCCCGACGGCGAGGAAGAGGGCGAGGTCCGCCCCGGCCCGTGGTGGCGGCACACGCTCTGGGTCCTGGGCGTGACCGCCGGCGCCATCGCCTTCGCCTGGGTCGCCTCGTCCTTCCGGCTGGGCCCCGAGGAGTACGGCATCCCGCGGGCCGCCCCCGGCTCCCTCTGGCCGATGCTCGGCGTGTGCGCGGCCGTGGGCCTGGTGGCGGTCGCGGCACTGCGGGCGACCGCCGCCCGCATCCCCGTCTACGGCCCCGGCCGCGTCGGCTTCGTCCTCGTGTCCTTCGGCGCCCGGCTGGCGGTGGGCTTCGATCCGGGACCGGGCGTCGTCGCGGCCGGCGCCGCCGCGGTCGTGCTCGCGGCCGCGATCTGGTGCGCGTACGCCGCGTGGACCCACCGCGGCACCCTCTCCACCGCGACGGGCTAGCGGGCCGGCGACGACCCGCCGGGCGAACGCCCCGAGCCGGTCGGTGCGCTCGCCCGCCTTGCGGCGGCGTCTAGCCGTACATGCGGCGCATGGCGTAGTCGACCATCTGCTCCACGGCCTTCGCGTCGAAGACCATGCGGTGGTCGCCCTCCATGTCCAGCACGAAGCCGTACCCCGTCGGCAGCAGGTCGATGACTTCGGCGCCGGTGATGACGAAGTACTTGGACTCCTTGCCGGCGTACCGGCGCAGCTCCTTCAGCGTGCTGAACATCGGGATCACCGGCTGCTGGGTGTTGTGCAGCGCCAGGAAGCCCGGGGTGTCACCGCGCGGGCAGAAGACCCGGGAGGTCGCGAAGATCTGCTGGAAGTCCTCGGCGGACAGCGAGCCCGTGGTGAAGGCCCGGACCGCGTCGGCCAGTGACGGCGGCGAGGGCTCGGGGTAGAGCGGCTGCTCGGCGTACCCGCCCGGCATCTGCTGCTGTTGCGGGGCGGCGTACTGCTGCTGCTGGTCGTAGCCGTACATGGGAAAAGACTACCGACCGCGCCTGGCGATGCTGGTCACAGTCCACAGGCAGGGGTTGATTCTTATTACTGGTGGGTAGCAAAATGACGTTACCGATTGGTACGTACGAGGAACCTGTCTCCCGAGCGCTTAACGGAGCCGTCGCCATGGGGCACTACAAGTCGAATCTCCGCGACATCGAGTTCAACCTCTTCGAGGTGCTCGGCCGCGACAAGCTGTACGGCACCGGCCCGTTCGAGGAGATGGACGCGGAGACCGCGAAGAGCATCCTCTCCGAGATCGCCCGCCTCGCCGAGAACGAGCTGGCCGAGTCCTTCGCCGACGCCGACCGCAACCCGCCGGTCTTCGACCCGGAGACCAACACCGCCCCGGTGCCGGCCTCCTTCAAGAAGAGCTACGAGGCCTTCATGGACTCGGAGTACTGGCGCCTCGGCCTGCCGGAGGAGATCGGCGGCACCACCTCGCCCCGCTCCCTGATCTGGGCCTACGCGGAGCTGCTGCTCGGCTCGAACCCGGCCGTCTGGATGTACTCCTCCGGCCCGGCGTTCGCCGGCATCCTCCACGCCGAGGGCAACGAGACGCAGAAGCGCATCGCGCAGATAGCCGTCGAGAAGCGCTGGGGCTCCACCATGGTCCTCACCGAGCCGGACGCGGGCTCGGACGTCGGCGCCGGCCGCACCAAGGCGGTCCAGCAGGAGGACGGCTCCTGGCACATCGAGGGCGTGAAGCGCTTCATCACCTCCGGTGAGCACGACATGGAGGAGAACATCCTCCACTACGTCCTCGCGCGCCCCGAGGGCCACGGCCCGGGCACCAAGGGCCTGTCGCTCTTCCTCGTCCCGAAGTTCCACTTCGACTGGGAGACCGGCGAGCTGGGCGAGCGCAACGGCGTCTACGCCACCAACGTCGAGCACAAGATGGGCCTGAAGGCCTCCAACACGTGCGAGATGACCTTCGGCGACCAGCACCCCGCCAAGGGCTGGCTGATCGGTGACAAGCACGACGGCATCCGCCAGATGTTCATGATCATCGAGTTCGCCCGCATGATGGTCGGCACGAAGGCCATCGCCACCCTCTCCACCGGCTACCTCAACGCGCTGGAGTACGCCAAGGAGCGCGTGCAGGGCCCGGACCTGGCGAACTTCATGGACAAGACCGCGCCCAAGGTCACCATCACGCACCACCCCGACGTGCGCCGCTCGCTGATGACGCAGAAGGCGTACGCCGAGGGCATGCGCTCCCTGGTGCTCTACACCGCGGCCGTCCAGGACTCCATCGCCCTCAAGGAGGCGGCCGGCGAGGACGCCTCCGCCGAGATCGGCCTGAACGACCTGCTCCTGCCGATCGTGAAGGGCTACGGCTCGGAGCGCTCCTACGCGCTGCTCGCCGAGTCCCTGCAGATCTTCGGCGGCTCCGGCTACCTGCAGGAGTACCCGATCGAGCAGTACATCCGCGACGCGAAGATCGACACCCTGTACGAGGGCACCACCGCCATCCAGGGCCAGGACTTCTTCTTCCGGAAGATCGTCCGCGACCAGGGCGCCTCCCTGAACCTCCTCTCCGAGGAGATCAAGAAGTTCCTCGCCACCGCCGAGGGCGGCGAGGAGCTGGCCGGCGCCCGCGACGCGCTCGCCAAGGCCGCCGTGGACCTGGAGGCCATCGTCGGCCAGATGATCACCGACCTCACCGCCACCGGCGAGGACGTCAAGAACATCTACAAGGTCGGCCAGAACACCACCCGCCTGCTGATGGCCTCCGGCGACGTCGTGACCGGCTACCTGCTGCTCCGCGGTGCCGCCGTGGCCGGCGAGAAGCTCGCGGCCGGCGCCGCCGGCAAGGACGTGGCGTTCTACCAGGGCAAGATCGCGGCGGCGAAGTTCTTCGCCTCCCAGGTCCTGCCGGGCGTCGCGGTCGCGCGGCAGCTCGCCGAGGCCGTCGACAACTCCCTGATGGAGCTCGACGAGGCCGTCTTCTAGACGGTCGGCGGACCCGCGTCCGTACGCGGCGTACGTACGAGGCTGTGGCCGGACCCCTCCGTACCGGGGGTCCGGCCACAGCCGTCGGTCACGGTTGTCAGTCATCCATGGGACGCTCGTAGGTATGAGTCCACAGGAGCAGCAGCACAGCCGGGGATACTCCGTCCCGACCGGTCGCCCGTACGCCCTCAAGGAGCTCCAGGCGGGCCTGGGCGCCCTCGGCGACCAGGTGAAAGACCTGTACGACGGAGCGCACCCGAGCGAGTACGAGGGTGTGGCCGACGCGCTGTACGCGGCGTTCCGGACCGCCGCGGGGCTGGCCCCGGCCAAGAGCTACACGGGCTGCCCGGATCACCCCAACGGTGCCCTCGACCCCGAGGCGCCCGAGGGCTGGGGACGCTGCCTGCTCTGCAACGACCGGCGCCGGCTCGGGCAGCGCTCGCAGGGCGTCCGGTCCACCGCCGCGGCCGCCGAGCAGCGCCGGCTCGGATACCCGGTGCCGCCGGGGCCGTACACCCTCGCCGTGCTCCACCAGCACCTCCGCACGATCGAGGAGCGCCGCTTCCATCTGGGCATCTCCTCACCCGACGCGGAGTTCGTGCGGATCGCCGACGACCTCCACCGCGCCTTCATCGTCGCCCGGGAACTGTCCCGCCCCCGGAACGCCTCCGGCTGCTCCGAGCACCCGGGCGCGCCGATCGACCCCGATGCCCCGCCCGGGGAAGCCTGTATCTTCTGCGCCGGGCGCAGAAGACGTGCGCAGCGGTCACCGCAGACCCCCGAGATGCTCCCCCGCATCCGCCGGGGAGAGCGGCGTGGCCTGCTGCGGCGTTTCGAGCGACCGCCGGGCTGACCGAACGGGGACGGCGTTCACCACCACCCGAATCCCAACTCTTCGGCCATCCGCCGCAGTCCGGCCATGACGAACACGACCGTCGTTAAGGTGAACCACATGAGCTCTCCCGCCCGCTTCGACCGCGGCCACACCGACGATCTGATGACCTTCCTGGCGGCGAGCCCCTCGCCGTACCACGCCGTGGCCAACGCCGCCGAGCGGCTGGAGAAGGCGGGCTTCAGGCAGCTGTCGGAGACGGACGCCTGGGACGCGGGAACGGGCGGCCGGTTCGTGCTCCGCGGCGGAGCGATCATCGCCTGGTACGTGCCGGAGGGCTCGGCCGCGCACACCCCGTTCCGGATCATCGGGGCGCACACCGACTCCCCGAACCTGCGGGTCAAGCCGATCCCGGACACCGGCTCCCAGGGCTGGCGCCAGATCGCGGTCGAGATCTACGGCGGGACGCTCCTCAACACCTGGCTGGACCGGGACCTGGGCCTGGCGGGGCGGCTCACCCTGGCCGACGGCACCGAACGCCTGGTCAACATCGACCGGCCGCTGCTGCGCGTCCCCCAACTCGCCGTCCACCTGGACCGGTCGGTGAACACCGACGGCCTGAAGCTCGACAAGCAGCGGCACATGCAGCCGATCTGGGGCCTGGGCGACGCGCAGGAGGGCGACCTGATCGCCTTCCTGGAGGAGGAAGAGGGCCTGCCGGCCGGCTCGGTGGCCGGCTGGGACCTGATGGTCCACTCGGTCGAGCCGCCCGCGTACCTCGGACGCGACCGCGAACTGCTCGCCGGACCGCGCATGGACAACCTGCTGTCGGTGCACGCGGGAGTGGCCGCCCTCGCCGCGGTCGCCTCCGCCGGCGGTACCGCCGAGAAGCTCCCCTACATCCCGGTCCTGGCCGCCTTCGACCACGAGGAGAACGGCTCGCAGTCCGACACCGGCGCCGACGGCCCGCTCCTGGGCAACGTGCTGGAACGATCCGTCTTCGCGCGCGGCGGCTCCTTCGAGGACCGCGCCCGCGCCCTCGCCGGCACGGTCTGCCTCTCCTCCGACACCGGCCACGCGGTGCACCCCAACTACGGTGAGCGCCACGACCCGACGCACCACCCGCGCGCCAACGGCGGCCCCATCCTGAAGGTCAACGTCAACCAGCGCTACGCCACCGACGGCAGCGGCCGCGCGGTGTTCGCCGCCGCCTGCGAGCGGGCCGGCGTGCCGTGGCAGACCTTCGTCTCCAACAACTCCATGCCCTGCGGCACCACCATCGGCCCGATCACCGCGGCCCGCCACGGCATCCAGACCGTCGACATCGGCGTGGCGATCCTCTCCATGCACAGCGCCCGCGAACTCTGCGGCGCCGAGGACCCGTACCTCCTGGCGAACGCACTCGTCGCCTTCCTGGAGGGCTAGGAGTGTCCGGTCGGCATACCGTTCGGCCGACCGCCCGCCCTCTGCCCCGTCAACTCCGCGGACCGCACGACCACCATGCACGGCCCCGGAGTTGACGGATCCGCAAAGGTCCGTACGGCTCAGCCCTCGTCGTCCATCCCGGCCAGGACGAGGGCGAGGCGGGCGGTGCCGTCGGGGGTGACCGTCACCGGAACTCCCCAGTCCTGCTGGTGCACATGGCAGGCCGGGTACTCGTTCTCCGGGTCGTCGTCGCAGGACGCGGCCATCGCCGACACGTGCAGGACGCCCTCGGTGACGTCCGGGTCCAGCACCAGCTCCCGGAACAGGTCGGTGCCGGCGCCCGCGCCCCCGGCGAGCAGCTCCGCCGGCGTCGAGGACACCAGCAGCCGGGTCGAGGGCCCGTAGCGGTTGTCCAGCTTCTGCCCGGCCGGGGCGCTGAACACCACGTCGAGCCGGAGCGTCCCGACCGCCACCTCGGTCGCCGCCCGCTGGGTGCGGTGCGCGACGGCGTCGACGCGTACCGCCTCCTCGGGCAGCCGGAGCCTGGTCAGCCGGTGCCGCGCGGACTCCACGACGACGATGTCCTCGCCGTCCAGCACGGCGTCGCTGGGCTCCCGGAGGTCGGTCGCCAGAGTGGAGACCTGTCCGGTCGCCGGGTCGAAGCGGCGCAGCGCGTGGTTGTACGTGTCGCAGACCGCCACCGACCCGTCCGGCAGCGCGGTCACCCCGAGCGGGTGCTGGAGCAGCGCCTGTGCGGCGTCCCCGTCACGGTGCCCGAAGTCGAACAGGCCGGTGCCGACCGCGGTGTGCACGACCCCGTCGGTGTCGATCCAGCGCAGCGCGGAGGTCTCGGAGTCGGCGATCCACAGCCGGTCCCCGGCGGCGGCCAGCCCGGACGGCTGCGCGAACCAGGACTCCGCGGCCGGCCCGTCGACCAGGCCCTCGTTGGTCGTGCCGGCCGCGACCTGCACGGTCCCGGCCTCCGGGTCGTACGTCCACAGCTGGTGCACGCCCGCCATCGCGATCCACACCTTGCCCTGCCACCAGGCCACGTCCCACGGCGAGGACAGGTCCACCTCCAGGGCGGGCCCGGCGGTCGGCGACCCCTGCCACCACTGCCGTCCGGTGCCGGCGACCCGCTCGACCGCCCCGGTCTCCGGGTCGAAGACGCAGAGCGCGTGGTGGACGGTGTCGGCCACGACCACCTTCCCTCCGGGCAGCAGCGCCAGCCCCTGCGGCTCGCGGAACTCCCCGTCGCCGATCCGCCGGACGACGGTCTCCCCGTCCGCCTCCAGCTCCACGAGCTGGTGCCGGGTGGAATCGCTGACCAGCAGGTTCCCGGACGGCAGCCGGACGGCCTTCCCGGGGAAGCGCAGATGCGTGGCCACCGGCTCGGGCGCCACGTAGGGTCCGTCACCGCGCCGCAGCGTCCCCTTGGCCTCGTGCTCGGCCTCCAGCTCCTCGACCAGCCGCGCGATGGCGTGCGCGTGGCCCTCGCCGGCGTGCTGCGCGACCACGTATCCCTCGGGGTCGATCACGACGAGCGTGGGCCAGGCCCGCACGGCGTACTGCTTCCACGTCGCGAGCTCGGGGTCGTCGAGCACCGGGTGGTGCACCTCGTACCGCTCGACGGCATCGAGGACCGCCTGGTGATCCGCCTCGTGCACGAACTTCGGCGAGTGCACGCCGACGATCACGACGGTGTCGCGGTGCTTCTCCTCCAGCTCCCGCAGCTCGTCCAGGACATGCAGGCAGTTAATGCAGCAAAACGTCCAGAAATCGGCAATCACGATCTTCCCGCGCAGGTCCGCGAGGGAAAGGTCCTTGCCTCCCGTGTTCAGCCAGCCGCCCTTGCCGATCAGCTCGGGGGCACGGACACGGGCACGTCGTCGGGGCGCGGGCGCGGGGGTGTGCGCCGGGGCGGAATCGTTCATGCTTCAAGCTTGCCATCCACCCGTGAAGCGCAGAGCAGCGTGTTGCGGCACACCCCCGGGTGAAGGACACCGCGCCCGGCGGACGCGGCACGGAGCGTCGTGGGAGCGTGGGACCGAGACGGAAGGAGACGTCCGATGGCCACTGCCGCCCAGCCTGGCGATCACCAGCACAGGATCGACCCGAACACGGACGACTACACCGACGGGATCGACCCCGAGCGTGCACTGAAGTACGCCATCCAGCACGTTGCCGGTGACGACCGCGCCGAGCTCATCGAAGGGGTCATCACACTCGTGACGCCTACCTGGGACCACGAGGACGCCACTGAGATCATCCGGGACCAGGTGAAACCACGGGCCCGGGTACTCGGCTGCATCACCGGCTCCGGCAACCTCGATCTTCCTCAGACCGCGAACTGGTACGTGCCGGACTTCGCCGTTGTGCCGCGAGAGCTCGCCTCCGGCGGAGGCGCGCTCCTGCCGGACCAGACCCTGCTGGTCGTCGAGGTCACGTCCCAGTCGAACGCGGAGACCGACCGGGTCGTCAAGCGCAAGCGGTACGCCGAGTACGGTGCCCCGCTCTACCTGCTCGTCGACCGGATCAGCCGGGAGATCACCCTGTTCTCGGAGCCCGGACAGCTCGGGTACGAGGCCAAGGACGGGCCGCACCCGTTCGGGACGCCCGTGCGCCTGCCCGAGCCCTTCGACCTCGTGCTCGACACCACCGAGCTCAAGTGAAGTACCTCGTCAGGGAGAAGGCGTTCGCCGTCGGCGACGACTACTGGGTCGAGGACGAGGACGGGCGGCACGCGTTCCTCGTCGACGGGAAGGCGCTGCGGCTGCGGGACACCCTCGATGTGAGGGATCCCGAGGGGCGGGTGCTGATCACCCTGCGCGGGAAGCTGTTCGGGCTGCGGGACGCGATGGAGCTGGAGCGGGACGGGCACCGGCTCGCCCTGGTCCGGCGCAAGCGGCTGTCGCTGCTGCGGAACCACTTCCTGGTTCGGCTGGCCGAGGGGACCGAGCTCGACGTCAGCGGGCGGATCCTCGACCGGGAGTTCAAGGTCGAATACGAGGGCGAGCTGCTCGCACTGGTGTCCCGGCAGTGGTTCCGGCTGCGTGAGACGTACGCGGTCGACGTGCTGCGGGAGGACGCCGACCCCGCGCTCCTGGTGGCCGTCGCGGTGTGCGTGATCCGGATGGCCGAGAAGGAGCGCGAGGAGGGGTAGTCCGTCCGGTTCAGCCCCTGGCCGGGCGGATGCCCAGCATGCGGTCCTTCAGGGCGGGGAACTGCTCGCGGGTCTCCGCCACCTTCCGCGGGTCCAGGTCCACGGTGAGGACCTGCTCGCCCGGCCCGGCCTCCGCCACGACCTCCCCCCACGGGTCGACGACCAGGCTGTGGCCGGCCTGCTGCACTCCCGCGTGGGTGCCGGCGGTGCCGCAGGCCAGGACGTACGCCTGCTCCTCGACCGCGCGGGCCCGGCTCAGCAGGGTCCAGTGGGCGCGCCGCCGCTCGGGCCAGCCCGCCGAGACGACCAGGGTGGTGGCGCCGGAGTCGATCAGGCCGCGGAAGAGCTCCGGGAAGCGCAGGTCGTAGCAGGTGGCCAGGCCCAGGGTCTGCTCCGGGAGCTCCACCGTGGTCAGCGAGTCGCCCGCCGACATCAGCACGGCCTCGCCCTCGTCGAAGCCGAAGCGGTGGATCTTGCGGTAGGTCGCGGCCAGCTCGCCCGCCGGGGAGATCACCAGCGCGGTGTTGTAGAGCCGGCCGTCGCCGGCGCGCTCCACGATGGACCCGGCGTGCAGCCACACGCCGGCGTCCCGCGCGGCCTTCGACAGCGCGTCGTACGTCGGCCCGTCCAGCGGTTCGGCCTCGGTCTCGAACTGCTCGTACGCGAAGGCGCCGACCGGCCACAGTTCGGGCAGCACGACCAGGTCGGAGTCGCTCTGCTCGCGGACCAGTCCGGCGACCCGCCGGCGGCGTGAGACCACCGACTCGGCGTCGTCCACAGCGATTTGGATGAGGGAGGCGCGCACGGTACCACCGTCCTGGCGTTCAAGCCGTCAACTCGGGCCTACGATCGTCACACGAAAGCACTGCCGGGGTGCTCCTGGGCAGCGTAGCTTTGGGACACACGTCCACCCGCAGTCCACAACGCGCCACTGCGCCACTGAACAGCACGCGAGGGGTCCCGTTGACCGTCCAGCCGCATCCCAGCCTCCAAACGTATGCCGACGCGTGGACTCACTCCATCGAGGCGATATCCGAACTCGTCACGCCGTTGACGGAAGGCGAGTGGAACCGGGCCACGCCGTGCCCCGGCTGGTCGGTGCGGGACGTGGTGTCGCACGTCATCGGGATCGAGTGCGAGATGCTGGGCGACCCCCGGCCGATCCACACCCTGCCGCGGGACCTGCGGCACGTGGTGGACGAGTTCAGCCGGTACATGGAGGTGCAGGTCGACGTGCGCCGGCACCACACGGCACCGGAGATGACCTCCGAACTGGAGTACACGGTCATCCGGCGGTCCCGGCAGCTGCGGAACGAGAAGCGCGACCCGCAGACGATGGTGCGGGGCCCGCTGGGCGACCAGGTGACGCTGGAGCACGCGCTGCGGCTGCGCGCGTTCGACGTGTGGGTGCACGAGCAGGACCTGCGGACGACACTGGGCGTGCCGGGGAACCTGGACTCGCCGGGCGCGCTGGTGGCCCGCGACGTGCTGCTGGCCGGGCTGCCGAAGGTGGTGGCGAAGCGGGCGGGCGCGCCCGCGAACTCGGCGGTGGTGGTGGACGTCCACGGACCGGGGCCGGAGTTCCTGCGGACCGTCCGGGTCGACGCGGACGGCCGCGGCTCGGTGGACGGGACCCCGTCGCTGGGGCCGGCGGTGACGCTGGTGCTGGACTGGGAGACGTACGTACGGCTGGCCGCGGGCCGCGTCCGCCCGGCCGCGGTCGCCGACCGGGTCAAGGTCGAGGGCGACCGGGATCTGGCCGCGGCCATCCTCGCCAACTTCGCGGTCACGCCGTAGGGCGGACGGGCCGTCCCTCCGTAGGGCGCGGACGGGCCGTCCCTCCGTAGGCCGCGGCACGGCCGTCCCCCCGTAGGACGGCCGGTCCGCGTGCCCGGGGTGCGGCGGCCTCCGCGCGCCAGCCGTCAGCGCAGGCGGCGGAAGAAACCGCGGATGTCCTCGGTCAGGACGTCCGGGACCTCCATGGCGGCGAAGTGGCCGCCGCGGTCGTACTCGCTCCACTGCAGGATGTCGGTGTTGTCGCGCTCGGCGAACGGGCGGATGGACAGGAAGTCGCCGGCGAAGACGGCGACCCCCGTCGGCGCGGTGTTCGGCCCGGCGATCGGCTCGGGGTCGTGCGCGTCCTCGTAGTACTGGCGGGCCGCCGAGCCGGCGGTCCCGGTCAGCCAGTACAGGGTGACGTGGGTGAGGATCTGGTCGTCGGTGAGCCCGTTGGGCGCGCCCATGCCCAGCAGCAGCTCGTTCCAGGCGAGCTGGCCGACGGGCGAGTCGGTGAGGGCGTACGCCAGGGTCTGCGGCCGGGTCGACTGGATGGCCGAGAAGCCCGCCTTCTCCTGGAAGTCCGCCAGGACCGCCAGCCGTGCGTGGTCCTCGGCGGTCAGCGACTCCATCTCTCCCGGCGCGCCGGAGGGGAAGGAGAACAGCTGGAGCACGTGCGTGCCGACCAGCCCCTTGGGCTTCAGCAGCCCCAGCTGACGTCCGACGAGCGAGCCGGCGTCACCGCCGTGGGCGCCGTAGCGGTCGTAGCCGAGCCGCCGCATCAGCTCGTCCCAGGCGGCGGCGATGCGGCGGGAGCTCCAGCCCCGGTCCCGGGTCGGACCGGAGAAGGCGTAGCCGGGGATGGAGGGGACGACGACGTGGAAGGCGTCCGCGGGGTCCCCGCCGTGCGCGCGGGGGTCGCTGAGCGGCCCGATCATGTCGGCGAACTCGGCGAACGAGCCCGGCCAGCCGTGTGTGAGGACCAGCGGCAGCGCGTCCGGCTCGGGCGAGCGGACGTGCAGGAAGTGCACGTCCGTGCCGTCGATCTCGGTGACGGACTGCGGGAAGCCGTTCAGCCGCGCCTCGTGCGCGCGCCAGTCGTAGCCGTCGCGCCAGTACTCGGCCAGCCGCCGGACCTCGGCGACCGGGATCCCGTACGCCCAGCCCTCGCCCGGCGCGTCGGCCGGCCAGCGGGTGCGGGCGAGCCGGTCGCGCAGGTCTTCGAGGGCGCTGTCTTCGATCTCGATCCGGAACGGACGGATGGTCTCGGTGCCGGTGGTGGCGCTGGCGCCGGCGCCGGTGGTGCCGGTGTCTTCGTCGTACGCGGGCATGCCGTGTCTCCTCTGTCCCGTGTCTCGCGGGCCCCGTGGTGCTTTCAGGACACCGAGCCTAGGAACGGACGGCGGCCCGGAGTGTGCCGGCAGCGCGGCCTTGTCCGACGCTGCGCGCAGGACGCCCGTCCGGCCGGTGCCCGTCGCCGGTTCCGTGGCGGAAGTCGCGCGGACTGACCCCGAACGCCTCCCGGAAGGCACGGCTGAAAGCCGACGCGTTGGTGTACCCCCAGCGGGCGGCGACGGCCTGGACCGGCCGCCCGCCGAGGTCCGGCCGGGCCAGGTCCGCGCGGCAGCGCTCCAGACGGCGGCGCCGGATGGACGCCGCGACGCCCTCCGGCCGGCCGCGGAAGAGCTCGTGCAGGGTGCGTACGGAGATGTGGTGGTGGGCGGCGATGGCGCCTGGGCCGAGCGCCGGGTCGCCCAGGTGGTGCTCGATGAAGGCGTCGATCTGCCGGCGCAGGACCTGGGCGCGGAACTCCGCGGGCGGCTGCCCGTACGGATCGGCCCGGCCGGCGAGGCAGGCGGCGGCCAGCTGGACGGCGGCGGAGCCCAGCGCGGCCCGTTCGGCCGGCGCGCACCCGGCCGCGTGGGAGTCCAGCGAGCCGATGAAGTCCGCCAGGACGGCGCCCGTGCCGGCGTCGGCGGGGATCCGGAGGCCGAGCAGCCGGTCGATGCGGCCGGTGGGCAGGGGCACGGCCTCCCGCGGCAGCTGGAGGATGAGCACTCCGACGGGCGGCCCGCTCATCGACGCGGCCTCGTGCGGGTGCGAGGTGTCCCAGAGGATCATGTCGCCGGGGCCGATCAGGGTGTCGCTGCGGCACTGGGAGAGCCAGTACCGGCCCCTGGTCATCAGCGCCAGCTGGTACTGCTCGGGATCGCCGCGCCGGATCAGCGCGGGCGTGCGGCGCGAGCGTAACGGCGAGTGGGCGAACTCCGACAGCTGTGCGACGCCGAGGGGCAGGGCGGCCGCCTCGGCGTGGAAGTCGGCGTCCCGGTCGGCGCTGAGCGCGGTCGGCAGCAGGGTTCTGGCGACCACGTCGTTGTACCAATCGAATCTCTCCGCTGCCGGCAGCGCACCGGCGGAGATCCTCTGCCACATGCTCCGTCGTCCCCCTCCACGGTCCCGTGGAGATCAGACGCCGCCCCGGAGCCCCCGAGTTCCGGCCACGGAGAAGGGAGTTCGGATCATTGCCGTGCGTGTTCCCGCTCCCGCCGCACTGCCGCGCCGCGCAGCGACAGGATCCGGGTCACGCCCAGCACCTGGAGCACGAACACCGAGCAGAGCGCGGTGCGGTAGTCCTGGCCGGTGGCGTCCAGCAGGACGCCGACGGACAGCAGCGTGGTCATCGAGGCGAGGAAGCCGCCCATGTTGGTGATGCCGGACGCGGTGCCCTGGCGCTCGGGCGGGTTCGCCGGCCGGGCGAAGTCGAAGCCGATCATCGAGGCCGGGCCGCAGGTGCCCAGCACCACGCACAGCACCACCAGCAGCCACATCGGGGCCCGCCCGCCCGGGTGGAGGATCACCGCGGCCCACAGCACGGAGGTGGTGGCGACCGTGCCGAGCGCCAGCGGGATCCGGGAGGCGGCCCGACGGGCCACGATCTGGCCGTAGACCAGGCCCCAGGCCATGTTCGAGGCGACGATCAGGGTGAGCAGGCCGCCCGCGGCGGAGCGGGACAGGCCCTGTGCCTCGACGAGGTACGGCATGCCCCACAGCAGCAGGAAGACCATGGCCGGGAACTGGGTGGTGAAGTGCACCCACAGGCCGAGCCGGGTGCCGGGTTCCCGCCAGGACTCGGCGATCTGGTTCCGTACGAAGCCCCGGCCGCCCGCCGCGGACGCCGGTGCGGCCGATGCGGCGGATGCGGCGGATGCGGGACCCTGCCCCTCCGGGGTGTCCTTGAGGAACAGCACCAGCGGGACCAGCACGACCAGGCCCGCCACCGCACTGCCCGCGAAGGCCGCAACCCAGCCCAGTTCGTGCAGGACCGGTGCCAGGACCAGCGTGGAGACCAGGTTGCCCGCCATCCCGACGAGCCCGGCCAGCTGTGCCATCAGCGGGCCGCGCCGGGCCGGGAACCACCGGGTGCCGAGCCTGAGCACGGAGATGAAGGTCATCGCGTCGCCGCAGCCGAGCAGGGCCCGGGCGGCGAGGGCCATCCCGTACGAGGGCGAGAGCGCGAAGCCGATCTGGCCCGCGGTGAAGAGCACCGCTCCGAGCGTGAGGACCCGCTTGGTGCCGAGGCGGTCGACCATCAGGCCGACGGGTATCTGCATGCCGGCGTAGACGAGCAGCTGGAGCAGGGAGAAGGCGGCCAGCGCCGAGGCGTTGACCTGGAAGCGGTCGGCGGCGTCCAGACCGGCCACGCCCAGGCTGGTGCGGAAGATGACGGCCACGAAGTAGACGGCGACGCCGATGGACCAGACGAACGCGGCCCGGCGCCCGCCCGGCGGCTCGGGCGGAGCCGCCGGGCGGGCCGCGGAACCGCCGGCCGTCGCCGCCACCCCGGCATCGCCCGCCGACGCGGCGGACCCCTCCACGGACCCCTCCACGGACCCCTCCACGGACCCGTTCAAGGAGCCGTTCACGGAGCCGCTCACCGTTCCGCCCCGCGGACCAGCGCGTCGACCCGCCCGATGTGCCCCCGCACCGCGGCGGCCGCGGCCTCCCGGTCCCCGGCGCGCAGCGCGTCCAGGATCTCCGCGTGCTCGGCCAGGGTCCTGGCGACCCGGTCGGGGTGCGCGTGCAGCAGTGCCACGCCCATCCGCAGCTGGCGGTCGCGCAGCTGGTCGTAGAGGCGGGAGAGGATCTGGTTCCCGGCGTGCCGGACGATCTCGGCGTGGAAGCAGCGGTCCGCGACCATCATCGCGGCGAGGTCGCCGCTCTCCGCGCACCGCCGCTGCTCCGCGAGCAGCCCGGCCAGCCGGTCCAGCAGCGCGGGCGGTGCCGGT
Source organism: Streptomyces sp. NPDC048603 (assembly GCF_043199475.1). NCBI lineage: Bacteria > Bacillati > Actinomycetota > Actinomycetes > Kitasatosporales > Streptomycetaceae > Streptomyces > Streptomyces sp. NPDC048603. The sequence goes on along the minus strand of NZ_JBICVY010000003.1, from coordinate 381,349 downwards.
ACGGCGCGCCGGACCGTGAACTCCTCGACCAGCAGCCGGGTCTCGACCACGTCCGCGATCTCCTGCGCGGACACGGCGAGCACCAGCGCGCCCTTCTTCGGGTAGAGCTTGATCAGCCCCTCGGTCTCCAGTCGCAGCAGCGCCTCGCGCACCGGGGTGCGGGACACTCCGACGGCCTCGGCCAGCTCGCCCTCGGTGAGCAGCGTGCCGCCCTCGTAGCGCCGGTCGAGCACACCCTGCTTGACGTGCCGGTAGACGCGGTCGGTGGCGGGTGGCTGCTTGGCCGTCGCGGTGGGGACAGCGGTCGGCGCCGTGGGGATGGACGACATGGACGCAGCATAGATACAACAGGGGTGCAAGCCGGGCGCCGTCCGCCATGTGGACCGCAGGAGCCACCGGGAGGCGCCAGGAGCCGCCCGGACGCGCCGGGCCGGTCGGAGCACCCGGGCGGCCCGCTGCATCGAAGGATGTACGCCGCTTTCGTCCGGCCGCAGGACGAACCGCGCCCGCCCCGCCGGGACGCTGAAGACATGGCTGACACCTCCTCCGGCACCGTGCCGGGCGCCACATCAGGCACCGCGTCCCGCACCGCTCCCGGCCCCGCCTCCGGCCGTATCCCGCTGCTCGACGTGCTGCGCGGGGCGGCCATCCTCGGCACCCTGATGACCAACGTCTGGATCTTCGCGGCGCCCGGCTCGGAGTGGGGCGTCCTCCAGGGCGGGCTCGACATGCCGGACCGGGTCAACGCCGAGTTCGTCTTCCGCTTCCTCGCCGACGGCAAGTTCCTCGCCCTGCTGACGATCCTGTTCGGGGTCGGGCTGGCCATCCAGTACGACTCGGCCGCCCGCCGCGGCCTGCCCTGGCCCGGCTCCTACCGGAAGCGCGCCGCCTTCCTCTTCCTCGAGGGCACCGTGCACTTCCTGCTGGTCTTCGCCTGGGACGTGCTGATGGGCTACGCGGTCGCGGCCCTGCTCACGGCCCGGCTGCTGGCCCGCTCCGAGCGCGCCCGCCGCATCGCCCTGTGGACCTCGATCAGCCTGCACCTGGCCCTGGTCGGCCTGGCCACCCTGGCCCTGGCCGGCGGCTCGGGCGAGCCGGCGAAGGTCTCCGACCGGGCCGTCGAGCTCTACGCCCACGGCAGCTGGGCCGAGCAGATCGCCTTCCGCGCGCAGAACGCCCTCGCCCTGCGCATGGAGCCGGTCTTCTCCTTCGGGCTGCTGCTGTTCCTCTTCCTGCTCGGCGTACGGCTGCACCGCGCGGGGGCCTTCGCCGACAGCCCGGCCGGCCGGCGGCTGCGCACCCGGCTCGCCGTGTTCGGCCTCGGCATCGGCCTGCCGCTGAACCTGGCCACCGCGCTCGCCGGATCCGACTTCTTCCTGCTGGGCCGCTACGCCGCGGCCCCGCTGGTCGCGCTCGGCTACATCGGGCTGATCGGCTGCGTGCTGGACCGGGCCCGGGTGCCGGCCGTGTTCACCGGCGCGCTGTCCTCGGTCGGCCGGACCGCGCTGTCCTGCTACGTCCTGCAGAACCTGCTGTGCATGCTGGCCTGTTACGGGCTCGGGCTGGGCCTGGCGACCCGGTTCGGGGCCGATGCCCGGCCCTGGTGGGTGATGGGGCTGTGGGCGGCCGTCTGCGCGGTTCTCGCCACCGGCTCCTGGCTGTGGCTGCGTCGCTTCGGCCGCGGCCCGCTGGAATCCGTACAGCACCGGGCGCTGCGGGCGTTCTCCTGACGGCAGGCCATCCCCCGGAAAACAGGTCCTGATCCCGTACATCCATTCGCGTCCGCCGTGCGTCTCATGTCAGGGCCCGCCTCGACTCGCGGGCCCTGACACATTCGCCCTTCTTCCGCGAACCCGGGGGATCCCTCTTGAAATTCGGCTTCTCGCGCACCCGCCGGGCCTTCCTGGTGGCCACCGCCACCGGCGCCCTGATGACCGCCACCCCGCTGGTCAGCAGCGCGGGAGCGGCCACCGCGCCCGCTCCGACGGTCACGGCCAAGGGTGCGTTCGTGCTGGACAGCAGCACGGGCGCCACGAAGTTCTCCAAGGCCGCGGACACCAAGCGTCCGATGGCCAGCACCACCAAGATCATGACGGCGTACGTCGTGCTCACCACGTCGGGCCTCGACCTGAACCGCCGGGTCACGGTCCAGCAGGCGCACAAGGACTACGTCACCAAGAACCCCTACAGCAGCGCCTACCTGCGCGTCGGCGACAAGGTGCGCGTCGGCGACCTGCTGGACGGCATGCTGGCCCCCTCCGGTTGCGACGCCGCCTACGCCCTCGCCGACACCTTCGGCAAGGGCACGACCCGCGCCGAGCGCACCAAGAACTTCATCGCCCAGATGAACACCAAGGCGAAGGCGCTCGGCCTGGCGAACACCAAGTTCGACTCGTTCGACGGCAACTCGCCCAACAGCAGCGCGAACAACTACACCACCCCGCGCGACCTGGCGAAGCTGGCGCGCGAGGCGATGAAGAACAGCACCTTCCGCGCCATCGTGCAGTCCACGGGCGTCGGCGGCACTGCCATCGACCCCCAGGGCAAGCCGTACACCTACAGCTGGGCCAACAGCAACCGGCTGCTCGGCTCCTACTCGGGTGCCAACGGCATCAAGACCGGCACCAACACCCCGGCCGGCCCCTGCCTGGTCTTCTCGGCCACCCGGGACGGCAAGTCCGTGATCGGCGTGGTGCTCGGCGCCAGCACGGTCGACACCCGCTACACCGACGCCAAGAAGATGCTCGACTACACCCTGCCGCCGCTGAAGACCGGTATGCGCTCGGGTGAGTTCAAGCTCCGCGAGCTGCCGGCGGGCGCGAACCAGGACTGATCCTGACAGCGACGCACACGTAAGGGCCCGAGGGGGCGGTCAGGTGATGACCGCCCCCTCGTGCCATCCCTCCCCCTCCCGCCCGTCCGCGTCCGGGTCCCGCCACCAGTGCTGCAGCCGCCCGTCCGCGCGCAGCACGAACACCTCCAGCCGGAATCCGAAGCTGCCCTGCAGCATCCCGGTCACGGACACCGCGCCGTGCCCGAACACCGCGCTCCGCTGCCAGGCCGAACCGCGCGCGTTCCCCTGCCACCAGTGCTCGATCCGGCCGTCGGCCCGGACCACGCACAGCTCGTAGTTGCCCGCCGTGTCCTCGTCCCGGGCGTCGTACTGCGACTCGATCAGGCAGGGCGCGGAACCGATGCCGCTGCCGAAGATCTCCCCGGGCCGCCACACGAAGCCGGCCGCGTCGTCCCGCCACCACCGCTGCATCCGGCCGTCCCTGCGGGTGGCGACCAGGTCCAGGCGGCGGGCGCGGGTCTGCACCAGGGCGGGCCCGTAGTGGGCGATGCCGGAGGCGAAGCAGCCTCCGTCGTTCCAGGTCCACGGCGAGCCGTTGATCCGCCACCAGTGCCGGAGCCGGCCGTCGGCCGTCCGCACCACCACCTCGAAGTTCCCCGGCTGCCCGTAGTCGCTCTGGATGAAGGCGGGCGTGGAGCCGGGCGCCGCGTCCCCCTCGGCGCCGAACAGCCCCCCGTCCCGCCAGGTGCGCGCGGACTGCTCGTAGTACCAGTGGCGGAGCCGCCCGCCCGGGGTGACGTGCAGGGACTCCATGTTCCGGTTGTACGTGGTCCCGGTGAAGGCGGGCTGCCCGGACGCGTCCCTGCCGAAGGCCGGCCGGCCCGCCCGGGTCCAGCGGCACGGCGCCTCGCCCGCCCGCCACCAGTGCCGGAGCCGGCCGTCGGGGCCCGCGGTCAGCATCTCCACGTTGCGGTGGGCGGGGCCGTTGCCGCTCTCGTACGCGTTCCCCGCGTGCAGCCGCCGCTTGCTCCACGGGTCGATGTTGGTGCCGTACAGGCCGCACTTGGCCCAGTGGTCGACGCGGGCCTCGCCGTAGCCGATGCGGCCGTAGCCGCCGACGTGGTGGCCGGTCCCCCAGGAGTTCTTGAAGAGCCAGCAGCCCGCCGCGTCGTCGTAGCCGACGACGAGCACGCAAGTCGCGCCGGCGAGCCGGTCGGTGGTCGGGTGGTAGACCCCCGCGCCGAGCCCGAAGAAGTCCTCGTACACGTCGAAGCAGGCGGTCAGCGGCCCGACCGTGTCCAGCCAGACCTTCTGCTGCTCCACGTCGCCCAGCCGGACGTACCCGCGGATCCGGACGGTCCGCCCGGACCGGTCCCAGCTGGGCACACCGGCCGCCCGCCACGCCTCGCGCCGTTCGGCGGGGAGTCCGGGCGGGGGCGTGCCGTACGGATGGCAGTCGGGGTCGGCGAGGCCGCCGTTGTCGCGGACCCAGTCGAGGGCGGCTTCCGGTGTGCCGAGCCGGCCGCAGGCGGCCCGCAGGCCGTCGTGCACGTCCCCTTCGGAGCGCGGCGCCCACACGTCGTGCTCGATCCGGGCCATCGACTCGACCAGGCCGGCGGCGGCGAAGGCCCAGCTCGCGCTGCACGGGTTCTGGTCCCGGACCGCTGTGATCCAGGGCCAGCCCCAGCGGTGCCGCCAGTCCACGGCGGCCGGCCGGGACGAGGCGGCCCGCCGGCGGCGGAGGTGCGGGTTGCCGCTGTCGGGGAGCCGGGCGATCAGCTCCCGTACGTCGACCCGGGCGGCCTCCGCCGCGGTGGTGAGCGGGCTGCCGTCCGCGTCGAGGCCGAGCGCGGGGCGCGGCACGGGCTCGTCGTCACCGAGCCGTTCGATCACGGACCAGCGTGCGGCGTGCTTGTCGAGCCGGGCCCGCAGCTCCCCCGCGAGCTGCGGCCCGTCGGGCCGGCCCCAGGCATCATCGTGTCCCTCCGCCATCGCGGCTCCCCCCTTGAACCGTGCGAACCGATCGAACCGTCTGAACCGTTACGGATGCGGAGCCGTGAGCGTCCATCCACCCGAACCGTCCGTCAAGGGGGTCAACCGGCCGCGGCGGGCCGCCCTCGGGACTACGGGCCGAGCAGCTCCCTGATCCTGTTCACGAGATCCGCGACGGGCCGGCTCGACGAGCCCGCCGACGCCCCGAACAACAGCGGCGGGCCAGCCGGCCGTCGGGTGGTGCACGTCACACCCATGGACGGCCGGAGGCCATCGGCAGTTCCCTGTACCGGGGGCGGTTTACGGCCGTACTCCGGCCGCCCTTTCCTCCGGTCCGGCTCGTGCGGCGCGGTCCGCGAGCGCCGTCCTGGCCGATCGCTTCGGGATCTGCCAAGGTCTGGGTACATGAACAGCCAAAACGACGTCTGGGAACTGATCCACCTCATCAACAGGAAGATGGAGAGCGCGGCCGCGTCCGGCGACCTGCGCGCGATCCTGACGTCAGGTGACCTCCCGGAAGTGCTGCAGCTCGAGGCGATACTCGCCGAGGGCGGCGCGGACATCGACGTCAGCATGGCGGCCGTCGCGCAGCACCTGCTGGGCAGGCTGCGCTGGCACCGGTCCCGGCTGGTGCCCGAAGGCGAGGGACACGGCGACCACGATGCCGCGCTGGCCCTGTTCGAGCTGCCCTTCCTCCTGGCGCTGGACGGCATCCCTGAGCCCATGCTCCCCACGCTCGCGGAACGGGCGGTGCCCACAGCCGCTTCGTTCCAGCAGTCGGCGATCGATACGAAGGCCCCGGACCGGATCGAGAGCGCCATCACGCTGTCCCGGCAGATCATGGTCCACCTCGCTCCCGACCACCCCTTCCGTCCCGGAATGGCCGCCAATCTGGGCCACTTGCTGATGCTCCGGTTCGAGAACGGCCGCTCGGCGGAGGATCTCGACCAGTCCGTCGAACTGCTTGAGGCGGCGCTGGCCAGTGCCGTCGACCAGCGGGAAGCCGTTCTTTCCACCCTGGCGAAGGCGCTCAGGCTCCGGCTGGCAGCCACCGCCGAATCCGCGGATCTGGACCGGGTGATCGAGTGCTGTGAAGCCGGTGCCGCGATGGCGCCCGTCGATGACGCAGACGCCGTCAAGTGGCTGAGCGGCCTGGGAGACTCCCTGCTCAACCGATTCGAACGCACCGGCGCCGACTCCGATCTGGACCGGGCGATAGAGGTCATCAGGCGGGCGCTCGCCGCCGAAGGGGCGCGCCTCCTCGACCGCACGGCGATGGGGTATGACCTCGCCTACGCGCTGTCGCGCCGCTTCAACCGCACCCGCTCGGCGACCGATCTCAACGAAGCGATCGGACTCGCCAGGTCCGTGGTGGAAGCCGCCGAGTCCGGCCACCTCTTCCGCGCCCCGACGCAGAACCTGCTGGAAGCCATGCTGAAGGTGAACGCCTCGCGGCCCGAACCGTCGTGAAACGGCCGGTCGGCCGAACCGTTCCGGGTGGCGGCCAACCCCAGTCGCTCAACATGGAGTTGAGCGGCGCGGGGGCGCCGAGGGGGCGCCCAAATCTGCTTGCCGTCGGTGAAGCCGACCGGATAGGAAGCTCGCATGCTAAAGGGCAGCAAGGTCGGGCTCAGGGCCCGGCACGAGGAAGACATCCCGATCCTGCGGACAGAGCTCTTCGACGACGTGGTCAACGGCTCGCGGGCCGCAGGCGTCCCGTGGCGGCCGACCACCCCGGGCTCGAAGGATCCGCGGCTCGTGGGGGACGACACGAACCCGGAGCTCGTCCAGTTCTCCGTGGTGGAGCTGGAAGGCGACTCCCTCGTCGGCATGGCGAATTTGTGGGGCATCGACAACCACAACCGGTCGGCGCACGTAGGCCTCGGACTTCTGCCGTCGGCGCGGGGCAAGGGCTACGGCACCGACGTGGTCGCGGTGCTGTGCCACTACGGGTTCGCCGTACGCGGTCTGCAGCGGCTGCAGATCGAGACGCTGTCCGACAACACCGCGATGCTGCGCTCCGCCGAGCGCAACGGCTTCGTCCGTGAGGGCGTGCTGCGCTCCTCGGCCTGGGTGCTGGGCGAGTTCCTGGACGAGGTGCTGCTCGGGCTCCTCGCCCATGAGTGGAAGTCCGGCTCGAAGGGCTAGGGTCCGCGCGGCGGACGCTCGTCAACACGTCGGTCGTCCGCTCGACTTCCCTCCCTCGCCAACCCCAGACTGGCAAGCATGGAATTGATCGCACGCGGGCGTGACGCCGATGTCTTCGCCCTGGACGAGCACAGGGTGCTGCGCCGGTACCGGCACGAGGAGCGGCCGACCGACCGCGAGTCGCGCCTGATGGCCCACCTGGCCGCGTGCGGGTATCCGGTGCCGGAGGTGTACGAGGTCACCGGTACCGACATGGTCCTCGAACGGCTCACCGGGCCGACGATGCTGGAGGAGCTCGCCCGGCGCCCGTGGCGAGTGCGTCAGCTCGGCCGGATGCTGGCCGGCCTGCACGATCGGCTCCACGGGATACCGGCACCGGACTGGCTGCCCACGCGGTTCGGCACGGCCGGGGACGACCGGGTGCTGCACCTGGACCTGCATCCGGGCAACGTCATCCTGACCGGGCACGGCCCCGTGGTGATCGACTGGAGCAACGCGCGCGCCGGTGATCCCGCTGCCGACGTGGCGATGACCCTGGTCACCGTCGGCGGTGCCGAGGTCCCCGGGCTCGCCGCGCGTCTGGGACGGGGCCTGCTCCTGCAGGCCTTCCGGAGTGCCGGCGGCACCGACCCCGCCCCGCGGATCCGGGACGCGGCCGACGCCAGACTGGCCGACCCGAACACCACCGCTGCGGAGGCGGCGTGGCTGCGGAAGCACGCTGCCGCCGCGCCCGTACCCCGGTGACCGGGCCTCGGTGCGTTCAGACGCGCAGATGGTGCTCGATGTCCTCGTGGAAGCTGGCGAGTGCCTGGTCGGTCAGAGTGGGTCGGGTGTCGGCGACGGCCGTGAGGAAGTCATCGGTGCCGGCCGGCTCACCGCTGCGATGGGTCACCTCGCGCTCGAACGCGCGCTGGGCCCCCTTGCGGGCCGCGAACTCGATGTCGGCCGGAGTGAACCTCTCACTGGCCCCCACGAGTGCGTCCAGGTCCACTGCCCCCGCGGCCGGGCCCAGGTAACGCCTCCAGATGGCCTCGCGGGCCACCGGGTCCGGCGGGCCGACCGGAATGATGTAGTCGAACCGTCCGGGCCTCAGGAACGCCGGGTCGAGCGTGCGCAACGAGTTGGTGGCGCAGATCAGCAGCCGGTCGGTGTGGTCCCGGAACGCGGGGATCAGTTTCAGCAGCTCGTTGGTCACGCCATGGCCGGGGTCGACGGCGACGCCGGAACGCGCGGCGGCGATCTCCTCGACCTCGTCGATGAACAGCAGGACGCTCTCCAGCTCGGCCAGGTCGGAGAAGGCGTCCCGCAGCGACGCGGCGAGGCCACCGGACCCGTCGGAGGCCATCCGGGAGGGGAACAGCTCCACGAACGGCCATCCCAGGCGGGACGCGACGGCCTTGGCGAAGCTGGTCTTGCCGGTTCCGGGCGGACCGAACAGGATCACCGCCTTCGGCGGGGTCACTCCGTAGCGGTCGGCGACGTCGGGTTCAGCCAGCGGCAGCACGATCCGCTTCTCGATGGTCTCCTTCGCCTCCCGCATGCCGGCGAGGTCCTCCCACAGGCCGCGCGGCAGGATCCGGCCGCCGAGTTCCGCCAGCAGCCCCGCGTCTCCCGCGCCCAGGTGCTGGACCTTCTCGTAGAAGACCAGCCCGTCGACCTGGTGGTACCCGGAGTTCTCCAGAGCCGTCGCCCCGGTCGCCCCGGGGGAGAGCACCGCGCCGATGCGGCGCACTCCGGTACCGCGCAGACGCCGCTCGATGTCGGCGATCAGCGCGCTGCCGAGACCCCGGTTCCGCCATGAGCCCGAGAGCGCGATGAGCACGATCCACGCGCGCTCCCCCTCCTCGCGTGCCACGGCCACGCCCACCACCTGTTCCGCGACGTGCGCGACGACGGCGGGCTGACCGTTCCTGGCCGCGGACACGACCTCGGACAGGGGGAACACCGGCTGCGACGCATCGGACTGGCGGTTCTGGTCCCACAGCTGGATGGCCTGGTCCAGGTCGTCGTCATGGAAGTCCCGCAGGCGCCAGACCGGCACGCGCACTCACCTTCCGTCCCAGTGGTGAAGCGGCAGGTCACACCCGCCATTCTCCCCGCGGGCGGGTCGTCCGGCGAGCGGAGCGACCGGCGCCTCAGCCGTTGACGTCGAGTGCCGTCCCGTACAGACGGGACACCTTCAGCCGGATGACCACGCGGCGCTCGGCGACCAGCTGCTCCAGGAACGCGTCCTCGTCCTCGCCCTCGGGCCTCGCGGCTTCCGGAATCATCGCGAGCAGCTCCCGCCCGGTCGCGTCCCCCGGCGTGGTCGTGACCTCGGAGACCTCCGCCTCACCCTCGGCCACGGCGAACGACCACACGTCGCCGCCGGGAACGTGCACGGCCGCGCGCGGGTCACGCCGGAGCTGCTTGACCTTGACCCGGTCGGCAGTGGTGGAGAACCGCACGATGCGCGCTTCGGCGTCCCAGCTGTAGAGCATGGTGGTCAGATGCGGGTGACCACTGCTCTTGTTGGTGGCCAGGGTGCCGAACTGCTGACTGCTCAGCAGTTCGGAAAGGGCTTCGTCGGACAGGGGCCGGGGTGCGGGACCTTGAGTCATGACACCGTCAACTCACCCGTGTACCAGGCCATTCCACGCCACCCGGAATCCCGGCCACCACTTTCACGGCCGGCCTGGGCTCCCCGCACTGACCGCGGCGAGGGCCGCCTCCCAGGCGCCGGGCGCCAGCCGGAGCACCGGCCCGCCGGGCCGCTTGCTGTCGCGGACGGCGACAGTGCCGGGGACATTGGTCGCGACCTCGACGCAGTCGTTGTTCACGCCGCCGCTGTAGCTCGACTTCCGGAACCTGAATCCCGCCACCGTCACCACCCCTTGCTGATGCCTTCGATCAACTCGACCGAGTCCCTTGGAGCCAGGCTCAGTCGAGCGACCCGGTCAAAGGTCGCCCTGAAGAGGGCGCTTCCTTCTGCGCTCTCCACCCACACGGTAGACGCAATCGTCTCGGTATAGCCGACGTCGACCGCCCCCGGCTCGGCGAACGAGAACACGTTGAACGACCCGGACAGTCCGGAGTGCGCGCCCGCATGGAACGGAACCACCTGCACGTGCACGTTCGGGAGTGCCGCCACCTCCGCCAGGTGGCACAACTGCGCCCGCATCACTTCCGGGCCGCCGACCTGCTGCCGCAACACCGCTTCCGAGATGAGGGCATGGAGCCGCAAGGGCACTCGCTGCCGGAGTCGGTCCTGGCGCACCGCTGGGGCGTCGACGAGCGCTGCATCGGCAAGACCGTGTGGGCCGAGCTCGGCATCAGCCCGGGTCAGCCGGAACTGCCCCCACCGGCACTTCCCCCAGGTCGCAAGCCAATGGCGTAGTCGTAGCGAATGAATCCCTCGAAGCTCGCCACCTTGTCGTACAGCGCGCGGGCGGCGGTGTTGCCCTCCTGCGTGGTCCAGTAGAAGCGGGACGCCCCCTGGTCCCGCGACGCATCGGCCACCTTCTCGATCAGCATCCGCGCCACGCCCCGGCCGCGGGCCGCCTCGTCGACGAAGAGGTCCTGGAGGTAGCAGCTGTCTTCCATCCAGAAGGTCGGGTGGAACAGATAGTGCGCGATGCCGACCAGCTCCCCCCGCGACCAGGCGCCGATGCCGTGGAACCCGGTGCCGCCCTGTAGCCGCTGCCACGTCTCCTCGTAGCCCTCGTCCGGCACCGTGGTGCGGTAGAACGCCTTGTAACCGCGCGCCAGCGCTTCCCAGACGGCGCGATCTTCCTCGCGCAACGAACCAACAGTGATCACGACTGCCCCTCCTCACTCTCGCGGGCCGTGCCGTCGCCCGTGCGCCTCCCAGGCGCCGGCAGCAGGCTGAGCACCTCGTACGGACTCGCCGCGACCGGGTGAGCCCCGGCACGGACACCGACGCGCGCACCCCACCCGGTGTGCACTCCCAGCGAACCCGCGGCGTCGGCACAGCCGAGGTCCACCTCGGCGTCACCCACATAGGCAGCCGCCTCGGCCGGAACCCCGGGCCGCCGCAGTGCCAGCAACAACCCGGCCGGCGCCGGCTTGGGCCTGTCGACCTCGTCGCCTGCGATGACCACGCCGAATCCGGCGTCGATCCCGGCGGCGGCGAGCATGCTCAGAGCCACTCGCCGGGTGGCCGCCGTGAACACGCTCAAGCTCATGCCCACATCGGCGAGTTCGTCGAGCAGGGCCGGTATGCCGGGGAACGGCCGCAGCTCAGAAGCGTCCCATCCATGTCGAACACAACTGCACGCATGACTCGCGATCCTGCCTACGCCGTCACGTTCGACGCCAGGGCCATTTCCCAAGCACTGGCCACATACAGCGACATGACGCAGCGTCAGCCGAGAACGGGGCCGTGACCGAGTGGCCCGTCAGAGCACGGCGAGCCGGTCCACCAGCATCTCCACCCTCGACTCGGTGTACTCCGGAGGCAGCCGTCCCGCCCGGGTCAGGGTCGCGACGCCGTGCAGGGACGCCCAGAACACCTCGGTGAACAGCCCCGGTTGGACCCCGTCCCCGGCGACCTCGCCGAGGCACTCCAGCAGTGCAGCGAAGGCGTCCTTGAGCGGTTCCGGGGTGTCCTCCTGCGCGTACGCGAGACCGCCGTCGAGCTGGAAGATGGCGTCGTAGACCGCCGGATGGCGTTCGGCGAAGTCGAGGTAGGCGCGGGCGAGGGCGGCGACCCGCTCGCGCGGGCCGTTCGCGCCGGAGGCCGCGGCCCGCACCGCCGCGGCCAGCTCGGCGGCGCCCTGGAGGGCGACGGCGCCGATGATCTCGCGCTTGCCCCGGAAGTGGCTGTAGAGGACGGGCTGGCTGTACTCGATGCGCTCGGCGAGCCGGCGGGTGGTGACCGCGTCCCACCCCTGCTGCTCGGCGAGTTCGCGGGCCGTCGCCACGATGAGGCGCTCGCGCTCCGCCCGTTCACGCTGCTTGCGTTCCTGTACCGACATGACTCGATCCTAGCACCGCTAGACAATCAGGCAACGACAGCGCTAGCTTTGCCTCATCAGCTAGCAACGCTAGATGCCGAAAGGGTCTCATCATGCTCAACGCACTCGAGGTGTTCACCACCGTGGTCGTCGGCGTGATGGTGGGGGTGGAGTTCGCCGTCGCCTTCGTCATCAACCCGATCCTCAACGCCCTCCCCGAGGACAGTCGCCAACTCGGCCACGCCCACGGGGGCCGGATGCTCGGCGCCGTGATGCCGGTCTGGTACATCGGCTCGCTCGTCCTCGTCGCGGCCTGGGCCATAGCCGGATGGCACCACCACGGCGCCGGCCTCGTCGTCACCGCCGGCGCGCTGCTGATCGTCAGCGTGGTCATGTCGGTCCTGCTGCTCGTCCCGATCAACAACCGGAACAAGACGTGGACCCCTGAGAACCGGCCCGCCGACTGGGAGCAGCAGCTGAACCGCTGGAACCGCTACCACTACGCCCGCGTGGCCGTCATCATCGCCGCCTTCGCCCTGCTGGTCGCCGCCCTCGCCTGACCCCGCGGGCCCGCATGACCCCATCGGTCCGGAACGGCCCGGTGTCCGACGCCGAAACCCCCTGCCTGAACGTCGACTTCGCGTAGTCCGTACGGACCGGCGCATTCACCGGCCCGCACGCCGCAGGCGGACGTAGGGTCACGGCCATGACGACGACCGTTGCCTTCAACGAAGCCGTACAGCGGCTCCTGGACGCCCCGCACCCGGCCGTACTGTCCACCCTCAACCCCGACGGCAGCCCGCAGACCTCGGTGGTCTGGGTCTCCCGCGACGGCACGGACCTGCTGATCTCCACCGAACAGGGGCGCCGCAAGGAGCGGAACATCGTCCGCGATCCGCGCGTCAGCCTGACCGTCTTCGACCTGAACAACCCCTACTCCTACGTGGAGATCCGCGGCGAGGCGACCGTCACTGAGGACCTCGGCCGGGCCGTGGCCGTCCGCATCGCCGAGGAGTACCTCGGGCCGGGCGGGGGCAAGGAGTACGCGGAGGCCCCCTCGGAGGCGGTCCGGATGGTCGTCCGGATCAGCCCGCGCCGGGTCCTCGGCAACGCGGCACGCGCCTAGGGACCGTACGGGCGGAGGCGAGGTCATGCCGGCCGGAGAAGACGCGACACGATCCGCCGCCGTACGCCTCCCACCCCGCTGGTTCATCCGCCTCGCCTGGTCCGTCCACCGGACCGCGTACCGGGCGTCCGGCGGCCGGATCGGGCTGTGGCGGCCGGGCCGGAAGGGCTGGGGCACGCTCCGCCTGACCACCACCGGCCGCCGCACCGGACGGACGCGCAGCGTGGTCCTGGGCTACTTCGAGGACGGCCCGGACCTGGTCACCCTGGCCATGAACGGCTGGGGCCCCGGCGAGCCGCTCTGGTGGCTCAACCTCCGGTCCCACCCGTACGGCACCGCGGACCTCCCCGGCGGCACCCGCCGCCCCGTACGCGCCCGCGCTGCGATGGGCGAGCAACGGACCCGGCTGTGGGCGCGCTGGCGCGAGATCGACAAGGACCTGGACGCGTACGCCGCCCTGCGCCCCGCCGAAACGGCGGTGGTGATCCTGGAACCGGCCGCGCCCCCTCCGGCCTCACCTCAGCCGGACGACGACCACCGGTCAGGCCAGTGACGCGGCCAGCCCCGCGAGCAGCAGCCGGGCGGCCGGGGAGCGCTGATCGGAGCGGATGGCCAGGCCGAGGCAGGCGTGCGTGGCGGCATCGGTGACGGGAACGGTCCGCAGTCCCTCCACCCCGCCCGCCGACGACGGGCTCAGGACGGCGACCCCGGCCCCACGCTTGACCAGCCCGAGCAGCGTCTGCGGCGCACTGGCGTCGATGTCGACACGCGCCTCGATCCCCACCTGGAGGCAGGACCGCTCATAGGCGGCCCGGATCCCGGTCCCGTGCGGCAGACAGAGGACCCGCTCCGCCTCCGCCCGTACGTCGGCCAGCCGCACCGAGTCCCGGTCCAGGCGGTGCCCTTCGGGCACGGCGAGGGCGATCGGCTCGTCGATGACGACGGTGACGTCCAGCTCCGGCTCAGCCGCCTGCCCGGCCTGCCCGGCCTGCCCGCCGCGTCCCGGGAAGGCGAACAGCGCCAGGTCGATCGACCGCGCCAGGACCTGCCCCCGCAACGCCTGCGAGTCGTCTTCGTGAAGGCTCAGGTCGACACCCGGATGGGCCCGCCCGAAGTCGGCGACGGCATCGAGGAATCCCGGTATCGAACAGCCCCGGATCATCCCCAGCCGCACCCGCCCGCGGACGGCCTGCGCGAACTCCGCCGCCGTGTACTCGATGCCCGCGAGCGCCTCCAGCGCCTCCCGGGCGAGCGGCAGCACCGCCTCCCCCGCCGCCGTCAGCCGCACCCGCCGCCCGGAGCGCTCCAACAGCTGCTGCCCGAGCTCGCGTTCCAGCTTGGCCACTTGGGTGGACACACCGGACTGGCTGACGTGCAGCCGGGCCGCAGCCGCCGTGAACGTCCCCTCGTCCACCACCGCCGCGAGATACCGCAGCTGATGCATCTCCATAACCAGCAATGATATCAACCATCCGATCCATCTGTTGGACCGATGGGAAGGCGGGAAGCGACGATGAACACATGAAGACGACGACGATGACTCCGGCAGAGATCTCCGAGAAGTACTTCACCGCCTGGCAGACGGGCGACTTCGACACCCTGCGCGGCCTCCTGGCCGAGGACGTCGACTTCGTCGGCGCACTCGGCACCGCCTCCGGCGCCGACGCCTGCCTCAACGGCCTGCGCGGCATGGCACAGATCCTGGAGAGGATCGAGGTCCACACCCGGGTGGCGGACGGCACCGACGTGATCACCTGGTTCGACCTGCACACCACCGTCGCCCCGCCGGCCCCCACCGCGAACTGGACCCGCGTCGAGAACGGCAGGATCACCCGGATCCGCGTCACCTTCGACCCCCGCGGCATCCTGGCGGCGCTGGACCGCTGATCACCCCGGCCGCCAGGCGACAGCCCCTACGGCAGCTCCACCCGGACCCGCAGCCAGGCATCCACGGCGGCGCCGAGCGGATCCCCCTCCACCAGATGCGGCCGGGCCGCCTCCAGCGCGCCCAGCAGTCCCTTCACCCGCCTCAGGTGCACGATCCGTTCCCGGTCCAGGTCCCGCCAGACCCGGCCGGCCCGTACGGCCTCCTCCGGATCGGTGCCGACCCGCTCCAGTACGAACCGGCACAGGCCGGCGGGATCCCGGAGCCGGTCCGGTTCGGCGAGGTCGGGACCGAGGTGGCGGATGAGGTAGGCGCGCACCATGGCGGCACTGTGGGCGGCCGCGAAAGGGTGTCCGCCGATGCCCTCGATGGCCAGCAGCGCCACCCGCCCCCACCGCACCCGCTCTTCCGCCTGCAGCCCCCCGTCCTGCAGCCGGTTGACGCTCAGCACCCTCACCGAGTGCAGATCCCCCTGATCGGCGGGCCCCACCCCACCGCCCAGCCAGAACTCGGCGTCCTCGATCCCCAGCCCGTGCACCGGCACCGACCGGATCACCTGCCCCTTGCCGAGCAAGGCCACCACCGGCCCCCTCAGCCACACCTTCGCCGAGTGCCCGGCATCGACCTGCGGAACGGCCCGCCCCCACCGCTCGGCCCGCCGCAGCACGATCCGCGACTCCCCGGCGGCGTACAGCTGCCCGACCCGCGCGACCCCACCCACACACCGCACGACACACACCCCGCCGGCCCCGTCCGCCTCTTCGACGGAGTACACCTGCACCTCGGTGATCGGCACGCTGCCCGCCCCCTTCTCCGGCGGGAGCGTAACCGCTCCACGACCCCTCATCCGCCGATGCGCCCCACCTGCTCCTGCACGCACGCCATCAACTGCTCGTCGGTGGTGTCACCTTCCTCCCGGAACCGGGGGTCGATCGGATAGTCATCCAGGGCGTAAAACACCTGATCAAGAGGACGCCCGATCCGCTCCGCCACCCGTTCGCCGGACTCCATGGCCGCCCGCCGGGCACCGAGCCACCCGACGGCGAACACGTCCGGCGGGATCCGCCCTTCCGCGAACTGCCGCATGAGCGCCAGCTGCCGCCCGGTCGCAGAATCCGCCGGAACGTCCGCCGCATGCTTCCACTGCCTGCCGCCCCTGCTCACCGCACGAACCCCCGCAGCTGCGCCAGCGCGTCCAGGCTCATGCGCCGGGCGGCATCCCCATCCGAGAGGGGAGCTGCCCAGGCACCGGCCATTCCCTCGGCAGCCCGCAGCACAGCCGCAGCGAGTACGTCGCGACTGACGATGCCCACCGCTCCGTCGGTCCCGGCGATCCGGACCCCGTGCCGGACCGCCCGGAACTCCAGCCGGAAGGAACTGGCGGCCCCCTCGAACGACACGTATCCCGTCCGCCTGCGCAGCATGGGCATCAACCGCTCGACAAGCTCAGGCACCGACAGGTGGATCATCATCCCCTGGTCGGGCGTCCTCCCGACGGAATCCGCCGTCCCGAACCCCCCGACCCACCGCATGTCCCCGAGATCGAACCCGGACGGCTCCTCCCCGTCCTCAGCCCGCACGCTGAACTCCACGCTCAGACCGTGGGATTGCGGCGCCCGGCCGACCCGCACGGGCACTTCCCTCACCACCTCTTCGAAGACCGGTATCAGCTCGTCCCGCGGCTCGGCGAAGCGCCACCCGAGCACCGGGACCTGAAAGTGCCCGAGCTGCCGATGTCTGGCGTCCGTGTACCGCAACCAGGCGAGGGGCGAGAACCTCTCCAGCACGGCCCGCGCCCGACCGAAGTCCCGCGTCCCGAGCGGTTTGTCACCACGCGCTGACCCCATCGCCTCTCCCATCCCGTGGCCGCGGGGAACCATGCTCACCACACTCCCCGGCACACTCAGCCTGGCGTCGTCCCGCCCCGCCGGCCAACCATTTCCGGCATCCCCAGCCTCGCCGAGGCCGGGAGAGACGACCTGAGTACCCGCTCACCCCGGACTGAGCACCGGCGCCCATGCCGAAGGGCCGCTCCCGGCGCGACGATCATGTCCGTCCCCGCCGAAGGAGCAGCCCGATGAACCCTCCCGCCCAGTACGGTCCCTGGCAGCCCGCCCCGCTGCGTGCCGTACAGCCCACCCGCCGCGAGCACCCCGCCATCGCCGTACTCGCGGGCCTGCTGTGGACGATCACCCTCGGCTCGCTCGCCTGGCTGACCATCGTCGTGGGCATTGTGGCCATCTGGAGCGCCGCGGCCGGAGGGCCTGTCGGCGAATTCCTGACCCCCATCGTCCTGATCGCCGTCGCGGCCGTCGGCACCTTCACCGGCCTGGCCTTCATCCCCGCCATCCGCCGCCTGCCCGCGACGACCCGCCTGCTGGTCCTGGGCATCCTGGCCTGCCCGTTCGCCACGGGCCTCGCCATCTGGACCTGGCTCCAGATGAACTGACACCCCTATGGCGAGCACTGCGATGAGGAGCAAACGGCCCAGCACCGAGTCAGCATCGTGTGGACCAGTCGCCGGCATACGACAACCGCTGTCCGTCAGCCCGCACGACCACCAGGGCGGCAGCCTCGAACATGATTCGATCCCCCGCGAACAGGAAGAGCGGATGGGCCAGCTCGAAGGCGTATCCGCCGTCGGCCGTCACGTCGTGCACCAGCACCGATCTCGAAACCGGTGTCATCCCGTCAGCTACGAGGCGCATAACGAGATGCTCCCATGCGACCTCAGCTGCTCGCACCGAACCGCAGGGCGCAGGCCAGGCCGTCAGGATTCACCAGACCTGGCTAGACCCGGTACGGGTACAGTCCCACCCCGGCCGCCCGAAAGGCGATCCACTGGCCCGGCTCAGGAAAGGCCCTCTCGCCCCACTCGGCGAGCACGATGCCATCCGCTCAGCAGCCTCCAACACAACTCTGTGGCGAAACTCCAGCCGACAGTTAACAACTGGGCTACCAGGAATCCGGATCCTGAAGCACACCGAGCTCTGCTTGTTGGTGGCCTCCGGGCCGTCCTTGTCGACCGAGGTGCGGCCCTTGCCGGCGGCGTCGTCCGCGATCCTTGCGGCCGATCCGGCTTTCTTCGCGCCGCCCATGCCTTTCGTGCCGAGCAGTTCCGGGATGAGTTTGCCGACGCCCTCGCTCGGGTCCTTCATGAACTCGTCGAGCATGTTCTTGCCCGTGCCGGCCGGGTCGTTGACCGCCTTCACCAGGCCGGCGGCCGTCGAGTTGAGGTTCGTCAGGTACTCGTCGAAGTTGGTGAGGTTGTAGGGGTCCGTCGGGTTGAGCGAACGGCCGAAGTTGATCAGACCGGCCGTGCCCTTGAAGAGTCCGCCGGCCAGGTGGGTCTTGGCGATGTCGAGGTAGTCGAGGCCGTCGTTCAGCTGTTCCGCGTACGAGGGCTTCGGCGGTGCCGCGTCGCGGGCCGCGCGGACGGCAGCGCGCGCCGTCTCGGCCATGTCGTTGCGCTGCTTGCGGACCGAGTCGAGCTTGTCCTGGGCCGCAGCGGCCTTCGCCTTGCCCGGGTCGGTGAAGGTGCCGGGGCGGGGCGGCAGCGGGTCCTTCTTCGCCTTGATCGCGTCGTTGTACGCGTCGACGCATCTGTTGTGGGCGTCGACGGCGTCCTGCGATGCCTTGCGGGCCGCGTTGTAGTCGGCGAGGGCGTCCGCCGCCTGGCCCTGGGCCCATTCCACCGTCTCCGCGAAACGGGTGAGCGCGTCCGCGGCCTTGGCGAAGGCGTCGGCGGCCTTGAACCACTTGGGCGGCTCCTTGGCGACGGCCTCACGGAAGGAGTCCGCCGACTTGCCCTTCAGGCCGTCGCCCTGCATGCCCTTGAGACCGTTGCCGACACCGGTGAAGGAAGGAAGTCCTTCAGGTGGGCCGCCTGTGCCCGGATCTTGGAGACGCTGCCGTAGACCAGCTTCTTCGGGTCCTCGGTCTCGCCGAGTTCAAGTTCGGAGACGTCGGCGCCCAGGCGGTTGGCGGCGGAGCGGCTCTTGTCGCGGACCCAGTCGCCGGCGTCGTGCAGGCCTACCTTGTCCGCTGCCTTCGCGGTCTTGTCGCCGGCCCATTCGACGAGGTCGCCGGCGTCCTCGGCCCGGTCCTCGACCCAGTTCTCCACCGGGTCGGGGACGAAGTCACGCAGGCCCATCAGTCACGTCCCCCGGCCACGCCGCGGGCCCCTGCCCCGTTCCCGGTGCCGTCCCCGGTCTGGTCGAGCAGGTCCTTGAGGGAGCCGATCCGGCCGTTCTCCTCCAGTTCTCGGCCGGTGTCCTTCCAGGTCTGCCCCATGTCCTTGCGCGCCTGGTCGAAGTCCTCGACGCTCCAGTCCGGCTTGTAGACCTCCCACGGGAGCTTCGCGAAGTCGCCCCACGGCTTCTTCTCGACCTCGTCCTCGCTCGCGTACGGGTTGCCGTAGAGGGAGTTGACCAGGACCTTGAGGGAGCCGTGCCGGTACTGGTCCTCCTCCCAGAGGGTGCCGGCCGCTATGCCCATGCGGGCGGCGAGGACGCTGGCGTTCTGGACGAGGGAGCGTACGCCCCATTCCCAGCGTTCGCAGAAATCCTCGAAGTCCGTTGCCAGGCCCGGGTGTCCGGCTTCCATGCCCGTCATCGACAGGTCCTCGAATCCGGCGCCCATCGAGGCGCCGCCCGCGTCGGCGCCGGATTCCCGGAGTTCCGAAATCGCCGCTCGCAAACCGCTCTGCACACCCTGTACAGCCTGCGCGGATATCTGGAGTTCGTCGTCACCGCTCACGCCCGGAGCCCCCGTCCCGGGGCTCCGTCGGCCCCCTTCCGGCACACCGTACGCAGGCGATGCTTTGGCGAACAAGCGAACGGCCGGTCACCCGCAGGGGGTTGACCGGCCGTTCGGAGCGATGGCGCTGCTTGTGCCTTACGCCCAGGTGATCAGGCGCTTCGGGTTCTCCAGGACCGCCGCGATGTCCGCGAGGAACCTGGAGCCCAGCTCGCCGTCGATCAGGCGGTGGTCGAAGGACAGCGCCAGGGTGGTGACCTGACGCGGCTTCACCTTGCCCTTGTGGACCCACGGCTGGAGCTTGATCGCGCCGACCGCGAGGATCGCGGACTCGCCGGGGTTCAGGATGGGCGTACCGGTGTCGACGCCGAAGACGCCGACGTTGGTGATGGTGATCGTGCCGCCCTGCATGTCGGACGGGGAGGTCTTGCCGTCCCGGGCCGTGGTGACCAGGGAGGACAGGGCCTCCGACAGCTCCGGCAGGGTCTTGGCCTGGGCGTCCTTGATGTTCGGGACGATCAGGCCGCGCGGGGTGGCCGCGGCGATGCCGAGGTTCACGTAGTGCTTGAGCACGATCTCCTGGGCCGCCTCGTCCCAGGACGCGTTGACGTCCGGGTTGCGGCGTACGGCGATCAGCACGGCCTTGGCGATCAGGAGGAGCGGGTTGATGCGCAGGCCGGCCAGGTCCGGGTCGGCCTTCAGCTCCTGCACCAGGTTCATCGTCTTCGTGATGTCGAAGGTGATGAACTCGGTGACGTGCGGCGCGGTGAACGCCGAGCCGACCATCGCCTGGGCGGTGACCTTGCGGACGCCCTTGACCGGGATACGGGTCTCCCGTGCGCCGGCTTCGGCGACCAGCGCGGCCGGTGCCGCCGCCGGGACGGGCGCCTGAGCGGGTGCCGGAGCCGGGACCGTCGCCGGCGCGGCCGTGGCCGTGGCGGCTGCGGCGGCCGCCGCGTGCACGTCCTCGCGGGTCACGACGCCGCCGTCGCCGGTGGGGATCACCGTGGCGAGGTCGATGCCGAGGTCCTTGGCGAGCTTGCGCACGGGCGGCTTGGCGAGCGGGCGCTCGGCGGTGGTGAGCAGGGCCGTGAAGCCGTTGCCGTTGCCGTTCCCGTTGCTCACGCCGTTGCCCGTGCCGGTGCCCGTGCCGTTCAGGGCGGTCGCCGGGGCCTCGTACACAGGAGCTGCCACGACGGCAGCCGCGGCGGCCGGAGCCTTGCGCGGACGGCGCTTGGTCGAGCCCTGGGCCACGCCGTAGCCGACCAGGACCGGCTGGCGGCCCTCCGGGGCGGGCTCCTCCGCCGCGGCCGGAGCGGCCGGGGCGGCCGCGGCCTGCGCGGCCGGAGCGGCGCCCGCCGGAGCGGGCTCCCCGCCGGCCACGTCCACGGTGATGATGACCTGGCCGACGTCGACCGTCACGCCCTCGTCGAAGCGCAGCTCGTGCACCACGCCGTCGAACGGGATGGGCAGCTCCACGGCCGCCTTCGCGGTCTCGACCTCGCAGACGACCTGGCCGTCGGTGACGGTGTCACCCGGCTGGACGTACCACTTGAGGATCTCGGCCTCGGTGAGTCCCTCGCCCACATCGGGCATCTTGAATTCGCGGATCGTCACAGCGGCTCTCCTCAGAACGCCAGCGAGCGGTCGACGGCGTCGAGCACGCGGTCCAGTCCGGGCAGGTACTCCTCCTCCACCCGGGCCGGCGGGTACGGGGCGTGGAAGCCGCCGACCCTCAGCACCGGGGCCTCCAGGTGGTAGAAGCACCGCTCCGTGATGCGGGCGGCGATCTCCGAACCCACGCCCAGGAACACGGGCGCCTCGTGCACCACCACCAGCCGGCGGGTCTTCTCCACCGACGCCTGGACGGTGTCGAAGTCGACCGGGGACATCGACCGCAGGTCCACGACCTCGACCGACTTGCCCTCCTCGGCGGCGGCCGCGGCCGCCTCCAGGCAGACCTTCACCATCGGACCGTAGGCGGCCAGGGTGATGTCGGTGCCGGCCTGGGCCACGCGTGCCCGGTGCAGCTCGCCGGGGATGGCCTCGACGTCGACTTCGCCCTTGTCCCAGTACCGGCGCTTGGGCTCGAAGAAGATCACCGGGTCGTCGCTCTGGATGGCCTGCTGCAGCATCCAGTACGCGTCGGACGGGTTGGACGGGGAGACCACCTTGAGGCCCGCCACGTGGGCGAAGAGCGCCTCGGGGGACTCGCTGTGGTGCTCGACGGCGCCGATGGCACCGCCGTAGGGGATCCGGACGACGACCGGCAGCTTGATCTTGCCCAGGGCCCGCGCGTGCATCTTCGCGAGCTGCGTGACGATCTGGTCGTACGCCGGGAAGACGAACCCGTCGAACTGGATCTCCACGACCGGCCGGTACCCGCGCAGAGCCAGGCCGATGGCGGTGCCGACGATGCCGGACTCGGCGAGCGGGGTGTCGATGACCCGCTCCTCGCCAAAGTCCTTCTGCAGGCCGTCGGTGATCCGGAAGACACCGCCCAGCTTGCCGACGTCCTCGCCCATGATCAGGACCTTGGGGTCCGTGTCCAGGGCCTTGCGCAGCGACTCGTTGAGCGCCTTCGCGATCGACATCTTCTCGACAGCCATGATCAGTGCCCCTCCTCGAACGAAGCGAGGTAGGCCGCGAACTGGGCGCGCTCCTCGTCCACCAGCGCGTGCCCGTCGGCATAGATGTTCTCGAAGATCGACATCGTGTCCGGGTCGGGCATGTTGCGTACGGCCTCGCGGACCCGCTTGCCGAGGGCCTCGCTCTCCGCCTCCAGCGACTCGAAGAAGGCCTCGTCGGCGCCGCCGGAAGCCAGCAGGTGGGCCTTGAGGCGCTCGATCGGGTCCCGGGACTCCCAGGCGGCCCGCTCCTCGTCCCGCCGGTAGCGGGTCGGGTCGTCGGAGGTGGTGTGGGCACCCATGCGGTAGGTGAAGGCCTCGATCAGCGTCGGGCCCTCGCCCTGCCGGGCCCGCTCCAGGGCCCAGCGGGTCACGGCCAGGCAGGCCAGGACGTCGTTGCCGTCGACCCGGACGCCGGGGAAGCCGAAGCCCTGAGCGCGCTGGTAGAGCGGCACGCGGGTCTGCCGCTCGGTGGGCTCGGAGATCGCCCACTGGTTGTTCTGGCAGAAGAACACCACGGGGGCGTTGTAGACCGCGGAGAAGGTGAAGGCCTCGTTCACGTCGCCCTGGCTGGACGCGCCGTCGCCGAAGTACGCGATGACCGCCGAGTCGGCGCCGTCCTTGGCCACGCCCATCGCGTAACCGGTCGCGTGCAGCGTCTGCGAGCCGATGACGATCGTGTAGAGGTGGAAGTTGTTGGTGTTCGGGTCCCAGCCGCCGTGGTTCACCCCGCGGAACATGCCCAGCAGGTTGGTGGGGTCGACGTCGCGGCACCAGGCCACGCCGTGCTCACGGTAGGTCGGGAAGACGTAGTCGTCGTCGCGCAGTGCGCGGCCGGAGCCGATCTGGGCGGCTTCCTGCCCGAGCAGCGAGGCCCACAGGCCCAGCTCGCCCTGGCGCTGCAGCGCGGTGGCCTCGCCGTCGAAACGGCGGGTCATGACCATGTCGCGGTAGAGCCCGCGCAGGTCTTCGGCTGTGATGTCGGAAACGTAGGAGAGAAATTCCGCGTTCTCCGCGTTCTCTACCCGGTCCCCTTCGGGCGTCAGCAGCTGTACGAGCTGGTCGGCACTCTTGGTACCGGTGCCGGCGGTCTTGCGGGGGCTCGCCCCGGCCGCTGCTCGCTTGGTGCCGCTGCTGCGTCGCGGCTTGCGCGCGGCAGTGCTCTCCACGGTCACGTGTGCTCCTCCGTCGGTCCGGCACCCGGGTTCTCCGGGAACCAGTGCGGCTCGCCTGGTCCGTAACCCGCGCACGGGGTGGGTGCGACTCGTCCGGGAAACAGGCGTGACAGGCGCCCCGGCGAGTGCCCTGCGAAAAGCACGTTACCCAGTGCGCCACGGAACCGCGAAACCCCATTTGACCTGGGATTTTGCTTTGATTTCCAAGTAAATCCGGGGTGAGCCGGAACAACCACTGGTCACAGCCTCGCAGGGGGCCGGAACAACGGCACGTTATCCCGGGTAACTCCGGCAGGGAAGAGGCGAGTGTGTGAAGATGACTTCGTGCGCGAACAGGGAAAAATCACTGTATTTCTCCTTGACGACCACGAAGTGGTCCGTCGAGGCGTCTACGAGTTGCTGTCCAGCGAGGGCGACATCGAGGTCGTCGGAGAGGCCGGGACGGCCGCTGACGCGCTCGTGCGGATCCCGGCGGTCCGGCCCGACGTGGCGGTACTGGACGTGCGGCTGCCGGACGGCAGCGGGGTCGAGGTCTGCCGCGAGGTGCGCTCGCAGGACGAGGAGGTCAAGTGCCTCATGCTGACCTCGTTCGCGGACGACGAGGCGCTGTTCGACGCGATCATGGCTGGGGCCTCCGGCTACGTGCTCAAGGCCATCCGCGGGAACGAGCTGCTGAGCGCGGTGCGCGACGTGGCGGCCGGCAAGTCGCTGCTGGACCCGGTGGCCACCGCCCGGGTGCTGGAGCGGCTGCGCGACGGCTCGGGCGGCAGGGGCGACGGCCGGCTGGCCAACCTCACCGATCAGGAGCGGAAGATCCTCGATCTGATCGGGGAGGGCCTGACGAACCGGGTCATCGGCGAGCGGCTGCACCTGGCCGAGAAGACGATCAAGAACTACGTGTCCAGCCTGCTGTCGAAGCTGGGCATGGAGCGCCGCTCGCAGGCCGCGGCGTACGTGGCCCGGCTCCAGGCCGAGAGGCGCTAGCCGCGACGGGGGCCCGAGCGGGACTCCAGCAGGGCGCGACCTGGGCGCGAGCAGGGCGGGACCTGGGCGCGAGCGGGGCCCGAGCCCGTCCGGAGCGATCGCCGGGAGGTCCGGCACGCCCCGTGGGACGCGCCCGGCCCTCCCGGCGTGCCGCCGCTACGGCTCGGTGCCCGGGTCCGGGTCGCCCGTCTTGGGCGGCTCCGGCGAGGTCGACGGCTTGGTCGACGGCTTCGAGGACGTCGACGTCGACGGCGTCGTGCTCGGCTCGCCCGAGGGCTCTCCGCTCGGCTTCGTGGAGGCCGAACTCGAGGCCGACGGGTTCGGCGAGAACGACGGCGAGTAGCTGCGCGTCCCCCTCGGCGTCGACGGGACGTAGGTGTTGGAGTGCTGCTTCGAGGGCTCCGTCCGCTCCGGGGTTTCCTCCGGCTTCGGCTGGTCGCCGGGCTCCTCGTTCGGCTTGCTGCCGGCCGGCGGGGTCTGGCTGGTCGTCGTACCGCCGCCGGGCGTCTTGTGCGAGCCGGCCTTGTCGATGGCGAAGACCACACCGGTGCCGATCGCGAGCAGAGCGAGGGCGGCGAACAGCCACACCTTCCAGCGGCCGCTGCCGCGCCCGTTGCCGTAGCCGTCCCCGCGGCCGCCCTGGCCGCCGTCGTAGTAGCCGCCGCCACCGCCGGGGAAGGCCGAGCCGTCGTCCGGGTTCAGCGGGGGCACCATCGGCTGCTGGAACTGCGAGGTGTTCGCGTGCGAGGGATAGCCGGGCACCGGACCGGTGCCGCCCACCGGCATGGCGGTGGTGGCCGCCGGGCCCGGACGGTGCGGCAGTGCCATGGTGACCGGACCGGTGTTCCAGGTGCCGGTGTTGCCGCCCTGGTCCTGCAGCATCTGCAGGGCGTACTGGACCAGACCGCGCATCTCCTCGGCGCTCTGGAACCGGTCGTCCGGGTCCTTGGCCAGCGAACGCATCACCAGGCCGTCGAGTTCGGGCGGCAGGCCGGGCGCGATCTGCGACGGCGGCACCGGGGAGTCCTGGACGTGCTGGTAGACCACCGAGAGCGGGGTCTCGCCGGTGAACGGGGGCCGCAGCGCGAGCAGTTCGTACAGCAGACAGCCGGTCGCGTACAGGTCGCTGCGGTGGTCCACGGCCTTGCCGAGGGCCTGCTCCGGCGACAGGTACTGCGGGGTGCCCATGACCATGCCGGTCTGAGTCATCGTCGACTGGGCGCCGTGCAGGGCGCGCGCGATGCCGAAGTCCATCACCTTCACCGCGCCGCCGTTGGTGATGATGACGTTGGCGGGCTTGATGTCGCGGTGCACGATGCCGTGCTGGTGCGAGTAGGCGAGCGCCTCCAGCACGCCCGAGACGATGATGAGCGCCTGCTCCGGGCCCGGGGCCTCGGCGCTGATCAGCAGGTCCCGGATGGTGCGGCCCTCGACGAGCTCCATCACGATGTAGGGGACGGTGTTCGGTCCGACCCGGTCCTCGCCGGAGTCGTACACGGCGACCACGGCGTGGTGGTTGAGGCCGGCCACCGACTGCGCCTCGCGCGTGAACCGGGCCTTGGAGACCGGGTCCTCGGCGAGGTCGGCGCGCAGCAGCTTGACGGCGACCGTGCGGCCCAGGCGTACGTCCTCGGCGGCGAACACCTCGGCCATGCCGCCGCGGCCCAGCTTGTGCGTGAGCCGGTACCGGCCGTCGCCGACGAGTCCGCCGGCTCCCCAGTGGACAGGATCCTCGGCCATCCCGGCGCCACCTGCCTCGGGTTCGGGTGCCATCAGTCCTCGCCGTCGTCTCTATCGGGCCGCGCATGCGGGGCTCTCGTTCGGGGTGCTCCCATGAACGCTACAGCCTTCCGGCCGGTCACTGTTCGGGCATGAACGTGCCGTGACCGCATGACAACCGCGTGGTCACGGAACGGGTGCCCGGCTTGACGTGGGCTTGCCCTCCGGCAGACTGGGCGCGACACAAGAGTGGCGAGGGGAAGCAAAGACGATGAGCCAGGACGGCACCGAGGGCCGCTACGCAGGCCGTTCCCTGGCCGGTGGGCGTTACCAGCTAAGGGATTTGCTGGGTGAGGGCGGCATGGCCTCCGTGTACCTCGCCTACGACGCGGCGCTCGACCGCCAGGTGGCGATCAAGACCCTGCACAGCGAGCTCGGCCGGGAGGCGTCCTTCCGCGAGCGGTTCCGCCGCGAGGCGCAGGCTGTAGCGAAACTGTCGCACACGAACATCGTGTCGGTCTTCGACACCGGCGAGGGCGACCTCGACGGCACGATGATGCCGTACATCGTCATGGAGTACGTCGAGGGCAAGCCGCTGGGCTCGGTGCTGCAGGCGGACGTCGCCCAGTACGGCGCGATGCCCGCGGACAAGGCGCTCAAGGTGACCGCCGACGTGCTGGCGGCGCTGGAGACCAGCCACGACGTCGGCCTGGTGCACCGTGACATCAAGCCCGGCAACGTGATGGTGACCAAGCGCGGCGTGGTCAAGGTGATGGACTTCGGCATCGCCCGCGCGATGCAGTCCGGCGTCACCTCGATGACCCAGACCGGCATGGTGGTCGGCACCCCGCAGTACCTGTCGCCGGAACAGGCGCTGGGGCGCGGCGTGGACGCCCGTGCCGACCTGTACTCGGTCGGCATCATGCTGTTCCAGCTGCTGACCGGCCGGCTGCCGTTCGAGGCGGACTCGCCGCTGGCGATCGCGTACGCGCACGTGCAGGAGGAGCCGGTGGCTCCGTCCTCCGTCAACCGGTCCGTGTCGCCCGCGATGGACGCGCTGGTGGCCCGGGCGCTGAAGAAGAACCCGAACGAGCGCTTCCCCACGGCGGCGGCGATGCGCGACGAGATCGCGCGGGTGCTGGCGGCCGGGCAGACCGCCGCGCCGGTGATCGTCCCGGGCGGCGCCGTGAACAGCGGGGCCGGGGTCGGCTCCGCCGTGTTCCCGCCGGTGGACTCCTCCCTGCCGCAGCCGCCGCCGCAGGCCCTGCAGCAGCCGTACCAGCCGTACGCGCCGCAGCAGCACACCCCGCCGCCGACGCCCGCCCCGATGCAGCAGCAGGGGTATGCGTACCCGCCGCAGCAGCACACGCCGCCGCCGGCCCCGATGCACCAGCAGGGGCACCAGCAGGGATACGCGCCGCAGACCCCGCCGCCGTTCACCATCTCCCCGGTGACGCAGCAGTCGTCGTCGGCCGCCGGCTCGTCCGGCGGGCAGCGGAACATGCCGGTGGTCGTCGGTGCCATCGTGGTGGCGCTGCTGGCGGTCGGCGGTCTGATCGCGGCCATCAACATGAACGGCGATGACGACCCGTCGGACCCGAACACCAACGCACAGGGCAGCTCGGGCGCCCCGGCCTCCCCGGGCGCGTCGAAGCCGGGCTTCAAGGGGCCGGACCCGTCGCGCACGATCGCGCCGGAGAAGTGCAGCGAGGCGAACAAGTCCTGGGACGACCCGAAGAAGGTCAGCGCCCCGGACTTCCGCTACATGAGCCTCGCCTCGGTGAAGGCGTGCATCCAGGCGGCGGGCTGGAAGATCAAGACGCAGGACCGCGACGAGGCCGTGTACGGCAAGGACACGGTGCTGGAGCAGTTCCCGGCGCCGACCACCGCCGTGGACAAGGCCGGCACGGAGTTCACGCTGGTCGTCTCCACCGGCTACCCGGCGCAGTAGGCCGGACGCGCGTCCCGGGTGCCCGGGTGCCCGGGTGCCCCTCCTGGGGCGGCCCGGGACGCGCGCATGTGTGACGGCGGTTTCCGGGTGCCGCTTTTGCCCTGATATGTGAATCTGAGCCTGACATCTCGGCTCGCCCCGGACCCGGTCCGGGGGGACTCCGGTGACGGGAGGGCTCCCCGTGACTCGACTGCGCGCGCTCCGACGGCCCGCCGCGGTGGCGGTGCTCGGCTGCGCCCTGCTGCTGCCGACGGGCTCCGCGTTCGGCGGGGCGGCGTACGCCCGCGCGTACGGCCTCCCGCACAGCGCCTCGGCGCACCCCCTCTCGGCACACCACCCCGCCGCGCACCGCCCCACCGCGCACCGCCCCGGCGCCGATGACCCCTCCGCCGTCCCGATCAGCGACGAGGAGCTGCACGAGCTGGCCGGCAGCCCGGCCGGGGCCGGGCGGGAGCGCCCCGGACGGCCCGCCGACGCGCCCGCCAACCCCGAGGTCGTGGTCGCCGCACGGCCCCTCGCGCCGCCCCGCGTGGACCGCCCGGACCGCCCCGGGCTCCCCGACCGGCCGGACCGGCCGGACCGGCCGGACCGGCCGGACCTCCCTGGCCTTCCCGACCGCCCGGGCCTTCCCGACCGGCCCGAACGCCCCGGCCTGCCGCCGTCCGCCTCCCGGGCGGAGGGCGACTCGCCCTCCACCGCGCTCGGCACCGAGGCGGACTCCCGCGCGGCCGACCTGGCGGCGCACATACTGCCGCTGGGCACGGGGCTCGCCCTGATGGGCCTGGGCCTGGGATTCATCGGAGTACGCCTGCGGCGCGACTGACCGCCCCCGCGGACCAGCGCCCGGGGGCCGCCCCCTCCCGCGGCCCTCCCGCGGCCTCCCGAGGCCCTCCTGTGCCCCTCCCGTGGCCTTCCCGCGGCCCTGCCGGGGGCCCTCCCCAGCAGGGCGGTCCCCCTTGAGATGTAGGACCCAGGGCGGTTGCCGGTTGCGACATACTCGGTATACATACTGAGTATGTCGATCCGCCATGGTCTCCTCGCCCTGCTGGAACGCGGCCCCCGGTACGGCTCCCAGCTGCGCACCGAGTTCGAATCGCGCACCGGTGCCACCTGGCCGCTCAACGTCGGCCAGGTCTACACGACCCTGGCCCGCCTGGAACGCGACGGCCTGGTCGCCCCCGGCGGCGAGGACGAGGCCGGCCACACGCTCTACGCCATCACCGACGCCGGCCGCACCGAGCTGCGCTCCTGGTACGGCCGCCCCGTCGACCGCACCAACCCGCCGCGTGACGAGCTGGCCATCAAGCTCGCCATGGCCGTGGGCGCCCACGGTGTCGACATCCGCGCCGTCATCCAGTCGCAGCGGCACGCCACCGTCCAGGCCATGCAGGACTACACGCGGCTCAAGGCCCAGGCGCTCACCGCGATCGAGAGCGGGAAGTCCCGCGAACGCGACGACCTGGCCTGGCTGCTCGTCCTGGAACAGCTCATCTTCCAGACCGAGGCCGAAGCCCGCTGGCTCGACCACTCCGAAACCCGACTCGTACGGCTCGCCGCCCTCACCGGGGAGCCCCGTACGGCCGCGGACACCGCGGGCCCGGCCACCGCGCCCGCCACCGCACCGCACACCACTCGGCCCGCTGCCCGCACACCGCGCGGCTGACCCGCCTCAGGGGGACACTCCACATGCCCGATCCGAACAACTCCCGGCAGCAGCCCGTCCTGCAGCTGCAGCGGCTCACCCGCGTGCACGGCAGCGGGGCCACCGAGGTGCACGCCCTGCGCGGCATCGACCTCGACGTGTACCCGGGCGAACTCGTCGCCGTCATGGGCCCCT
Organism: Streptomyces sp. NPDC048603; assembly: GCF_043199475.1. Taxonomy (NCBI): domain Bacteria; kingdom Bacillati; phylum Actinomycetota; class Actinomycetes; order Kitasatosporales; family Streptomycetaceae; genus Streptomyces; species Streptomyces sp. NPDC048603. The sequence goes on along the minus strand of NZ_JBICVY010000003.1, from coordinate 351,398 downwards.
CCGGGTCCGGCAAGTCCACGCTGCTCACCCTGGCCGGCGGCCTGGACCAGCCCAGCGGCGGGCGGGTGATCGTCGAAGGCACCGACATCACCACCGCGAACCGCAAGCAGCTCGCCGCCCTGCGCCGGCGCAGCATCGGCTACGTCTTCCAGGACTACAACCTGATACCGGCCCTCACGGCCGCCGAGAACGTGGCGCTCCCCCGCGAGCTGGACGGGGTCTCGGCCCGCAAGGCCCGGGTCTCCGCGCTCGCCGCGCTGGAGGAGATGGGTCTGGCCCAGCTCGCCAACCGGTTCCCCGACGAGATGTCGGGCGGCCAGCAGCAGCGGGTGGCCATCGCGCGCGCCCTGGTCGGCGACCGCCGCCTGGTCCTGGCCGACGAGCCGACCGGCGCGCTGGACTCCGAGACCGGCGAGTCGGTGCTCGCGCTGCTGCGGGCCCGCTGCGACGCGGGCGCGGCCGGCATCCTGGTCACCCACGAACCGCGGTTCGCGGCCTGGGCGGACCGGGTGGTCTTCCTGCGGGACGGCAACGTGGTCGACGAGACCGCGCGCGCCGGGGCCGACACCCTGCTGTCCGGGCAGGCGGCCGCCCGGTGAACTCCTGGTACCACTCCTGGATCGCCGCCATCCGGATCGCCCGCCGCGACGCCTGGCGATCCAAGGGCCGCAGCCTCCTGGTGCTGTCGATGATCGCGCTGCCGATCCTCGGCGTGAGCGCCGCGGACCTGACCCTGCGCAGCGCCGAACTCAGCCCTGAGCAGCGGATGGACCGCGTCCTCGGCGCGGCCGACGCCAGTCTGAGGGTCTCGGGGCTGGACGGCCCGATGCTGCAGTCGCCGGACGGACGGAACTACGCGCCGGTCGGCGGCTTCGAGGACCACAAGCCGGTCCCGCAGGGCTCCAAGACCCCCGCCGACCCCCGCGCCGCGATCCCGGCGGGCACCCAGTCCCTCAAGGACAGCTCCGCCAGTGCCCGGATGCGCACCCGGCACGGCATCCTCGACACGACCGTACGCGAGCTCGACACCCGCAGCCCGCTGGCGAAGGGCCTGTTCACCACCGTCCGGGGCCGACTGCCGCAGCAGCCCGGCGAGGTCGCGGCCACGCAGAACTTCCTGGAATCCTCCGGCCTCTACGTCGGCTCCACGGTGGTGGCGCGTGGTGCCGAGCACCTGAAGTACAAGATCGTCGGCGCCTACGAGCTCCCGGACGAGCTCAAGACCGACCAGCTGCTGGCTCCGCCCGGCACCGTGCTCGCCCCGCTGGACAAGGCGCTGGTCGCGGCCGGGCTGCAGGGGGTCACCGCCGAGGACCGGTACCTGGTCAAGGTCGGCGGCGAAGGTTTCACGTGGAACATGGTCCAGCAGGCCAACGCCAAGGGCCTGCTCGTGGTCTCCCGCGCGGTGGTGCTCGACCCGCCCGCCGACTCCGAAGTCCCGCTGTACCAGCAGGAGGACGGCCGTTTCTTCGTGACGAGCGAGGGCTTCGAGGCGACCGCCCTGGCCATGGCCGCCACCGTGGTCGGCCTCGCCATGCTGGAGATCTGCCTGCTGGCAGGCCCCGCCTTCGCGGTGGGCGCCCGCCGGTCGCGCCGCCAGCTCGGCCTGGTCGGCGCCAACGGCGGCGACCGGAGCCACATCCGGGCCATCGTGCTCTCCGGCGGTCTGGTCATCGGCGCGGCGGCCGCCGTGGTGGGCACGGTGCTCGGCGTCCTGCTGACGGTCGCGCTCCGGCCGCTGCTGGAGCAGCAGCTCGGCAACCGCTTCGGCGGCTGGGACTTCCGCCCGCTGGAGCTCCTGGGCATCGCCCTGATCGCCGTCCTGACCGGCCTGCTGGCCGCGATCGCCCCGGCGGTCACCGCCTCCCGGCAGACCGTGCTGGCCTCGCTCACCGGCCGCCGCGGGGTCCGCAAGGCCAACCGGGTGCTGCCGGTGCTGGGCCTGATCGCCATCGCCCTGGGCGTGGCCGTCGCCCTCTACGGGACCGCGGCCGACCTGGGCTTCATGGTGGTGGCGGCCGGCAGCATCCTGGCCGAGCTGGGTCTGGTGGCGCTCACCCCGGTGCTGGTCGGCCTGTTCGGCCGGACCGGCCGGTGGCTGCCGCTGTCGCCGCGGCTCGCGCTGCGCGACGCCGTGCGCAACCGGGGGCGTACGGCCCCGGCGGTGGCGGCGGTACTCGCGGCGGTGGCCGGCACGGTCGCGGTCGCGACGTTCCAGCAGAGCCAGGAGGCCCAGGGGCGGCACGAGTACCGGGCCACACTCCCGTACGGCGTCGGCTCCATGAACTCCCTCGAGGGCAACGACTACCGGGAGGTGCCGGCCGTCCGGCAGGCGCTCTCCCGTGAACTGCCGGTCGCCGTACGGGCGGACACCGACCGGATCGCGGTCGGCCGTCCCGGCTGCGACGCCTGGTCCAGCGAACAGGGCTGTGGCCGAGCCGAGGTGCTCGTACCGAAGGACCAGCGGTGTCCGCTGTGGGAGGGGAAGGGGCCGGAGAGCCTCACCCCGGAGCAGATCCGCACCTTCCGGAAGGACTGGCGGTGCAAGGAGCATGAAAGCTACTCCGAATACGGGACGCTGGTCGCGGACGAGAAGCTGCTGAGCACCCTGGCCGTCACCGACCCGGGGACGGTGCAGGCGTTGAAGTCGGGGAAGGCGGTCTCCTTCGACCGGCGGCAGGTCAAGGACGGCAAGGTCACGCTCCGGCTGATCACCGACATGCAGAAGGCCGAGGAGGCCTCCACCAAGGGCGAGGACGCCCCGGGGCAGGACAAGGTCTTCCCCGTGCACCAGGCACCGGAGTCCGCGAACGCCTACGGCGTCCGGCTGGTCCTGCCGCCGGCCGCGGCGCGGGCGGCCGGACTGACGACCGTGCCGTACGGCTCGTACTTCACCCTCGACACGAAGCCGAGCAGCGAGCAGCGGCAGCGCCTGGAAGGCGAGATCGACCGGATCGGCGCCGAGGTCGGCGTGCACATCGAGAACGGCTACCAGGGCAGCGACAGCCTGGTGCTGCTGGCCCTGGGCGTGTTCGCGGGCCTGGTCACCATCGGCGCGGCCGGCATCGCCACCGGGCTGGCCCAGGCGGACGCCGAGGCCGACCTGAAGACGCTGGCCGCGGTGGGTGCACCGCCGCGGGTACGGCGGACCCTGTCGGGCTTCCAGTGCGGGGTGGTCGCGGCCATGGGCGTGCTGCTCGGCTCGGCGGCCGGGGTGCTGCCGGCGATCGGCCTGCGGCTGACCGAGCGGCGCGAGCAGATCTCCTTCTGGGAGGAGAGCATGGCCAAGGGCTGGGGCATCGACACGGCGAAGCCGTTCGTGCCGGTGGTCGTGCCGTGGGGCACGCTGGCGGCCCTGCTGGTGCTGGTCCCGGTGGGCGCGGCGCTGCTGGCGGCGCTGGTCACCCGCTCGTCCGGCGCCCTGGCCCGCCGCGCGGCGGGGTAGGCGGGAGGAGTAGGCGGGGGGCGGGTCCGCGCCCCGGCCGGGACGACCAGCACACCACTAACCCACACAACCCCGGATGAACCGGACGGTGTGGCGCAAGGAAGCCCCCTGGGAGGGTGGATCACCCCTCCCAGGGGGCACACCGTGTGAGAACGAAGGTGTGGGAGAGAATGGCGGCATGGAGATGCCGAGGAGTGAACGGTCGCAGGACAGCCCCCCGCAGGTCCTGATCGTGGGCCAGGACGGGATGGCGGTCGGCGGCGCCGATGACGAGTCGCGCGAGGTCCCGGTGACGGAAATGGTCGAACAGCCAGCCAAGGTCATGCGGATCGGCAGCATGATCAAGCAACTTCTGGAAGAAGTCCGCGCTGCTCCTCTGGACGAGGCCAGCCGGGTCCGCCTGAAGGACATCCACGCCTCCTCGGTCAAGGAACTCGAGGACGGCCTGGCCCCCGAACTGGTCGAGGAACTGGAGCGCCTCTCGCTCCCGTTCACGGACGAAGCGATCCCCTCGGAAGCGGAACTGCGCATCGCGCAGGCACAGTTGGTCGGCTGGCTGGAGGGCCTGTTCCACGGCATCCAGACGGCCCTGTTCGCCCAGCAGATGGCCGCCCGGGCCCAGCTCGAGCAGATGCGCCGGGCCCTTCCCCCGGGTGCCCCGACGGACGACGACGAAGGCCACGGCCCGATCCGCTCGGGCGGCCCGTACCTGTAACCCCGTGAACTCCGCTCCCCACGAAGGGGGCGGAGTTCTTTTTTCGGGAGCCTGCCCCGGCTCCACGGGATCCGGGGCGGGCCCGAGGAGCCGGTGGTGACGGGAGTGGTGACGGAGTCGGCCGGGCCGGCCGGGAGCCGGTGAGGCCGGGTCGGCGCGGGACTTCGCGCGGGCCATACTCGAGCACATGAGCTACGACGCCATCGTCCTCGCCGGCGGCGCAGCCGAACGGCTGGGAGGTGCCGACAAACCCGGCCTCAGCGTCGGCGGCCGCACCCTCCTCGACCGGGTGCTCGGCGCCTGCGCCGACGCCCGCCGCACCGTGGTCGTCGGCCCCCGCCGCCCCACCGCCCGCCCCGTGACCTGGACCCGCGAGTCCCCACCAGGCGCCGGCCCGCTGGCAGCGCTGGACGCCGGGCTCCGGCAGAGCTCCGCCGAGCTGGTGCTCGTACTCTCCGCCGACCTGCCGTTCCTGGACCGTACGACCACCGTCGCGCCGCTCCTGGAAGCCGGCCGCGCCGCCGCCGACGGCGCCCTGCTCCGCGACCCCTCGGGCCGCGACCAGCCCCTCGTCGCCGTCTACCGTGCCGAACCGCTGCGCCGCGAGATCGCGCTGCTGGCCACCGAGCACGGCACCCTCACCGGCCTGCCCCTGCGCGCCCTCCTCGCCGAGCTGAACCTCACCCGCGTCACCGCCCGGCCCCTCGCCTCCTTCGACTGCGACACCTGGGACGATCTCGCCGCCGCCCGTGCCCGGATCAGGGAGCATGGGAACGTGCTGGACGAATGGATCACCGCCGTCAAGAACGAGCTGGGCATCGACGTCGACGTCGATACCAAGACCCTGCTCGACCTCGCCCGCGACGCCGCCCACGGCGTCGCCCGCCCCGCAGCGCCGCTGACCACCTTCCTGATCGGCTACGCGGCCGCCCAGGCCGCCGCCGGCGGCGCCGACCCCGCCGAGGCCGTGACCCGTGCGTCCCGGCAGGCCGCGGCGCTCGCCCTGCGCTGGGCCGACGAGGCCGGCACCGATGCCGCGGGTGATTCCGGATGACCCCCGCACACGCTCCCGGTTCCCCGGCCGAACGCGACCTCGACGAAGCCCTCCTCCACGCCGTGGGCCTGAGCAGCCCGCTCCCCCCGGCCGCCCGGGCCGAGGCCGGCCCACCGCCTCCGTCCTCGGACGACGGCAACGGCAACGGCAACGGCAACGGCAACGGCAACGGCAACGGCAACGGCAACGGCAACGGCAACGGCGACAGCGACAGCGACAGCGACAGCGACAGCGACAGCGACAGCGACAGCAACGACGACACACGTCGCGAGCCGGCGCGAGACCGCGACCAGGGCCGCGACCACGCTCAGGGCCACGACCACGGCCCCGCCCCGGCACCCGCCCCCGACCGCGGCGCCCGCCGACGGCCCACCCACGAGCAGGCCCTCGACCAGGCACTCGCCCTGGTCGCACGCACTCCCGACGCCGGCGGCCACCGCGCCGCCCCCTGGTCCCGGGCCCGGGACCTGGCCGGGCGGGCCGGGGCGGGCCGCCGGGAGCACGTCCACCGGGTGCCGCTCGCGGACGCCCTCGGCGAGGTGCTGGCCGAGCCGCTCGACGCCCTCACCGACCTGCCCTCCTTCGACACCTCCGCCATGGACGGCTGGGCCGTCTCCGGTCCCGGCCCCTGGGTCATCCGCCCCGGCAGCACCACCCTGGCCGGCGGCGACGAGCCCTCCCCGCTCGCCGACGGGGAGGCCGTGCCGATCGCCACCGGCGCGCGGGTCCCCGCCGACACCACCGCCGTGATCCGCAGCGAGCACTCCCGCACCGATGAGAACCGGGCCCGGCTGTACCCGCGGCGCGAAGTGGTCGCGGGCCAGGACATCCGGCCGCGCGCCCAGGAGTGCCGTACGGGCGACCGGCTGCTGCCCGCGGGGGCCCGGGTCACCCCCGCCGTGCTCGGCCTGGCCGCCGCCGCGGGCTACGACGAACTCGACACCCGCCCCCGGCCCCGCGTGGAGGTCCTGGTCCTCGGCAATGAGCTGCTCACCGAGGGCCGCCCGCACGAAGGCCTGATCCGGGACGCCCTCAGCCCCATGCTCGGGCCCTGGTTCGCCGGGCTCGGCGCGCAGGTCCTCGGCACCCGCCGGCTCGGCGACGACCCCGAGGGGGTCGAGGAGCTCCACCGCGCCCTCACCGACTCGCCGGCCGACCTGGTGGTCACCACCGGCGGCACCGCCTCCGGTCCGGTCGACCACGTGCACCCCGTGCTCCGCCGGCTCGGCGCCGAACTGCTCGTCGACGGCGTGGCCGTCCGGCCCGGCCACCCGATGCTGCTGGCCCGCCTCACCGCCGGCCGGTTCCTCGTCGGCCTGCCCGGGAACCCGCTGGCCGCCGTCTCCGGGCTGCTCACCCTCGCCGAGCCCCTCCTGCGCGGGCTGGCCGGCCTCGGGCCCCGCCCGCGCTGGACCGCCGCCGTGCGGGACGACGTACCGGGTCACCCCCACGACACCCGGCTGGTTCCGGTGGTCCTCTCCGGCGACCTGGCCGTACCGCTGCGCTACCAGGGCCCGGCCATGCTCCGCGGGGTGGCCGCCGCCGACGCGCTGGCCGTCGTACCGCGCGGCGGCGCACGGGCCGGCCAGGAACTGGAGGTCCTCGAACTGCCCTGGACCGCCACGGCGGGAGAGTGGACTTCCCCCAGCTCCACCGACTCGGCCGACTCCGTCGACCCCATCGGCCGGTACGACCGGTGAAGCTCCACGGCCAGGACGCGATGGCCCGCGAGGCCGACGAGAAGCTCGCCCAGCACCGGGTCCAGATGCCCACGCGGGTGGTGGGAAAGCCCCTCCGGCAGGTCATGAAGCGTCTGCTGATGGCGCTGTTCGTGCTGGTCCTGACGGTCTTCATCGTCTACGCCGACCGCGAGGGCTACCACGACAACGCCAACGAGACGCTCGACTTCCTCGACTGCGTCTACTACGCGACGGTGACCCTCTCCACCACCGGTTACGGCGACATCGTCCCCTACAGCGACAGCGCGCGGCTGATGAACATCCTGCTGATCACGCCGCTGCGCGTGCTGTTCCTGATCATCCTGGTCGGCACCACCCTGGAGGTCCTCACCGAGCGGACCCGGGACGAGTGGCGGCAGAACCGCTGGAGGAAGCAGTTGCGTGACCACACGGTGGTCGTCGGTTTCGGCACCAAGGGCCGGTCGGCCCTGCAGACCCTCCTGGCCACCGGCCTGGACAAGCAGCGGGTGGTCGTCGTAGATCCCAGCGCCAAGGTGGTCGACGCGGCCAACGCGGAGGGGTTCACGGGGGTGGTCGGTGACGCCACCCGCTCCGAGGTCCTGCTCCGCGCCGAGGTACAGAAGGCCCGTCAGGTGGTCATCGCCACCCAGCGCGACGACACTGCCGTCCTGGTCACCCTGACGGCCCGGCAGCTCAACCGGGGCGCCAAGATCGTCGCGGCGGTGCGCGAGGAGGAGAACGCCCCGCTGCTCCGCCAGTCCGGCGCCGACGCCGTCATCACCAGTGCCAGCGCGGCCGGACGGCTGCTCGGCCTGTCGGTGCTCAGCCCCAGCGCGGGCACCGTGATGGAGGACCTGATCCAGCAGGGCAGCGGCCTGGACCTGCTGGAGCGCCCGGTGAACAAGTCCGAGGTGGGCAAGGGCGTCCGGGAGACCTCCGACCTGGTGGTCAGCGTGCTCCGCGGCCACCGGCTGCTGCCCTACGACGACCCGCACGCCGGCCCGCTCCAGCTGACGGACCGGCTGATCGTCATCGTCCGCGCGGCCCCGCCCGGCACCCCGGCGGCGACTCCTCCGTCGGCGGGCTGAACGCGCCCACCGGCGCACATACTTCAGGGTCCTGACGGCGCGTACTACTGTCCGGGCCATGCATGCGATCACCATTCCGCAGCCCGGCGGCCCCGAGGCCCTGCTCTGGGCCGACGTACCCGATCCGGTGCCCGGCGAGGGCGAGGTCCTCGTCGAGGTCGCGGCCAGTGCCGTGAACCGCGCCGACGTGCTCCAGCGACGGGGCTTCTACGACCCGCCGCCGGGCGCCTCGCCCTATCCGGGACTCGAATGCTCGGGCCGGATCACGGCGGTGGGTCCCGGGGTCTCCGGCTGGGCGGTCGGCGACGAGGTGTGCGCGCTGCTGGCCGGCGGCGGTTACGCGGAGAAGGTCGCGGTACCGGCCGGACAGCTGCTGCCGGTGCCGGCCGGGGTGGACCTGACCACTGCCGCGGCACTGCCCGAGGTCGTCTCGACGGTCTGGTCGAACGTGTTCATGGTGGCCCATCTGCGGCCGGGCGAGACCCTGTTGGTGCACGGCGGGGCCAGCGGCATCGGCACGATGGCGATCCAGCTGGCGAAGGCGGTCGGGGCCCGGGTGGCCGTGACGGCCGGCGGGCCGGAGAAGCTGGCGCGCTGCAAGGAGTTGGGCGCGGACATCCTCGTCGACTACCGCGAGCAGGACTTCGTGGCCGCGCTCGGGGAGGCGACGGGCGGGGCCGGGGCGGACGTCATCCTGGACATCATGGGCGCGAAGTACCTGTCCCGGAACGTGGAAGCGCTGGCCGTGAACGGGCGGCTCGCCGTCATCGGACTGCAGGGCGGGGTCAAGGCCGAACTCGACCTGGGGGCACTGCTGTCGAAGCGGGCCGCGGTGACCGCGACCTCGCTGCGGGCACGGCCCCTGGAGGAGAAGGCCGCGATCGTGGCCGCCGTACGCGAGCACGTGTGGCCGCTGGTCGAGGCCGGGCTGGTACGGCCGGTCGTCCACGAGACGTTCCCGCTCGCGAATGCCGCGGATGCGCACAGGACGCTGGAATCCGGCACACATGTGGGGAAGATTCTTCTGGTCAGTCGCTGATCTGTAACATTCCCGCCATTCCCAAGGCCCTTGGTACGGCATATAAGGTGACGGTAAGTGCGATGAAATAGTCGCGCGTCCTGAGCACGTATCACTGACCAGCAAAGGCCACCGCTTTCATGGCATTCCCGCAGCAGCCCGACCCCAACGCGCCGTTCGGCTACGCTCCCAACGGTATCCCCTACTCCGAGAAGTCGAAGATCGTCGCCGGCGTTCTGCAGCTCTTCCTCGGCACTCTCGGTATCGGCCGCTTCTACACGGGTCACGTGGGCATGGCCATCGGCCAGCTGCTGACCTGTGGTGGTCTGGGCATCTGGGCCCTGATCGACGGCATCATGCTGCTCACCAGCAGCACCGCCACCGACTCGAACGGTCGCGTCCTGCGCGGCTGAGCATGAGCTCGGACGGCATGACGGCAGGGCCCGCACCGTGGACGGTGCGGGCCCTGCCGGTCGTTCTCGGCGCGGCCGCCGTGGCGGGCGCCGTCTACGTGTACGGGCACAGCCCGTACGACCCCTCCCAGCTGCTGCCCCGCTGCCCGGTGCAGTGGGCGACCGGGCTGTCCTGCCCGGGCTGCGGGGGCACGCGCATGGCGTACAGCCTGCTGCACGGCGACCTGGCGGGCGCGGCCCGCGCGAACGCCGCACTGCTGGCCGTGCTGCCCGTGGTGGCGCTGGGCTACGGCCACTGGCTGACCACCGCCACCCTGCGCGGCCGGCGCTACCGCGTGCCCGTCGGGAAACGCGGCAGCGCGGCGATCATCGCGATCGCCGCGCTGTGGACGGTGCTCCGCAACGTCCTGGGCTAGGCCTGGGACCCGCCAGGCCGTACCGGGGGCCCGTCAAGGCCCGTCAAGGCCCGTCCCGGGACTCCGGCTAGAGGCTGCGCAGCAGGACTGCCGGCTGCTCCACGCAGTCCGCGACGAAGCGCAGGAAGCCGCCCGCCGTACCGCCGTCACAGACCCGGTGGTCGAAGGTGAACGAGAGCTGCACCACCTGGCGGACCGCCAGCTCGCCCTGGTGGACCCAGGGCTTGGGGACGATCCGGCCGACGCCCAGCATGGCCGCCTCGGGGTGGTTGATGATCGGCGTGGAGCCGTCGACGCCGAACACCCCGTAGTTGTTGAGGGTGAACGTGCCGCCCGTGAGGTCCGCCGGGGCGAGCTTCCCCGTCCGGGCCAGCTCGGTGAGCCGGGCGAACTCGGCCGACAGCGCCTCCGGGTTCATCGTGTGTGCGTCGCGGACCACCGGGACGACCAGCCCGCGCTCGGTCTGGGCGGCGAAACCCAGGTGGACCGAGGGGAGCTGGACGATCTCGTTGGCCGCGAGGTCCACCGTCGAGTTCAGCTCCGGGTAGCGGGCGAGCGCCGCCGTGCAGATCCGGGCCAGCAGGGCCAGCACGGAGATCTTCGGGCCGCCGGCCGCGTTCATCGCGGCCCGTGCCGCCATCAGCTCGGTGGCGTCCGCGTCCACCCAGCAGGTGGCCTCCGGGATCTCCCGCCGGCTGCGCGACAGCTTCTCGGCGACGGCGCCCCGCAGTCCCTTGAGCGGGATCCGCTTGCCCGCCGCCGGCACGGCCGCGGCGGCCGTGCCGGGGACTGCGGCCGGCAGGACCTCGGGGGCGCGGAGCGCGGCCTCGACGTCGGCCCGCAGGATCAGGCCCTCGGGGCCCGACCCGTGCAGCGCGCGCAGGTCGACCCCGTTGTCCCGGGCCAGCTTGCGCACCAGCGGGGAGATGACCGGGACCGGCCCGGCGTGGACCGGCGCGGCCGGAGCCGGGACCGGAGCCGGGGCGGGGGCCGGAGCCGGGGCCGCCACCGGAGCCGGGACAGCCGGCGCGCCCGCCGGACGGACGCGGCGGCGCCGGGCCGGACGCGAGTGGTCCGTGCCGTAGCCGACGAGGACGTTGCCCGAGCCCGACGCGGCGGCATCGGCATCCGCCGCGGCAGTGGACGAGCCGCCCCCGGCGGCCCCCGCCGCCTGGTCCAGGTCCAGATCCAGGTCCTTGCAGTCGCCCACGCCCACGGCGACCGTGATCAGCGGAGCCCCCACCGGAAGCTCCGTGCCCTCCTCGCCGAAGCGGGCGGTGACCACTCCCCCGTACGGGCAGGGCACCTCCACCATGGCCTTGGCCGTCTCCACCTCGACCACGGGCTGGTCCACCGCCACCACGTCGCCGACGGACACCAGCCAGCGGACGATCTCCGCCTCGGTGAGCCCCTCCCCGAGGTCGGGAAGCTTGAACTCCATCACCTTGGGCATCAGTTCTCCCACTGCAGCCGGGCCACGGTGTCCAGGATCCGGTCCACGCCGGGCAGGTGGTACTTCTCCAGCATCGGCGGCGGATACGGGATGTCGAGTCCCGTCACCCGCAGCACCGGCGCCTCCAGGTGGTGGAAGCAGCGCTCCGTGATGCGGGCGGCGATCTCCGCGCCCGGTCCGCCGAAGCCGTTGGCCTCGTGGACCACCACCGCGCGGCCGGTACGGCGTACCGACGCGACCACCGTCTCCTCGTCGAACGGGACCAGCGAGCGCAGGTCCACGACCTCCAGGTCCCAGCCCTCCTGACGGGCGGCCTCGGCCGCCTCCAGGCAGACCGGGAGCGAGGGGCCGTACGTGATCAGCGTGGCGCCCGTGCCCGGGCGGCGGACCAGCGCCTTCCCGATGCCGGGGACGGCCGCCGGAGCCTCCGGGGACCAGTCGGCCTTCGACCAGTAGAGCCGCTTCGGCTCCAGGAAGACGACCGGGTCGTCCGAGGCGATCGAGGCCCGCAGCAGCCCGTACGCGTCCTCCACCGTGGCCGGGGTGACGACCGTCAGGCCGGGCGTGGCCACGTAGTACGCCTCGGAGGAGTCGCTGTGGTGCTCCACGCCGCCGATGCCGCCGCCGTAGGGCACCCGGATGGTGATCGGGAGCGGCATCGCGCCCCGGGTGCGGTTCCGCATCCGGGCGACGTGGGAGATCAGCTGCTCGAAGGCCGGGTAGGCGAACGCGTCGAACTGCATCTCCACGACCGGGCGCAGACCGTACATGGCCATGCCCACCGCGGCGCCGAGGATGCCCGCCTCGGCGAGCGGGGTGTCGGTGCAGCGGTCCTCGCCGAACTCCTTGGCCAGGCCGTCCGTGATCCGGAAGACCCCGCCGAGCGTGCCGACGTCCTCGCCCATGACGTGGACCGTGGGGTCCTCCGCCATCGCGTCGCGCAGGGCCCGGGTCAGGGCCTGCGCCATCGTGGCCGGCTTCGCAGCCAGTGCCGAAGCCGCCATTACTCGTTCTCCGCTTCCAGCTCGGCCCGCAGCATCTCCGCCTGCTCCCGCAGGCGGTCCGTCCGCTCGGCGTAGACGTGCTCGAAAAGATCCATCGGATTCAGCACCGGGTCGGCGTTCATCCGGTCGCGCAGGGCCGCCGCCATGGTCTCCGCCGCTTCCTTGGCCACCCGAATGCCCTCCTCGTCGAGGATGCCGCGTGCGGTCAGCTCGCGCTCGAGGAGCTCCACCGGGTCGTGCGCCTTCCACGCCTCGACCTCGGCGTCCACCCGGTAACGGGTGGCGTCGTCGGCGTTGGTGTGGGCCTCGATCCGGTACGTGATCGCCTCGATCATGGTCGGGCCGCCGCCTGAACGCGCCCGGTCCACCGCCTCGGACAGCACCTCGTGCATCGCGGCCACGTCGTTCCCGTCGACCAGGCGGCCCGGCATGCCGTACCCGACGGCCTTGTGGGCCAGCGTGGGAGCGGCGGTCTGCTTGGCCAGCGGCACGGAGATCGCGAAGCCGTTGTTCTGCACGAGGAAGACGACCGGGGCCTGCCAGACCGCGGCGAAGTTCATCGCCTCGTGGAAATCGCCCTCGCTGGTGCCGCCGTCACCGATCATGGCCAGGGCCACCACGTCGTCGCCGCGCAGCCGCGCCGCGTGCGCCAGGCCCACCGCGTGCGGCAGCTGGGTGGCGAGCGGGGTGCTCAGCGGGGCTATCCGGTGCTCGTGCGGGTCGTAGCCGGTGTGCCAGTCGCCGCGCAGCAGGGTGAGCGCCTGGACCGGGTCCAGGCCGCGGGCCACCGCCGCGAGGGTGTCCCGGTAGCTGGGGAAGAGCCAGTCCTGCTCCTGCAGCACCACCGCGGCGGCGATCTCGCAGGCCTCCTGGCCGACGGTGGAGGGGTACACCGCGAGGCGTCCCTGCCGGGTCAGCGCGGTGGCCTGGGCGTTGTACCGGCGGCCGCGGACCAGCTCCGCGTAGTAGCGGCGCATCAGCTCGGGGTCGAGCTTCTCGGCCGCGGGAGTGCCCAGGACCCGGTACGGCTCGGGGTCCGGAAGCAGCGGAGCGGCGTCCGTGCGGGGCCGCCAGGCGGGCGGCGGAGTGGGCCGGTAGGACGACGACGCACCGGCACCGGGCAGCTCTTGGACCGTCATGGCGGCGTACACCTCCTCGTGGGAAGCGGGCTGGGGGCACCTCCCAGCCGTGGCTGGGGGAGGCGCGCTGCGGTGTGAGGCGCCTCACCTACCGATTGTTCGGTCGTCCGCACATTTTGGCTACAGGCGGCTTCAGGCTGTGGACAAACGGGCGCCGGGGGCCTGGTATGGACGCAGGACGTCCAGCAGAGGGAGGCAGTGGGCAATGCCGGATGAACAAATGGCCGGAGCGGGAACGGAGCAGGTCGCGGAGGGACGCGCGGCGGCCGTCCCACCGGTCGCGCCGGGCGCACCGGGCGCACCGGTCCCGCCTCGCCCGCTGGACCCCGTCGACCGCTCGATCCTCCGGTTGCTCCAGTCGGACGGCCGGGCCTCCATACGGTCGGTCGCCGAGCAGGTACACGTCTCCCGGGCGAACGCCTACTCCCGGATCAACCGGCTGATCGACGACGGGGTGATCCGGGGGTTCACCGCCCGGGTCAACCACGAGCGGGCCGGCCAGGGCGCCTCCGCCTACATCACACTGAAGATCGTCCAGAACTCCTGGCGGACGGTCCGGGAGAAGCTCAGGGAGCTGCCCGGCGCCGCGCACATCGCCCTGGTCAGCGGCGATTTCGACGTCTTGCTGCTGGTCCACACCCCGGACAACCGCACCCTGCGCGAGCTGGTCCTGACCCGGCTGCAGGCCATCCCGGAGGTGCTGTCCACCCGGACCCTGCTGGTGTTCGAGGAAACGGATCTGCTGGACCCGGGCCCGGGTGGCGGCCCGGCCCTCACCGAGGACTGACCGGCTACCCTCCCCCAAGATCCACACGACCTGGGGGGACCCGCATGCCCACACTGACGGGCCGGTACGTCCGGCTGGAACCGCTCGGCCAGAGCCACCACGACGGCCTGTGCGAGGCCATCCGCGACGGCGAACTGTGGAAACTGCCCGTCACCCTCGTCCCCCACCCCGACGACGTCCGCGGCTGGATCGGGGACGCGCAGGCGGCGGCGACGGCCGGCACCGACCTCGCCTTCGCCACGGTGGACCTGGCCACCGGCCGGATCGCCGGCTCCACCCGGTTCCTGAAGATGGTTCCGGAGCACCGCAGGCTGGAGATCGGCTGGACCTTCATCGGCCGCTCCTGGCAGCGCACCGCCGTCAACACCGAGGCGAAGCTGCTGATGCTGACGCACGCCTTCGAGACGCTCGGCACGCACCGCGTCGAGCTGCTGACCGACGTGCGGAACTCCGCCTCGCGGGCGGCGATAGCCCGGATCGGCGGCGTACAGGAGGGCGTCCTGCGCCGGCACATGGTGATGCCGGACGGCTGGGTCCGTGACTCGGTCCTGTTCAGCCTCACGGACACCGACTGGCCCGCGGCGAAGGCCGCCCTGGCCGCCCGCCTGGACCGCTGAGGACCGCCGAGGACCGCTGAGGACCCCTGCGGCGGCCGGGCCCCGGCCGCCGCAGGCCCGGCGGGGGCTCAGGCCGCGGTGCGCAGGCCGTCGAGGGCCATCAGGACCACCGCGTCGGCCAGCGCCGAGGTCTCCGAGGCCGGGCTGCCGGGGTGCGGCCGGTACCACTCGACCAGCGAGTTCACCATGCCGAACAGCAGCCGGGTGGCCAGCCGCATGTCCACGTCCGGCCGCAGGTCGCCGTCGGCCGCCGCGGCCTTGAGCAGGTCGGCGACCCGGTGGTCGAACTCGCGGCGGCGTTCCAGGGCCCACCGCTCGGTGCGGGTGTTGCCGCGCACGCGCAGCAGCAGGGTGACGTAGGGGAGTTCCGCGACCAGCACCTCGACCGTGCGCCGGGTGACGTACTCGACCCGGTCGATCGCGCGGCCGCGGGTGGCACCGGGCTCGTCGAGGATGCCGAAGAGGCCGTCGAGCGCCCGGCTGACCGCCCGGCGCAGCAGTTCCTCCTTGCCCGCGACGTGGTGGTAGATCGAGGACTTGGAGATGCCCGCGGCCTTGGAGAGGTGCTCCATCGACGTGCCGTCGTAGCCGCGCTCGTTGAAGACCTGGACGGCGACCGAGAGCAGCGTCTCGGGCGTGTAGGTGTCCCGGCGGGCGGTCGTCACTCGGCACCGCCTTCCGGACCGGTCCCGGTCTCCGCGGTCGCCTCGGTCTCCTCGATCTGCTCGGTCTCCTCACCGGCCTGGTAGCCGAGCCGGTACAGGGCGAGCGAGGGCGCGTAACGGCCCCCCGGAACCCGCTCGTCGAGGTGGTGCAGCAGGTCGTACGCCCAGTCCCGGCCCAGCCGGTCGTGCCATTCGCCCGGTCCGAGCGGGTAGTTCACGCCGAGCCGCATCGCGGTGTCGATGTCCTCGGCGGTGGCCACGCCCCGGGCGACGGCGTCGGCGGTCAGGTCGATCAGCATCGCCACGGTCCGGGCGACGATCATGCCGGGGACGTCCCCGATGACGCTGACCTCCTTCCCCAGCCCCTGGAACAGGCCGATCGCCTCGGCCAGGGTCCGCTCGGAGGTGTCCTCGCAGGCGGAGAGCGCGATGCGGGTGGCCCCCCGGTAGTCGAGTGCCAGGTCGAAGTAGACGACGTCGGCGAACTCGATCGCGGTCTTGCCGTCGGCGAGGACGAGCTGGCCCTCGCCGGGCAGCTGGATGTACGGGCCGCCGGACGCAACCTCCGTGACCTCGATGCCTACCTCGGCCATCAGCCCGGGCAGGGCCGCGGCCGGGCCGAGGTCGCCGACCACGGTCACGGCCTCGGGAACCGCCTCGGGGCCGGCCGTGTGCGGCAGCGGAGCCTCCGCCTCCGGGCCGTACGGGTACCAGCCCTGCCCCGACTTGCGGCCGAGCCGCCCGGACTGGACCAGCCGGCGCTGTGCCAGCGAGGGCAGGAACTTGGGGCTGCGGAAGAAGGACTCCCACACGGAGCGGGTGACCGCCTCGTTGACGTCCTGGCCGATCAGGTCGGTGAGTTCGAAGGGGCCCATCCGGAAGCCGCCGCTCTCGCGGAGCACGGCGTCGATGGTCGCCGGGTCGGCGCCCCGCTCCTCGTACACCGCGAGCGCCTCGGCGTAGAAGGGGCGGGCGATCCGGTTGACGATGAAGCCGGGGGTGTCGGCGCAGCGGACCGGGGTCTTCCCCCAGGCGGCCATCGTCGCGTACGCCTGCTCCGCCGCGGCGGGATCGGTCGCGAAACCGCTCACCACCTCCACCAGCGGCAGCAGCGGAGCCGGGTTGAAGAAGTGCAGGCCGACGAACCGGCCCGGGTGCTCCAGGGCGCCGGCGAGCTCGGTGACGGAGAGGGAGGAGGTGTTCGTCGCCAGCAGGGCCTCCGGCGCGACCACCTTTTCCAGTGAGGTGAAGAGATCGCGCTTGACGGCGGGGTCCTCGACGATCGCCTCGATCACCAGGGCCGCGTCGGCGAGATCCGCCAGGACGTGGGTGGACTCGATCCGGCCGGCCATGCCGTCGGCCTCGGCACGGTCCAGCCGCCCCTTGGCGACCAGCCGTTCCACCCGCTCCAGCACGGCGTCCCGGCCGGCCCGGGCGCGGGTCTCGTCCACGTCCTGGATCAGTACGCGGTGACCTGCGGCGAGGGCTACCTGGGCGATGCCCTGGCCCATCGTTCCGGCCCCGACGACCGCCACGGTGCGGGAGCGCTCGATAGCTGTCATGTCCTGATCCTCCCGCACCGCGTTGTCCACAGGAACGCCCGGGCCCTCTTGTCCCGACCGATCGTTCGGTTACTCTAACTCCAGTCTGCTCCGCTACGCCCGGCTCAACGAGGAGTTGGTCTTGATGGCCGCCGCCGACCTGTCCGCCGCACAGCTCACCGAAAAGCACCGTCCGACCCTGGACGAGGCCCTGAAGGCCATCCGCAGCCGTGCCTACTGGTCCCCGCACCCCGAGCATCCCAAGGCGTACGGGGAGACCGCGCCCGCCGACGGCCTTGCCGCGTTCAAGGCGCTGCACGGCACCCGCCTCGACCTCGGCCAGCCCGGCACAGACGGCTGGACCGGCGGCGAGGTGTCCCCGTTCGGCCCGGAGCTGGGCGTCGAGTACCCGCACGTCGACCCGGACGTGCTGCTGCCCGCGATGAAGGCCGGCATGGCCGCCTGGCGCGACGCCGGACCGGAGGTCCGCGCGCTGGTCTGCATCGAGATCCTGTCGCGAATCTCCGCCCGGACGCACGAGTTCGCGCACGCGGTCATGCACACCAGCGGGCAGGCCTTCATGATGGCCTTCCAGGCGGGCGGCCCGCACGCGCAGGACCGCGGCCTGGAGGCCGTGGCGTACGCGTACGAGGAGCAGACCCGGGTCCCCGGCCAGGCGGACTGGTCCAAGCCGCAGGGCAAGAAGGACCCGCTGGAGCTGGGCAAGACCTTCACCGCCGTGCCGCGCGGCATCGCGCTGGTCATCGGCTGCAACACCTTCCCCACCTGGAACGGCTACCCGGGCCTGTTCGCCTCCCTGGCCACCGGCAACCCGGTCCTGGTCAAGCCGCACCCGCGGGCCGTACTGCCGCTGGCGCTGACCGTGCAGGTGGCGCGCGAGGTGCTCGCCGAGGCGGGCTTCGACCCGAACCTGGTGGCGCTGGCCACCGAGAACCCGGGCGAGGGCATCGCCAAGACGCTCGCCGTCCGTCCCGAGATCAAGCTGATCGACTACACCGGCTCCACCGCCTTCGGCGACTGGCTGGAGACCAACGCCCGCCAGGCTCAGGTCTACACGGAGAAGGCCGGGGTCAACACGGTGGTCGTGGACTCCACCGGCAACTACAAGGGCATGCTGGCGAACCTCGCCTTCTCGCTCTCGCTCTACAGCGGCCAGATGTGCACCACCCCGCAGAACCTGCTGATCCCCCGGGACGGCATCGAGACCGACGCGGGCCACAAGTCGTACGACGAGGTGGTCGCCGACCTGGCCGCCTCGGTGTCCGGCCTGCTGGGCGACGACGCCCGCGCCAACGCCCTGCTGGGCGCACTGGTCAACCCGGACGTGAAGGCCCGCCTGGAGGCGGCGGCCGGCCTCGGCGAAGTCGCCCTGGCCTCCCGTGAGGTCACCAACCCGGAGTTCCCGGACGCGGTGGTCCGCACCCCGGTGATGGTCAAGCTGGACGCCGGCAAGCCCGACCCGGAGGCGGCCTACCTCTCCGAGTGCTTCGGCCCGGTCTCCTTCGCGGTGGCCGTCGACTCCACGGCGGACGCGCTGGACCTGCTGCGCCGCACGGTGCGCGACAAGGGCGCCATGACGGTCGGCGCGTACACCACCTCGGAGGACACCGAGCGGGCGGTCGAGGAGGTCTGCCTGGAGGAGTCGGCGCAGCTCTCGCTGAACCTGACCGGCGGGGTCTACGTCAACCAGACCGCCGCGTTCTCCGACTTCCACGGCTCCGGCGGCAACCCGGCGGCGAACGCCGCCCTCTGCGACGGCGCCTTCGTCTCCAACCGCTTCCGCGTAGTGGAAGTCCGCCGCCAGGCGTAACCCGCACCCGGCCGCCGTGTGGGCAGGCCTGCCGCACCGCCGTGCGGGCAGGCGTGCCGCGCAGTCACCGGCCGTGTGGGCAGGCGTGCCGCAGGGCGGCACGGGTGGGCACACGGCACGACGGCCCGCGCCGGCCGCGCAGCGTGTCCCCTGCGCCCCGGCCCGGCTCCGGAATTCGTTCCGAGCCGGGCCGGAGCCGGCCCAGAGCCGGGCCCAGGCCCACGCCGGAGCCAGGCAAAGCCGGGCCCGCCTCAACCCCCGCATTACTCCGGCCGGGGCCCGAACGTACGCGCCGACGCATCCACCTGCGCCATCCTCCGCAGCGCCGCGAACATCGCGTCCCCCAGCACCGTCCCCACAGCCACCGTCTCGACCAGGTCCTCCCGCGCGACCCGGTTCGCCGTGTAGGCCAAGTCCACCCCCGCCACCTTCTCCGCGGCCTCGGCATAGTCGTCGAGCACCTCGGCAAAGGCGCCGTGCCCCGCCCGCTCGTCGATGCGGAGCATCGGCGACTGAGGACAACGGGGCGAGGCGCGGCGCCAGACGCCGCGAGCCCGGCGTGATCGGCGAGACACCCCCTAAGCGCCCTCGCCGCCCTCGTCTCCGGCCGGCGGCCCGCCCCAGTGGAAGAGGGTCATGGCCACGCTGGTGGCCAGGTTGTAGCTGGAGACCTGGCGCCGCATGGGCAGGGAGACGAGATGGTCGGCGCGGTCCCGCAGCTCCGGCGACAGTCCCTGCCGCTCTGAGCCGAAGGCGAGCACGGCGTCGTCCGGGAGGGTGAGGGCGCGGATGTCCTCTCCCTCCGGGTCCAGCGCGTACAGCGGGCCGGGCGGCAGGGTCTCCAGCGTCACCCGGTCGACGGCGGTGGCGTAGTGGAGACCGGCCCCGGCCCGCACCACGTTCGGGTGCCAGGGGTCGAGGTCGCCCCGGGTGACCACGCCGGTGGCCCCGAAGCCCGCGGCGAGCCGCACCACGGCGCCGACGTTGCCCAGGTTGCGGGGGTTGTCGAGCAGCACCACGGGGGCACTGCGGGGCATCCGCTCCAGCGCCGCCCGGCCGGCGGCCGGGTCGGGCCGCACCGCGAGCGCGGCGACCCGTGTCGGATGCACCCGGGCCACCAGCCCGGCCAGCGGGGCCCGCCGGACCAGCACGCGTACGGCGTCCTGCACGTCGGGGGCGAGCTCCGCGGCTAGCGCCAGCAGCGCGTCCGGGTCCTCGGCGACCACCATCCGTACCTCGGCTCCGAACCGCAGGGCGTGCTTGAGGGCGTGGAACCCGTCCAGCAGGACCGTCCGGTCGTCCTCCGCGGCCTCCCGCCACGCCTGCCCGGTCTCCGCCGCCTGCTGCTGCTCACTCATACCGAGGAGCCTAAGGTCGGCCGGCTCCCACCGGTCCCGCCGGTGCGGGCGGCACGGGCTCGGGGGCGGCGTCCCGGACCTCTTCCCGGGCGGGGAGGAGGCTCCGCAGGGCCGCGGCCCGTCCCCCCAGCCAGAGGAGCAGTGCCGTCGGCAGGAACACCGCATCCGCCGCGATCATGGCCAGCGAGAACACCGGCAGCCCAAGCAGCACCGCGATCCCCAGGTGCTCCAGCATCATCACGGCCAGCAGCACGTTCTTGATCCGCCGGTTGGCCAGCGCGAACGGGAAGGCCACCTGCACCAGCACGGTGCCGTACGTCAGCAGCATCACCAGTGTCCCGCTGCCCGCAACCAGCGACGACAGCCCCGGCCACGGGGCGAAGTAGTCCAGGCCCAGCGGGTAGTACAGCGCGCTTCCGTCCTGCCACCGCGAGCCCTGGATCTTGTACCAGCCTGCCGTCGCGTAGATCAGGCAGACCTCCACCATGATCACCAGCAGGGCCGCGTTGTGCACCAGGTTGCCCAGCACGTCCAGCAGGGCCCGCCCGGAGCCGCCCGGATCACGTCGTTCCGCAAGCCACCACACGCCCTGGGCGATCCACAGCGAGCCGAAGCCCGCCAGCCAGAACCAGTCGAGCCGGTCGGTCACCGCCGCCCAGGCCAGGACCAGCCCCAGCACCCCCCACAGCACCGGACCGGCCGCGCCGCGCGCGGGGCCGGTGCGGGCGGCCCGCCGGGCGTCCAGTGACCAGACCCGGGCGCACCGCGTCAGCACCAGGTACATGGCCATCAGGTGGACGACGTTGTCGCCGCCGTCGCCCATGAACACGCTGCGGTTCTGCAGCGACAGCACCCCGGCCATGAACAGGACGGAGACCGCCCGGGTGTGCCAGCCGAGCAGCATCAGCACGGCCGAGAGCACCGCGACCGCGTAGACGGCCTCGAACCAGAGCACCGAGTCCGACCACAGCAGCACGGTGAAGGCGTGGTTGCCGGCGACCAGCTGCTCGGCCAGGTCGAAACCCCACGGGCCGTCGGGCCCGTAGAGCTCACGCCGGTGCGGGAACTCCCGCAGCAGGAAGACCAGCCAGGTCGCGGCGAAGCCGATCCGCACGGCGGCGCTCTGGTACGGGCCGAGCGCCCGCCCGGTCACCGCCGCCAGCGCCCCCCGGGCCCGCTCCCTCAGACGGTCCACCACGACAGCTCCCGGTAGTACGTCTCGGTGTCGGTCTTCTCGTCGCTCCACTCCGGGGCGGGCAGCGCCGTGGTGGCCGACCGCAGCTGGATCCGCAGCACGTGGCCGCCGGGGAACCGCGGCTCGACGCGGCTCAGGGCGATCCGCCGCAGGTACTCCTCGGAGAGCCGGCCGCGCTCCCCCCGGGGCCGGTTCTCCTCGTCGTGCGAGCCGGTGAAGAAGTCCCAGGCCCGGCGCAGCTCGTTCTGCTGGACGTGGCTGGGGAAGGGGTTGCCGCGTATGGCCGCGCCGTCCTCGGCGGACAGGTCGCGCCAGCCGGTGGTGACCCGTTCGCCGTCGGCGGTGCGGACCTGGGCGCGGACCTGGACGGCGATGTTCTGCTGGAGCGGGTTGGGGGCGAACAGCTTCCAGTTCTGTTCGAACTCGGGGTAGACCCAGCCCTCGACGGTCCCCTTGTGCCGCTCGCCCACCGTGTTGGGCGGGGCGACGTGCAGGAACACCAGGCCGAGGTGGAGGCAGGCGGCCACCGCGACGGCGCCGAGGGCGAGGGCGGCGGCGATCCGGTGCGGGAGGGGGAGGGCCGCGATACCCCTGCCCGCGTTCTGATCCGTGTCCATCCCACCCCCGTCCGGGACGCCGCGGGCCGCTCGGTCGGCGGGTCCGGTCGTCCACAGGCATCCACAAGAGGTTGACACCCTACGGGCCGTCGTCTCACCATTGAAGCGAATGAACCGAACGATCGGTCGGTCGGTCGGAAACGGATCTGGACCAGACGCTGGCAGGGGGCCGGGATGGTGGCAGTGACCCCGGAGACGGGGCAGAACAAGGACCTCGCGGACTTCGCGGGCCTCGCGGAGGCCTTCGAGGCCGCGGTGGCGGCCGAGGAGCGCGTCGAGCCCCGGGACTGGATGCCCGAGGAGTACCGCGCCACGCTGGTCCGCCAGATGGCCCAGCACGCGCACTCCGAGATCATCGGCATGCAGCCCGAGGCCAACTGGATCACCCGGGCGCCCTCGCTGCGCCGCAAGGCGATCCTGATGGCGAAGGTCCAGGACGAAGCGGGTCACGGGCTGTACCTGTACAGCGCCGCGGAGACCCTCGGCACCAGCCGCGACGAGCTGCTCGACAAGCTGCACGCCGGCCGCCAGAAGTACTCCTCGATCTTCAACTACCCGACGCTGACCTGGGCCGACGTCGGCGCCATCGGCTGGCTGGTGGACGGCGCGGCCATCACCAACCAGGTCCCCCTGTGCCGGTGCTCCTACGGTCCCTACGCACGCGCCATGGTCCGCATCTGCAAGGAGGAGTCCTTCCACCAGCGCCAGGGGTACGAGCTGCTGCTCGCGCTCTCCCAGGGCACGCAGGCCCAGCACGAGATGGCCCAGGACGCCGTGAACCGCTGGTGGTGGCCCTCGCTGATGATGTTCGGCCCGCCGGACGACGAGTCGGCGCACTCGGCCCAGTCCATGGCCTGGCGGATCAAGCGGCACTCCAACGACGAGCTGCGCCAGCGGTTCGTGGACATCGCCGTGCCGCAGGCCGAGAGCCTCGGCCTGACCCTCCCCGACCCGGACATCCGGTGGAACGAGGAGCGCGGTCACCACGACTTCGGTGCCATCGACTGGACCGAGTTCTGGGACGTCCTCAAGGGCAACGGGCCGTGCAACGAGGAGCGGATAGGCCAGCGGCGCCGGGCCCACGAAGAAGGCGCCTGGGTACGGGACGCGGCCGCGGCGTACGCGGCGAAGCACACCAACGAGGAGGCACGGGCATGACGCAGAACTGGCCGCTGTGGGAGGTGTTCGTGCGATCGCGGCGCGGCCTCTCGCACACCCACGCGGGAAGCCTGCACGCCCCCGACGCGGAGATGGCCCTGCGCAACGCCCGCGACCTGTACACGCGGCGCAACGAGGGCGTGTCCATCTGGGTGGTCCCCTCCACGGCGATCACCGCCTCCTCGCCGGACGAGCGGGACCCGTTCTTCGCCCCGTCCGCCGACAAGCCGTACCGGCACCCGACGTTCTACGACATCCCGGAGGGGGTGCAGCACCTGTGAGCACCGTTTCCACGACGGGTACCGCGACGGTCCCCACGGCTGCCGCGCTCGCCCTCGGCGACGACGCGCTGATCCTCTCCCACCGGCTCGGTGAATGGGCCGGGCACGCCCCCGTGCTGGAGGAGGAGGTGGCGCTGGCCAACATCGCCCTCGACCTGCTCGGCCAGGCCCGTGTGCTGCTGTCCATGGCGGGCGACGAGGACGAACTGGCCTTCCTCCGCGAGGAGCGGGCCTTCCGCAACCTCCAGCTGGTGGAGCAGCCCAACGGCGACTTCGCCCACACCATCGCCCGCCAGCTCTACTTCTCCCTCTACCAGCAGGGGCTGTTCGAGGCCCTCGCGGCCGGCGAGGGCCCGTTCGCCCCGCTTGCGGCCAAGGCCGTCAAGGAGACCGCCTACCACCGTGACCACGCCGAGCAGTGGACGCTGCGCCTCGGCGACGGCACGGAGGAGAGCGCCCGCCGGATGCGGGCCGGGCTGGCCTCCCTGTGGAAGTTCACCGGCGAGATGTTCCTCCCCGTCGAGGGCACCGAGGTGGACTACGCCGCCCTGGAGCAGCGCTGGCTCTCCGAGCTGGGCGCCGTGCTCGACCGGGCCGGGCTGGAGCTCCCCGAGGGACCCCGTACCGGAGCCTGGGCGGCGGGCGCGGGCCGGCAGGGCCTGCACACCGAGCCCTTCGGCCGGATGCTCGCCGAGATGCAGCACCTGCACCGCAGCCACCCGGGGGCGTCATGGTGACCACGACCCGCCCCGCCTCCCGGGCCGGAGCCCCGGCCGCGAGCCGGCTCGAGGAGGAACTGGCCGCGCTGGCCGGCGCGGTGCAGGACCCGGAGCTGCCCGTGCTCAGCCTGGCGGAGCTGGGCGTGATGCGTGGACTGCGGATACGCGAGGACGGTGTGGTGGAGGTCTCGCTCACCCCGACCTACACCGGCTGCCCGGCCATCGAGGCCATGTCCGCCGACATCGAGCGTGTCCTGCACGACCGCGGCATAGCCGAGGTCTCGGTGCGGACGGTGCTGGCCCCCGCCTGGTCCACCGACGACATCAGCGCCGAAGGCCGCCGCAAGCTGGCCGAGTTCGGAATCGCCCCGCCCCGGCCGCACGCGGCCGGCGGACCGGTGCCGGTCACGCTGTCGGTGCGCTGCCCGAACTGCGGGTCCACCGACACCGAGCTGCTGAGCCGCTTCTCCTCCACCGCCTGCAAGGCACTGCGGCGCTGCACGTCCTGCCGTGAACCCTTCGACCACTTCAAGGAGCTGTAGATGGCCGCACCACGCCACGGCGCCTTCCACTCCCTGACGGTGGCCGCGGTCGACCGGCTCACCGACGACTCCGTGGCCCTGACCCTCAGTGTCCCGGCGGAGCTCCGCGAGGAGTACCGGCACGCCCCCGGCCAGCACCTGGCCATGCGGCGGCAGGGCGCCGAGCGCGGGGAGGTGCGCCGCACCTACTCGATCTGCTCCCCGGCCCCGGCAGCCGGCGGGCACGGCCCCGCGGAACTGCGGGTGGGTGTGCGGCTGGTGGAGGGCGGCGAGTTCTCCACCTACGCCCACAAGGAGGTGACTCCCGGAGACGTGCTGGACGTGATGGTCCCGGCCGGCCGGTTCGTGCTGGATCCGGCCGCCGCCCCGGAAGGCGGGCACTACGCCGCGATCGTCGGCGGCAGTGGCATCACCCCGCTGCTGTCGATCGTCTCGACCCTGCTGGCGGCCCGGCCGGACGCCCGGTTCTGCCTGGTCCGCAGCGACCGCACGGCCGCCTCCACGATGTTCCTGGAGGAGGTCGCCGACCTGAAGGACCGCTACCCCGAGCGGTTCCAGCTGGTCACCGTGCTGTCCCGGGAGGAACAGGAGGCCGGGCTGCCGTCCGGCCGGCTCGACGAGGAGCGGCTGACGGGCCTGCTGCCGGCGCTGCTGCCGGTCGGCTCGGTGGCGGGCTGGTTCCTCTGCGGTCCCTACGGGCTGGTCCAGGGCGCCGAGCGGGCGCTGCGCGGCCTGGGCGTCGACCGGGACCGGATCCACGAGGAGATCTTCCACGTGGACAACGCCCCGGCGCCGGCACCGGCCGCCGCGTCGGTGTCCTCTTCGCACAGCCGGGTCACCGCACGCCTCGACGGGCGCTCCGGCACCTGGCCGGTGCAGGACGGCGAGTCCCTGCTGGACGCGGTGCTGCGCAACCGGGCGGACGCCCCGTACGCCTGCAAGGGCGGGGTGTGCGGCACCTGCCGGGCGTTCGTGGTGCGCGGCGAGGTGCGGATGGACCGGAACTACGCGCTGGAGGAGCACGAGACCGAGGCCGGGTTCGTACTGGCCTGCCAGTCGCATCCGGAGTCGGAAGAGGTCGAGATCGACTTCGACCGCTGAGGCGCCCGTTCACTGTTCGGCGCCCGTCCGCCCGTCCGCCCGTCCGCCGACCCGTCGGCGCGACGGTCCGGCGGTCGGCGGCCGTCCCCTCCAGCCCTGTCCAATTGCGGGAACCTGTTCTATCTTGACGGTCCGTCAGATCTGATGCCGTACCGGACCGGCACAGGGACCTGCGCGCGGGAGGACAGGAAGTGGACTTCACCTTCACCGAGGAGCAGCAGGCGGCCGTCGAGGCGGCCAGGGCGGTCTTCGCGGACGTCGCCCCGGACGGGGTGCCCAGCCCCGCACTCACCCCGGGCGCGGTGGCCGAGGACTTCGACCGCCCGCTGTGGGCGAAGCTGGCCGCCTCCGACCTGCTCGGCCTGGTCCTCGCCGAGGAGCACGGCGGTGCCGGGCTGGACGCCATCGCGCTCTGCCTCGTGCTGCGCGAGTCCGCGAAGGTACTGGCGAGGGTGCCCCTGCTGGAGCACTGCGCCACCGCGATGGCCGTCCAGGCGCACGGTTCGGCGGAGCTGGCCGCCGCGCTGCTGCCCGGCGCGGCCGCCGGCGGACTGGTACTCACCGCCGCGGCCGGCGGCCGGACCGGCCACGATCCGGCCGAACTGGCGGTGACGGCCGTCGGGGACGGCTCGGGCTGGGTGCTGGACGGCATGCAGACGGCCGTGCCCTGGGCACACGGCGCCGACTGGATCGCCGTTCCCGCCCACACCGGTGAGGCCGAGGCCGTGCTCGCGCTGGTCCCGCGCGGCGCCGAGGGGCTGTCCCTGGCCGACCAGTACTCGACCAACGGCGAGCGGTTCGCCGAGCTCACCCTGGACGGCGTACGGGTGCCGGCCACGCACCTGATCGATGCGCAGGGGGCCTGGGAGCGGCTGCGCCAGCTGCTGGCCACCGGCACCTGCGCGCTGGCCCTGGGCCTCGGCGAGGCCGTGCTGGCGATGACCAGCGGGTACACCGGCAAGCGCGAGCAGTTCGGCTTCCCGGTTGCCACCTTCCAGGCGGTCGCGGTCCAGGCCGCCGACCGCTACATCGACCTGCGCGCGATGGAGGTCACCCTCTGGCAGGCGGCCTGGCGGCTGGACGCGGCGACCGGCGGGGCGGGCGGACCGCTGCCCAGCGTTGGGGACGTGGCGGTGGCCAAGATCTGGGCCTCGGAGGGCGTACGGCGGGTCGTGCAGACCGCCCAGCACCTCCACGGCGGCTTCGGCGCCGACACCGACTACCCCCTGCACCGCTTCCACGCCTGGGCCAAGCAGCTGGAGCTGTCACTCGGCCCGGCCGCGGCCCACGAGGAACTCCTGGGCGACCTGCTGGCGGCCCATCCCCTCGCCTGAAACCGTTCCCGGCGGCCGGTCCGTCCGTGTCAGAGGACGGTGCGTGTCAGAGGACGGTGCCCGGGGCGCCCGCGTCGGTGACGACCGGGCGGCCCGTAGCCTCCCAGCTCTGCATGCCGCCGTCCACGTTCACGGCGTCGATGCCCTGCTGCAGCAGGTAGCCGGTGACCTGCGCCGAGCGCCCGCCCACCCGGCACATCACGTACACCTTGTCGCCGTCCGGGGCGGCCTCGGTGAGCTCACCGAAGCGGGCCACGAACTCGCTCATCGGGATGTGAAGCGCGCCCTCGGCGTGACCGGCCTGCCACTCGTCGGCCTCCCGGACGTCGAGGATGAAGCTGTCCGCGCCCAGCGCGTCCACACCGACCGTGGGAAGCGTGCCGAAGTGCATGCCCTGCCGCCTTCTTCTCTCGTCTGCTCGTGCGCACGTGTGCTCGTGCACCCGTCTGCCACGGTACCCGCCTTCCGGACGGGTGCCGGGCCGTGTCCCGGTGCTCAGGCCCTCAGGCCATCAGGCCCTCAGGCCCCCGAGCTCAGCCCGGCCAGCTCCGCCTCGCGCTCAGACACCTGCGCCAGCAGCTGCCCGGCGATCTCGTCCAGCAGCCCGTCCGGGTCGTCCGGCGCCATCCGCAGCATCGCCCCGATCGCGCTGTCCTCCAGCTCGCGCGCCACCGCGGCCAGCAGCTCCTTGCGCTGTGCCAGCCACTCCAGCCGTGCGTACAGCTCCTCGGCCTCCGTGGGCCGCGCCGCCTCCGGCACCGGCCCGGCCGCCCATTCCGCGGCCAGCTCGCGCAGCAGCTGCTCGTCGCCCCGGGCGTACGCCGCGTTCACCCTGACGATGAACGCGTCACGCCGATCCCGCTCCGCGTCCTCCTGTGCCAGGTCGGGATGCGCCTGCCGCACCAGCTCGCGGTACAGCCGCCGTGCCTCCTCCGACGGCCGCACGCGCTCCGGCGGCCGCACCGACTGCTCGGTGAGCATGGCCGCCGCGTCGTCGGCGATCCCGTCCGAACCGAGCCAGTCGTCGAACAGCTCGTCCACCCCGGGCATCGGCATGACCAGGGCCCGGGCCTCGCGCGCCCGGCGCAGGTCCTCCGGATCCCCGGACCGCTCCGCCCGAGCCTCCGCGATCAGCGCGTCCAGCTCGTCGAGCCGGGCGTACACCGGGCCGAGCCTGCTGTGGTGCAGCCGGGAGAAGTTCTCCACCTCCACCCGGAAGGTCTCCACCGCGATCTCGAATTCGATCAGCGCCTGCTCGGCGGCCCGCACGGCCCGCTCCAGCCGCGCCTCCGGCCGCTCAGCGCCCTCGGTGCTGCCGGCGCCCGCCGCGTCGTCCTCGGGGACAGTCTGCTCGCTCACCCGGCCAGCCTAGAGGGTGTCCGGCGGATCACGGCGGGCACGAGCGCTCAGACCCCGCGTTCCGCCGGGATCCGCCCGGACCGCACCGCGGCCTCCAGGTCCGCGTGGTCCGCCTCCGTACGGTCCGCGTAGGCCACCGCGAAGGCGGCCACCGCCTCGTCCAGCTCCTCGTTCCTGCCGCAGTACCCGGCCAGCAGCCGCGGGTCCGCGCTGTGCGCGTGCGCCCGGGCCAGCAGCGCCCCGGTCATCCGGCCGTAGTCGTCGATCTGGTCGGGCGAGAGCGCGGCAGGGTCCACGCTGCCCTTGCGGTTGCGGAACTGCCGCACCTGGAAGGGCCGGCCCTCCACCGTGGTCCAGCCCAGCAGGATGTCCGAGACCACCTGCATCCGCTTCTGGCCGGCCACCACCCGCTGCCCCTCGTGCGCCGCCGGGGACCGGTCGAAGCCCTCCGGCAGGTGCGGCAGCAGCACCGACGGCCGCGCCTCCTTCACCTGGAGCACCAGCGGCTCGCCCCGGTGGTCCAGCAGCAGCACCACGTACGACCGCGTGCCCACGCTGCCGGTGCCGACCACCCGGAAGGCCACGTCGTGGATGGCGTACCGGGCCAGCAGCGGCAGCCGGTCGCTCTGCACCGTGCCGAGGTAGCCGCCGAGGGAGGCCGCGACGGCCGCCGCCTCCGCGTCCCCGACCCGCCGCAGCACCGGCAGCGCGTCCTCAAAGCGGCGCGCCCCGTCCTCGTCCACCACGGTGGACTTCGCCGCGAACCGCGCGCTGGTGTTGTTGCGGGCCTTCTCCGAGACCCGCTCCAGCGTGCCCAGCAGGTCCCGCGCGTCCGTGTGCGAGACCAGCTCCTCGTCCGCGATCGCGTTCCACGCGTCCAGCGCGGACAGCCGCGCCAGCAGCCGCATCGTCCGCCGGTAGGCGCCCACCGTGTCCTGCGCCGCCGCCCGGCAGGTGTCCTCGTCCGCCCCGGCCACCCGGCCGGCCAGCACCAGCGAGGCCGCCAGCCGCTTGACGTCCCACTCCCACGGCCCGACCACGGTCTCGTCGAAGTCGTTGAGGTCGATCACCAGCCGGCCGCGCGCGTCCCCGTAGAGGCCGAAGTTCGCGGCGTGCGCGTCCCCGCAGAGCTGCGCCGCCACCCCGGTGACGGGGGTGTCCGCGAGGTCGAAAGCCATCAGCCCGGCGGCGCCGCGCAGGAAGGCGAAAGGATTCGCCGTCATCCGGCCCACCCTTATCGGGGTCAGCTCCGGCACCCGCCCGTGGTTGGACTCCTCCACGGCCCGCACCGCGTCGGGCCGGCCGGCCGCGAGCTCGAACCGGGCGTGCGCGGCGCGCGGCACCCGGTCCCGCAGCGCCTTGCCGGCGTTCTTCGGCGTACCGGCGGCCGCACCGCGCGGGGCGAAGCCCGGGACGGCCGGGATCCGCACCGGAGCCGCACCCCGCTGCCCCGGCGCCGCGTCCGCCGGCGCAGCCACAGGAGCAGCCCCGCCCGCCACAGCGCCCGGGACCGCGGCCCCGTCCGCGCTCATGCCCCCGCCGGTGCCCGCGCCCGTGTAGGTGCCCATGCCTGCCGCCCCCATCGATCTTGCCCAGTGACCGGACGACGGTACCGATACGACGGCCCCTGCGGAAGCCGTGACCTGCCGGAACGCCACAGCGAACCGCGGTGAGCCGCCGTGGGCCGCCGTCGGCCGCCGTCGGCCGCGGTGGGCCGCCCCGCCCCCGGCGTGGTCCGGGGACGCCGCTACAGTCCGGCGTCCCGCGCGAGCAGCGCCGCCTGCACCCGGTTCTCGCACTCCAGCTTCGCCAGGATCCGGCTCACGTACGTCTTCACCGTCGCCTCGCTCATGTGCAGCCGCCGTCCCGCGTCCGCGTTCGACAGCCCCTCCCCCAGCAGCGCCAGCACCCCGCGCTCCCGCTCGCTCAGCTCCGCCACCCGCCGCCGCGCCTGCTCGCCCCGCGAGGCCGCGCGCCCCGAGGCCAGCTGGTCCACCACGTGCCGGGTCGCCGCCGGGGAGAGGTACGCGTCCCCGGCCGCGGCCGCCCGCACCGCCCCGATCAGCTCCGCCGGAGCCGAATCCTTCAGCAGGAAGCCGGCCCCGCCCTGCTCCAGCGCCCGCAGCACGTTCTCCTTCTCCCCGAACGTGGTCAGGATCAGCGCCCGCGCCGACGGCACCGCCCGCCGCAGCTCCCCCAGCGCGGTCAGCCCGTCCATCACCGGCATCTGGATGTCCAGCAGCACCACGTCCGGCGAGAAGGCCCGGGCCAACTCCACCGCCTCGCGGCCGTTCGCCGCCTCCGCGACCACCTCGATCGCCGGGTCCGAGGTCAGGATCAACCGGATCCCGGCACGGATCAGCGGCTCGTCGTCGGCGATCACCACCCGTACCGTCCGCGCCGCCCCGCCGCCCGACACCGCCGCACCCGGACCCGCGCCCGGGCCAACGCCCACGCCCTGGCCCTCGCCGCCCACGCCCTCGCCCACGCCTACCGCCTGATCTCGTACGCCTGCTTCTCGATGAGCCTGCCGTCCCGGAAGCAGAACCGGAACACCGGCTCGTCGTCCAGGCTGTCACCCGATTCGGTGGACATCAGCACCAGACAGCCGGCGCCCTCCGGTCGCGGCGGACCGCCCTTGTCCAGCCCCTGCGTGAACACGCTGTCCCCGCTCGGCAGCCGGTCCCGCACTTCCTGCTCCGCCATCCCGACGCCGATCGCGTCGTACTCGGACCGGTCGATCATGCCCTTCGTCACCGAGGACGCCAGCAGGGCCACCCCGGCCCCCACCACGATCACCAGCAGCACCGCCGCCGCGAAGGCGATGCCGCACCCCAGCGCGAACCCGCCGGCCCGGCTCCGGCCGCCGCTCGCCAGCTCCCGGTCCACCGCGGCCCAGTCCATCGGCGGCACCCCGGCCGGCACCCGCTGCTGCCCGAAGTCGTCCGCGAACCCCTCGGCGAACCCGGGCGCCCAGCCCGGAAGCACCCCGTCGGCCCCCACCGCGTCCACGGCCTCCACCGCGGGCACCGCGGCGCTCCGGGCCCGCGCCTTCGGCCCGCCCGCGGGCTCGGACCCGTACGGCAGCACGCCCGCCACCCGGAACCCGCCGCCCTCCACCGGTCCGGCGTGCACCATCCCGCCGACCAGCCGGGCCCGTTCCCGGAGTCCGGTCAGTCCCTGGCCGCCCGAGACCACCTCGCCCGGCCCCGGCGGCGGCACCGGCCCGTTGGAGATCTCCACCACCAACGAGTCGTCCTCGTAGCGCAGTTCCACCGTGATGGCCGCTCCCGGAGCGTGCTTGTAGGCGTTCGTCAGCGCCTCCTACACGATCCGGTACGCCGCGTGGTCGCCGGCCGCGGGCAGCGGCCGCGGCCTCCCGGCCGTCCGCAGCGCGACCTCGGTGCCCGCCGCCCGCGCGGCGGCCACCACCCCCTCGATCCCGGCGACCCCGCGCGCGACCTGCTCGTCCTCCCGCACCGGGGCCTCGACCCCGTCCCGGAGGATGCCCACCACCTCGCGCAGCTCGTGCATCGCCGCGACCGAGGCCTGGCGCAGCACGCCCACCGCCTCCCGCTGGCGGTCCGTCAGCGCCGGGTCCACCTCCAGGGCGCCGGTGTGCACCGAGATCAGCGCCAGCTGGTGCCCCAGGCTGTCGTGCATGTCCTGGGCGATGCGCTGCCGTTCGCGCAGCCGCGCCTGGCCCGCCACCATCACCCGCTCCCGCATCAGCCGCGCGTTGCGCTCCTGCAGCGCGTGCAGCAGCGTCCGCCGCTGGGACCAGTAACGGCTGGTCAGACCGGGAGTCAGCACCGTCGCCAGGTACATCAGCGTGGTGAAGACCAGCAGCAGCATCGGCGGCGCCTCACCCCACTCGGTGGCCGCGGTCCCGCCCACGTACAGCAGGAAGGTGAGCGCGAACACGCCCACGGCCCGCCCGGCCCCGACGATCCGCCGGCCCGCCGACCAGCCCAGCATCAGGGTGACCAGCAACGTCCCGGGCAGTACGGCGCTCAGGGCCGCGGCGACCAGCAGCGTCCCGGCCGGCATCCGGCGCCTGAGCAGCACCAGCCCGAGCACGGTCAGCGCGGACGCCGTCTCCCGGAGCGCGCTCCCGCCGTCCAGCTCCTCGATGGCGAAGCCGAACAGCACGATCACGGCGGCCGCGACCAGGTCCCCGGCCAGCGCCCGCCGCGTCCACGGCTCCGGCCCCTTCAGCCATTCCCATCCGGCCCGGACCCTCGCATGCACATCCACGCCGCCGAATCTAGGCAACGCCCGGGCTCCGCCCCAGCCCTCTTTCGTCGCGCCCGCCCCGACGAAAGTCGACCGGCGGCTCCCGACCGCCGGGCCGGCCTCCGTGCGGACCGCGGTGAGCAGCAGGCCCTTCGACGGCCGGCCCCGCCGGTCCCCGGCCGCACCCACACCAGGGCGCGGCCCCCGGCGGGCAGCGTCGCGAGGGCGGCCACGGCATCGACGGACGTCGCGCGCTCCGGCACCTCCCCGGGTCCCGTCCTCCGCCACCGGGTCGACGAGCTCGACGGACTCGGTCCGTCAGGTGCGCCGGATCCAGTCCCGGGCCTTCTGCCGGGCGGCTGCCAGGTCGGCCGCCACCGGGGGGCTCC
Organism: Streptomyces sp. NPDC048603; assembly: GCF_043199475.1. Taxonomy (NCBI): domain Bacteria; kingdom Bacillati; phylum Actinomycetota; class Actinomycetes; order Kitasatosporales; family Streptomycetaceae; genus Streptomyces; species Streptomyces sp. NPDC048603. Next base: position 318,223 of record NZ_JBICVY010000003.1, on the reverse strand, counting down.
CGGGCCGGAACCGGGCGAGGACCAGCTCCTTCACCGCGGCGGGGTCCAGCCGTGCCAGGCCGCCCGTCATGCCGTCCAGGAACACCACGTTCCCGGCGTTGTTGTGCGCGTACAGCAGGTGCCCGCTGACCTCGGTGCCGCCGATGGCCCGGCGTACCCACACCACGCCCTGCGTGTCCGGTCCGGTCTCCCGGACCCGGCGGATCACCTCGTCCCAGTCCGCGCAGCGCAGTTGCTCGGCTCCGGGGAAGTAGCGCCTCAGCATCAGCGGCCACCAGCCCGGCGCCTCGTGCGCGGGCTGCCAGGGCAGCGGCGAGGAAGGCGCACCGGCGATCGCGGCGGCCACGGTGACCACGCAGCCGCGGGAGTTGAGCCTGCGCGCCCGGGTCTCCGGGTCGGGCTCCGTCCCCGTCCGCGTGTACGCGGCGGCGTCCCCCCACGGGTCGTCCGCGGCCGGGTGGAACGGGTCACCGGGGTCCTTGGGCACCACCACGGACGCGGCCAGCATCGGCGTCCGCGGGCAGCCGGGCTGTTCGACGGTCCGGCAGCCGAACAGCCAGGTCCCGGCGTCCTCGGCGACCGGCTGCACACCGGTCAGCTCGACCAGCCCGTGGTAGGTCGACAGCAGCCACCGCAGGGCCTTCTGCCAGGGCTCGGCCCTGACCGTGCCGGCCGTGCCGGCGGAGTCCCACCCGCCGTGGCGGACGTAGGCGAAGTACTGGTCCAGGGGGATGTGCGAGACCGGGAACCGGGCCGGCGAGCCGTCCTTGGGCACGATCACGCACTTGATGATCGGCCCGACGAACACGTCCTGCGCGTCGATGCTCTCCTGGACGTCGTATCCGACGATCCAGGCCAGGTCGTTCTCCTCGCTGAGCTCCGGCTGCATGACGAGCGTCCACCGCTCGGAGATGTCCGTCCGGTCGAGCAGGGACCCGGCCGCTTCGAGGGCCTCGTTCAGAGTGGGCATGCGGGATTCCTGACGGAGCCGGCGGAAGCGGCCCTACCGATAGGGGACATGGGCCGTCTCGCTGATGTTCACCACGCTCCGGGAGCCCTCTCCGCGTCCTTCCCGCGGGTCCCGGTCCGGGCCGCGCCCGCCCCCTTCGTGCCGAGCAGTGCGGTCAGCAGCCCGGCGCCGGCCCCATTCCTCGTCGAAACCCACCGAGTTCCTCCCCACGGCTCTCACATGGCCGCCGCAAACGAAAAACCCCCGATCCGGATCTCTCCGAATCGGGGGTTCTCTCTGTGGGCGAGGGGGGATTTGAACCCCCACGTCCCGAAGGACACTGGCACCTGAAGCCAGCGCGTCTGCCGTTCCGCCACTCGCCCGAGCAGCGTCCCAGTGGTCTTTCCCTTTCGGGCCGTTCCCCTGGCGACATCGGAACATTAGCACGTCAGAGACGGTGGATTGAAATCGCTTTCCCGGTGGCCCCCCGGCGGCCCGGCGCCGACCCCCCGCCACCTCCCGGACACCGTTCCCCCACCCGCCCGCGGGCCCGTTCCGGAAGACCTCCCGCCGCCTCCGCACCGGTCCTCCCGTCCCCCTCTGCGGACAGCCCCTCCCGCACTGCCCTCCCGGTGCGGGACACTGGCCCTGGGCCGCCCCTACGATCCCTAGTGAGGAGCAACACTCCTCACCACGGGCCAGGAGGGGAACCAGCCGAATCCCCCACGCGTGGATACGATCAGTAAGCAGTTCAGCAATCAGTACAGGGCGACAGGAACGGAGGAGGTGCCCCCATGGGAGTCCTGAAGCGGTTCGAGCAGCGACTCGAAGGTCTGGTGAACGGCACCTTCGCCAAGGTGTTCAAGTCCGAGGTCCAGCCCGTCGAGATCGCCGGCGCGCTCCAGCGCGAGTGCGACAACAACGCGACGATCTGGAACCGTGAGCGCACCGTCGTCCCGAACGACTTCATCGTCGAACTCTCCGCCGGCGACTACGAGCGCCTGAGCCCGTACTCCGGCCAGCTCGGCGACGAGCTCGCCGCCCTGGTCCGCGACTACGCCAAGCAGCAGCGCTACACCTTCATGGGCCCCATCAAGGTGCACCTGGAGAAGGCCGACGACCTCGACACCGGCCTCTACCGGGTCCGCAGTCGCACGCTGGCCTCCTCGACCTCCCAGGACCGGCCCGCGCAGCCGCACCACCCGCAGCAGGGCGGCTACGGCTACCCTCCGGCCGGCGCCCCGCCCATGCCCAGCGCCCCGCCGCCCGGTGCCCCCCAGCGCCGCCCCGGTGGTCCCGCGGGCCCGGCCCCGGTGCCCGGCGGAGCGGAGATGCGCCGCTGGATCGAGATCAACGGCACCCGCCACCAGATCTCGCGCCCCACCCTCGTACTCGGTCGCAGCACCGAGGCCGACGTAAGGATCGACGACCCCGGCGTCTCGCGCCGGCACTGTGAGATCCGGACCGGAACGCCCTCGACGATCCAGGATCTCGGGTCCACCAACGGCATCGTGGTGGACGGGCAGCACACCACCCGCGCTACGCTCCGCGACGGCTCGCGGATCGTCGTGGGCAGCACCACCATCATTTACCGGCAAGCCGAAGGGTGAAGCGGGGGCAATGTCAGAGCTGACCCTTACGGTCATGCGGTTGGGTTTCCTGGCCGTTCTGTGGCTGTTCGTCATCGTGGCCGTCCAGGTCATCCGGAGCGACCTGTTCGGGACGCGTGTGACCCAGCGCGGCGCGCGGCGCGGCGGTGGCGGCGACAGCCGTGCCCCGGCGGCGCCGGGCGGCCGGCAGGCCGCCGCGCCCCCGCAGCAGCGCCAGCGCCGCGGAGCCCCGACCAAGCTGGTCGTCTCCGAGGGCACCCTCACCGGCACCACGGTCGCGCTGCAGGGCCAGACGATCACCCTCGGCCGTGCCCACGATTCCACGATCGTGCTGGACGACGACTACGCCTCCAGCCGGCATGCCAGGATCTACCCCGACCGTGACGGCCAGTGGATCGTCGAGGATCTCGGGTCCACCAACGGCACGTATCTCGACCGGACCCGTCTCACCGCCCCGACGCCCATTCCGCCGGGCGCCCCGATCCGCATCGGCAAGACCGTCATCGAGCTGCGGAAGTAGTACGAGAATGAGCGAGCGGAGCGAGCGAGCCGCAGCGGACCTGATCCTCCGGGGATCGGCCCCGCGCGCGCTCCCGACCGGAGGGTGGGCAGTGTGGCTCGAGACCGGTTGTACCCGACGGGCGAGGTGCGCATGAGTCTGTCCCTGCGGTTCGCCGCCGGATCGCACAAGGGCATGATCCGCGAGGGGAACGAGGATTCCGGCTACGCCGGCCCGCGGCTGCTCGCGATCGCCGACGGCATGGGCGGCCAGGCCGCCGGAGAGGTCGCCTCCTCCGAGGTGATCTCCACGCTCGTCCAGCTCGACGACGACGTCCCCGGCTCCGACATCCTCACCTCGCTCGGTGTCGCCGTGCAGCGCGCCAACGACGTGCTGCGCGTGATGGTCGAGGAGGACCCGCAGCTCGAGGGCATGGGCACCACCCTGACCGCCCTGCTGTGGACCGGCCAGCGGCTCGGCCTGGTGCACGTCGGCGACTCCCGCGCGTACCTGCTGCGCGACGGGATCCTGACCCAGATCACCCAGGACCACACCTGGGTGCAGCGCCTCGTCGACGAGGGCCGGATCACCGAGGAAGAAGCCACCACCCACCCGCAGCGCTCCCTGCTGATGCGCGCGCTGGGCAGCGGCGACACCGTGGAGCCGGACCTCTCCATCCGCGAGGTGCGGGCCGGGGACCGGTACCTGATCTGCTCCGACGGCCTCTCCGGCGTGGTCTCCCACCAGACCCTGGAGGAGACCCTCGCCGACTACCACGGCCCGCACGAGACCGTGCAGGCGCTCATCCAGCTCGCCCTGCGCGGCGGCGGACCCGACAACATCACCTGCATCGTCGCCGACGTGCTCGACACCGACAGCGGCGACACCCTCGCCGCCCAGCTGAACGACACCCCCGTGGTCGTCGGCGCGGTCGCCGAGAACCAGCACCAGCTGTTCGACGGCGGCGCCATGCAGACCCCGGCCGGCCGGGCCTCCGGCCTCGGACGCCAGGCCCCGCCGCCCGCTCCCGGCGCCTTCGGCCCGCCCGGCAGCGGCGAGGCCCCCGGCTACGGCTCCCCCGAGGGCTACGGCTCCGGCGGCTACGGCGGCGGCTACGGCGAAGCCGACGCGTACGACGACGGCGGCGCCTACGACGACGACTCCTACGACCACCCGCGCCGCCGGCGCGCCAAGGGCAAGGGCAAGGGCAGGCGCTGGATCGGCCGCACGCTGATCCTGCTGCTCGTGCTCGGGGTCATCGGCGGCGGGCTGTACGCGGGCTGGCGCTGGACGCAGACCCAGTTCTACGTCGGCGTGAAGGGCGAGCACGTCGCGCTCTACCGCGGCATCAGCCAGAACCTCGGCCCGTTCAAACTGTCCGAGGTGGAGAGCGACCACCCCGAGATCGAACTCAAGTACCTGCCGCCGTTCAAGAAGAAGCTGGTCGAGGGCACCATCGGCGAGGGCAGCCTCGACGCCGCCCGGAAGAAGGTCGACGAACTCCAGCTGCAGGTCAACGCCTGCAAGAAGGACGGGATCCGGCGCGCCGCCGAGGCGAACAACCAGACTCCGCCGGCCGACAGCGCCCTCACTCCCGAGGAACAGCAGCTGGTCAGCGTCTGCGGAAAGCAGTAACAGCAGTGGCGGCAGTCACACGCGGGCACAGGGGGCCTGCCACACCATGAGCGTTGTCACCAACACGACCACCATCGGAGCCATCGAGCTTCCCAGCAGACGGAACACCGAGCTGATGCTGCTCGGCTTCGCCGTGGTCATCCCGATCTTCGCCTACGCCAACGTGGGCCTGGCCATCGACGGCGAGCTGCCCCCGGGCATGGTCGTCTACGGGCTGGCCCTCGCGGTCGTGGCCGGCATCGCCCACCTCGTCGTACGCCGCTTCGCCAAGTACGCCGACCCCCTGCTGCTGCCGCTCGGCATCCTGCTCAACGGCCTCGGCCTGGTGCTGATCTGGCGCCTGGACCAGTCGGAGCGCCTGCAGAACCTGGCCAAGCGGGCCTTCGGCTCGTTCTCCGAGTCCTCGCCGAACCAGATGCTCTACACCGCGCTGGGCATCGCCCTGTTCTCCGGCGTGCTGCTCGTCCTCAAGGACCACCGCACCCTGCAGCGGTTCACGTACATCTCGATGGCCGTCTCCCTGGTGCTGCTGATCCTGCCGATCATCCCGGGCCTCGGCGCGAACGTCTTCGGCGCCAAGATCTGGATCAGCGTCGGCGGCTTCTCCATCCAGCCCGGCGAGTTCGCGAAGATCGTCCTCGCGGTCTTCTTCGCCGGTTACCTCATGGTCAAGCGCGACGCCCTGGCCCTGGCCTCCCGCCGGTTCATGGGCCTCTACCTGCCGCGCGGCCGCGACCTCGGTCCGATCCTGACGATCTGGGCCGTGAGCCTGCTCATCCTGATCTTCGAGAACGACCTCGGCACCTCGCTGCTGTTCTTCGGCATGTTCGTGATCATGCTGTACGTGGCCACCGAGCGGACCAGCTGGATCGTGATCGGCCTGCTGATGTCGGTCGGCGGCGCCGTGGTCGTGGCCTCCTTCTCCAGCCACGTCGCGTACCGCGTGAACGCCTGGCTCGACCCCTTCGCCTGCTACACCACCTCGGGCGCCTGTGAGCAGGTCGGCCAGTCGATCATGAGCTTCGGTTCCGGCGGCGTCCTCGGCGCCGGATGGGGCCAGGGCAACTCCGACCTGATCGGCTTCGCCGCCAACTCCGACTTCATCTTCTCCACCGTCGGCGAGGAGCTCGGCCTCGCCGGGGTCATGGCCTTCCTCATGCTCTACGGCCTGATCATCGAGCGCGGCGTACGCACCGCCCTGGCGGCCCGGGACCCCTTCGGCAAGCTGTTCGCCATCGGCCTCTCCGGCGCCTTCGCCCTCCAGATCTTCGTCGTCGCCGGTGGCGTCATGGGCCTCATCCCCCTCACCGGCATGACCATGCCCTTCCTCGCGTCCGGCGGTTCCTCCGTCCTCGCGAACTGGGCCCTCATCGGCATCCTCATCCGGATCAGCGACACCGCACGCCGCCCCGCCCCGGCCCCCGCACCGTCCCCCGACTCCGAGATGACCCAGGTGGTCCGCCCGTCATGAACAAGCCCCTGCGCCGAATCTCGATCTTCTGCGGGCTGCTCATCCTCGCGCTCCTGGCCCGGACGAACTGGCTGCAGTACGTCAAGGCCGAGGAGCTCGCGACCCGCAAGGAGAACCGCCGGGTCTCGATCGCCCAGTACGCCCAGGAACGCGGCAACATCATCGTCCAGGGCAACCCGATCACCGGCTCCACCGTGACGGACGGCAGCGACTACAAGTACAAGCGCACCTACGTCGACGGCCCGATGTGGGCCCCGGTCACCGGGTACGCCTCCCAGGCCTTCGGCTCCACCCAGCTGGAGTCCCTCGAGGACGGCATCCTGACCGGCAACGACGACCGGCTGTTCTTCGACCGGACCATCGGCATGTTCACCGGCGAGAAGAAGGCCGGCGGCAACGTGGTCACCACGCTGAACGCCGCCGCGCAGAAGGCCGCCTTCGAGAAGCTCGGCAACCGCAAGGGCGCGGTCGCCGCGCTCGACCCGCGCACGGGCGCCATCCTCGCCCTGGTCTCCACGCCCTCCTACGACCCGTCCAGCTTCGCCGGCAACTCCAAGACCGACGAGAAGGCCTGGGTCGAGCTCAAGGACAGCGAGGACAAGAAGCTGGTCAACCGGGCCATCCGGGAGACCTACCCGCCCGGCTCCACCTTCAAGGTGGTCACCGCCGCGGCCGCGCTGGAGCACGGCGTGGTCACCGACATCGAGGCCAAGACGGACACCCCCGAGCCGTACATCCTCCCCGGCACCAAGACGCCGATGAAGAACCACTCCGAGGGGTGCAAGGAAGCCAGCCTCAACGAGGCCATGCGGATCTCCTGCAACTCCGTCTTCGCCAACCTGGGCGACAAGGTCACCCGCGACAAGATGGTGGAGACCGCGGAGAAGTTCGGCTTCAACGACGACAAGATCGACACCCCGGTCCGCGCCTTCGCCAGCGTCTACGACAAGACCATGAGCAAGGACGGCAACGCCCTGAGCTCCATCGGCCAGTTCAACACCGCGGCCACCCCGCTCCAGATGGCCATGGTCGCGGCCGCCGTCGCCAACGACGGCAAGCTGATGAAGCCGTACATGGTCGACCGGCTCACTTCGCCGAACGCGGACGACATCGACCGGCACAAGCCGGAGGAGATGAGCCGTCCGGTCTCCGCCGAGAACGCCCAGAAGCTCCAGGCGATGATGGTCAACGTCGTGGAGAACGGCAGCGGCAAGAAGGCCCGGATCAACGGCGTGACCGTCGGCGGCAAGACGGGCACCGCCCAGCACGGCGAGAAGAACTCCAAGAAGCCGTACGCCTGGTTCATCTCGTACGCCAAGACCGACCAGGGCTCCCCGGTCGCCGTGGCCGTGGTGATCGAGGACAGCTCGGCCGACCGTGAGGACATCAGCGGTGGCGGCCTGGCCGCCCCCGTCGCGAAGGCGGTCATGGAGGCGGTCATCAAGGGCCAGGGCTGACCGACCGGCACGGTCGGTACCGGTCCGGTATCGTCCTGTGGCCACGAACCGATCTCCCACGATCGGCCGGTAGCCTTTGCCCGAACAGCACACCGCCGGACCACACACGGGTTTGGTCGGGACTGACGGAGAGGGCTGGAAGTTATGGAAGAGCCGCGTCGCCTCGGCGGCCGGTACGAGCTGAGCCACGTGCTCGGCCGAGGTGGCATGGCCGAGGTGTACCTCGCCCACGACACCCGGCTCGGCCGTACCGTCGCCGTCAAGACCCTGCGCGCCGACCTCGCACGCGACCCGTCCTTCCAGGCCCGGTTCCGCCGCGAGGCCCAGTCGGCCGCCTCGCTCAACCACCCCGCGATCGTCGCCGTCTACGACACCGGCGAGGACTACGTCGACAACATCTCCATCCCGTACATCGTGATGGAGTACGTCGACGGGTCCACCCTGCGCGAGCTCCTGCACTCCGGCCGCAAACTGCTGCCCGAACGCACCCTGGAGATGACCACCGGCATCCTCCAGGCCCTGGAGTACTCGCACCGGGCCGGCATCGTGCACCGCGACATCAAGCCCGCGAACGTCATGCTCACCCGCACCGGCCAGGTCAAGGTGATGGACTTCGGCATCGCCCGCGCCATGGGCGACTCCGGAATGACCATGACCCAGACCGCCGCGGTGATCGGCACCGCCCAGTACCTCTCGCCGGAGCAGGCCAAGGGCGAGCAGGTCGACGCGCGGTCCGACCTGTACTCCACCGGCTGCCTGCTCTACGAGCTGCTGACCGTCCGGCCGCCGTTCATCGGCGACTCCCCGGTGGCCGTCGCGTACCAGCACGTCCGGGAAGAGCCGCAGCCCCCGTCGAACTTCGACCCCGAGATCACGCCCGAGATGGACGCCATCGTCCTGAAGGCGCTGGTCAAGGACCCCGACTTCCGTTACCAGAGCGCCGACGAGATGCGGGCCGACATCGAGGCCTGCCTCGACGGCCAGCCCGTCGCCGCCACCGCGTCCATGGGCGTCGCCGGCTACGGCTACCCCGACCAGGGCGGCTACGGCCACCCCCAGGGCTACGACCAGCCCACCGCGGCCCTGCGCACCGCCGAGCCCGGCGGGCAGACCTCGATGATGCCCCCGATGCCGCCCGGCGGCGACGGCTACTACCCGGACCAGGGCTACGACCAGGGCGGCTCGCGCCGCCGCGGCGGCCAGAAGAAGAACCGGGCTTCCACCGTCCTGCTGGTCGCCGCGGGCCTGCTGGTCCTCGTCGGCGCGATCCTGATCGGCCGCTCGCTGTTCAGCAACACCGCGGACAACCGGCCCCAGGTGCCGAAGCTGGTGGGCGAGTCCTTCGACAACGCCTCGCGGAACGCCGCCAACGTCGGGCTCAAGGTGGTCAAGGAGGCCGAGGAGCCCTGCGACACCCAGCCCAAGGGCATGATCTGCTCGCAGAACCCGGAGCCGGGCGGCCGCCTCGACGACGGCGGCGAGATCAAGGTCAAGGTGTCCACCGGCGCCCCGAAGATCCCCGTGCCGGACGTGCTGGGCCTGCAGTTCGACGCGGCCGAGAAGCAGCTGAGGGACAAGGGCTTCCAGGTCGACCGGAAGAGCGAGGAGTCGGCGGACCGTACCCCGGGCGCCGTCCTCAAGCAGAACCCGCCGGCCCAGTCGCAGGCCGAGAAGAACACCGTGATCACGCTCACCGTGGCCAAGGAGCAGTCGAAGGCACTGGTCCCCGACCTCAAGGGGAAGACGGCGGCCCAGGCGAAGAAGGCGCTCCAGGAGGCCAACCTCAAGCTGGGCAGCACCACGGAGGTGGAGTCCACCGAGCCGCCGAAGACCATCGTCAGCCAGAGCCAGCCGCCGAACACCGAGGTCCTCCCGGGCACCGTGATCAACGTGGAGATCGCCAAGGCGGCCGCGCAGGTCCAGGTACCGGTACCGAACCTGGTCGGCCGGACGGTGGGCGAGGCGAAGGCGCTGCTCGCCGCGAGCGGTCTGCAGCTCGGCCAGGTGATCGGAACGGCGACCGACGACAACGCGCGGGTCGCCGGCTCCTCCCCGCAGGCCGGCCAGCAGGTCCCGCCGAACAGCCAGATCACCCTGTTCACGGCGGGCGGCCAGCAGGACGGCGGCAACGACGGGGACAACCGCGGCGGCGGCTTCTTCGACTTCGGCCGGAGCAACTAGCCGCGCCGGACACGGAAACCGTCACACCGGAAGGCCGGGCCCAGGAGGGCCCGGCCTTCCGGCATGTGTGCCGCCGGGGTCAGCCCAGTTCGGCGGGCGGGGTGCGCTTGCCGTCCACCTTCTCCGTGCGGACCAGCTCGCCCCACACGATGTAGCGGTACTTGGAGGTGTAGACGGGCGTGCAGGTGGTCAGCGTGATGTAGCGGCCGGGCCGGTCGCGGCCCGATTCCTCCGGTACCGGAGTGAGCACGTTCACGTTGTACTTGGAGGTCTGACGCAGCTCGGCGAAGACCTTGTACACGTACCAGGTGTCCCGGGTCTCGAAGACGATCGGGTCGCCCTTCCGCAGCCTGTGGATGTTGTGGAACTTCGCCCCGTGCCCGTCGCGGTGGGCGGCCAGCGAGAAGTTGCCCGAAGCGTCCCACGGCAGCGCCGACTTGACCGGTTCGGTGTAGTACCCGGCCACCCCGTCGTCGAGCACCTCCGGCGAGGTCCCGCGCTTGACCAGTACCTCCCCGTTGCGCATCGCCGGCACGTGCAGGAAGCCGATGCCGCCGTCGGTGTCCAGCGCGCCCGGACCGGCCCCGGGAGCCGGCGAGGAGGACGGCGCGGGCGCGGCCGTGCGCCACCGGGCGCGGACCTCGTCCGCCCTGGCCTGCGCGTTCCTGTCCGCCAGGACATTGGTCCACCACAGCGAGTAGACGACGAACAGCCCCAGCACCAGACCCGCGGTGATCAGCAGCTCGCCCAGCAGGCCGAGGAGGGCCGCCAGCCGGTGGCGGCGGGGACGGGCAGCAGCATGGCCGGCACGGGGCACCGCGGGGTCCTCACGTCTGTTCCACGAGCTCTACGAGGCCCGGACCTACGGGCTCTGCGAGCGTCTACGCGCCCGACAGCGCGGGCGGAGCGCCCTGGCTCCGCGGGCGTTCGCCGACCATCCTGCCCCATACGACCATGCGGTAGGTGCTGGTGAACTCGGGGGTGCAGGTGGTCAGCGTGATGTACCGCCCGGGCCCGGTGAAGCCCGCCCCCTCCGGAACCGGTTTGATCACCGAGATGTTGGAGGGCGGGGTCTGCGGCAGGATCGAGGTCATCTCGTACGTGTAGTACGCGTCCCGCGTCTCGACGACGATCGGGTCCCCCGGGCGCAGCCGGTTGATGTACCGGAACGGCTCGCCGTGGGTGTTGCGGTGGCCGGCCACCGCGAAGTTGCCCGTCTTGTCCGCGGGCATGGCCGACTTGAGCGCGCCCTCGGAGTAGTGCCCGGCCATGCCCCGGTCGAGGACCTTGGGCTTGCTGGTCCCCTCGGCCACCGGGACCTTCACGTCCAGCTTGGGGATGTGCATGATGGCGAAGCCCTGGCCGGGCGAGAACGCCGTGACGGGCGGGGCCGGTGCCCCGTTGTCCCAGTCCTGCCGGAGCGAGCCCGCCGCCCCGTTCGCCTGCCGCTCGGCGATCACGTTGGTGTACCAGAGCTGGTAGGTGACGAAGAGCAGCATCACCACGCCGACGGTGATGAACAGTTCGCCCAGGGCACGGCCGGCGATCACCAGGGGCCCGCCCCGGCGCCGCCGCCGCGCCCGCTTCGCCGCCTCCTGTGCGGCCCTGCGCCGCGCGGCCCGGCCCCCGGTGGGCGCGGGCGGCGCGTACGAGGTCACGCGACGGCCTTGCCCACCACCGGGGCCAGCCCCACCGAGCGCTCCACCGCACCCTTGTCGCCGCACCTCACCAGCCAGTTGGCCAGCATGCGGTGGCCCCATTCGGTGAGCACCGACTCGGGGTGGAACTGGACGCCCTCCACGTCGTGCTCGCGGTGCTTGAGGCCCATGATGATGCCGTCCTCGGTCCAGGCGGTCACCTGGAGCTCGTCGGGGACGGTGCCGGGCTCGGCGGCCAGCGAGTGGTAGCGGGTCGCGGTGAACGGCGAGGGCAGGCCGGCGAAGACCCCGGCGCCGTCGTGCAGCACCGGCGAGGTCTTGCCGTGCAGCAGCTCGGGGGCGCGGCCGACCACGCCGCCGTAGGCCACGGCCATGGACTGCATGCCCAGGCACACGCCGAAGACCGGGACACCGGTGGCGGCGCAGTGGCGCACCATGTCCACGCAGACCCCGGCCTCCTCGGGGGTGCCGGGGCCCGGGGAGAGCAGCACGCCGTCGAAGCCGTCCTGGGCGTGCGAGAGCTCGACCTCGTCGTTGCGGAGCACCTCGCACTCGGCGCCGAGCTGGTACAGGTACTGAACGAGGTTGAAGACGAAGCTGTCGTAGTTGTCCACAACCAGAATGCGCGCGCTCACCGGCTAGCTCCAGATCCCTCGTCGACGGTCACATCGTTGAACGGGAGCAGCGGCTCGGCCCATGGGAAGACGTACTGGAACAGCACGAACACCACGACGAGCACCAGCACCAGGCAGATCAGCGCGCGTACCCACGCGTTGCCCGGCAGGTGCCGCCAGATCCAGCCGTACATACCGCCCGTCGTCCTTCCCGTACCCCCTGTGTTCTGTTCCGGACCAGCCTAAGGGCTGGGGCGCCGGACCGGTCTTGCGTCTGTCAGTTCGGCCCACACCACGAGACGGTGGCTGTGGCCCCACTCGGGGTCGCAGGTGGTGAGGGTGAGGTAGCGGCCGGGTGCGGTGAAGGGCGAGCGCCGGGGCACCGGGTCCACCACGGCGACGTCCGCGGGGAGCGTCCGGAGCGGCTTGTTCCGGATCGTGTAGGTGTACCGGGTCGTCCCGTCCTCGAGGACGACGGCGTCCCCCGGGCGCAGTTCGGGGAAGTCCTTGAACGGGTCGCCGTAGGTGCGGCGGTGCCCGGCCACGGCGAAGTTGCCGGTGCCGCCGAGGGCGGCGGTGCGCGGGTAGTGGCCGAGGCCCTTCTTGAGCAGCTCGGTGCCGGTGCCCTCCAGCACGGGCTTGACCCAGTCCCGGCCGAAGCGGGGGATGCGCATCTCGGCGAAGGGCTCGCCCGGGGCGTAGGAGGGGGCTGTGGGCGGGGACGGCGGCGCGGCGGGCGTCCGGGGCGTCTGTGACCCCTGAGGCGCCTGGTGAGGCTGTGGAGGCTGCGGCGCCCCGGGCAGGGGGCCGGCGGCTGCCGCGGCCCAGCGGTCGCGCAGCCGGTCGCGTTCGCCGGCCATGGCCTGGTCGGCCTTCACACCGGTCCACAGCAGCACGTACGCGACGAACAGGACGATCAGCGTGCCGGCGGTCAGGCAGACCTCGCTGAAGGTCCGCACGGCCAGCCGCACGAACCGCGCGGGGCCGGCGGAAGCGGTGCCGACGGAAGCGGTGCCGGTGCGAGCGGTCTCAGCGGGATGCGGTCTCCACGGGCTTCGCATAGTGGAGGTCCACTGTGCCGGAGTAGCCGGGCAGTGTCAGCGCCTTGTACTCGTCGACTTTCCAGCCCAGTCCGTAGGCGTTGACGTACAGCTGGTAGTTCTGGATCGCCGGGGAGGCCGCGAGGGCCTTGCGGAGCGCCGCCGGGTCACCGACCGCGGTCACCTTGAACGGCGGGGAGTAGACCCGGCCCTGGAGGATCAGGGTGTTGCCCACGCAGCGCACCGCACTGGTGGAGATCAGCCGCTGGTCCATCACCTGGATGCCCTGGGCGCCGCCCTGCCAGAGCGCGTTCACCACGGCCTGCACGTCCTGCTGGTGGATCACCAGGTCGTTGGGCTGCGGCTCGGGGACGCTGGGGATGCGGGCCTTGGCGTTGGGCGGGGCGTCGTTGAGGGTGACCGACAGGGCCTTGCCCGCGATCTCCTGGGTGCCCGCGCCGGCCTGCAGGGCGCGGAGCCTGGCGTCCTCGGCGTCGGAACTGCCGTTGTCTCGCTGTGCGAGGGCGTCGACCTGCTTGCGGAGGGTCCCGGCGCTCTCCTCCAGCTCCGTGTTGCCCCGGCTGCGCTCGTGGATGAGGTCGGACAGCTTGCGCATGGAGTCGTCCGTGCGGATGTTCGTACCCTTGGAGGTGTTGAAGCTGGTCACGAAGATGAGCCCGGCCAGGGCGAACACGGCGGCCGTCAGCAGCCGGACCGGTATGGCCCGGCGCCGGGGACCCTTGGAGGAGTCGTCGGAATTGCTCAACGTACCCTTCTCCTTCAACACGCCACAGACCCACTACGCTAACGGACGCCCGGGGGAGGCAAAGTCCCCAGCGCATCGACAGGAGATCCCCTCGTGCCGAAGTCACGCACCCGTAAGAAGGACGACTACACCCCGCCGCCCGCCGCGAGGCAGGCGCAGGCGATCAAGCTGACGAGCCGCAGCTGGGTCGCCCCGGTGATGCTGGCCCTGTTCCTGATCGGCCTCGCATGGATCGTCGTCTTCTACGTGACCGATACCCAGCTGCCGGTCGAGGCACTCGGCAATTGGAACATTGTCGTCGGTTTCGGATTTATCGCAGCAGGTTTCGGCGTCTCCACCCAGTGGAAGTAGCGAGCACTCCGGGGGCCCGGGCGCAAGTTCTCCCCTGAGTTATCCACAGCGCTATCCACACCTGAGGAAAAGATACGAAGGTCTGTGGATAAGTAAGTGGGTGGCCCCGCGTTGACGCCGGTGTGATCAGTCCTGGGTCTGTCTGATCACACGGTTCACGCGGGGCTCTCGGTTCACACGGGACACCCGTAGAACACCGGGCACCCGGAACCTGCGGGGCATGACGCGCCCCTCCCGGGTCAGGGCGTCAGCTCCGCCGTGCGCAGCAGGATGATCGCCGCGGACGCGCAGAAGACCAGGGCGCAGGCCGACCACTGGGCCGCGGCCCGGTTGCGGTGTGCCGCCGGGCTCGGTGCCACCGGGGCGGGACGGACCATGCCCGCCCCCATCACGGCGCCGGCCACCAGACCGCCGATGTGGGCCTGCCAGGAGACGCCCTCCGGGATGAAGGTCATGGCCAGCATCAGCACGAGCATCACGCCCACCGGCCGCATGTCGTACTTCAGCCGCCGCATCAGCACCGCGGTCGCCCCGAACAGGCCGAAGATCGCGCCGGAGGCCCCGAGCGTGGCCAGGTTCGGCGGGGTCAGGAGATAGACCAGGGCGCTGCCGGCCAGGCCGGACAGCAGGTACACGGTGAGGTAGCGGGCCCGGCCGAGGGCCGCCTCCAGCGGGCCGCCGATCACCCACAGGCCGAGCATGTTGCTCGCGATGTGCCACCACTCCTGGTGCAGGAAGACCGAGGTCAGCAGCCGGTAGTACTGGCCGGAGGAGACCCCTTCGACCGGTCCGCCCAGGTATTCGGCGTACCGGCCCAGCAGCCCCAGGTCGAGCGCCAGCGCGGGGTTGGCGAGCACCGCGAGGAAGACCGCGACGTTGATCCCGATGAGGATCTTGGTCACCAGGTGCGGGTCGCCCGTGGTGAGCGCGCCGCCCGCGATGTTGCGCGGCACGGCGGCGGGCGCGCCGCGGACGCACTCGGGGCACTGGTAGCCGACCGAGGCACTGATCATGCAGTCGGGGCAGATGGGCCGGTCGCAGCGAGTACAGCTGATGCCGGTCTCTCGGCCCGGGTGCCGGTAACAGGTGTCCATCGGTTCCCTCGGTCGGCGGCGCGGCGACGGGGCGGGACGGCGCCCCGCCGGTCCGGTACACATCGAGTACGGACGGACGGGGCGTGTTGGTTCCCGCGCGCCCGGCCGGGGCGGCCTACTGGCGCTTCGCGACGACGACGGACTCCAGGACCACGTCGGCCAGCGGGCGCTCGGTGCGCGGATTGGTGTCGACCCGGGCGATGTCGTCGACCACCTTCTGGCTGGCCTTGTCGGTGACCTTGCCGAAGATGGTGTGCTTGCGGGTGAGCCAGGCGGTCGGCGCGACGGTGATGAAGAACTGGGAGCCGTTGGTGCCCGGCCCGGCGTTGGCCATGGCGACCAGGTAGGGCTCGGTGAAGGCCAGGTCGGGGTGGAACTCGTCCGGGAACTGGTAGCCGGGGCCGCCCGTGCCGTTCCCCAGCGGGTCACCGCCCTGGATCATGAACCCGCTGATGACCCGGTGGAAGACGGTGCCGTCGTAGAGCCGCTCGGTGGTCTTCCGCCCGTCCTCCGGGTGGGTCCACTCGCGCTCACCGGTGGCCAGCTCGGTGAAGTTGCGGACGGTCTTCGGCGCGTGGTTCGGCAGCAGCTCGATCTCGATGTCGCCGTGGTTGGTCCTCAGGGTGGCGTAGAGCTTCTCGGCCACGGATCTGCCTTCCCATAGTCATCACTGTCGGTTCCAGATCCTCGCACGGTGTGCCGCTCGGGCAGGAAATCGCCGGAATCGGCCACCCGTATGCCCTGTCATACAGGCCGCGCGCCGTTATGGCGGGCATGATCCGGGAAAGGGTGGAAAGGTGAACTGTGTCCGCCACCGAGGAGGAGGATCCCGTGACCCCGAAGGACAGCGCGCACGCGGCGGCCGAAAGCGCGAAGGACGCCGTGCGCTACGCCGCGGACGCAGTGGTGCCGTACGCAGAGACCGTCCGGGACGCGGCGGTGCACTACGCGAACGAGGCGAATGACCGGCTGACCCCGAAGGTGTCCTACGCCGCGCAGGAGGCGGCGCGCCACGCCCGTTCGGCGTACGACTGCCACCTGCACCCCCGGATGAAGGCGGCCCGGGCGCACGTCCCGCCGAACGTGGACCGGGCGGCGGTCGTGGCCGTCCACAAGACCCGCGAGGCCGCCCGGCAGGCCGCCGACTACACGACGCCCAAGATCGAGCACGCCATCGCCGCGAGCCGCCCGCTCGCCGAGGAGGCGGCCTCCCGGTCGACCGCCGCGTACGCCGCGCTGCGCGGGCAGGTGTCGGCCAAGGAGGTGCAGAAGCTGGTGCGCCGTCACGAGCGGCGGGCCAAGTGCGGTCACGCGCTCAAGTGGGTCGCGGTGGCCGGGGTGCTGGTCGGCGCCGCGTACGCGGCGTGGCGGTGGTGGGACAAGCAGTCGAACCCCGACTGGCTGGTGGAGCCGCCGGCCCCGACCGAGCTGTCGGAGCGGGACACCGAGCCGCCGAACCTCGACGACGAGCTGAAGGCGAAGGAAGCCGAGGCGGACACCACCGGCCCGGACGAGCAGCGGTAGCGAGACCCGCACGGCCGGGAAAGACCAGGCGGGACGAGGCAAGACCAGGCAAGACCAGGCGAGACGAGGCGGGAAGCAGCACGAAGGGCCCGGATCCGGTGGATCCGGGCCCTTCGTGTTCGGCGGCCCCAGCGGCCCGCCAGGGCCTCAGCCGGTCTGCTTCCCGTCGGCGTCCTCGTGTTTGGACGGGGCCGGCGCGGACCGCTTGGCGGTGCCGGGCGGCACGTGCGGGGGAACCGGCTTCTCCGGCATCGGCCCGCGCAGGACGTTGTGCTGCGGCGGGGCGGACCTCTTGGCCGCCTCGGGGGGTGTGTGGGTGGTCGGCGGCGCCGGGTGCGGCATGGCCGGCCGGGGCTGCGCGGCCATCCGCCCGGCCGCGCCGGACTGGTCCCCGGGCCGGCCGGTGCCCTTCTCGGCCGTCTCGGTCTTCTTGTGCTTGAGGAAGTCGAAGATCCCCATGGTGGTACGCCTCCGGCTGGTCGCCCCCCGGTCTGTACGCCTTCCCCCACTCTCGGCCAACCGGGCCGGGAGCGCCCCCTGACGGCACCCTCCCGTGGGCCTGCGGGGGCCTACTGGCGGGCGCGGCGGGCGGACCGGGGGCTGTCGGAGGGGATCGCGAGGTCCCCCTCGACCAGCCGCTTCAGACCCTGCAGCAGGGCCAGCCGGTCGCCCTCGGGGAGGGAGGCCAGGGCCTCCCGGTGGACCCGGTCGACGATCCGCCGGCTCTCGGCGGCCGTCTCGGCGCCCTTCTCGGTCACCGCGATGATGCGCGCGCGGCGGTCCTTGGCGGACGGGCGGCGTTCGGCCAGACCGGCCTTCTCCAGGGCGTCCACGGTGACGACCATCGTCGTCTTGTCCATGTCGCCGATCTCGGCGAGCTGGATCTGCGTGCGCTCCTCCTCCAGGGCGTGGACGAGGACGCAGTGCATGCGCGCGGTGAGGCCGATCTCGGCCAGCGCGGCGGACATCCGGGTGCGGAGCACGTGACTGGTGTGGTCCAGCAGGAAGGAGAGGTCGGGCTCGGTCCGGGCGGGTGACATCGCGGTCATGGACCCAGCCTAGCAATCATCCCCAAACAAATAGTCTGCAACAAAACTATCTGCTACGGTCCTGCCGTTGCCTCGAACCGATGCCCGAGCCGACGCCCGAGCCGAGGCCCGAACCCATGGGAGGGACCGATGTCCGCCGCACTCACCTCTGCCCCCGGAAGCTCCACGCCCCCGCCCCCGCCCCCGCGCCCGCTCCGACTTCGGCTGCAGTCGCGCTGGACGGCCCTGGCCGTGCTCTCCACCGGCATGCTGATGACCGTCCTGGACGGCAGCATCGTGACCGTGGCGATGCCCGCCATCCAGAACGACCTGGGCTTCTCCCCCGCCTCGCTGAGCTGGGTGGTCAACGCCTACCTGATCGCCTTCGGCAGCCTGCTGCTGCTGGCCGGACGGCTCGGGGACCTGATCGGCCGGAAGCGGATGTTCCTCGCGGGCACCGCCGTCTTCACCGGCGCCTCGCTTCTGGCGGGTTTCGCCGGCTCCCCCGCGCTGCTGATCGCCGCCCGCTTCCTCCAGGGCGTCGGCTCGGCGATGGCCTCGGCGGTCGGTCTCGGCATCCTGATCACCCTGTTCACCGACGCCCGTGAGCGGGCGAAGGCGATCGCCGTCTTCTCCTTCACCGGCGCGGCCGGCGCCTCCCTGGGCCAGGTGCTGGGCGGGGTCCTCACCGACGCGCTCGACTGGCACTGGATCTTCTTCATCAACCTGCCGATCGGCCTCGCGGCCGTGCTCCTCGCCCTGCCCGCGCTGCCCGGCGACCGCGCCCACCGGGGGCCGGGCCTGCGCGCCGGTGCCGACGTACTGGGCGCCGCACTGGTCACCGCCGGTCTGATGCTCGGCATCTTCACCGTGGTCGAGGTCGAGCGGTACGGCTGGACCTCGGCCCGCACCCTCGGTCTCGCCGCGCTTGCCGCGGCCCTGCTGGCCGGCTTCGTGCTGCGGCAGTCCCGGGCCCGGACCCCTCTGGTGCCCCTGCGGATCTTCCGGTCCGCCGCCGTGACCGGCGCCAACCTGGTCCAGATGCTGATGGTCGCCGCCCTGTTCGCCTTCCAGATCCTGGTCGCCCTCTACCTGCAGAAGGTGCTCGGGTACGGGGCCGCCGAGACGGGTCTGGCGATGCTTCCGGCGGCGGTGGTGATCGGGGCGGTCTCACTGGGGATCTCGGCCCGGCTGGCGGACCGATTCGGGGAGCGCAACGTCCTGCTGGCGGGACTGGCCCTGCTGGTCATCGCCCTCGGCCTGCTGACCCGGCTCCCCGTCCGGGCCGACTACGTACGGGACCTGCTGCCGGTGATGCTGCTGGCCGCCGGGTTCGGCCTGGCCCTGCCGGCCCTGACCACCCTGGGCATGTCCGACGCCGGCGAGGCGGACGCGGGCCTGGCCTCGGGACTGTTCAACACCACGCAGCAGATAGGCATGGCCCTGGGGGTCGCGGTGCTGTCCACCCTGGCCGCCTCCCGCTCGGAGTCCCTGGCTGCGGCCGGCAGGACCGAGGCGGAAGCCCTGACCGGCGGCTATCACCTGGCCTTCGGGGTGGGGGCGGGGCTGCTGCTCCTGGCCCTGGCGGTGACCGCGACCACCCTCCGGGGGGCCGGACGCAGGACCGGCTGACCCTCTTCCTCTCTTCGGACGGCAGACGGCACACACCGCGGGGCACCTGCACGAGGCCGCCCGTGTTTCACGTGAAACATCGCGTGGAACACGGGCGGCCTCCGTCATGCTCCGGCTCAGACCGTGGCGAACCCCCGCTTCAGGGCGTCCGCGATCTCCACGGCGCGGCGCGCCTGGTACTCGACGGCGGACAGGTTCGCCTCGGCCACGTTGTTCGGGTTGTCGGGCTCCCGGGTGCCCTCCGCAGACCCTGCCAGGGCCGGAAAATCCCGACTTGACAAGGACGAAGGGAAATTGAGCACTGTGCAAGCCGACGGCCCTACGCTCGCCCCATGATGAGCGAACCTGCCATTACCCTGCTGAATCAGCTGGCGGCAGAGGGAGTGTCGCCCTGGCTGGCCGGAAGCGATACGCAGTTCCTGCCGGGCACGCTGTACCGCCCCGCGGAGACCGCGCTGCTGCACGGCGCCGTGGCGGCGAGCGCCGACCCCGAGACCGTCCGTCGGGCCTGCGACACGCTCTGGGAGACGTATCTCCGCACCGAGGGACGCTACGGCCGGGTGTCCGTGCCGGTCGATCCCCGGATCGCCCATGACGCGGAGGCCATCGTGGCCGACGCCTGCTCCATCCAGACCGAGGTCGGCCGCCCCAACGTGCTGGTCCGCATCGCGGCGACCCCCGCCGGACTGGCCGCGATGGAGAGCTGCCTGGCCCTCGGCATCGGGGTCGACACCGACCTGGTCTTCTCGGCCGGACGGTACGAGGAATTCCTCACCTCCTACCTCGCCGGCATGGAAAGGGCCCTGGCCGCCGGCCGCCCGCTCGGCCCGGTCGTCGCCGTGGCCTCGGTGCCGGTGGGCCTGCTCGACGCAGAGGTCAACGACCGGCTCGCGACCCGCGCAGGACAGTCGGTGCACGCCGCGCGGGCCCGGGACACCGCCGGCATCGCGCTCGCCCGCAGCATCTACCGGATCCGCGAGGAACGCCTGGGCGGGAACTGGTGGCGCGTGCTGCGCGCGGCCGGGGCCGTCCCCCCGGGGCTGCTCTGGACCGCCGTCACCGCGCGGCACATCAGCGGACTCGTGGGCAGCAACACCGGACAGGTCGCCACCCTGGACGCGCTGGAGGAGGCGGCGGCCCAGGCCGACCTCCGGGGGGACACCCTGCTGAACGCACACGAGGACGCACGCCGGGACATCGACCTGCTGGAAACCCTCGGGGTCCGGATGGCGGAGGTGGCCGGCTTCCTGGAGGCCGCCGAACTGGGCCGGCTCCGGGAGTCCTGGATCCTCAGGCAGTGACCCGGGCCGCCCGGATCTCGAACAGCATGTGCTCCACCACGTCGCCGCCGTACTCCGGCTCCGTGACCCGCACGCTGCGCAGCAAGGTCAGTTCCCGTCCGGACTGGCCGGCGATCCGGTGGAGCTCCGGCAGGTCACCCCGGTCACTGAAGTGCAGGAGTGCGGATCCGGTCGGGGTGAGCCAGTGCAGCACCTGCTCCAGGAAGCGGCGGTGCGCCCGGTACCCGGTGTCCACATAGGCCCGCTCGTGCACCGACTGGTACTGGTAATCCTCCGGCGCCAGCACGTAGTTGGAGCTCCAGAAGACGAGGTCGAAACGCTCGTCGGACGCCAGTCCGGAGAAGAGGTCGCTGTGCACCGCCCGCAACCGGGCCTCCACACCGTGCCGTTCGGCGTTTGCGGCCGTGTTCTCCACCGCGCGCGGGCTGATGTCCGCCGCCACCACGTGGTCGTAGCCGGCGAGGGCCGCCATCACGGCCGTCACCCCGGAACCGCACCCGATCTCCAGGAAGGACGCCCCGCGCGGCACCGGCGGCGGAACAGGACCGTCCAGATCGAGGAAGTCCACCGCGATCGCCGTGGACGGGCAGAACACCGGGGCGAACACCTCGTCCAGCAGATCCCACTCGCGTCCGCACAGGGCGAACACTTTCGGCCGGTCCTCTCGGCTGAGTGACGTGCGACTGCGCTGCAGCGAGCGCTCGAAGCGCTGGGTCTGAATCATCGGCTCCCCCGGGCAGACAGTGGTGCGGCAACCAGGCGTGACGCCCATCCCCAGACTGATCGGGCATCGGACGCCGCCAAAAGGTGCCCAGGCAACCACATCGCGCACACGGCCCGGTGCTCTCACCACCGCGCCCCGCTCTGACCTGGCATTCTTGAGTCAAGACCAGGTTGACCAGGCGCTGTTGGCGCGACTACGTTCGCGACCGGGCAGGCACCACAGTGGACGTCGATGGGGGACGATGCGTGATGTCGGGGAGCCGAGAGCCACATACCGGCATGTCCGAGATGCTCGAACTGCTGGCCCGTGAGGCACCCGCCGAGGAGTTCGAGCGCGTGCTGCAGACGGCCCGGAACACGGGCGCCTCGCCGGAGGACCTGGAGCGCCTGACCCGCGCCAAGGACCTCTCACTGAACATCCGCGGCCTGTTCTCCCGCCGTCAGCAGCGCGAGGCGGGCCTCAGCGCGCTCGTCGACACCGCACGCGACCTGACACATCCGTACAACCTCGACACCCTGCTCAAGGTGATCACCCGACGGGCCCGGCTGCTGCTGGGCCTCGACATGTCCTGGGTGACCTTCCACGACTTCCCCGAGCGGCGGTCCGTCGTCCGCGCCGCGGACGGCCACACCTCCTCGATCACCGTCGGCTTCGAGGTGCCCATGACCGGCGGCGTCGGCCTGCAGGCCAGGAAGCGGTCCGCGCCCTTCTGGTCGGCCGACTACCTGCACGACGACAGCTTCGTCCACTCCCAGGTGATCGACAACGTGGTCCGGGCCGAGGGCCTGCACGCGATCATGGCGGTGCCGCTCCGCCACGAGGAGAGCGAACTCGGGAACCTGTACGTGGCCGGCCGGCGCATCCGCCACTTCGACCCGGACGAGCTCTCCCTGATGAGCTCCCTCGCCGACCTCGCCGCCGTGGCCATCGAGAAGACCCGGCTGCTCGACCAGGCCCGCGACGAGGTGGCCGGTCTGGAACTCAACACCTCCCGGGCCATGGACTCCTCGGCCACCGCCAACCGGCTGCGCGATACGCACAGCCGCCTGATCGACCTCGTCCTGGAGGGCGGCGGCCTGCACGCCCTCGTCACCGAGGCCGCTCCCCTGCTCGGCGGCGGCACCCTCGCCGTACGCGACCACGCCGGCCGTACGCTCGCCGCGGTCGGCGACGCACCGGCGCCCGCCGAGGAAGCCGTCCGCGCCGCCTCACTGGACGCCCACGCCGAACGCCGCCCCGTCCGCACCCGCGCCGGGGTGTGGATCGCCCCCGCCTCGGCCGGCCAGGAAGTGCTCGGCACCCTGGTCCTCACCCCGGTCCCCGAGGACCGGGACGCCGCCCCCGACGACCTGCGCGTCCAGCTCCTCGGCCTGGTCGCCCAGGCCGCCGCACTGGTCCTGCTCATGCAGCGCAGTGCCGCGGCCGCCGAGGGACAGGTCCGCGACGAGCTCTTCAACGACCTCCTCAAGGAGGACCAGCTGCCGGCGGCCAAGCTCGCCGAACGCGCCCGCCGCCTCGGCGTGAACCTGGACGGACCGCACGTCGTGGTGGTCGCCCGCCCGGAGGGCGGCTCGCTGGGCCGCGCCGTCATCTGGGCCTCCTCGTACGCCCACCAGCACTCCGGCCTCAAGAGCGTGGAATCCGGGTCCATCGTCCTGCTGATCCCCGGCACCGACCCCGGAGCGGCCGGCAAGGCCGCCTCCCAGGAGCTGTCCACCGCCCTCAGCCACCCGGTCACGATCGGCACGGCCGGACCGGTCACCGAGCTGTCCGCGATCAGCCGCACCTACCAGGAGGCCCGCAGCTGCCTCGACGCGCTCACCGCCCTCGGCGGCAAGGGCGGCACCGCCTCACCCCGCGAGCTCGGCTTCCTCGGCCTGCTGCTGTCCGACAGCCCCAACACCGCCGAGTTCGTCAACAACACCATCGGACCGGTCCTCGACTACGACGCCCAGCAGCGCACCGACCTGGCACGCACCCTGGAGGCCTACTTCGCCTCGGCCGGCAGCCCCACCCGGGCCGCCGAGACCCTGCACGTGCACCCCAACACGGTCTCGCGCCGGCTGGAACGGATCACCGAACTCCTGGGCCCCTCCTGGCTGGAGCCGTCCCAGGCGCTGGAGGTCCAGCTGGCCCTCCAGATGCAGCGCACCCGGCGCGCGCTCCTGCGCGGCCGCCGCGATCAGGCGGGCCGGGCCTCGGGCTGAGGCACGCGGGCCCCGGCTCCGGCCCGCTCGGCCGCGCGCACCGCGTGCGCGACGGAGGCCAGGGTGGTGTGCCGGTGCCAGCCCTCGAAGGACCTGCCCTCGAAGTCCACCATGCCGACCCGGGCGGAGACCGCGCCGAAGTCGAGGGCGACCCGCCGGGTCAGCCGGGTCAGCCGCAGCAGCCGTCCCCAGGGCTCCGTGACCATCCTGGTCATCCAGCACCGCACGGGCCGGGTGCCCGCCCCGTCCCACTCGCCCAGCAGGAGCATCGGCCGCCGGGCCCCCGGCAGCCGCACCGGCACCGCCGCCACCCAGGAGGTCCGTACCGCCCGGCTCTCCGGGTCCCGCCAGGTCACCGGCCGGCGCAGGGTCCGTACGGTCCGCAGCAGCTGGTCCGCGGTGAACTCCCGGCCGCCCCCGCCCAGCAGGTCCGGTGCCGCCGGCGTCACCGGCGTGGCCCCGGACACGGACATCACGAACGGCAGGCCCGCCGCCTCGAACCGGACGGCGGCCGCCGCCGGATCGGCGTCCGGCAGGTCCAGCACCACCGGCCGGACCGGGCCCCCCGCCCAGTCCCGTACCTCCCGGGCGCCCTCCGCGACGCACTCCGGGCCGTCCCCGGACAGCAACAGCTGCCAGGAGACCGGCACGCTCACCGCCTCGTTCGCGGCCCAGAGCCCGAACGCCTGCTGGCTGTTGACCACCTGCCCCAGACTCGGCACGAACCTCCGCCGCACACCCACGGTGTGATGGCCCGTCTTGGGGATGACCACCGAGTGCGCCACCCAGGCCCGCGGCCGCAGCGTCTCCTCCAGGTGCCGTGCAAGGGCGGCCCGCACCAGGTTCCAGTCCCAGGTGGAACAGGAGATGAAGTGATGCAGGCTCTGCTCCGCCGCCCGGTCCCCCACGCAGGCCGCGATGTTGCGGATCGACTTGCGGCCGCCGGCGAGAAGCAGCCCGCGCACGTACAGCTCGCCCTTGCGGCGCTGATCGCTGCGCGGCAGCGCGGCGAAGAGCTCCGCGCAGAGCCCGGCCCGGACATCTACCGATATTTCTTCCCGTACAAGGCGCATCCCCACGATCCCCCCACCCACCGCCGGACCCCGTCTTCCCGACGGGATCCCCACGGTGCGCCCGCCCACCCCCGGCTGCCCAGGTGCCCCCGCCACACACCTGCCCCCGGCCGGTGCGCCCCCGGCCACCACGCGCGGGAAGCTCCCCGGCCCCCGGCCCGAAGCGTTCCCGCAGGCGGGGACGCACGCCGCGGACGAAACGAAAACACCCCTCCGGACCGCGTTTCAGCAGGTCAGAAGGGGTGAAAAAAGTGGAGCCTAGGGGAGTCGAACCCCTGACATCTGCCATGCAAAGACAGCGCTCTACCAACTGAGCTAAGGCCCCGAAAAACGGACGGATCCGCTACCCAGGAGGGTACGGCCATGTCCGCACACCAGACTACCGGGTTTACCCCCTGATCCCGCAAAATGATAGGGACTCCCGCCGTGCGACCACTCTCCGTAAGATGCTCGCGAGGTTCGCACCAGCGAAGGGGAGTAGCAAGAGTGGACGCAGTACAGCAAGAGGCAACCGCCAGAGCCAGAGAGCTCCAGCGCAGTTGGTACGGGGAGCCACTGGGCGCGCTCTTCCGCCGGCTCATAGATGATCTCGGCTTGAACCAGGCCCGCCTCGCTGCCGTCCTCGGACTGTCCGCGCCCATGCTTTCCCAGCTGATGAGCGGCCAGCGCGCGAAGATCGGCAACCCGGCCGTGGTCCAGCGGGTCCAGGCCCTGCAGGAGCTCGCCGGACAGGTCGCCGACGGCAGTGTGAGCGCCGCCGAGGCCACCGACCGGATGGACGAGATCAAGAAGACCCAGGGCGGTTCCGTCCTCAGCAACAGCGGCCAGACCACGACCGGTTCCGGTGCCCCGACCGTCAAGCGGGTCGTCCGCGAGATCCAGTCGCTGCTCCGGTCGGTCTCCGCCGCCGGTGACATCATCGACGCGGCGGACACCCTCGCTCCCAGCCACCCGGAACTGGCAGAGTTCCTCAGGGTCTACGGAGCCGGGCGCACCGCCGACGCGGTCGCCCACTACGAGGCGCACCAGAACTGACGCCGGCGACGGCACGGCGGCAACGGCATAGACAGCGGTAGCGGAGTACGGGGGACGGGCGCGCGGATGGGTGAGATCTTCGCCGGGCGGTACGAACTGATCGATCCGATCGGACGGGGCGGGGCCGGAGCCGTCTGGCGCGCCTGGGACCACCGGCGCCGCCGGTACGTCGCCGCCAAGGTGCTCCAGCAGAGCGACGCCCACACCCTGCTCCGCTTCGTGCGTGAACAGGCCCTTCGCATCGACCACCCGCACGTGCTGGCTCCCGCCAGCTGGGCGGCGGACGACGACAAGGTCCTGTTCACCATGGACCTGGTCAGCGGCGGTTCGCTGGGTCATGTCATCGGCGACTACGGCCCGTTGCCCCCGCGATTCGTGTGCACCCTCCTGGACCAGCTGCTGTCCGGGCTGGCGGCGGTGCACGCGGAGGGCGTCGTCCACCGCGACATCAAACCCGCCAACATCCTGATGGAGGCCACCGGTACGGGACGGCCGCACCTGCGGCTGTCCGACTTCGGCATCTCCATGCGCAAGGGCGAGCCCCGGCTGACCGAGACCAACTACGTGGTCGGCACCCCCGGTTACTTCGCCCCCGAACAACTCCTCGGCGCCGAACCGGACTTCTCCGCCGACCTGTTCGCCACCGGACTGGTCGCCCTCTACCTCCTGCAGGGCCGCAAGCCCGACTCCGAGGCCCTGGTGGACCACTTCCGCGCGTACGGCACCCCGGGCGCCCCGGAAGGGGTCCCCGCGGCGCTCTGGCAGGTCGTGGCGACGCTGCTGCAGCCGGACCCGCAGGCCCGCTTCAAGACGGCCACAGGGGCACGCAAGGCCCTTGCCGAGGCCGTGGAGCTGCTGCCCCCGGACGACCCCGGCCAGCCGCCGATCGAGGTCTTCGACCAGATCGGCCCGCTGCCGGCCGGATTCGGCCCGCAGGGACCGCAGAACACCTCGGCGGTCACCCCCGACTCCCCCACCGCGCCGGTGGTCCCGGGACAGCCCGCACCGTACGCGGCCGAGCCCACGGTGTTCTCCGCCCACCACGCGGACCCGGGCATCGATGCCGAGCCCACGCGGACCTCCGCGCAGCAGCCCCGGCCGCACCAGCCCCAGCCCCAGCTGTACGAACCCCAGCCGTACCGGGCGCAGCCGTCGGAGACGGGGAGCTTCCACCTCCCGCCGCCCACCTCACCGGCGCCCACCGCGCCGATGCACGTACCTCCGCAGCCGCCCGCGCAGGTACCCGCACAGGCAGCACCGGTCCACGCGGCCGTCCCGGCTGCCCGCCGGGAGGGTCGGGGGGCCGGCCCGTCCGGCCGGGTCACCCTGACCCTGCTGGTCTCCGCCCTGGCCTGCTACGCCGTGGGCATCTGGGCCCTCACCCGCATGTAGCGCGACTCCGGCGGCGTACGAGCCGACTTCAGGCGGCGTACGAGCCGGCTCAGGCCGCTGCCGCCGACCGCCGCGCCAGCAGCTTCCAGCCGCCCAGGACGGCGAGCAGCAGGGTGCCCGTGCCGAACCCGGCCACGGCCACCACGCCCATCGCCGAGCGGGTGTCCGCTGCCTCTGCGGCCTCCGGCGCGGTCAGCCCCTCGCGGGCCGCGGCCCGGTCGTCGTCGTCGACCCCGAGACCGGCCCCGGCCAGGCTCTCCGCGTACGCCGGCGCGGCCTTGGCCGTCCCGTCGACCTTGACCCTCATGGTCAGCTGCAGCGGGGTGTCCTGGGCCGTGAACTCGCCGACCGTCTTGTTGACCGTCACCGCCAGGTAGTACCAGCCGGCGACGCGGACCGGGCGGACAGCGTTGGTGTCCGAGAAACGGTTCTCGTACGCCACCGGGGCCAGCGGCCCGACCTCGGCCTTGGCGAGCTTCCCGTCGTACGATTCGGCGACCTCGCCCACCCTGGACCGGACCGGGTTGTAGACCTCGGTGATCAGCGCGTTCCCGGCGTACGCGGATGACTTGGTGAGCTTGCCGCCGGTCAGCTCCGTGCTGACGCTCAGCTGCTGCCCCCAGTCCACCGGCACCCGGTAGAAGAGGGTCTGCCCGGGACGCACCGAGTCGCCCCACACGCCGGTCCCGATGGCCCGGGCGTCGTTGAAGCCGGTACCGCCTTCGCGGACCACCCGCTGGTCGGACGGCGGTGCCACGGGCGCCGAGGGCCAGACGCTCGGTCCGGTCTGCGGGGCGTTGCTGCCCTTGAGTCCGGGCTCCCGCTGCACGTGGAGCTCCACCGGCCAGGCAGAGCGGTCGGAGTCCTTGGCGCTGGTCCGGGTCAGCTTCACGTAGTAGCTCGTGGCCTGCTGGCACTCGCCGTCCTCCTCCAGCCGCCGGACGGCGATGTCGGCCAGCGGCCGGGCCTGTTCGGAGGAGGAGAAGGAAACGCCGCCCGTGGGGCTGGTGCAGGACTGACCGTCGGTGTCGATCAGGTCGATCTCGATGCCGTCCCCGTAAGCGACCTTGGCCGCGCTCTTGGGGTGGGCGACCGCGCTGACGTAGACGCTGGACGCCGCGTCCAGCCGCACCTCGTAGAAGCGCGTCTGCTCCGGGGAGACGGTGTCGGCGTAGAAGCGGCCGGCCTCCAGCCGCGGCCCGAGCGCGGAGTTCGCCCCGCCCTCCACCTTCTGCGCGTCCGGACCCGTCCGGTACTCCGGTACGGGGTCAGCCCCGGCCGCGAACGCCGCACCCGGCGCGGCACCGGTCACCACCGCGCACAGGGCCGCCGCTCCGGCCGCAGCCAGCGTTCCACGGACCCGACTCATCGCACCCCACCCCATATTTACTAACGCAATCGAAATATTCGCGAACCGAAACCTTGTGCCGCGGGCGGCGCGCAGCCGCGGGGCAGCACGAAGCCCCGGGCGCATTCAAGCGGCCGGGGCTTCGCGTCACAACGTTCGGTCTCACACACCGGAGCCGGAAGGCACGGAGTCGGTGGCCTCCGTCCACAGGTCCTGCTCGGCGCGGTCCGCCTGGATCTGGCGGTACACGAGGAGCCCGCCGATGGCGGCCAGTGCGACCAGGAGAAGCTTCTTCACCGCGCGAACCTCGTCTCTCTTTGACGTAGGAGTCTTCTGCCGCCCAACAATACACACCAACCGATACCGATCGGTTATCTGGGAACGACCTTGACGACCCAACGGCAACGGCCCGGCGGAAGATATCCGCCGGGCCGTAACCGTACTGTGGGGCTAACAGGATTTGAACCTGTGGCCTCATCCTTATCAGGGATGCGCTCTAACCAACTGAGCTATAGCCCCTCCGCGCTGCGCGCTGACTCCTGAAGATTAGCGCACAGACCCGGGAGTTCCCAAATCGCTGGTCAGGGCCCTGCGAGGGGGACTACTCGTCCTCGGCGAGGGTGAGCTCCACACCGCCCACGAAGCCCGCCGAGAGGTTGTAGATGAAGGCGCCCAGCGTGGCCAGCGCCGTCATCAGGACCACGTCGATGACCGCGATCACCGAGGTGAACACGAGCACGCGCGGCAGCGACAGGAACGACTGCAGGTCGAAGCCGTTCGACTCGTTGGAACCGGTGGCCTCCGAGATGGTGCCGCCGACGGTCGAGAAGACGCCCATCGCGTCCATGACCATCCACAGCACCGCCGACGCCACGATGGTGCAGATGCCCAGCGCGATCGACAGCAGGAAACTGACCTTCATCACCGACCACGGGTCGGCCTTGGCCACCCGCAGCCGCGCCTTGCGCGTCCTGGGCGTCGTACGGGCCCCCGTGCGCGCCTTGCGCTGCGCGTCGGTGCCCGCCGGCGCCGCGTACGCCTGCGGCGGGTGGTACGGCTGAGCGGAACGCTCCTGACCGTCCGTCGCCGGCTGCGGTCCTCGGGTGTCCGTCACGGTTGTCGCCCCCTGCGCGTCCGCGGCGGGGCCACGGGCACCGCTGTCTCCGGTCATGGCCGCTCCGGCGCCCGTGGCTCCACTCACGCTTGCTCCTACTGCTCCCCGGCCGAGGGCTCCGTGCCCTCGGCGGCCTCGGTGGCCTGTCCCTCGACCGCCTCGGGCTCATCGCCCTCCTCGGCCTCCTGACCTGCCTCGGCATTGCGTGCGATACCGACGACGGCATCGCGCTTGCCCAGGTTGATCAGCTGGACGCCCATGGTGTCACGGCCGGTCTCCCTGACTTCATTGACGCGCGTACGAATCACACCTCCGCCGAGGGTGATCGCAAGGATTTCGTCGGTTTCGTCCACCACGAGCGCGCCGACGAGCGATCCGCGGTCCTCCACGATCTTGGCGGCCTTGATGCCCAGACCGCCGCGGCCCTGGACGCGGTACTCGTCGACCGGCGTCCGCTTGGCGTAGCCGCCGTCGGTCGCGGTGAAGACGAACGTACCGGGTCGGACCACGCTCATGGAGAGCAGTTCGTCGCCCTCGCGGAAACTCATGCCCTTCACGCCGGAGGTGGCACGGCCCATCGGGCGCAGTGCGTCGTCCGTCGCGGTGAACCGGATGGACTGCGCCTTCTTGCTGATCAGCAGAAGGTCGTCCTCGGCCGAGACCAGCTCCGCGCCGATCAGCTCGTCGGCGACGCCTTCGGCGCCGGTGTCCCGCAGGTTGATGGCGATGACACCACCCGAACGGGGCGAGTCGTAGTCCTTCAGCGGCGTCTTCTTCACCAGGCCGGCCTTGGTGGCCAGGATCAGGTACGGGGCCGCCTCGTAGTCGCGGATCGCCAGGATCTGCGCGATCTGCTCGTCCGGCTGGAAGGCCAGGAGGTTGGCCACGTGCTGGCCGCGGGCGTCGCGCCCGGCGTCCGGCAGCTCGTACGCCTTGGCCCGGTACACCCGGCCCTTGTTGGTGAAGAAGAGCAGCCAGTGGTGCGTGGTGGAGACGAAGAAGTGGTCGACGATGTCGTCTTCCTTCAGCTTCGTACCGCGCACGCCCTTGCCGCCGCGCCGCTGCGAGCGGTAGTCGTCGGTCTTGGTCCGCTTGACGTAGCCGCCGCGGGTGATGGTGACGACGATGTCCTCTTCGGCGATCAGGTCCTCCATGGACATGTCGCCGTCGAAGGGCACCAGCTTGGAGCGCCGGTCGTCGCCGAACTTCTCGACGATCGCCGCCAGCTCCTCGCTGACGATCGCGCGCTGCTTCTCCGGGGAGGCCAGGATCGCGTTGTACTCGTTGATCTTCGCCTGCAGCTCGTCGTGCTCGGCGACGATCTTCTGCCGCTCCAGGGCGGCGAGCCGGCGGAGCTGCATCTCCAGGATCGCGTTGGCCTGGATCTCGTCGATCTGCAGCAGGCCCATCAGGCCCTCACGGGCCACCTCGACGGTCTCGCTGCGCCGGATCAGCGCGATGACCTCGTCGATCGCGTCCAGCGCCTTCAGCAGACCGCGCAGGATGTGGGCCCGCTCCTCCGCCTTGCGCAGGCGGAACTTCGTCCGGCGGACGATGACCTCGATCTGGTGGTGCACCCAGTGGCGGATGAACGCGTCCAGCGAGAGCGTGCGCGGCACCCCGTCGACCAGGGCCAGCATGTTGGCGCCGAAGTTGGTCTGCAGGTCGGTGTGCTTGTAGAGGTTGTTGAGCACCACCTTGGCGACCGCGTCGCGCTTGAGCACGATCACCAGGCGCTGGCCGGTCCGGGAGGAGGTCTCGTCGCGGACGTCGGCGATGCCGCCGATCCGGCCGTCCTTCACCAGGTCGGCGATCTTCTGCGCGAGGTTGTCCGGGTTCGTCTGGTACGGGAGCTCGGTGACCACCAGGCACTGGCGGTTCTGGATCTCCTCGACCTCGACCACGGCGCGCATGGTGATCGAGCCGCGGCCGGTCCGGTAGGCCTCTTCGATCCCCTTGCGCCCCACCACGAGGGCGCCGGTCGGGAAGTCCGGGCCCTTGATCCGCTCGACGAGCGCGTCGAGCAGGTCCTCGTGGGACGCGTCCGGGTTGGCCAGGTACCACTGGGCGCCTTCGGCGACCTCGCGCAGGTTGTGCGGCGGGATGTTGGTGGCCATGCCGACCGCGATGCCGGCGGAGCCGTTCACCAGGAGGTTCGGGAAACGCGCCGGCAGGACCGTCGGCTCCTGGTTGCGGCCGTCGTAGTTGTCCGTGAAGTCGACGGTCTCCTCGTCGATGTCCCGGACCATCTCCATCGACAGCGGCGCCATCTTGCACTCGGTGTAGCGCATGGCGGCCGCCGGGTCGTTGCCCGGAGAGCCGAAGTTGCCGTTGGAGTCCACCAGCGGCATGCGCATCGACCACGGCTGGGCGAGGCGCACCAGGGCGTCGTAGATCGAGGAGTCGCCGTGCGGGTGGTACGTACCCATGACGTCACCGACGACGCGGGCGCACTTGTAGAAGCCCTTCTCGGGCCGGTACCCGCCGTCGTACATCGCGTACAGCACGCGCCGGTGCACCGGCTTGAGGCCGTCGCGTACGTCGGGCAGCGCGCGGGACACGATGACGGACATCGCGTAGTCGAGGTACGAGCGCTGCATCTCCGTCTCGAGCCCGACGGGCTCGATGCGCATCTGCGGTTCTTCCTCGGCGGCTTCGGTGGTGGGAGTGGTTTCGTCGGCCATTGCTGGTCTTCAGATCCTTTCAGGCGGCTCTAGGCGGCCGACTCAGATGTCGAGGAAGCGGACGTCCTTGGCGTTGCGCTGGATGAAGGAGCGCCGGGCCTCGACGTCCTCACCCATCAGCACCGAGAACAGGTCGTCGGCCTGGGCCGCGTCGTCCAGGGTGACCTGACCGAGCACGCGGTGGTCGACGTCCATGGTGGTGACGCGCAGCTCCTCGGCGTTCATCTCGCCCAGACCCTTGAAGCGCTGGATCGAGTCTTCCTTGATGCGCTTGCCGTTCTGCTTGCCGAGTTCGACCAGGGCGTCGCGCTCGCGGTCCGAGTACGCGTACTCGAAGTCGTCACGGCCCCACTTGATCTTGTACAGCGGGGGGCGGGAGAGATAGACGTGGCCGGCCTCGACCAGCGGCCGCATGAAGCGGAACAGGAAGGTCAGCAGCAGGGTGTTGATGTGCTGGCCGTCGACGTCGGCGTCCGCCATCAGGATGATCTTGTGATAGCGGAGCTTCTCGATGTCGAAGTCCTCGTGCACACCGGTGCCGAAGGCGGAGATCAGCGCCTGGATCTCGGTGTTCTGCAGGATCTTGTCGATCCGCGCCTTCTCGACGTTCAGGATCTTGCCGCGGATCGGCAGGATCGCCTGGTACATCGGGTTCCGGCCGGACTTCGCGCTGCCGCCGGCGGAGTCACCCTCGACGATGAAGATCTCGCACTTGGTCGGGTCGTTGGACTGGCAGTCCGAGAGCTTGCCGGGCAGCGAGGCGCTCTCCAGCAGACCCTTGCGGCGGGTCAGGTCGCGGGCCTTGCGGGCCGCGACGCGGGCCGTGGCGGCCTGGATGGCCTTGCGGACGATGTCCGCCGCCTCGTTCGGGTTCCGGTCGAACCAGTCGGACAGGTGCTCGTGGGCCACCTTCTGGACGAAGGTCTTCGCCTCCGTGTTGCCCAGCTTGGTCTTGGTCTGGCCCTCGAACTGCGGCTCGCCGAGCTTGACCGAGATGATCGCGGTCAGACCCTCGCGGATGTCGTCACCGGTGAGGTTGTCGTCCTTCTCGCGCAGCAGCTTCTTGTCGCGCGCGTACCGGTTGACCAGGGAGGTCAGCGCGGCGCGGAAGCCCTCCTCGTGGGTGCCGCCCTCGTGCGTGTGGATCGTGTTGGCGAAGGAGTACACGCCCTCGCTGTACTGCGAGTTCCACTGCATCGCGATCTCGACCGAGAGCATCCGCTCCTTGTCCTCGGCCTCGACGTCGATGACGGTCGGGTGGATCAGCTCACCCTTGCGCGAGTTGAGGTACTTCACGAAGTCGACGATGCCGCCCTCGTAGTGGTACCGGACGGTGCGCGCGACGGGCTCGGAGGTGTCGGACTCCGGGTCGTCGGCGCCCGCCGTGGCCTTCGCCGACTCGCGCTCGTCGGTCAGCGAGATGGTCAGGCCCTTGTTCAGGAAGGCCATCTCCTGGAAGCGCCGGGACAGCGTCTCGAAGGAGTACTCGGTGGTCTCGAAGATGTCGCCGTCGGCCCAGAAGGTCACCGAGGTGCCGTGCTCGTCGGTCTCCTCGTTCTTGGCCAGCGGGGCGGTGGGAGCACCCACCTTGTAGTCCTGGCTCCAGCGGTGGCCGTCGCGCCGGACCTCGACCGAGACCTTCGTCGACAGGGCGTTCACCACGGAGACGCCGACGCCGTGCAGACCGCCGGAGACGGCGTAGCCGCCGCCGCCGAACTTGCCGCCCGCGTGCAGCACCGTCAGGACGACCTCCAGCGCCGGCTTGCCCTCGGAGGGGACGATGTCGACCGGGATGCCTCGCCCGTTGTCGACCACGCGCACACCGCCGTCGGCCAGGATGGTCACGTCGATGGTGTCCGCGTGCCCGGCCAGCGCCTCGTCGACGGAGTTGTCGACGACCTCGTAGACGAGGTGGTGCAGGCCGCGCTCGCCGGTCGAGCCGATGTACATACCGGGCCGCTTGCGCACTGCGTCCAGGCCCTCGAGGACCTGGATGTTGCTGCCGGTGTACTGATTGTTCTCGTTGGAGTTGCCGGAATCGGCCACGAAGCGCCCTTTCTGGCACAGCACAGGCCGTTCTCCGGGCCAGCAGGCATGCAAGCAGGAGCGGCTGCGTCGATCTGCGTTGTCAGCGGTCGGTCGGCGGGATCCCGCGGACGGGAGCGCCTTCTTACCACCAGTCTACCGGTAGCGCTGACACTGATGGGGGTTTGCCGGTACCTGAGTCCGCATGTGCCGCCCTGAACCTCCCTCGCCCGACTCCCCATATTCAGACCGGGGCTCAAAGTGGCTCACGCGGGCGTTCAGAGCTTCGGCCTGTCAACCTCCGGCTACCGTGAGGGACGCCACCCGCGTGGCCGGAACCCGACGGTGCCCGGGACCGTCGGGGGAGCGGCCGGAACCCCTGCCGGAAGGGGCCGGAAACCCGCCGCGGAACGGGCCGGAAACCCGGGAGAGAGACGCCGGAGGCCTTGGGGGCAGCGGCCACCCGGCCGGACAGGCCCTAGGGGGCGTCTTGTCGATCAGGCCGGACGCCCCGAGCCCGGCGTGATCGGCGAGACACCCCCTAGTCCCAGTCGGGGCCGGTGCCCGAGCTGCCCGGTGCCCGCAGCGGCCCGTAGCGGCGCGGCCGGCCCCCCGGTCCCTGCACCTGGATCAGGCGTACGGTGCCCTGCCCGAGCTCCTTGTTCAGCTTGGCCACCAGCTGCGGGGCCAGCAGCTTCAGCTGTGCCGCCCAGGCCGAGGAGTCGCAGCGCACGGTCAGCTCGCGGTCCTCGTACTTCTCCGGCTCGCAGTGCGCGGCGATCTCCGGGCCGACGATCTCGGCCCAGCGCTCCATCACCCCGGCCACCGCGATCGGCATCTCCCAGCCGCGCTCGGTCCGCAGCCGGTCCAGCGCGGCCATCAGCGGCATCGGGTCCCGGCCGTCGGCACGGGCGCCGGACCTCAGCCGCGGCTGGCCCTGGTGCTTCTTCCCGCCCGGGCCCTGGCCGCGGGCCCGCGCCTGCTCCCGGGCGGCCGCCAGGGCCTGGCGGGCCAGGTCCACACCGGAGGGTTCGGGGTTCCGCCGCGGCACGTCCGGCTCGTGTGCGGAGCCTCCGCCGGTGCCGTTGCCCCTGCCGGTGCCCCTGTCGTTGCCGGGTCCGTTCACAACCGGGTCACCTCTCCGCCGGACACCGCGAACCGGGTGCCCACCAGCACGTCCGGAACGTCGTCGTCCACCGCCGCGGTGACCAGCACCTGCTCGCCGCCGGCCACCAGCTCCGCCAGCCGCTCCCGCCGGCGGGCGTCCAGCTCGGCGAAGACGTCGTCCAGGATCAGCACCGGCTCGCTGCCCTCCGACCGCAGCAGTTCGTAGGAGGCCAGCCGGAGCGCGAGGGCGTACGACCAGGACTCGCCGTGACTGGCGTACCCCTTGGCCGGCAGGTCGCCCAGCTTGAGCACCAGCTCGTCGCGGTGCGGGCCGACCAGGGTGACGCCCCGCTCGATCTCCTGCTTCCGGGCCGAGCCGAGCGCCTCCAGCAGCACCGTGCACAGCTGCTCACGGGTGCTGTGGACAGCGAGGTCCAGGTCCTCGCCCGCCGAGCTCCGGTAGGCCAGGCCCAGCGGGCCGCCGCCGGGCGCCAGCTGCTCGTACGCCTTGTCCGCGAGCGGGCGCAGGATGCCGATCAGGTCCATCCGCTGGGCGAGCAGCTCCGCCCCGGCCCGCGCCAGGTGCTGGTCCCACACGTCGAGGGTGGACAGGTCCATGGACCGGCCGCCGTGCCGGCGCGCCATCGCCGCGGACTTCAGCAGGGTGTTCCGCTGCTTGAGCACCCGCTCGTAGTCGGACCGGACCCCGGCCATCCGGGGCGACCGGGCGGTGATCAGCTCGTCCAGGAACCGCCGCCGCTCCCCCGGGTCGCCCTTCACCAGCGCCAGGTCCTCGGGGGCGAACAGCACCGTCCGTACGATCCCCAGCACGTCCCGGGGCCTGACCTGCGAGGACCGGTTGATGCGGGCCCGGTTCGCGCGGCCGGGGTTGAGCTCCAGCTCGACCAGCTGCTGCCGGTCGCCCTGGCGCACGGCGGCCCGGATCACGGCCCGGTCGGCGCCCATCCGGACCAGCGGGGCGTCCGAGGCGACCCGGTGGCTGCCGAGGGTCGCCAGATAGCCGATCGCCTCGACCAGGTTCGTCTTGCCCTGGCCGTTGGGGCCCACGAAAGCGGTGACGCCCGGGTCGAGGGGGACCTCGGCCCGGGCGTACGAGCGGAAGTCGGCCAGCGACAGGTGCGAGACATGCATGGCGACGCCGACCTCCCCCGGCTACCTCTGGTACTGCAGGCGGTGCAGATGTTGCTGGTGTTGCGGGTACTGCTGAGTCGTTACTTCTTCTCGACCGCGTGGCCGCCGAACTGGTTGCGCAGCGCCGCGATCATCTTCATCTGCGGGGAGTCCTCCTGACGGGAGGCGAACCGTGCGAAGAGGGAGGCGGTGATCGCGGGCAGCGGGACCGCGTTGTCGATCGCGGCCTCCACCGTCCAGCGGCCCTCGCCGGAGTCCTGTGCGAAGCCCTTGAGCCCGTCGAGGTGCTCGTCCTCGTCCAGCGCGTTGACCGCCAGGTCCAGCAGCCAGGAGCGGATCACCGTGCCCTGCTGCCAGGAGCGGAACACCTCGCGGACGTCGGTGACCGAGTCCACCTTCTCGAGCAGCTCCCAGCCCTCGGCGTAGGCCTGCATCATGGCGTACTCGATGCCGTTGTGGACCATCTTCGCGAAGTGGCCGGCGCCGACCTTGCCGGCGTGCACCGAGCCGAAGTCGCCTTCGGGCTTGAGGGCGTCGAAGACCGGCTGCACCCGGGCGACGTGCTCCTCGGCACCGCCGTACATCAGGGCGTAGCCGTTCTCCAGGCCCCAGACACCGCCGGAGACGCCGCAGTCGACGAAGCCGATGCCCTTGGCCGCCAGCTCGGCGGCGTGCTTCTCGTCGTCGGTCCAGCGGGAGTTGCCGCCGTCGACCACGATGTCACCGGGCGACAGCAGCTCGGCCAGCTCGTCGATGGTGGACTGGGTGGCCGCTCCGGCGGGGACCATCACCCAGACCACCCGCGGACCCTTCAGCTTGCCCACAAGCTCTTCCAGGCTGTGGACATCGGCGAGGTCCGGGTTGCGGTCGTATCCGATGACGGTGTGGCCTGCGCGGCGGATGCGCTCGCGCATGTTGCCGCCCATCTTGCCGAGACCGACGAGACCGAGCTCCATCAGGTTGATTCCTTAAGTGTGTGCGGATCCGTACCCGCGTCCGAGCCTACGCCCGGACGCGGACGCACACCTTCCCCCGGGCTCCGCCCGGGGGCCCGGGGTATCCCCAGGGGTCAGCCGGACAGCCGCACCGGCATGATCAGGTACTTGTACGACTCGTCCGCCTCGGCGTCCACCGCCGGGCGGCCGCTGAGCAGGGCCGGCTTGGTCGAGGTCGTGAAGGACAGCTGGGCTGCGGGGGAGCCGATCGCGTTCAGGCCCTCCAGCAGGAAGGTCGGGTTGAAGGCGATCGAGATGTCGTCGCCCTCCAGCTGGGCGTCGACCCTTTCCACAGCCTGTGCATCGTCGGACGAACCGGCCTCGAGGATCAGTACACCCTGCTCGAAGCTCAGCCGGACCGGCGTGTTCCGCTCGGCCACCAGGGCGACGCGCTTGACGGCCTCGATGAACGGGGCGGTCTCGATCACCGCGACCGAGTTGAACTCGGTCGGGAAGAGCGTCCGGTACTTGGGGAGGTCGCCCTCCAGCAGGCGGGTGGTGGTGCGGCGGCCGGCGCCCTCGAAGCCGATCAGGCCCTCGCCCGCGCCGGAGCCGGACAGCGCCAGGGTGACCGAGTCACCGCTGCCCAGCGAGTTGGCGATCTCGGCCAGGGTCTTGGCGGGCACCAGGGCCACGGCGGAGGCGTCCGGGTTCTCCGGCTTCCACAGGAACTCGCGGACGGCGAAGCGGTAGCGGTCGGTGGAGGCCAGGGTGACGCGGTCGCCCTCGATCTCGATCCGCACACCGGTGAGCACGGGCAGGGTGTCGTCACGGCCGGCGGCGGTGACCACCTGCTTGGCCGCGGCGGCGAAGACCTCGCCCGGGACGGTGCCGGTGGCGGTGGGCATCTGCGGCAGCGCCGGGTACTCCTCCACAGGCAGGGTGTGGAGGGTGAAACGGGAGGAGCCGCAGACCACGGTCACCCGTACACCGTCTGTGGAAATCTCCACCGGCCGGTTGGGGAGGGCGCGGCAGATGTCGGCGAGGAGCCGGCCGGAGACCAGGACCGTGCCGTCCTCCTCCACGTCCGCCTCGATGGAGACGCGCGCCGAGACCTCGTAGTCGAACCCGGAGAGGCTGAGCGTGCCGTCCTCCGCCTTCAGCAGAAGGCCCGCGAGAACGGGCACCGGCGGCCGGGCCGGGAGGCTACGGGCCGCCCACGCCACCGCCTCCGCGAGTACATCGCGCTCCACCCGGATCTTCACCGGAAACCGCCTCCTGCTGTTGCTGGCCTTCGTCGTCGGCTCGATGCCGGAGACCAGTCTGACGTACGGCGCCGACAGTCGGTGCTGCCGCCCGTCAAATCGGGAGCGCGGTGTCGGGAGAGCCGATCACCGAGTTGTGCACAGGACCTGCTTGAAAACCGAATCCGGCCTAACTGTCTATGGGAGTAGTAGTAGGGCCTGTGGATACGGTGGATAACTCGATTTTCGCAGGTCAGCAACTGTTTTTTATCCACCGGGCCTGTGGGTGGAGCCGGTGGACAACCGGGGGTATCTGTGGAGAACAGAAAGTTCTGCACAGGCCGTCCACAGAGGAGGCCCACTGGTCCACAGCTGTGTCCCCAGTTTTCCCCGAGTACTCCACAGCCCAAACGTCCTCATCGGTGTGACGCCTTTCACTCGACCCGGTGACAGGGGGGCTCCCGTTGCCGAACAGTGGACAAGGATGTGGACGGCAGGGGCGATCCTGTGCACAGAGCTCCCGAAGCTGTGGATTGCCTGGGGACAGTCCCGGGGACAGTCCTGTGGACAACGAGTTCGTCCACAGCCTGTGGATCACGGAAGTTCACAATTCCACAGGGCGCTGACCTCGCCTGATGGTCTTTCAGCAGGGTCCCCTGTGGACAGGATGTGGGCAACCACAGGAGTCCCCAGTCTGTGGACGGCACAAAGTCGCCGAATCTGTGGATAAGTTGGCTTCAAGGGGGCGTATTCGAACAGGTGAGAGGCGCGCGGTCGAGTAAGTGCGCCCCCTGTTTGGACCGTTCACGCCCCTGCGGATGGCCCACAGCCGTCCGGCATACGCCGAAAGGGCGCCTCCGGACGGATCCGGAGGCGCCCCTGGGGACGGATGCACAGCCCTGTGGAAGAGCCTGCGCGTCAGCCGTTCTTGATGCGGTTGGTGAGCTCGGTGACCTGGTTGTAGATGGACCGGCGCTCGGCCATCAGGGCGCGGATCTTGCGGTCGGCGTGCATGACCGTGGTGTGGTCACGGCCGCCGAACTGGGCACCGATCTTCGGCAGCGACAGGTCGGTCAGCTCACGGCACAGGTACATGGCGATCTGCCGGGCCGTCACCAGCACCCGGCTGCGCGAGGAACCGCACAGGTCCTCCACGTTGAGGCCGAAGTAGTCGGCGGTGGCCGCCATGATGTCGGTGGCGGTGATCTCCGGCGCCGTGTCCTCGCCGCCGCCGGGGATCAGGTTCTTCAGCACGTCCTCGGTCAGCCCCACGTCCACGGGCTGCCGGTTCAGGCTCGCGAAGGCGGTGACCCGGATCAGCGCGCCCTCCAGCTCGCGGATGTTCCGCGAGATCCGGGAGGCGATGAACTCCAGTACCTCCGGCGGGGCGTTGAGCTGCTCCTGGACGGCCTTCTTGCGGAGGATCGCGATGCGGGTCTCCAGCTCGGGCGGCTGGACGTCGGTGATCAGGCCCCACTCGAAGCGGTTCCGCAGCCGGTCCTCCAGGGTCACCAGCTGCTTGGGCGGCCGGTCGGAGGACAGCACGATCTGCTTGTTGGCGTTGTGGAGCGTGTTGAAGGTGTGGAAGAACTCCTCCTGCGTCGACTCCTTGCTCGCCAGGAACTGGATGTCGTCGACCAGCAGGATGTCCATCTCGCGGTAGCGCTTGCGGAACGCGTCGCCCTTGCCGTCGCGGATGGAGTTGATGAACTCGTTGGTGAACTCCTCGGAGCTCACGTAGCGCACCCGGGTGCCGGGGTAGAGGCTCCGCGCGTAGTGCCCGATGGCGTGCAGCAGGTGGGTCTTGCCGAGGCCGGACTCGCCGTAGATGAACAGCGGGTTGTACGCCTTGGCC
The DNA here is from genome assembly GCF_043199475.1 of Streptomyces sp. NPDC048603. NCBI lineage: Bacteria > Bacillati > Actinomycetota > Actinomycetes > Kitasatosporales > Streptomycetaceae > Streptomyces > Streptomyces sp. NPDC048603. Next base: position 277,518 of record NZ_JBICVY010000003.1, on the reverse strand, counting down.
GGCGCCTCGGCGACGGCGACCGCGGCCGCGTGCGCGAAGCGGTTCGAGGCACCGATGACGAAGGTGTCGAACAGGTACTTGGGGTTCAGCCGGGCGGTCGGCTCCAGCGGTCCGGACGAGGACCCGCCGGACGGGGCCGGGGGCGCCGCGGGGCCGGTCCGGCCGGGTGCCGGCAGCTGTGGCTGCTGGTCGTAGCCGCCCTGGTCGTACGGGGGCGGCTCGTACGGGGAGGGCTCGTAGGAGGGCGGCTCGTACCCGTTGTCCGGCTGCTGGAGGTAGCCGGGCTGCGGGGAGGCGTACGGGTCGCGCTCGGGGTAGCCGCCGAGGCGGGGCTGCTGCCAGCCGGGCCAGGCGCCGGGCTCGGGGCGCGGCTGCTGGTAGTCCGGGTAGGCGGGCCGGGCGGTGGGATGCTGGTCGCCGTAGGACTCGCGCTGGTCGCCGTACGGCTCGCGCTGCTGGTTCACCGGCGGGGCCGGCGGCGCGGAGTCGCCGGCGGAGTCGTCGACGGTGATCGCGATCCGGATCGGGCGGCCGCACTCCCGGCTCAGGGTGTCACTGATGAGCGGGGCCAGGCGGCCCTCCAGGACGCGCTTGCCCCATTCGTTGGGCACGGCGAGGAGAGCGGTGTCGGCGACCAGCGCGAGTGGCTGGCAGCGCTCGATCCACTGCTTGTCCTTGGGCTCGATGCCGCTCTGACCTTCCCCGAGGAGCGTCTCCAGCACTCGTGGCCACACTGCGGCAAGATCGGCAGGTACGTCAGCCACAGAGCACGCTCTCTCACAGGTCCCACGAATGTGTGGTTCTTCGGGACGGTCGGGACAAAAAAATCCGGGATCAGGCAACGGTAGTCAGCGTGACGGGTAGGGTTCAAGTCGTTGTCCACAGGCTGTGCACAGCTGAGCCCCGTGGATGGCCGTCATCGGCTCGGTTTGACCGGATGGCGTAGCCCCGCGTACCGTAACGAGGTCGAGTTGTCGATGGCTGCTGCCGCCTGCCTACCGATGGGCGCAGATCACTCCGTGTGATCGTTCAGCGGTGTCCACTCGGGCGATCACGCGAAGTTCCTCGTGGGCGCACGGTGACAGCCAACGGTGACAGCCAGGCGGTGTACCGCCAGCCCGATTCATTCTCTGGAGCCCTCGAGTGAGCAAGCGCACCTTCCAGCCGAACAACCGTCGTCGCGCCAAGACCCACGGTTTCCGCCTGCGGATGCGGACCCGCGCCGGCCGCGCGATCCTCGCCGCCCGCCGTGGCAAGGGCCGCGCCACCCTGTCCGCCTGATCACACAGGTCATGACGTCGTGCTGTCTCCCGATCATCGGCTGAGGCGGCGCGAGGACTTCGCGAACGCGGTACGCCGAGGCCGCCGGGCAGGGCGCCCGCTCCTCGTCGTTCACCTACGTACCAGCGGTGCAACGGACCCGCACGAGCCGGGGGAGAATGCTTCCCCGACGCGTGCGGGTTTCGTCGTCAGCAAGGCCGTGGGCGGTGCCGTGGTGCGCAACAAGGTCAAGCGCAGACTGCGCCACCTGATGCGCGATCGGCTGTCCGCGCTGCCCGCCGGTAGCCTGGTGGTGGTACGGGCGCTGCCCGGATCGGGTGACGCCGGTGCCGAGGAACTGGCCCGGGACCTGGATGCCGCCGTGGCGCGGCTGCTGGGAGGCGTGGCTCGATGAAGTACCCGCTGCTCGCATTGATCAAGCTGTACCAGTGGACGATCAGTCCGCTGCTCGGGCCGGTGTGCCGCTACTACCCCTCGTGTTCGCACTACGGGTACACGGCCATCGACCGGCATGGTGCGGTGAAGGGAACGGCCCTGACCGCCTGGCGGATCCTGCGGTGCAATCCGTGGTCCCCCGGCGGTGTGGACCATGTCCCACCTCGTAAACGCCCGCGTTGGCACGAGCAGCTGCGCAGTGCGTTGCGTCGACCTCGCAATGCTCAAGGAGCCTGATTAGTGGACACGATCGCCGGTCTGTTCAGTTTCATCACCACACCCGTCTCATGGATCATCGTCCAGTTCCACAAGCTGTACGGTGCGCTCTTCGGGGCGGACAGTGGGTGGGCCTGGGGCCTGTCCATCGTGTCCCTGGTGATCCTCATCCGTATCTGCCTGATCCCGCTGTTCGTGAAGCAGATCAAGGCGACGCGCGGCATGCAGGCGCTCCAGCCGAAGATGAAGGCGATCCAGGAGCGCTACAAGAACGACAAGCAGCGCCAGTCCGAAGAGATGATGAAGCTGTACAAGGAGACGGGTACCAACCCGCTCTCCTCGTGCCTCCCCATCCTGGCGCAGTCGCCGTTCTTCTTCGCCCTCTACCACGTGCTGGCGAACATCGCCAACGGCAAGGAAATCGGCGTCCTCGACCAGCAGCTGGTCGACAGCGCCCGCTCGGCACAGATCTTCGGCGCGCCGATCGCGGCCAAGTTCACGGACAGCTCGGAGAAGGTCGCCGCGCTGGGTGCCTCGCTGACGGATGTCCGGATCGTGACCGCGGTCATGATCATCCTGATGTCGCTGTCGCAGTTCTACACCCAGCGTCAGCTGATGCAGAAGAACGTCGACCTCACGGTCAAGACGCCGTTCATGCAGCAGCAGAAGATGCTGATGTACATCTTCCCGGTGATCTTCGCGGTCATGGGCATCAACTTCCCCGTCGGCGTCCTCGTCTACTGGCTGACCACCAACGTCTGGACCATGGGTCAGCAGATGTACGTGATCAACCAGAACCCGACGCCGGGCAGCAAGGCCCAGGACCAGTACCTGACGCGACTGCTGAAGAACGTCATCTCGCACGGTGAGGTCAAGAGCCGGGGCAAGAAGAAGATCGTCGCCGCGATCGTGGCCAAGGGCCCGGACCGCAACGACAACGAGCGCAAGTTCATCGCGGCGCTCACCAAGCAGGGTCTGGCCGCGCAGGCGGACGGCTCCGTGATCAAGAGCGTCGAGGCGACGGTGGACGCGGACGCGGCGAGCGGTGGTGCGGCCAAGCGGCAGCAGCCCAAGCGCCAGTCGAAGTCCCAGCGCCAGACGCCCGGCAAGCCCTCGTCCAAGAAGTAAGAAGGAGTCACCCCGTGACGGAAGGCACCACCTCCGCCGCTGCCGAGGCCGGCGACACCCTCACCCGCCTCGAGCAGGAGGGCGAGATCGCGGCCGACTACCTCGAGGGTCTGCTGGACATCGCCGACCTGGATGGCGACATCGACATGGACGTCGAGGCCGATCGCGCCTCGGTGTCGATCGTCAGCGACTCGTCCAGCCGGGACCTGCAGAAGCTCGTCGGCCGTGACGGTGAGGTCCTGGAGGCCCTCCAGGAGCTGACCCGGCTCGCCGTGCACCGGGAGACCGGGGACCGCAGCCGCCTGATGCTGGACATCGCCGGGTTCCGGGCGAAGAAGCGCGAGCAGCTCGCGGCGCTCGGTGCGAAGACGGCCGCCGAGGTCAAGGCCTCCGGTGAGCCGGCCAAGCTCGCGCCGATGACGCCGTTCGAGCGGAAGGTCGTCCACGACGCCGTGGCGGCCGCGGGTCTGCGCAGTGAGTCCGAGGGCGAGGAGCCGCAGCGCTACGTCGTCGTGCTCCCCGCCTGATCGATTGCATATTGTTCCTCGGCCCCGTCTGTGTCGCAGACGGGGCCGAAGTTTGTCAGCCTGATAACTCAGAATGCGGTACGGAAGGACGGTTCTCGTGACGGAAGCAGCATCGGAGCTTCCCCCGGCGCCCGAACAGGCGCGCGCGGTGTTCGGTGAGCGTTTCCCGGAGGCTGTCCGGTACGCGGAGCTGTTGGCGGACGCGGGCGTGAAGCGGGGCCTGATCGGGCCCCGTGAGGTGCCCCGTCTGTGGGAGCGGCACCTGCTGAACTGCGCGGTGCTGGCCGAGGCGGTCCCCCAGGGAGTGACCGTCTGTGACGTGGGCTCGGGAGCCGGCCTGCCGGGTATCCCGCTGGCCCTGGTCCGCCCCGACCTGAAGATCACGCTGCTGGAACCGCTGCTGCGGCGGACCACCTTCCTCCAGGAAGTGGTCGAGCTGCTGGGGCTGGACCATGTGACGGTGGTGCGCGGTCGCGCCGAGGAGATGCTGGGCAAGCTGCAGCCGGTGCACGTGGTCACCGCGCGGGCGGTGGCTCCGCTGGACCGGCTCGCGACCTGGGGCGTGCCGCTGCTCCGCCCGTACGGGGAGATGCTGGCGCTGAAGGGCGACACCGCGGAGGAGGAACTGGTGGCGGCCAAGGCGGCGCTGACCAAGCTCGGTGTGGTGAAGACCTCGGTGCTCCACGTCGGCGAGGGCGTGGTCGATCCGCTCTCCACACTGGTCCGGGTGGAGGTCGGCGAGAGCCCCGGCGGTGTCCGGTTCGCGGCGAAGCGGGCCAAGGCGGCGCGGACGGGACGGGCCCGACGCCGGCGCTGAATGCCCGGCTGGTCCCTGTTGGTCTGGCTTTCGGAGTGTCGTGGCCGGCAGGGGACCCTGCCCGTGCATCGTGTTTCACGTGAAACGTCGCTCGCTGTTGCACGGGATCTTCAGCCGGATGTCCACAACGGTGGATTCATCCACAGGAGTACCGGCCCCGCTGGTTCGCGACCCCGATGGCATGGCAGGCTCTGTTCAGCGCGAGCCTGATGCTGATGTCGAGGAGAGTGAATCCGTGCGGTCAGACGCCAACCTTGCGGGGCCGATGGCCGAACCGGTCCCCGGCCCCCGCACCGAGTCGGCGGGCGATGTTTCCCTGGGGCTCCCCCCGGCGCAGCCGGGCGGAGAGATCACACCGCCCCCGGTGGACAACGACACCCCGATCGGGCGGGCCGCCCAGCTGGCGGTGGAGGCACTGGGACGGGCCGGTGCGGGGCTTCCCCGACCGGAGCGGACCCGGGTCATCGTGGTCGCCAACCAGAAGGGCGGCGTGGGGAAGACCACCACGACCGTGAACCTGGCGGCCTCGCTGGCCCTGCACGGCGCCCGTGTCCTGGTCATCGACCTCGACCCCCAGGGCAACGCGTCCACCGCGCTGGGCATCGACCACCACGCCGAGGTGCCGTCCATCTACGAGGTGCTGGTGGAGAGCCGGCCGCTGCTGGAGGTCGTCCAGCCGGTGCCGGACGTGGAGGGGCTGTTCTGCGCGCCCGCCACGATCGACCTGGCCGGTGCGGAGATCGAGCTGGTGTCGCTGGTGGCGCGGGAGAGCCGGCTGCAGCGGGCCATCCAGGCCTACGAGCAGCCGCTCGACTACATCCTCATCGACTGCCCGCCCTCGCTGGGCCTCCTCACGGTCAACGCCCTGGTGGCGGGGGCCGAGGTGCTGATCCCGATCCAGTGCGAGTACTACGCGCTGGAGGGCCTGGGCCAGCTGCTGCGGAACGTCGACCTGGTGCGGTCGCACCTGAACCCGGCCCTGCACGTCTCGACGATCCTGCTGACGATGTACGACGGCCGGACCCGGCTGGCCTCCCAGGTCGCCGAGGAGGTGCGCAGCCACTTCGGCAAGGAGGTGCTGCGCACGAGCATCCCGCGCTCGGTGCGCATCTCGGAGGCGCCGAGTTACGGGCAGACGGTTTTGACGTACGATCCGGGGTCCAGTGGTTCCCTCTCCTATCTGGAGGCGGCGCGGGAGATCGCGTACCGGGGCACGAATCACATGCACAACGCGGCGGAGGGGATCCAGTGAGCGATCGACGTAGAGGTCTGGGGCGGGGACTCGCCGCACTGATCCCCGCGGCTTCGCCGGAGCAGGACGGGCCGGTGGTGGGGGCGGGCTCCGTCTCCCCGAGCGCGGTGCCGGTGCTGCCGGCCGAGCGCGGTGTGGCGGCGGCGAAGCTGGCTTCTCTCGCGCAGGCCGAGGTTCCTCTCCCGGCTGCCGATGGGGTCGTCCCGGGGGAAGCGGAGCCGGTGAACACGGTGGCCGGGGCGTCCTTCGCGGAGCTCCCGCTGGACTCCATCACACCGAACCCCCGCCAGCCGCGTGACGTGTTCGACGAGGACGCGCTGGCCGAGCTGGTGACCTCGATCCAGGAGGTCGGTCTGCTGCAGCCCGTGGTGGTGCGCCAGGCCGGTCCGGACCGCTACGAGCTCATCATGGGTGAGCGCCGCTGGCGGGCCTGCCGGGAGGCGGGCCTGGAGCGGATCCCGGCGATCATCCGGGCGACCGAGGACGAGAAGCTGCTGCTGGACGCGCTGCTCGAGAACCTCCACCGGGCCCAGCTGAACCCGCTGGAAGAGGCGGCGGCCTACGACCAGCTGCTCCGCGACTTCGGCTGCACCCACGACCAGCTGGCGGACCGCATCGGGCGTTCCCGCCCGCAGGTGACGAACACCCTGCGGCTCCTGAACCTGGCGCCCACGGTGCAGAACCGCGTCGCGGCGGGCGTGCTCCTGGCCGGGCACGCGCGGGCGCTGCTGCCCGTCAAGGACCCGGAGGAGCAGGAACAGCTGGCCAGGCGGATCGTGGCCGAGGGCCTGTCGGTCCGGTCGGTCGAGGAGATCGTCTCCCTGATGACTCCGGAGACGGCGACCAAGCCGAAGCCGAAGGGGCCGCGGGCCGGTGCCCGGGTGTCCCCGGCGCTGAACGAGCTGGCCTCCCGGCTCTCGGACCGCTTCGAGACCCGGGTGAAGGTGGACCTGGGCCAGAAGAAGGGCAAGATCACCGTCGAGTTCGCGTCGATGGAGGATCTGGAGCGGATCCTGGGCACGCTGGCGCCGGGCGAGGGCCGGGTGCTGGAGCAGGGGCAGGGGCAGACGGGGGAGTAGTTCTCCGGGCCGCCCCCACGGAAGTGCGGAAGGGCGGGCCGTGCCGGTCGTGGACCGGTGCGGCCCGCCCTTCGCCCTTATACGATGCGTCCATGGGTCGTCGGCTGGTACCGCTCACGCTGGACAACCTTCAGGACCTGCCCAGGGGTTGCCGGTCCTGTGTGTTCTGGGAGCTGGATCCCGTCAGCGGTGAGGCCGCGGTCAAGGCGGGCACTCCGCACCTGGAGAAGGAGGCCTGGATCTCCGCGGTGCTCCTGGAGTGGGGATCCTGTGGCCGTGTGGTCTACGTGGACGAGGTCCCGGTCGGGTTCGTGCTCTACGCGCCGCCCGCCTACGTGCCGAGGTCCACGGCCTTCCCCACCAGTCCGGTGTCCCCCGACGCGGTGCAGCTGATCACGGGCGCGATCATCCCGGAGTACCAGGGGCAGGGTCTGGGGCGGGTGATGGTCCAGACGGTGGCCAAGGACCTGCTGCGCCGGGGCTTCCGGGCCATCGAGGCCTTCGGGGACGCGCGCTGGGAGGGGCCGGGGTGTCTGCTGCCGGCCGACCATCTGCTGGCGGTGGGCTTCAAGACGGTGCGGCCGCACCCCGCGCATCCGCGGCTGCGGCTGGAGCTGCGTTCCACGCTGTCCTGGAAGGAAGACGTGGAGCTGGCGCTGGACCGGCTGCTGGGCGCCGCCCGAAAGGAACCGGTGCTGCGCCCGCTGTGAGGGCGTTCCCGCGGTCGGGCCCTTCTGGTGGACGGGCCGGAAACGCGGGACGGGGCCGCACCTCGCCGGTGCGGCCCCGTCCTCTGCGCGGGGGCGTCAGCCCCCTGCCGACTAGCCCTGGATGAAGTCGTCCAGGTCGCGCAGGATGGCGGCCTTGGGCTTGGCGCCGACGATGGTCTTGGCGACCTCGCCGCCCTGGTAGACGTTCAGCGTCGGGATCGACATGACGCCGTACTTGGCGGCCGTTTCCGGGTTCTCGTCGATGTTGAGCTTGACGATCTCGATCTTGTCACCGTGCTCGGCGGCAATGGCCTCCAGCGACGGGGCGATCTGGCGGCAGGGGCCGCACCAGGCCGCCCAGAAGTCCACCAGGACCGGCTTGTTGCTCTTCAGCACGACCTCGGCGAAGTCTGCGTCGGTCACGTTCTTCAGGGTGCCGGCCACAGCGGCCTCCTTCTTCTTACTGCGGGGTGTGGGGTGAGGTGGTTCAGGATCAGACGGCGGCCGCGGACTTCTCGGCGTCCGTGAGGGCGGCGAGGAAGCGCTCGGCGTCGAGAGCGGCGGAGCAGCCGGTACCGGCGGCGGTGATGGCCTGGCGGTAGGTGTGGTCCACCACGTCGCCGGCGCCGAAGACACCGGTGAGGTTGGTGCGGGTGGAGGGGGCGTCGACCTTCAGGTAGCCGTCCTCGTCGAGCTCCAGCTGGCCCTTGAAGAGCTCGGTGCGCGGGTCGTGGCCGACGGCGATGAACAGGCCGGTGACGGCCAGCTCGGAGGTCTCGCCGGTCTTGGTGTTGCGCAGGGTCAGACCGGAGAGCTTGGACTCGCCGTGGATCTCGGCGACCTCGCTGTCCCAGGCGAACTTGATCTTCGGGTCGGCGAAGGCCCGGTCCTGCATCGCCTTGGAGGCGCGCAGGCTGTCACGGCGGTGCACGATGGTCACGGACTTGGCGAAGCGCGAGAGGAAGGTGGCCTCCTCCATCGCGGTGTCGCCGCCGCCGACCACGGCGATGTCCTGGTCCTTGAAGAAGAACCCGTCGCAGGTGGCGCACCAGGAGACACCGCGGCCGGAGAGGGCGTCCTCACGCGGCAGGCCGAGCTTGCGGTGCTGCGAGCCGGTGGTCACGATGACGGCCTTGGCGCGGTGCACCGTGCCGGCGGTGTCGGTGACGGTCTTGATCTCGCCCGTGAGGTCGACGGTCACGATGTCGTCGGGGACCAGCTCGGCACCGAAACGCTCGGCCTGCGCGCGCATGTTGTCCATGAGGTCCGGACCCATGATGCCGTCGCGGAAGCCGGGGAAGTTCTCCACCTCGGTGGTGTTCATCAGCGCGCCACCCGCGGTGACGGCACCTTCGAAGACCAGGGGCTTGAGCGAAGCGCGTGCGGTGTACAGGGCAGCCGTGTAGCCGGCCGGCCCGGAGCCGATGATGATCACGTTACGGACGTCGCTCACGGGTTCTTTCCTCGTCTCTGCGGACTTCTCTGATGCCTACCGGGGGCCGGTGCGGACTCTCACCCCACCCAACGGATCCTACGGCGCGTGCATTCCCGAGTTGTCCCCGTGACCGGAACGCGTGCTTCAAGGGCGCGGGTAGGTGGCCTTCAGCAGCGGTGCCCCCGCGGCCGCACCAGGGGTGTTCTCGCAGGTGGACTCTACGAGATAGGCATCGACCCGGGCGGGATCGCCGGGGTGCGGGAGGACCACCAGGTACACCTCGGACCCCTTGAAGGTCCCCCGTTCGGCCGCCAGCGGCGGCTCGGCGCGGCCGGTGCCCGCCTGGACGCACTGCGGCACCCCGGGCGCCCGGCCCGTCGCCGAGCGGTCCTCCGGAGCGGTCAGGCCCGGCGTGGTGCCCTCCAGGCCGAAGGTGGTCGTCTCCCCCGGATCGGCCTGCGGTGCCGCACCGCCCAGGAGCTGCCGCACGTTCGTCGGCAAGCCTTCCTCGGTGAAGGCGCTGACGGGAGCCGCGGCCCGGTCGGAGCTCGCGGAGCGCGCGGTCTCCTTGGTGGCGGCGTCATGGCCGCCGGTGGGCGAGGGGAAGCCGCCGGACAGGTAGATGCCGAGGACGCAGGCTGCCGCGGCGGCCAGCGCCCCGAGTGCGGCCATCCGGCGGCGGGCCCGGGCCCGGCCCCGTCCGGGTCCGGTGCTGCCACCGGCGTGCCCGGCGGGGGCGGTGCGCGGTGTGCGTGCTCCCGTGGTGGCGGGCGATGTTTCACGTGAAACATCGGGTGTGGAGGCCGTGCCCGCGGCCTTCGCGGTCGGGCTGGTCTCCGCCGTACCCGTGCCGGTCCGCGGCTCCGGGGCCTCGGGCGCGGTGCGGTCGAGGAGGGCCTCCGCGGCGAGCGCGGCGTCGATGCGCCCGGCGATGTCGGCGGGCATGCGGGCGGGCCCCGGCAGGGTGCCGAGCAGGCCGCGGATCTCCTCCAGGGAGGCGCGGACGTCCTCGCACAGCGGGCAGTCGGTCAGATGACGCCGGACCTCCGCACTGCGGGAGGGAGAAAGCAGACCTTCGGTGAGGTCGGAGATCTCCGAGACGTCAGGGTGCCGGATCGTGCCGGGCGCGTCCGTTGCGGGGCTCACGTTCGTCCACCTCCGCCCTTCACAGCATTCGGGTCCCTGGATTCTGCTGCCGGTGGGACGGGAGTCCCCTGCGACCGGTTCCTTCCCCGCCCGGAGGTGGTGTTATCCACGGGATCGGTGCGCAGATGAGTGAGCATCGGGACGAGTTTCGCCCGGCCACGGGCGCAGCGGCTCTTGACGGTCCCGGTGGGCACGTCGAGGATCCGGGACACCTCGGCCACTGAGTAGCCCTGCATGTCGACGAGGACCAGGGCGGCCCGCTGTTCGGCGGGCAGGGTGGCCAGAGCGGCCAGCAGCTGCCGGTGCAGGTCCTGCCGCTCCGCGGGGGCCTCGGCGGACTCGTGGGGCTCCAGCAGCCGTTCCAGCCGCTCGGTGTCGTCCAGCGGCGCGGTCCGCCGGGTGGCTGCCTTGCGGGCCCGGTCGAGGCAGGCGTTCACGGTGATCCGGTGCAGCCAGGTGGTGACGGCGGAGTCCCCGCGGAAGGTGTGGGCGGCCCGGTAGGCGGAGACCAGGGCGTCCTGCACGGCGTCGGCGGCCTCCTCGCGGTCGCCGAGGGTGCGCAGCGCGACGGCCCACAGCCGGTCACGGTGGCGGCGTACGAGCTCACCGAAGGCGTCGGCATCGCCGGCCACGTGGCGGGCGAGCAGCTCGCGGTCGTCGGCCCGGCCGGGCTCGCCGGGATTCGCGTCGGACATCACACCTCCCCTCCCGGAGGGAGCGTACGGGGCGGGCGGGGCAAAGACGAGGGTCCGCCGTGCCGGTGGCGCGGCGGACCCGGAACATCCCTGCCGGGGGTCCCCCCGGACGGAGTCCGGGGGAGGCGTCAGAGGTCGGCGCCGAGGACCTTGATGTTGCTGATGCCGCCCCGGTAGCCGCCTTCCGACGGGGGCAGCGCGGTGATGTGGACCAGGACGTACCGGGTCTTCACCGGGGTGTCGAGGGTGGCGCGGAGCGTGTCCTGGGTGGTGGCGAGCTTGCTGATCTGCTGCGGGAACCCGGAGACCGTCGTGGGCCGTGAAGAGGTGTCCGCGCCCGCGGCCAGGAGCTCGACCTTGTGGCCGGAGCCGTGGAAGTCCACTTCGAGGCCGGTCACGTTCTTGACGCTGCCGAGGTCGACCACGATGCCACTGCCGTCGTCGTAGTCGCCGAGGTTCCCGAAGTTCGCGTGGCCCTTGAAGAAGTTGGTGATCCACGCGGAGGAGGGATCGCCGTCGGTGGCCTTGTCGGCGCTGGCCGCCTTGATCTGCTCCCTGCCGAACACCGCGGTGCCGCTGATGGCCAGCGGCTTCGACTCGATCTTCTCCGGGGCCTCGTTGCCGTTGTTCGCGGGAGGCTGGTTCTGGCTGGTGTCGGTGCTCTGGTCCCTGCGGTCCAGCAGGGTGTCCGCGAGCTGCCAGCTGCCCAGGCCGAGCGCGGCGATGAGCAGTGCCGCGACGCCCCACTTCAGGACCCGGCCGGTGCGGCTCTGCAGCGGCGGCGGCGGAGGAGGGACCCGCGGCATCGCGGTGGTGGGCGCGCCGGGCCGGGGCGCGCCGTAGCTGCCCTGCTGGTAGGTGGTGTGCTGGTATTCGGGCGGAGCGGTGAACGCCGGCTCCGGGGGCCGGATGCGGGGCATCGCGGCGACCGCCCTGGCCAGCTCCTCCGGGGTGGTGCAGGCGGGCTCCTGCCGGGAGGCGGTGGCGCCGTCGTTGGCGAGGGCGCGCATGGCGAGCTCGCCGAGACCGCGGTGGACACCGGCGCGGACCTGGTCCGGCGGGATCAGGCCGACGTCCTTGGGCAGACCGGAGAGGCCGTACGCGTCGGTCTCGTACGGCCAGCGCTGGGTCAGGGCGGCGTACAGCAGCGCGCCGATGGCCTCGGTGTCGGTGCGCTGCGGAGTGTCGCTGGTGATGCCGCGCAGGGCGGCGTTCACGGCGAGCCCGCGGATCCGGTACTGCCCGGTGGAGGTGCGCAGTATCGCCCCGGGGGTCAGGCGCAGGTGGGACAGGCCCTCGCGGTGCGCGGCGGCCATGGCCTGGGAGACCTGGCTGACCAGCTGGTAGGCGTCATGGGGCTCCAGCGGGGCGACGGCGAGCAGGGCGGTCAGCTCGGTGGCGTCCGGCAGCCACTCGTGGACCACGTAGACGAGGTCGTTCTCCTCGACGGCGTCGAGGACCTGGACGAACCGGGGGTCCCCGAGCAGGGCCGACGACCGGGCTGCGGCCAGGACCGACCGCGCCCGCGGGTGGTCCGCGGGCAGCAGGTGGACGCCCACGGCGCGGCGCAGCTTCTCGTCCATCGCGCGCCAGCTGCTGAATCCGTCCAGACGGGTGACGCACTCCTCGAGCCGGTACCGCCTGGCCAGCTTGTGGCCGCTGTGGAGTTCCGGCGCGGGAGTTGCCGCCGTGGTCTTGCCCTGCCTGGGCGACGCGTCCGAACCGGAAGCGGGCTCGTCCGCGACGAATCGGGCGTCCTGGGTTTCCGCCCCGTCGGCCGTGGCCTTGGCCGCCTGAGCGGCCGGCGGTTCGTCGCCGCCGTTGTCGGCCACGTCGACGGCAGCCGTGCTACGTTCCGCCACCGTCGTTCCTGCCTCCCCATCCGTTGCACGCTGTCGGCCAGTCTGCGAAGCCATGCCAATTGTGCCCACAGTCCGCCGCTATGCACGACACGCGATGGGCGCCGATGGTTGCGCCCATCAGCGACCCAGTCGTCCGCGCACCATCCCGACCATGGCGTTCAGCTCCTGGATCCGCATGCGCTTGGCGGCGGTGAGGAATACCGCCGCAAGGAGGATTCCGCCGACGGCCAGCGCGGTGAGGGAACCGAGCACTCCGCTGCCCAGGAAGTAGGTGACGCCCCAGGCCGCGGCACCGGCCACCAGCGCGGCCGGAACGCAGGCGCCCGCGAGGCGGGTGTAGGTGCGGATGACCTGGGCGCCGTCGAGGTCGCCGCCCAGCCGGTTCTTGAGGCGGCGCCAGGCGACGCCCACGCCGACGGTGTAGCCCAGGCCGTAGGCGGCCGCCATGCCGACGACGGCCCACCGGGCGGGCAGTACGAAGAAGGCGGCGGTGGACACGGCGGCGTTGACGCCGGCGACGATCACCGTGTTGTAGAAGGGCGTCCGGGTGTCCTCGTAGGCGTAGAAGCCGCGGAGCACGACGTACTGGATGGAGTACGGGATCAGGCCGAGGCCGAAGGCCATCAGGACGTAACCGATGTTCTGGGCGCCGGCGCCGGACCCGGCGTACAGCAGGGTGGCCATCGGCACGCCGAGCGCGAGGAAGGCGAAGGCGCAGGGGACGATCGCCACGGCCGAGGTGCGCAGGCCGTAGGAGATGTCGTCGCGGACCGCGGCGGCGTCGCCGTCGTGCGCGGAGCGGGAGATCCGGGGGAGGACGGCGGTCATCACCGAGACGGTGATGATGGCCTGCGGCATCTGCCACAGCAGCAGCGCGTAGTTGTACGCGGTGATACCGGTGCCCGAGTGGCCCTGCTTCTCGGCCACGGAACCCGCCCAGGTGGCGAGCTGGGTGACGACGACCAGGCCGACCTGGTTGGCGAGGACGAAGAAGAAGGTCCACTTGGCCAGGCGGGCGGCCTTGCCGAGGCCGTGGCCCCGCCAGTCGAACCGCAGCTTCGGGGTGAACCCGGCGTCCCGCAGGTAGGGGAGCATCGCGAGCGCCTGGACGGTGAGGCCCAGCAGCGTGCCCAGGCCCAGCAGGCGGACCCCGTCGGCGGTGACCGTGCCGGCGGTGACGCCCGAGCTGGTGAACCCGCCGAAGGCCCAGATGAACGCGCCGAAGGTGGCGATGACCACGATGTTGTTGAGGACGGGGGTCCACATCATCGCGCCGAACCGGCCGCGGGCGTTGAGGATCTGACCGAGGACCACGTGCACGCCCATGAAGAACATGGTCGGCAGGCAGTACCGGGCGAAGGCGACCGCCACCTCCATCTGCTTCGGGTCGGAGGCGATCTTCGGGGACATCATGGTGATGAACAGCGGCGCCGCCAGCACACAGACCGTGGTCACGCCGGCGAGCAGCACCACCACGAGGGTCAGCAGCCGGTTGGCGTACGCCTCTCCGCCGTCCTCGTCGTTCTTCATGGCCCGCACCAGCTGCGGGATGAAGACCGCGTTGAGGGCGCCGCCGCCGACCAGCACGTAGATCATCGTCGGCAGGGTGTTGGCGACCTGGTAGGTGTCGTTGAAGGTGCCCACGCCGATCGCGGCGGCGATCACCAGGGTGCGCAGGAAGCCGGTGATGCGGGACACGATCGTCCCGGCGGCCATCAGGGCGCTCGACTTCAGCAGGCTCGCGGCCTTGCCCGCCGGCTTGGCCGGGGCGGGCGCGGCCACCGGGGCCACCGGGGCTTCCACGGCCGGCGGCCGGGGTGCCGCCTGCTGGTCCCGGTACAGGTGCGCGAAGGCGTCGGGCTCCCGCTGCTCGTCCACGGTGGCGCCGGTGACCAGCGAGTCAACCCCGACGAACTCGGTGGTGGCGGCCTGGTCCCCGTACGGCAGGTGCCGGGAGGGGCCGTCCGGCTCGGGCGGCGGGGTCTGGGCCCACACCCGCGGGTCGGGGGAGTACGGGGGCGCCGCCGGAGCGGCGTACAGCGGGCCGGCCTCCTGGTAGGTGCCCGGTGGTGGCGGTGGGTGCGAGGCCCGGTCGTAGAGGGCCTCGGTGACCGGGTCCTGCGCGGACAGGTCCTGCGCCCGGTACGGGTCGTAGGCGTACGCGTCCGTGACGTACGGGTCGCGGTCCGGTGAGGGGGCAGGCGGCGGCACCTGACCCGGCGGGGTGCCCGGGGCAGTGCCCTGGGCGGGTGCGGGCCCGCCTGCACCCTGCGCGCGGTCACCCTCGTACGGCGCGTTCATGAACCCCACCTCATCGTCCCCAGGCCGACCGGCCACGGCATCGCTCAACGGTCCACCTTCTCACCCGGGCCGGAGCCGCTGTTGCTTTGCGGTCCGGTGTCCGCGCTCTCGTCACTCGGCTGCGTGCTCTCACCCGCGGCGGCACGGGCCGCCACGCGCTTGCGGGCGGCGTACATCTTGATGCCCGCCAGGACGAGGAGGAGCACACCGCCTGCGATCACGAGCATCACGGTGGAGGTGATCTCCGTGGCCTCGACGGTGAACTTGCGTTCCTTGCCGTACGGGACGCCGTCCTTGGTGAACAGCTGGGCCGTGACCTCGACCGGACCGCTCGCGGTGGCGTTGGCCGTGAACTTCACCGACTGGCTGTGTCCGCCCTGGACGGTGACCTCGTCGCTGGCCACGCCGCCCTCCCCTTCGAACATGAGGCGGGTGGGGTTGGCCGACTTCAGCCGCAGGACCAGCCCCTGCACGTCCTGGACCAGCCCGTTGGACACGGTGACCGGGATGGTCGCGCTGTGCCCGGACAGGGTGGCGTCGGACTTGCGGACCAGGCGGACCTTCTCGGTGAGGCTGATCAGGTACTGCTGGACCGCGTCGCGGTACAGCCGGGCCTCCTGGGGGCGGCCCCGCCACGACGTGGACATCTCCCGGTTCGTGGTGTTCCCGAACGGGATGGTGACGCGGTCGGGTGCGCTGAGGATCACCTTGAAGTTGTCGAGCGTGTTCTGCGTGGTGCGGATCTTCTCGAACGCCACCTGCGGGAGCTCGGTCTTGCGCAGCGCGTCCGGGTACTGGCCGGCGCCGGGCACCTGGGTGGTGGCCCCCGGGTCGGGCTTGGCCTTGGCCGCGGACTCCAGGTCCAGGGGCTGGGTCCAGCGTCCGGCCTGCAGCACCTGCAGGGCGCCCGCCATGGTCTGGGCCTGGCTGGCGGTGGGCATCCGCTGCGGGGCGACGACGAAGCTGCGCTGGGCGTCGGTGCGCTGCAGGTTCAGGGCGAGGCTCTGGGCC
Source organism: Streptomyces sp. NPDC048603 (assembly GCF_043199475.1). Classification (NCBI taxonomy): domain Bacteria; kingdom Bacillati; phylum Actinomycetota; class Actinomycetes; order Kitasatosporales; family Streptomycetaceae; genus Streptomyces; species Streptomyces sp. NPDC048603. Next base: position 261,623 of record NZ_JBICVY010000003.1, on the reverse strand, counting down.
AGGAACTCCTGGGTCGCGAGGACGGCGTTCCGGGACGTCAGCATGTCGCCCTGGAAGGCGGTGGACAGCCGGGCGTCGGCGACGACCGCGGTGGCCCCGGCGCCGATCGGGCGGGCCGCCGTGGGCGTGTAGCCGAGGTTTCCGGTCTCCCGGAGGCTGTCGCTGCGGGTCAGCACGTTGTGTGCGCCGGCCGAGGTGGCCACGTTCACGATCGACGGGTCGATGGCGCCGTCGGCGGGCCAGGAGAAGTCGGTGGACGGGGTGATGTGCAGCACCGTCTCGACGGCCTGGGCGGCCTTGTCGGTGGCCGGACGCAGCTGGCCGAGGCTGCCGGACACGTCCTTGCCGCGGTGCGCGAGCGAGGCGAGGTCGGGGTCGGCGAAGGGCAGCGCGACCACCTTCTTGCCCTGGACCGCCTGCTCCAGGGAGTTCAGCCACTGCTCGGCGACCGCCCGGCTCTTGCCCGGGACGGTCTTCCCGTCGGGAGTGCGCACCCGGTAGCCCTTGGTCATCGCGTCGACCGTGTACAGCAGGTCGGGGTCGATGACCCAGGTGACCGGGAGCTCCTTGCCGAGGGCGACCATCTGTCCCAGCCGGCCGTCGGAGTCCAGCTCCTCGGCCAGGTCGTTGTCGACGAACACCGGGGTCTGGGTCTCGTCGGGGAGGGTCTCCGCGGTCAGGTGGGTGGTGGAGATCAGCGGCCAGACGAAGGTCAGCTGGGACCGCTTGGCGGCGGCCTCGGGCTGCCACGGCAGGAAGGTCCGCTCGATGCCCAGGACCTGCTCGTAGGAGCGGGCCCCGGTCTCCCCCGACAGGGACACGGCCAGCGGGTAGACGCCGTCCGCATCCAGGTCGAGCTTGTTCACGGGAACCCGGAGGGTGAACTCCTGGCCGGCCTTCGCGGGCAGCGAGGCGATCTTCACGGAGTACGCCTGGTCGATCTCGGCGGGGTCGAGGCCCGACCGGAAGCGGGTCCGCTCGTTGACGTCGTCGATGGCGTCCCGGCTGGTCAGGGCGGAGCCCACGCGCAGGCCCACGTGCGCGTCCCTGATCGTCTCGCTGCCGGTGTTGGTCACCCGGCCGCTGATCGTGAGGGTGTCGCCCTTCACCGGGGCGCTGGGAGCCAGCGAGTCCAGCTGGACGTCGACCGAGCCGTTGTCGGCGGCCCGTGCCTCCGGCGCCGGAACGTAGACCAGGGCGGCCAGCACCGGGGTCCCGGCGAGCACGACCATCGCGCGCCGCAGCCAGCGGCGCCGGGCAGGAGCGGAGACCGGCCCGTTGAAGTCTCCCGTGTCTGCCGCTTCGGCCACGCGCTCGCCCGTTCCTCGAAGTGTCTGGTCGTCGGTTGTGCGTCCAGGCATGGTAACGAGACCCGCCGGGCCCGAGTGCCGCGCACTGCTCCACATGATCGGGCCCACCCGGCACCGGTGCGGCCCCGGGGTCGGCTTTAAACGGAAGCCGCCGCCGGGCGGGGCACGTACCCTTTTCTGTTGTGCCGAACGCCAATGAAGACTCCCCCAGCACCCTGAGTCAGGTGCAGCACCACGCGGTGAACGAATTGCTGCGGGTCGCCCCTGTCGCCGACGAGCTCGGCCGCCGTTTCCAGGAGGCGGGATTCCACCTCGCCCTGGTCGGCGGTTCCGTCCGCGACGCGCTGCTCGGGCGCCTCGGCAACGACCTCGACTTCACCACCGACGCCCGCCCCGAAGACGTCCTGAAGATCGTCAAGCCCTGGGCGGACACCGTCTGGGACGTCGGCATCGCCTTCGGCACCATCGGCTGCCAGAAGAGCGCCCGCGTCGGCGACGCCGTCCGGAGCTTCCAGATCGAGGTCACCACCTACCGGTCGGAGGCGTACGACCGGACCTCGCGCAAGCCCGAGGTGTCCTACGGCGACTCCATCGAGGAGGATCTGGTCCGGCGTGACTTCACGGTCAACGCCATGGCCCTCGCCCTGCCCGAGCAGCGGTTCATCGACCCGCACGGCGGCCTGGAGGACTTGGCGGCGCGCGTGCTGCGCACCCCGGGGACCCCGCAGGAGTCCTTCTCCGACGACCCGCTGCGCATGCTGCGGGCCGCCCGGTTCGCCGCCCAGCTGGACTTCGAGGTGGCCGACGAGGTCGTCGCCGCCATGGAGGCGATGTCGGACCGGATCGGCATCGTGTCCGCCGAGCGGGTCCAGGCGGAGCTGAACAAGCTGCTGCTCGCCGCGCACCCGCGGAAGGGCCTCGGTCTGCTGGTGGACAGCGGGCTGGCCGACCGGGTGCTGCCCGAGCTGCCGGCCCTCCGGCTGGAGCGGGACGAGCACCACCGGCACAAGGACGTCTACCACCACACGCTGATCGTGCTGGAGCAGGCGATCGACCTGGAGCACGACGGTCCGGACCTGGTGCTGCGGCTGGCCGCGCTGCTGCACGACATCGGCAAGCCCCGCACCCGGCGCTTCGAGACCGACGGCCGGGTCTCCTTCCACCACCACGAGGTGGTGGGCGCGAAGATGACCAAGAAGCGCATGACGGCGCTGAAGTACTCCAACGACATGGTCCGGGACGTCTCGCGGCTGGTGGAGCTGCACCTGCGGTTCCACGGCTACGGCGACGGCGAGTGGACCGACTCCGCGGTGCGCCGTTACGTGCGCGACGCGGGCCCGCTGCTGGACCGGCTGCACAAGCTGACCCGCTCCGACTGCACCACGCGGAACAAGCGGAAGGCCAATGCCCTCTCCCGGGCCTACGACGGCCTGGAGGAGCGGATCGCCCAGCTGCAGCAGCAGGAGGAGCTGGACTCGATCCGGCCCGACCTGGACGGCAACCAGATCATGGAGATCCTCGGCATCGGTCCCGGCCCCGTGATCGGCAAGGCGTACGCCCACCTGCTGGAGCTCCGGCTGGAGCACGGCCCGATGGAGCGGGACGCGGCTGTGACGGCCCTCAAGGAGTGGTGGGCCGCACAGGGCTGAGGCCCGCGGCCGCGTGCGCGGGCGGCGTTCCGCGGAGCGGCGTTTGCAGGGCGGTGTTTCACGGGGCGATGTTTCACGTGAAACATCGCCCCGTCTCCTTCTCCGGCTACGGCGCGGAGGCGCCCCCGGCGAAACGCCCCCCGCCCCGGGCCAGCGCCGTCGCGATCGCGGCGTACAGCAGGGACACCGCCACGATCAGCACCGCCGACTTCCCGTCGGGGGGCAGTACCAGTGCGGACACCGCCGCCGCCCCGACGAAGGCGACGTTGAAGAGCACGTCGTAGACGGAGAAGACCCGGCCGCGGAAGTCGTCGTCCACCCGGGACTGGACCTCGGTGTCGGTGGCGATCTTGGCCCCCTGGGTGGCCAGGCCCAGGATGAACGCGGCCGCGAGCAGCGGCCCGGGGGTGAAGAACAGTCCCAGCGCGGGCACCAGGACCGCGGCACCCGCGGCGCAGGCCGTGATCCAGCCCCTGGTCCCGAGCCGGGCCGCCATCGGCGGGGTCACCACCGCGGCGGCGAAGAAGCCCGCGCCGGAGACGCCGACCGCCAGCCCCAGCAGGGCCAGGCCGTCGGCCTCCCGGTCCGACCAGGCGTACCGGCACAGCATCAGCAGCATCACGAAGAGCGCCCCGTAGCAGAAGCGCATCAGGGTCATCGCGGCCAGCGCCTGGGCGGCCTCCCGGCGCCCGGCCAGGTGCCGGAGCCCCTCCGCCATGCCCCGTACGGTCAGGGCGACGCCTTCGGGGACCGAGGGGTAGCGGTGCTCGGGATCGTGGTCGGGGCCGAGCAGCCCGACGGCCAGCCGCAGCGAGGCCAGTGCCGCGGCCAGGTACAGGGCGGCCCCGAGCAGCACCACCACGGCATCGGCGTCGGGGGCGAGCACACGCACCAGGAAGGCGAGCCCTCCGCCCGCCGTGGCGGCCAGGGTGCCGGCGGTGGGGGACAGCGCGTTCGCGGTGACCAGCTGCCCGGGGCCGACCACACGGGGAAGCGACGCGGACAGCCCGGCCAGCACGAAGCGGTTCACGGCGGTGACCGACAGCGCGGAGGCGTAGAAGAGCCAGTCGGGGACCTGCGCCACGATCAGGATGCCGGTGACGCAGGCCAGGAAGGCGCGGAGCAGGTTCCCGAAGAGGAAGACCTGCCGGCGGCGCCAGCGGTCGAGCAGCACACCGGCGAACGGGCCGATCACGGAGTAGGGCAGCAGCAGGACCGCCATGGCGGAGGCGATGGCCGCCGGTGAGGTCTGCTTCTCCGGGGAGAAGACCACATAGGTGGCGAGGGCCACCTGGTAGACGCCGTCCGCCGCCTGGGAGAGGAGTCGTACGGCGAGCAGGCTCCGGAAGTCCCTCAGGCGCAGCAGTACGCGCAGATCCCGTACGACAGGCATGAGGGAAGGGTCACACACGCGGAGGGTCCCCGGACACATTGTCCGGGGACCCTCCGCGGAAGAGAAAGCGAAGACTTGCGTCTCGGCGCGTTTCGGCGACGCGTCTTAGCGCTCGACCTCGCCCTTGATGAACTTCTCGACGTTCTCGCGGGCCTCGTCGTCGAAGTACTGGACCGGCGGGGACTTCATGAAGTACGAGGAAGCCGAGAGGATCGGGCCACCGATGCCGCGGTCCTTGGCGATCTTCGCGGCGCGCAGGGCGTCGATGATGACACCCGCGGAGTTCGGGGAGTCCCACACCTCGAGCTTGTACTCGAGGTTCAGCGGAACGTCACCGAAGGCGCGGCCCTCGAGGCGGACGTACGCCCACTTGCGGTCGTCGAGCCACGCGACGTAGTCGGACGGGCCGATGTGGACGTTCTTCTCGCCCAGCTCGCGGTCACGGATCTGCGAGGTGACGGCCTGGGTCTTGGAGATCTTCTTGGACTCCAGGCGCTCGCGCTCGAGCATGTTCTTGAAGTCCATGTTGCCGCCGACGTTCAGCTGCATGGTGCGCTCGAGGACGACACCGCGGTCCTCGAAGAGCTTCGCCATCACACGGTGCGTGATGGTGGCGCCGACCTGCGACTTGATGTCGTCGCCGACGATCGGGACACCGGCCTCGGTGAACTTGTCCGCCCACTCCTTGGTGCCGGCGATGAAGACCGGGAGGGCGTTGACGAAGCCGACCTTGGCGTCGATGGCGCACTGCGCGTAGAACTTCGCAGCGTCCTCGGAACCGACCGGGAGGTAGCAGACGAGGACGTCGACCTGCTTGTCCTTGAGGACCTGGACCACGTCGACCGGGGCCTCGGCGGACTCCTCGATGGTGGCCCGGTAGTACTTGCCGAGGCCGTCGAGGGTGTGGCCGCGCTGCACGGTCACGCCGGACTGCGGGACGTCGCAGATCTTGATGGTGTTGTTCTCGCTGGCGCCGATGGCGTCCGAGAGGTCGAGGCCGACCTTCTTCGCGTCCACGTCGAAGGCGGCGACGAACTCGACGTCGCTCACGTGGTAGTCGCCGAACTGCACGTGCATCAGGCCGGGGACCTTCGACGCCGGGTCGGCGTCCTTGTAGTACTCGACGCCCTGCACCAGCGAGGCGGCGCAGTTGCCCACGCCGACGATGGCTACGCGAACCGAACCCATTCCGGTTGCTCCCTGTTCGTTCTCGGACGAGGACCTGCGGGGACGCAGGGCCTCAGTGTGTGGTTTCGTCGGACGGTCCGGGACGTCTCTGGTCCCGTCCCGCCCGCTCACTCTCGATGAGCTCGTTCAGCCAGCGCACTTCGCGCTCAACGGACTCCATACCGTGACGCTGCAGCTCGAGCGTGTAGTCGTCGAGGCGTTCGCGCCCGCGGGCGAGGGAGGCGCGCATCTTCTCCAGACGCTCCTCCAGCCGGCTGCGGCGGCCCTCCAGGACCCGCATCCGCACCTCGCGTTCGGTCTGGCCGAAGAAGGCGAAGCGGGCGGCGAAGGACTCGTCCTCCCAGGCCTCCGGCCCGGTGTGCGCGAGGAGCTCCTCGAAATGCTGCTTCCCCGCAGGCGTCAACCGGTAGACGATCTTGGCCCGCCGCCCTGCGAGTGAAGCGGCGAGGGCGTCCTCCGGAGCATTGCCGGGTTCCTCGATCAACCAGCCGTTGGCGACCAGCGTCTTGAGGCAGGGGTAGAGCGTGCCATAGCTGAACGCCCGGAACACCCCCAGCGAGGTGTTGAGCCGCTTCCGCAGCTCGTACCCGTGCATGGGGGACTCGCGGAGCAGGCCGAGCACGGCGAACTCGAGGATGCCGGAGCGTCTGCTCATCCGCCCACTTCCTCCCTCACCCCTGAGTTCGCAACTCTTTATGCCGAGCTGATGTATCGACTCGATACATCCGCACGATAGAACGGCCCGGGCCCGGCGACAAGTGGACGCCCTGTGACCGGCGTCACATCACGAAAATCGCACTCAATTCACAACAGGCGGGTTGCCTGGTTTAAGAGTGAACCTGTGCACTGGGTGGGTTTTGCGCGTGCGTAGTCTGTCCGCCATGAGCGAGCACCGCCGCAAACCGCCGCAGCCCCAGGGCGGCGGCCGCGCAGCGTCCCGCCGGGCCGCGCAGCAGCGCCCCGGCCGAGGTTCCGTGCCCGGACGCGACGTCCCCACCACATCGCACAGCGAGCCGTACGGCAGCCCGTACGGCGGTCAGCAGGGCCACGGCAGCAGAGCCGAGGCCCGCCGGGCCGCGCAGCGAGTCTCCGGCCGCGGCCGCGGCGGGGGCAAGGGAGCCGGCCTACCTGACAAGCGGCTGATCAACTACCCGCGGTCCGACCGGGACGGCTGGCAGCGCTTCATGCCCTCGTGGAAGCTGGTCAGCGGTACCGCTCTGGGATTCTTCGCGATCGTGACGGCCGGTGCCGGCATCGGCATCGCGATGGTCGGCGAGCCCAACCCTCACTTGGCGGCCCAGGCCCAGAACAACGTGTACTACTGGGCCGACGAGTCCCAGATGGCGGCCACCGGCGGCGAGTTCAACCGGCAGATCGTCCCGATCGAGCGGATCCCGCTGTCGATGCGCAACGCGGTGATCTCCGCCGAGAACGCGTCCTTCGAGACCGACAAGGGCGTCGACCCCATGGGCGTGGCACGTGCCGTGTTCAACATGGCGACCGGCGGAGAGACCCAGGGCGGCTCGACGATCACCCAGCAGTACGTCAAGAACAGCTTCCTCACCTCCGAGCAGACCCTGAAGCGCAAGGTCAGCGAGCTCTTCATCTCGGTCAAGGTGGGGTTCAGCGTGGAGAAGGACGAGGTCCTCGCCGGTTACCTGAACACCGCCTACTACGGCCGCGGCGCGTACGGCATCCAGGCCGCCTCCCGCGCGTACTTCGGCAAGGACTGCGACAAGCTCACGCCGTCCGAGGGCGCCTTCCTGGCGCAGGTCCTCAAGGGCCCCAACCTCTACAACCCTGACGGCGGCATCGGCAGCCAGGCCACCCCCGAGCTGAACACCGACCGCGCCGTTAAGCGCTGGGCCTGGGTTCTCGACCGCGAGGTCGAGGTGGGCCGGATGACCCCCCAGGAGCGCGACCAGGCCAAGGCGGCGGGCTTCCCCAAGCTCGCCGACCCCGCGCAGGCCCGTTCCCTCGCCGGCCAGACCGGCTACCTGGTCGAGACGGCCAAGCAGTACGTGATGAAGACCAAGGGCCTCACCGCGGAGCAGATGGCCCGCGGCGGCTACAAGATCTACACCACCTTCGAGAAGCCCCGGGTCGATGCCCTGGCCAAGGCCGTGGACGACACCCGCAAGGACTTCCTGGATCCGGTCAAGCGCCCCCAGTACGACACGAACGTCCAGTTCGGCGCGGCCTCCGTGGACGTGAAGACCGGCGCCCTGGTCGCCCTGTACGGCGGCCCGGGCTGGGACCAGAAGTACTTCAACAACAACGCCAACACCACCGGCGTCCCGGTGGGCTCGACCTGGAAGCCCTACGTGCTGGCGGCGGCCATGGAATACGGCACCCAGAACTCCGACGGCGAGGGCATCTCGGCCGACAGCAAGTACCAGGCCAACGACCTCACGGTGATCAACAACCGGGAGGGCAAGCCGCTGCGGGACAGCAAGGGCCGGCCCTTCCGGCAGAAGAACGAGAGCACCACCCCCTACGGCTACGTCACGCTCAACGAGTCGATGGAGAAGTCCATCAACGTGCCGTTCGCCCAGCTCGTCTTCGACGTCGGCCACGAGAAGGTGCGCAAGATGGCCGAGTCCACCGGCATCCTCCGTGAGTCGATGAACCCGAACAACGACGCCTCCTTCGCGCTCGGCACCTCCACCCCCAGCGCGATCCGGATGGCCGACTCCTACGCGACCTTCGCTGCCTCCGGCACCCACCGTGAGCCGTTCTCGGTGACCAGGGTGGAGCAGGACGGCGTGGAGCTCGACGGCTTCGAGCCCCCCAAGCCGCAGCGCGCGATGGACAACGACATCGCCGACAACATCACCAAGGTGCTGGAGAACGTCGTCCAGAACGGCACCGGCACCAAGGTCAAGAAGCTCAAGCGGCCGGCCGCCGGCAAGACCGGTACCACCGACGAGAACAAGTCGGCCTGGTTCGTCGGCTACACCCCGGAGCTCTCCACGGCCGTGACGCTCTTCCGGAGCGACCCCAACGCCAAGGAGAAGAAGCTCGAGTCGATGAAGAACGTCGGCGGTATCCCCTCCATCCACGGTGGTGACATCCCGGCCGAGATCTGGACCGAGTACATGATCGCCGCCCTCAAGGGCAAACCGGTGAAGGACTTCCCGGAGGCCGAGGACGTCGGCGTGACCGCCGACTCCGCCGGCGCCCCCACGCCGACGCCTTCGCCGAGCATCACCCCGTCGCCCTCGGCGTCGGAGGAGCCCGAGCCCAGCCCCAGCCCGTCCAAGCCCACCCCGTCCAGGGGAGGCAAGCAGACCTGCAAGCCGTGGCAGTGGAGCTGCACCAACCCCGACGGCGGCACCACCACCGGCACCGACACCGGCGGGATGACCGACGGAGGCACGGACGGCGGTCCCACCGGCGACCCGAGCCCCACCTTCACCACCAAGAGGCCGGGCCGGAGCGACGGGGGCACCACCACCGGGAGCACCATCTGGGGCACCACTGACGGCGGCACCGGCGGCTGAGCCCCGTACGGCAGGATGAACGCATGACCAAGGTGCACGAGGACCACCCCGTACCGCCCACGCGGGAGGACGAGCTGGCCGCCGCAGGCAGCGAGCTCATCGGCGGCCCGCTCGGCCGCCACGCCCTGCGGGGAGGCCACTGGCTCACCCCGGTACGGGTCGTGGTCCTCGTCGCCCTCGGCATGTTCGCCCTGGGCATGGTGCAGAAGGCGCCCTGCTACAACTGGGCCTGGTTCAAGGGCGCCAGCTCCCAGTACACCCACGCCTGCTACTCCGACATCCCGCACCTGTTCGTCGTACGCGGCTTCGCCGACAACCTCACCCCGTACTTCGACCGGCTGTCCGGCGACATGGAGTACCTGGAGTACCCGGTCCTCACCGGCCTCTTCATGGAGGTCGCCTCCTGGCTGACCCCGGGCGGCGGCTCCATGCAGCACCGCGAGCAGATCTACTGGATGGTCAACGCCGGCATGCTGATGGCCTGCGCCGCCGTCATCGCCGTCTGCGTCGCCCGCACCCACCGCCGACGCCCGTGGGACGCCCTGCTGTTCGCCCTGGCACCGGCCTTCGCGCTCACCGCGACCATCAACTGGGACCTGCTGGCCATCGCCCTGACCGCGGCCGCGATGCTCATGTGGTCCCGCGGCCGGGCCCTCGCCTTCGGCATCCTCATCGGCCTGGCCACCGCCGCCAAGCTCTACCCCGTCCTGCTGCTCGGCCCGCTGTTCGTGCTGTGCTGGCGCGCCGGGAAGTGGCGGGCCTTCGCGACCGCCGTCCTGGGCGCCGCGGGCTCCTGGCTGCTGGTCAACCTGCCCGTGATGATCGGGGCCTGGGAGGGCTGGACGAAGTTCTACACCTTCAGCCAGGAACGTCCCATCGACTTCGGCTCGGTCTGGCTGCTGATCTCCCAGCGCTCCGGGAACCCCCTGGAGGGCGCCAACACCTACGCCACCGTGCTGAACCTGCTGCTCTGCGCGGGCATCGGGCTGCTCGCCCTGACCGCCCCCCGGCGGCCCCGGTTCGCCCAGCTCGCCTTCCTGGTGGTCGCCGTCTTCATCCTGACCAACAAGGTCTACTCGCCGCAGTACGTGCTGTGGCTGATCCCGCTCGCCGCACTCGCCCGGCCGCGCTGGCGGGACTTCCTGATCTGGCAGGCCGGCGAGGTCGTCTACTTCCTCGGGATCTGGATGTACCTCGCCTACACCACCAGCGGGGACAAGCACCAGGGCCTGCCCGTGGAGGGCTACCAGCTGGCGATCGCCGCCCACCTGCTCTGCACCCTCTACCTGTGCGCGGTCGTCGTGCGCGACGTCCTGCGGCCCGAGCGGGACCCGGTGCGCCGGGACGGCTCGGACGACCCCTCGGGCGGGGTGCTGGACGGTGCCGAGGACGTGTTCGTCCTCGGAGACGCCGCGAGGGCGCCGCGGGAAGCGGCGCCCTCGGAAGCCTCGGAAGGACAGCGGGTCGAGTGGGGCGTCCGCCCCTGAACCGCTCCTAGCGGTCGACGGAGCGGTCGAACTGCGTGGTCGTGTGCCGCAGGTGTGCGACGAGCTCGTCGCCCACCTGGGGTTCCGTCGCGTCCGAGGGAACGAACAGGATGGACACCTGCATGTGCGGGGGCTCCGCGAACCAGCGCTGCTTGCCCGCCCACACGAACGGAGAAAGGTTCCGGTTGACCGTGGCGAGGCCGGCCCGGGCCACGCCCTTGGCCCGCGGCATCACCCCGTGCATCGCCTTCGGGGCCTCCAGACCCACACCGTGCGAGGTTCCGCCCGCGACCACCACCAGCCAGCCGTCCGAGGCGGTCTTCTGCTGCCGGTAGCCGAACCGGTCGCCCTTGGCCACCCGGGTCACGTCCAGGATGGTGCCCTTGTACTGGGTGGCCTCGTGGTCGCCCAGCCACAGCCGGGTGCCGATGCGGGCCCGGAAGCGGGTCTGCGGGAACTGCTGCTGGAGCCGTGCCAGCTCCTCGGCCCGCAGATGGCTGACGAACATCGTGTGCAGCGGCAGCCGGGCCGCGCGCAGCCGGTCCATCCAGCCGATGACCTCCTCGACGGCGTCCGAGCCGTCGGGCCGGTCCAGCGGCAGGTGCAGGGCGAAGCCCTCCAGCCGGACGTTCTCTATGGCCGCCGGCAGCAGTCCCAGGTCCTGCTCGGACACCCCGTGGCGCTTCATCGAGCTCATGCACTCGATGACCACCCGGGCACCGTGCAGACCGCGCAGGCCGTCCACCGAGGACACCGAGCGGATCACCCGGTCCGGCAGCGGCACCGGGTCCTCACCCAGCCGGAACGGGGTCAGGACCAGCAGGTCCCCGCTGAACATGTCCTTGATCTTCTCGGCCTCGTACGTGGTGCCGACCGCCAGGATGTCGGCCCCCAGCCGGATCGCCTCCTCGGCGAGCCGCTCGTGGCCGAAGCCGTAGCCGTTGCCCTTGCAGACCGGGATGATCCCCGGGAACTGGTCGAACACCTGCTTCTGGTGCGCACGCCAGCGTGCGGTGTCGACGTAGAGCGTGAGCGCCATGCCCGCCTGACCCCTTCTCTCGGCTTTCTTCGGCTTCTTGTCGCTTCTCTCAGCGGCGCGACATGTAGATGTCGAGCGCCTTGTGCAGCATCTTGTTGAGCGGGAAGTCCCACTCGCCGACGTACTCGACGGCCTCACCGCCGGTGCCGACCTTGAACTGGATCAGACCGAACAGGTGGTCGTTCTCGTCCAGGGTGTCACTGATGCCGCGCAGGTCGTAGACGCCGGCGCCGAGCGCGTAGGCGTCCCGGAGCATCCGCCACTGCATGGCGTTGGAGGGCCGGACCTCGCGTTTGTGGTTGGCGGAGGCGCCGTACGAGTACCAGACGTGCTGGCCGACGGTGATCATCGTGGCGGCGGCCAGCGCCTCGCCCTCGTGCTTGGCGAGGTACAGCCGCATGCGGTTGGGGTCCTCGGAGTTGAGGGCCGTCCACTGGCGCTGGAAGTAGCTGAGCGGGCGCGGGCGGAACTTGTCGCGCACGGCCGTGATCTCGTACAGGTGCTGCCAGGTCTCCAGGTCCTCGTAACCGCCCTGGACCACCTCGACGCCGGCCTTCTCGGCCTTCTTGATGTTGCGGCGCCACAGCTGGTTGAAGCCCTTGAGGACGTCGTCCAGGGAACGGTTCGCCAGCGGCACCTGGAAGACGTAGCGCGGCTGCACGTCGCCGAAGCCGGCGCCGCCGTCCTCGCCCTGCTGCCAGCCCATCCGGCGCAGCTTGTCCGACACCTCGAACGCGCGCGGCTCGATGTGCGAGGCCTCCACGTCCCGCAGGCGCTTGACCTCGGGGTCCTGGATGCCCGACTTGATGGCGGCCGCGTTCCAGCGGCGGATGACCACCGGCGGGCCCATCTTCACGGTGAACGCGCCCTGCTTCTTGAGGTGGGCCAGCATCGGCTGGAGCCACTCCTCCAGGTTCGGGGCGTACCAGTTGATGACCGGGCCCTCCGGCAGGTAGGCGAGGTATCGCTTCACCTTGGGCAGCTGGCGGTACAGGACCAGGGCAACACCGACGAGTTCGCCGGACTTGTCGAACCAGCCCAGGCTCTCGTTGCGCCATTCGTTCTTCACGTCGGCCCACGCCGGGACCTGGCAGTGACTCGCCGAGGGCAGGCTCTGGAGATAGGCCAGATGCTGCTCTCGGGTGATGGTCCTCAGGGACAGGCTCATGCGGGGCGCTCCTCCGGCGGCTTCGCTGGGTATGTCGCGAAGCCTACTGTGACGAGGGCGCCACCCATCCGGGGGACAAGCGGCGCCCGTCACGGAGGTGCCCCGGCTAGCCCAGCAGGCCGCCGAACAGGCCGCCGTTCGCCATGCCGAGGTAGAAGCCGATGCCCGCGGCACCCAGCCCGACGATCATCCCGAAGCGCTCGCGGGTCGTCTCGGAGATGAACTGTCCGTAGGCCCCGGTCAGGATCCCGATCAGCCCGGCCCACGACGTGAGCAGGTGCAGGTTGTGGAAGAACGCCGTGACGAACGCCACGGCGCCCAGGATCAGCGTGGCCGCCAGGAGGGTGTCCTGCAGCGGATGGGACTTGTGGTCGGTGGACAGGAGGGAGATGGGGGTCTTCTGGCCTTGCGTTGCCTGTGCCATGGGTGGCACCTCCTGGCTGAAGCGGGCATAGCACCGAGCACGCCCGATGCCTACAGATTGTGTTCCTCCTCCGTCGGATTTCAACCGGAAGGACGCGAGCAGGTACTCTGTACGGTCTGCACTGGTGTCTGCCGGCATCGAATGTCATCGAATGTCATCGACGACCATCGACTGCCGTCGACTGGCACCGTGCGGCAACGCATCACGACCCTCCTGCCACGGAACGACCGTGGCCGCTGAGTCCAAAGGAGGTGGGTTCCACATGCGTCACTACGAGGTGATGGTCATCCTCGACCCCGATCTCGAGGAGCGCGCTGTCTCCCCGCTGATCGAGAACTTCCTCTCCGTCGTCCGTGAGGGCAACGGAAAGGTGGAGAAGGTCGACACCTGGGGCCGTCGTCGTCTCGCTTACGAGATCAAGAAGAAGCCCGAGGGCATCTACTCGGTCATCGACCTGCAGGCCGAGCCTGCGGTCGTCAAGGAGCTCGACCGCCAGATGAACCTGAACGAGTCGGTCCTCCGGACCAAGGTCCTCCGTCCCGAGACCCACTGAACCCCTTCGGTTCAGAGGTAATCGGGTTCGAGTAGCACAAGCAGCCAGCAGCAATCCCCGCCGAGAGGTTCATCCATGGCAGGCGAGACCGTCATCACGGTCGTCGGCAATCTCGTCGACGACCCCGAGCTGCGCTTCACCCCCTCGGGTGCGGCGGTCGCGAAGTTCCGTGTCGCGTCCACTCCCCGCACCTTCGACCGCCAGACCAATGAGTGGAAGGACGGCGAGAGCCTGTTCCTGACCTGCTCGGTGTGGCGGCAGGCGGCGGAGAACGTCGCCGAGTCGCTTCAGCGCGGTATGCGCGTCGTCGTGCAGGGCCGGCTCCGCCAGCGCTCGTACGAGGACCGCGAGGGTGTCAAGCGCACGGTCTTCGAGCTGGACGTCGAGGAAGTCGGCCCCAGCCTGCGCAACGCCACGGCCAAGGTCACCAAGACCTCGGGTCGCGGTGGCCAGGGTGGCTACGGCGGCGGCCAGCAGGGCGGCGGCGGTGGCGGCGGTGGCGGCTGGGGTGGAAACTCCGGCGGCCAGCAGGGCGGCGGAGCTCCCTCCGACGACCCCTGGGCCTCCAGCGCTCCGGCCGGCGGTCAGCAGGGTGGCGGCGGTGGCGGCTGGGGTGGAAACTCCGGCGGCTCCGGCGGCGGCTACTCGGACGAGCCGCCCTTCTAGGGCAGCCCGTACCCACACTTCTTGATCACACAGGAGAAACACCATGGCGAAGCCGCCTGTGCGCAAGCCTAAGAAGAAGGTCTGCGCGTTCTGCAAGGACAAGACCGCGTACGTGGACTACAAGGACACGAACATGCTGCGGAAGTTCATTTCCGACCGCGGCAAGATCCGTGCCCGCCGCGTCACCGGCAACTGCACGCAGCACCAGCGTGACGTCGCCACGGCCGTGAAGAACAGCCGTGAGATGGCGCTGCTGCCCTACACGTCCACCGCGCGCTAAGGAAAGGGTGACCGACTGATGAAGATCATCCTGACCCACGAGGTGTCCGGCCTCGGCGCCGCCGGCGACGTTGTCGACGTCAAGGACGGCTACGCTCGCAACTACCTGGTCCCGCGCGGTTTCGCGATCCGCTGGACCAAGGGTGGCGAGAAGGACGTGGCGCAGATCCGCCGCGCCCGCAAGATCCACGAGATCGCGACCATCGAGCAGGCCAACGAGGTCAAGGCCAAGCTCGAGGGCACGAAGGTCCGTCTGGCCACCCGCTCGGGTGACGCCGGCCGTCTCTTCGGCTCCGTGACCCCGGCCGACATCGCCGCTGCGATCGAGGCTTCCGGTGGTCCGAAGGTCGACAAGCGCCGCGTCGAGCTGGCGTCCCCGATCAAGACCCTGGGTTCGTACACGGTCTCCGTGCGTCTGCACGCCGAGGTTGCCGCGAGCGTCCCGGTCGAGGTCGTTGCCGCCTGAGTGCCGCAGCAGTAGGGCCCGCACCCCTCGGGGTGCGGGCCCTTCCGCGTGCCGGCGCGTGTTTCACGTGAAACACACGGCCTCGGCGTGCATCACGCGGCCTCAGCGGGTGGCGCCGGTGACCAGCCAGCGGCCCGACCGGGCCCGCAGCTGGAGCGTGGCCATCCGGGTCAGCATCATCAGGGTCATGGCCCACCACAGTGCGGTCAGGCCGCCGCCGAGCACCGGGACGAGCAGTGCGACCGGGGCGAACACGGCCAGGGTCACCACCATGGCCCCGGCCAGGTAGGGTCCGTCGCCCGCACCCATCAGGACCCCGTCCAGGACGAAGACGATGCCGGCCACGGGCTGCGAGAGCGCCAGTACCAGCAGCGCGGGCAGCAGGGCGTCCTGCACGGCCGGGTCGGAGGTGAAGAGCGGGATGAAAAGCGGCCGGGCGAGGACCACCAGCAGGCCGAGCACCACGCCTGAGGCGATCCCCCACTGCACCGCGCGCCGGGCCACCGCCCGGGCCCCCTCGGCGTCCCCGGCGCCCAGGTAGCGGCCGATGATCGACTGGCCGGCGATGGCGATGGCGTCCAGGGCGAAGGCCAGCAGGCTCCACAGGGAGAGCAGGATCTGGTGGGCCGCGATGTCGGTGTCGCCCAGGTGGGCCGCGACAGCGGTGGCCAGCATCAGCACGGCGCGCAGCGAGAGGGTGCGCACCAGCAGGGGTGCGCCGGCCCGGGCGCAGGCCCGGATGCCCTTGGTGTCGGGCCGGAGCGAGGCGTCATGGCGGCGGGCGGCCCGGACCACCACGGTCAGGTAGACGGCGGCCATGCCCCACTGGGCGAGGACGGTGCCCCAGGCGGAGCCCGCGATGCCGAGCCCGGCGCCGTAGACCAGGGCCAGGTTCAGCACGCCGTTGGCGGCGAACCCGCCGATGGCGACGTAGAGCGGTGTGCGGGTGTCCTGGAGGCCGCGCAGCACGCCGGTGGACGCGAGGACCACCAGCATGGCGGGGATGCCCAGGGCGGAGACCCGCAGGTAGGTGACGGCGTACGGCGCTGCCGTGGTGGAGGCGCCGAAGGCGTCGACCAGTCCGGGTGCGGTGGGCAGAAGTACGGCGATCACGCCGGCGCCGAGCAGCAGGGCCAGCCAGATGCCGTCCATGCCCTGCCGGACGGCCGCCCGGAGGTCGCCGGCGCCGACCCGGCGGGAGACCGCCGCGGTGGTGGCGTAGGCGAGGAAGACGAAGACACTGACAGCGGTGGTCAGGAGGGCGGCGGCGATGCCGAGGCCGGCCAGCTGGGGGGTGCCGAGGTGGCCCACGATGGCGCTGTCGGCCATGACGAAGAGGGGCTCGGCGACGAGCGAGCCGAGGGCCGGGACGGCCAGTGCGAGGATCTCGCGGTCGTGCCGTTTCGGGTCGGGTGCCGGGGCAGCCTTCGGTATCGCGGTGGCCTGTGTCATGTGCTCAATCTAATCTTCCACAGGTAATGGACGCAACCATGCTGTGATCCTTACTGATGAGTCTGTTGGGGGCTTCTCGGGAGATCGTTCCGGGCGATCTTGGGGTGGGGGCGAATTAATTTCCGCCGCTCTGGCCGTGGATAGAGAAAACGCAGGTCAGGCCGGGTAACGGGGTGGGTCGGGTGATTTTGTCCACAGCGCTGTCCCCCGGTCCGTACACAGGTCGGAGGGAGTTACCCACAGGATGGGGCCCGTCATCCACACCTCATCCACACACCCTGTGGATAACAAGATTGGCTGACGTCGTCCGCGGCCCTACCGTTGGTCGTTGCCCGACGCGCCGAGAGCCGATCCGGGTGTCCCAAATGTCAGAGCCGTGTCGTAAGAAAGAGTGGCATGGCGAGGTCCGCGTGGCGGACGGGAGGAGGCGGCCCGGTGAGTATCCCCGAGCCCATGGACGACCCCTGGGCCGACAGTGGTCCGGGCGACCGTCTGCCCGTCCGCCAGCGCCGTGGCGAAGGCCGTGGCCGCGGCGAGGAGCAGCACGACCGCGGCGGTGAGGGCGGCTCCTGGGACGGCGGGGGCGGCTTCGAGCGGGTGCCCCCGCAGGACCTGGACGCCGAGCAGTCCGTGCTCGGCGGCATGCTGCTGTCCAAGGACGCCATCGCCGACGTGGTCGAGGTCCTCAAGGGCGCCGACTTCTACCGCCCCTCGCACGAGACGATCTACCAGGCGATCCTGGACCTCTACGCCAAGGGCGAGCCGGCCGACCCGATCACGGTGGGCGCGGAACTGACCCGGCGCGGCGAGATCAGCAAGGTCGGCGGTGCCTCGTACCTGCACACGCTGGTGCAGTCGGTGCCGACGGCGGCGAACGCCGAGTACTACGCGGAGATCGTGCACGAGCGCGCGGTGCTGCGCCGTCTGGTGTCCGCCGGCACGAAGATCACGCAGATGGGCTACGCGGCCGACGGGGACGTCGACGAGATCGTCAACAAGGCCCAGGCCGAGATCTACGCGGTGACCGAGCAGCGGACCTCCGAGGACTACCTCCCGCTGGGCGACATCATGGAGGGCGCGCTCGACGAGATCGAGGCGATCGGCTCGCGCAGCGGCCAGATGTCCGGAGTCCCCACCGGCTTCACCGACCTGGACTCGCTGACCAACGGGCTGCACCCCGGCCAGATGATCGTCATCGCGGCCCGTCCCGCGATGGGCAAGTCCACCCTCGCCCTGGACTTCGCCCGGGCGTGCTCGATCAAGAACAACCTGCCCAGCGTGATCTTCTCCCTCGAAATGGGCCGCAACGAGATCGCGATGCGCCTGCTGTCCGCCGAGGCGCGGGTGGCGCTGCACCACATGCGCTCGGGCACGATGACCGACGACGACTGGACCCGGCTGGCCCGCCGCATGCCCGACGTCTCCGCCGCGCCGCTCTACATCGACGACTCCCCGAACCTGTCGATGATGGAGATCCGCGCCAAGTGCCGCCGGCTCAAGCAGCGCAGTGACCTCCAGCTGGTCGTCATCGACTACCTCCAGCTGATGCAGTCGGGCGGCGCGCGCCGGCCGGAGAGCCGTCAGCAGGAGGTCTCGGACATGTCCCGAAACCTGAAGCTGCTGGCGAAGGAGCTCGAGGTCCCGGTGATCGCGCTGTCCCAGCTGAACCGTGGCCCGGAGCAGCGTACGGACAAGAAGCCGATGGTCTCCGACCTGCGTGAGTCCGGATCCATCGAGCAGGACGCCGACATGGTGATCCTGCTGCACCGCGAGGACGCCTACGAGAAGGAGTCCCCGCGCGCCGGTGAGGCCGACCTGATCGTGGCGAAGCACCGTAACGGCCCCACGGCGACGATCACCGTGGCCTTCCAGGGCCATTATTCGCGGTTCGTGGACATGGCCAACACGTAGCATCCCGGGCATGACTGACATGCCCTCGGATGCCGCCCTGCTGCCTTCCACCCGTCGCTCGCTGCTGCACCGGATCGCGGTGGCCCAGGCCGAAGGACGGTCGCCCTCGCTGGTGGCGGCCGTAGCGCGGGGCGGGGGCGTGGTCTGGGAGGGCTCCAGGACGATGATGGAGGGTCACGGGCCGGACGGCTCGGTGCAGTACCGGATCGGCTCGATCAGCAAGACGTTCACCGCGGTGTTGGTGATGCGGCTCCGCGACGAGGGCCTGCTCGACCTAGGCGACCCGCTGGAGAAGCACCTGCCGGGGACCGGCGCGGGCGAGGTGACCATCGGTCAGCTGCTGGCTCATACGGCCGGCCTGGCGGCCGAGACTCCCGGCGAGTGGTGGGAGCGGAGCCCCGCGGCGCTGCGCCCGGAGCTCTCCGACGTGCTGGGCGAGCAGCCGTTCCGGCACGCTCCGGGGCGCCGGTTCCACTACTCCAACCCCGGTTACTCGCTGCTGGGTTCGCTGGTCGAGGCGGTCCGCGGGCGGCCCTGGGAGGAGGTGCTCCGGGCCGAGGTGCTGGATCCCCTGGGCCTGGGCCGGACGAGTGCGCAGCCGGTGGCGCCGCACGCGGGCGGCTGGGCGGTGCACCCGTGGGCGGACGTGATGATGCCCGAGCCGCTGGAGGACCTGGGGCTGATGGCCGCGGCCGGCCAGCTGTGGTCGACCACGCGCGACCTGGCCCGGTTCGCGGTGTTCCTGGCGCGGGGCGACGAGCGGGTCCTGAGTGCGGAGTCGGTGCGCGAGATGCGTACGGCGGCCTCCCCGCCGGAGCCCGGCGGCGCCGATGCCGGGTACGGGCTGGGCCTCCAGCTGACGGAGGCGCACGGACGGCAGCTGGCCGGGCACAGCGGCTCCCTGCCGGGGTTCGTGGCCGGGCTCTGGTTCAGCGAGGCGGACGACGTGGCCGCGGTGGTGCTCGCCAACTGCACCTCGGGCCTGCCGGCGGCCACGGTGGCGGTGGACCTGGTGCGGATCGTGGCCGAGGCGGAGCCGCGGATCCCCGAGCCGTGGAGGCCGCTGCGGGAATCGGATCCGGTGGCGCTGGACGTGGTGGGGCCCTGGTACTGGGGGACCTCGCCGTTCGCCCTGCGGCTGTCGGCCGACGGGCTGCTGGAGCTGAGCCCGCTGGGCGCGATGGGCCGGGCGGCGCGCTTCCGGCCCGCCGGGGACGGCACCTGGACCGGGCTGGCCGGCTACTACGCCGGTGAGACGCTGCGGGCCGTGCGCCTGCCGGACGGCACGGTGAGCCATCTCGACCTGGGCTCCTTCGTGTTCACCCGGCTCCCGTACGACCCCGACGCTCCCGTGCCCGGCGGAGTGGACCCGCAGGGCTGGCGGGGCATCGGCTAGGCCCTTTCTTCCGGTTCTTCCGGATCGCGGCCCGGAGGGTGCCTCAGGTGCTCAGTTCGCGCTCCAGCGGGGTGCGGAAGCGCGGGGTGACCCGGGCCTCCCCGATCCACTCGGCGAGGCGCGCGGCCTCGGCGGCGACCGCCTTCTCGGCCTCGGCTCCTGCGTCCCCGAGGAGCCGCCACACGATCTCGCCGCCCGGGCGCTGGGCCCAGCCGCCGACGATCCTGCCGTTCCACCACACGGTGGGACCGACGTTGCCCGCCCGGTCGAAGAGGGCCGGCCGGTGGGCGGGGTCCAGGTGGAAGGAGCGGTCGGCCCAGCCCATCGCACTGGGGTCCAGCCCGGGCAGCAGGGCCGCCCAGGGCTCCGGCTCCGGGACGGGCCCGGCGTCCCCGGGGGCCACCAGGGCCGTGGCGCCGTCGTCCAGCAGGACCTCCTCGGGCCCGACGGCGGCCAGTGCCTTCCGGGTCGCGGTGAGGGTCCAGCCGGTCCACCACGTGAGGTCGGCCTCGGTGGCCGGCCCGTACGCGTGGAGCCAGCGGCGCGCGAGTTCGGCCCGGGCCCGGTCCTCGGGGACCTCGGGCCAGGGCGCGCAGTGGGTCCAGCGGAACTGGCTGGAGGTCCAGCTGCCGCGCGGCCGGTCCCGGCGGATCCGGCCGTCGGCGGCGAGCAGCCGGATCACCCGGGTGGCCACGCCCTGGGTGGTCTCCCACTTCGATCCCCGGCCGACGGTGATCTTCCGGCTCAGGGCGGGGACGGCCGCGGACAGCTGGGAGCCGGTGGACGGGCCCCCGGCGTCGAGGGCTGCCAGGGTGGACTCCTCGGCCCCGGCCAGCCAGGCCGCATCGAGCCCCTGGCCGTCCTCCTGAAGGTGTTTGAGCAGGGTGCGCCGTTCCTTCGCGGCGATGGCGAGCGCGGTGGACGAGGCCACGCAGGGCGCCAGTTCGGCGGAGACGGCGAACAGCGTGTTCCGCATGCTCAGCATCCGCACCACGGAGTGCTCGTCGTAGAAGTCCTTCTCCATGGCCGCCACCCCGGTTCCGGCCAGCCGGGCCCGGGCGGAGAGGTAGACGGTGGCGGCGTCCGTCGCGTGCAGGGCGACCACGGCGTCCGCTGCCTCGGCCACGGCGGTGCCGTGGACCGAGGGAGCGAGCAGGTGGCGGACACCGAGCCGGTGCCTGCGCTCGGCGGTGGTGATCCTTCGGCGGCTGCTGCTCATCCCCGGATCGTACGGCGGCACCGCCGCTCCCGGCCCGGGCCCGGCGCGCCGGGCTCAGAGCTGCAGCTTGAAGCCGATGTGCGAGGCGGTGAATCCGAGCCGCTCGTAGAAGCGGTGGGCGTCCGTCCGGGAGGCGTCGGAGGTGAGCTGCACCAACTGGCAGTTCTGCCGGCGGGACTCCTCGACCGCCCAGGTGATGAGCCGGCTGCCGAGGCCGCTGCCGCGTTCGCCGGCGTGGATCCGGACCGCCTCGATGATCGAACGGGTGGCGCCCCTGCGGGACAGCCCGGGAACCAGGGTCAGCTGCAGCGTCCCCACCACGCGGTTCCCGCGGACCGCGACGACGAGTTGCTGGTTGGGGTCATCGGCGAGCCGCTTGAGGGCCTCTCGGTACGGGGTGAGGTCCTCGGGGGACTCGCGGGAGGCGCCGAGGGGGTCGTCGGCCAGCATGGCGACGATGGCGGGGAGGTCGGCCTCGGTGGCGGGCCGGATGCTCAGCTCGACGGGGTCGGTCACGGTGGTTCCTTCTGTCGTTGCTCAGCCCGCCGCGACGGTCAGTGGAGCCCAGCGGCGGGTCCAGTCACCGGGCAGACGGGGGATGTCCCTGGTCATGACGGAGTTGAAGGCGACCGATTCCAGGCCGCGTTCCCTGAGCCAGCCGATGAGCTCCTCGTGACGCACGTCGATGTCGGTGCGCAGCGGCCGGTCGGTGCTCATGCCGATGGCGGTGATCAGGGCCCGCGCGGTCGCGGTGTCCCGGGCGACCAGCGGCCCCACGACATGGGTGTGCGTGTTGGGCCAGGCGGCCGTGTATCCGGCGAGGGAGTGCTCGGCGTCCTCGGCGATGAGCAGACGGTCGGCGAAGGCGGGCAGCCTGGTGATCATGTGGGTGCGGTCGGTGCCGAACACCTCGGCGTCCAGGCGCAGGATCCGCTGGAGGTCCCCGGCCACCGCCGGACGGACCCGCGGCGTGCCGTCCGTCCCCGGCGTGCTGTCCGTCCCAGGGGTGCCGGTGACCCGGAAGGTCCCCACGAGCATGTCGGAGCGGCCGGTGGCCTTGAAGCCGAGCTCCTCGTACAGCGGGCGGCCGTTCGGGGTGGCGTGCAGGGTGAGCGGGACGCCCCGGAGGACCTCGTCACAGACGTACGTCATCAGCCGGCGGCCCAGGCCCCGGCGCTGGTACCGGTCGGCGACCAGCACCATGCCGATCGCGGCGAGATCCGTACGGTCCGGGGAGCCTCCGTACCGGGTGACCACACAGGACGCCGCCAGGCCCCGGCCGTCGGGGGCGTCGATGCCGTATCCGGTTCCGGCGGTGAGCAGTAGGCCCCACTTGTGTTCCTCGCGGAGCCAGCCGCGGTCCTCGGAGAGGTCGGCGCAGCGGGTGAGATCGTCCACGGTCAGCGGGCGGATCGGCAGGTCGGTGAGGTGTGATGGTGTCACCGGGCCAGACTGGATCATCGGCCCGGGGGCGTCCAGGGGATTTGGTGTTTCACGTGAAACACGCACGCACTAGCCTCAACTGTCATGACCCGTCTCCACATCTTCGACCTCGACGGCACGCTGATGCACGGCTCGGCGGCGCCGGTCGAACTCTCCCGGCAGCTGGGGCTGACCGCCGAGATCGCCGAGCTGGAGCGCGCGTTCAGCGCGCGGGAGATCGGGCCCCCGGAGTTCGCGGTGGGGGTGCACGCGCTGTGGGCGGACCTGACGCCGGCCCACGTCCGGGCGGCCTTCGAAGGGGCGCCCTGGCTGGCCGGCATCCGCGAGGTGTGGCGGGAGATCCGGGAGCGCGGCGAGTTCTGCGCGGTGATCTCGCTGTCCCCGTCCTTCTTCGTGGAACTCCTGGTGGAGTGGGGTGCGCACGCCGCCCACGGATCGGTCTTCCCGGAGGTGCCCTTCACCCGGCCCGTGGACGTCACCGGGATCCTGACCCCGGAGCGCAAGGTGGAGGTCGCGGACCGGCTCTGCGCCCGGTTCGGCCTGGCCCGGTCCCAGTGCGTGGCCTACGGCGACTCGATGACCGACGCCGTGCTGTTCGGGGCGGTACCCGTGTCGGTGGCGGTCAACGCCCAGCCGCACGTCGCGGCCCGTGCCACGCACGTGTACCGGGGGCTGGACCTGCGGGACGCATACCAGCTGGTGGCCGCGGCACGCCCGGGAGGCGAGGCATCTTAAGAGGAAAGTGGGTTCAAGACGCGGAACTTCCGCAAAGTACCCACGGGGTGTTCCACCCGGCTGGCATGCTGCGCAGCCATGGAGCCCTCCACGGATGCCGTGCTCATCCGCCGAACTCTCGCGGAGATAGCACCCGTCGCCGACAAGGTGACCTCCTACTTCTACGCGCTGGTCTTCACCGGGCACCCAGAGGTGCGGTCGATGTTCCCCGTGGCCATGGACGTACAGCGTGACCGGCTGCTGAAGGCGCTGCTGACCGCGTCCGAGCACATCGACGACCCGGCGGTCCTCATCCCCTACCTCCGCCGCCTTGGCGCCGGCCACCGCAAGTACGGCACCCAGCCCGCCCACTACCCGGCGGTCGGCGAGGCGTTGATCGGGGCGCTCGGCCGGTACGCGGAGCGGACCTGGGGACCGGAGGCCGAAGCCGCGTGGGTGCGGGCGTACACGACGATCTCCCAGACAATGATCGATGCTGCCTCTGAGGACGAACGTTCCTCCCCCGCGTGGTGGCACGCCGAGGTGGTCTCCCACGACCCGCGGACCTCCGACATCGCGGTGATCACGGTCCGCCCCGACCAGCCCTACCCCTTCCTGGCCGGCCAGTACACGACCGTGGAGACGCCGTGGTGGCCGCGGGTCTGGCGGCACTACTCCTTCGCCTCCGCACCCCGCGCGGACGGACTGCTGTCCTTCCACGTCAAGGCGGTCCCCGCGGGCTGGGTATCCAACGCGCTGGTCCGGCACGCCCGGCCCGGGGACGTCCTGCGGCTGGGCCCGCCGGCCGGCTCCATGGTGGTCGACCACACCACGGACAACGGGATGCTGTGCCTGGGCGGTGGCACCGGCATCGCCCCGATCAAGGCGCTCATCGAGGACGTCGCCGAGCACGGCGAACGCCGACCGGTGGAGGTGTTCTTCGGCGCGCGCAGCGATCACGACCTCTACGACAAGGACACCCTGCTGGGCCTGCAGCGCTCCCACCCGTGGCTGTCGGTGCGGCCGGTGGTGGGTGACGGGCTGGCCGGACAGCTGCCTCAGGCGGTCGGCGAGCACGGGCCGTGGAACTCCTACGACGCCTTCATCTCGGGTCCGCCCGGGCTGATCCGGAGCGGGGTGGACGCCCTGAAGCGGATCGGGATCCCAGGAGAAAGGATCCGGTACGACGCCGTCGAGGAACTGGCCGGGGCGGGCGCCTGAGCCGTGCCCCGGAAGCCGGCTCTCTGAAGCCGGGCACCCGGCGCCGGTGACCGGGAGCGGCCGGCCGCCGGGCCGGCCGCCCTCAGCCCAGGTCGGGGGCGTGCATCGCGCGGACGCCCTCGATGTTCCCGTCGAGGTAGTGCCGCAGGGAGAGCGGGACCAGGTGCACGGCGGCGATCCCGACCCGGCTGAACGGCACCCGGACGATCTCGTACTCGCCCTCCGGCTGGTCCACCTCCGGGCCGTGCCGCCGGTCCGGGTCCATGGACTCCAGCCGGCAGACGAAGAAGTGCTGGACCTTGCAGCCCGTCACCCCGCCGTCCGCGATGTGTTCGACGGTGTCGACGAAGCACGGCACCACGTCGGTCACCTTGGCGCCGAGCTCCTCGTCGAGCTCCCGGTGCAGCGCGTCGACGACGGTCGCGTCGGACGACTCCACTCCTCCGCCGGGCGTCAGCCAGTACGGATCGACACCGGGCTTGGTGCGTTTGATCAGGATCAGGTCGGCACCGTCGAGCAGGATGGCGCGGGCGGTGCGCTTGACCACGGGACGTTCGGTCATGGGAGAAGAGTGGCCCGCTATTCCGGTTCCGAAACGCCTCCCGCCGGTTCCGTCGCGTCCAGGGCCCGCAGGACGTCCGCGACCAGGTCCTCCGTGTCCTCGGCGCCCGCGGAGAAGCGGATGAAGCCCTCCGCGACCGCGTCCCCGCCCCACCGGCCGCGCCGCTCGGCCGTGGACCGTACGCCGCCAAAGCTGGTGGCGTCCTCCACCAGCGTCAGCGCCCGCAGGAACCGGTCGGCGTGCGCCCGGTCGGACAGGGTGAAGGACACCACCGACCCGTGGCCGCGCATCTGCAGGGCGGCCGTCTTGTGCGCGGGGTCGCCGGGCAGTCCGGGATAGCGCAGCCCGGACACCTCGGGGCGGCCGTGCAGGGCCTCGGCGACGGCCAGGGCATTGGCCCACTGGCGGTGGGTGCGCAGCTGCAGCGTGGCGAGGGATCGGTGGGCCAGCCAGGCCTCCATCGGCCCCGGGATCGCCCCGACGATCTTGCGCCACTGCCTGACCCGGGCGGTGAGTTCCGCGTCCCGGCAGCTGACGTAGCCGAGCAGCAGGTCGCCGTGGCCGGTCAGCCCCTTGGTGCCGCTGGCGACGGCGAAGTCCGCGCCCAGTTCCAGGGGGCGCTGGCCGAGCGGGGTGGCCAGGGTGTTGTCGACGGCCACCAGCGCGCCCGCGGCGTGCGCGGCCTCGGCCAGCCGCCGGATGTCGCACACGTCCAGCCCCGGATTGGAGGGGGTCTCCAGCCACAGCAGCCGCGCCCCGTCGAGGACGTCGAGCTGGGCGTCGCCGGCGGTGGGCGCGGTGCGGACGCGGACGCCGTAGGCCTCCAGCTGTGCCGCGACGAGCGGCAGTGCCTGGTAGCCGTCGTCCGGCAGGACCACGGTGTCGCCGGCCTGGACCTGGGAGAGCAGGACGGCGGAAACGGCGGCCATGCCGGAGGCGAAGACCACGGTTTCCACCCCGTCCTCGCCGGGCGCCTCCAGTTCCCCGATGGCCCGTTCCAGCAGGGTCCAGGTGGGGTTGGTGTCGCGGGCGTAGGTGTACGGGCCCTCCACCTCGCCGGGCAGGTGGAAGTGCGAGGCGAACACCGGGCCGGGGAGGGTGGGCTCGTTCTTGACGGGCTCGGGAAGTCCGGCACGGACGGCCCGGGTGCCGTCGCCGATCGGGGAGGTGGTCACGACTGCGGCTCCTTCACTGCCGTCGCGGCGAGGCGTACGGCCTCCAGCAGGCCGGGGCTCGCGGCCTCGACCAGCTCCAGGCACTCCTCGAAGCCGTCGAGTCCGCCGTAGTAGGGGTCGGGCACATCGGTGTCGCCGGACACGGCCTCCGGGTCGTACGACCGCAGCAGCCGCACCTTGGCCGCGTCCTCGGGGGTGGGCGCGAGCCGGCGCAGGTCGCGCAGGTGCCCGGCGTCGAGGGCTATGACCAGGTCCAGGGCGGCGAACCAGGAGGCGCGGAACTGCCGGGCCGCGTGGTCCTGGCGGTAGCCGGCCGATTCGAGGACGGCGACGGTGCGCGGATCGGCGCCGTCACCCTCGTGCCAGCCGCCGGTGCCGGCGCTGTCGACGGAGACCAGGCCGTCCAGGCCGGCCTCGGCGACATGGGCGCGGAAGACGGCCTCGGCCATGGGGGAGCGGCAGATGTTGCCGGTGCAGACGAAGCAGACGCGGTACACGGGCCATCAGCTCCGGTCGGGCAGAGCGAGGTTCACGGCCCAGGAGACGATGGAGATGATCAGGCCGCCGAGCACGGCGGTCCAGAAGCCGTCGACGTGGAAGGCGATGCCGAGGAGGTCGGCCAGCCAGGAGGTCAGCAGCAGCATCAGGGCGTTCACCACCAGGGTGAACAGGCCGAGGGTGAGGACGAACAGCGGCAGCGACAGCAGCTTCACCACCGGCTTCACGATGGCGTTGACCAGTCCGAAGACCACGGCGACGAGGATGAGGGCCAGGGCCTTGTCGGCGGTGCTGTTACCGGTCAGGGTGATCCCGATGTCCACCCAGATGGCCACGGCCAGGGCGGCGGCGTTGGCGAGCGTCTTGACCAGGAAGTTCGTCATGCTTCCGATCGTTGCAGACAATCACAGGGAAGAAAGAGGCCGAGCAGTATGAAGGCGTTCCGGCTGGACGAACTGGAGGCCGAACGGGCCGCGAACCAGGGTGCGTACCTGCAGTTCCTGCGAGAGCGGAACATGTCGGTGGGCCTGTACGCGCTGGACGCGGGGCAGACCGATCCGCAGCAGCCGCACGGACAGGACGAGGTGTACTTCGTGGTCAGCGGACGGGCCGCGATCACCGTGGGGGACGAGACGCAGTCGGTGGCCCGGGGCAGCGTGGTCTACGTGCCGGCCGGGGTGCCGCACCGGTTCCACCACATCAGCGAGGACCTCAAAGTGCTGGTGGTGTTCTCCCCGCCGGAGGCCTGACCCCCTAGGGGGCGGATCAGGGGACGGGTGGGGCTCGCGGGCCCCATTTCAGCGGCCGTCGCTCCTAGCATCGATGACAGGAAGTCACACGGGAGCAGCCCGGGAACAATCCGCGAGGAACAGGAAGAGGTCGAGGTCATGGACGGCATCCGGCAGGTATTCGCAGGCATGCCCTGGTGGGTGAAGTGGGTCGCCGTTCCGCTTCTGGCGCTTTTCGTTTTCGGGGGTGTCATCACCAGCATCCTGACCGCGCTGATCGGCTTTGTGTTCAAGGTGCTGTTGTTCGTCGCACTTGTCGGCGGTCTGGTCTTCGTGGTCAGGCGATTCGGCGGCGCGGGCAGTGGCGCGACGAAGTCCACGGACTGGTGATTAACCCACCTGAGGGAACGTGAGGCGACAAAGCCCTCACGGGCGGGCCATCGGCGGATAATAGAGTGGCAATCTGTGCCGTCACCTGGGCACCGAACCCGGTAGACCCGCTCTGACCTGCGGTTATGCCAAGTGAGCGCCCAGTAGATGCCCAGGAGACGTGGCACGCGCGGGGGCGGCCCCCGCAGGGCGGGCCGTCCAGGCGCCCGCCGCCACGCCTGGGGGTGAGCCTTGTCTTCGGTCGACAATGCCGCTGTGCCGACGCTGATCGGGTCGGTACAGCGGGCGCTGAGACTGCTCGAAGCCGTCGGTTCCCATAGCGAGGGAGCCCCGGCGAAACAGCTGGCGCGCGAGGCCGGGCTCCCGCTTCCCACCGCGTACCACCTGCTGCGCACGCTCACCCATGAGGGCTATCTGCGCCGGGAGAGCGGGGTGTTCGTGCTCGGCGACGCGGCCGGCAGGCTGGCGGGCGGCGGAGTGCAGCAGAAACGTCGCAGCATGATCCTCGACTCCCTCGCGCACTTCCGCGACGTGGTCGGCGCGCCCGTCTATTTCGCGGTCTACCGCGAGGGCGAGATCGAGGTCGTCGGGGTCTCCGACACCCCTGGCCATCCCGCCTGCCGGGAATGGGCCGACTTCCGGGCGACCGGCCACGCGCACGCCATCGGGCAGTGCCTGCTCGCCCAGCTCGACGAGAAGAGCCGCCGCGATCACTACGACCGGCACCCCGTCGAGGCGATCACTCCCTATACGGTCCGGGACATGAGGGCGCTGGAACAGCGCATTTCCGCCATGGAGCGGATGCAGCCCGTGACCGAACGACAGGAATATGCCCTGGGCACGGTATGCGCGGCTATCCCGATCACCGCCGGTGACGCGGCCGCGACCATGGCCATTTCTCTCCCCTCGCACCAGGAACAGCGATTGCTGTATGCAGTGGATCGACTACGGAGTGAAGTAGGCGCGCTGTTGAGCACGCTCTCCTTCTCTATCAGTATCTGAAAACTCACTCCTTGTGATCTGCTAGCGCATCCACCACCCTTGTCAAGAGGGCCTGGGGGGACCATTCCTGGCCACTTCCAATCACTGCGGGGTATGGAAATGCGCGAGTCGGTACAGGCAGAGGTCATGATGAGCTTCCTCGTTTCCGAGGAACTCTCCTTCCGGATTCCGGTGGAACTCCGGTACGAGGCACGTGACCCCTTCGCCGTACGCCTGACCTTCCACCTTCCCGGCGATGCGCCTGTGACCTGGGCGTTCGGCAGGGAGCTGCTCCTCGACGGCATCAACAAGCCGTCCGGTGACGGCGATGTGCACATCGCTCCCACCGATCCGGAGGAGCTGTCCGACGTCCACATCCGGCTCCAGGTCGGCAGCGACCGGGCCCTGTTCCGGGCCGGCGCGGCACCGCTGGTGGCCTTCCTCGACCGGACCGACCGCCTGGTGCCGCTCGGTCAGGAGCGCACTCTCGGTGACTTCGAGGGGCACCTGGACGAAGCTCTCGGCAAGATCCTCGCCGAAGCCCAGCAGAACCAGCGGAACGCGGGCTGACCGCTCCGTCCGCACCGTCCGCACGGTCCGTACTGTCCATACCGTCCGTACCGCCCGGACAGTCCACCCTCCCCCACGTCGTTTCCTCCGCCTCGTGCGCGCATGCCCCCTCAGCGCTTGCGACGGCGACCGCGCCCGCCGCGGGCCGGCCCGGAAGGGCCGGCCCCGGCGGGCCTCCGGGTTTCCGGCCGGTCGGCGGAGACCACCAGGGCCGCCAGCACCGTGGTCACCGGAACCGAGGCCACCAGCCCGATCGACCCCACCAGGGTCCGTACGATCTCCTCCGCGACCAGCTCGCTGTTGGCCACCGACCCCATGCTGCTGTTCGCGATCGTGAATAGCAGCATCAGTGGCAGGGCGGCACCCGCGTAGGCCAGGACCAGGGTGTTGACCACGGACGCGATGTGGTCCCGGCCGATCCGGATGGCCGCCCGGTAGAGCGCGCGCGGCCCCATGTCCGGGTCCGCCTGGTGCAGTTCCCAGACCGCCGAGGTCTGCGTGACCGTCACGTCGTCGAGCACGCCCAGCGATCCGATGATCACGCCGGCGAGCAGCAGGCCGCTCATGTCGATGTCCGGGTACAGGCCGTGGATCAGGCCCGTGTTGTCGTCGGTGTTGCCGCTCAGGAACGCCCAGTCGATGAGCACCGAGCCGAGCAGTCCGATCAGCAGCAGCGACACCAGCGTGCCGAGCACCGCGACCGAGGTGCGGGCGGTGACCCCGTGGCACATGTACAGGGCGATCAGCATGATCGCACTGGCCCCGACCACGGCCACCAGCAGCGGGTTCGACCCCTGCAGGATGGCCGGCAGGATGAACAGGGTCAGTACGCCGAAGCTGACCACCAGGGCGACCAGGGCGAGCAGTCCGCGCAACCGCCCGACGGCGACCACCGCGAGGGCGAAGACCGCGGCGAGCATCAGCATCGGGAACTTCCGGTTCACGTCGATGACCGAGTACTGCAGGTCGCGCGGGGCGTCCGGGGCGTAGGCGACCACGACCTCCTGTCCGTCCTCCAGCTGCCGCGGGGCGCCCGGCTGGACGATCTCGACGAAGGTGCGGCCCTTGTCGGGGCCGCTGGTGACCTCGACGGTGGCCTTCTTGCAGGTGCCGTTCTGCGCGGCCTGCGCCGCCCGTCCCTCGGGGGTGGTGGGGTTCGCGGTGGGCGGCACCTGTGCGACATTCACTGATTTGCAGTCAACGACTTGCAAATCGACGACCTTGGCCTGCTCCGTCTGCCGGTCGAAGCCGACCCCGGTGCGCTCGTGGCCGGGTGCGCCGCCCGGCCACAGCACCACCAGGCCGATGACCACGGCCGTGGCGAACGGGATCAGGACGGCGGCGATCACCCTGCGCAGGTGCCGTGAGGACGGTGCGGCGGGTCCGTGCCCGTGCCCGTGCCCATGACTGTGCCCGTGTCCATGCCCATGACCGGACTCGTTCGGAGGCTGTGCTGAGGTCATCACGGGCCGATCATCGCAAGAGATGTGGGGGCCCACTGTTCAGCACGCCACAGGTGACGCTAGCGTGGGGGCACCTTTGCACAACGCGGGAGCTCGGAGCACCGGGCTGAGAGGACGCTGATCACCGTACGCGCACCGAACGGGCGTACGGGAAGAGGCTGCGTCGACCGCCGAACCTGTTACCGGGTAATGCCGGCGTAGGGAGATAGGTCTCATGACCATTCAGGACGACGCACGCACGCCTGCCGCCGACCAGAACGGGCGCAAGCCGGGCTGGCACAAGGGCTACGTCGAGGGCTCCCGCCCCGACCTCCGGGTGCCGGTCCGCCAGGTCCACCTCACCACGGGCCAGGACGTCACGCTGTACGACACCTCGGGCCCGTACACCGACCCGCAGATCGACACCGACGTCCGCCGCGGTCTCGCCCCGCTGCGCGAGAACTGGATCATCAGCCGCGGCGACACCGAGGAGTACGCCGGCCGCCCGGTCCGCCCCGAGGACGACGGCATCAAGCACACCTCTCCGCGCGGTGGCCTCAAGAACCTCGACGCGGTCTTCCCCGGCCGCCCCCGGCTGCCCCGGCGCGGCCGTGACGGCGCCGCCGTCACGCAGCTCGCGTACGCCCGCCGCGGTGAGATCACCCCGGAGATGGAGTTCGTCGCGATCCGCGAGAACGTCTCCGCCGAGGTCGTCCGCGAGGAGATCGCGGCCGGCCGCGCGGTGCTGCCGGCGAACGTGAACCACCCGGAGATCGAGCCGATGATCATCGGCAAGAAGTTCCTGGTGAAGGTCAACGCCAACATCGGCAACTCCGCCGTCACCTCCTCCATCGAGGAGGAGGTGGAGAAGATGACCTGGGCCACCCGCTGGGGCGCCGACACCGTCATGGACCTCTCCACCGGCCGGAACATCCACACCACCCGCGAGTGGGTGCTCCGCAACTCCCCCGTGCCGATCGGCACCGTCCCGCTCTACCAGGCGCTGGAGAAGGTCGACGGCAAGGCCGAGGACCTCACCTGGGAGATCTACAAGGACACGGTCATCGAGCAGGCCGAGCAGGGCGTGGACTACATGACGGTCCACGCCGGCGTGCTGCTGCCGTACGTGCCGCTGACCGCCCGCCGCAAGACCGGCATCGTCTCCCGCGGCGGCTCGATCATGGCCGCCTGGTGCCTGGCGCACCACAAGGAGAACTTCCTCTACACGAACTTCGAGGAGCTCTGCGAGATCCTCGCGACGTACGACGTCACGTACTCGCTGGGCGACGGCCTGCGCCCCGGCTCCATCGCGGACGCCAACGACGCGGCCCAGTTCGCGGAGCTGAAGACGCTGGGCGAGCTGAACACGATCGCCAAGCGCCACAACGTGCAGACCATGATCGAGGGCCCGGGCCACGTCCCGATGCACAAGATCAAGGAGAACATCGACCTCCAGCAGGAGATCTGCGAGGAGGCGCCGTTCTACACGCTCGGCCCGCTGACCACGGACGTGGCTCCGGCCTACGACCACATCACCTCGGGCATCGGCGCCGCGATGATCGCCTGGTGGGGCACCGCGATGCTCTGCTACGTGACCCCGAAGGAGCACCTGGGCCTGCCGAACCGCGACGACGTGAAGACCGGCGTCATCACGTACAAGATCGCGGCCCACGCGGCGGACCTGGCGAAGGGCCACCCGGGCGCCCAGGAGTGGGACGACGCCCTCTCCGACGCCCGCTTCGAGTTCCGCTGGGAGGACCAGTTCAACCTGGCCCTCGACCCGGACACGGCCCGCGAGTTCCACGACGAGACCCTCCCGGCCGAGCCGGCCAAGACGGCGCACTTCTGCTCCATGTGCGGCCCGAAGTTCTGTTCCATGAAGATCTCCCAGGACATCCGCCGCGAGCACGGCGGTGACCTGAAGGCCGACGAGATCCAGGCGGGCATGGCCGAGAAGTCGGCGGAGTTCGCAGCCGCCGGAAACCGCGTCTACCTTCCGCTGGCGGACTGACCCGCTGCCGCGCCGGACGGGCCCGCGACCTCAGGGGGGAGTCGCGGGCCCGTTCCCTTGCCCGGCTCGGACCGATCCGAACCGGCTGACGGAAAGGGCTTGATCTGGAGTGCGCTCCAGCTCTTAGGGTCCGGCGGTATGACGATGCGATACAGGGATCTCGGGCGGACCGGGATGGAAGTCAGCGCGTACTGCCTGGGCACGATGATGTTCGGGGCCGTGGGGAACCCCGATCACGACGAATGCGTACGGATCATCCACGCGGCGCTCGACGCGGGCATCAACTTCGTGGACACCGCGGACATGTACTCGGCCGGGGAGTCCGAGACGATCGTGGGGAAGGCGCTCAGGGGGAGCCGGCGCGACGAGGTGGTGCTCGCCACCAAGGGGCACTTCCAGATGGGGGAGGGGCGCAACCGGAGCGGGAACTCGCGGCGGTGGATCGTGCGGGCGGTCGAGGACAGCCTGACCCGGCTGGGGACGGACCGGATCGATCTCTACCAGATCCACCGGCCCGATCCCCGGACCGATGTCGAGGAGACCCTCGGAGTGCTCGGGGACCTGGTGCGGGAAGGGAAGATCCGGGCCTTCGGCTGCTCCACCTTCCCCGCCGAGGAGATCGCGGAGTCCCACCACGTCGCCGAACGGCGGGCGCTGCAGCGCTTCCGGACCGAGCAGCCGCCGTACTCGATCCTGGCGCGCGGCATCGAGGCCAACGTGCTGCCGGTCTGCCGGCGGTACGGGATGGGGGTGCTGACCTGGAGCCCCCTGGCATCGGGGTTCCTCAGCGGGAAGTACCGGCCCGGCCGGGAGGTCGACCTGAGCAGCGGACGGGCGGCCCTGACGCCGGCCCGGTTCGATCCGGCGGTCCCGGGGAACGAGGCCAAGCTGGCGGCCGCCGGGCGGCTGATCGAGGTGGCGGACGGGATCGGGCGTACGCTCCCGGAGCTCGCGGTGGCCTTCCCGCTCGCGCACCCGGCCGTCACCTCGGTGATCATCGGTCCGCGGACCATGGACCAGCTGGGGGACCTGCTCAAGGGCGCGTCCCTGCAGCTCGATGACGAGACCCTGGACCGCATCGACGAGATCGTGCCGCCCGGCACCGACCTCTACCGGGCGGACGGCGCGTGGCGGCCCGCCGCGCTGACCGACGTCACGCAGCGGCGTCGGCCCGCCGGGGACCGGTAGCCGGTCGGCCGGCGGCGGTGTGCCCGGCGTGCCGGGGCGGCGTGGGCCGCCCCGGCGCCGGCTACGCGACGACCTGGTAGTCGGCGCCCAGCTTCTGCCGGGCGAAGTCGCGGTTCGCCGCGACCCGCTCGCGCTGGTCCCCGGGGAGCACGTCCCCGTTCAGGAGCCGCTCGCAGCACCGCAGCGACTCCTCGTACGCGCCGGTCCAGTAGGCGGCCACGGCGAGTTCGTCGAGCGCGCGCCACTCGTGCCAGGAGAACTCGACGAACAGGATGTCCTCGGGGCGGGGGATGGCCGCGGCCTGCTTGGCGAACAGGTACGCCAGCGGCCAGCGCTTCTCCAGGCGGCACAGGCGGGCGAGGTCGCCCAGAGCCTCGGCCCGTGTGGGCCGGGTCTCGTGCGCGCGCAGGTAGCGGTCCAGTACCTCGGGCCAGGGCCGGTCGAGGTTCACCGCGAGCCGGGCGGCGTAGAGGCGGGCGCAGTACGTCTCCTCGACCCAGCCGGGCATGGCCGCCCGGTGGTCGTAGGCGGCGAGGGACTTCTCCGGCTCGCTCGCGTCGCGCCAGCTCTGGGCCAGGTAGAACGCGTAGCGGGCGTTGTCGGGTTCCTTGCGCAGCCCCTCGGTGAGGACCTCCGCGTCGCGCAGGTACTTGGTCCGCTGGCCCTCGCGCATGCGGGCGCCGTTGCCGATGGTGCGGATGTTGGCGCCTTCGAGCACGCCGGCGCCGTACTGCCGGCCGCAGTCGATGTACTCGTGGAGCACGCCGACGTACCGCCAGGGCAGCCTGGTGGAGACCAGGGCTGGCCGCCAGTGCATCATCGGGCCGTGTTTCAGGGCGACCCGGTACGCGTCCTCCGTCAGGTGCGGCATGGTGAAGTCCGGCTCGATCTCCACGATGTCGTCGCCGTCGATGAAGAAGAGGTAGTCGGCGCTGTCGCGGGCGAGTTCGATCGCCTCGGTGCGGCTGCCGTC
The DNA here is from genome assembly GCF_043199475.1 of Streptomyces sp. NPDC048603. NCBI lineage: Bacteria > Bacillati > Actinomycetota > Actinomycetes > Kitasatosporales > Streptomycetaceae > Streptomyces > Streptomyces sp. NPDC048603. The sequence continues at coordinate 226,624 of NZ_JBICVY010000003.1, read as the reverse complement.
GAAGCCCTTCCACGGCCGCTCGTGGAGGGTGCCGGGGACGCCGAGGTCCTCGAAGGTCTGCCGGATGACGTCCTGGGTGCCGTCCGTCGAACCGGTGTCCACGATCACCCAGGTGTCGATCAGCGGGCGGACCGTTTCGAGGCACTCCCGGATGGTCGGCGCCTCGTTCTTGACGATCATGTTCAGGCAGATTGTCGGTTTCACGGATTTCACGCGCTTCACCTGTTTCACGGGTCCCATCCGCTGTAGTGGGCCGCCCGTCCGGCGGGCGACCAGGCCGGCGTCGGATCAGTGCTCCGTGACCCTAGTGACCGCTTCGCGGCGTTGTGCACGGCTCGCCGGTGCCGGGCGGCACCGGGGACCGGGTTGGCACCCGGATGGCGGCTCGGGCACTGGGCCGATCCGATGACCGGCCGGGCGCGGCGGCGCGGCGGCGGGTGCGGTGGTGTCCAGGATGACCCCGGAAGTGAAAAGCGCACTTTCCGAAAATCACCCTGATTCGGTTCCGGTCCGGACGCTGATTCCGGTGTGCGGCCGGCTCTCCGAACTGCCTGCAAGGAGCGCTGTATGAGTCCTGAGGTTCCCGAGGCGAGGACCACCAGAACCCCCCTCGGCCCGCTGCCCGCGAGGACCCTTCTGCGGACCGGCGGGACCATGGCCTCGCTGGCCCTGGTGCTGTCCGGGGTCATCGCCCCCACCCTGGCGTACGCGAGCGGCGGGCCGGCCGGCCCGCCCGCGGCCGTGGAGCCGGTCGGGGGCGGGGGCCACGACGACAAGTGCGTCCCGAAGAAGCACCGGCCCGGTGAGAAGCCCAACGGCGACGACCGCACGGCCATGGGCGGTGGCGACGAGAAGGTGAAGTGCGTGGTCGGCCCGACCGGACCCACCGGCCCGACGGGTCCGACCGGCCCGACGGGTGACACGGGTGACACGGGTGACACGGGTCCGACCGGTCCCACCGGCCCCGCCGGCGGTACGGGCGACACGGGCCCGACCGGTCCGACCGGGCCGACGGGTCCGACGGGTCCGACGGGTGACACCGGGCCGTGCAACGACATCGACAGCTACTCGCCCTCGAACACCGAGGACTTCCACGCCGCGCTGACCGGCGGGGTCGCGTACGCGGGACGGGCGGCCGTGCCCGGTGGCAGCCCCGCCTGGCAGAACATCAGTGACCCCGACGACAACCCGGGCTTCCCGACGGGCTTCGCCTGCGGCATCTCCATCGAGGCCCAGGGCAACGACGCGTTCATCAAGGTCCTGACCACCGACGGACGGGTCTTCCAGACCCATGGCGACGTCGAGGGGCAGACCTTCGTCTGGGACGAGCAGTGGTTCCAGCTGCTGCCCTCCCCGAACCCGAACATCGGCCTGCGGGGCAAGAGCATCGCTCGCGACGCCTTCCGGGCCGTCGAGTGGAAGGGCGACCTCGCCCTCTCCGGGTCGGTGAACACGCACTGACCCGGGACGGCGGCTGCCCGGCTCGTGTGCCGGGCAGCGGCTACTCCGGCTCGTGCTCAGGGCCGCCGAAGTCCGGACTGGTGAAGTCCGGACGCGTGTAGCCGGGCCGGGACCCCTGCGACGGAGGTCCCGGACTGGTGAAGTCCGGCCGGGTGTATCCCAGATCGGGGATGCGCCCGGCCGCCGGCGTGGGGGGCACGGGATAGCCGGGCGTCCCGGCCGGATCCGCCAGCGCGTCCCGCAGGAACGGCACGATGCCCCGCTCCAGCAGCGCGTGCAGCCAGGCCTCGCGGGCCCGCTGCACCTCGTCCGGCACCTCCTCCGCCACATCGGCGCCGACCTCGGTGGCCCGGTTGCGGACGGCCGTCACCAGCAGCGCGATCGCCGCGAACAGCAGGGCCACCACGGTGAGCGCGCCGAACAGCCAGCCCGTGGTCAGGATGGTGTCGGCGAAGGAGGGCTCGGGCTCGATCAGCTGCAGGATGTAGCCCACCAGCAGGAAGATCACCATGGCGGTGAACGCCAGTACCGGCGCGAGCACCGCCACCACCGCGCTGACCCCGGCACCGGTGCGGGCCTCCGGGGGGTCCTCCACCACCTGGGGCACCGCCGCGGTCGCGGCCGCCTCGCGCAGCTCGCCCCGGATCTTCACGTAGTGGTCGTACTCGGCCGACGCGGCCGTGGTCAGCAGCACGCTCGCGTCGAGCGCCATGGTGCGCAGCTGCTCGGCGTTGAGCCGCTCGCCGAGGGTGGCGAGTTCCGGCCGTTCACGGGCCGTGCGCAGCGCCTCGTCGAGAAGCCGGCCGAACTCCGGGCGGTCTTCGGTCAGCAGGTGCCCAGCGTTGGTCATGTGCATCCCCCGACATCCCCCGATGCTCCGCAGGTGCCGGTTCGCGGGTGCGGACACCGCGCGGCCGGCACAAACGGAGGAGAGCCTGCTACGGATAGAGCGATGGTAGAGGGCGTGCACCACCCGCTGACAGTGACTTGTCGGAAATAGAGTCCGTCAGTCGTTCAACGGAAGCTGTACGACCAGGAGTTTCCCGGCCATCGTGACGCCGCCGTCCATCGCGATGGCCAGGCCGTCCGCGTACACGTGCGGGCCGTCCACCTCCGGGCCGCGGCCCTCGTCACCGTCCTCGGTGCCGACCTCGCCCAGCAGGTAGGGGATGGGGCTGTGGCCGTGCACCACGCGTCCGCCGCCGTAGGTGTCCAGCAGCTCGCGCACGGCGTCCGGGCCGGTCTCCTGGTCGCGGAAGGCGAAGCGCTTGGTGAACTTGCGGAACAGGTCCCAGGTCTCGTCGGCGTCGTGCAGGTTGAGGAGCTCGTGGATCTTGTCGTTGACGTCCTCGATCGAGTCGCCGTAGTCGAGGTAGGCGGTGGTGTCGGAGTGCAGCAGCAGGTGCCCGTCCTCCAGGGCCGCCGCGTCCAGCCGGGACATCCACTGCAGGTGGACGTCCTCCAGGCGCTCCATGTCGGTGCGCTGGCCGCCGTTGAGCAGCCAGGCGGCCTGGAAGGTGGCGGTGCCGGCACCGGAGTGCACGGGGGTGTCGCCGAACCGCTTGGCGCCGATCAGCAGGAGTTCGTGATTGCCCATCAGGGCCTTGCAGTAGCCGCCCGAGGCGGCCGCCTCGGCGGAGAGCCGCATGACCAGGTCGATGACCCCGATCCCGTCGGGGCCGCGGTCGGTGAAGTCGCCGAGGAACCAGAGCCGTGCGTTTCCGGCGGACCAGTGGCCGTCGGCGTCGATGAGGCCCTGCGCGCGCAGCTCGGTGACGAGCTCGTCGAGGTAGCCGTGGACGTCGCCGACCACGTACAGCGGGCCGGGCCCGGAGCCGGGGCCGCCCTGCTCCTGCTCCTGCGGGACGTAGGTGACCTGGACGGTGTCCCCCGGGCCGCCGGCCGCGCCGCGGCCGATCACCGGGAGGTCGCGCCGGGTGGGGGTGTAGCCGTCGTCGGCGTCGCCGTAGGTGTCGTCGTAGCCCGGCTCGTACGGCGGGCGGTACGCCGGCTGCGGCGGGACCGGCTGCGGCGGAACGGGCTGCGGCGGTACGGGCTGCGGCGGTACGGGCTGCGGCGGAACGGGGGGCGCGGGCGGGGCGGCCGGGACCGGCGGCACGGGAGCGCTCTCGTCGTAGTACGCGGGGTACTCGCCGTAGACCGGAGCCTCGCCGGGGGTATCGAGGGCTGGCACCTGGAAGTCCCGCAGCGTGTCCGTACGCATCGCGGGTCCCTGACCGGCCCCCTGAGTCATCGACCCCTCCACCACCGTCGCGCTGCCGTACACCTGCGGACCCTCCCTTGCCCTGTTGAGCGGAGGGTCCGTGATGTCGTGCGCCCATCATAGGAATGCGGCTCGCGCTCTGTGACGCACCAGGGGTGGTGAATCCTGGGCGGAACCAAGCCTTCCGCCTGGTTTTCCCCTGTTCTGTCCGGAATTGCCGCAGTCCCGGTATGTCAGTCCCGGGCCGGAGACCGGGGTGGACTGACCGTGGTGCGGGGCTTCCTGCGCTGCGAGGAGGTCCTGACGATCAGTTCGGTCGGTACCACCTGTTCCACCGGCCGGCCGGTGTCCACCCCCTCGATGGCGTCGATGAGCAGCTGTACGACGGCCGTCCCGATCCGGCGCGGTTTGAGGGAGAGGGTGGTGATCGGCGGCTCGGTGTTGGCGTACACGGTGGACTCGCTGCAGCACACCAGCAGCAGGTCGTCCGGGACCCGCAGGCCGTAGCGGCGGGCGGCGGCGAGCAGGTCGGTGCCGTTGGGGTCGAAGAGCCCGTAGACGGCGTCCGGCCGGTCGGGGCGGGCGAGCAGCCGGTCGGCGGCCACGGCTCCGGCGCACGGGTCGTGGGCCGGGTAGGACTCGTAGACGGGGTCCTGGCCGACCCGGTCGCACCAGTTGAGGTAGGCGGTGGTGGAGAGCCGGGTGTAGGTGTCGGTGGTGGTGCCGGTGAGCAGTCCGATGCGGCGGGCGCCCGCGGCGGCGAGGTGGTCGAGCAGGTTGAGGACGGCCGCCTCGTGGTCGTTGTCGACCCAGGCGGTGACCGGGAGCGAGCCGGCCGGTCGGCCGTCGGAGACCACCGGCAGGCCCTGCCGGACCAGCTCGGTGACGACGGGGTCGTGGTCGGAGGGGTCGATCACCACGGTGCCGTCCAGGGCCACGTTGGACCAGACGTCGTGGCGGGAGGTGGCCGGGAGGATCACCAGGGCGTATCCGCGGGCGAGCGCGGCGGAGGTCGCTGCCCTGGCCATCTCGGCGAAGTAGGCGAATTCGGTGAAGGTGAAAGGTTCATCCCCGTACGTCGTCACGGTCAGGCCGATCAGGCCGGACTTTCCGGTACGGAGGGTGCGGGCCGCGGCGGAGGGGCGGTAGCCCAACCGGTCGGCGACCTCGCGGACGTGGCGGCGGGTGGCGTCCGGGAGCCGGCCCTTGCCATTGAGCGCGTCGGAGACGGTCGTGATCGAGACGCCCGCCGCGGCGGCCACGTCCCTGATGCCGGCCCGGCCCTGCCGGCCGGCGGCCCGCCGGGTGGTCTCGGTCCGGCTCACCTGATGCTTCCCTGCTGCTGTCATGGCGAGCCGATAGTAGGGCTCGGTGGGGTGGTTGGTCCGTATGCATATGCACGCGTTGACAGGCACGTTTCTGCATGGTTCGCCACCGCCAATGACCTTGGAAATGAAGGGAGTTAGGGGGGATGGAGGGGTGGGTTGCCTGTCGACGGGTACGAGCATGCCAAATCGGATTGATCTCGGACTGGTCTCAACTCACCCTGACGAGGGATGCGCGCCACGGCGCGGGCCACCGGCGCGTGCATATATGTGCGCGCTCCCCCTCTTTCCCGGCGCCCACCGTTTTCGGGAGGGCGGAATCCTCATAAGGTGAGCAGTATTGAGTTGTACGGGAAGGTCGAGGAGGACCTGCGGTGAGCGAGAAGAGCCCGAAGCTGCGCGCCGAGCTGGACGGCATCCCCACCTACAAGCCGGGAAAGCCCGCGGCTGCCGGCGGTCCGGTCGCCTACAAGCTGTCCTCCAACGAGAACCCCTATCCGCCGCTGCCGGGGGTGCTGGAGAGTGCCGTGGCGGCCGCGGGGAACTTCAACCGCTACCCCGACATGGCCTGCACCGGGCTGGTCACGGAACTCGCCGACCGGTTCGGCGTCCCGGTCGAGCACATCGCCACCGGCACCGGCTCGGTGGGCGTGGCCCAGTCGCTGATCCAGTCGACGGCCGGACCGGGTGACGAGGTGATCTACGCCTGGCGGTCCTTCGAGGCGTACCCGATCATCGTCCAGATCGCCGGTGCGAAGTCGGTGCGGGTCCCGCTGACCGCGGGTGACGTGCACGACCTCGACGCGATGGCGGACGCCATCACCGACCGGACCCGGCTGATCTTCGTCTGCAACCCCAACAACCCCACCGGCACCGTGGTGCGGCGGGCGGAACTGGAGCGCTTCCTGGACCGGGTGCCCTCCGACGTGCTGGTGGTGCTGGACGAGGCGTACAAGGAGTTCATCCGGGACGTGGAGGTGCCGGACGGCATCGAGCTGTACCGGGACCGCCCGAACGTCGCGGTGCTGCGCACGTTCTCCAAGGCGTACGGCCTGGCCGGCCTGCGGGTCGGCTTCGCGGTGGCACACGAGCCGGTGGCCGCGGCGCTGCGCAAGACGGCGGTGCCCTTCGGTGTGAGCCAGCTCGCGCAGGACGCGGCGGTGGCCTCGCTGCGGGCCGAGGACGAGCTGCTGGGCCGGGTCGGCTCGCTGGTGTGCGAGCGCAACCGGGTGTACGAGGGCCTGCTCGCGCAGGGGTGGACCGTGGTCCCCGAGACGCAGGCGAACTTCGTCTGGATGCGGCTGGGGGAGCGGACCGCCGAGTTCGCGGCGGCCTGCGAGAAGGCCGGTGTGGTGGTCCGGCCCTTCCCGGGCGAGGGCCTGCGGGTCACGATCGGTGAGACCGAGGCGAACGACCTCTTCCTGCACACGGCAGGGGCGTTCTTCAAGGAGCTGTGAGCTCAGGCGAGCTCAACGCGGATGGGGTCGCCGTCGCGGACGGTGGCCAGCACGCGGGGGTCGGGGTCGTCGAGCGAGCCGAGCACGTTGCACGGGCTCGCCAGGCGGCTCTCGCCCCCGCGTGAGATGGGAGTGGGGCCGTAGGGGAGGGCGAGCGCGTCCCCCTCGGTCCAGAAGGCGACGGTGCCCGGTTCGACGACCTGCCGGGCGTCGTGCTCCAGGGCGGCCGAGACGCCCGTGTCGAAGTAGACCTCCTCCCCCCAGGTGTTCGCGGTGGCGGAGATCGGCAGTGCCGCGGCCAGGGCCTTGGCGGTCGGGGTCTCGTCGAGGGTGGCGGTCGTGTGGCCGGCGGGCCAGGAGATTCGAATCTGCATGAGCCAAATTCAACATTATGTTGAATTCGCTGGCTAGGGGTGTACCCCCCGGATGAATGATCGAAGGAGCCATGCGTCATAATTGCTTGTGAATGTGAACGCGTTCACAAGCGTGTCCTGCTTCCTCCCTGTATGGGTGGAACCCGCCAGGCAGACTGCCCGCTTGACCACGGCGACGTAAGGAGAAGACGACGTGGACCTGGCTTTGGCGCCGGAGACACTGGCGCGCTGGCAGTTCGGCATCACGACCGTCTACCACTTCCTCTTCGTCCCCCTCACGATCTCGCTCGCCGCGCTGACCGCCGGCCTGCAGACCGCATGGGTCCGGACAGAGAACGAGAAGTACCTCAGGGCCACCAAGTTCTGGGGCAAGCTCTTTCTGATCAACATCGCGATGGGTGTCGTCACCGGCATCGTCCAGGAGTTCCAGTTCGGCATGAACTGGTCCGACTACTCGCGCTTCGTGGGTGATGTCTTCGGGGCTCCGCTGGCCTTCGAAGCCCTGATCGCCTTCTTCTTCGAATCGACCTTCATCGGTCTGTGGATCTTCGGCTGGGACAAGCTCCCGAAGAAGATCCACCTCGGCTGCATCTGGATGGTCTCGATCGGAACCGTCCTCTCCGCCTACTTCATCCTGGCGGCGAATTCCTGGATGCAGCACCCGGTCGGCTACAAGTACGACGCTCAGCGGGGCCGCGCGGAGCTCACGGACTTCCTCGCCGTGCTCACCCAGAACACCGCCCTCACCCAGTTCTTCCACACCATCACGGCCGCGTTCCTGGTCGGCGGCGCGTTCATGGTCGGTATCTCCGCCTTCCACCTGATGCGCAAGAAGCACGTCCCGGTGATGCGGACCTCGCTGCGGCTCGGCCTGGTGACGCTGATCATCGCCGGCCTCGGCACGGCCATCAGCGGTGACCTGCTCGGCAAGGTGATGTTCCAGCAGCAGCCGATGAAGATGGCCGCCGCCGAAGCCCTGTGGGACGGCGAGGCGCCCGCGCCCTTCTCGGTCTTCGCGTACGGAGACGTCGACGAGGGCCACAACAAGGTGGCCGTCGAGGTCCCCGGCCTGCTGTCCTTCCTGGCCAACGACGACTTCAGCTCGTTCGTCCCCGGCATCAACGACGTCAACAAGGCCGAGCAGGAGAAGTTCGGCCCCGGCGACTACCGGCCCAACATCCCGGTCGCCTACTGGGGCTTCCGCTGGATGATCGGCTTCGGCATGGCCTCGCTCGGCATCGGCATGCTCGGCCTCTGGCTGACCCGCAAGAAGTTCCTGCTCCCCACCGCACTGCGGACCGGCGAGGACGAGGTGCCGAACCTGGTCCTGTTCCCGAACAAGGTCCTCAGCCCGAAGCTCACCAAGTGGTACTGGACCCTCGCGCTCTGGACCATGGGCTTCCCGCTGATCGCCAGCTCCTGGGGCTGGATCTTCACCGAGATGGGCCGCCAGCCCTGGGTGGTCTACGGAGTCCTGCGCACCAGGGACGCGGTCTCCCCCGGCGTCTCCACGGCCGAGGTGCTCACCTCGATGATCGTCTTCACCGCGCTCTACGCCGTGCTCGCCGTGATCGAGGTCCGGCTGCTGGTCAAGTACGTCAAGGCCGGGCCGCCCGAGCTCACCGAGTCCGACCTCAACCCGCCGACCCGGATCGGCGGCGATCCCAAGAACGCCGACCGGCCGATGGCCTTCTCGTACTGAGGCTGGGGAGACCACACCATGCAACTCCACGACGTCTGGTTCGTACTCATCGCGGTCCTGTGGATCGGCTACTTCTTCCTGGAGGGGTTCGACTTCGGGATCGGTGTCCTGACCAAGCTGCTCGCCCGCGACCGCGCCGAGAAGCGCGTACTGATCAACACCATCGGCCCGGTCTGGGACGGCAACGAGGTCTGGCTGCTCAGCGCCGGCGGCGCCACCTTCGCCGCCTTCCCCGAGTGGTACGCCACCCTCTTCTCCGGCTTCTACCTGCCGCTGCTCCTGATCCTGGTCTGCCTGATCATCCGGGGCGTGGCCTTCGAGTACCGGGCCAAGCGGCCCGAGGAGCGGTGGCAGACCAACTGGGAGCACGCGATCTTCTGGACCTCGCTGATCCCCGCCTTCCTGTGGGGCGTGGCCTTCGCCAACATCGTGCGGGGCGTGAAGATCGACGCGCAGAAGGAGTACGTCGGCACCCTCCTGGACCTGCTCAACGTCTACTCGGTCCTGGGCGGCCTCGTCACCCTCACCCTCTTCACGTTCCACGGCGCGGTGTTCGCCTCGCTGAAGACCGTCGGCGACATCCGCGACCGCTCGCGGGCGCTGGCCACCCGGCTGGGCGTGGTCACGGCCGTGCTTGCCCTGGTCTTCCTGACCTGGACCCAGGTGTCCCGGGGCGACGCGACCAGCCTGGTCGCGCTGGCCGTCGCGGTCGTGGCACTGGCCGGGGCCCTCGGCGCCAACCTCGCCGGGCGCGAGGGCTGGTCGTTCGCCCTGTCCGGGGTCACCATCGCCGCGGCCGTGGCGATGCTGTTCCTGACGCTGTTCCCGAACGTCATGCCCTCCTCGCTCGACGAGGCGTGGAACCTGACGGTCACCAACTCCTCGTCCAGCCCCTACACGCTGAGGATCATGACCTGGTGCGCGGCCATCGCGACCCCGCTGGTCCTGGTCTACCAGGCGTGGACGTACTGGGTGTTCCGCAAGCGGATCGGCACCCAGCACATCGCCGAGGCGCACTGACCGCCGGGCTCCCGCTCCTCACAGGGAGGCCCGCTCCTCATAGGGAGGCATGTTTCACGTGAAACCGATCGACCCGCGCCTGCTCCGCTACGCCCGCTCCACCCGCCTGTTCCTCGGCGCGGTGGTGGCCCTCGGCCTGGCCGGGGCGGGGCTGGTCGTCGGCCAGGCGATGCTCATCGCCGAGATCGTGGTCGGGGCCTTCGAGAGGGGACTCGACGCCGGCGCGCTCCGGACGCCACTACTGCTGCTCGCGGCGGTGGCGCTGGGGCGCGCCCTGGTGTCCTGGCTGACCGAGCTGGCCGCGCACCGGGCCAGTGCGGCGGTCAAGTCGGAGCTGCGCGGCCGGCTGCTGGCGCACGCATGTGACCTGGGGCCGGGATGGCTCAGCGGGCAACGGACGGGCTCTCTGGTGGCGGTGGCCACCCGGGGAGTGGACGCGCTCGACGACTACTTCTCGCGCTACCTGCCCCAGCTGGGGCTGGCCCTGGTGGTCCCGGCGGCGGTGCTCGCCCGGATCGTCACCGAGGACTGGGTGTCCGCGGCGATCATCGTCGGCACCCTGCCGCTGATCCCGCTGTTCATGGTCCTGATCGGCTGGGCCACGCAGGCCCGGATGGACCGGCAGTGGCGGCTGCTGTCCCGGCTGTCGGGACACTTCCTCGACGTGGTGGCCGGGCTGCCGACGCTGAAGGTGTTCGGCCGGGCCAAGGCGCAGGCGGAGTCGATCCGCGCGATCACCTCCGACTACCGCAGGGCCACCCTGAGGACCCTGCGGATCGCCTTCCTTTCCTCCTTCGCACTGGAGTTGCTGGCCACCCTGTCGGTGGCGCTGGTGGCGGTCACCATCGGCATGCGGCTGGTCCACGGTGACCTCGACCTCTACACCGGTCTGGTGATCCTGGTGCTGGCGCCGGAGGCGTACCTGCCGCTGCGGCAGGTGGGGGCGCAGTACCACGCGGCCGCCGAGGGGCTGGCGGCGGCGGAGGAGGTCTTCGAGGTGCTGGAGACCCCGCTGCCGCCCCGCGAAGGGCGTGCGGTGGTCCCGGCGGGGCCGGTGCGGCTGGACTTCGACGGGGTCGAGGTCCGGTACGAGGGGCGGGCCGACGCCTCGCCCGGACCGGTCTCGCTGAGCGTGTCGCCGGGAGAGTGCGTGGCGCTCACCGGTCCCAGCGGGGCCGGCAAGTCGACGCTGCTGTCGGTGCTGCTGGGATTCACCGTCCCGACCGGGGGGCGCGTGCGGGCCGGCGGCGCCGACCTGGCGGAGCTGTCGCCGGAGGCACTGGCCGAGTGGCGGTCGCGGATCGCGTGGGTGCCGCAGCGGCCGCACCTGTTCGCGGGGACGATCGCGGAGAACGTCCGCCTGGCCCGGCCGGACGCCTCCGGCGCGGAGGTCGAGGCCGCGCTGCGGGACGCGGGGGCCTGGGAGTTCACGGCCTTGCTGCCGCGGGGTACGGAGACGGCGCTCGGTGAGGGCGGCGTGGGGCTCTCCGCGGGGCAGCGGCAGCGCCTCGCCCTGGCCCGGGCGTTCCTGGCGGACCGGCCGGTGCTGTTGCTGGACGAGCCGACGGCGGCGCTGGACGGGGATACCGAGGCGGCCGTGGTGGACGCGGTCCGGCGGCTGGCGGAAGGCCGCACGGTGCTGTTGGTGGTGCACCGTCCGGCTCTGCTCGCGGTGGCCGACCGGGTGGTCGAGGTACGGCCGGAGCGTGGCGGGGCGGGTGGTTCCGGGGGTGCCGATTTCGGTGCCGGAGCCGGTGCCGGTGGGCTGGGCCCTGCGGGGCATTCCCCCACCCCGCCCCTTCCCGAAACCGGGGCTCCGCCCCGGACCCCTTCCGGGGCTTCGCCCCAGGCCCTCTCCGGGGCTTCGCCCCTGGCCCCTTCCGGGGCGGTGCCCGAGGACCAGTTCGGGGCGGTGTCCCAGGCCCTTTCCGGGGTTTCGCTCCAGGCGCCTGCTGGGGCTTCGTGCCGGACCGGCTCCGGGGCTTCGCGTGAGGTCCCTTCCGGGGGCTCGGCTTCGGATGGCGGCGTGCCGGTCGCGGCGGCGGACTCCTGGGACGAGCAGGCCGGGTGGGGCGGGGATCCGTTGGGGCGGGTTCGGCGGGCCGCGCGGGAGGCGCGGGGGCGGTTCGGTCTCGGGCTGCTGCTCGGTGCGCTCGCCGTCGGCAGCAGCGTCGGCCTGATGGCGGTGTCCGGATGGCTGATCTCGCGGGCCTCCCAGCAGCCGCCGGTGCTGTACCTGATGATGGCCGTCACCGCGACCCGCGCCTTCGGGATCGGCCGTGCCGTGTTCCGCTACGCCGAGCGGCTCGTCTCGCACGACGCCGTGCTGCGCATGCTCGCCGACCTGCGGGTCGCGGTGTACCGCCGGCTGGAGCGGATCGCCCCCGCCGGGCTGCGCGAACAGCGCCGCGGCGATCTGCTGGCCCGGCTGGTGGCCGATGCCGACGCGCTCCAGGACTACTGGCTCCGCTGGCTCCTGCCGGCCGGTACCGCCCTCCTCGTCGGCACCGGGTCCGTGGCCTTCACCGCCTGGCTGCTGCCCGGAGCGGGCGCCCTGCTCGCCGCCGGCCTGCTGCTGGCCGGGGTCGGCGTACCGCTGGTCAGTGCCGGCGTGGCGCGCCGCGCCGAGCGGCGGCTCGCCCCGGCCCGAGGCGCGCTCGCCACCGAGGTGGCGGAGCTGCTGTCCGGCACCGCCGAACTGACCGTCGCCGGCGCACTGGCCGGGCGCAGGGCCGCCGCCGCGGCCGGCGATCGTACGCTCACCGCCATCGCCGCCCGCGGGGCCACCGCCGCCGGCCTCGGCAGCGGCCTGTCCGCCCTGGTCTGCGGGCTGACCGTGGCCGGTGCGGCGGCCGTGGGCGCCTCGGCCGTGGCGGGCGGGCGGCTGTCCGGCGTGGCCATGGCCGTCGTCGTCCTCACCCCGCTCGCGGCCTTCGAGGCGGTCAGCGGTCTGCCGCTCGCGGTGCAGTACCGGCAGCGCGTCCGGCGCAGCGCCGAGCGGGTCTACGAGGTACTGGACGCGCCGGTCCCGGTAGCCGAGCCCGAGCACCCCGGCCCGGTCCCCGGCTCTCCGTTCCCGCTGCGGCTCGCCGGGATCACCGCCCGGCACCCCGGCCAGGAGCGGGACGCGCTGGCCGGGGTCGACCTGACCCTGGAACCGGGCCGGCGGATCGCGGTCGTGGGACCGTCCGGTTCCGGGAAGACCACGCTGGCCCAGGTCCTGCTGCGGTTCCTGGAGCCGGGCGCGGGCTCGTACACCCTCGGAGGGACCGACGCCCGCTCGCTGGAGAGCGACGACGTACGCCGGTTCGTGGGGCTGTGCGCCCAGGATGCGCACATCTTCGACAGCTCGGTCCGGGAGAACCTGCGGCTGGCCCGGCCCGGGGCGACCGAGCCGGAACTGCGCGCGGCCCTGGCCGGGGCCCGGCTGCTGGACTGGGCGGAGGCACTGCCGGACGGTCTGGACACGCTGGTCGGCGAACACGGCGAGCGGATCTCCGGCGGGCAGCGGCAGCGCCTGGCGCTGGCCCGGGCCCTGCTGGCGGACTTCCCGGTACTGGTCCTGGACGAGCCGTCCGAGCACCTGGACACCCGGACCGCCGACGCCCTGACGGCCGATCTGCTGGCCGCCACGGCGGGCCGGACCACGGTGCTGATCACCCATCGGCTGGCCGGGCTGGAACAGGTCGACGAGGTGCTGGTGCTGGAGGCCGGGCGGGTCGTGCAGCGCGGGACGTACGGGGAACTCGCCGCGGCGGACGGGCCGCTGCGCGGGCTGCTGGAGCGGGAGCGTGAGGCGGACCGCACGGCGGTGCGCGCGGCGCGCGGTGCACACGGTGCGCACGGTGCACGCGGTGGCCGAGCGGGCCGACTTTCCTCGATAAAAGGGACTAATTAGGCTCAAGGTCATGTCAGTGCAGGAGCCACAGGAGTCCGCCGACCCGCTGGAGGCCGCCACCCGGGCCACCCGCAGTCTGCAGGGGCTGTCCACCGAGCTCACCGCCCGCGTGCCGCAGTTGCTGGAGGCGATGCGGTCGGTCGGCACGGGCCTGGAACTGCACTCCACCCTGGACCGCATCTGCGAGACCGCGGCCGAGCTCGCGGACGCCCGCTACGCGGCGATCGGGGTGGTCGACACCGAGGGCCGCGGGCTGTCCGACTTCGTCACCCACGGCATCAGCCCTGAGCAGGCCCGTCTGATCGGGCACCGCCCGGACGGAAAGCGCGGGCTGCTGGGGGCGCTGATCCGGCATCCCGACCCGGTGGTCCTCGCCGACCTCACCGCGGACCCCCGCTCGGCCGGCTTCCCGGCCCACCACCCGCCGATGAAGACCTTCCTGGGCGTGCCGATCCGGGTGCAGGGCGAGATCTTCGGCAACCTCTACCTGTCCGAGAAGCGGGGCGGCGCCGGGTTCAACGACTACGACCTGCACATGGTCCGGGTGCTGGCCACCGAGGCGGGCATCGCCATCGGCAACGCCCGGCTCTACGAGGCCGCCACCCAGCGGGAGCGCTGGATCGACGGCTCGGTCGCCGTCACCACCGCCCTGCTGTCGGGCGGTGACGCCGACGACGCACTGGTGGTGGTGGCCGAACAGGCCCGCCGGCTGGCCGACTCGGCCGCCGGCATCGTGATGCTGCCGGCCGGCGAGGGCGGGATGGAGATCGTCGCGGTGTCCGCCGACGACCCCTCGTCCTCGCTGGGGATCGTGGTCCCGGCCGAGAGCCCGGTGGTGCGGAAGCTGCTGGCGGGCGAGCCGGTGTTCGCGGACGACGCGTCCACGGACCCGCGCATGATCACCCGGCTGGTCGTCGAGTACGGGCCGTGCATGTTGCTTCCGCTGCACAGCGGTGGCCGGGTGCTGGGCGCGCTGGTGACCCCCCGCGCCCGGGGGCAGCGGCCGTTCACCGAGGCCGAGCGGACCCTGGCCACCCAGTTCGCGGCGCAGGCGGCGCTCGCGCTGATGATGGCGGAGGCACAGCGCGACCGGGAGCGGCTGGCGGTCTTCGAGGACCGCGACCGGATCGCGCGCGACCTGCACGACCTGGTGATCCAGCGGCTGTTCGCCACCGGGATGATGCTGGAGGGCGCGCAGCGCCGGTCGGTCGTGCCGGAGGTGCGGGACGGGGTCGGCAAGGCCGTGGACGAGCTGGACGTCACCATCCAGGAGATCCGCACGGCGATCTTCGCGCTGCAGCAGGGACCGGCGGAGGCGCCGTCCGGGTTCCGCACCCGGGTGCTGCGCGAGATCAACATGGCGGCCGTACCGCTGGGGTTCAAACCCTCCCACCGGTTCCTGGGGCCGGTCGACGCGGTGGTCGGGGAACTCGTCGGCAAGAACCTGATCGCGGCGCTGCGCGAGGCCCTGTCCAACGCCTTCCGGCACGCCGGGGCCTCCCGCATCGAGGTGGTGCTGGACTGCACCGGCACGCTGGCGGACGGGCGGCCCGCGGTGCGGCTGGAGGTCGCCGACGACGGCGTGGGCATCCAGGAGGGCGGCCGCCGCAGCGGCCTGCGCAACCTGCGGCGGCGCGCCGAGTCGCTGGGCGGCTCCAGCTGGTACGGGCCGGGGCTCGGCGAGGACGGCGGCGGCACCGCCCTGGTGTGGGAGGCGCCGCTCTAGGTCGTGTCTCGCCCCGCCCGGCACTGTTTCGCGCCCGGCACTACTGCGGCTGTGCGTCCTGCCGTTGTGCGTGCTCGGCGAGGATGCGCTCGATGACCACCGCGACACCGTCCTCGTTGTTCGCCACGGTCCGGCCGGAGGCAGCCGTGATCACGTCGGGGTGCGCGTTGCCCATGGCGTACGAGGTGCCCGCCCAGGTCAGCATCTCGACGTCGTTGGGCATGTCGCCGAACGCCACCACCTCCTCGGGGGAGATCCCGCGCTCCGCGCAGCACATCGCCAGGGTGCTGGCCTTGGACACTCCCGGCCCGCTGACCTCCAGAAGGGCGGTGGGGCTGGACCGGGTGATCGAGGCGTACCCGCCGGCCACGGACCGGGCCAGCTCCAGGAACGCGTCGGGGGACAGCTCGGCGTGGTGGGCGAGCAGCTTGAGGACCGGGGCCGCCGGCGTGCCGGGCTCCTCGCGCAGCAGCTTCTCGGCGGTGGCCACGGTGGCGCCCGGGTCCTGGAAGAACGGCGGGTAGTCCGGCTCGTAGTGGATCCCGGTGGTCATCTCGACCGCGAAGGAGGTGCCGGGCGCGGCCTCCCGCAGTGCGCGCACCACCGAGAGCGCGGCCGTCCGGGCCAGCGGCCGGACCTCGATGATCCGGGCGTCGTCGTGCAGGTCCACGACCGCGGCGCCGTTCGCGCAGATGGCGAGGCCGTGGCCGTGGACGTGATCGCTGACCACGCCCATCCAGCGGGCGGGCCGGCCGGTGACGAAGAACACTTCGATGCCGGCCTGCTCTGCTGCGGCGAGCGCGGCGACGGTCCGTTCCGAGACGGACTTGTCGTCACGCAGCAGCGTTCCGTCGAGGTCAGTGGCGATGAGCCGGGTCACGGGTGAGGGCGCGGACGTGCGTGCGGGCCCGTCCGGGCGCTGGGAAGCCGAGGTCACATGACCATCTTCGCCGATGCCGTCCGCGCCGGAAGGGGTGCGGGCCGCCGTAGGCTCGGTGACATGAGTCTGCGTCTGAGCACGGTGATCCTCCCGGTACGTCGGTGGCACGAGGGAGGGCGGGACCAGTGGCTGCGCGCCGAGCGGCTCGGCTTCCACACCGCCTACAGCTATGACCACCTCGCCTGGCGGAGCTTCCGCGACGGGCCGTGGTTCGGTGCGCTGCCGACCCTGACCGCGGCGGCCGCCGTCACCGAGCGGCTGCGCCTGGGCACCCTGGTCACCTCGCCGAACTTCCGGCACCCGGTCACCCTGGCCAAGGAGCTGATCTCGCTGGACGACGTTTCCGGCGGGCGGATCACGCTGGGCATCGGAGCGGGCGGCAACGGCTACGACGCGACGACGCTCGGCCAGGAGCCGTGGACCCCGCGCGAGCGGGCCGACCACTTCGCGGAGTTCGTGCCGCTGCTGGACCGGCTGCTGACAGAGGGCACGGTCACCGAGCGGGGCCGCTTCTACGCGGCCGAGGAGGCCCGGAACATCCCCGGCTGCGTGCAGCGGCCCCGGCTGCCGTTCGCGGTGGCCGCGACCGGGCCGCGCGGGCTGAAGCTGGCCGCCGCGCACGGTCAGGCGTGGGTGACCACGGGCGACCCGAAGCTGTACGAGGACGGCACGCCGGAGCAGTCGGTGGCGGCGATCCGCGGGCAGCTGGAGAAGCTGGGCAAGGCGTGCGCGGACATCGGCCGGGACGTGGCGGAGCTGGACAAGATCCTGCTGACCGGGTTCACGCCGGAGCAGAACTCGGTGCTCGACTCGGTGGACGCCTTCGTGGACTTCGCCGGCCGGCACCGCGACCTCGGCTTCACCGAGATCGTGATCCACTCCCCGATCCCGGACTCCCAGTTCGCGGCCGACGAGGCCGTGTTCGAGCGCATCGCCACCGAAGCGGTGAACCAGCTGGGCTGAACCGGCCGGGGCACACGGCACGAAGCCCGGCGCACCCGGCACCCCGCACCCGGCACCCCGCACCTGGCGCCGGTACGGGGTGCCGCGAGCGGATCGGTCCTCCGGTCAGTCCAGGAGCGCCTTCGCGGTCTCCTCCACATGGGACAGCAGCCAGTCCGGCGCCGAGCCCTCCGGCAGGCCTCGGATGTCGGCGGCCAGCGCGTCCAGACGGTCGGCGCCCTCCCGCGCGAGGCCGAGCCGGGATGCCGTCCAGGCAGCCGCGTGCACGCACTGGTAGCGCTGCTGGACGTGCTCCGGGCCGAGCCCGGCGTAGATCCCGGCGGCCCGGTCCCAGAGCCGGACGGCCTCGTCCCGCAGGTCCCGTATCCCGGTCTCGGTCAGTGGTTCGGCGGGACCGCTCCTGTACTTCCTCTCGGCCTCGGCGGAGTCATCGTCATCGTCATCGTCGCAGGGGTAGGCGTCGGCGTCCTCGAACGCGTCCACCCGCTGGTCGAGGACCTGCGCGAGCTGCTGCCAGGTCTGCGCGGTCTCGTAGCGCAGCTGCGGCTCGGTGGCGCCCTCCAGGAGCGCGGCCGCCTCTTCCATCCGGGCCCGGGCCCGGGCCACCGTCGCGTTCACCGTGCCCTCGCGCAGGTACAGCCAGGCCAGGGACCGCAGGATCCGCACCACCGCCACCGGGTTGTCCCCCGTCGCCCGGTGCAGCTCCAGCGCCCGCTCGTAGGCGGCGACGGAGTCTGTCACCAGCCCGGCGGCGGCCAGGGCTTCGGCCGCCGAATGGGCCAGCCCCGCCTGCGGACGGGTGTCCTCCCAGCCCTTCGCCGTCTCGGCGGCCAGCAGGAACTGCTCGGCCGACGCCCGTGCGTCGCGCAGCTCGCCCAAGAGCTCCCCGAGGAACTGGCGCGCGTGCACCGCCTGGTGCTCCCCGTGCTCCAGCAGGTCCGGCAGGGCGGACTGGAGCACCTCCGCGGCCTCCGCGGTGCGCTCCTGCCGTGCGTACGCGTGGGTCAGCAGCAGCCGGGCCTTCGCCCCGCCGCCACTGATGCCCGAGAGCCCCGCCTGGTCGAACCAGTGCGCCGCCTCCAGGGCCTGCCGGGCCGCCTCCTCCGCGTCCCCGGTCCGCAGCAGTACGTCGGCCAGGTTCAGCCGTACGGCGCCCTGCCGCTCGGCCTCCGGCAGTTCCGCCGCATGCGCCAGGGCGGCCCGGGCGGCCTCCACCGCCTCCTCGGGACGGCCCAGCGACATCAGGACCCCGGCCCGCGTGGCCAGGGGATCCACCGCCAGCCAGGGCCGGCCGGTGCCGGTGACCCGCTCCGCCGCCGAGGCCAGCAGTGCGTCTGCCCGTTCGGGGTCCCCCTCGGCCAGGGCCAGCCGGGCCAGTGCCTCCTCGGCATCGGAGAGCAGGTCCGCGACCTGCGCGTCGGAGCTCCCGTCCACGGCGGACACGAACGCGGACAGGTCCGCGAACAGCCGGCCGTCCGCCCCGCCGGCCTCGTCCGCGCCGTCGGCCTCGTCCGTGCCGTCCGCGCTGCCCTGTTCCGCCCGCAGGTACGCCTCGACCTGGATGCGGGTCAGCTCGACCGAGGCCACCCGGCGGGCCCGCAGCGGGTCCTCCGCGGCCAGCGCCCCGGCCGACCGGGCGGCCACCGCCAGACGCTCCCGGACCTCCTCGGGTCCGGCGCCGGACTGCACGGCCGCCGAGGCCAGGCGGAGCTCCGAGAGCACCGCCCGGTCCTCCTGCCCGGCGACGGCCCGGTACGCGTCCCTGGCCTCCGCGATCAGTGCGGCGGCCGCCGGATCGCCGGTCCGGGCCGCGAGCACGCCCCGGTACTCCAGCAGATCGGCGGCCAGCAGCGCGTCCACGGTCTCCTCGGCCGACCGGGAGAGCACCGCCGCCCATCGCAGATCGGCGGCCGGGTGGCCCTGGGCGCGGGCTGCCCGCGCAGCGGCCACCAGCTCGGCGAACGCTGCGGACGCTTCAGCGCCCGTCGTTCCACGTGAAACATCGCCTCTGACCCCGACGGCGGAGGCGGAGCCGGCGGCGGCTGTGGTCGCCGGAGCGGCCTCCGGCAGCGGGCCGCTGCGCACGCCCAGCGGAAGTGCCTCCAGCAGCGGGCCCTGGGCGATCCGCTGCTCGAAGCGCTCCGAGACACGGGCGTTGCCGTTGCGCGCGTCGAAGCGGTGCGCGATGTCCAGCGCATCGGCGTGGAGGAGGTCGTGCAGCTCCCGGACCG
This sequence comes from Streptomyces sp. NPDC048603, assembly GCF_043199475.1. Taxonomy (NCBI): domain Bacteria; kingdom Bacillati; phylum Actinomycetota; class Actinomycetes; order Kitasatosporales; family Streptomycetaceae; genus Streptomyces; species Streptomyces sp. NPDC048603. The sequence goes on along the minus strand of NZ_JBICVY010000003.1, from coordinate 207,303 downwards.
TGTGCGGGACCCCCTCGAACGGGACGGCCGGGCTGTCGCCGAAGCCGAGTCCGGTCAGCCGGCGCAGCAGCACGAGCACGCCGCCGTAGAAGGTCAGCCGTGCGTCCAGGTCGGCCAGCGGGCGCAGCTGCGCCGAGTGCTCGGCGAGGATCTCCAGCCCGCGCGACTCGTTGCCGGTCAGCGCGCAGAACTCGATGTGCTGTCCGACGGAGCGGAGCAGGCTCTCGTTGCCCCGGGCCATGCGGTAGCCCCGCAGGTGGTGGGTGCGGGCCTCGTCGAGCCGGCCCAGGCGGACGAGGGGCAGGAGCGAGCGGGCCAGTGTCCGGTGCGGCTCCTCCGCGCAGGAGCGGTCGCCCTCCAGAACAGGCTTCCAGACCTCGACGGCCTTGGCGTGGTCGCCCTGATGGGACCAGAACCAGCCCTGGGTGTTCAGTTCGCAGGCGTGGCAGTCGCTCATGGTGTCGCGCTCGGCGGCCATGAACGCCTCGGCGGCGCGCTGGGCGCGGGCGTCGTCGGCCATGGCCTCGGCGAGGAACAGCTCGGCCTCCCGGACCGGGCGGTCGCTGTAGCCGGCGATCCGGTAGCGGCGCTCCATCTCGGCCAGCCAGCCGGCCCCGGACTCCAGGGAGATCTCGGGGGAACAGGCGATGGCCGTGGCCACCCATTTGAACTGCCAGAACAGCGAGTGCGTCTCGTTCGGGCCGAATGCAGAGGGGTCCCGGTCGTACTCCTGGAGCAGCCGGGCGAAGGGGACCAGGATCTTGGGCCGTTCGGAGGTGAACTCGTACGCCTCGATCTGGTTGTCCAGGGCCCGGCGGAGCAGGGCCTTGTCCCCGGTGGCCTCGGCGGCGGCGCTGAGTGCCTCGGCGTGTGCGTTGCGCGCCGCGCCGTTGGGTGCGCGCCGGTTCTCGGCCAGCTGCCGGCTCACCTCTTCGGGGGTCATGGTGCCGCTCACTGCTGCTCCTCCTGCTTCCCGGCGGGGCCGTTGCTGTGGGTCGCCCATTCCAGGAGCCCGAGGAAGGCCCGGTTGAGCAGGGTGGTGTCGGCCGGCCGAAGCGGCCGCTGGGACATCAGCAGGGCCTGCCCGTAGAGGGATTCGACCGCTGTGGCGGTGAGGGCCTCGTCGGGGAGGCCGGAGATCCGGCGAACCATCGGGTTGTTGTGGTTGAGGACGAGCCGGGCGCGCGGGCCCGATCCGCGGAGCGCGCCGAGGATGCCGGACCACAGGGAGTCGGCGTTCTCCTCCGCGGTCGCGCGGTCCCGCTCCTGGCGGGCCTGCCGGTCGTCGAGGTAGAGGGCCGGTACGGACACCGGCTGGAAGGCGCGCAGCACCACGTCGCAGCTCTGGGCCTCCAGCCGGGTGCGGGCGGTGGCCAGGAAGGGGGCGAGGGCCAGCTCGGCCGAGGTCGGCACCGGGTCGAGCCGGTCCGTGACCGCTCCGGCGTCCAGCTCGGTGACCTTGATGCCGGGCCGCACGGCGGGCAGCAGGGCCAGCAGGTCGGCGTCGTAGGTGTAGCCCGCGTTGATCACGCCCAGGCCGTGGGCGGCTGCGATCGGGGCGATCTGGCGGAACTCCTCGACGGTGCGGGTGAAGTGGATGTCGCTGTGCGCGGCGGCGAACTCCTCCAGGCTCATCGAGCCGTCACTGGTCTCGAACGGCAGCCAGGGCAGCATCAGGCCGAGCAGTTCGGCGTCGTGCCGGGCCAGCGACTTCACCCCGAGGTGATGCACGTTCAGGAAGGCGGCGAGCCGTTCGGGTTCGGTCGCGGCGAGTTCGGCGAGCCAGCCGCGGATGCGGCCGCCCAGGGCCTCCCGTACGGCGGCGAGGGTCTCGTCGTCGTACAGGTTCTCCCGGGAGGCGGTGGGCCTGAGGGTGTCCGTGTCCAGTACGGCGCGGACGAAGAAGGCCCAGTCCGGCAGGAGGTTGTCGGCCTGGTCGGTGAGGAGCATGCCCTTGAGGTGGACCCGGTGTCCGGCGCGGTGCGCGGGGCTGGTCGGCTCGGGCAGGACGTACGCCACTCCGCGCACTCCGGCGACGGGCAGGTCCAGGTCGATGGTGTCGAGCGGGGTGAAGCCGAACTGCCGGGCGCAGTGCCCGGCGAGGGCGACGCGGCGGGCGGTGGGGGTGGGGAACTCGCGGTCCCAGACCGCCGGCCTGTCGGTGATCACGCGGGGCTCGGCGCCGGTGCCGTCCTCGAAGGTGATCTCGTAGGGCAGCAGTGCGCCGAAGTCGCGGGCGAGCTGCTCGACCCTGGTGGGAACGGTCCACTCGTCGGCGCCGGGACGGGCCTGCAGGTGGACGGTGGTGCCGGGCTCGGGGCGGGCCTCGTCGGGGAGTTCGCGCACGGTGTACGAACCGTCGTCGGTGGCGAGCCATTCGACGGGCACGGCCTTCGGGTCGCGCGCGGAGCGGGTGACGACGCGGATCCGGCGGGCGACGACGAAGCAGGCCAGCAGACCGATGCCGAACTGGCCGAGGAATTCCTGCCGGGTGGTCTCCAGGCCGCTCATGTCCCCGGCGGAACCGGCGCCGCGCTTGGAGCTGCGGCCGATGGTGGCGAGCAGGGAGTGGGCCTCGTCGGCGGTCAGGCCGATGCCGTTGTCCTCGATGGAGACCTGGCCTCCGGAGGCGGTCAGCCGGATGCGGATCTCGGCGTCCGGTTCGTGGATGCGCCGCGCGGTGACGGCGTCCACCGCGTTCTGCAGCAGCTCGCGTACGTAGACCCGGGGACTGGAATAGAGGTGGTGGGAGAGAAGGTCGACCAGACCGCGCAGGTCGACCTGGAAGTTGTTCGCGGACGTCATGAGATGTCACCTCGTGGTGCGCACGGCGGGTGGGCGACCGCGAGGACCCCCCCTCACAGATCGTGCTGATCAGGTTAGGGGGAGGGTCCGACAATCTCTTCCGTAATTCCGGTCGTGCCGGAGGGATCCGGTGGTGCCGGACGCCCGCTGCCGCGACGGCGGTTCAGCGGCGCTGCCCGGGCAGGCGGAGGAACTCCGGGGGCACCGCGTCCACCAGCCACACCCCGTTGGCACTGACCCGGAAGACGTGTCCCGCGGCGTGCATGGCGGCGGCGTCGACGACCAGGACGACGGGCCGGCCACGGCGGGCGCCGACCCGGGTGGCGGTCTCCCGGTCGGGGGAGAGGTGCACGTGGTGGCGGCGCATGGGGCGAAGCCCCTCGGCGCGGATGGCGTCCAGTGAGGCGGGCACGGTGCCGTGGTACAGGAACGCGGGCGGTTCGGCTTCCGGGAGACCGAGGTCCACCCCGGTCACGGTGTGGCCCTGATTGGCGCGGATCCGGGTGCCTTCGACCGCGAAACGCTGCTTGTCGTTCGCGGCGACGACATGGTCGAGTTCCGCGCGGGTGAAGTGGAAACCGTGGTTCCCGGCGGCGCGCAGAAGATCGTCGATTTCCACCCAGCCCTGGGGGTCGAGCACCAGTCCGATGCGTTCCGGCTGATGCCGCAAATGTTTCGAGACGTATTTGGATACTTTCACAGTGCGTTTCTCGTCCATGGCCACAGAGTGCCTGGTCGGAGGTGGTCCGGGCAGGGATTTTCACCCCTCGGGCGGGCGGGGCCCCCTCTATCGCGCTTCCAAGATACGGAATACATTTTCCGTAAACATGCTATGCGGCGTCGGTCCGAACTCTGACCGACGTCTGCGCGCGCCTGCCCTCAGGGAGACCCCATGACCTCAGCCCCAGCCTCACTCGCGCGCCGGGTGGCCGCCGAATTGATCGGAACCGCGGCCCTCCTCGTCGTGATCATCGGATCCGGCATCCAGGCGGACGCCCTGAGCGCCGACAACGCCGTGTCGCTGGTCGCCAACTCCGCCGCCTCCGCGATCGGGCTCGGCCTGCTCATCACCCTGATAGGCCCGCTCTCCGGAGCCCACTTCAACCCGGTGGTCACCCTCACCTCGTGGTGGGCCCGGCGCACCGGTGACCAGAGCGGCCTCAGTGGCCTCGAAGCCCTGCTCTACACCGCCGCCCAGACCGCGGGCGCGATCGGCGGCGCCGTGGTCGCCGAGACCATGTTCGGCCGCACCCCCGGCGCGCTCGCCACCCAGGTCCGCGACGGCGGGCACCTGCTGATCGGCGAGATCGTCGCCACCGCCGGCCTGGTCCTCCTCATCCAGGGCCTGGACCGGATCGGCCGCGCCCGGTTCATCCCCGCCGCCGTCGCCCTCTACATCGCGGCCGCGATCTGGTTCACCTCCTCGGGCTCCTTCGCGAACCCGTCCGCCACCGTCGGCCGTGCCTTCACCGACTCGTTCACCGGCATCGCCCCCGAGTCCCTGCCCGGCTTCGTGGTCGCGCAGCTGCTCGGCGGAGTCCTCGGTCTGGTCCTCGCCACCGTTCTCTACGGCCGCCGCCCCGGCGCCACGGACCGCGTGAAGAAGACCGGGCTCAACCAGGTTTACGAGACGGTTAGTTGAGCCGTCCACAGCTTGGGTGAGTTGTCCACAGCCGATTCGGCGGGAAATGAGCCCAAACGAGTGATCCGCCCTGTGGATGAGGGCCGCGGCGTCAGCCGCCTCCCCGCCGCGCCAGATCGTTCATCGTCCTGGCCTGGAGCTCCCGCTCGGTCGCGGCCCGGACGAACGCCGCCACATGCTCGGGTCCGACCAGCTCGGCGACCGCCCGCACCGTCTCGGCGGGCAGCGCCACCGGGGCCGGCCCGGCCGGGTGCGGCGGACCCGCCGCACCCAGATGCCGCTGCAGATGGCGCGTCGCGAACAGCCGCATCGCCCGAGCCAGCTCCGCGTCGACCGTCTGCTGCGCCAGCGGCCGCAGCCGGCGCACCAGCGTCGCCGCCTCCGCGGCATCCGCGTCCGACGGCGGAACCTGGCCCAGGTACCGGGCGAACACGTGCTCCGTGGTGAACTCCAGGAACCGCGAGGCGATGTGCTCCACCTGCCCCCGCAGCTCCCGCAGATGCCCCGTGATCGCGGGCAGCGGCACCCCCGCCGCATACAGCTCGGCGGCCACCGCCAGTTCCTGCGGTGAGGGCACCAGGAACTCCTCCGGGGACCCGGGGACCCGCTCCAGGACCCCCAGCTCGCACGCGTCGTCCACCGCCCGCTCGTCCGGAACTCCGCCGAACCGCTCGTTCAGCTCGTCCCGGGAGATCCGGGCCGCCTCCTCGTCCGTCCACGGCCCGTGCACCTCGGCCACCAGGCCCAGCACCCCGCCCAGACCGCGCCCGGCGTCCCAGGCCTCCAGGAGCTCCTTGATGGAGGCCAGGGTGTAGCCGCGGTCCAGGAGATCGGCGATCTGCCGCAGCCGCGCCAGGTGCGTGTCCCGGTACACGTTGGAACGGCCCCGCCGCTCCGGCTTCGGCAGCAGCCCGCGGTCCTGGTACGCACGGATGGTGCGGACCGTCGCACCACTGTGGTGCGCCAGATCCTCGATCCGGTACTCGGCTACCACCTGTTCGGACAATCCCGGCTCCCTACGACATGGCCTGCGAGGGATGGTACGGCGGCCGGATGGAGCGGGGTATGGCCGTGCGGTCCCCTCTCCGGACCGGAACCGGCAGGTGCGCGCCGGCCGGGTGCCGGCTCAAAGCTTCGGCTCCACCCTGGCCAGCCGGCGCAGCAGCCGGGGGGTGTACCTCGACATGAACAGCGCACCCTTGGACTCGGGGGTCACGGGAACCACCGCGCGGTTGTGGACCACCGCGTCGATGATCGCGTCGGCCACCTTCTCCGGCGGGAAGTTGCGCAGTCCGTACAGCCGCGCCGAACGCTGCTGCCGGCGCTTCTCCTCCGCCTCGTCCACCCCGGCGAACCGCGCCGTGGAGGTGATGCCGGTATTGATGATGCCGGGGCAGATCGCCGACACCCCGATCGACTTGGAGGCCAGCTCCGCCCGCAGGCACTCGGACAGCATCAGCACCGCCGCCTTCGAGGTCGAGTAGGCCGGCAGCGTCCTGCTGGGCAGATAGGCGGCCGCCGAGGCGGTGTTGACGATGTGCCCGCCCTGGCCGCGGTCGGCCATCTGGCGGCCGAAGATCCGGCAGCCGTGGATGACCCCCCACAGGTTGACGTCCAGGACCTTCCTCCAGTCCTCGGAGCTGGTGTCGAGGAAGCTCCCGGACAGCCCGATCCCGGCATTGTTGACCAGGACGTCCACGATCCCGTACTCGGCGGCGACCTTCGCCGCCAGCTTCTCCATCGCCTGTTCGTCGCTGACGTCCACGCACTCGCCCCAGGCCGCGGGCGCCCCGACCAGCCGGGCCATGTCGGCCGTCCGGGCGGCCCCTTCGCCGTCCCGGTCGACGGCCACCACCCGGGCACCGGCCTCGGCGAACGCGAAGGCGGTGGCGCGGCCGATACCGCTGGCGGCGCCGGTCACCAGCACCAGCTGGCCCGCGAACCGGTCGGCGTACCGGCCGGGGGCCCGCTGCTCCGGAGCCGGGCCGGGGGCGTCCTCCCGCGCCATGACGAACTCGGTGATCCACGCGGCCAGCTGGTCGGGCCGGGTCCGCGGCACCCAGTGCTTGGCCGGCAGGGTACGGCGCACCAGGTCCGGTGCCCACAGCTCCAGCTCGTCGTAGAGCCGCTCGGAGAGGAACGCGTCCCCGGTCGGGGTGATCAGCTGGACCGGTACGTGGGCGTACGCGTCCGGGCGGGGCCGGCGCATCCGGGCCCGGACGTTGTCCCGGTAGAGCCAGGCGCCGTGTGCCGCGTCCGAGGGAAGCGAAGCCGTCGGGTAGCTCCCGGACGGGACCCCCTCGGTCCGCTCGAGGAGCTTCGGCCAGCGCTTGCCGAGCGGTCCCCGCCAGGCCAGCTCCGGCAGGACCGGGGTGTGCAGCATGTACACGTACCAGGACTTGGCGCCCTGTCCGAGCAGCTGTGCCGCCCGGCGCGGAGTGGGCCGGGCCAGCCGCTTCTTGATCCAGTGCCCGAAGTGGTCCAGCGAGGGACCGGAGATCGTGGTGAACGAGGCGATCCGTCCCTCGGTGCGCTTGACCGTGGCGAACTCCCAGCCCTGCACGGACCCCCAGTCGTGCCCCACCAGGTGCACCGGCCGGTCCGGGCTGACGGCGTCCGCGACGGCCAGGAAGTCGTCGGTGAGCTTCTCCAGGGTGAACCCGCCGCGCAGCGGCCGCGGGGCCGTCGACCGGCCGTGCCCCCGGACGTCGTAGAGCACCACGTGGAAGTGCTCCACCAGCCGCTCGGCGACCTCCGACCAGACCTCCTTGCTGTCCGGGTAGCCGTGCACCAGCACCACGGTCGGCCGGTCCGGGTCACCGAGCTCGACGACGCTCAGCTCGATCCCGCCCGTGCTCACCCGGCGCTCGCGTGCCCCCGCACGCCCCGTCCCGCTCATGCCACCTTCTCCTCGGTCTCGGCCCAGCGCCGCACGTGCGGCAGATCGTCGTCCAGCCAGAACGCGCTCTCCTCGGGATCCTTCGAGTCGGTGACGACCAGGATCTCCTCGAACTTCGCGCCGGTGCCCCGGAACCCCAGGTGGGGCTCCACCGCCCACAGGCCGGGCTGCGGCGGATGGTCGGAGAACCGGTAGGGACTCCACAGCGGGGACCAGCCTTCACGGTGCCCGTGCAGGACGTCGCTCGCCAGTCCCTTCAGCGACTGGGTGCCGAATCCGAAGGCCGTCGGCGACCAGCGGCGCTCCCTGACCCGCCCCACCTTGTGCGCGATCACCCCGAACGGATAGGCCCGGTGCCGGTTCGCGTACCCCTGCCGGACCATCAGCCGGTCGACGTCCTCGTAGATCTCGCGCAGCGTCCGCCGCTCGCGGACCCCGTCGAGGATCAGCTCCCGGTGGGCCCGCAGGTCGTCCATCAGCCGGTCCTGCACCGGGTTGAGCCCCAGGCTGCCCGAGTACCCGATGTCCGCCGCGTACCCGTTCAGGATCGGGGCCGCGTCCAGGATGAACGGCATGCCCGGCTCCAGCCGCCGGTTGGTGGGGAAGAACTGGAGCGGTATCCGGAAGTCCGTGAACGCCGTGCGGTCCCCGAACCAGGCGAACGGCAGGTGGAACCAGTCCCGCACCCCCCGCTCGCGCAGCCAGTCGCGCTGCATCCGCGCGGCCTCCCGCTCGGTGACCCCGGCCTTCAGCTGCGCCGCCACCGCCTCGGCGCACGCGTAGGCGAGCCGCTGCACTTCCCTGAACCCGCGAAGATCGTCCCCTGCCATGACCGCCGTCCGTCCCATAGCCGTACGCGCCCGTAAGTTGACACTGATGAATGTGACAATGCCTGGAGATCACGTCAAGGGGTGTGCACGGACCCGCGCCGCTCCGGACCGCAGGACAGCTCTCCGGAGCCACCCCGCATCAGACTCCCGTAAGGGCACGTAGTCCTGAAGGCGGAGACGGGGTCCCGCTCCAGGTCTGACGCCCGGAACCGGCCGGACCACTACCGTCGGAGCCGTGACTGTCATCGCGACCGAAAGCCTGAGCAAGCGGTACCCCCGAGTGACCGCCCTCGACCGGCTCTCCCTGGACATCGGGCCCGGCGTGACCGGACTCGTGGGCGCCAACGGAGCCGGCAAGTCCACGCTGATCAAGATCCTGCTGGGACTGTCCCCCGCCACCGAGGGCCGTGCCGCCGTACTCGGACTCGACGTCGCCACCCATGGCAGCGCCATCCGGGAACGCGTCGGTTACATGCCCGAACACGACTGCCTGCCGCCCGACGTCTCGGCCACCGAGTTCGTCGTGCACATGGCCCGCATGTCCGGCCTGCCGCCGACCGCCGCCCGCGAACGGACCGCCGACACCCTGCGCCACGTCGGGCTCTACGAGGAGCGCTACCGCCCCATCGGCGGCTACTCCACCGGCATGAAACAGCGCGTCAAGCTCGCCCAGGCCCTGGTCCACGACCCCCAGCTGGTGCTCCTCGACGAGCCCACCAACGGACTGGACCCGGTCGGCCGCGACGAGATGCTGGGCCTGATCCGCCGCGTCCACACCGACTTCGGCATCTCCGTCCTGGTCACCTCGCACCTCCTCGGCGAGCTGGAGCGGACCTGCGACCACGTGGTCGTCGTCGACGGCGGCAAGCTGCTGCGGTCCAGCTCCACCAGCGACTTCACGCAGATCACCACCACCCTGGCGGTCGAGGTCACCGACTCCGACACCCACCCCGACGGCACCGCCGCCCTGCGCGAGGCGCTGACCCGGGCGGGCGTCGCGCCCCACGCGGGCGAGGAGCAGGGCCTGCCCGGTGCCGGCCACATCCTCCTGATCGAGGCCACCGGGGAGCAGACGTACGACATCGTGCGCGACACCGTCGCCGCACTGGGCCTGGGCCTGGTCCGCATGGAGCAGCGCCGCCACCACATCGCCGAGGTCTTCCGCGACCCCGCACAGAAGGGAGCCGGTTCCGATGGCCGCTGACAGCTCCACCCAGATCCACAACATCGGCTACCGCTCCTACGAGGGCCCCCGCCTCGGCCGCGCGTACGCCCGCACGTCCCTCTACTCGCAGTCCCTGCGCGGTGCCTACGGACTGGGGCGCTCCGCCAAGTCCAAGGTCCTGCCGATGCTGCTCTTCGCGGTGATGTGCGTCCCCGCGCTGATCATCGTCGCGGTGGCCATCGCCGTCCCCGGCTCCACCGACCTGCCGATCAAGTACACGACGTACGCGCTGACCACCCAGGTCGTCATCGGGCTCTACCTGGCCTCCCAGGCCCCGCAGACGGTCTCCCGGGACCTGCGCTTCAAGACCGTGCCGCTGTACTTCTCGCGGCCCATCGAACGCGTGGACTACGTCCTCGCCAAGTACGCCGCGATGGCCAGCGCCCTGTTCGTCCTCACCGCCACACCGCTGCTGATCATGTACATCGGCTCGCTGCTGGCCAAGTTCGACTTCGGTGACCAGACAAAGGGATTCGGGCAGGGACTGGTGTCGGTACTGGTGCTCTCCGTACTGTTCGCGGGCCTCGGCCTGGTGATGGCCGCGCTCACCCCGCGCCGCGGCTTCGGCGTCGCCGCCGTCATCGCGCTGCTGCTCATCCCCTACGGCGCCGTCTCCACCATCCAGGCGGTGGCCCTGGAGACCGGCAACACCGGGGCCATCGAGTGGATGGGCCTGTTCTCACCGATCACCCTGATCGACGGCTTCCAGACCGCCTTCCTCGGCGCCACCTCCGCCTTCCCCGGCGGTGACGGCCCCTCGGCCGGCACGGGCTTCGTCTATCTGCTGGTGATCCTCGCCCTCATCGCCGGCTCCTACGCCGCGCTGATGGCCCGCTACCGGAAGGCCGGGCTGTGACCTCCCACCCGTCGCCCACCACCACCCTTCTGAAGGATGGGCCGCGCCCATGACCATCATCGATATCGACCACACCTCCCGCTGGTTCGGGAACGTCGTCGCCGTCAACGACGTGACCATGCGCATCGGCCCCGGCGTGACCGGCCTCCTCGGCCCCAACGGCGCCGGCAAGTCCACCCTCATCAACATGATGGGCGGCTTCCTGGCCCCCTCGACCGGCACCGTCACCCTCGACGGCACCCCGATCTGGCAGAACGAGAGCGTCTACCAGCACATCGGCGTCGTGCCCGAGCGCGAGGCGATGTACGACTTCCTCACCGGCCGCGAGTTCGTCGTCGCCAACGCCGAACTCCACGGACTCGACGACGCCGCCGCCCGCCGGGCGCTGGCCACCGTCGAGATGGAGTACGCCCAGGACCGCAAGATCGCCACGTACTCCAAGGGCATGCGCCAGCGCGTGAAGATGGCCTCGGCCCTCGTCCACGACCCGTCCGTGCTCCTGCTGGACGAGCCGTTCAACGGCATGGACCCACGGCAGCGCATGCAGCTGATGGACCTGCTGCGGCGGATGGGCGCCGAGGGCCGCACCGTGCTGTTCTCCTCGCACATCCTGGAGGAGGTCGAGCAGCTCGCCTCCCACATCGAGGTGATCGTCGCCGGCCGGCACGCCGCTTCCGGCGACTTCCGCAAGATCCGCCGGCTGATGACCGACCGTCCGCACCGCTACCTGATCCGCTCCTCCGACGACCGGGCCCTCGCCGCGGCCCTCATCGCCGACCCGTCCACCGCCGGCATCGAGGTCGACCACAAGGAAGGCGCCCTGCGCGTCCAGGCCGTCGACTTCGGACGGTTCACCGAACTGCTGCCCCGCATCGCCCGCGAACACGGCATCCGGCTGCTGACGGTGTCCCCGTCCGACGAGTCCCTCGAGTCGGTCTTCTCCTACCTCGTAGCGGCATAGAAGGAGCTGGCACCGATGTACAACCCCACCGTCGCCCGGCTCACCTACCGGGCCCTCCTCGGCCGCCGCCGCGCGCTGATCCTCTTCGCGCTGCCCGCCCTGCTCGTGGTCATCGCCGTCGCCGTGCGCGCCTTCACCGGAGCGGACGACAAGGTCGCCGCCGACCTGCTCGGCGGGTTCGCCCTGGCCACCATGGTCCCGCTGATCGGGGTCATCGCGGGCACCGGGGCCATCGGCCCCGAGATCGACGACGGCTCGATCGTCTACCTGCTCGCCAAGCCGGTGAAGCGCCCGACGATCATCATGACCAAGCTGATCGTCGCGATCGCCGTGACCATGGTCTTCTCCGCCGTCCCCACCCTGATCGCCGGCTTCATCCTCAACGGGAACGGCCAGCAGATCGCCGTGGCCTACACCGTCGCCGCCCTCGTGGCGTCCGTCGCGTACAGCGCCCTGTTCCTGCTGCTGGGCACCATCAGCCGGCACGCCGTCGTCTTCGGCCTGGTCTACGCCCTGATCTGGGAGTCCCTCTTCGGCAGCCTGGTCGACGGCGCCAAGACCCTCAGCGTCCAGCAGTGGGCGCTGTCCCTGGCCGAGAAGGTCGCCGGACCGGGCTACGTGGACTCGGCCGTCGGCCTCCCCACGGCCTCGATCCTGCTCGCGGCCGTCACCGTCGGAGCCACCGCCTACGCCGGACAGAAGCTGCGCCGCCTCACGCTCGCCGGCGAGGAGTAGCCCCGCCGTTCCACCGGCTGAAGCAGTGCGAAGCGGTGCCCCGCCCGGATCACACTCCGGGCGGGGCACCGCTTCACGCGTCATGATCGGACCATGAGGTCGCCCACCGGTCCGGAGCCCTCCAGGCCGATCCGGTCCTGGATCCGCTCCTCGCCCGGTACGCACCTCTGGCTGCTGGTCATCGCCGTCACCAGCCTGGTCGTGGCCATCGCCCCCGACCGCATCGACCAGCTGCTGCTGCACCGCAACAGCAGCAACCTGCACCAGCTCGTCCGGTACCCCGTCCGGGCACTGATCGGCAGTGCGTTCTGGATCGAGACCCCGGCCTCCCTCGCCCTGTACGCCGTCCTCTTCGAGCTCTTCCACGCGCCCGTGGAGCGCCGGCTGGGCACCGCGCGATGGCTCGCGATCGTCGCGACTGCCCATGTGGTCGCCACCCTGATCAGCCAGCGGCTGGTGCTGGCGGCCATCGAACACCACCGGGTACCGCGCAGCATGGTCCACGTGGTCGACATCGGGGTCAGCTACGGTCTCGCCGCGTCCGCCGGGGTGCTCACCTACCGCCTCCCACACCCCTGGCGGTGGCCCTACCTCATCGGCGTGGTCGCCTTCTTCGGCGTTCCGCTGGTCACCGGCGGCACCTTCACCGACCTCGGGCACGCCATCGCCCTGTCCGTGGGCCTGCTCGCCTGGCCCCTCATGCGGACCGCTGATTCCCGAGCGCGGTGTTTCACGTGAAACGCGGTGTTTCACGTGAAACATCGGCACCGTCACCCCTCTGACCGCACCACCCCGTGCTCCCACGCCCACGAGGCGATCCCCACCCGGTTCCGCACGCCCAACTTCGCCTGCACGTTGGCGATGTGCGTCTTGGCCGTGCCCGCACTGATGAACAGCTCCGCGCCGATCTCCGCGTTCGTCAGCCCGCGCGCCACCAGCCGTACGATCTCCAGCTCGCGCCCGGTCAGCGGGTGAGCGGTGGCCGCCGGCGCCGGCGCCGGCCCGGTCGCGGGCCGCTCGGCCAGGGAACTCAGCAGCCGCACCGTGATCTGCGGACTGATCAGCGTGTCCCCCTGCACGGCGGCCCGCACGCCCTCGATCAGCAGGGTGGGCCCCGACCGCTTCAGCAGGAATCCGCACGCCCCGTTCCGCAGCGCCGTGCGCACGTAATCGTCCTGGTCGAAGGTGGTCACCACGACGACCCGGGTGGCCGGGGCCAGCAGCCGGGTCACCTCCAGCCCGTCGAGCTTCGGCATCCGGATGTCGGCCAGCACCACGTCCGGCCGGAGCTCCCGGGCCAGCGCCACCGCGCGCTCCCCGTCCTCCGCCTCCCCCACCACCGTCATGTCCGGCTGCGAATCGAGGATCAGCCGGAATCCGCTGCGGACGTCCGCCTGGTCGTCGGCTATCAGAATGCGCGTCGTCACCCGGCCATGATCACCTCTGGAGGCCGGTCGCCGCCGGGAAAACCGCACGGACCAGCCAGCCGCCCCCCGGAACCGGGCCCGCCGTCAGCGTGCCCTCCACCGCCTCCACCCGGCCCCGCAGGCCCTCCAGCCCGGTGCCGCCGCCCCACCGCCGCGCCCACCGGCCCCGACTGCCCCGGGTCCCCTGAGCGTTGGCCACGCTCAGCTCGATGCCGCCCCCGGCCCGCCGCACCGCCACCGTCACCACGGCCGCTCCGGGCGCGTGCCGCCGTACGTTCGTCAGCGCCTCCACCGCCACCCGGTAGGCGGTGGTGTCCGCCTCCCGCGACAGGCCGGCCAGCACCTCCGGATCGGCCTCCAGTACTCCGCCCTCGAACCGCCCCACCAGCACCCGGAGTTCGGCCAGCCCCGGGGTGGGGGCGGTCGGGCCGCCGCCCGCCACCCGCAGGGCGTGCACCGTCCGGTCCATCGTGGCCAGTGCGTTGAGGCCCGCCGCCTCGATCCGTTCCAGGGCTGCCAGCGCCGGCGCCGGGTCCTGCTCCGCCAGGAACCGCGCCGCCTGCGCCTGGACCACGATCGCGCTCACGTCATGGGCGACGAAGTCGTGCAGATCACGGGCGAGTTCGAGCTGCTGCTCGCGCCGGGCCTCCCGCACCGCCCGCCGGGCCCGCCCCGCCTGACGCCGCAGGTACGCACCCGCCCCGGCCGCTCCCGCCGCCGGCAGCGCCCAGAACAGGGCCGCTCCGGACAGCTCGGGCCACCCCGCGTCCCCGATCAGCGACACCGGCCAGTACGCCGACGCCACCCCGCCCAGGACGCAGGCGGCCCAGGCCCACGGCCTCGGCGCCCAGCGGGCCGCGAGCGCCTGGAGGGGGAGCAGTACCAGCACGCCCAGCAGTGTCCACCGGGAAGGCGCCCCCAGCACGCAGGCGACCAGCAGCACGGCGGACCCCAGGGCCAGCGAAGGCGCGTACACGGCGCGCGGTATCGAGATCACCCGACCGACCCTACGAGCGGCGGCCGGGCCCGGCCATCTGCCGATCGGCAGAGCGGCGGAGCCCGGGACCCGCCCATCGGCGGATGGTTCCGGTGCGGCGCCCGAACGAGGCTTGGAGCCGTCAACCACCGCCTCGGGACAAGGACCTGGCCGATGACCACGATCGCCGCCGCACGAGCCACGGACATCGCGCCCGGTGTCTCTCCCCGGCTCCACCGGATCGCCAGGCTCGCCTCCCTGACCGTGCTGCCCAGCTGCGTGTGGCGGCTGCTGATCGCGCTGGGCGTTCCCATGGGCTGGGGGCCGGGCAGCGACCTGCACCACTCGTATTACCCGGGCCCGGCATCGCTCGTGCTGCTCTTCGTGTGTGCCCTCCAGGAAGCCGCGGGCCTGCTGAGCCTCGGCCTGGTCCAGCGCTGGGGCGAGCGGGTACCCCGTCGGGTGCCCGGACTGGGCGGCCGCCGGATCCATCCCGTGGTGGCCCTGGTCCCCGCCGTGCTCGGCACCCTCGCGGTCACCGGCATCACGCTCCTGGGGGCGTGGGTGTGGAACGACACCAACAGCGCGAACCCCGACGCGCCCACCGGGTTCTTCGGCTGGGTCTTCGCGCTGACCTATGCGCCCATGCTGCTGTGGGGTCCGCTGCTGGGCATCCTCACCGTGGCCTACGCGCGCCGCCGCCGGGCACTGGGCTGATGCGGGGAAATTCGCTGGTCCGGGACCGTCCACCCGGGCACAGTGGATCTCGCGGGGAGCAACAAAAGGTCCGGGTCAGCCGCTTCGAGCGCGCCTCACGGCGCGGGCTGATCCGGACCTCCCGCGTTCTCGGTCAGGCGGCGCCCAGCAGGCGCTCCAGCACCACCGCGATGCCGTCCTCCTCGTTGGAGGTCGTCACCTCGTCGGCGACGGCCTTCAGATCACGGTGGGCGTTGGCCATGGCCACACCGTGGGACGCCCAGCCGAACATGGGGATGTCGTTCGGCATGTCCCCAAAGGCGATGGTCTCGGTCTTCTTCACACCCAGCCGGCGTGCGGCCAGCGAAAGGCCCGTGGCCTTGCTCAGTCCCAGCGGCAGTATCTCCACTATGTTCGGACCGGCCACGACCACGTCGACCAGCGCCCCGACGACCTCCCTCGCCTTCGTGGCCAGGGTGTCGTCGTCCAGCTCGGGGTGCTGGATGTAGAGCTTGGTGAGCGGGGCCGCCCACACCTCCGCCGTGTCCTGCAGGAACACGTACGGCAGCGGCCCCTCCTGGACCCGGTAGCCCGGACCGACCAGCACGTCGCCGTCGAGACCGTCCCGGCTCGCGGCCAGGAACACCGGACCCAGCTCCGCCTCGATCTTGGCCAGCGCGAGTCCGGCGAGCTGCCGGTCCAGGGTCAGCGAGGTGAGCAGCCGGTGCTCGCCCGCGTGGTAGACCTGCGCGCCCTGCCCGCACACCGCCAGCCCCCGGTAACCGAGGTCGTCCAGGATGTGACGGGTCCAGGGCACGGCACGGCCGGTGACCACGATGTGCGCGGCGCCCGCCGCGGTGGCCGCGGCGAGCGCTTCGCGCGTCCGCTCGGAGATCGACTCGTCGGCCCGCAGCAGCGTGCCGTCGAGATCCGTCGCGATCAGGCGGTACGGAAAGCTCACTTGGTGATCGGCTCCAGCAGCTCCCGGCCGCCCAGGTAGGGACGGAGCACCTCGGGAACCCGTACGGACCCGTCGGCCTGCTGGTGGTTCTCCAGGATCGCCACGATGGTGCGCGGGACGGCGCACAGCGTGCCGTTCAGGGTGGCCAGCGGCTGGATCTTCTTGCCCTCGCGGACGCGGACCGACAGGCGGCGGGCCTGGAAGCCGTCGCAGTTGGAGGCGGAGGTCAGCTCGCGGTACTTGCCCTGGGTGGGGATCCACGCCTCGCAGTCGAACTTGCGGGAGGCCGAGGAGCCCAGGTCACCGGTGGCGACGTCGATCACCTGGAACGGCAGCTCCAGGGAGTTCAGCCACTGCTTCTCCCAGTCGAGCAGGCGCTGGTGCTCGGCCTGCGCCTCCTCCGGCGCGACATAGGAGAACATCTCCACCTTGTCGAATTGGTGGACGCGGAAGATGCCGCGGGTGTCCTTGCCGTACGTGCCGGCCTCGCGGCGGAAGCACGGCGAGAAGCCGGCGTACCGCAGCGGCAGCTTGTCGGCCTCGATGATCTCGTCCATGTGGTACGCGGCGAGCGGGACCTCGGAGGTGCCGACCAGGTAGAAGTCGTCCTTCTCCAGGTGGTACACGTTCTCCGCGGCCTGGCCGAGGAAGCCCGTGCCCTCCATGGCGCGCGGGCGCACCAGGGCCGGGGTGAGCATCGGGATGAAGCCGGCCGCGGTGGCCTGCGCGATGGCCGCGTTGACCAGCGCCAGCTCGAGCAGGGCGCCCACGCCCGTCAGGTAGTAGAAGCGCGAGCCCGAGACCTTCGCGCCGCGCTCGACGTCGATGGCGCCCAGGGCCTCGCCGAGCTCCAGGTGGTCCTTGGGCTCGAAGCCCTCGGCGGCGAAGTCGCGGATGGTGCCGTGGGTCTCCAGGACGGCGAAGTCGTCCTCGCCGCCGACCGGCACGTCCGGGTGGACGATGTTGCCGAGCTGCAGCAGCAGGGCACGGGCGGTCTCGTCCGCCTCGTTCTGCTCGGCCTCGGCGGCCTTCACGTCGGCCTTGAG
Organism: Streptomyces sp. NPDC048603; assembly: GCF_043199475.1. Classification (NCBI taxonomy): domain Bacteria; kingdom Bacillati; phylum Actinomycetota; class Actinomycetes; order Kitasatosporales; family Streptomycetaceae; genus Streptomyces; species Streptomyces sp. NPDC048603. The sequence continues at coordinate 190,244 of NZ_JBICVY010000003.1, read as the reverse complement.
CTGCTCGGCCTTCTTCAGCAGCTCGGCGCGCTCGTCCGGAGTGGCCTTGGGGATCAGCTTGCCGAGGGACTTCTGCTCGTTGCGCAGCTCGTCGAAGCGCACACCCGCGGACCGGCGGCGCTCGTCTGCGGAGAGCAGGGAGTCGACGAGGCCGACGTCCTCTCCACGGGCGCGCTGCGAGGCGCGGACACGGTCAGGGTCTTCACGGAGCAGCCGAAGGTCAATCACCCCTCCAGGCTACCGGTCGGGGCTTCCTCGGATCACACCGATATCACGCTGCGTGTCGCTATGTCCCAATTGCGGAGAATGGAAAACTGTTGCCGTGTGGCTGGATCCGAACAGTCCGCGGAGGTCAATAAAAACGCCTCCATTCCCTGAAATGGGGCACATCGTCGAACCGGGTCCACGGCCTGAGCAGCCGACTTGTCCACAGGGAAGAGAGAGAACCGCATCTTGTCCACAGGCTGTGCCCCGTATCTGTGGACAGGAATGGAGATCTTTGGCGGATGGGGCCGACGGCTGGGGATTTGGGGTTCAAACCGCCCTCACACACTCATTCGGGTGGGAATGACTCGCCCCAAAGAGTTGATCCGTGATACTGCGGTGACGCCGTTCACCCTCCGCTCGCTCATGCGAAACCCGGGCGACCAGACCGATTTGTCGACCTTGCCGCCCCCAACTGTCGACTAGTCCACAGGTCTCCCCAGGTGCCTGTGGATAACTCTGTGGATAACCCGGTGGACAACTACGGGCGGCCGTCGAGGCAGCGGGTCAGCCAGTCCGAGGCCGCGGTGAAGTCCGAATCGGCGGTTCCCGGCCGTGCCGTGCTCACGTCACTCTGCGCGACACCGGCCCGGGGGTAGGACCCCAGGAAGCGGATCTGCGGGCAGGTCCGCTTCAGCCCCATCAGCGCCTCGCCCATCCGGCGGTCGGAGACGTGGCCCTCGGCGTCCACCGCGAAGCAGTAGTTCCCGATGCCCTCGCCGGTCGGCCGGGACTGGATCAGCATCAGGTTCACCCCGCGGACCGCGAACTCCTGGAGGAGCTCCAGCAGCGCGCCCGGGTGGTCGTCGTGCATCCACAGCACCACCGAGGTCTTGTCCGCGCCGGTCGGCGCCGACGGACGGGCAGGCCGCCCGACCAGCACGAACCGGGTCTCGGCGTTCTGCGCGTCGTGGATCTCGGTGACCAGCGCTTCCAGCCCGTAGGTGGCCGCGGCGAACTCCCCCGCGAAGGCCGCGTCGTACCGGCCCTCCTGGACCAGTCGCGCGCCGTCCGCGTTGGACGCGGCCGACTCCCACACGGCGTCCGGGAGGTTGGCCCGCAGCCAGTTCCGCACCTGCGGCTGCGCCACCGGGTGCCCGGTGACCGTCTTGACGTCCGACAGCTTGGTGCCGGGCCGCACCAGCAGCGCGAACGCGATCGGCAGCAGCACCTCGCGGTAGATCATCAGAGGTTCGCCGGAGGCCAGCTCGTCCAGGGTCGCGGTGACCCCGCCCTCCACCGAGTTCTCGATCGGTACCAGCGCCGCCGCGGCCTCCCCGTTGCGTACGGCGTCCAGGGCGGCCGGTACCGACACCATGGGCACGAGCTCCCGGGTGGCGGCTTCCGGCAGGGTGCGCAGGGCGGCTTCGGTGAAGGTGCCCTCGGGACCGAGATAGGTGAAGCGAGTGGCCGACATGCGATCAGCCTAATGCCGGGGGGCCGCCCGCCGGGGAGGCGTTCACCCTTCGAGCAGGCGCTGCCCGACGTACTCCCCGGGGCCCGGGCCACCGGGGACCGCGTACAGGCCGCTCGCCTCGTGCACGATGAACGCGGACAGCGCGTCGCCCCGGTCCAGCTTGCGCTGGACCGGCACGAAGCCCCGCAGCGGGTCGGCCTGCCAGCAGACGAAGAGCAGTCCGGCGTCCGGGGCGCCGTCCGGGCCGATCCCGTCGTGGTACGAGAACGGGCGCCGGAGCATGGCCGCCCCGCCGTTCTGTTCGGGGGCGGAGATCCGGGAGTGCGCGTTGGACGGGATCACCGGCTTGCCGTCGGCAGCCCTCCGGTCCAGATCGAGCTCGGTGGTCTCGGTGCCGCCCGTGAGCGGGGCCCCGTCGGCCTTCCGGCGGCCGATGACGCGTTCCTGCTCCGCCGGGGGCTGCTTCTCCCAGTCGTCGAGCAGCATCCGGATGCGGCGTACCACGGCGTACGAGCCACCGGCCATCCAGGCGTGCCCGGCCGGGCCGGGTCCCGCTTCGGGCACGAAGATCCGCTTGTCGAAGTCGGGCTCGGCGGGCTTCGGGTTGCCGGTGCCGTCCACCTGGCCCATCAGGTTGCGGGCCGTCATCGGGCTGCCGGTGGCCCCCGGCGACCGGTTGAAGCCGTTCATCTGCCACCGGACCCGGGCGGCGTCCCCCGCGTCCTTCTGCAGCGAGCGCAGCGCGTGGAAGGCGACGAGCCCGTCGTTCGCGCCGATCTGGACCCACAGGTCGCCGTTGCTGCGGCGGGGGTCGAGCCGGTCGGCGGAGAAGTCGGGCAGCGGGTCGAGCGCGGCCGGCCTGCGGTCGGCGAGCCCGGTGCGGTCGAAGAAGGAGTGGCCGAACCCGAAGGTGACGGTCAGGGAGCAGGGCCCCGCGTCCAGGGCGATGCCCGTGTCGGCGTTCGGAGCGGGCTCGCCGGCCATCAGCCGGCGGGCGGTCTCGGACCAGCGGCGGAGCAGGGCCGCCGCCTCCTTGCGGCCGGCCCCGGGAGCCAGGTCGAAGGCCAGGAGGTGGCCCTTGGACTGCATCGGGGTGGTGATGCCCGCCTGGCGGGAGCCGTGGAAGGCGACCGAGGTGCTGCCCAGCGAGGCCAGTGTGCCCGGGGAGCCGGCCGCGCCGGCGCCGCCGGGGCCGTCGGCCAGTGCGGAGTGGGCCAGGGCGCCGGCGGTGCCGCCCAGGGCGAGGCCGGCGGCGCCGGCCGCCCCCACGGTGCCCAGCAGCCGCCTGCGGGAGATTTCGATGTCGGTGTCGGTGTTGCTCTCGGTCACGCTGGTCAGCCGATCTTGACGTTCTTCTGGACGGTCGTCTGGTCGATGTCGGAGGTGCGCACGGCCACGTCGATGCGCCACTCGCCGGGGAGCGGGAGCTGGACGCCCTGGGCGGTCCAGTGTCCGGGGGCGAGGCGGTCGGGGGCGACCGGCAGCGGTCCGATGTCCTTGGCCGGGAGGGTGAAGGACACCTTCACCTCGGGGGCGTCCAGCGGCTTGCCGTCGGCGCCTTCGACCCAGAGGTGGAGGGTGTTGGCCCCGGTCCGGCCCGGGTCGAGCTCGAAGCGCGCGGTGCCCTTGCCGTTCGGGCCGCCGGTGTCGAACGGCAGGCTGATCTTGACCGGGCGGTCGGGGACGGCGGTGCTCACCGGGCCGCCGCGACCGGTCTCCTGCTCGGCCGTGCGGCCGGGCTCGGTGCTGGTGAGCAGGGTGGTGACGGCGAGCAGCACCACGGCCACCGCGGCCTCGGCGAGCACGGACCGGCGCAGTCCGGCCCGGTCGGGGTCGGCGTCGCGCTGCCGCTGCCGGTCGGCCTTGGCCCGCGCGGCCTGCTGCCGGGCGAGCTGGGCGGCGCGCTCGGGGTCCGCGGGGACGGTGACCGGCTCGCCCCCGGCGGGCTCCGCGTCGGAGCCGGTCCCGGCCCCGGTCACCGCCACCTTCACCGTCGCTGTCGATGTTGCCGTCGTCGTCTCGGCCGCTGTTTCTCCCCCGGCTGCCGCCGGGGGTACCCCCGGTGAAACATCGCCGGTCTCGGCGAGCCGGGCGGTCCACTTCCGGGACAGGGAGGCGATCCCGACCAGCACCACGACCAGCCCGATCTTGACGAGCAGGATCCGCCCGTACTCGGTGCCGGTGAGCGCGGACCAGCTGCCGACCTGCCGCCAGGACTGGTACAGCCCGGTGGCGGTCAGGACGAGCACGCTGATGAAGGCGGTCCGGGAGAAGCGCTGTACGGCCGCCCGCTCGATGCCGGGCACGGTGTGCAGGCTGACCAGCAGGGCGGTCAGTCCGCCGAGCCAGACGGCGACGGCCAGCAGGTGGAGGATGTCCACCGGCATGGCGATGCCGGTCTGGACGCCGGTGGAGGCGTGCTCGGAGAGGGCCCAGGTCGCGGCGATGCCTCCGGCGATGACCGCCCCGCCCACGGAGAGCCCGAAGGTCAGGTCGGCGGTGTCCTCCGGATCGGCCTCGACGCCGTCGTGCTCACCGCGCCGGCGGGCGTAGCTGCCGAACAGCACGGCGATGAACAGCGCCGCGGCACCCAGCAGGAGCAGCCGGGAGACCAGCGAGGCGCCGGTCTTGGTGTCCAGTACGGCCCTGAGCCCGGCGAGGTCGAAGACATCGGCGAACTTCCCGCTGCCCGTGTAGGGGGTGCGCAGCACCAGCATGGCGAGGGTGGCCGCGGTGAGTGCCACCCAGCCGCGGACGACCAGCTTCTGCAGCGGCCGCTCCCCGGCCCCGCGCGGCCGGCACAGCAGGATGAAGGCGGCGGCGCCCACCACTACGGCGAAGCCCGCGTAGGCGATGTACCGGGCGATGTCGTAGGCGGTGCCGACCGGACCTCCGCCCGCCTGCCGGGTGGGCAGGGTGACGCTGGTCGCGGACGGGGCGCCGACGGAGAAGGTGAAGGCACCGGAAATGGGGTGGCTGTCGGCGGAGACCGCCTGCCAGGCCACGGTGTAGGTGCCGTTGGGAAGTCCGCTGTGCAGGCCGACGCCGTACCGGACGACGGATCCGCTGCACATGTCGCGGAGTTCGTTGGTGTCGACGCGCCTGCCCTGGGGGTCCATGACGCGGATGGAGTCGTCACCCATCGCGACCTGCTCCGAGAAGGAGAGGGTCACCTGGGCGGGAGCCGTGGCGACCACCGACCCGTCCTTGGGGTCGCTCGCGGTGAGTGCGGCGTGTGCCGTGGCCGGGGCGGCCGCGGTGAACAGCGCTGCCAGCAGAGCTGCGAGGACCAGCACGAGCCGCGGCAGAAGTGCCGCGGTGGAGGTGCGGGCCAGGGATGGGGCGGTGGCCGTCATGGCGTGTCAGTCCCTCGGTCCGTCAGTGGGATTCGTTGCTCTGCGGGTTGTGCGTCCGTTCCTTCACGTCGAGTTCGACCTTGACCGGGTCGGCGTTCTCGAACCGGAGCTCGACGGTGACCTTGTCGCCGACCTTCGGCTTGTTCTTCAGACCCATGAACATGACGTGGTTCCCGCCGCGTTCCAGCTTCAGCCGGCCCTTCGCGGGCACGCCCATGGACGGGACCTGCTGCATCTTCTGGTTCTTGGTCTCGTGGATCTGGACGTCGTCGGAGAGCGGGCTGGTGACGCCCGTCAGCTTGTCCGCCGTCCCGGAGCCGTTCTCGATGACCATGAACCCGCCGGCCATCTGGTCATTGACGGGTTCCGGCATGAAGGCACCGCTGACCTTGATCTCGGGCTTCCCGGACTTCGCGCCGTCCGAGCCGGAGTCGGAGGAGCAGCCGGATATGGCGAGGGCGGCCGTCAGGGAGAGGGCGGCGGCGAGGGTGCGGGTGGTGCGGGCGTTCACGGGTTCTCTCCCTTGGCGATCTTCGGCAGGTCCTTGGTGTAGTCGTCGACGCTCGTGTTCTCCCCGTAGAGGACGTAACCCTCGTCGGTCTTGGGGGAGAACGCGATGACCTGTGCGCCGTGCATGGAGACGACGCTGCCGTCGGCCTCCTTCTTCGCCGCCTCGATGCCGATGCCCAGCTTGAGGGCGCCGGCCTGGATGGTCTTGAAGTCGCCGGTCAGGCCGACGAAGGACGGGTCCTGGGCCTTGAGCCACTTGCCCAGGGATTCGGGGGTGTCCCGCTCGGGGTCGGTGGTGACGAAGACGACCCGGAGGTCGTCCTGGTCGGCCTTGGGCAGCGCCTTCCTGGCGACCGCGATGTTGCTCATGGTGAGCGGGCAGACGTCCGGGCAGTTGGTGTACCCGAAGTAGATCAGCGTGGGCTTGCCCTTGGTCTGCTCCCGCAGGCTCCAGGGCTTGCCGGTGGTGTCGGTGAGGACCAGGTCCGGCTTCTGGAAGGGCCGGTCGAGGACCGTGCCCGCCTTGGTCTTGGCCGGTGCGTTGACCTCGGCGACGGACGAGCCGCCGGATCCGCCGTCACCGCAGGCGGACAGGGTGAGTGCGGCCGCCAGCGCCAGGGCGGCGGCCGTCACACGTGTGGTGCGCATGGAGAGGTGTCCCTCTGATCGGGGATGGAGGAAATTCTGGCCGGACCCGGGGGTCAGGAGGAGGTGCGGCGCCGCGAGGCGACGCCGAACGCGACCCCGCCGAGGCCGAGGACGATGCCGGCGATGCCCAGGGCCCGCGCGGTGGTGTCGGTACCGGAGCCGGCCGAGGCCTTGTCCTTGCCGTGGTCGCCGTCGGCCTTGGCGTCGTGCTGCCCGGACTTCGCGTCGCCGCCGTGGTGGTCGTCGCCCTTGGCCGGGGTCAGCTTGAGGACCGGGGCCGGGTTCTGGGGCTCCTCGGCGCCTTCCTTCGACTCCTCGATCCAGCGCACGACCTCGTTGTTGTCGTACGTCTGGATCGCCTTGAAGACGAGCTCGTCCGTGTTCTCCGGGAGCTTGCCGATGGAGACGGGGAACTGCTGGAACTTGCCGGGTTCGATCTTGCCGCCGGTCCAGGTGATCTTGCTGACGACCTCGGTGATCTGCTTGCCGTGGACCTCGAGGGGCTTGTCGAGCTTGGTCTTCTCGACGCTGGAGACCCAGCCCGGGACGTCCTGCGGCATGGCGGAGGACAGCGGGTGGTCGGCCGGGAAGCTGACCTCCACCTTGTTGGTCGAGGCGTTGTCGCGCTCGTTCGGCACCTTGAAGTTGACGGTCGCGTAGCCGCCCTGGGCGGCCTCCCCGGCCGGCTGCACGCTGACGTGCGCGAAGGCGGTCCCGGAGAGGACGAGGAAGGAGCCGGCGGTGACCGCGGCGGCGAAGGCGGTACGGGAGCAGGCACGAGTGATGTTCATGGCAGGGACTCCACTTGTCGCGGTGGTGACGGTGGCTCCGGGCGCGGGCGCGCGCGGAGTACGCGGCAGCCACTGCATCCCCACTCGGTCCCGAGGGGAGGGGTCAGGAGGGTGCCGCGTCAGGCAGCGAGGGCGTACGCCGCCGGCGGCCCGCGCCTGATCACCGTGTGCTGGAGTGCCTCCCGGCCCGGGCACGGTGCCCGGTCCGGAGTCGCGCGCCGGGTCCGCCGGGGCACCGGGTCCGTGCCTCGGAGTCCGCCGCCGAGGGCCCGTACGAAGCCCAGCGCGGCGCGCAGTGCCCGTACCGGACCGGCTTCGGTGGACCGCCGGCCCAGCTCGGCCAGCCGGAACAGTGCGGCGTCACCCCGCCCGAGCAGCCAGCCCGCCACCAGCGCGGCCAGCAGGTGGCCGAGCAGCATGGGCAGGCTGAACAGGGCGGTCGCGGGTTCGGCCGCGGCCTGCGCCGCCTGCACGGCGTGGGCGTGGGCGGCGTGTGCGGCCTGGCCGGCGGCCGCGGCCTGGGCGTCGGGGGCGATGCCCGCCGCCTCGAGGACCTGCCGGGCCTCGGCGGGACTCAGGGGTACCGAGTTGCCGCCGCAGACCAGCCGGGCGGCGAGGGCCGCCAGGGATTCGTCGGACGCGGGGCCGGCCGCCCCGGCCACGGCTTTCGCGGCCCCGGCCGACGCCGTCGCGGCGTCGTGCTGGCCGAGGCCGAACAGGGCGTGCAGGCCGAGCTGTCCGCCGGCCAGCGCGGCGGAGATCCCGGGCAGTGAGCGGCGGCGTCCGGCGAGCGGTGCGGCGAAGACGAACACGAGCAGGAATCCGGCGCCGATCGCCCACCAGGGCACGGTGGCGCAGGAGGCCAGGGCGTGCCCGGACGCGGACAGCACGACACAGACCGCGGTGAACACCGCGGCCCGGGTCAGCCGGATCGAGGCTCCGGCCCGTGCCGTCTGGGGGGCAGTCATGGCCGGGCCATTTTCGCACTGCGTCCCGGCGGTTCCCCAGCCAGGTGCCGGGGGAGTCCGAGTCCTGTCGCCGTCTGGGCCGAAAGAGGGCTCTGCCGGACGCTGGGGGCTTACCGGGCGGCCCTCGCGGCAATAGGTACGGGTATGAGCATCTGGTGGTCTCTCCACTTGAGGCGCGAGGCCGCGAGCGTGCCGCTCGCACGGCGGCTGCTGCTCGGGGCGATGGAGACCGCGGGGGTGGATCCGGACATCTCCTTCGATCTCTCTCTGGCGCTGAGCGAGGCGTGCGCGAACGCGGTGGAACACGGTGGCCGGGCCGGGGCGGACGGACCGGACGGACGCTCCGCCGAGTGCGGCGCGTACCGCGTCACCGCCTATCTGGACGGGGACCGGTGCCGGATCGAGGTGACCGACTCGGGGCCGGGCTTCCCGCCGCACGCCGTCGGCCCCTGCAGACCGGCGTGGCCCGGGCCGGTGTTCCGGGAGAGCGGGCGGGGTCTCTGCCTGATCGAGGAGCTCGCCGACCACGTGCGGTTCCGGAACCGGCCGGGCCGGGGTGCGGTGGTCAGCTTCGACAAGATGCTCAAGTTCCGCGACGGGGCACTGCTGCACCTCTCGTGACCGCGCCCCGGGGCGGGCCGCGGGCAGGCCGCGGGCAGGCCGGGACGCGCCGAGGGGCGGTGCCCGGTAGGGACACCGCCCCTCGGCGGTCATCGGTTCTGTTCGCGCGTCAAGTGCGCCAGGTGCGCCAGGTTCGCCCGGCGCTCGCGGGCGCCGGCGGGTCAGCCCTTCAGGCCGGCCATCCAGGACTCGACCTCGTCGGACCGCCGCGGCAGGGCGGCCGACAGGTTCCGGTTGCCCTCCTCGGTGACGAGGATGTCGTCCTCGATCCGGACGCCGATGCCGCGGTACTCCTCGGGCACGGTCAGGTCGTCGGCCTGGAAGTAGAGGCCGGGCTCGACCGTGAGGCACATGCCGGGCTCCAGGGTGCCGTCCACGTACGCCTCGGTCCGCGCGGCGGCGCAGTCGTGGACGTCCATGCCGAGCATGTGGCCGGTGCCGTGGAGGGTCCAGCGGCGCTGCAGGCCCAGCTCCAGGACACGCTCGACCGGGCCCTCCAGAAGGCCCCACTCGACCAGCTTCTCGGCGAGGACGTGCTGGGAGGCGTCGTGGAAGTCGCGGAACTTCGCCCCCGGCCTGACCGCCGCGATGCCCGCCTCCTGGGACTCGTACACCGCGTCGTAGATCTTGCGCTGGATCTCGCTGAACCGGCCGTTGACCGGCAGGGTGCGGGTCACGTCGGCGGTGTAGAGGGTGTGGGTCTCCACGCCGGCGTCGAGCAGCAGCAGGTCGCCGGAGCGGACCGGGCCGTCGTTGCGGACCCAGTGCAGGGTGCAGGCGTGCGGGCCGGCGGCGGCGATGGTGCCGTAGCCGACGTCGTTGCCCTCGACGCGGGCGCGCAGGAAGAAGGTGCCCTCGATGTAGCGCTCGGAGGTGGCCTCCGCCTTGTCGAGGACCTTCACCACGTCCTCGAAGCCGCGCACGGTGGAGTCCACGGCCTTCTGCAGCTCGCCGATCTCGAACCCGTCCTTCACGGCGCGGGCCTCGGAGAGGTAGACGCGCAGCTCCTCGTCGAGCTCCTTGGTGACCTTGTCGGTCAGGGCGGTCTCGATGACGGAGTCGTGGCCGCGGACGTTGCGCACCGGGCCGGTGGCCTCGGCGAGCTCCTCGGGGAGCTTGCGGACGTCCTTGGCGGGGATGCCGAGCAGCTGCTCGGCCTCGGCCAGCGAGTGGCGTCGGCCGACCCACAGCTCGCCCTGGCCGGACAGCCAGAACTCGCCGTTCTCGCGGTCGGAGCGCGGCAGCAGGTAGACCGTCGAGGTGTGGCCCCCGGTGGTGGGCTCCAGCACCAGGACGCCGTTCTCGGTCTGGTCGCCGGTGAGGTACGCGTACTCGGTCGAGGCGCGGAAGGGGTACTCGGTGTCGTTCGAGCGGGTCTTCAGCCGGCCGGCCGCGACGACCAGGCGATCGCCGGGGAAACGGGCGGAGAGCGCGGCGCGGCGGGCGGCGGTCTGCTCGGCCTGGGCGATGGGTGCCAGTCCGTGGAGCTCGGTGTCGGCCCAGCCGGAGCGCATGTTCTCCGCGAGTTCGTCGCTGACGCCCGGGTAGAGGCCGTTCTTGCGCTGCTTGTGCGTCTTCTTGGGCTGCTCTTCTTCCGGGGTCTCCGGGGTGAGCTCGTCAGCCACGTCTTCTCCTCAGCTACGACCGCTACGTCATGGGACCGGGTAGGAACCTCTTCCATCGTATGTGCGAGGGGCAAGCAGCCGACCATGCTGTGACGAATCAGGCAATGCCTCTCAAATCGGGCATCCGGTTGTCTTGCCGGCTGAACGGCAGCGAAGCGCAGCGAACGGCGGGCCGGGCGGCAGCCGGCCCGCCGAGAGGCGGCTCACTCGAAACGGGCGGCCAGCAGTACGACGTCCTCGTCCTCGTCGGCGGTGGACGGGACGTCCCCCGGCAGCACCGTCCGCAGCACGTGCTCGCAGAGGGCGTCCGGGTCCTCGCGGAGCGACCGCGGCACGTTCGCCGCCGCCGCGTGCAGCCGCGCGTAGGCCCGGTCCATCGGGTCGCCGGTGCGCCGGAGCAGCCCGTCGGTGTAGAGAAGCACCGTTTCTCCGGCAGCGGGCTCGATCTCCACGCTCGGCGCCTCCCAGCAGGCGAGCATCCCCAGAGGGGCGGAGAGCGAGGTCTCCACGTACTCGGTGCGGCGGTCGCCGATCAGCAGCGGCGGGGTGTGCCCCGCCCCGGCCAGGACGATCTTCCTCCGGGCGGGCTCGCAGTAAGCGAAGAGCGCGGTCGCCGCACGGGCCGGCTCGGTGAGCCGGAGCAGCAGCTCCAGGTCGGACAGGACGGCGACCGGATCCTCGCCCTCCATCACGGCGTACGCGCGCAGGGACGCGCGGAGCCGGCCCATCGCGGCGACGGCGCTCGGACCGGAGCCGGTGACCGAGCCGACGGCCAGGCCGAGGGCGCCTTCCGGCAGTGGCAGGGCGTCGTACCAGTCGCCGCCCCCGGCCGGGCCCGTACGGTGCCGGGCGGCCAGCTGCACGCCGGGCACCCGGGGCAGCCGGCTGGGCAGCAGTTCCTCGGAGATGGTGGCGAGCCGGACGCGGGTCCGCTCGACCTCCAGCATGCGGGCCAGGTGCTCGGCGCCGTGCCGGAGGTACAGGCCGGCCAGGTCGCGCTGCCGGTCGTTCGGCTCGGCCGGTTCGTCGTAGAGCCAGACCGCCGCGCCCAGCCGGCCCGTGGCCTCGGCGGTCAGCGGCAGCGCGTAGCTGGCGGCGAAGCCCAGACGCGCGGCGACCTCGCGGTGGCGCGGGTCGACGGGGACCGCGTAGCCACCGGATCCGGTGGCGGCATCGGGCTCGGGGAGCACCTCGGAGCCGCCCTGGGCGTCCGGGAGGCCGTCGAGGATGCGGCCGTAGGAGGTGGCGCTGCGCGGCACGGTCTCGATGTGCCCGAGCTCGGCGTGGCCGAGGCCGAGGCCGACGGTGTGGACCGGGCCGAGGCCGTCGGCGGGCTCCAGGACCACCAGGCCGCGGCGGGCGCCGACCAGCGAGGCGCCGGCGCGCAGGAGTTCCCTGAGGGCGGCGTCGAGACCGGAGGTGCGGGCGAGGCGTTCGGTGAGGTCGTGGAGGGTGGTGAGGTCCGAGACCATGCCGGCCAGCCGGTCCTGGATGACCGAGCTCGGCGCGGGCGGAGCGGGCGGTGTGGGGGGCGTGCGCGCGGACGCGGGGGCGGCAGTGTGGGGGGAAGCCGCGACTGCCGGATCGATTCCGGCCACTTTCGGCAGATGCGAGGCGCTCATGGCGTCCGCCTTTCCACCTGGTGCGATTCGCCATAAGGCATTGCAAACCCCCAGATCAATCTGCGCCGCCATCAATGGTCCACATCTACACGCCCAGGTGGATCGATGTCCAGCATTGTCAAGCTGGGAATCCTGGTGTCTGTGGGGCGACAACTCCACGTCCGGCCAAGGCTTGAACTTGGCCGGAAATGGCCGGACGGGAGCCCTTTTTGAGGTCGACTGGACGGGCGTGGAAGTGACTTCGGGTACCTAGTCCGTGGTGGCCGGATCGAGTTGGCGGCGGGCCGGCGGGAGTGCCGGCCGGAGCCGGGCCCGATCCGGTGCGGGTGCGTTCCACCCCCGCCGGACGTTTCATGGACCCGTAAGAAAACTGCACGAACCGTGTGAACTTGCTTCAAGCAGGACAGTGACGCGAAACGTGCACATGTGGTGAAACACCGCATACATGGTGTGATGTGGCCCTCGGCGTTCAACGGAAAGGAACGAGCGCACATGCGCGAGATCCTCGGAAGGCGTCTCCAGCGGCTCCGCAGTTCCTTGCAGTCCGTGCGTTTCCGTGCCGGCTCCCGCCCCCGCGCCCGCGGCGGTGACGGGGACGACTCGCCCGACCCGCTCGAGGGGGCGCTGCGCTGCGCCACCGACTGGCGATGGCCGGTGCTGCCCGGAGTGGGCCGCTCGGGCGCCGACGAGCGGCGGTGCGCCTGCCCCGACCCGGAGTGCCCGGTGCCGGGAGCGCACCCCTTCGACCCCGGCCTGCTCGCCGCCACCACGGACGCCCGCATGGTGCGCTGGTGGTGGACCAACCGGCCGGGCGCGCCGGTCATCCTGGCCACCGGCGGGCGCGCGCCCTGTGCGGTGAGCCTGCCTGCGGGCGCGGGCGCCCTGGCGCTGGCCCGGCTGGAGGCACTGGGGGTGCGGCCGGGGCCGGTGGTGGCGACGCCCGCCCGCTGGTCGCTGCTGGTCGCGCCCTACTCCCTGGAACGGCTCGGTGAACTGCTCTACGCCCAGGACCGGGTGCCCTCTTCGCTGCGTTTCCACGGTGAGGGCGGCTACCTGCTGCTGCCGCCGTCCGGAGCGGGCGCCGGCGGGCGGGTGCGCTGGGAGCGGGCGCCGCTGCCGGAAGCCGGGCCGCCGTGGCTGCCGGACGTGGCACAGGTCGTGGACGCGCTGGTGGAGGCCGCATCCCTCGAACGGGTGCCACCGGCGTGAGTTTCAAGGGGAATTGGGCGCGGGCATCTCCGCAGCCCTTTCCCGCGCCGCTATCTTCGCCGAATGAATCTCCGCCTGATCGGAATCGGCGCCGGTGTACTGATCATCTTGTCGCTGCCGCTCGCGGGCGCGATTGCGGGACCGGACTTCCGCGGTCAGGGCGACGGAAAGAGCGGCGGACTGCTCACCACGTTCGGGCTGGCGGAGGATTCCGGCCGGTCGCATGATTCCGGCCGGTCGGATGACTCCGGCCGGCCGGACGGTGCCGCGGGCGGGCGGGTGGACGCGGGCCGCGCCACGGGTGCGGGTGAGGGTCGGCCGGGCGACTCCGGCGACTCCGGCGGCTCCCGCGACTCCGGCGGCTCCGGTGGCGCGGGCGGTCAGGCCGGGTCTGCCGCAGCCGGCGGTGCCGGCGGGCGGCCGGATCCGTCCGGTGGCCGGGACGGATCCCCGTCCGGCTTCCCGGCGGCAGCCCCGTCCGGATCCCCGGCGGGCGTCCCGCCGGCGGCCGGCCCCGGGCCGGCCCGGCAGTCCCGTACGGACTCCCGCTGCGGTCCCGAACTCACCTCACCCGAAGGGCTGGAGGCGCAGACCTGTGTCCTGTCGGCCGAGGGGAACACCTGGGGGCGCAGCTACTACCGCAACACCAGTGGTCGCGCTCTGGACGCCGTCCTCACGCTGATGGGGCCGGCCGGGCGGACCGTGCGGATCCACTGCGGCGTGGAGGCCGGGGACGAGCCGGGGCTGTGCGAGACACCGCGTGAGCGGTCGGCGGGAGTGCCAGGTGCGTACTCGGCAGTAGCGGAATTTGCAGTTCCGGATGATGAAGGGCCGCTGCTTCTGCGCTCGGGGAGCAACTCCCCGGCACCGGCGGATGGTTGAAACCCGCAAGAAATACAAGGGCCCGGTCGCTGGCGACGGGGGATGCACCAGCGACCGGGCTACAAGAACGGTAACAAGAGATCGCCTGTTCGCAAATTCGATCTCTGATATTCAGACACCGATTTGCAGGCGATTAGCGGGAGTTGTGACCCCAGTCACCGACCCTGCGGGTGGTCGGACATCAACTCAGGGTGACCTGGCGGTTGGTGAGCCCACCGCGCGCCCGGCGCTCCTCCGCGGTCAGCGGGGCGTCGTTGGCCAGGGCCTTCGCCAGCCGCTCGGCGAGGGCCGCCGCCGGCTTCTCGACGTCCTTGGCCGAGACCCCGGTGGGCAGGTCCCAGACCGGCACCATCAGGCCGTGCGCACGGAACGAGCCGACCAGACGGGTGCCGTCGCCCAGCGAGGACTCGCCCGCGGCGTGCAGCCGCGCCAGCGCGTCGAGCAGCTTCTCCTCGGGGTGCGGCATGACCCAGCGCAGGTGGTTCTTGTCGGGGGTCTCGCACCAGTAGGCCGCGTCGACGCCGGTCAGCTTGACGGTCGGGATGGCGGCCGCGTTGGCGCGTTCCAGGGAGGCGGCGACCTCCGGGGAGGCGCTCTGGGCGCTCTCCGCATCCGGAATCCAGAATTCGAACCCGGTGTGTACTTCCGGCTCGAAAACGCCGTCGAGGTCCAGGAGATCCTGAAGTCGCGGGCCTCCGGCGGGCACCTTGCGTGCCGGGACCGGGTTCCCCGGCTCGGTGGTCAGGGCGCGCTCCAGGGTGTCGGCCATGTCCCGGGCGAGATCGCCGGTGGAGCTCTCGTTCTGGAGCCCGAGCAGGACCGAGCCGTCCTCCCGGCGCAGCGCCGGCCAGGCCATCGGCAGTACGGTCGCCAGGGTGACCGAGGGGACGCCCTCGGGCAGCCCGCCCTTGAGGGAGAGTTCGACCGTGGCCGCGGGCACCAGTTCGCGCAGCGCCACCCAGTCGCACTCGCCGGGCAGACCGGCGAACGGACGCTGCACCAGCTCGGTGCCGACGTGCGCGGCGGCCCGGCCGTGGCAGGCCTTGTAGCGGCGCCCGGAGCCACAGGGGCAGGGCTCGCGGGCACCCACCACGGGGATCTCCCCGTCCTTGAGCTGCGGCTTGGCAGCAGTCGTCGCTGCGGGGCGCTTCTTGGCCATGGTCGGTGTCTCCCGGTTGCGGCGGTACGTGACGGCGCGAGCCTAGTCGCTCGAACCGCCCGCACCGCCGAACCCGGGGCCTTGCCGGAAGCACGGTCGGCGTGCGCTCCCGGAACGGCCGCCCCCGGAGTCCTGACACGGAGTCGGTCGCTGACCGGATCACCGGTCACGGACCCGGATCAGGGGATCTCGGGGAGGTCCAGATCGTCGAAGGGTGCCGTGAAGTCGATCGCGGGCGGCGCAACGCGCGTAGCGAAATCGTCGTGCCGGGGCCCGGCTGCGACGATCACCCACACGGTGACCTCGCCCGCGGCTCCGTCGCGGACACCCCAGTCCAGGGCGAGGGCGCTGATGATGTTCAGCCCCCGGCCCCCGCGCGCGGTGACCGAAGGCGTGGCCGGAACCGGGCGGGTGGGACCGCCCCCGTCCGTCACCTCGACCGTCAGCCGCCCCGCTCCGTCCACGCGCCACCCGGCGCGTATGTCTCCGTCCCCGATGTCCGTCGTGCCCAGTGGCCTGCCGTGCCGGCAGGCATTGCTGAGCAGCTCGGAAAGGATCAGTACGGCGTCGTCCACGACCGATTCGGACACCCCGCTGATGCGCAACTGCTCACGCATCCGGTGCCTCGCCTCTCCCACGCCCGCAGGACCATGGGGTACGGCCATGCACGACGACGTGGGCACCTCCTGTGCCACCACCAACGCCACCCCCGGAACCTCCTTAGCCCCACGCCATGGTCTGGATGCCCCAATGGCCTGGACCGGAAACCGCCGGGCCGGCGCCCTCTGACGCATTCATGACCACCGGGAACGGAGCGGATGCGCCGGAGCACACCCTGTGACGAACGGAGGGTGTGTGACAGGTGGGGCAAAAGGTATGTCAGCGTCCGAGTTGGGACAGGACCTGTCGTGGCCGATTGGTGATGATCGCTTCCACACCCAGATCAGCGCAGAGCTGAACGTCTTCCGGCTCGTTCACGGTCCATACGTGCACGGCGTGCCCGGCGGCCTGCAGGCGCCGGATGAACGCGGGGTGGTTCCGGACGATCCGGATCCCGGGGCCGGCGATCCGCACCCCGGCGGGCAGCCGCCCGTCCCGCATCCGCGGGGAGATGAACTGCATCAGGTAGACGGTGGGCACCGTGGGCGCGGCCGCGCGCACCCGGTGCAGCGACCGGGCGGAGAAGCTCATCACCCGGACGGGGTGCGGGCCGTCGGCCGGCGGGGCGTCCAGTCCGAACCGCTTGAGCAGGAACAGCAGGCGCTCCTCCACCTGTCCGGCCCAGCGGGTCGGATGTTTCGTCTCGACGGCGAGCTCCACCGGGCGGCCGGCGTCCGCGATCAGTTCCAGCAGCCGCTCCAGGGTGAGCACGGAGGTGCGCTCGGGGTCGGTGTCCCAGTCGGGCGACTCCTCGCGGCCCTTCCAGGACCCGAAGTCCAGCGCCGCGAGATCGGCCAGCTCCAGGGCGGAGACCGCACCGCGTCCGTTGGAGGTCCGGTTCACCCGCCGGTCGTGAACCAGCACGAGATGGCCGTCCGCGGTCAGCCGTACATCGCATTCGAGCGCGTCCGCGCCGTCCTCGATCGCCTTCCGGTAGGCGGCCAGGGTGTGCTCGGGGGCGTCCTCCGAGGCACCTCGGTGGGCGACGACCTGGATGGGACGCGACGTTGCGTGGGTCACCGGGTCATGGTGCCACCCGGGAGGGCCAGCGTGCCGGGCCGGGCGGGGACGCACAGGTCCGGCTTACAGTGCTCTGACAGTCCATGGGAAAGGCTTTGCCCAGGAACTTGTACGGGTGGTCGAACGTTCAGTCGGACCGATATCCGTGGACACTCGATATCAGCGAAGCCGTCTGCGACGAGGAGAGAGAGCGCTGTGAGCACCGAGAACGAGGGCACCGCGGCCCCGACGCCCCCCGCTGCCCCGTCCGCACCCCCTGTGCCGGTGGCCGCTCCCGTGCCCGTGCGTGACAGCGTGCCCCAGGCCGCACGGCCGGCCGAGGGCGAGCCCGCCCCGGCCCCCGCCGCGGCCCCTGCCGCCGCCGCGGCCCCTGCCCCCGCCATGGCCCCCGCCCCGGCGTACGGCGCGCCCGTGCCGCAGCCCGCCGGACAGGTTCCGCCGGGCCCGGCCGGGCCCGCGGCCGCCCCGGCGGCGCACGGGGCGGCCGGCTGGCCGCCGCCCCCGCCGGCCGTTCCGGCGTACGGCATGCAGGGCGGGAGCGGCCACGGCGGCTGGGGAACCCCGCCGCCCTTCGACGGCATGGCGCCGGGCCAGGGCAAGCGCAAGGGCCGTGGCGGCCTGATCGCGGCCGTGCTGGTGGCGGCTCTGCTCGCCGGCGGGGTCGGCGGCGGCATCGGCTACTGGGCGGCCGAGCGCGGGGACACCGCGTCCGGCTCCACCACCGTGTCGGCCGGGAACACCCCGAAGGACCTCAAGCGCGACCCCGGGTCCGTGGCGGGCCTCGCCGCGCACGCACTGCCCAGCGTGGTCACCATCCAGGCCCAGGCGGGCGACGGCGAGGGCGGCACCGGCACCGGCTTCGTCTACGACCAGCAGGGCCACATCCTCACCAACAACCACGTGGTGGCCTCCGCCGCCGACGGCGGGAAGCTCTCCGCGACGTTCTCCAACGGCAAGAAGTACGAGGCCGAGGTCGTGGGCCGGGCCCAGGGCTACGACGTGGCCGTGCTCAAGCTGAAGGCCCCGCCGTCCGGCCTGGCCCCGCTTCCCCTCGGCGACTCCGACCGGGTGGCCGTCGGCGACCCGACGATCGCGATCGGCGCGCCCTTCGGCCTGTCGAACACCGTCACGACCGGCATCGTCAGCGCCAAGCACCGCCCGGTGGCATCCGGCGACGGCAGCAGCAAGTCGAACTCCTACATGAGCGCGCTGCAGACCGACGCCTCGATCAACCCCGGAAACTCGGGCGGCCCGCTGCTGGACAGCCGGGGCGCCGTGATCGGCATCAACTCGGCGATCCAGTCCGCGGGCAACGGCGGCTTCGGCGGCGGCCAGGCCGGATCGATCGGCCTCGGCTTCGCCATCCCGATCAACCAGGCGAAGAGGGTCGCCGACCAGCTGATCAAGACGGGCAAGCCGGTGTACCCGGTGATCGAGGTCCAGGTCGATCTCCAGTCCAAGATCGAGGGAGCCAAGATCTCCGAGTCGGGCGGCTCCCCCGGCGAGCTGGTCAAGTCCGGGGGTCCCGCCGACAAGGCCGGCCTGAAGCCGGGCGACGTGATCACCGAGTTCGGCGGCAAGCCGATCGACAGCGGCCGGACGCTGATCAGCGAGATCTGGACGCACAAGCCGGGCGAGACCCTGAAGCTGACCTACCTGCGGGACGGCAAGCCGAACACGGTGGACATCACCCTGGGTTCGCGGATCGGCGACTAGCGATCCGGTCGGCCGGGCCGCCCCGGGGCACTGGCCGATCCGGGGCACTGGCCGATCCGCAAGGGGCCGTAGGCGCGATTGTGCCTACGGCCCCTCCCAACATCCGCTTATGCTTCAGAGGTGTTCGATTCGCGGCACATACGGACATTCCACGAAGTGGTCGTCTCCGGGTCCTACTCGGCGGCGGCACGGGTCCTGGGGTACACCCAGCCCGCGATCACCCAGCAGATGAAGGCGCTCGAACGGGCCGTCGGCACCCCGTTGTTCACCCGGGTCGGCCGCAGGATGCAGCTCACCGAGGCCGGCGAGTCCCTGGCCCGGCACGCCGAGTCGATCCTCGGCTGCCTGTCCGAGGCCCAGCAGCAGATGTCGGCGTACGCCCGGCTGCGCACCGGACGGGTCCGGCTCTGCGGGTTCCCCAGCGCCAACGTCGCCCTGGTCCCCGAGGCGCTCAGCGAACTGGCCAAGGACCACCCGGGCGTGCAGGTCGAACTGCTGGAGGGGGAGCCGCCGGAGTCCCTGCACCGGCTGCGGCGCGGAGAGTGCGACATCACCCTCGCGTTCACCTATCCCGGACTGCACGAGGCCGTCCCGGAGGAAGTCGCCGAGGTCAGGCTGATGGAGGACCAGCTGACCGTGCTGCTGCCCAACGGCCATCCGCTGGCGCGCCGCCGCGCGGTGAACCTGGCGGACCTCGCCGGAGAGCGGTGGATCGCGGGCTGTCCGCGCTGCCGGGCCAACCTGCTGCACGAGTGCGCGGAGCTGGGGTTCGTCCCGGACATCCGGTTCGCCACCGACGACAACCTGGTGGCGCAGAGCCTGGTGGCCCAGGGGCTGGGCGTGGCGATGATGCCGGCCCTCGTCCTGCCCTCGCTGGCGCTGAGCCGGGTCTGCGGACGCGCCCTCCAGCCCGCGGCCCGCCGCCACATCTCCGCCTACGTCTACCGTGACCATCTGCGGATACCCGCCACCTCCGTGGTGCTGGACAAGCTCCGGCGGGTGGCGGCGAACCGGGTCGGCTGCTGATCGCGCCACCGGGGCCCGAGCACCGTCCCCCCGGATCGTCCCGGATCATCCCGGACGTTCCGGACGGCCGGGAGTGATTCCCCAACCCATAACCCGAGCTTGGGATTTCGGGTCGGAACTGTCGTTGGACGTGATGGATCGCCAGGCGGACGCTGCGGTCATGACCACGACCCTGCCGGCCCGCACCACCGCGAGGATGGCCGCCCTCGTCCGTGAGATCCGTACCGTCGTCGACCGGGGCCTCGCCCCCGACCTCACCGCCTACCTGGTCGGCGAGCTGCTCGCCCCGCACCTGGGCGCGAGCGACCTCCTCGCCCCGGCGCAGCAGGAGGGCGATCCGGAGCACTACCGGCAGCACGTCCTGCACGCCGAGCCGGACGGGTCCTTCTCCGTGGTGGCGCTGGTCTGGCTGCCCGGGCAGGAGACCTGCATCCACGACCACGTCTCCTGGTGCGTGGCAGGGGTGCACGAGGGCGAGGAGAGCGAACGGCGCTACCGGCTCGCCGCCTCGCCGGGCGGCGCCGCCCGGCTGGTGCCGACCGAGGACGTGGTCAACGGACCGGGTGAGGTGTGCGGATTCGCCCCGCCCGGTGACATCCACCGGGTGCGCAACTCCTGTACGGCCAAGGCGATATCGATCCACGTCTACGGTGCGGACGTGTCCCGGCTGGGCACCAGTATCCGTCGCGTGTACCGGCTCCCCGCAGAGTGATGGCCCTCCTCAACAGGCCGCGGAACAGCGGGCGGAACGCGGCCGTTCGCCGTGCTTCTCCCCCTGGCGGCGCCGGGGTGTCCCCCGGTGAAACACGCACTCCCTGGCCGGGGTTGGCGATGGCCGCCTGCGGCGCGCTGCTGGCCTGGGGCGTCCACCGGCTCCTCCCCGCGGTGCCGATGCTGACCGCCTCGGTGGTGCTGGGCATCGCGGTGGCCCACCTCCCCGGGGTGCGGACGGTCGTACGGGGCGCCGCGCGCCCGGGGCTCTCGCTGGCCGGGCGGCGGCTGATGCGGATCGGCATCGTGCTGCTGGGGCTCGGCCTGGGCCTGGGTGAAGTGCTGCGGCTGGGCTGGGCGACGGTGGCCATGGTCGTCGGCGTGGTGGCCGCAACCTTCCTGGGCACCCTCTGGCTGGGGCGGCGGCTCGGCCTGCGCGGGGACCAGCCCCTGCTGATCGCGACCGGCTATTCGATCTGCGGGGCCTCGGCGATCGGAGCGGTCAGCGAGGTGTCCGGGAGCGACGAGGAGGACGTGGCGGCCTCGGTGGCCCTGGTGACCCTGTGCGGAACCCTCGCTATCGCCGTTCTCCCGCTGCTGCAGGGCCCCCTGGGCCTGTCGGACCCGGCCTTCGGCCGCTGGGCGGGGGCGAGCGTGCACGATGTCGGCCAGGTGGTGGCGACGGCCCAGACCGCCGGACCCGCGGCGCTCGGCGAGGCGGTCCTGGTCAAGCTGATGCGGGTGGCGCTGCTCGCCCCGCTGGTGGCGGCGGTGGCCCTGGCCCTGCGGGCCCGGCGGCGCGGGACGCGGACGGCCTCGGGGCGCAGGCCTGCGCCGGTACCGCTGTTCGTGGCGGGGTTCCTGGCGGCGGCGGTCCTGCGGGCCACCGGTCTGGTGCCCGGGGCGGCCCTGGAGTGGTCACGTACGGCCCAGGAAGCGCTGCTGGCGGCGGCACTGTTCGGGCTGGGGAGCGCCGTGCACCTGCCGACGCTGGCCCGTACGGGCGGGCGGGCCGCGCTGCTGGGGCTGGGGGCCTGGGTGGTCGTGGCCGGGGCGTCGTACGCGGGCGTGCTGCTCACCGTATGACGGCGGCGGGGGCGGAGGCACGCCGGGACGCCGGGGCGCCGGGACGCCGGGAAGGGTGTCGGCCGGCCGTGTGTCGGCCCGCCGGCCCGCCGCGTGTCGGCGCACCGGCCTCTGGGGCCCGTCCTGGCCTGAACCGACCGAACATCCTGGCGGGTGCATGACAAGCATGTGAGTGTCGTGCCACTCTGCCCCGGCAAGCCGATCCGCACCGACAGCACTTCGTCCCCCACCCTGCCCGGACCCGTGACCGGTTCCGGCGTGGCAGAAGGAGTCCTGCGTGAATCGACACCGCAAAGCCGCCTGCGTCCTCCCGGCGGCGGGCGCCCTGATCGCCGGTGCCCTGTCCGCCGCCACCCCCTCCGCGGCCGCCCCCGCCCCCGCGTCCTTCACCCCCCGGCACACCGAGGGCTTCTGGACCGCCGAGCGCATGCGCGGCGCCACCCCGCTGGACGTGGACCCGGCCGCCGCCCGGCGCGGGCCCGGGGCCGACATGAAGAAGCCGCCATGGCGGGCGGCCGAGCCGGTGACCATCGCCCCGACCGCCCCCTCCCTGACCGCCCCCTCCGCGGCCGGCGTCTCGCCGATGGCGTTCCCGCAGGCCGGCGGCGCGTGGACGGGCGGCGGCGCGGTGGTGAAGACCTCGGGCCGGGTGTTCTTCACCTTCCAGGGCCGTACCGCCTCCTGCTCCGGCGACTCGATCACCAGCGCCAACGGCAGCACCGTCATCACGGCCGGGCACTGCGTGAAGTACCAGGGCTCCTGGCACACCGACTGGGTCTTCGTGCCGGCGTACGACAACGGCAACGCGCCCTACGGCCAGTGGCCGGCGACCAAGACCTTCGCCACCGATCAGTGGGCGGCGAACGAGGACATGAACAACGACGTGGGCCTCGCCGTCGTGGCCCCGCAGAACGGCATGAGGCTCAGCCAGGTGGTCGGCGCCCAGGGGCTCCTCTTCAACGGCGGCTACAACAAGCGGATGTACGCCTTCGGCTTCCCGGCGGCCTCGCCGTACGACGGCAGCAAGCTGGTCTACTGCAGCGGCAACAGCGGCAAGGACTTCCTGCTCACCAAGGACCACAGCCTGTCCTGCAACATGACGGGCGGCTCCAGCGGCGGCCCCTGGTTCCAGGACTTCAACGAGACCACCGGCCTGGGCACCCAGGTCTCGGTGAACAGCTTCGGCTACACCTTCCTGCCGAACCGGATGTACGGGCCGTACTTCGGCCCCGAGGCGAAGGCGGCCTACGACAAGGCGCAGACCGCCTGACCCGCAGCCCCGCACCCCGGCCGGCCGTACCGGCCGCTCCGCACCCCGGCCGGTCCGACCAGCGGTGAAGCGGTCGGGCCGGCCGGCCACGACGGCGGCGATGCCGGCCGCCGCGGCCCGGCCGCGAGCCGAGGCCCTTCCCGTGAGCCCGCCCCCGCATTCGCGCGTCACACCAGCCCCCGGCCGCCCCCGCGGCCCGGTACTCTGTACCGACCAGGTGGGTTGCCCGAGCGGCCTAAGGGAACGGTCTTGAAAACCGTCGTGGCGCAAGTCACCGTGGGTTCAAATCCCACACCCACCGCCACAGGTCAGCGTGTTGGCTGGTCAGAGGGGTGTCTCTCCGAGAGAGGCACCCCTTCGTTGTTCACCCTGTCTCACCCTGGATCGGCCCTGTCACACTGCTGATCAGCGCGTGTGGCCAACCTGTGGCCAGACGCTCAGCTCGTCTCGCCGGGCTGCGGACCCTGTAGGGCACGGTCGATCAGCTGGTTCGAGGCGTGCTGCTGGCCCTGGAGGATCTTCGCGTAGAACTTCCACAGCACCGCCGGGCTGTGACCCGCTCGCCGAGCCACCTCCACAGGGTCCACACCGGCCTTGATCCACAGTGATACGCCGGCATGACGGAGCGAGTACGGAACATCGGCGAGAGGGGTCTCGACGTCCGCGGCCGGCAGCACCTTCCGCCGGGCCTGCTCCCACAGCCGGGTGTACTCGTTCGAGGCGACCCGTCCCCCTTGGACCGCGCGGAACAGTCGACCGTCCGGGGCGGTGCCGTGCGCGTCCAGATGGGCGCGCAGGCTCTCCACGAGGACGGGCGGGATCGGCACGACGCGCGTACTGCGGCGCGCTCGGCGCTTGAGCCCTCGGGTGTCGTACGGCTTTCCGTCGTCCGTCCAGCTCGAACCGACCTCGGGCTGACTGCGCCGCAGCACCAGCTCTCCCCACCCGGAGGAAGGGAGCTTGCAGTGAGACTTCACGAGCGCTGCGACCTCGGCCGGCCGCATGGCCGCGTAGTAGATGCAGCCGAAGAACGCGTGCAGGTGGTTGCCCCGGTGCCCCTGGCCGCGTACGGCGTCCAGCAGGCGCCCGGCCAGCTCTGGCCCGGGGACGAACTGGAAGTCCACTTCGTCATCCGTCTTGGGCGGGGTCCAGTCGACCGACATGAGCGGGTTGGAAGCCAGCAGCCCCCGCTCAACGGCGTAGCGGAGTGCGTTGCTCAGCACCGACCGCTTCCGGAGGACGGTGTTGTCGGCGGCGGACTTGCCATTCAAGAGGCGAGACAGTGCGCCGAGCGCCCGACGCAGCCGGTCCGAGTCCGCGAGGTCGGACACCCGAAGGGAGTTCTCAGCAACCCACTTCAGGGCCCGCGCGGCATCCTCCGGCGGAGCCTCGGCCCGCATACGGGGCACCCACTCACCCTCGGCGTCCCGTACCGCCTGGAAGGCCCAGGTGCGGAGTGCCAGGCGGAGGACTCGCGCGTCCGGAGCGCCGACCGAGTCCTTCACCCATACGCCGGTCACCGTCGACAACGCCTCAGCGATCCCGACGCGGTGCTTTGCGGCAGCGTTCGGCCACTTCATGCAGGCGTAGGTGCAGGCGTGCTCGAACCAGGTCGGCGAGTTCAGCTGCCGCAGCTCGGAGACCGGCAGTCCGCTCTCGACGTCGAACTGCTCGCCGTCGCGGACAGCCTTCATGAGCTGCGAGCGCCGGCCGTCAGCCAGCGGCTTGCTCACAAACGGGGCCTGGTGCTCCTGACCACCAACGAGCCAACGCAGCTGATAAGGCGCGCTCTTGCTCTGTCGCTTCCGGATGCCCCAGATCCGCACGTCGTACGAGTACATCGTTCATCACCTTCGACAAGGCGAGCCCCCGGCTACCAGCCGGGGGCCCGTTGGGCGGACAGGGAGTCAGGCAGCTGTCGGTTCTTCGCAACCGGCGAGCCAGTTGTCGAGGTCGCCTCGACGGCACCGGAGCTGCCCATTCGGCAGCTTGACCAGACGCGGTCCTTTGCCGCGGGCGCGCATCCGGTAGAAGGCGGCCCGGCTCATGCCGAGCTCGAACAGCACCTCAGAGAGCTTGAGCATCTGGGGGCGTGCCATTGACCTCTCCTTGTAGTCGTGTCCCCGTCTGGGGAGTCCGCTACATCCGCTACATCCGTTACAGCGCAGGTCAGGGGCCTGTTTGGTGTAGCGGATGGGTGCCCGTGTAGCGGATGTGAGTGCTACACGGGCACGCGCGGATGTAGCGGATGTAGCGGATGAGCTGGTTGGTGTAGCGGGTGGTTGAGGTGCCGCCTGCTAGGCGTTTTCGCTGGTCAGGGCCGCGTGCGGGATCGATGTAGCGGATGTAACGGATGTAGCGGAGATCTGGGGAGGGCAGTAGCGGGCCCACGCATCCTGGAGGTCTTCGGCGTGGTAGCCGCGGGCGACGGCGGCACCGGTCCGGACCGGGCGGGCGGCGATGGGCTTGTTGTCGCCGTTGGTGTACTCGCGCAGCATCTTGGCCAGGGCCCGGGAGTCCAGCGGCTTGCCGCCCATGTCGGCCCAGGGGGAGTCTTCCAGGGTGTTGAGTCGATCCAGGACGACGACTGTGGGGAGCTTGTCGGCGTCCCCGAAGACGTGGTCACGCAGGTCGGTGAGCAGCCGGATCCCGATGCTCCCCTTGTCGTCCGCGGCCAGGTCGCGGACCATCTCGGCGCACGCGGCGCGGGCGCGCTCGGGCCAGTCCCCGCTGGCCGCCTCGGCGACGGCGAGCAGGGGCTCCCAGACGTCGGCGGGTCGGTCGGTGACACCCTCGGGCAGCTCGGGCCACGCGTCCTGTACCTGGTCGCGGACCTGCTCGGCCCAGGCCGCGAGCCTGTCGCGGATCGCGTGGCCCTGCTTCATGTGGAGACGCTGGCGGTAGGGCTCGACCTTCTCGTTCCGGGCCCGGCGGCGCATGCGGACGATGACGGAGCGGGTGAGGACGGTGTCAGGAAGGGACCCGAGTCCGGCCATGGCGACGGCGCAGTACGAGTCGAATACCTGGGCGGTCTGGTTGGAGCCGTCCCCGACGCACCGCAGGGCGCCGCCGATATGCCGGTACCCCGCGTTGAGGAAGCCCCGCAGCGCCTCGTCAGCGTTGGCCTTGGGGCCGAAGATGGTGTCGACCTCATCGAAGAGCACGGTGGGCAGGCCCTCGGCGGAGCCAACCAGCCGGTAGAGAGCGTTCGCGGACGCCGAGACCGTGCTGACCGCGCGCGGGGTCAGGAGTTCGATGATCTCCAGGGCCCGGGACTTGCCAGAGCCGGGTTCCGGGGACAGGAACGCGATCCGGGGCGTGGTCTCGAAGCAGTCGACCAGGTGCGCGTGCGCGTCCCACAGCGCCACAGCCACGTAGGCAGCCTCTCGGGGGAAGACGTTGAACCGCCGGTGGAACTTCTCGACCTCGTCCAGCAGCGCGGCGCCATCGATGGGCGCGGTGGTCGTGCCGTGGTTGCTCATCAGGCGGCCTTCCGTTCGGTGGTGTTGAGCTTGGGGCAGGTGGTGCGGTGGCGCTCGTGGTCGGCGATCAGGGCGAGGGCCTTGGTGTGGCCGGCGGTGAACAGGTCGCGTCCGCAGATGCACCACGAGCGGACGGTCGGGGTTGCTCCGCGGCCGGGCGCCGCGATGTGGATCCAGGCGACGGGTCGGCGCCCGTCATCGGCCGGGTGCGGGTCAGAGCTTGAAGGGACGCCCATTCGGGCGGCGACTTTCGGCGCTCCACTGCCGCCCTCGGCCGCGGCCGGTTCGGCGGGGCTGATGCCCTTGGGGGTGGAGGAAGGGCTATTAGCCGGGGGGTGTTCGCGGGCGGTCATGCCGTCGCCCGGGTGCCGGTGTTGTTGCTGATGGACCAGTTCAAGGCGCTGGTGATCGCGGAGCGGTACTCGTAGGGCTTCAGTCCGGCCGCTTCCGCCCCCCAGCTAAGAGCCTCCTCCACCTCACTGCGGTCGAGGTCGCCGGAGGCGATCAGCCGTCCCAGGGCCCGTGCGGCCCGGACGAGCACCTTGTTCCGACCGCCCTCGGCCGCTGTCTCCACGTTCCGCCGCTCGTTGCGCAGCGCGGCAGCGGCGTAGGCGGCTCGCCGGCCGACAGGGGCGCCGGAGGGGGCCGGGCGGAGCGGTACGGCTTTGATGCGGGGCGGGGCCGTGAGCCAGGCGTGCACCCATGCCGGGAGTGGGGCGGGGGGCCGGTCGTCGGAGGTCTGGTAGCGCCCATGGGGCAGGGTGCTGCCGGGGGCGACGACGTAGCCGCCCCAAGCGCGGTGGTCGATGTGTCGGCCGAGGATGTCTTGGTTGGAGTGGATCCGGGTTCCGGGCGGTGCGGTGAAGTACAGGTGCAGTCCACCGGAGGGGGTGGCGACCGTGTGCGTGTCCGGGAGGGTCTTCCCGAGGGCCGTGCACAGGTTGTGGAGGACGTCGCGGCCGTGGTGGGTGCCGGGCGGATCGGCGGGCTTGGGTGCGTCGAGGTCGATGACGACCAGTCCGGCCGGGCCGGTGGCCAACCCGACGTTGAACGCCCTGGTCGCCCAGGCGGAGTGGATACGGTCGGGGTCTGTGGTGGCGCGCTGCTCGGGCTTGAGGTGCCCGGCGGTGCAGTCCCCGGTACGGGGGCATCGGGTCTCACCGTGCAGGGCGAAGACCTTGGTGCCAGGGCGGAGCGGGATCACTGGCCAGCCCCGGCCGGCGGTGGCCAGGGCCGCGTTCAGCATCTCGTTCATGCGGCCACCGCCGGGGCGAGAACGGAGCCGAGGAACGCTCGGCCGATCCACTGGCTGTAGGCGGGCGGGATGGCTTCGGTGAGTTCCTCGCGGACGTCGGTCCAGTCGATGCCCATGGCCTGCTGCATCTCGGGGATCGTGGCCTTACCGCCGCCGTCGCCGTAGGCGGCGACATAGGGGCCGTCTCGGTAGACGCCGTGGCGCCATCCGCGGACATAGCCACGGTGCTTGACGTGCGCGGGCTGAGGTGTGGTCCAGCCGCCGAGTTCGAAGTTCCGGTGCCGGAGCACGCCGAGTCCGAACTTCTCACCGCACAGGGACAGATCCTTACGGACAGGCGCCTTCCCGTTGGGCTGCTCGATCACGTACGGCACGCCGGAGGCGTCGAGCAGGGTGCGAAGTTCGGGGATGAGCTGTTCGTGGTCGCGGCCCCAGCCCATGGCCCGGTTCGTGCCGACGGTGAGCGCGCATCCGTCCTGGCATGGCGGCGAGGTGTGGATGAGGGAGTAGGCCGTGATCTCACCGGAGGAGATCAGCTCGGCGAGGACGGCGAGGGCATCGCCCTGCCGGAACGCGAACGGGTACCGCCCGCTGCGGTCGGCGATGTCGATGCCGTGGACGGTGAATCCGGCGCGGTGGTAGCCCATGGCCGCGCCGCCGGCGCAGCAGAACAGGTCCAGCAGTAAGGGCCGGTCCTGGTCGTGGTCTCGCCGGATGTCGGTGGGGTGGGTCATGCTGGGTTCTCCAGATCTGTGAGTGGAGCTGGATGAGGGCGGCCCCGGACTTTGGCGAGACGGGGGCCGCCCTCTGTGCTGTGGTCAGTCGTCGCAGTCGGGGTGCACGGGGTTCCTCTCAGGCGGCGTCGGAGGTGGTGAGGGTGCCGTCGGGGTGCCGGCGGATGTGGCCCTTGTCGACCAGCCGGGTCACGGCCTTGGAGACGGCGCCTTTGGACAGGCCCGTGTGCTGGGCCAGGTCCTTCTGCCGGATGGGCTGGTCGGCGTCGCGGATCAGGGTGAGCAGGCGGGTCTCGGTGCTATCCGCCGTGCCGGCCGGAGCAGCGGGAGGCAGGGGCACCGTGGCGGCGGCACTGTCCTTGACGAGCGTGAGCGTGGGCGCCGCCGGTGCCGCCGCCGCGGGGGTGTGGCGGTGCCAGGGGGTGCGGGCGGGCAGGGCGATCACGACGGCCTTGTCCATGTAGCGGACCTGGACGGGGTCGGGTTTGCGCTTGCCGTCGCGGATGAGCGCGACGCCGGGGGCGGGGAGTTCGTCGGCGTTCCAGCCCTTGGCCTGTGCGTCCTCGCCGAGCACGACACGGGCTTCGGCGGGGGTGCGGACGGCCAGGCAGATGGAGGTGGAGATCTGGGGTGCGATCTGCTTGGGGATGCCGTCGTTGATGGTGGGCTTCTGGGTCATCCACCACAGGTCGATGCAGGCTGCTCGGCCCATGCGGGCGATGGACTCCAGGCCCGGGAGTGCGCTGCGGTTGACGACCTTGGTCTTGCCGTCGTCGCCTTCCACGGGGAAGGGGACCTTGTCGGCCGCCGTAACCACCTCGGCGCCCTCGTCGACCACGACCGTGATCCGGGGCCGGTCTGGGGTGGGAATCCAGGTGTCCTGGCCCTTGGGGAGTACGGAGAGCCGGTCGTGCATCTCGGCTTCCAGTTCATCGACCACCGTGATGACCTCTTCGGGGGAAGAGGCCACCCGCGCGCGGTGGTCCCACAACCTGCCCTCGACCTGCTTGAGGTCGATGATGACCAGCGCGTTCGTCTCGCCCTCGGACGCGTCGTAGAGCAGTGGCCGGGAGGCGACGGACTTGCCGGCGCCGGAGCGTCCGGCGATCAGCAGCCGTTCGCCGAGCGGGACGGTGACGTGCTCGCCGGTGACGGTGTCGACGCCGAGGGAGCGCCGGTCGGGCGACCAGAGCATGTCGTCCCCGTCGGCGGCCGAGCGGGTGCGGAGGATCAGCTCGGCCCAGCCGCCGCGCTTGCCCGCCTTGGTCTGGATCCGCAGACCGGTGCGCGCGCCGATGAGGGCGCGCACGTGGTCCTCGGCGCCGCGGAGCTTGCTCGCGGTCCACTGCCCGTCGAGGCGGACCGCGACGACGATCCCGGACTCGGTGAGCTTCGGTCGCCCGGTGAGGGTTCCGGCGAGGCCGCGCTGTTCGGCGTGGTCGCGCCAGTGCTCGGGCTGCAGCCGGGACAGCAGGGCACGTTCCTCGGCGGTGGGCTTGAGGCTGGGTTCGGTGGCGCGGTGGTGGTGGACGGCCCACACGATCGCGCCGACCGCGGCCACCGTGACCGCGATCGCCGACCACACCCAGAACCGTCCGGGCACCAGCGGCAGCCCCACATACCCGGCCACGGCGGTCATGAGTGCGGCCTTGGACGCGAACAGCCACATCGGGTCGGGCACGCGCCGCTTGGCCGCGGCCAGCTCACGTTCCGCGCGCGGAACGATCGAGGTGACGCCCTGGGGATCTACGGCGCGTGCCTGGGCGAGCGCGTGCCGGGCGTCGGCCACCAGGGGCCTCCGCTGGGCGCGCAGGGTGTCGCGGCGGTCGGCTTCCTTGCGCCAGTGGACTGCGGTCCACCGGGCGGCTGTTGCTGCGTACTGGCGGTGGGTCTGCCACGCTGAGGACTGACTCACAAAAGGTCCCTTCCAAAGGTCTGTGAGTAGGGGCGGTGACGGGCCCTGGCCGGCCCGTCACCGTCACGCTGGGTGGCGGAGTTTCCGGTTTCCCGGTTTCCTTGCTGGGCCCCTACGCGTGCGCGCGCGAGGCGGGAAACTTCCCTCACGGAGCGTCGCTACGGGGGTTGTGGCGGCCGAACACACCCTCGGGGGTCTTCACCCATGCGCGAGGGGGTCCGCACGGCCTGCGAGCCGCCTACGGCCTTGGCCCCTGCAAGGGGCGGGCGGGGGCGGCTACTTGGTGCCGTTCTTGCGGCGCAGGGCCGCATCCTCGATCCGCTCCACCCGGGCCTTGAGGTCGCCGAGATGGACGTTCTCGCCGGCGAGTCCGCGCTTGGCCATGCGGGCGATGTTCCAGCCGATGGCGAGCTTCTCGCCGGTGGTGAAGTCGGAGAACCGCAGCTCGTCGTAGTCGTCGTTGCGGGCCATGACGGGTCCCTCTCTGGGCCGGGGCTGTCCCGGCTCCCCTCACCACCCGGCACCCCGTGAGGGGACCGGGTGGATCGGGCAACCGGTCAGCGCTGCTGGCGCCGGAGCAGGACGGTCAGAACGAGGGCGGTCTCGACCGCGAGGAAGGCGACCCATCCGGCCTGGCGGCCGGCGTGCCGCTGGAAGGCGAGCAGGGCCGCGCCGAGGGCGAGACCGGCGACGATGACGAGCAGGAGGCGCAGGGCGCCGATGACAGCGTGCCGTTCCATGACTGCTCCCTGATCTGGGATGAACGGGTTGGCGGAGCGCGGTCAGCGTCGGCCGCGGCGGGCCTTGGCAACGTTCTTCGCGGCCTGGGTGCCCTCGGAGCTACCGATCGATTTGACGACCGTGTGCACGCCCCAGCCGAGCATCAGGGCCAGGAACGCCAGGAACGCGAAGTTCGCCGCGATCGCGGTCAGAGCGGCGACCAGGAGGGGGCCGAAGTAGACCCCGGCGGCGACCGCGCCGGCACCGACGCCGGAACCGAGCGCGATCCGCTGCACGGTCCGGTCCGGCGGTGCCTGGTGGATGTGCTGATGGACGACCTGCGGGCCGGTGTAGGCGGCGGGCAGCTGGTCGACGTAGACATGGCGGCCGTCCGGGAGCCGGACGATGTCGGCGGGGCGGTGGGGTTCGGGGAGGTGGTTCACGAACATCTCCCTTCCAGGTCAGGGGTCGGGGAGGCGCACGGGACGCAGGCGCCGAGCGAGGTGGGGATGACGTATCCGGCGTCCCGCCCGCACTCGGGGCAGGTCCGCCGTGCCTCGTTCGCCCGGTCCAGCGCGGCGCGCTTGGCCGCGGTGAACGGCCGGACGGGCCTGGCGAGGTCGATCCGGTAGAGGTAGGCGACCAGCGGCCCCCGCTTCCGCCGGGGCCGCTGCAACTCCGCGGCAGGGTCCTGGCCGCCGGGCCGGAGCCCGGCGGCACGGAGCTGTCGGCGGGTGGCCAGGCCATCGGGGGCCAGGCGCCACCGGTAGACCGGCAGAGTGCTCACCGGAGGTGGTGAAAGGCGGCCCGGCACTCGGCGGCGTGCGCGTTGGCCGAGCGGCGGGCGAAGAAGACACCCTCGCGGGGCCCGTCCTCGCCGCAGCCGTGGCAGGACCAGCCGGCACGGGCATCGGGGCCGATGACGTCCACGGCGGCGCCGAGCAGGTTGTGGAAGCGGATGAGCAGGTTGGCCGACTGGCGCGGTGAGCTGTCCACGGAGAGATTCACGAGGTGGCTCCTTCCAGAGCGGAGGCGGTGTCGCGGAGTTCCTGGTAGCGGGCGGAGGCCCAGCCCACCGACCAGCCGGTCAGCTCAGCGGCCACCCGCACCGGAAGCCCCGCCTCGAACGCGGTCTTCACCAGCGCGCGGGCGTCGGCTTCGGAGAGCTTCTCGGCCGGCGGCCCGGCGGACAGCAGCGCGGCGCGTTCACGGTCCAGCCGTTCCT
The DNA here is from genome assembly GCF_043199475.1 of Streptomyces sp. NPDC048603. NCBI lineage: Bacteria > Bacillati > Actinomycetota > Actinomycetes > Kitasatosporales > Streptomycetaceae > Streptomyces > Streptomyces sp. NPDC048603. Next base: position 158,352 of record NZ_JBICVY010000003.1, on the reverse strand, counting down.
GTTCACGGATCTGTTCACGGCGTTCACGCTCGGCTTGCTCGGCCCGCTCGCGCCGTTCGTGTTCCTCGGCCTGCCGGGCTTCCAGCTCACGCTGCTGCGCGGCCTGGCGTTCAGCGCGTTCACGCTCCAGCTGTTGCTGTTCACGGTGTTCACGGGCCTCGCGCTCCGCGTTCACGGCAGCCTCGGCCCGCTCCAGTTCCTCGCGCCGGATCCGGTCCTGCCGGTCGGCTTCCTCGCGGATGAGGCGGGCTTCGTGTTCACGCTGTTCACGGGCCAGGGCAGCCTCATGCTCACGGCGTTCACGCACCCGCTGCTGCCGGGCCTCCTCCCGGTCCTCGGCCGCCTTCTCCCGGGCCAGGCGCTCCGCCCGCTGCTCGTCCTCCAAGGCACGGACCGCTGCGGTCAGGGCCCGCCGGTAGGCGAGACCGGCCTCGGCGGTCACGATCAGGAGGAGGGGCGCGACCGCGTGCACGGCGACCCCGACCAGGTCCCCGACCAGCGCGGATGAGCCGATGTTGAGAAGGAGCGTCATGGCGCCGGTCATCCAGCGCAGCGTCACCGGCCAGCCGCCGGCATGCCCGCCCAGCCGGGCCAGGACCGAATCCAGGCGGACCACGATCACGACCGCGGCATCCACCACGATCGGCAGAATCGGGGCTGTCCAGTCCCACGGATCCGACGTGTGCGCCGCCATCAGCGGCGTGACCGTAAGGACCGAGTACAGCATCGCGCCGCCCACGATCAGCCACGTGCCGACCGACAGAGCGCGCTCGGATGAACGCAGATGAACACCGTTCACGCCGCACCTCCACCCGTCGGGGTGACACCGGTTACGGCGATCAGGACGATGGGCGAATCGGGGTTGGCGAACTCCTCACAGTCCTCCACCCACGACCACTCCTCAGCGGTCCTGCATGCGAAGCCCAGGGCTTTGAGCGCCCGTGAGCGTTCCGTGAGCGTGGGCACGGCCGCACCCGTGAAGGTGTGCGTCGGCCAGCTGGACCGGCCGTGCTGGACCACGTACAGGCTCCACCGGCCAGACCGGAAGACCAGATGCGCCAGCCTCATCACGCCACCGCCGCGGCGGGCGACGGGGCCTTGTTCGCCGCGGCCCGGCGGGCCGCCAGCACCCGCCGGTGAGCCCGGCGGATCCGGCGGCCGCCAAACTCGCCCGCCGGCCGGTCCAGCAGCGCGATCAGCGCATCCAGCAACTCGACCTCGGCCAGCACCACCGGCATCTCGGCCTCGATCGCATCCAGCTCCGCGTCCGTCGGCTCCAGATCGGCCGGCAGCGCGGTAACACCCATCTGACGTGCAACGATGGACTTCATTGGGTCTTGCTCCTCTCACACAGGAACGGGACCGAACAGCAGCCCCGGCGGTCGCACGCCGGGGCTGCACTTCGTTTGGGTGGAGCGGACTTCACCGGCTCCCCTCGACCCCGCCCGTACGCCGCCGAAGCGACGGACGGGCGGAGGAGGCAACCGGCCGCAGCACGGAGCCCTGCGGATGGCTGGTGTGCGGACCTGAGCCGCACCGGCCGCCTTTCGAGTAGGAGGCGGCGACCTCACACTGTTCAGTTCTCAAGGAGCAGACGTTTCCTTCGAACCCCTTTCGAGGGCCCTCCGGGCGTGCCGAGCAGACCTAGATGAACCCCTCGGGGCTCATCTGGTGCGCACCAGAAGGATGGCATCTGGTGCGCACCAGATGCAACCCCTTCGTCGTTCGGCGGGGCGTCTGGGTGCGGCCTGGCGTGATCTCAGGAAACGGCGAAAGTGGGGGCACTCGGTAGCCAACTGGGGTTAACCTCAAGGGTGTTAACCCGCTCTCACCTGCGGCGATTCGGTTGACCGCCGTGGTGGACGCACTCACCGGAGGCGATGCACGTGGGCAGGGGCTTACGGTCCGTTCGGACGGCGCGAGGGTGGTCGCAGGAGCGCCTGATCTACGAGATGGAGCGGTACGCGCGGCAGCACCTCGCGGACATCGCGTCCACGGCCAGCCTGAAGACCTACGTGTCGGAGTGGGAGAACGGCAAGCGCCCAATCTCGGAGCGGTACGCCTCGATCCTCCGCCCTCTCCTCGGCGTCACCGACGCCGAACTGCGCGGAGAGGCGGAGAAGCTGGCACCGCCACAGGCTGATGGGTACGACGACCTACTGAGCCGGATCGACTCCGCCCGGAGCATCGGCGATTCCATGGTTCAGACGTTCCTCGACCAGACAGAACTGCTCCGCACGATGGACCGGCAAATGGGCGCGGCCGGCCTTGTCGACCAGATGACGGGGCACCTGGCGTCGATGGAGGACGCGCTGACGTTCGCTGTCCTGCCGGGCACGCGGCGGCCGATCGCGACCGCACTCGCAGGTGCGGCGACCCTCGCGGCGTGGCAGGCCCTGGACGCCGGTTCAGTAGAGCGGGCGTGGCGGCACTACGAACTGGCGAAGAGGGCCGCTCAGGATGCCGATGCGCCGCTCTACCTTGCCCACGCGATGGGTGAGCAGGCGTACGTGCTGCGCGACGCTGGACGTCCGGAGATGGCTGTGGAACTGATCCGGGACGCGCAGCGTACGCACGCTGAACGACACTCACCAAGGCTCACCGCGTGGTTGAGCGCTGCAGAGGCGGAGCTGTGTGCGGCCGCGGACATGCGCGACGACGCCCGGCGTGCTCTGGAGCGGGCCGAGGCCAGCCTCCCGGACGGAACCGAGGCGCGGGATGCCGACATGGTGAGCATCTTCCTCAACCATGGCCATCTGGCCCGTTGGCGCGGGAACGTGCTCGCGATGCTCGGGGACAGCACCGCCATGGAAGAGCTGTACGCCGCGCTGGACACGGTTGACCCCTCCTTCGTGCGGGCGAGGTCTGGCCTCCACAGCGATCTCACGCAGGCGCATCTTGCCCGCGGTGAGATGGAGGAGGCCCGTTCGCACATCCAGCAGGCACGCCTGCTGGCCAACCGCACCGGCTCTGTTCGGTACCGCCGACGGGTCGAGCTGCTTACCGGCCGCCTGTAGACCGCGATGAGAGGAGGTGGAGCAGGGCCACGAGCGTCCCCGACCCCATCAACTTGCCGTCAGCCATGAGCGCCGGGATCTCGTTCAGAGGGATCCACGCAACGTGCCCTGCCTCCTCGGCGTCGGTCGGCTCCCCCACCTTCGTGGCGCCGTGGGCAACGAAGATCTCGTGAGGCGAATCGACCATGCCAATCATCGGCTGGTAGGTGACTACGTGCTCAACCTCAGACGGCCGCCAGCCGGTCTCCTCCTCCGTCTCGCGCGCAGCCGTGATGGCGGCATCCTCGCCGGCGTCCACGATCCCGCCAGGAAGCTCCCAACCCCACTGGTCCGGTACGAACCGGTAGCGCCAGAGCATCAGCACACGGTCCTGCTCGTCCACCACGGCGGTGATCGCGACATGGTGAAGCCGGACAACGTGGTGCTCGAAGCGCTCGACGCCCGGGGGCTCAACGTCCACCAGGTCGAGGTTCACCCAGCGGTTGTCGTAGATGCGACGGGACCCGTGGATCTTCCAGGGCTCCAGCTCGCCCGGGGCGGGGACACCCGATCCACCCACGATGCGGTAGGAGCTGCGCCCGTACGCCTTGATGAACCGCTCACTCGCGAGTCGGGCGAGCACCTGCCGCAAGGCGGTACGACCGATCTCAAGTTCGGCGGACAGCGTGCGCTCGGACGGCAGCTTGTCGCCGGGGGCGTACCGCCCGGACTCGATCCAGGACCGGATCGTCTCGTAGACCCTCTGAGTCTTGGGCCCCATCCTCGGTGCACTCCCCGGCGTCGTCTGCTGATGCTGGCCAGGGTAACGGGACGCGGGGAGAGCGGGTGGCCGAGTCATGGGTCTCCTTGCTTCTGCTGAAGTTCGGCGAGGAATCTGTGCACGGATCGCACTTCGGTAGCGGCTTTATGCAGGTCAGAGCGGGATTGGGTGGAAGCTCAAGGAACTGCTAATGCCGAGGTGGGCAGAATCGGAATAAGGTGTTCCGAATAATTTCGAGATTAATTTCCCACGCGCGGGCGGTGGACACAGTAAGTGCAGCTCAGGCGCCCTATGTGTGTGCAGTTGGCGATCTTTCCCACAGCCCTCCCCACAGGATGTTGGCTACTTATCCACAGGCGTCGACGTTTGCCTGTGGATAACCGACTGGGATTAATCGCAACCTCACGTCAACATGTCTTCACCGGGTGGCGTGGCCGCAAAAAGGCGGCCCCCATGTAGGAGTGGGAGCCGCCCTGACCTTGTCCCTGAGCTGTAGAGAAAGGCACCCCATGACAGTACCTACGCCCTCAGAGAGTTCAACCCCGGTGGGGGCGCAGCCGGCAGGTGGGTCAATGAAGGGCGGTCGGCGGCGCCTGGGGCGAGTGCTTCTGCTGATCGGCCTAGGGGTCGCCGCGGTAACGGCCGCCGCATCCGTCTACTTCGCCCCCAAGCTCTCCGGACCGATCGGAACGGCGGCGGCGGTTCTCGCGCTCGCGCCCGTCGCGCTTTCGGTGACCAAGAAGGGCAGTGAGAGGGGGCGCGGAGCCGACCAGTAGTGGGGTCTGCGGCCAACCTGTGGCCAAGCGGTCCCGCGGGTGGTGCCTCGATGGGGCGAAGGTGCAGGTCGGACAAGGGGCGCGTGCCGCCTGGAGAACCCTCTTGAAAACCGTCGTGGCGCAAGTCACCGTGGGTTCAAATCCCACACCCACCGCAGGTATACGACCCCTGACCTCTGCTGATGGTCAGGGGTCTTTTTCGTGTCCGCGTGACCGCGCTGCGCCGGGTGGGTGGTGTTTGTCGGAAGATCGGCGCGCAGAGGGTCGGATGTCCGGTTGCATCCGCATCATGACGAATGTATGCAGATCCGCCCGTCCGAACATCGGGAAGTGAGGGGCCGTCATGGCTGACAGCAGCAGGCTCGTGTCGATCCGGAGCGCCGTCACCGCCGTACTCGCCGCGCTCGTGGCGTTCTTCACCTCCCTGGGGTTCGGCCGGAAGGCCATCGCCCCGGTGTCCGGTAAGAACGCCCTCGCCGTCCCTCCCGGCACCGTCTTCGGCGGGGCGCACGTCGTCAGGGTCCCGGCTCCGGCGGGGGCGGCGGTGACCGTGCCCCCCGCGGGCGGCCGGGCGGAGCCCGGAGGCCGCGCGGCCGTCCCCGCACAGCCGTCCATGCCCGCGCAGCCCTACGTACCCGCCCAGCCCTACGTGCCCGCGCAGCCGTACACGCCCGGTCGGGCGGCCGTACGGGACCGGCAGCGCGGCCGGCGCGAGGCGCTGCGGGGCGATTCGCTGCCGCCGACCCTCGCCCAGCGGATCCGCGCCGAGGCGCACGGCTCCTCGCCCTCGGCCCGCCTCTCCTCGGCCGCGGCCGCCGCTCTGCTCGACCTCTTCCGGTTCGACCGGCTGCTCAGGCCCGGTGGCCCGGAGCCCGCTCCGGCCGCGTAGGGCCGCTCCGGCCGGGGGAGCCTGGCGGGCGGTGGGCCGGGGGCGCGAGCCCCGGCGTGCGCCCAGGGGGCGTGGGGGGTGTGACGCATGGAGTTGCAGGGTCGTGGGCCCCTGGAGGTGCTGGTCCTCCGGGGCGGTCGCGGCCCCTTTCGGCATGTACGGGTCCAGTCGGTTTGCCGGAACGCTTCAGCCCTTGTGGGGCAGGGGTTTCCAGGGTGACAGGAGGTCTGTTCTGGGGCTCTGGGGGCGTGAATGAGGTTTATCCGATGTTGCTCATGCTTGCGGGGGAATCGCGCTGTCCGGGGTGGTTCGCCGGGGATTCGGTGGGCAACTCTGATCTCGCGACGTCGTCACCGAACGACCGAGGCGGTCGGCCAACTGCCTTGGAATCAGCCCCACTTGTCCCACTTCGGGTCTCTGGAGGATATAGACATGGCAAGCATCCGTACCGCCCGCGTCATCGCAGCCGTCGCCGCTCTCCCGCTCGCCGTCGCCCTCTTCGGCGGTGTCGCCCAGGCCGACAACGGCGCGTTCGCGAACGACGGATCGAATGCGAGCGCCGCCGCCATCATCGGCAGCGGAGTCGGCGGGGACAACTACGGAAACTCCGCCACCACGCAGCAGGTCGCCACCGGCTCCGGTGCGTCCAACCAGAACAACACGGCGCAGGTCAACGGCTCGGCGTTCACGGCCATCGACCAGTCGAACTCCAACGTCGAGGTGAACTTCTTCCCCTGGTGGTAGATCCCCTCGAAGTGCTGCGAGCGCCCGTGCGACCGGACCGGCTGGGGTCCGGTAGCGCGGGCGCTCCGCCGTTCCCGGGGCCGCCGGCGCGTGCCGCCGCCGGTTCCTGACGTTCCCTCCTTGACATCCCCGCGCGATCTGACGGACAGTCAGATTCATTCGTCCGATGCCGGGAGGCCCGTGCCGTGCACCTCGCCCCGACCGAAGGCCAGCTCCGGCTGCGCGCCGAACTGCGCGACTACTTCAGCCGGCTGATGCCGGACGGCCCGCCCCCTCCGCAGGACCAGGACGCGCAGCGCACCCTGCTCCGCCGCATCGGCGCCGACGGCCTGCTCGGCCTGGGCTGGCCCGTCGCGTACGGAGGCCAGGGCCGCGGCCCCGACGAGCAGTTCGTCTTCTTCGACGAGGCGTACCGGGCCGGCGCCCCCGTCTCCATGGTCACCCTCAACACCGTCGGCCCGACCCTGATGAAGTACGGCACCCGGGAACAGAAGGACTTCTTCCTCCCCCGCATCCTCCGGGGCGAGCTGGTCTTCGCCATCGGCTACTCCGAGCCCGAGGCCGGCACCGACCTCGCCGCCCTCCGCACCAAGGCCGTCCGGGACGGCACGGACTGGGTGATCGACGGGCAGAAGATCTTCACCTCCAACGCGCAGAACGCCGACTGGATCTGGCTGGCCTGCCGCACCGACCCCGAGGCCCCCAAGCACAAGGGCATCTCGATCGTGCTGGTCCCCACCGACCACCCCGGCTTCTCCTGGACCCCGATCGACACCGTCGGCGGACTCACCACCACCGCCACGTACTACGACGCCGTCCGCGTGCCCGCCGGTCACCTGGTCGGCCCCGAGCACGGCGGCTGGGGCCTGATCACCAACCAGCTCAACCACGAGCGGGTCGCCCTCGCCGCCATCGGCATGCAGGCCGAGGACTTCTACGCCACCGCGCTCGACCGGGCCCGCACGCCCGACCCGGACACCGGAGAGCGGCCCGCCGACCGCCCCTGGGTACGGGCCCGGCTCGCCGAGGCGCACGCCCGGCTGGCCGCCGTACGACTGCTCAACTGGCGGCTGGTCCAGGACGTCGGCGCGGGCACCCTCGCGCCCGGTGACGCCAGCGGGGTGAAGTTCCTGGGCACCGAGACCACCGTCGACGTCTACCGGATGTGTCAGGAGGTGGTCGGAGAGGAGGCCCTGATCCGCGGCCCCGACGGCTTCGGCGGGGGCGAGCTGGAGCGGATGAACCGGGCCGCGCAGATCAACACCTTCGGCGGCGGGGTCAGTGAGGTCCAGCGGGAGATCGTCGCGATGATGCGGCTCGGCATGAAAGGACGCAAGCGGTGAGCGACGGCCTGGACGACCTGTACGAGCGGCTCCGCGCCTTCGAGGGCCGCGCCGCCGCCACCGGAGGCACCGGCAAGGACCCGGTCAACGAGCCCATGATCCGCCACTGGTGCGAGGCGATGGGCGACACCAGCCCCGCCTACACCGGACCGGACGCCATCGCCCCGCCGACGATGCTCCAGGCGTGGACGATGGGCGGACTGTCCGGCCACACCGACGGAACCGGCCGCTCCACCGCCTACGACGAGCTCTTCTCCCTCCTCGACGGGGCCGGATACACCTCCGTCGTCGCCACCGACTGCGAGCAGGAGTACCTCCGCCCGCTGCGGCCCGGGGACACGGTCACCTACGACGCGGTCATCGAATCGGTCTCCCCGCGGAAGACCACCAAGCTGGGAACCGGCCACTTCGTGACCACCCGCATGGACATACGCACCGACGGCGGGCGGGAACCCGCCGGGACCCACCGCTTCCGCATCCTCAAGTACGCCCCGGCCGCACGCGCCCCGGAACGCCCGCCCCGCCCCCGGCCCGTGATCAACCGCGACAACCGCGGCTTCTGGGACGGGGTCGCGGAACACCGGCTGCTGATCCAGCGCTGCACCGCCTGCGCCACCCTCCGTTTCCCCTGGCTGCCCGGCTGCAACGACTGCGGCAGCCCGGACTGGGACACCGTCGAGGCGTCCGGCGCGGGCACGGTCTTCTCGTACGTGGTGATGCACCACCCGCCGTTCCCCGCCTTCACCGATCCCGATCATGCCGCCGGCACGGCGGGGCCCTACGCGGTCGCGCTCGTGGAGCTAGCCGAGGGCGTCCGGATGATCAGCAACATCACCGGCGTCCCCTGCGACAAGGTGCGCATCGGCATGCCCGTCCGGCTGGAGTTCCTGCGCGCCGACGAGGAGCTCGAACTCCCCGTGTTCCGGGCGGAGGAGGACTGATGGACTTCCGCCCGACCGAGGAGCAGGCCGCCGCCGCCGGCCTCGCCGCCCGGATCTTCCGGGACCTCGCCACCCACGAGCGGCTCGCCGCCGCCGGCACCGGTACCGACGACGGGCTGTGGAAGGCCCTGACCACCGCCGGACTGGCCGCCGCCGTCCCCGACATCGGCCTGCTCGGCCTCGTCCTGCTGCTGGAGGAACAGGGGCGCACCACCGCACAGGTCCCGTTCGCCGCCACCTGCGTCTACGGGATCCTCGCGGTCGGCGCCCACGGCAGCGCGGAGCAGCGCGCCCGGCTGCTGCCCGCGCTCGGCGACGGCACGGCCGTCGCCACCGGCGCGTTCCCCGCCCGCGGGCGCATCCGGTCCGACGGCGACGGCCGGCTCACCGGTACCGTCCCGGCCGTCCCCTGGCTGCGCGACGCCACGCACGTCCTGCTGCCGGACGCCGGCCACGCGCTGTGGCTCGTACGGACCGACGCGCCGGGGGTGGCCACCGAGGAGGTGGACACCACCGCGCCGTGGTCCGCCGGCCGGCTGACCCTGACCGGCGCGGAGGCCGAACCCCTCGGCACCGCCCCCGACGCCCACGACCACGTGCTCCGGACCGCCCGGACCGCCTTCGCCGGGCTGCAGGCCGGGGTGTGCGCCGGGTCGCTGGCCCGTGCCGTCGAGTACACCTCCACCCGCGAGCAGTTCGGCCGGCCGCTCTCCACCAACCAGGGCGTACAGCTGCGCGCCGCCGACGCCCACATGGACACCGAGGCGATCCGGGTCACCGCGTACGAGGCGGCCTGGCGGTCGGACGAGGGCCTGCCCTTCGCCGAGCACGCCCTGACCGCAGCGTGGTGGGCCTCGGAGGCGGGCAAACGCGTCGTCCACGCCGGCCAGCACCTGCACGGCGGCATGGGCGCCGACCTGGACCACCCGGTCCACCGGCACTTCCTCTGGGGCCGCCAGCTGGACGCGTACCTGGGCTGCGGCAGCGAGCTGCTGGCCGAGCTCGGCGCCGTCCTCGCGGACGCCCCGCACGACGTGAAGGAGCGGCGATGAACGTCGGCGACAGCCTGCCCCCGCTGGAGATACCGGTGACCCGCACGCTGATCGTCGCGGGCGCGATCGCCTCCCGCGACTACCAGGACGTGCACCACGACGCGGAACTCGCCCGGCAGAAGGGCTCCCCGGACATCTTCATGAACATCCTCACCACCAACGGCCTGGTCGGCCGGTACGTCACCGACCACCTCGGCCCGCACACCGTCCTCCGCAAGGTGGCGATCCGGCTGGGCGCGCCCAACTACCCCGGCGACACGATGGTCCTGCGCGGAACCGTCACCGCCGTCGACGGCGGCACCGTCGAGATCCGGGTCACCGGTGCCAACGGCCTGGGCCACCACGTCACCGGCACCGTCACCGCGACGGTCCCCACGGAGGTGGAGGCATGAGCGTCCGCACCCGGGACTCGCTCGGCGGCCGGGCCGCCATCGCCGGCATCGGGGCCACCGAGTTCTCCAAGGACTCCGGCCGCAGCGAGCTCAGACTGGCCGTCGAGGCCGTGCGCGCCGCCCTCGACGACGCCGGGCTCACCCCCGCCGACGTCGACGGCATGGTCACCTTCACCATGGACACCAGCCCCGAGATCACCGTCGCCCAGGCGGCCGGCATCGGCGAGCTGTCCTTCTTCTCCCGGATCCACTACGGCGGCGGCGCGGCCTGCGCCACCGTCCAGCAGGCGGCACTCGCCGTCGCCACCGGAGTCGCCGAGGTCGTCGTCTGCTACCGGGCCTTCAACGAGCGCTCCGGCCGCCGCTTCGGCTCCGGGGTGCAGCAGCGCGAGCCCTCGGCGGAGGGAGCGGCACTCGGCTGGTCGCTGCCCTGGGGGCTGCTCACCCCCGCCTCCTGGGTGGCCATGGCCGCCCAGCGCTACCTGCACGCCTTCGGCCTCACCCCGGAGGCCTTCGGCCATGTCGCGGTCACCGCCCGCCGGTACGCCGCCGCCAACCCGGCCGCCTGGTTCCACGGCAGGCCCATCACCCTCGAGGACCACGCCGCCTCGCGGTGGATCGTCGAGCCGCTCCGCCTGCTCGACTGCTGCCAGGAGACCGACGGCGGACAGGCGATCGTCGTGACCACCGCCGAACGGGCCCGGGACCTGCGGCACACCCCGGCCGTGATCACGGCCGCGGCGCAGGGGGCGGGCCGGCGCCAGGAGGGCATGACCTCCTTCTACCGCGACGACCTGACCGGCCTGCCCGAGATGGGCGTGGTCGCCCGCCAGCTGTGGCGGACCTCCGGGCTGCGGCCCTCGGACATCGACGTGGGCATCCTCTACGACCACTTCACCCCCTTCGTGCTCATGCAGCTCGAGGAGTTCGGCTTCTGCGGGCCCGGCGAGGCCGCCGACTTCGTCGCCGCCGGCGCGCTCCCGCTCAACACCCACGGCGGCCAGCTCGGCGAGGCGTACCTGCACGGCATGAACGGCATCGCCGAAGCCGTCCGGCAGCTGCGGGGGACCTCCGTCAACCAGGTGGCGGACGCGGAACGCGTCCTGGTCACGGCGGGCACCGGCGTGCCCACCTCGGGGCTGGTCCTGGGCCGTTCCTGAGCGGCGGGGAGCGAGCCGGATCCGTTCCGGCCCCGATCCGAAGGAAGACGGGGGCGATCGATCCCCTCCGACTTCAGTAGGTGGGGCGGGCCCTGCCCCTACAACCTGAGACGGACCCCTCTTCGGCACCTGGGGCCGATCCCAGGGGCATGGCCCGCCTCCTAGCGTGGAGCCATGACCACGCCTGTGTGCACGGAAGCCTCGATCCCGGCGACGTACCCCACGTTCCCGGCCTATTCGTCGTTCTCGTCGTACGTACGGGTCCGCGGTACGGCCCTGATGCGCACCGCCCGCTCGCTCACCGCGAACCCCTGCGACGCCGAGGACCTCCTGCAGACGGCCCTCGCCAAGACCTACGTCGCCTGGGACCGGATCGAGGACCACCGGGCCGTCGACGGATACGTCCGCCGCGCCCTGGTCAACACCCGTACCTCGCAGTGGCGCAAGCGCAAGGTGGACGAGTTCGTCTGCGACGAGCTGCCCGAGACGGAGGCTCCCGCGGGCGCCGACCCGGCCGAGGCCCAGGCCCTCCGCGACGCGATGTGGCGGGCGGTCACCCGGCTGCCCGACCGGCAGCGCGCGATGGTCGTCCTCCGCTACTACGAGGACCTCAGCGAGGCGCAGACCGCCGAGCTGCTCGGGGTCTCCGTCGGCACGGTGAAGAGCGCCGTCTCCCGCGCGATAGGCAAGCTCCGCGAGGATCCGGAGCTGAACCTGCAGTGTTTCACGTGAAACGAGCTGCCCCATGAGGTGAGGAAGCGAAACCGCACATCGATTCCCGTGCGCGTTTGTACTCCCGGGTAGTGACAGACCGACCGGTACGTGAGCAGAATCTGCACGACCAGGCAGAGCCGCCGCTTACCTCGCAGCGCCCCCGGGAGGACGCTTTGCTGAGCACCATGCAGGACGTACCACTGCTCGTCAGCCGCATACTGCAGCACGGCATGACGATCCACGGAAGGTCCCGGATCACCACGTGGACCGGAGAGGCCGAGCCGCACCGCCGCAGCTTCGCCGAGGCCGGCACCCGTACGCACCAGCTCGCCCACGCCCTCCGGGACGAGCTGGGCGTGCAGCCGAACGAGCGCGTCGCCACCCTGATGTGGAACAACGCCGAGCACGTCGAGGCCTACTTCGCGATCCCGTCCATGGGCGCGGTCCTGCACACCCTCAACCTGCGGCTGCCCCCCGAGCAGCTGGTCTTCATCGTGAACCACGCGGCCGACCGGGTGGTCCTCGTCAACGGCAGCCTGCTGCCGCTGCTGGTGCCGCTGCTGCCGCACCTGCCGACGGTCGAGCACGTGGTCGTCTCCGGCCCCGGCGACCGCTCCGGCCTGGAGCCCCTGCCGGTCCGGGTGCACGACTACGAGGAACTGATCGCCGGCCGCCCGGCCCGCTACGACTGGCCGGAGCTGGACGAGCGCCAGGCCGCGGCCATGTGCTACACCTCCGGCACCACCGGCGACCCCAAGGGCGTGGTCTACTCCCACCGCTCGATCTACCTGCACTCCATGCAGGTCAACATGACCGAGTCGATGGGCCTGACCGACCGGGACACCACCCTGATCGTGGTCCCGCAGTTCCACGTCAACGCCTGGGGCCTGCCGCACGCCACCTTCATGACCGGCATCGGCATGCTGATGCCGGACCGCTTCCTCCAGCCCGCCCCGCTCGCCGAGATGATCGAACGGGAGAAGCCCTCGCACGCGGCGGCCGTCCCCACCATCTGGCAGGGCCTGCTGGCCGAGGTCACCGCGAACCCGCGCGACCTGACCTCGATGAAGCAGGTCACCATCGGCGGCTCGGCCTGCCCGCCCGCGCTCATGGAGGCGTACGACGAGCTGGGCGTCCGGCTCTGCCACGCCTGGGGCATGACCGAGACCTCCCCGCTGGGCACCATGGCCCACCCGCCGGCCGGCCTGTCGGCCGAGGAGCAGTGGCCGTACCGGGTCACCCAGGGCCGCTTCCCGGCGGGCGTCGAGGCGCGGCTGGTCGGCCCGGGCGGGGACCTCCTGCCCTGGGACGGCGAGTCCGCGGGTGAGCTGGAGGTCCGCGGGAACTGGATCGCCTCCTCCTACTTCGGCGGTGTCGACGGGGAACCGCAGCGCCCGGAGGACAAGTTCAGCGAGGACGGCTGGCTGAAGACCGGCGACGTGGGCGTGATCACCGGGGAGGGCTTCCTCACGCTCACCGACCGCGCCAAGGACGTCATCAAGTCCGGCGGTGAGTGGATCTCCAGCGTGGAGCTGGAGAACGCCCTCATGGCACACCCCGAGGTCGCCGAGGCGGCGGTCGTCGCCGTCCCCGACGAGAAGTGGGGCGAGCGGCCGCTGGCCACCGTGGTCCTCAAGACCGGGGCCACCGCCGACTACTCCGCCCTGCGCGAGTTCCTCGGCGGGACCATCGCCAAGTGGCAGCTGCCGGAACGCTGGACGATCGTCGACGCGGTCCCGAAGACCAGCGTCGGCAAGTTCGACAAGAAGAAGATCCGTGAACTGCACAGGTTGGGCGAGCTGGACGTGACACTGCTCGACTGAGTCCGTCGAAGGCCCCCGCTGTATGAGCGGGGGCCTTGGACGCGGGGGCTACGTGTCCCACACCACCTCGAGCAGATCCGGATTGAACCTGCGCGCGCCCCGGCCCGCAGGCGACACCATGACAGCCTTGATGTGCTTCATGATGATCGCGCGCCGCCTCTCCAGCGGCAGCCGCTCGAACTCCTCGATCAGACTCGGATGCGATGCCCGGGCCGCCTTCACCGCATGGACCGCACGGTCCCGTCGCAGCTCCTCCCGCTCCGCTTCGAGCGGTTCCAGAAGAGAGATGAGTGTTCCCACGCTGATCTTCTTGGCGGCCTTGGCCGCCAGCAGTTCGGAGCGCTTGTGTTCGACCTCGGCCAGCCGAGGCCCGCCGGCCCAGACGAGCAGGTACCGGTAGGCGTTCGTGCCGTTCTTCTGCCGACTCGAATGGCGGTCTCTGATGTCGTCCAGGACGGCGGTCACGGCTTCCAGCCTTTCCGGCGTGCAGATGGGCTCCCACTCGCCTCGAACCGGCTGCCCATCCGCTCCGTAGTGGATCTGCCCCTTGACCGCCCGGAAGCCCGCCAGACGCGGGTTCCGCAAGATCGTTCTGACTGCAGTACGGGAAATAGGCCGGGGCGTGCCCCGGGACGTCTGCACGCCCTTCGCCTGCCACTCCCGAACGATGGTCGCCAGCCGTGAGCCGGCCAGCAGGTCCTCGTGTGCCTTGGTGATCAGTGCAGCCTGCGCATGATCAACGGCTATTCGGTTGCTTTTCCAGCCGAATGCGGGAAAGCCTCCGCCGTTCTTGCCGTTGTCGGCCAGTTCCCTGTGCTTACGGGCCACGCGTCGGCCCGTGTCGGCGGATGCCTTGTCGGCGAAGGCCACCATGACGCGGGCCATGGTCCGGCCGTCCGACGACGACAGGTCGATGTCACCGACGATCGTCGCGAACACCAGCTTCGGATTCACCTCGTAGAGGTCCACCAGCCTTTCGAGCTCACGGGGCTGCCGCGTGAGGCGGTCCAGGTCGTAGGTGATGATCCCGTCGATGGTTCCGTCCTTGAGGTCGGATACCAGCCGCTCGAACTCCGGTCGTCTGACGTTCCGCTTCCACGCAGACAGGTCGTTGTCCACGTAGTGCTCGGTGACCAGCCATCCTGGCCGGACGGCCGCCGCGCGTGTGCAGTCCAGGCGCTGCCGTTCCACCCCCAACTCGTCGCCGTTCCGGTCCAGCGAGATCCGGGCGTAGGCCCCCAATCGCACGACCATCCTGCTGCACTGCTGATCTGTCGGGACAACAGCCAGGAGGGTAGGAGGTGACCATTGCTCTTCACGTCTGTTCCGGAGAAAGGTCATCCGTGGGTGGTAAGGGGCCGGTGGGGTGGACGTTGCCATACCCGGCGAGGAGGAGCCGGGCCCCGTACGGCCTCAGTCGCGGGTCAGCCAGCCGCGCAGGAGCCTGCTGACCGCGGGCATCGCCACGTACGTCATCAGGGTGCTGAAGACGACGGTGAAGGCCGCGGTCCGCAGGACGAAGTTCAGGTCCACCAGGATGGGCCCGAGCAGCGCGTTGCCCGCCAGCGAGATCGGGAAGATGGCCAGCCCCGAGCTGACCGCCATCTTCCAGCGGGGCGGTGCGGGCCGCACCGATCCCGGCTTGGCGAACCAGGTCTCCATGCCGTGCAGTTCCCGGCGGGCGATCTCGGTGTGGTGGTGGCCCTCGCAGTTCGCGAACCACGACGCCCGCTCGGGCGAGTCCTGCCAGGCCTCGAAGGCCGCCTGGTCCCGGAACCGGTGGACCAGGAACCACGGCGCGCCCTCGGCGGCCGGGCGGAACAGCCCGTACCCGAGGTGGTCGGGGAAGCGCGCGGCGGTGTCCAGGATGCCGCGCGCCCACTCCTCGAAGGACTCCTCGTAGCCCGGTTCCACCTGCCGGGCTATGAGGAGGGTGACCTCACCGTTGTCGGCGGGTACGGGCTTCTCGGTGCGATCGGTGATGGCCATCCCGGCAGAGTGACTAATTCGTGCCGATCTTGGCCAGAAGGTCCACGATCCGGCCCTGTACCTCGGCGGTGGTCGACCGCTCGGCGAGGAACAGCACGCTCTCCCCGGAGGCCAGCCGCGGCAGCGCCTCCGCATCGATCCCGGTGGCGGTGTAGACGACCAGCGGAGTGCGGTTCAACTGGCCGTTCGCGCGCAGCCAGTCCACGATCCCCGCCCGGCGCCGGCGGACCTGCATCAGGTCCATCACCACCAGGTTCGGCCGCATCCGGGTCGCCAGCTCCACGGCGTCGGTGTCCGCGCCGGCCCGGCCCACCTGCATGCCGCGCCGCTCCAGGGCGGCGGTGAGCGCCCCGGCGATCTCGTCCTTCTCCTCGATCAGCAGCACCCGGGAGGGGTGCTGCTCGCTGTCGCGCGGCGCCAGCGCCTTGAGCAGTACGGCCGGGTCCGCCCCGTACGCCGCCTCGCGCGTGGCGTGACCCAGTCCGGCCGTGACCAGGACGGGCACCTCGGCGGCCACGGCGGCCTGCCGCAGCGACTGCAGCGCGGTCCGGGTGATCGGCCCGGTCAGCGGGTCGACGAACAGCGCGGCGGGGAACGCGGCGATCTGCGCGTCCACTTCCTCGCGGGAGTGCACGATCACCGGGCGGTAGCCGCGCTCGCTCAGCGCCTGGGTGGTCGCGACGTCCGGCGCGGGCCAGACGAGCAGCCGGCGCGGGTTGTCGAGCGGCTCCGGGGGCAGCTCGTCGTCGACGGGCTGCGGCACCGGCCGGTTGACCACCTCGACGGCTCCGCCCGGGCCGTCCAGCGGCTCGGGTCCCTCCGCGGCACCGGCCTCGGGGGCGCCTATGGCGAAGGCGCGGCCCTGCGGGGCGGGTTCGGAGAGCCGGCGGCGCCTTCCGGAGCCGGAGGAAGCGGCGGCGGCCGGGCCCGCGGCGGCGGCCGCGGCGGGGTCGGCGCCGCCGGCCTGTCCCAGCGCCCGGACGCCGACGGCCCGGTCCGGGCCGTCCTGCGGCTGCCGGGCCGCCGGTACGGCGACCTGGGGGCCGGGACCGTCCTCGGGCGCGGTACGGGCGGCCGGCACCGGCCACACCGGGGCGTCGGGCGTGCCGTCCTTCGGGGGCAGGGCCCGGCGCCGGCCGGTGGGGTGCGGCTGGGCCGGGGTGTGGGTGTCCTGGCCGCCGTTCCCGTCCGCGGTCGCGTGCGACTCCTCGGCGGCCTCGGGGCTGGCGAGTGCCCGGCGGCCGCGGCGGCCGCCGGGCGTGGCCGGGGCGGGCTCGCCGGCGGCGCTGCCGGAGGCGGGTCCGGCGGCGGGTCCGGCGGTGGGTCCGGCCGGGGGCAGGGCGAAGCCGCCGGGCGGTGCGACCGGAGGTGCGGCCGGGGTCTCCGGGGCGTCGGGGTCGGTGGGGGCGGCGGCCCGTGCCGCCGCGGCGCCCTGCGGCCCGGCCGGCAGGGCGAACCCGCCGGGCGGCGCCACGGGCGCGGAGGGCGGCACGGGGACGCCCACGGGGCTCATGCCCTGCGGTGCCACGGGCTGCGGACCCGCGCCCTGCGGCCCCTCGGGCCGACCGGACGCCGGCTGCGGCGGCCCGGCGGGCAGGGCGAAGCCGCCGGGCGGCGCGATCGGCGCCGCGCCCGCCACGGGAGCCCCCGCGGACGACCGGTCCTGGGTCGGGGCCAGGGCGCGGCGGCGCCCCGCCGGCGGAGCCATGGCCTGGGCGGGTACGGGGGCACCAGGAGGCACAGGGGCACCAGGAGGCACGGGCGCGCCGAGAGGTACGGGGGCCCCGGAGGGCACCAGCGCACCGGGAGGCACGGGTGAACCTGGAGCCACAGGCGTCCCGGGAGTCACTGCTGCCCCGGCAGGTACGGGCGCACCGGCAGGTACAGGCGCACCGGCAGGTACGGGCGTACCAGGAGACACGGGCATCCCGGCAGGTACGGAAGCCGCCGTGGGCAGGGCCGGCAGGGCCCGGCCGTCACCCCCGCCGGGGCCACCGGACTCGGTGCCGGTGCTGTCGCCGTCACGCCCGCGCCGCCGCCCCGTACCCAGCCCGGCCGGGCTCACCGGAGCCTGGGCCAGCTCCGGGGCCGCCGGACCGGCCGCCGCCCGGCGCCGTCCCGACGGCAGCGCGAGCGCGCCCCCGCCGGACTCCGGCTCCGGGCTCCGCTCGTCCTCCAGGAAGGCGTCGACCCCGCGCCGCCCCCGCCGGCCGGACCCCTGGGAGGGTGCGGGCCCGCCCGGCACACCCGGCCGGGACTCCCGCTGCGGCTCGGGTTCGGGCTCGGGCTCCGGTTCGGGCTCCGGGTCGGGCAGGGTGACCGTCCCGGCCCCCTCGCCCAGCGGCAGCTCCAGCACGTACGCGCCGCCCGGCGCGCCCGGCACCTCGACGGTCTGCAGCACACCGCCGTGCGCGGCCACCACGCCCTGCACGATCGGCTCGTGCACCGGGCTCCCGCCGTCGTAGGGCCCGCGCACCTCGATGCGAACCGCGTCCCCGCGCTGGGCGACCGCCACGACGATGGTCGAGTCCGTGTAGCCGCTGCCGGCCGGCGTCTTGCCGGTGGCGTCGACCCCGGCCACGTCCGCGATCAGGTGCGCGAGCGCGGTGGCGATCCGCTCCGGGTCGATCTCGGCCTCGATGGTCGGCGCGTGCACCGCGAACTGTGCGCGGCCCGGCCCGATCAGCTCCACGGCGCCGTCGACCCCGGCCGCGACGACCTCGTTGACCATCGCCTTCTGCTTGGCGAGCCGGTCCCGGCCCGCGTCCAGCCGCTGGAAGCCGAGCACGTTGTCGACCAGCGTGGTCATCCGCGAGTACCCGGCGGCCAGGTGGTGCAGCAGCTGGTTCGCCTCCGGCCACAGCTGGCCGGCGTCGTCCGCCGCCAGGGTGGCCAGCTCACCGCGGAGCTCCTCCAGCGGCCCGCGCAGGGCGTCCCCGAGCACCGCCATCAGCTGCTTGTGCCGCGCGGCCAGGGCGTCGTAGGGCCGCCTGTCGGTGAAGGTCATCACCGCACCGACCAGCTGGTCGCCCTCCCGTACCGGCGAGGTGGTGAGGTCCACCGCGACGGCCTGGCCGGCCTTGTTCCACAGCACCTGCCCGCGCACGCGGTGCTTGCGCCCGCTGCGCAGGGTGTCGGCGAGCGGCGACTCCTCGAAGGGGAACGGCGAGCCGTCCGCGCGGGAGTGCTGGATCAGGCCGTGCAGCTCGCGGTTGCCGAGGTCGGTGGCCCGGTAGCCGAGGATCTGGGCGGCGGCCGGATTGACGAGCACCACCCGGCCGTCGGTGTCGGTACCCACCACGCCTTCGGCGGCGGCCCGCAGGATCATCTCGGTCTGCCGCTGCGAGCGGACCAGCTCGGCCTCGGTGTCCACGGTCCCGGAGAGGTCGCGCAGGACGAGCATCAGCAGCTCGTCCCCGGTGTAGCCCTGGTGCGGCTCCCGGTAGGCGTCCCGGCCGTCCAGGCCGGCGCTGGTCACCTCGGCCGGGAACTCGGTGCCGTCCGTACGGCGTGCCGTCATCCGGGTCGGTTTGCTGCGCAGGCCGTCCTCGTCGTCGGGGCGGCGCATGGAGCCGGGGATCAGCTTGGAGTCGAATTCGGGCAGCAGGTCCAGCAGGCCGCGTCCGACGAGCCCGGTTCCCGGGCTCTCCATGAGCTCCAGCGCGATCGAATTCGCGTTGACGACCGTGCCGTTCGCGTTGACGAGCAGCAGCGCGTCCGGCAGAGCGTCGAGTATTGCTGCGAGGCGAGCAGCGCCTCGGGATGGCCTGCTGCTCACGACGAGCTTCCTCCCTGACCACGACGACCGGCATGACTCGGGAGGAGTCTAAGGCCACCTTCCCCGGACGGGACGGCGGATCGGGGGCCCGGTCACAGCGGCACCGGCATCCTCCCAGGTCAGGAACGCGCACTCGGAAGCACAGGTTCCAACTCTTTCCAGCGGCTGATCTCACAACCGTTTTTCCTGCTGAACGAGGCTTCGACCCGGCGGCCCTGCCACGTCCCGGTGATCCGTGCGACGGCCCGGCCGCCGTACGTTCCCGAGCACACCTCGTCGGGCGGGACGGGCGCGAACGGGTCCTTGCCCGCCCGCGCGAACCGGTCGAGCCGCGCACACGCCCGACGGGCCTCCGGATGCGAACCGCCCACCGGTTCGCACTCCAGGGTGTACGTCCCGTTGGCCACGCGGGAGGTCCCGTTGTGCTCCACGGTCACGGTGAGCCGCTCGGGCGGCGGTGCGAGGAGTTCGCCGAGCGGCGGCAGCTGGGGGATGGGGCCGGCGGCCGCCACGGCGGCGACGGCGGAGGCGGCGAGGGCGGCGAGACGCATCGAGATCTCCAGGGTCGGTCGTCCGGTACGCGTCGGGTCGGGCGGGTACGCCTGCCCAACGAGAACCAGGCGCCGACGTTCCGCGAGCCGCCCCGAAAGCCTTTGCTCTGGTGCCGCCACGCCTAGTACCGTGGGAGCGGATTGGTGAGCGGGCCTGGGCCTGTGTCATCATCTGCACGCACCCTCGTACGCGGGGGTGTGCTGGAGGCGTCGCCTAGTCCGGTCTATGGCGCCGCACTGCTAATGCGGTTTGGGGCGTAATCCCCATCGAGGGTTCAAATCCCTCCGCCTCCGCGCTGTGATCACCGAAGCCCCGGTCCGAACGGACCGGGGCTTCGGTCGTTCCCGAGGCTGATTCCCATGCGTTTCCCCTCCGTCCGGCGTGGTCGCCACGCGGCGGCCGGAGCCACCCCCTCCACGCGTTTCCGCAGGTCAGAGGTGGTTTGGACAATGGATTTCGCGTCCCGGCGAGGTCCATGTATTGTTGTTCTCGCAAGGCCAACGGGGCGAAAAACCCCGGGAAGCACAAGCACTCGTAGCTTAACGGATAGAGCATCTGACTACGGATCAGAAGGTTGCAGGTTCGAATCCTGCCGAGTGCACAGCCCAAGAGGCCCCGGACGAAAGTCCGGGGCCTCTTGCGTTGTGCCCGGTTAGGATCCGGGCATGCCGTTGACCATGGAGGACGTGGACCTTTTCGAGGGAGCCAGGGGGCGGCTGGAGGCGATCGCCTACCGGATGCTCGGTTCCGCGAGCGAGGCCGAGGACGCCGTACAGGAGACCTTCCTGCGGTGGCAGGGCGCCGACCTCGGGCGGATCGAGGTGCCCGAGGCCTGGCTGACCAAGGTGCTCACCAACCTGTGCCTGAACCAGCTCAGTTCGGCGCGTGCCCGGCGCGAGAGCTATGTGGGGCAGTGGCTTCCCGAGCCGTTGCTCGACGGGGACCCGATGCTCGGGCCGGCCGACACCGCCGAGCAGCGCGAGTCGGTCTCGTACGCGGTGCTGACGCTGATGGAGCGGCTGTCCCCCAACGAGCGGGCCGTGTACGTGCTGAGGGAGGCGTTCGACTACCCGCACCGGGAGATCGCCGAGATCCTCGACATCAGCGAGGCCGCCAGTCAGCAGGTCTTCCACCGCGCCAAGAAGCACATCGCGGACGGCAAGGCCCGTACCGAGATCGACCAGGCCGCCGCCCGGCGCATCGTCGAGGAGTTCCTCGCCGCCGCCACCAGCGGGAAGACCGAGCCGCTCGTACGGCTGCTCACCGGGGATGCCATCGCGATCGGCGACGGCGGCGGGAAGGTCCCGGCGCGGGCGAAGGCCTTCGAGGGTGCCCTCGCCGTCGCGAAGTTCATGCGGGGGCTGTTCAAGCCGGCGGCGGTCAAGCGCGCCATGGTCGGCGGCTCGGCCGCGATCCACGTCACCACCGCCAACGGCGGGCCCGCCGTGGTGGCGGTCGTCGACGGGCGGGTCGTCGGCGTCATGTGCCTGGAGATCACCGCCGAGGGCATCGCCGCGTTCCGCAATCAGGTCAACCCCGACAAGCTCGGCAGGGCGACCGAGGCGTGGGCGGCCGGCGGTCACGGGGAACCCCTGTTCCACGCCTTCTGACCCATGCGCCCCGGTGTGACGTGGTTCACACCGGGGACCTGTCAGGAATCGGCGGGCTGCCCGGTTCAAGGTGCGTAACCGCGTCCGAACAACGGCCGGAACCGCACAGACAGGAGCAGGGAAATGCAGCAGCACCGCATCGTCGTCCTCGGTGCCGGATACACCGGAGCCATCGCGGCCGGCCGCCTCGCCAAGCGGCTGCACCGCGACGACGTCGCCATCACCCTCGTCAACGCCGAGCCCGACTTCGTCGAGCGGGTGCGGATGCACCAGCTCGCGGTCGGCCAGGAGCTCAAGGCCCGGCCCTTCGGCGAGATGTTCGCCGGCAGCGGCGTCGCACTGCGGCTCGCGAAGGTCACGGGCGTCGACGCCGACCGCAGGACCGTCGACGTCGTCGACGCGGACGGCGCCGCCGGGGAGCTGGAGTACGACACCCTCGTGTACGCCCTCGGCAGCGACCGGGACGACCGCGGCGTGCCCGGTGCCGCCGAGTACGCCCACCAGGTCGCGAGCCGGGCCGGGGCGCTGCGGCTGCGCGAGCGGCTGGCGGGTCTGGCCGCCGGGGAGCCGGTGGTCGTGGTCGGCGGCGGTCTGACCGGCCTGGAGGCCGCGACCGAGATCGCCGAGGCCCGGCCGGACCTCGACGTGGCGCTCGCCGTCAGCGGGGGCCTGGGCGACTGGCTGTCGCCCAAGGGGCGCGGGCACCTGCGGAAGGTGTGCGACGGGCTCGGCATCACCGTCCACGAGCACGCCGCCGTCACCGCCGTGGCCGCCGACCGTGTCACCACCGCCGACGGCGGGGTCGTACCGGCCGCGGTCACCGTGTGGACCACCGGCTTCGCGGTCCACTCGATCGCGCGGGCCACCACCCTGGAGGTCGGCGACGGGGGTCGGATCGTGGTCGACGGGACCATGCGCTCGGTCTCGCACCCGGACGTGTACGCCGTCGGTGACGCGGCCCTCGCGATGGGTCCGGGGGACAAGCCGCTGCGGATGTCGTGTGCCTCGGGCGTCCCCATGGCCTGGCAGGCCGCCGACGCCATCGCGGCCCGGCTGGCCGGACGGAGGGTGCCCGAGGTGTCGATCCGGTACTTCAACCAGTGCATCTCGCTGGGGCGCAAGGAGGGTCTGATCCAGTACGTCACCGCCGACGACCGCGCCAAGGACTCGGCCCTCACGGGCCGTCTCGCCGCCGTCTACAAGGAGCTGATCTGCAAGGGCGCCGCCTGGGGCGTCGCCAACCCGACCGCCGGCCTGCCGGTCCGCCGCCGGCGCGTCCTGCGGCAGGCGCCGGCGGCCCGGCGGGGCTCGACCGCCACCGCGTCGGCCTGAAGCGGGTGAGCCGTTCCGGCGTTCGTACCGCGAGGGAGGCCCTCCCCGGGCTGCCGGGGAGGGCCTCCCCGCGTCATCCGGTCGCCGACTGCCTCAGGCCGCGGGTGGCCGTGCGCACGCGGGGCAGGCCGGTCACCGACATCACCAGCGCGTAGAGCGAGGTGGTGGCGGTGATGAACAGGCGGTTGTTCCGGGGGCCGCCGAAGGCGATGTTGGAGACGGGCTCGGGGACCCGGATCCGGCCGATCAGGTCGCCCTCGGGCGCGTAGCAGTGGACGCCGTCCTCCATCGCGGCCACCCACAGCCGGCCGCCGTCGTCGAAGCGGATGTTGTCGAAGCGGGCGCGCGGGCGGTCCGCCGGGGCCTCCGCGAAGACCTTGCCGTCCGACAGGGTGCCGTCCTCGTGGACCTCGAAGACCCGGATGTGGTTCTCGCGGGTGTCGGACACGTACAGCCGGCACTCGTCCGGGGAGAAGACCAGGCCGTTCGGGCCGCCGAAGCCGTCCGCGACCAGGCGCACGGCGCCCGTCACCGGGTCGGCGCGGTAGACGTTGCGGGCGCCGATCTCGCTCTCGCCGCGGACGCCCTCGTAGTCGCTGGTGATCCCGAAGTCGGGGTCGGAGAACCACACCGAGCCGTCCGAGCGGACCACCGCGTCGTTGGGGCTGTTCAGGCGGTGGTTCCCGTAGTGGGTGGCGAGGGGCGTGACCGTACCGTCCGGCTCCGTGCGGCTGACCCGCCGGTTGCCCTGCTCACAGGTGATCAACCGGCCTTCGCGGTCGAGGGTGTTGCCGTTCGGGTGGCCGGCGGGCGTGCGGAACGGGCCGACCCTGCCGGTGAGTTCGTCCCAGCGCAGGATCCGGTCGTTCGGGATGTCGCTCCACACCAGCTGGCGCCAGGCCGGGAGCCAGAGCGGGCCCTCCGCCCAGCGGCAGTCGTCGTGGAGGCGTTCGAGTCGCATGTCGCCGTTCGCACAGCGGCCGGTCCGGAAGCGGTCGTCCAGGATCTCGTACAGGTCGGGATCGGCTATGGGTGAAGACATCTCATCGATCTCCTTGATCGCCGAATTGTGTTCGGTCGTGATCGAGATTGCCGGATGCGGTACGGTCCTGGCAAGGATGTGGCGGAGGAGGCTCATGGACGGGATCGACCGGGCGATCGTCGCGCGGCTGCAGGAGGACGCCGGGCAGTCGTACGCCACCCTCGGCGCGGCGGTCGGACTGTCGGCCGGCGCCGCGCACGAGCGGGTGCGGAAGCTGCGCGAGCGCGGCGTCATCCGGCGCACCACCGTCGACGTGGACCCGGCCGCGGTCGGCAGCGGGGTGCTGGCCTTCGTGATGGTGGACGCGAACGCCTGGATGGGGGACTCCGCGGAGCGGTTCGCGGCCATCACCGAGATCCAGGAGGCCCACATCATCGCGGGCAGCGCGTCCGTGCTGGTGAAGGTGCGGACGGCCACCACCGAGCAGCTGCAGGACGTCCTGCGGCGCCTCTACGCCATCGACGGGGTCAGCGGCACCCAGGCGACGGTCGTCCTGGAGACCTTCTTCGAACGGCCGCTGCCGCTGTGACCGCGGCCCCCGCGACCGCCGCCACGGCACCGGTCTGGCGTTGCACCGGACCGCGCTGGAGCGGTGAGGGCCGCCCCGGCATCGGCTGGTACGCGGAGGGGCGGGGCGAGCGGGCCAGTGTGCTCCCGTACGGGCGGCGGCTCGCCTTCACCGGTACGGGGGAGCGGCGCTGCACGGGGGTACGGCGGGGCGGCCGGCGGACGCCGTGCCCCACGGCGGCGACGGTCCCGGCAGCGGCCGGTTCCCCGCAGTGCGCCGAGTGCGCCCGGCTCGACCGCTCCTTCTCGGTGGCCGCAGACACCCACGCGGACGATCCGCGGCCCTATCGCGTCTACCTGGCCTGGTTCGGGCCCGGCCTGCTCAAGGTGGGGATCACCGCGGAGGAACGCGGCACCGTCCGGCTGCTGGAGCAGGGCGCGGTGGCCTGGAGCTGGCTCGGGCGGGGCCCGCTGATGGCGGCCCGGCGCACCGAGGAGCTGCTCCGGGCGGCCCTCGGGGTGCCCGACCGGATCCCGTACGCGCGCAAGCGGGCCGTACGGGCGCAGCTGCCGCCCGCCGCCGAACGGGAGCGGGAGGTGGCCGCGCCGCACGCCCTCGCCGCCGCGCTGCCCGGCTGGCCCGACTCGCTGGAACGGCTGCCCTGCGCCGTGGTCGACCACGGCGCGGCGTTCGCCCTGGCGGCCCTGGCCGCGGCGGGCGGCGGGGCACGGCCGGCGCGGGTGCTCGGAGCCATGGCGGACGGCGGGACGGTCGCGGGCGTGCTGGTGGCCGCGGCCGGGCCGGACCTGCACTTCGCGGACGGCCTCGTGGTGGACGCCCGGCTGCTCGCGGGCTGGGCACTGACCGCCGCCGGCCCGGAGGCGCGAACCTCCGGAGTTCCGGTCGCCACCCTGGCCCCGGCGCCCGAACCGGTGGAGCAGGAAGGGCTGTTCTGACCGCCGGGTCCGGGTCCGGGTCCGGGGCCGGGTCCGGGGCTGCCCGGCGAAGGTCAAATCTTGGATCCCTTTGCCCGTCCCGGGGGCTTTGCTGTGGACACGTTCCGATCAAGGACCGGAGAGTGGGCCCATGACCATGCGACCCCTTCCGGCGTTCGAACCGCCGTACCTGATGACCGTGTTCACCTCCGTCCGCACCCCGGGAGCGGACGACGGCTACCCCGAGGCATCGGCCCGGATGAACGAGCTGGTGAAGGAGATCCCCGGCTACCTCGGCCACGAGAACGCCCACACCCCCGGCGGGCTCAGCATCACCGTCGCCTACTTCCGCGACGAGGAGGCGCTCACCGCCTGGCGCACCAACCTCGAACACCGGCAGACGCAGGCGCGGGGCATCAAGGAGTGGTACGAGAGCTACACCCTGCACGTCGGCACGGTCGAGCGCAGCAGTGAATTCGTCCGCGACCGCTGAGGGGCCGGAGGCCTCGGCGGCCGGGTCGGCCCCGGCGGCCGGGTCAGCCCTGGCGGTCCGGACCGCCGCCGCCGTCCGGCGCTTCCGGGACCGGCTCGGGCTGCCCGGCCTGGTCGACGTACACACCCACTTCATGCCCGCGCGGGTGCTGGACAAGGTGTGGGAGTACTTCGACGCCGTCGGCCCGCTGACCGGTGTCGCATGGCCCATCACCTACCGGCACGAAGAAGAGGAACGCGTCGCGCTGCTCCGGGCGTTCGGCGTCCGGGCCTTCACCGCGATGCTGTACCCGCACAAACCGGCGATGGCCGCCTGGCTGAACTCCTGGTCGGCCGCTTTCGCGGCCAGGACCCCGGACTGCCTGCACACGGCCACCTTCTTCCCTGAGGACGGGGCGGCGGAGTACGTGCGCCGGGCGGTGGACGGCGGGGCGCGGATCTTCAAGGCGCACCTGCAGGTCGGCGGGTACGACCCGAACGACGACCGGCTCGACCAGGTGTGGGGACTGCTCGCCGAGGCCGGCATCCCGGCGGTGGTGCACTGCGGCTCCGGCCCGGTGCCGGGCAAGCACACCGGGCCCGCGCCGATCGCGCGGCTGCTCGGCCGGCATCCCCGGCTGCCGCTGATCGTCGCCCACATGGGCATGCCCGAGTACGGGGACTTCCTCGACCTCGCCGACCGGTACCGGGAGGTCCGGCTCGACACCACCATGGTCTTCACCGACTTCGCGGAGCGGCTCGGCGGCTTCCCGCCGGAGGAGCTCGGCCGGCTCGCCGCGCTGGGCGACCGGATCCTGCTCGGCACCGACTTCCCGAACATCCCCTACCCCTACGACCACCAGCTCGACGCGCTGGAACGGCTCGGCCTGGGCGACGACTGGCTCCGGGCGGTCTGCCACGACAACGCGGCCCGGCTGTTCGCACTCGACGCCTGAGCCGTTTCCGCCCCGGGCCCCCTGGGCGGGGACGGCCCACAGGTTTCTCAGGGGATTCACAGAATCCGGCAAGAGGGCTCTCAGGGGCGGCGGGGAGCGTGTTCCCCATGACTGCGACGACCACCTCCCCCGCGTCCACGTCCACCGGCATCGCCGCCCGTCCGGACCGGCCGGCCGCCGGGGCCCTGGTCCGCCCCGACGGGGGACCCTGCCGGGTCCTGGTCGTGGACGACGAGGCGTCCCTCTCCGAACTGCTCTCCATGGCCCTGCGCTACGAGGGCTGCGAGGTGCGCACCGCCGCCGACGGCGCCACCGCCCTGCGGGCGGCCCGGTCCTTCCGGCCGGACGCCGTCGTCCTCGACATCATGCTCCCGGACATGGACGGCCTGACCGTCCTGGGCCGGCTCCGCCGGGAGCTCCCGCAGGTCCCGGTGCTGTTCCTGACCGCCCGGGACTCCGTGGAGGACCGCATCGCCGGTCTCACGGCGGGCGGGGACGACTACGTGACCAAGCCGTTCAGCCTGGAGGAGGTGGTGGCCCGGCTGCGCGGGCTGATTCGCAGGGCCGGGGCGGCCCAGGCCGCGCGGGGCGAATCCGTGCTGGTCGTCGGCGATCTGACGCTGGACGAGGACAGCCACGAGGTCACCCGGGGCGGCCAGGAGATCCGGCTGACCGCCACCGAGTTCGAGCTGCTGCGCTACCTGATGCGCAACCCGCGCCGGGTGCTCAGCAAGGCGCAGATCCTCGACCGGGTCTGGTCCTACGACTTCGGCGGCCAGGCCAACGTGGTCGAGCTCTACATCTCCTACCTGCGGCGCAAGCTGGAGAGCGGCCCAGGCCGGAGCCCGATGATCCACACCCGGCGCGGCGCCGGCTACCTGATCAAGCCGGGCGAGTAGTGCGGGGCATGAGGGGTGTCCGGTCCTGGGCCGCCCGGCCCTGGTCGCTGCGGACCCGGCTGGTGGTGTCAGCCGTGGTGCTGATCGCCGTCGTGGGGACGGTGATCGGGGCGGTCACCACCCTCGCCCTGCGCTCGTACCTGATGAACCAGCTGGACGGACAGCTGCGCACCGCCGTCGAGATGTCCGCCCGGGGGCCCGGGGCGAGGCCGGGCCGCGAGGTGCCCCTCGTCTCCTTCCTCAACATTCCGCCCGGCACGCCGCTCGGCACCACCGGGATCCGGCTGGACTCCTCCGGCAGCGTCGTCGGCACTGCGCGCACCGTGTCCGACGACGGCCCCGCCAACGACCACCGCTCCCCGCTCACCGAGGTCCAGAGCGAGGCCCTGGCGGCAGCCGTACCGCGGGCCCGGGACGGCGCGATCGACGTGGACGTGCCGGAACTCGGCCGGTACCGGGTGTCGGCCGCCGCCGACGGCTCGCTCGCCCTCGGATTCCCCCTCTCCGGGGTCGACTCCACCGTGCGCACCCTGATCACGGTCGAGGTGTGCGTGACCCTGGCCGGGCTGATAGCCGCGGGCCTGGCCGGGCAGGCCCTGGTCGGGGTCGCCCTGCGCCCGCTGCGCCGGGTCGCCGCCACCGCCACGCGCGTGTCCGAACTGCCCCTGCACAGTGGTGAGGTGGCCCTGCACGAGCGGGTTCCGGACGCCGAGGCCGACCTGCGCACCGAGGTCGGCCAGGTCGGAGCCGCCCTCAACCGGATGCTGGGCCACGTCGGTTCCGCCCTCGCCGCCCGCCAGGAGAGCGAGACGAGGGTCCGGCAGTTCGTCGCGGACGCCAGCCACGAGCTGCGCACCCCGCTGGCCTCCATCCGCGGGTACGCCGAACTCACCCGGCGCGGACGGGAGGAGCCCGGCCCCGACACCCGGCACGCCCTGGGCCGCATCGAGTCCGAAGCGACCCGGATGACCGGGCTGGTCGAGGACCTGCTGCTGCTCGCCCGGCTGGATGCCGGACGACCGCTCAGCTGCCGGACCTTGGATCTCGCGCCGCTGGTCGTGGACGCGGTCAGCGACGCCCGGGCCGCCGGGCCGGAGCACCACTGGCGGCTCGAACTCCCCCCGGAGGCTGCCCTGGTGGACGCCGATCCGGCGCGCATCCAGCAGGTTCTGGTCAACCTGCTCGCCAACGCGCGTACGCACACGCCGCCCGGCACGACGGTCACCGCGCGTGTTTCACGTGAAACATGCGACGTGGTGACCGGGAGCGGTGTGCCGTGCGTACGGATCGAGGTCGAGGACGACGGGCCGGGCATCCCGCCCGACCTGCTCCCCCACGTCTTCGAACGGTTCGCCCGCGGAGACGCCTCGCGTTCCCGGCAGGCCGGCTCCACCGGCCTGGGCCTGGCCATCGTCCAGGCCGTGGTCACCGCCCACGGCGGTCGGGTCGGCGTACGGAGCGAGCCCGGGCGCACCCGTTTCGAGGTCCGGCTGCCGCTCGCGCCGCTGCCGCTGACGGAGCCCGCCGCGGCGGCGTACGCGTAGCGGCGGCGCCGGAGCGGGAGTCCTCACAGGTGGGGCACAGGCTGGGCACA
This sequence comes from Streptomyces sp. NPDC048603, assembly GCF_043199475.1. Taxonomy (NCBI): domain Bacteria; kingdom Bacillati; phylum Actinomycetota; class Actinomycetes; order Kitasatosporales; family Streptomycetaceae; genus Streptomyces; species Streptomyces sp. NPDC048603. Next base: position 129,075 of record NZ_JBICVY010000003.1, on the reverse strand, counting down.
CGGCCGTGACAGCCCGCCCGGCGAGGGTCGGTCCATGCCGACCGAAACGACTCTCCCGCGCCGTGAGCACCTGACGCCCCGCGCCTCCGGTGAGCCCGTACTCGATGTGGTGGTGCCGGTCTTCAACGAGGAGAAGGACCTCGGGCCCTGCGTCCGCCGACTGCACGAGCACCTCACCCGGACCTTCCCCTACGCCTTCCGGATCACCGTCGCCGACAACGCGAGCACCGACCGGACACCGGAGATCGCCGCAGGACTCGCCGCCACCGTGCCCGGAGTGCGCAGCGTCCGGCTGGAGCAGAAGGGCCGGGGCCGGGCTCTGCGGACCGTCTGGTCCGGCTCGGAGGCGCCCGTCCTGGCCTACATGGACGTGGACCTCTCCACCGACCTGAACGCCCTCCTCCCGCTGGTCGCGCCGCTCATCTCCGGCCACTCCGACCTCGCCATCGGCACCCGGCTGGCCCGGTCCTCCCGAGTGGTGCGGGGCGCCAAGCGGGAGTTCGTCTCCCGCGCCTACAACCTGATCCTGCGCTCCTCGCTGGCCGCCCGGTTCAGCGACGCGCAGTGCGGGTTCAAGGCCATCCGCCGGGACGTCGCGCAGCGGCTGCTGCCGCTGGTCGAGGACACCGGCTGGTTCTTCGACACCGAAATGCTGGTGCTCGCCGAACGGGCCGGGCTGCGCATCCACGAGGTGCCGGTGGACTGGGTCGACGACCCCGACTCCACCGTGCACATCGTCCGGACCGCCGTCGAGGACCTGAAAGGGGTCTGGCGGGTGGGCCGGGCCCTGGCCGTGGGGGCGCTCCCGCTGGACCGGCTGGGCCGGCCCTTCGGCGACGATCCGCGGGACCGGGACCTGACCGGGGTGCCGCGCGGGCTGGCCCGGCAGCTCCTCGGCTTCTGCGCGGTCGGCGTCCTCTCCACCCTCTGCTACCTGGCGCTGTACTCCCTGTTCCGGCTCGGTATCGGCGCTCAGGCGGCCAATGCGGCGGCCCTGCTGCTGTCCGCCGTCGCCAACACGGCGGCCAACCGGCGGCTCACCTTCGGGGTCCGCGGCCGTGAGCGGGCCCTGCGGCACCAGGCCCAGGGGCTGCTGGTCTTCGGTATCGGACTGGCGCTGACCGCCGGTTCGCTGGCCGCGCTCGGCGCCGCCACCGACCGTCCGTCGCACGGCACCGAACTCGCCGTCCTGATCACCGCGAACCTCGCCGCCACCGTGCTCCGCTTCCTGCTCTTTCGCTCTTGGGTCTTCCCCGAGCCCCGGACCACGACCGACCTGAAGGACCACACCCGATGACCACCACGCACCGACCGCGCTGGGAACGCCCGGCGCTGGCGGCTCTGCTGCTGGCCACGGCCGTGCTGCTGCTCTGGAACCTGAGCGCGTCCGGCTACGCCAACTCGTTCTACTCCGCCGCCGCACAGGCCGGCGGCGAGAGCTGGAAGGCGTTCTTCTTCGGCTCTTCCGACGCCGGCAACTCCATCACCGTCGACAAGCCGCCGGCCGCGCTGTGGCCGATGGCGCTCTCCGTCCGGCTGTTCGGGCTCGGTGCCTGGCAGATCCTGGTCCCCCAGGCCCTGATGGGCGTGGCGACCACGGCGGTGCTGTACGCCTCCGTCCGGCGGCAGTTCGGGCCGGGAGCGGCGCTGCTGTCGGGCACGGTGTTCGCACTGACGCCGGTGGCCGCGCTGATGTTCCGCTTCAACAACCCGGACGCGCTGCTGACGCTGCTGCTGACCGTGTCCGTGTACTGCGTGCTGCGGGCCATGGAAGGAGCCCGGACGAAGTGGCTGGTGTGGGCGGGGGTTACGCTGGGCTTCGCCTTCCTGACGAAGACCCTGCAGGCCTTCCTGGTCCTGCCTCCGCTGGCCCTCCTCTACGCCGTCTGCGCGCCGACCCGGCTGCGCCGGCGGCTGGGCCAGCTGGCGCTGGCGGGCGCCGCGATGGTGGTCTCGGGCGGCTGGTGGGTCGCGGTGGTGGAGCTGTGGCCGGCGTCCTCCCGCCCGTACATCGGGGGCTCCCAGACGAACTCCTTCCTGGAGCTGACCTTCGGCTACAACGGCCTCGGCCGGCTGAACGGCGACGAGGTCGGCAGCGTGGGCGGAGGACGCGGCGCCGACCTCGGTCCGGTGCTCAGCGCGGAGGTGCCGTACGGGACGGCGGCCCCGACCGGGCCGGGCTTCCGCGGCGGCGGTGGCGGCGGCTGGGGGGAGACCGGGATCGACCGGCTGTTCTCGGCCGGGATCGGCGGCCAGATCTCCTGGCTGCTGCCGGCGGCGCTGGTGCTGCTGGTTGCCGGCCTGGTGGTCACCTGGCGGGCCCGGCGGGCCAGTGACTCCCTGGAGAGCATGGCCCGGGCGGCCTTCCTCGCCTGGGGTGGCTGCCTGCTGGTCACCTGTGTGGTGTTCAGCTGGATGCAGGGCATCTTCCACGAGTACTACACGGTGGCGCTGGCGCCGTACGTGGCGGCACTGGTCGGCATGGGCGCGGCCGTGCTGTGGGAGGAGCGGCACGGGTTCGCCGCGGCAGCCGCCCTCGCCGGCGTGACGGCGCTGACCGCCTGGTGGTCGTACGTCCTGCTGTCGCGCTCGCCGGACTACCTGCCGGGGCTGCGGTGGGCGGTACTGGCCGGCGGGCTCGCGGCGGCGGCCGGTCTGGCGGCGGCGGGCCGGGTGGGCCCGAAGGTCACACCGGTCGCGGCGGTGGTGGCGCTGGGCGCGGCGCTGGCCGGGCCGTCGGCGTACTCCCTGACCACGGTGGACACCCCGCACACCGGGTCCATCGTGACGGCGGGCCCGTCGGTCGCGGGTGGCTTCGGCGGCGGTCCGCGGATGTTCCGGGCCGGCGAGGGCGGACCGCAGGGGCAGGGCCCGGGCGGCTTCGGCGGCGGCCGGGGCGGCATGCGGGGTGGCGTGCCCGGCGGCACGCAGGGCGGCCCGGGCGGAATGCCGGGCGGCGCACCGGGTGGCGCGCAGGTCGGCCCGGACGGCGGCCAGACGGTCCCCGGTGGCTCCGGTGGAGCCACCGGCCGGCCGGGCAGGGCCACCGGCCCGGAGACGGGCGGGGGCACGGGGGGCGGCATGGGCGGTCTGCTCGACGGCGCCCGGGTCTCCGAGAAGGTGAAGAAGATGCTCCGCGAGGACTCCGGCCGCTACACGTGGGCCGCGGCGGCCATCGGGGCGCAGAACGCGGCGAGCTACCAGCTGGCGAGCGAACGGCCCGTGATGCCGATCGGAGGGTTCAACGGCAGCGACCCGTCGCCGACGCTCGCGAAGTTCCAGGAGTACGTGAAGGCGGGGAAGATCCACTACTACGTGGGCGGCGGCAGCGGAATGCGCGGCGGCGGCCCGGGCGGTTCCGGGAGCACGGCGATCTCCGAGTGGGTGGAGGCGCACTTCAAGGCCGTCGAGGTGGACGGCACCACCCTGTACGACCTGACCGCCCCGACCGGCTGACCCCGCAGCGCCGCCCCACCCGCCCGGGGTCCTCTCCCCGCCCCCCGCTCCCCGTCCCGGCACCCGACGGTCCGTCAAAGTGCCTCGGCCGCAGGGAGTGGCGGGGCGGGGGAACGCTCTAGCATGAAGAGGGCGCAGCCGGGCATAGCGGGTGGATGGCGGGCGCTTCAGGAGGGTGCTCGATGGTGCGGGAAGCGGGCCCGGTCGGGTTGGACCGGGAGCGGATCACCGGTGCTGCCGTGCGGTTGCTGGACGCCGAGGGACTCGGACGGTTCTCCATGCGGCGGCTCGCCGGGGAACTCGGGGTCACCGCGATGTCCCTGTACTGGTACGTGGACACCAAGCGCGATCTGCTGGGGCTCGCCCTGGACCGGGTCATGGGCGAGCTCCCGGGGGTGGAGGAGCCGGGTGCCGGCGGGTGGGACACCCGGTTGCGCCGGCTCGCCTGCGGATACCGGCAGATGCTCGCCGCCCACCCGTGGGCCGCGCGGCTCGCGGCCGACAGCGCCGAGACCGGCCCGCACGCCCGCGCCTTCGACACCGCCCTGCTGCGCCTGCTGGACGGCGCCGGCCTGACCGGCCCCACCAGGACCGGCGCCCACCTCGCCGTGTCGCACTTCCTCCGGGGCTCCGGGGCCACCGCCCACCGGGTCCCGGAGGGAGCCTTCGGATCGGCCCTGGACGTGCTCATCGCCGGAATCGCGGGAATCGCGGGAGTCTCCGGAATCGCGGGAAGCGCCGGCATCCCCGGGACTCCCGCGAAGAGCCGGCCGGACCGGGCCGATGCCACCGACCCGGTCCGGCCCGCCACCGCCGACTCCTAGGCCGACTGGTCCCGGTCGGCCGGCTCCCGGTCGGCGGGCGAGTGGCCCTTCAGGGCCACTTCCTTGATGAAGAACACCAGCAGCAGTGCGATCAGCGCGGTCGGTGCCGCGTAGAGGAAGACGTCCCCGACGGCGTGTCCGTACGCCGACTCGACCACCTCGCGGAACGGCGCCGGGAGCTTGTCCAGGTCCGGGATGCCGCCTCCGCCGGTCCCGCCGTGGCCCAGGGCGGCCGCCTTCGGGCCGAGTGCCGTCAGGCCGTCCTTCACGTAGCCGGTCACCTGGTGGGCCATGAGCGCGCCCAGCGCCGAGACGCCCACGGCGCCGCCGAGCGACCGGAAGAAGGTGACGACCGAGCTGGCCGCGCCGAGTTCCTCCGGGGCCACCTGGTTCTGGGTGGCGAGGACCAGGTTCTGCATCATCATGCCGAGGCCGAGGCCGGTGAGCGCCATGAAGACGGCGATGTGCCAGTACGGGGTGTCGAACCGGAGGGTGCCCAGCAGGCCCAGGCCGGCCGTCAGCAGCACACCGCCGGCGATCAGCCAGGCCTTCCACTTGCCGGTCCGGGTGATGATCTGCCCGGAGACGGTCGAGGAGACGAACAGTCCGCCGATCATCGGGATGGTCAGGATGCCGGACATGGTCGGCGACTCGTTCCGCGCCAGCTGGAAGAACTGGCTGAAGAACACCGTGCCCGAGAACATGGCCACGCCCACGAAGAGGGAGGCCACCGAGGCGAGGCTGATGGTCTTGTTGCGGAAGAGGTGCAGGGGGATGATCGGGTCGCTCGCCCGGGACTCCACCAGGACGAACAGGGCGCCGAGCAGCACCGCGCCGGCCGTCATCGTGTACGTCTGCCAGGACAGCCAGTCGTACGAGTCCCCGGCCTGGGTGACCCAGATCAGCAGCAGCGAGACCGCGGCGCTGATCAGGAAGGCGCCGAGCCAGTCGACCTTGACCTCGCGCCGGACCACCGGGAGCCGCAGCGTCCGCTGGAGCACGATGAGCGCGATCACGGCGAACGGCACGCCGACGTAGAAGCACCAGCGCCAGCCCAGCCACTCGGTGTCGGTGATGACACCGCCGAGCAGCGGGCCGCCGACGGTGGCCACGGCGAAGACGGCACCGAGGTAGCCGCTGTACCGGCCGCGCTCACGCGGCGGGATCATCGCGGCCATCACGATCTGCGCGAGGGCGGACAGGCCGCCGACACCGATGCCCTGGACCACCCGGCAGGCGATCAGCATGCCGGTGTTCTGGGACATGCCGGCCACGACGGATCCCAGGACGTAGATCACCAGGGATATCTGGACCAGCAGCTTCTTGCTGAAGAGGTCGGCCAGCTTGCCCCACAGCGGGGTGGCGGCGGTCATCGAGAGCAGGGCGGCGGTGACCACCCAGGTGTACGAGGACTGGGTGCCGCCGAGGTCGGTGATGATCTGCGGCAGGGCGTTGGAGACGATCGTGGAGGACAGGATCGCCACGAACATGCCCAGCATCAGGCCGGACAGCGCCTTCATGATCTGCGGATGGGTCATGGTCATGGTGGTGGTGCCGCTGTCGGGCGGTGCGGGCGCGGCGGTCGTGGCCATGGGTGTCCTTCGTGTCCTTGGGTCTGCGGTCTGCGGTCTGCGGTCAGCCGTCTGAGCTCGGCTGCAGGGGTCAGCGGTCAGCGGTGGGCGGGCAGGGGCGCGAAGCCCCGGCGGAGCCGGGCCAGCAGCGTGTTCAGTACGCCGACGTCCTCGGCGGACCAGTCGGCCAGCGCCCGTTCCAGCGCGGCCGTGTACCGGGCCGCGAGCTCGGCGAGGACCAGACGGCCCGCCGGGGTGAGCCGGAGGATGCGGCAGCGGGCGTCGGCCGGGTCGGTCTCCCGGTCGATCCAGCCGCGCTCGGCGACATGGGCCACGTGCCTGCTGGTGACCGAGATGTCCACGGCGAGCAGCTCGGTGAGCCGGCTCATCCGCATCTCGCCGTGCCGGTCGAGCACGGTGAGCACGGCGGCGGGGCCGGGCGGGCAGTCGGCGGGGAGGGCGCGGGCGAGGTCGCGCTTGACCGCGCCGATGCCGGTGAGCTGGCGGGCCAGCTCCTCGTACGGGACCGCAGGGACCGTCACGGAGCAGCCTCCTCATCTCGTTGCTTGGGGCAACCATAGAAGAGGATGGTTGATACAGGCAAATGAATCGGGGGGTGTGGGCGGTAAAGGAACCGGAAAACCCGCTAGGGTCCTGGACCATGGCCGCACAGAGCAACGCGCAGGGCCCCGAGGGCAACTACGACCCCGCGGGCAGCACCCAGATGTTCCGCGCCTTCGTGAACGAGGGCGAGCAGGCGGGCCCGGCGCCGGCGGCGGGCAGCCGCCGCAGGCAGCAGTCCGGTGCGGGCCCCCGGCTGGGCTGGATCGGCTTCGCCGTCGCCATGCTGCTGCTGATCGGCTGCTCGGCCTGGGTGGCCCTGCACTGACCGTCCCGCGCCGCCCGGCCGGCGATCACCGCCGGGCAGCCGGACGACGCCCGGCCGGCGGCTACCGCCAGGTGGCCGTGACCTGCCGGGTGTCGATGTGCCAGCCCAGCGGCACCCGCCAGGCTTCCACGCACACCGTGTAGGTCTGCGTCCGGGTGGACCCGCCGGCGATGGGCGCGGGCAGCGGCTGGTTCGTGGTAACCGTGCCCCAGCGCGCGCCGAGCAGGTCGCCGAGGATGTCGACGGTGAACGTCACGGTGCCCGAACGGACCGCCGTGCCACCGGTGTTGGCGAACGGCACGGTGACCTTCTCGCACCACCGGTCGCCGGTCCCGGCGAGCGTGGGCGTGCCCAGTGTCAGCTTTGCCGGGGCTGCCGGGGGCGTGGGTCCGGGCGCCGGGGCGGTCGGCGGTTTCCCGGTCGGAGGTTTCGGAGCCGGTGGTTTCGGGGCCGGCGGCGCCGGGGCCGGAGGCGAGGTCGGTGAGCCCGGCGGGGGCGTGGGTGCCGCCGGATCGTCCGGGTTGGCGGGTGTTCCCGCATCGGGGGGCGTCGCCCCCGGAGTGCCGGGCGGGGTGTTCGCCGTACCGCTCGGGTCCGGCGTACCCGCCGCACCCGATGTCCCGGTCGTCACCGTCGTGACGGTCGAGCCGGAGGCGTCCGGCGAGCCCGATGCGGAGGCCGGGGAGCCCGAGGAGGGCCCGGGGAGCGGCTGGAGCTCCACCGAGTCCGCCGGCGGTACGGCCTGCCCCGCGGACCGCTCCGGGCCCGCGCCCGCCGCGCCCACGGCCACGAAGCCGTCCCGGGCCTGGCCGCCGCAGCCCGTCAGGGTCGCGGCGGCGGCCAGGCACGCGGACAGCAGGGTGAGTGCTCCGAGCGGTCGCCTTCGCATCGCGCCAGTGTCACTGACGCTCCGTCAAATCACCATAGCCGTACGGCTCGTGCCGCTCGTGCGTCCCGCGGGGCCTATTCGCCGATCAGGCCCTGACGCAGCTGGGCCAGGGTGCGGGTGAGCAGCCGGGAGACGTGCATCTGCGAGATGCCGACCTCCTCGCCGATCTGCGACTGGGTCATGTTGGCGAAGAACCGCAGCATGATGATCTGCCGTTCCCTGGGCGGGAGTTTGGCCAGCAGCGGCTTGAGCGACTCGCGGTACTCGACGCCCTCCAGCGCGGTGTCCTCGTACCCCAGCCGGTCGGCGAGGGAGCCCTCGCCGCCCTCGTCCTCCGGGGACGGCGAGTCGAGCGAGGACGCGGTGTACGCGTTGCCGACCGCCAGCCCGTCGACGACCTCCTCCTCGGACACCCCCAGGACCGCGGCCAGTTCGGGCACGGTCGGCGAGCGGTCCAGGCGCTGGGCGAGCTCGTCGCTGGCCTTGGTCAGCGCCAGGCGCAGCTCCTGCAGCCGGCGGGGGACCCGGACCGACCAGGAAGTGTCTCGAAAGAATCGTTTGATCTCGCCCACGACGGTCGGCATCGCGAACGTCGGGAACTCCACGCCGCGTTCGCAGTCGAACCGGTCGATCGCCTTGATCAGCCCGATCGTGCCGACCTGGACGATGTCCTCCATCGGCTCGTTGCGGCTGCGGAACCGGGCCGCCGCGTAACGCACCAGCGGCAGGTTCAGCTCGATCAGGGTGTCGCGTACGTAGGCCCGTTCGGGGCTGTCCGCGTCCAGGGCGGCGAGACGCTGGAAGAGGGAGCGGGACAGGGTGCGGGTGTCGATGGCTTCCGAGCGGTCAGACGCCGTGGGTGCAGTGGGAGCCTCGCTCTTGACGAGCGTGAGCACCTTGGAGCTGCCCTGGTCTACGGACATGCCACCCCCTTGAGGTCGCGGACGGTCGCGTCGGGCGCGCCCGTCGGAGGAACGCAGCCTCAACCTGAATACCGGCGGTGGGGCTGCGGCAAACGCGGTTCCAGCAGAATGTCACATGTCGGCAACACGCTGTAGCGCCAAGTCGACATATCAGTGCAGCGACAGACCGGAATGAGCCCGATCTGTCGGGAAACCGGCTCCGCGATCTCCACCCGATCCGGTTACGCCTCGATCCTGTTTGCGGATCGCAGGCGGGCGAAGCTCCGGGCGAGCAGCCGGGAGACGTGCATCTGGGACACCCCGAGCTCGGCGCTGATCTGCGACTGCGTCAGATTGCTGTAGTAGCGCAGCAGCAGGATCCGCTGCTCCCGCTCGGGCAGCTGTACGAGGAGGTGGCGGACGAGGTCGCGGTGCTCGACCCCGGCCAGCTCCGGGTCCTCGTACCCGAGCCGGTCGAGCAGGCCGGGCAGTCCGTCGCCCTCCTGGGCCGCCTCCAGCGAGGTCGCGTGGTAGGAGCGGCCGGCCTCGATGCAGGACAGCACCTCCTCCTCGGAGATGCGCAGCCGCTCGGCGATCTCGGGAGTGGTGGGGACCCGGCCGTGCAGGGTGGTGAGGTCCTCGGTGGCGGCGTTCACCTGGACCCAGAGCTCGTGCAGCCGGCGCGGCACGTGCACGGTCCGGACGTTGTCCCGGAAGTACCGCTTGATCTCGCCGACCACGGTGGGCATGGCGAAGGTCGGGAACTGCACCCCGCGGTCGGGGTCGAACCGGTCGATCGCGTTGATCAGCCCGATGGTGCCGACCTGGACCACGTCCTCCATGGGCTCGTTGCGGCTGCGGAACCGGGCGGCCGCGTAGCGGACCAGCGGGAGGTTGGCCTCGATCAGGGCCCCGCGCACCCGGTTGTACTCGCCGGTGCCGGGCTCCAGCTCCTTCAGCTGCCCGAAGAGGACCTGGGTGAGGGCCCGGGTGTCCGCACCCCTGCTGTGCGGTCTGGCGGGGGCTGAGGGCTCCTCGGGGGGCTCCTGCTGGGGTGGCACCTGAGGCGCAGAACTGGCCGGCACGGTCACGCCACCCCTTCGATGTCAACGCGGTCGCTCAGCGCGGCCACAAAGTCGCAAAAGCGGTCATAGCATCACAAGAGATGTGCACCATGCGCAAGCACCGTATATCGCCGTGTTGAGGGCAAGTTGGACATTCTGCGGGCTGTTGTGGTGATGTTTTCGGGGGTGGGTGCACGGAAGGCCCCCCACGCGTCTTCGGTGGAGGGCCGGCGGGCCGTCGGGCGGCCCCGGAAAACGGACCGGCGTACGGACTCAGGTCACCAGTTCGGTCATGAACTCGCCGATTCCCTTGGCGGCATCCGATATGCCCTGAAAGCCGATTTCCACCAACTCGGCGGCTCTCTTCGGCTGGGTGATGATGACGAAGAGGACGAACACGGTGAGTGCGCCCGTGATGAGCTTCCTGGTGTCCACGAGCGGTTTCGGCCTCCCCTGCCGGTCCTGCTGAGTCGGGTGAGTCTAACCCGGTCGGGTTCGGCACTCACCCGGTCTTTAAGGACCAACGGCCCGTGGACCGGGGCCCTTCGTCGCATGCCGGACGGCAGGTGGAGGCGCAGGATTGTGCACGTGCCCTCCGGTTCTGGCAGGAAACCGGAGGGCGGAGGGACGGATCTCACTGCGGGGTCCGGGGCCGCACGCTTCCCCCTGACGGCGGCCCGGACTTTCGGTCCGTCCCCGCCGGGGGGGAGCGGCTCGTCCCCAGGAGGCCGCTCCCCCCGTCCCGCGTGTCGAACGCGCTATTCGAGGGCTCCGGTCAGGCCGACCACCGGCTCCACCTGGGAGACCAGCGGCGCCAGCTGGTTCGGCACCTCCATCAGGGCGTTGGCCTGGTTCAGTCCGCTGCTCAGCTGTCCGCCGATCTCCTGCACGGAGCGGGGCTGGGCGCCGGCGGGCATGCCGGGGGCCTGCGGCAGGTCCGGGAGGGCCAGGGGGGCGCCCACCGGGAGGGCGGAGGCGGTGGGGGCGGCGAGGCCCGCGGCGGCCCCCGCGAGGGCGATGGCGGCGAGCATGCGCTGGGTCTTGGTCATGCCGTGACAACGGCCCCGGCGCGGGGGCGGTCACGGCGGGCACGCACGAGAGCCCCGGTTCGTACGAACCGGGGCTCTCGTCCAGAGCGGTGGTGGAGGGATTTGAACCCCCGATGGGTTGCCCCATACTCGCTTTCGAGGCGAGCTCCTTCGGCCACTCGGACACACCACCGAGAGAGATCCTAGCCCACGCCGGGGAGTGCTTTGCAAATCCGTTCCGCGTGGGCCTGCTCACCCGGGCCCGCCCGGGGCCCGCGCCGCCCCGGTCACCGCTCCCGGAAGAAGGCGGTGAGCAGGGCGGAGCACTCGTCCTCCAGCACCCCGCGGATCACCTCGGGCCGGTGGTTCAGCCGCCGGTCCCGTACGAGGTCCCAGAGCGAGCCGGCCGCACCGGCCTTCTCGTCGCCGGCCCCGTAGACCACCCGGGCGACCCGGGACTGCACGAGGGCCCCGGCGCACATGACACACGGCTCCAGGGTGACCACCAGGGTGCACCCGGGCAGCCGCCACTCGCCGAGCTCCGCCGCGGCGCGGCGCAGGGCCAGCACCTCGGCGTGCGCGGTCGGGTCGGAGGCGGCCTCCCGCTCGTTGTGGCCGGTGCCGAGGACGGAGCCGTCCGGGCCGAGCACGACGGCGCCGACCGGTACGTCACCGGCCGGCACCGCCCGGGCGGCCTCGGCCAGTGCCAGGCGCATGGCGTCCCGCCACGGGTCCCGTACGGGATCGGGACCGGGATCGGGGCGGGGGCCGTACGTCTGCCCGTCCTCGGTGGGGTGCGGGGGGCTCACCGGGCTCACTAGCGGACGGCCTCCAGGACGTCGGTCGCGCCCAGCGCCTCGGCCAGTTCGCCGAGGGCGTCGACCTCCAGCGCGAGCAGCTGCCTGCGGCTCACGCCGAGGTCGGCCAGCAGGTCGGGGTCCCCGAGCGGGCCGGCGGGCGCCCGGTCGGCTCCGGTTCCCGGCGCGCCGTCGTCCTCGTCCTCGTCGTAGGAGGCGGCCACCTCCTCCTCGCCGTCCTCGGTGCCGTCGAGGTCCAGCTCGTCGAGCTCGTTGTCGTCGTCCGCGTCGCTGCCCAGCAGCTCGTCGGTGAGCATCGAGCCGTAGGAGCTGCGGGCGGCCAGCGAGGCCTGCGAGACGAAGATCCGGGGGTCGTCCTCACCATCGACGCGGACGACGCCGAACCAGCCGCCCTCCTGCTCGATGAAGGCGACCACCGTGTCCTCGTCCACCGCGGCGTCCCGGGCGAGATCGGTCAGATCGGTCAGCGACTCGACGTCGTCGAGTTCCATGTCGCTCGCTTCCCACCCGTCTTCGGTGCGCGCGAGCAGTGCGGCGAAATACACCGTGACTCTCCCACTGGTCATAGGCGTGATGCCGGTTGGAGGTCCCCCCGGCCGGAGGCCGGAGGGTGGAACGGCCGTCGTGCTTGGCGTTTCGTGCCCCGCCCCATCGGCATCGTGGCAGAAACAGCGGCTTTGCGAGAGGTCTTCCGCGCTTGCGTCGTGCCGTGCCGCCTGCGCGGAGGGCGGCCGTGCGGGGTGTCGTGCGTCCTGCCGGGGCGGCCCCGTGCCCCGTCGGGGCACGGGGCCGCGCGCGGTCCGCGGCTCCGTGCGTGCTACCAGCGGAACGTGCGCATGCGCATCTGCTGGCGCATCCGCGCGGCCCGGGCGCGCCGCGGCTGGACCCGGTCCCGCAGTTCCCGTGCCTCGTTCAGCTCCCGCAGGAACTGGGCGCGCCGGGCCCGGCGCGCCGCCGCCGTCTCCGGCGCATCGGGCTCCTGTTCTTCCGTCCTCAGGGCAGTGCTCGGCTGGTCGTCGGGCATCGGCCACCGTCCCAGGCTGGTCCGTCGTCCTCCTCCGCGTCGCGAAGCAGACCCCCCGCCACCACCTTCCCCCGGACCGGCCGCTTGATGCCAGAGTCTCCGGCGGGTCTCTCGTGGTCGTCGCCTCCGGTTCTCCGCCGGTTCCCGTCGGGTTCGCCCCGGGCGGTGCGCGTGCAGGCCGGGGCGGTCTCACATGCCGGTCGCCGCGGTTACTGTGGGGTCATGCGGATTCACGTCGTCGACCACCCCCTGGTCGCGCACAAGCTGACCACCCTGCGCGACAAGCGCACCGATTCCCCGACCTTCCGGCGGCTCGCCGACGAGCTGGTGACCCTGCTCGCGTACGAGGCCACCCGGGACGTGCGCACCGAGCAGGCCGACATCGAGTCGCCGGTCGCCCCGACCACGGGCGTGAAGCTGTCGAACCCGCGCCCGCTGATCGTCCCGATCCTGCGGGCCGGCCTGGGCATGCTGGACGGCATGGTCCGGCTGCTGCCGACCGCCGAGGTGGGCTTCATGGGCATGGTCCGCAACGAGGAGACCCTGGAGGCCTCCACGTACGCGACCCGGATGCCGGAGGACCTCTCCGGCCGTCAGGTCTACGTCGTCGACCCGATGCTGGCCACCGGCGGCACGCTGGTCGCGGCGATCCAGGAGCTGATCAAGCGCGGCGCGGACGACGTCACCGCCGTGGTGCTGCTGGCCGCGCCGGAGGGCATCGAGGTCATGGAGCGCGACCTGGCGGGCCAGCCGGTGACCGTGGTCACCGCCTCCGTCGACGAGCGGCTCAACGAGCACGGCTACATCGTTCCGGGCCTGGGCGACGCGGGCGACCGGATGTACGGCGCGGCCGAGTAACCACGCCGTCCGGCGCGGCCGGGTGGCCGCGCCGGGTGCTCGGTTCGGGTGCTCGGTCGGGTGCCGGGTCGGGTCTCAGCACTTCCCGGAGGGCGCGGGCGAGGGATGGGCCAGGGCGGTCAGTGCCTTGTCCGCGTTCTCCTTGGTGGCCAGCTCGGTGAAGCCGGTGCCCAGGATCAGGTCGATGTCCGCGGTCTCGCGGGTGTCGGTCTGCTGGGTGGTGCCGGCCAGCTGGGTGCCCAGCACCGAGTAGGCGGCCTTGTCGGTGCGGGACGAGCCGAGCAGTATCCCGGGCCCGGGCACCTTCTTGTCGAAGTCGGCGGGCGCGTTGCCGACCTTGCCGATGACGAAGCCGCGTTTCTTCAGCTCGTCGCCGACGGCCTTGGCCAGTCCCGCGCGGGGCGTGGCGTTGTACACGTTGACCGTGATCTGACCCGGCTGCGGGAGTGCCACGACGGGGGCCTTCGAGGCCGCGGCCGGCGCCGCCCGTCCGCCCTGCTTGCCCGAGGTGCCCTGGACGCAGTCCTTGCCGGCGGCGGTCTTCTTGCCGTCCCCGCCGAACACGCCGACGAGCTGGAGCGTCCCGTAGCCGAGCAGGCCCAGTGCCACGACGGCACCGAGGACGGCGAGCACGATCCGGCGGCGGCGCCGGGGACGGGACAGGCGGGGGTAAGCGGTTCCCGTTACGCGGTACTTTCCGCCCATGCCGGGGGGAGTGAGCATGCTCATGGGCGCAGCGTAGTGCGGCCCGGTGACGATGCCTACTAAATGATCTGCTGATAGTGCAGAGCAGACCCGAAAGGCGCAATCAGCCCAGTTCGAGTACCCGCGCGTGCAGTACCTGACGCTGTTGCAGGGCGGCGCGCACGGCCCGGTGCAGCCCGTCCTCCAGGTAGAGATCGCCCTGCCATTTCACGACGTGCGCGAAGAGGTCGCCGTAGAACGTCGAGTCCTCGGCGAGCAGCGTCTCAAGATCCAGTTGGCCCTTGGTGGTCACCAGCTGGTCGAGCCGGACCGGGCGCGGCGCGACGTCCGCCCACTGCCGGGTGGTTTCCCTGCCGTGGTCGGGGTACGGCCGCCCGTTTCCGATGCGCTTGAAGATCACACGGAAAGCCTACCGGTCCGGTGCCTGCGGGCGCAGCCTCGCGACGGTGATGCAAAGGTGTCAAACAGGGCTAATCCGGGAGTGAGATATGAGCGACAGCACCGCGCGGCCCGCGGCGACCGGGGCGGAGGCGATCGCCGCCGGGTACGCGTTCACCGGTCCGGCGCTCGACCTGGGAGCCCTCCTCTGGGACGGTGCCTGCCTGCCGGAACACCAGGTCCGGGTGCCGCTGTCGATGCTGAACCGGCACGGGCTGGTCGCCGGCGCCACGGGCACCGGCAAGACCAAGACCCTCCAGCTGATCGCCGAGCAGCTCTCCGCGCACGGCGTGCCGGTGTTCCTCGCGGACATGAAGGGCGACGTGTCGGGGATCTCGGTGCCGGGCGTGCCCGGCGAGAAGATCGCCGAACGGGCCCGGGAGGTGGCCCAGGAGTGGGAGCCCGCCGGATGTCCGGCCGAGTTCTACGCACTGGGCGGTATCGGTCCGGGAATTCCGGTGCGGGCCACGGTCACAAGTTTTGGACCCGTTCTCCTGTCGAAAGTGCTGGAGCTCAACCAGACCCAGGAGCAGTCGCTCGGACTGATTTTCCACTATGCCGATTCCAAGGGTCTGGAACTGATCGATCTGAAGGATCTCCGGGCGGTGGTCGCATTCCTGGTCTCGGACCGTGGAAAGGCGGAACTGAAGGGGATCGGCGGGCTCTCCACGGCGACCGCGGGCGTGATTCTCCGGGCCCTCACCGCATTCGAGCAGCAGGGAGCCGCGGAGTTCTTCGGCGAGCCGGAATTCGACACCGGTGAATTCCTGCGGACCGCCCCGGACGGGCGCGGGGTGGTGTCCGTTCTGGAGCTGCCGGCGGTCCAGGACAGGCCGCAGCTGTTCTCCACCTTCCTGATGTGGCTGCTGGCCGACCTCTTCCACGACCTTCCGGAGGCCGGTGACCTGGACCGGCCGAAGCTGGTCTTCTTCCTGGACGAGGCGCACCTGCTGTTCGGCGGCGCGTCGAAGGCGTTCCTGGAGGCCCTGACCCGGACCGTGCGACTGATCCGCTCGAAGGGGGTGGGGGTCTTCTTCGTGACGCAGACGCCCAAGGACGTGCCCGCGGACGTGCTGGCGCAGCTCGGCAGCTGGGTGCAGCACGCGCTGCGGGCCTTCACCCCGGACGACGCGAAGGCGCTGCGGGCCGCCGTGCGCACGTTCCCCGATTCGGAGTACGACCTGGAGGAGCTGCTCACCCGGCTGGGGACGGGCGAGGCCGTGGTCACCGTACTGAGCGAGAACGGTGCCCCGACCCCGCCGGCCGCCACCAGGCTGCGGGCCCCGCGGTCGCTCATGGGTCCGGCCGACGCGGCCGGGCTGGAGAGGGCGGTGAATTCCTCGCCGCTCCGGTCCCGGTACGCGGAGCCGGTCGACCGGGAGTCGGCCTACGAGCGGATCAGCGCCGAGCAGGCGGCCGCGGAGGCCGGTGCGGAGGCCGCGGCGGCCGCCGCGGAGGCGGAGAAGCGGGCGCGGGCCGAGGCACGGGCGGAGGCGAAGGCGGCGCCGGGGAGTGCGCCGAAGCGCACGCCGGAGCCGGAGCCCTCACTGGCCGAACAGGTGATGGGGAGCGGCCTGTTCCGCTCCCTGGCGCGGTCGATCGGCACGCAGCTGGGCCGGGAGATCTCCCGCTCGGTCTTCGGCACGGCCCGGCGGCGCCGCTGAACGGACCGGCGGGTCCGGGCGGAGCGGCGGGTCCGGGTGGCTCAGCGGGTGCGGGAGCTCCACACGGCGCTCTCCGCATAGTGGTTGTCGTACACCGGGGAGGAGTCCTTGATGTCCTGCACGGTGGCCTCGCCGGCGTTGACCCGGCCCAGCAGGCGGTAGTAGTCGAAGCGCTCCATGCCCGGGGTGAAGCCGACCAGCACCTGGGCGGTGGAGCCGGCGGCGGGCGCGAAGGCGTGCTTGGTGCCGGGCGGGACGGCGAGGAAGTCGCCCTTGCCCAGCGTGACGATCTCGTCGTCGACGAGCACGTCGAGGCTGCCGTCGGTGACGAAGAAGAACTCGGTGGCCCGGGTGTGGAAGTGGACCGGCGCGCCGGCCGCTCCCTCCTCGAACTCGGCGGTGTTGCAGGTCAGACCGGGCTGGTCGGCGAGCAGGGTGATCAGGCTGCCGGGGGCGTCGGAGATCTTCTCGGCCGTGGCGTCCCGGGTCAGGAGGGGCGAGGTCTGCGTCGTGTCCATGCCTTAAAAGTAGATCATGGTGTGACTGGTCGGCAGGTGCATTGGGCGCACGGTTTTCCCGGTCAATCGGGGCTCGGTGCGGGCTGGGCGCGGCGCGGGCGCGCGCAGCTCACCCCTTCCCGGTCTTCGCCGCCTTCGCCGCCGCCTTCGCCTCCTGCTTGTACGCGCGGACCTTCGCCAGGGACTCCGGGCCGGTGATGTCCGCCGCCGAGCGGTAGACCCCCGCCTGCCCGTAGCCGCCCGCGGCCTCGCGCCAGCCCTTGGGGCGGACGCCCAGCTGCTTGCCCAGCAGGGCCAGGAAGATCCGGGCCTTCTGCTCGCCGAAGCCGGGCAGGTCCTTCAGCCGGCCGAGCAGCTCGTCCCCGGTCTTCGCGTCCGACCAGATCGCCGCGGCGTCGCCGCCGTAGTGCTCGACCAGGTACGCGCACAGCTGCTGGATCCGCTTCGCCATCGACCCCGGGTAGCGGTGCACGGCCGGCTTCCGCGACAGCAGCGCGGCGAACTCCTCCGGGTCGGAGGCCGCGATCACGTGCGCGTCCAGGTCGTCGCTGTCCATCCGCTGCGCGATCGTCCACGGCCCCGAGAACGCCCACTCCATCGGTACCTGCTGGTCCAGCAGCATGCCCACCAGCGCGGCGAGGGGGCTGCGGCCCAGCAGCTCGTCGGCCTCCGGCTGCTGCGCGAGCCTCATGGTGATGTCCATGCCTCCAGCCTGCCCCGCGGCCCGCCTCCGCGCGCGGTTGTCAGACCCCCGGCCTAGCGTGTCTACCGAGCGGACTGTGCTACCCGAGCGGACACACGCGACAGGAGTGGATCCACCATGACTGACTTCCCCGAAGGCGCGCCCTGCTGGGCCGACGCGATGTTCAAGGACGTCGAGGGCGCGAAGCGCTTCTACGGCGAGGTGCTCGGCTGGACCTTCGGGGACGCGTCCAGTGAGTACGGGAATTACACGCAGGCGTACGCGGACGGCAAGGCCGTGGCGGCCGTGGTGCCGCCCATGCCGGGCGGGGAGGACATGCCCTCGGCCTGGTGTCTGTACTTCGCCACGGCCGACGCCGCCGCCACCGCCGGGAGGATCAGGGCGGCGGGCGGCAATCTGCTGATGGAGCCGATGCAGGTCGGCGAGTTCGGCACCATGCTGCTCGCCCAGGAGCCCAGCGGCGCGGTGTTCGGCTGCTGGCAGCCCGGGCAGCACAAGGGCTTCGAGAAGATGGGGGAGAACGGCGCCTACGCCTGGGCCGAGGTGTTCACCCGGGACCCCGGCAAGGCCGACGAGTTCCTCAAGGCGGTCTTCCCCTACTCCGCGCAGCGGATGGAGCCGGGCGATGACCCGGCGGCGGCCGGCATGGACTTCAAGGTGTTCAGCCTGCCGGGCCATGAGCAGCCCGTGCTGGGGCGGATGAGGATGGGAGAGGAGTTCCCGCCGGAGGTCCCGTCCTACATCCAGCTCTACTTCACCGTTCCCGACTGCGACGCGGCGGTGAAGAAGGCCAAGGACCTCGGCGGCGCCCTGCACTTCGGGCCGATGGACAGCCCGTTCGGCCGGTTCGCCGCGCTGACCGACCCCCAGGGCGCGGCGTTCGCGGTCATCGACATGTCCACCACGTCCGGGGAGATGCCTCGGCTGAGCGACGAGTGACACGGTGAGCGGCGGACCCGGCGGGGCGCGCCGGGCCGGGGGTTAACCCCCGCCCCGGTCCGGTGGACGGCACCATCGGCGGCGCGCGGCCGGGACGGCACGATCGTCGGTATGACTGCTGATCGCACCTCCCGCCCCCGTCCGGCCGTGGCCGCCACCGCCGTGGGCGCCGCCCTCGCCGTCGCTGCCGGGCTGCTGCTCAGCAGTGGCTGCTCGCTGACCGGGGACCGGAAGACCGCCATCGTCGAAGCGGAGGTCACCGACTCCGTCACGGTGGTGGACCTGCGGGACACCGGGTCCGGGGACATCAACGTCACGACCGGGGAAGGCCCGGGGGTCGCCGTGCACCGCACCATCCGCTACCGGGGCGGTGAGGTGCCCACCACCGGCCAGCAGGTCAGCGGCGGGGTGCTGACGTTCGGCGACGGCGACTGCGGCGACGACTGCTCCATCGACTACGAGCTCAAGGTCCCGGCCTCGGCGACGGTGAAGCTGCGCAGCAGCAGCGGGGACATCCGCGTGACCGGGGTCGCGGCGGCCGACCTGCACGCCGACTCGGGCGACGTCCGCGCGGACCGGATCGCGGGCGCGCTGAAGATACGCACCTCCTCGGGGGACGTCACCGGCACGGCCCTGGCCGGGCCCACCGCCGACGCGGAGTCCTCCTCGGGAGACGCACGCCTGGAGTTCGAGGCGGCGCCCCGCTCGGTCTCGGCGAAGACCTCCTCCGGCGATGTCACCGTACGCCTGCCGGGAGGCCCCTACCGGGTGGAGACCAAGACCGATTCCGGGGATCGTGACATCTCCGTGCCCACCGACCCGGCCGCGGAGGCGAGCCTCACGGTGAAGACCTCCTCCGGAGACCTCCGGATCGGGCCGCGCGAGGCCTGATCACCACGTGATGTGGATCATGAGGTGCAGGAGCGGGCCGGAAGGGTGGTTCCGGTTGGCGGATGCCACGGCCTCGACGCGCCGTGACGAACTTCGGCCTAGCGTCGCTCATGTGACGTCCCGCCGGACGGCACACCGTATCCACACGCGAGGTTGAACGAACCATGAGCCTGAGCATCCGCAACCAGATCGCCGGCACCGTCACGTCCGTCGCCACCGGCGAGGCCATGGCCGCGGTCAAGGTCCGTCTGGAGGGCGGCCAGGACATCACCGCCGCCATCACCGCGGACGCCGTCAAGGACCTGGGCATCGCCGCGGGGTCCTCGGTGAAGGCCCTGGTCAAGGCCACCGAGGTGGCCCTGGCCACCGGCCCGGTCGACGGCATCTCCATCCGCAACCAGATCAACGGCACGGTCGTCGACGTGGCCGTCGGCCCTGCCATGGCCTCCGTCAAGGTCGACGTGGACGGCGGGGCGCTGACCGCCGCGGTGACCGCCGACGCCGTCGAGGCGCTCGGCCTGACGTCCGGCGCCCCGGTCGTCGCGCTGATCAAGTCGACCGAGATCTCCCTGGCCACCGTCTGACCCCCGGAGCCCGGCTCCCGGGGCCCGGCCCTCGGGTCCTGACCCTCAGGTCCTGTCCATCGCGCCGAACCACACGTGCGTGACCGCGCTGACGTAGCGGGCTCCGCACCGGTCCGAAGGGACCACCAGCTGGGCACCCGCCTCGTCGAGGTCCTCCCCGTCGAGGCGGGTCGCCAGCAGCACCGGATTGTCGGCGAACTCCTCGTCCACCTCGGCCCACGCGAGCACGGTGTGGTGGCCGTCGCCCCCGTTCACCGTGAGCAGGAAGCGTGAACGTTCCTTCCGCCTGCCCGCGTCGAAGCCCGGTCCCGCGTCCGCGACCACCTGACGGAGCAGCGCGCCCTCGAACACGTGGTGCTGCGGGCCGTTCGTCGCGCAGTCGAACGTGACCTCGGCGCGGTGCTGCGGCCAGGACCGCAGGTCCTCGACGGTGAGCTTCGCCGGGTGGTCCAAGTCCCCGTGCAACATGAGTTCGGCCATGGCCGAGTCATGCCCGGAACTCGACTTCCGAATCCTCATCTGCCAGGTTGGGAGCTTCCTACAGCTGGCAGCTTCAGGGCTGATTCCCGTTCTGGCCCTGCATCTTCTGCCACACCATGTCGCGCAGCAGGGGCATCTCCGTGAACCGGACCCCCGTCGCGTCACGCAGCGCGTTGGCGAAGGCCGGCCCCACCGGGTTGAAGGGGCTCTCGCTCATCGACTTGGCGCCCAGCGGGCCGATCGAGTCCGAGGTCTCCGTGAACGTGACCTCGGTGCGCGGCATGTCCGCGTACTGCGGCAGCCGGTAGCGGCGGAACGCCGCCGTCGTCACCTCGCCGCGCTCGTCGATCCGCACGGTCTCGAAGAGCGTCGCGCCCAGCGCCTGTGCCACACCCCCCTCCACCTGGCCGAGGCACTGCATCGGGTTCATCACCTTGCCCGCGTCCGCCGAGTGCACGCTGCGCAGGATCTTCATCTCGCCGGTGCCGGGGTCCACGGCCAGCCGGAACCACTGGGCGTTGAAGGCCACCGACCGCGGGGTGCCGCCGAAGTGGCCCTCGCAGCTGATCTCGCTCGCCTTCCCCTCCGCGTGGGCCGCCTCGTACAGCTCCTTGAGGGTGACCGTCCGGCCCGCGCAGTCGAAGGACTCGGGGCCGAGCACGCACAGGTGCCGGGCGACGCCCGTGTGCTCGGAGGCGAAGGTCTTCATGCGCTCGGCGAGGGAGGTCGCGGCGAGCAGCACCGCCTTGCCCGCCACCACGGTCCCGGCCGAGCCGAAGGCGCCCGTGTCGTGCCGGACCACGTCGGTGTCGGCCTGGCGGACGGTCAGCCGGTCCGCGGTGGTGTTCAGCGCGTCCCCGGCGAGCTGCTTGTGGACGGTGGTGGTGCCGTTGCCGAACTCGGCGGTGCCGACCGCGATGTCGTACGTGCCGTCCGGGAGCAGGGTGATGGTGGCGTCGGCGTAGTGGCCGCGGGGCGGGCTCGTGGCGATCATCGACACGGCGGTGCCCTGGCCGGTCACCCAGCCCGGCGGCACCTTCTCGTGGCTGGTGTCCTCGGCGATCGCCCTGCGCACGACGGCCAGGCATTCGGCGAGTCCGTAGCTGGCGATGAACAGGTCGTCGTCGTGGCCGATCGGCGTGTGCATGTGGTCGAGCGGGCCGATGATGTTCTTCTCGCGGAACTCCAGCGGGTCCATGCCCAGCCGCCGCGCCACCTCGTCCATCGCCGACTCCAGGGCGAAGGTGGTCTGGCCCAGCCCGTAGCCGCGGAAGGCGCCCGAGGGGACGACGTTGGTGTAGACGGAGTACGCCTCGACCTTCTTGTGCGGGGCGTTGTAGATGACGAAGGACTCGCCGGCGCTGTGGAACATCACGCCCGGGCCGTGGTTGCCGTACGCGCCGGTGTTGGACACGATGCGCATGGAGATGGCGGTGAGCCTGCCGTCGGCGCGGGCGCCCAGCTTGATCCGGACGGTGAACGGGTGCCGGGTGCTGGCGCCGTAGAACTGCTCGGCGCGGGTGAACTCCAGCTTCACCGGACGGTGCAGCCTCATCGCGGCCAGGACCACGATGTCCTCGGCGAACATCTCCTGCTTGCCGCCGAAGCCGCCGCCGACCCGGCCCGCGACCACCCGGACGTCGTCCTCGCCGACCCCGAACAGCGCGCACAGGGCCCGCCGGGTCAGGAACGGGGTCTGGGTGGAGGAACGGACGGTGATCCGCTCGCCGGTGCCGTCCTCCTTCGGTTCGAAGTACGCGACGCAGCCGTGGGTTTCGAGGCTGGCGTGCTGGACGCGCTGGGTCCGGTAGGTCTCCTCGTAGACCACCGCGGCCTCGGCGAAGCCCTCCTCCACATCGCCGATCTCGCCGTGCACCTCGCCGGCCACGTTGTTCTCGACGCGGGCGATGCGCGCCTCGGGTCCCTTGCCCGCGTGGATGACCGGCGCGCCCGGGGCCATGGCCTTCTCCGGGTCGATCACGTAGGGGAGTTCCTCGTAGGTGACCCGGATCCGGCGGCAGCCCTCCTCCGCGGCGCCCTCGCTGTCGGCGACGACGGCGGCCACGCGCTGCCCGACGAACCGGACGACGTCGTCCAGCAGACGGGTGTCGTCGGGGTCCTCATGGGGGTGCTCGTGGCGGGCGCTGGAGTAGAGCACGTCCGGGACGTCCTCGTGGGTGAACACCGCGTGCACCCCGGGCACGGCCAGCGCCTCGGAGGTGTCGATCGCGGTGATCCGGGCGTGCGGGTGCGGGGAACGCAGCAGCTTCATGTGCAGCATCCCGGGCACGTCGATGTCGAAGGTGTAGCGCGCGGTGCCGGTGACCACCTGGGGTGCGGCGGGCGCGCCGAGGTTGCGGCCGACGGCCTTGCCCGCCTCGGGCTCCTCGATGTGCTTCACGCCGCGGACGGCGTCCTCGATGGCGCGGTAGCCGGTGCAGCGGCAGATGTTGCCCTTGAAGGCCCGGGGCAGGTCGTCGAGCTTGCCGTCGTCGTGGGCGGTGCCCTTCTCGGCCTCCAGGGCGGCGGTGGTCATCACGAACCCGTTGGTGCAGAAGCCGCACTGGAAGCCCTGCGCCTCCAGGAACTTGCGCTGCACCGGGTGGAGCTCGCCGTCGGGGTGGGCCAGGCCCTCCAGGGTGGTGACGCGGCGGCCCTCGGCGCGGACGGCCGGGTAGAGGCAGGAGTGCACCGGCTGCCCGTCCACGTGGACCGTGCAGGCGCCGCAGTCGCCCTGGTCGCAGCCCTTCTTCACGCCGAACCAGCCGCGTTCGCGCAGGTAGGTGCGCAGGCACTGGCCGGGCCGCGGCCGGTTCTCGAACCGCTGCTTGTTGATCTCGATCTCGTAGCTCATCGGGAAGCCTTCTCCAGCGTGAGTTCGGCGCGGATCTCCTCCGCCTGGCGCAGGGCCATGTGGCGCCGCCAGGCGGGCAGCCCGTGGATGTCGTCGAACCACTCGTCGGGGCGGACGGTGCCGTCGATCGCCGCCCGCAGCTCGGCGGCGGTCGGCCACAGGGCGAACCAGAAGCGGAAGGGGCGTGTCGTGGCGGCCGAGACGGTCAGGGCGAAGGAGCCGTCCTGGGGGTCGGCCGTGCCGATGATCAGTGAGGCGGAGCGGCCCAGCCCGTAGAGGGAGGCCTGCCGGAAGGCGGTCCGGCACTCCAGCGAGCGGGCCGGGATGCGCACCGAGCGCAGCAGGTCGCCCTCGCGCAGGTCCTTGACGCCCGCGCCCCGGATGAAGTCGGTGACGGGCAGCCGGCGGGTGGCCCCGTCCTGGCCCTGGAGGAGGACCGTGCCGTCGAGGCCGGCGGCGAGGGAGATGACCGGCCCGGCGGGCAGGCCGTTGCAGAGGTTGCCGCCGACGGTCGCCATGTTCCAGATCTTGAAGCTGGCGAGGAAGGCCCGGCAGCACTGCTCGATGAGCGGCGCGGCGGGCTTCGGCAGGGTCCGGCCGAACCGGGACAGCTCGGTGATGGTGCAGGTGGCGGCGATGTCGAGGGAGCCGTCGGGCATCCAGGTCAGCGGCTCCCAGCCCATCCGGGAGAGGTCGACGAGGCGGCGGATGTGCGTCTGCGGCTCGGAGAAGAGGTAGGTGCCGCCGCCGAGGTAGGCGTCGCCGGGGCGCCAGGGCTCGCGGCGGCGCCCGTCGCGCACATCGAGCACGGTGTTGAGATCCATTTTCCGCCACTTCCCTTCGCCGGTAGTCCACTGGTGGCGCAAACCTTCTGGCCAGTGAAGCAACGGGTCCGGGGTGGGGACGACTGTTCCGGGACACGGAAAAAGGCGGACCTGCCGGGCATGTCTTTGGTGGATCAACCAAGAGCCTATCTGGGTGAAACACCTTGCATTTACGATGGCTATTCACGTATTCGCCTGGCGTATGTGGGTCACCGCCCACCGCAAGGAGTCCCTGCCATGCACGTCCTCGATCTGCTCCAGTCCGACAACCTCGGCCTCAGCCTGCTCTGGGGCGACCCGAACCTTCTCGGCCAGGAGGTCAGCGGGGTCACCGCCACCGATCTGGAGGACCCCGGGCGCTTCCTGGAGCCCGGGGAGCTCGTGCTCAGCGGCCTGGTGTGGTGGGCTCCGGACGAGCCGTCCCGTACCGAGCGGTTCGTCGCCGCTCTCTCGGCCGCCGGGGCCACCGCCCTGCTGGCGGGTGAGGAGACCCACGGCGGGGTACCGGAGGACCTGGTGGCCACCTGCCGCGCCCACCGGGTCCCGCTGGTCGCGGTCCCCGCCCGCACCAGCTTCCGGGCGGTCACCGAGACCGTGTACCTGCGGCGGTGGGGCGACCTCAGCCGCCGTCCCACCCGGCTGTTCGCCCTTCCCGAGAACGTGCGCAACGAGCTGAGCGGACTGCTGGAGCGGGGAGCCGCGCCGGCCGAGCTGCTGGACCGGGCCTGCGCGCACCTGGGGCGGCTGTCCTGTTACCTGCTGACCGCGAGCGGCCGCACGGTCGCCCGTACGCCGTCCGCCCCGCCGATCCCGGCCCGGCAGGCCGCCGACCCGGCCCGGCTGGGCGGCATCTCGCTGCGCGTCGGCGCGGGCGGGTCGCCGTACGACGCCTGGATCCTGCACGTGCCCGACCCGGACTCGGCTCCGCCGCGGGTGCTGCACGAGATCGCCGAGGTGTTCGCCCAGTACCGGGACGGACAGGCCGGCCGGGAGGCCGCGGCCCGGCAGACGGGGGAGGAACTCCGGATCCTGGTGGAAGCGGGGGCCGCGGCGGAGCCGGGGGTGCTGGAGGAGGCCCTGCAGGCGGCCGGGCTGCCGGCCCGGGGGCCCTACCTGGTGCTGGCGGCGAACTCGGGGGCGGCGCTCGCCGAGGCGGTGGCGCACCTGGACGTGGCCCGCGTGGTCGGGGAGACGGCGGCGGTGCTCCACGTGGGGCCCGGGACACCGGGCGCGGCCGACGCGGCCGACGGCGCCGATGTACCGGCCCGGCTGCGTGCGGTCTGGCCGCTGCTGCAGGCCTGCCGCCCCGAGGCCGGGATCCGGCTGGGCGTGGGAGCGCCGGCGGCCGGGCCCGAAGACCTGCGGGCCGCGCTGCGCCAGGCCCGGTTCGCACTGACCGCGGCCGACGGGCAGGAGCCCGTACGCACCGTGGAGGACCTGGAGACGCTCTCCACGCTGCTGGCGGGGGTGCCGCCGGAGGTCCGGGAGGTGTTCCGCGGGCGCACGCTCGGGCTGCTGGGGGACGGGATGCTGCGGGAGACGCTGGAGGTGTTCCTGGCGAACAACTGCTCCTGGACGCGCACGGCGGAAGCCATGCACCTGCACGTGAACACGGTGCACTACCGGATCGAGCGGGTGGAGGCGCTCACCGGCCGGGACCTCTCACGGCTGGACCACAAGCTGGACCTGTACGCGGCACTGCGCTGCGCCTGAGCCGACCGGCCGCGCGTGTTTCACGCGCGTCGCGTGCCCGCCGGGCCCGGCCCCATGCCTCGCCCGCGTCGGCGACGGCCTCGGTCGGCCGTCCGGGGCAACCGGCGTGCGCACCCGGACGGCCGACGGTACGTATGGAGGTTCCGAGCCGTCGGCCCGACCGGAGGACGCACGACCATGGGAAGACTGTCCTGCCGTTACGTCAGCTACCTCGCCGGCACGCCCGACCAGGTCTGGTACGCGCTGACCGACGCCGACCTGACCGCCGCCTACTGGGGCCACAGCAACGTCTCCGACTGGCGGCCCGGCTCCCCGTGGGAGCACCGGCGCACGGACGGCTCGGGCATCGCCGACGTCGTCGGCACCGTGCTGGAGAGCGTGCCGCCCACCCGTCTGGTCTCCACCTGGGCGCTGCCCGGGGACGAGGCCGGTGCCGCGGACGCGTCCCGGGTGACCTTCGGCATCGAGGCGTGGGAGGACCTCGTCCGGCTCACCGTCACCCACGAGAACCTGTCCGACGAGGCAGAGGTCGCGGAGGCCGAGGCGGGCTGGGCGGCCGTGGTGTGCAATCTGAAGACCCTGATCGAGACGGGCCGCACGCTGCCGCAGCAGCCGTGGCTGTTCCCCGAGGCATCGGCCGGATGAGGCCGACTCGACGAGGTCTGCTCGTTGGGGTCTGCTCGATGGGGTCTGCTCGATGAGGCCGACTGGACGAGGCTCACTCCCCCACGCTGAGCACGATGAGCGTGATGTTGTCGGGAGCGCCGGCCTCGATGGCGGCCCGCCACAGTTCGAACGCCGCCCGGCCGTCGTCCTCCGCGCCGAGCAGCAGCCGGTCGAGCTGCTCGTCCGTGACCGTGTCGGTGAGCCCGTCGGTGCAGATCAGGCACCGGTGGCCGACGGCCAGCGGCATACCCGTCAGATGCGGGGTGACCTGCTGGAACTCCAGGCTGCCGCCAAGAGTCTGGGTGACGATCGACGTGGTCCGCTGGCCCGGCCGGAGGGCCGGGCTGTCGTCGACGCTGACCTGCCGCAGCCCGTCCCGGCCGGTCTCGTAGACCCTGCTGTCGCCCACGTTGAAGGTGAGCAGCGAGTCGGCGAGCACCACGACCCCGGCGACGGTGGTGCCCATCGTCAGCAGCGCCGGGTCCCCGTCGGCCGCCGCGTACACGGCCTCGTTGCAGGCCTCCAGCGCCCGCCGGACGGTGTCCTCGCCGTCCAGGGACGGGCCCAGGATGGAGAGGTTGCGGACCACGAGAGCGCTCGCCACCTCCCCTGCGGGCTGCCCGCCGAGTCCGTCGGCGACGGCGACGCACAGCGGGGTCCCGCGGCGGAACACCAGGGTCTGCGGGTTCTCGGTGACGGTCCCGCACAGCGTCCATGGCCCGATGACCAGGCTGTCCTCGTTGTGCTCACGTACCAGCCCGGCATGGCTCAGAGCGGTCACTGCCACGTACGACGCCACCGGATCACCTCGCCCCACCATTGTCCCGCCTGGGCCGGCCTCTCCGCGCAGCGGCGTGCCCGCAGGGCTGATCACCGGTGCGCCTGCGCGAGCCGTCAGGGTCCGGCCGTACGCACCACACAAGGCCCCGGCGGGAGTCCCCGCCGGGGCCTTCGCGGTGCCCGCGGTACCGGCCGTCAGACGGCCACGGCGTGACCCGCCAGGGCCTGGCCGGGGGTTTCGGCGGGGCGGTCCAGCCGGAATTCGCGGTGCAGCAGGCCCACGGCGCGGCCGCAGTGCGCCTTGGGCAGGGTGAAGGAGGTGCGGACCTGCGAGGTGGACACCGAGTACGCCTCGATGCCCGCCCGCCCCAGGGCGGCCAGCATGCGGCCCGTGGTCTCCGGCTTGCTGAGCAGGCCCGCGCCGACCAGGGAGATCTTGGCCACCGGCTCGTGGACGTCGGCCTCGCAGCCGAGTCCGGCGAGGACCTCCCGGACCGCGTCCAGGTGGGACCGGGCCACGGTGAAGTCCCAGCCGTAGCCGATGTCCCGGTCGCCGACCCGGGACACCAGGTCCACGGAGACGGAGGCCTCGGCGAGCGCGGCGAACAGCTCCGTGCCCCGGTGGGCCAGGGTGCCCGGACGGATCACCACGCGGGCGACGTCCGTGTCGTGGGCGATCCCGGTGACGGGCTGGGCGTCCTCGAGCATTTCTTCTCCAGTTTCATCGGATACGACGGTGGTGCCGGGCTCTTCTGAGAACGCGGAGCGCACATGGATGCTGACGCCCGCCCGGGCGGCGAGCTCGACCGACCTCGGGTGCAGCACGCGCGCCCCGGAGTAGGCCATCTCGGCCATGACGGTGCTGCCGACCCTGTCCAGCAGGCGGGCGTCGGCGGCGATCCGCGGGTCGGCGTTGTAGATGCCGTCCACGTCGGTGTAGATCTCGCAGACCTCGGCGCCCAGTGCGGCCGCGAGGGCGACGGCGGAGGTGTCGGAGCCGCCCCGGCCGAGGGTGACCACGTCGCCCGTGGCGCCCACCGCCTGGAAGCCGGTGACGACGGCGACCGTGCCGCCGCGGAGCACCTCCCGCAGCCGGGACCCCTCGACCTCGGAGATCCGTCCGTCACCGTGCTGCCCGGAGGCGACGATGCCGGCCTGCGCTCCCGTCAGCGAGACCGCGGGAACTCCCGCTTCCTTCAGGGCGATCGCGAGGAGGGCCGCCGAGACGATCTCGCCGGTGGACAGCAGCTGGTCCATCTCCCGGGCCGCCGGTGCCGCGGACGCCGACTGCGCGTCGGCCACCAGCTCGTCGGTGGTGGCACCGCGCGCGGAGACCACCACGACGACCGGGTGGCCCTCCCGGTGCACGGCGGCCACGCGCTCGGCCACGGCGCGCATCCGCTCGGGTGTGGTGCCCATCGAGGTGCCGCCGAACTTCAGGACGCGGATGGTCTGCGCCGTCGCGGGGACGGACGCCACGGGGCTCTTCACCGGACTCCTTCGGGTGTGCTCGGGGCGGTCGGGACGGTCGGTGTGCTCGGGACGGTCGGGCCGGCTGCGGCGGCCGGGCCGGCCGAGGGGGCAGAGCCGGCCGAGGGGGCCGGGCCGGCGGAGGCGGTGGAGGCGGTCACAGGGGCGGTCCCGGCGGACGCGGGGCGGGGCGACCGGCCGCTGCCCGCCGCGGCGACCAGGACGCCGGCCAGCAGGACCGCGACCCCGCCGAGCTGCTCCGCGGACGGGCTCTCGCCGAAGACCGCCGCCCCGAGCGCCACCGCGCCGACGGGCTGGACCAGCAGCAGGGTGCTGGTCAGTGCGGCGGGCAGGGCCGGCAGCGACCGGGAGATCAGCAGCCAGCCGACCACCTGGGAGGAGAGGGCAAGCACGAGCAGCCAGCCCAGCGAGGCCCAGGGCACGTCGAGCCGTACGTCGCCGACGGCGAAGGAGAGCACCGCCGCCCCGACGGCCGCGCCGAGCGTCGCCTCGTAGAGCGGGGCGATGGTGCCCACCTCGGCGCTCTTGCCCGTGCTCAGTCCGGAGGCGCGCAGGATGAGGATGTAGCCGGCGTAGGCGAGGGAGGTGCCGACGCCGAAGAGCACGCCCAGCCCAGGGCTGTCGCCGTACGTCCCGCTGCCGAACACCCCGCCGATGAGCACCACGCCCGCCAGCATCAGCGGCAGCGCGACCAGCAGGGAGCGGGCCGGGCGCTCGCCGAGCACGGTCCAGGCGATCAGCGCGACGAACACCACCTGCAGGTTGCCCAGGACGGTGGCCAGACCGGAGCCCACGGCGTTGATCGTGTGGCTCCACAGCACCAGGTCGCAGGCGAGCGCCACCCCGGCGAGCCGGGCCAGCCGGCGCGCCCTGGCCGACAGCCGGATGCGCCCGGCCCGCTTCCGGTCGAGGACCATCAGGGCCCACAGCACCGGCACCGCGAAGGCACAGCGGTAGAACGCCGCCATGCCCGCGGTGGTGTCGGCGAGCCGGACGAAGGTCGCGGACGCGGCGATGAAGCCGGCACCGGCGAGCACGTCGAGCGTGGGCCGTCCGCCGGCCGGTGATCCGGCCGGGCGCGGTTCGGCGTTCACCGCTCCAGCACTTCCCGTGCCCGGGCGACCGCGTTGGCCGCGTTGATCCCGGCGTGCCGCAGCAGGTACTGCTCGCCGCCGACGAGGTCGTAGTGGACGTCGGGCACTCCGATGCGGCGCACCGGCGGACCGCCGACCTCGGCGACGACCTCGCAGACCGCACTGCCCAGGCCGCCCACGGCGCGGTGGTCCTCGATGGTCACCACCACCTCGGCCACCTCGATCGCGTCCAGGACCGCCGCCCGGTCGAGCGGCTTGACCGTGTGCATGTTGAGGTGTCCGGCGGTCACGCCCTGGGCGGCGAGTTCCCGGGCGGCCTCGGCGGCCACCAGGTTCGGGTAGGGGCCGGTGGCGACGAACACCACCCGGCCGGGTTCCCGCAGCACCCGCGCCCGGCCGAGGACGAACTCGCCGCGCTCCCCGTAGAGCGTCGGCGTGGCCAGCCGCCCCAGCCGCAGGTAGGCGGGGCCGGGGTCGCGCGCCACGGCGACGGTGGCCTGGGCGGCCTCCCAGGCGTCGCCCGGCACGACCACGGTCATGTTGGGCAGCATCCGGGTCGCGCCGATGTCCTCCAGCGAGTGGTGCGTCGGGCCGTAGTGGCCGGAGGCGAGGCCCGCGTGCGTTCCGACGATCTTGACCGGCAGGTTGGCGCCGGCCACGTCGATCTTGATCTGTTCGTAGGCGCGGGCGATGACGAACGGGCTCATGCCGTTGGCGAACACCGGGCGCGCGGCCACGGTCAGGCCGGCGGCGACGCCGATCATGTTCTGCTCGGCGATGCCCACCTCCACGTACTGGCGGGGCAGTTCCGCCGCGAAGTGGTCCTCGTAGTCCATGTCGGTGGCCACGCAGGCCAGGTCCGGGTTCTCCCGGCCCAGGGCGAGTAGCATCATCACGTAGGCGTCGCGGCCCTGGATGGTGGACCGGTTCTCCCACACGTGGTCCAGCACCTCGGCGACGGTACGGCGGGCGGCGAGTGTGGTGCTCATGCCAATTCACTCTCCAGGGCCTCGAGGGCCAGTCGCTGTGCCTCGGGCTTGAGGGTGGCCGAGTGGCTCTGCTTGGTGTCCTGCAGGCCGGGGACGCCGCGGCCCTTGACGGTGCGGGCGATCACCACGGTGGGCCGGCCCGGCTCGGCGGGGGTGCCCAGCGCGCGCCGGATCTGGCCGTGGTCGTGGCCGTCGACGGTGAGCACGCGCCAGCCGAAGCTCGCCCACTTGTCGGTCAGGGGCTCCAGCGACATCGTGTCCTCGGTCCGGCCGCTGATCTGCCAGAGGTTGCGGTCCACGATCGCGAACAGGTTGTCGGTCCCGAGGTGGGCCGCGGCCATGGCCGCCTCCCAGTTGGAGCCCTCCTGGAGCTCCCCGTCGCCGAGGATCACGTAGGCCCGGTTGTCGTAGCCGTAACGCTGTCCGGCCAGGGCGATGCCCAGCCCCAGCGAGAGTCCGTGCCCCAGCGCTCCGGTGGAGAAGTGCACGCCGGGCAGCCGCTTCATCGGGTGGCCGCCCAGCCTGCCGCCCTCCTCGGCGTACGTCGCGCACTCCGCCTCCGGGATGACCCCGGTGGACGCCAGCGCCGCGTAGAGGCCGGCGGAGGCCTGCCCCTTGCTCAGGACCAGGTAGTCGCGGTCGCCGGAGGGCCCGTCGCCGGCCGGGTCCCGGAGCACCTCGCCGTAGAGCACGGCCAGCAGGTCGGCGATCGACATGCTGCCGCCGATGTGGACGCCGTTGGGCGAACCGCTCATCTCGATGACCTTGCGCCGGATCTCCACGGCGAGTCCTGCGGCCACATCGTGCGGTGGCGCCTGTGTCAGCATGCTTGATCCTTCCGAAGCCCCGAAGCCGTCTGGTTCCCACGATCAGCTGATCGATATAACAAACCAAGCGCGCTGTTTTGTCAACGGGGATTCTAAGGTTTGAGGCCCCTTTCGCCCGCAATTCCCCCTGCAAGCGCGCAATTCAGGCAGTGGATCTTCGCCGTGATCGAGGGTTGACAAAACCAGGTGGTTGGTTTTCTATGCCTGTGGCTGGTGCCGCCAGCCGTTGATCACCGCCAATCAGGCAGGGATGCGAGGACCTGATGAGCAAGCAGTCCGAAGGCGTGCGATCCGAGCTGTGGAACGACCCCCGTGAGGTGGTGCGCAAGGCCGCCGGGCGCGAGGTGGGCGTGCTGGTCGACGCCTACGGCACCGGGAACCACCTGCCGGCCGCCTTCGGCCGACACGGCATCGAGGTCATCCACGTCCAGAGCTCGCCCGAGCCGATAGCCCGGATGCAGCCGTGGGACCGGTCGAGCTATCTCGACTGGCTGGTGTACGACCCCGACGGCAGCACCGAGAGCGCCCTCAAGGAGCTCCGCCCGCGGTTCGTCCTCCCCGGCCAGGAGCCCGGCGTACGGCTCGCCGACCGGCTCAGCGAGGCCCTGGGCGTCCGTACCAACGGCACGGAGTACTCCGCCGCCCGCCGTGACAAGTACCGGATGATCGAGGCCGTCTCCGCGGCCGGCCTGCGCACCGCCGCCCAGCTGGCCACCGACGACGCCGAGCGGGCCGTCGCCTGGGCCGAGCGCCACGGCCACTGGCCGTGCGTGGCCAAACCGCTCTCCTCCGCGTCCACCGACGGCGTGTTCATCTGCCGGGACGCCGACGACCTGCGCGCCGCCTTCCCGGACATCCTGGGCAGCAGCACCGTCTTCAACGGCGCCAACACCGAGGTCCTGGTCCAGAGCTTCCTCCAGGGCACCGAGTACATCGTCGACACCGTGAGCGTCGACGGCCACCCCTTCGTCTGCGGCGTCTGGCAGTACGAGAAGCAGCTGCTCGCCAACGGCAAGCCGATCTACAACCGCGACATCCTGCTGGCGCCGGACGACCCGGCGGCGGTCGTGCTGATGGACTACATCCGCTCCGTGCTCGACGCCCTGCGCATCCACAACGGCCCCGCCCACTCCGAGGTGATCATCACCGAGGACGGCCCCGCCCTCGTGGAGGTCGGCGCCCGGGTCAACGGCCACCTGCACCCCGCCTTCCACGACCGGGCCATCGGCGCGAACAGCGCCGACCTCACGGCCCTGGCGTACGCCCGCCCCGAGCGCTTCCTCGCCGGCTACGGCGACGGCGTGTACACCAAGCGCCAGCCCGCGGTCGTCTACAACGCGCCGACCGAGCTCGCGGGCGAGGTGATCTCGGTCAACGAGAAGCTGGTCGCGGAGATCCGCGCCCTCCCCTCGGTGGTGGACCTCATGGTCAAGCGCAAGGCCGGTGACGTCATCGTGCCCACCCACGACCTGCTCACCAGCCCGCTGCGGGTCTTCCTGACCGCCCCGGACCAGGCCACCGTCGACGCCGACTACCGCTTCATCGAGTCCGTCCGCGAATCGCTCTTCGAGGTCCGGCCCCTGGGCTCAACCACCGCCGCCCCGGACGGGGTTGCGGCCGCCGCGGGCGGGCGGGCGTCCGGCGGCCCCCGGGTCGCCTGCGGAGTCGTGTGATGTCCGGGACAGGACGACTCCCCGCCCACAAACCCGGGTTACGGGCGAACATCGCCGGACTGCGGCCGATCGCCGGCCTGCTCGCGACGGTGGCCCTGTCGCGCAGCGCCGTCGTGCTCTACCCCTTCTACGCGGTCTACCTCGCGAGCGAACGGCACGGCCTGAGCACCGAGTTGATCGGCCTGATCGTCGGCACGTTCGGCGTCGGCGCACTCCTCGCGGGTGTCGCCAGCGGAGCCCTCGCCGGCCGGTTCGGCGAACAGCGCCTCGCCGTCGCCGGCCTGGCCGGCGTGGCCGCGATCGTCGTGGTCATCGCGTTCACCACCCCCCTGTGGCTGCTCGTGCCGCTGACCGCGCTCTGGGGCTTCTGCTACGAGCTGGTCAACCCCATCGCGTACACGCTCACGGCCCGCGTGATGCCCGAGGAGCAGCGGCGGTTCGCCTTCTCGGCGGTCCGCCTCGCCATCAACCTGGGCATGGGCATCGGCCCGCTGCTCGCCGCGATCCTGTTCGAGATCAGCCCCGCCCTGCTGCCCTGGGGCACCGCCGTCGGCTACCTCGCCTCGGCGTTCATCCTGGCGCGTGTCCCCATCGCCGCGGGCCGGGCGCAGGACGACACCGATGCCGGGGAGGCCGCCGGAGAGGAGGGCGCACCGGGCCGGCCGGAGGCGCGCTTCTGGAGCTTCCTCGCCGTCACCACCCCGATCCACCTCGCCTACGCCCTGCCCTCCACCGTGGCCAGCGTGTACGTGATCCACACGCTGGACCGGCCGGCCGGCTGGGTCAGCGCGATCTTCGCGGTGAACGGCTTCATGGTGATCACCTGCGAGATCGCCCTCAACCACGCGATGCTCGGCATCACCCGCCGCACCAGCCTGCTCATCGGCTACGCCTGTGCCGTCCTCGGCTTCGTCCTGATGGGATTCGGGACGTACGCGACCTGGCTGCTGCTCCTGGCCACCGCCGTGTGGACGCTCGGCGAGATGATCGTCTATCCGGTGATGCCCGACCACATCAGCGCCATCAGCCCGGGCCGGCTCAAGGCCCGCAACATGGGCTTCTACACGGCGCACTTCAACCTGGGCGTGGTGATCGCACCGCTGGTCTTCCTGCCGCTGGTCCAGGCCCTCGGCCCGGTCCCGTCGTGGTCGCTCGTCGGCGGCGTGCTGCTGGCCGGCCTCGCGGCCACCGCGGCGATCAGCAACTCGCCCCGGATCTGGGGCGCGGACAAGCCCGCCGGAGCCGACACGTGCGCCGGAGCCGGCAAGCCCGCCGGAGCAGACAAGCCCGCGGCCGCGGACGAGCCCGCCCCGGCCCGCGCACCGGCGCCGGCCCCCACCCCGGACGGGGCCCCGGCCGCCGCCCCGGTCCTGGCCACCGCCGCACCCGTCCCGGTGCCGGCGGAGCCGTAGGCGGGGCGGAACCGCAGTCCTGTCCACGCGAGAGAAACGGATTCCAGGTGCACCCTGACCCCGACACCGGCGGGAGCCCCGCGCTCCCGCTGAGCGGACGCATCGGCAGCGGGCCGAGCGATCTGCTGCGGGACGAGATCCTCGACCCGCAGTTCCGCCACGAGGCGGACCACCTCCTCCCGCACTACATAGCCATCGAGCGGGCCCTGGTCGCCGAGTACCTCCGGATGGGCCTCGTCACGGACGGCCAGGCGGCCGAACTCGACGGGCTGCTCGGCTCGGTGACCCGCGAGGAGCTGCTGGCGGGACGGCAGGCGAACATGTCGGACATCGCCTTCGCCCTGGAGCGCCACGTCGAGACACGGCTCGCCGCCCCCGTGCCGGCCTGGCACGTGGACCGGAGCCGCAACGACCTCCAGGCCTGCGCCCAGCTGATGTTCGGCCGGCGTCGGCTGGCCGGCGCGGCGGCCGTCCTGCTGGCCTTCGGACGTGCCGCGCACCGCCTCGCCGGCCGGTACGCCGACGACCCCATGCCCGGCTACACGCACCTGCAGGCCGCGCAGATCATCTCGCCCGGCTTCTACCTCGCGGCCCTGTCCGAGCAGGTGCTCCACACCGCCCGGCGGCTGCTCGCCACGTACGACGGCATCGACGCCTGCCCGCTCGGCGCGGGCGCCATGGCCGGCCAGGAACTGCCCTGGGACCGGGACCGGCTGGCCCGCCTGCTCGGCTTCCGGGCGGTGCAGCCGCTCGCCCTGACCTCGGTGGCGTACCGGGGCTGGACCCTGGAGATCACCGCCGAGTTCGGCGTCTTCGGCGTGGCCCTCAGCCGCTTCACCACCGACCTGATGGCCTGGGGCGGCAGCGCGTACGGCTACCTCGACCTGCCGGACGAACTCTCCGGGATCTCCTCGGCGATGCCCCAGAAGAAGAACTTCCCCGTGCTCGAACGGATCCGCGGCCGGTCCGCGCACCTGGCCTCGTCCCACCTGGACACGGTCCTCGGACAGCGCAACACCGCCTTCTCCAACTCGGTCGAGGTCTCCAAGGAGGCGGGAGCCCAGCTCTCCCAGGCCTTCGACACCTTCGAGAGCGTGCTGCGGCTCGCCACGACGGTCCTCGACCACGTGCGGTTCGACACCCGGCGCATGGCCGAGGCGTGCGAGCGGGAGTTCCTCGGCGGGTTCGCCCTGGCCAACGCCCTCACCCTGCGCGAGGGTGTGCCCTGGCGCCGGGCCCAGGTGATCGCGGGCCGGTACATCGTCGCCGCGATGGAGGCCGGCCTCGCACCCGCCGACACGGATCCGGCGCTGCTCGCGCGGGCGGCGGCGGAGCTCGGCTCCGAACTGGCGGCACCCGAAGCGGTCCTGGCCGGCGTCTTCGACGTACGGCGCGCCCTGACCGCCCCGGAGTCCGACGGATCGACCCGGCCGGAGGCGGTCGAGGCCGTCCTGCGCGCCCAGGCGGAGGAATACGGCCGGCTCGACGGGGAGTGGGCCGACCGCACCCGGGCCGCCCGCGGCGGAGCAGCAGGACACGGCGGAGCAGCAGGACACGGCGGAGCAGCAGAGGGAGGAGAGCGGGAGCATGTCAGCGCAGCCGTACACGCAGGATCTTGACGGGCCGGCCGGCACCACGGACACGGAGTCGCCGGCCACCGGCGGTGAAGGTGCGTCGCGCAGCGGCTGTGCCGGAGTCGGCAGGGCCTTCGGCACCTTCGGAGAGCTCCTCCAGGGCGTTCTCCCCGGCACCGGCGAGCACTTCATGGTGACCTCACCGGTCGCGGCCTGGTCCACGGCGACCTTCGCCTGGGAGCCGGACGCGGGCACCGTCCAGGTGGCCCCCGCCCACAAGCGCAAGGCCGCCCGGCTGGCCCAGCGCGCGCTCCGCGCCGCGGGCCGCCCCGGCGGCGGCCAGCTCCGCATCGGCAGCGAGCTGCCCGAGGGCAAGGGCATGGCCAGCTCCTCGGCGGACCTCGTGGCCACCGCCCGGGCCGTCGCCGACGCCATCGGCACCCGGTTCACCCCGGCCGACATCGAGAACCTGCTGCGGGACATCGAGCCGACCGATGGCGTCATGTACGACGAGATCGTCGCGTTCAGCCACCGCGAGGTCCGACTCCGCGAACGCCTGGGCACCGTCCCCGCCATGACCGTCATCGCGTACGACGAGGGCGGAACGGTCGACACCATCAGCTACAACCACGCCGCCGGGACGCGCACCGAGGCCGAGACCCACGAGTACGCGCGGCTGCTCGACCAGGCGCGCGAAGCGATCCGCGACTCCGACCTGCACTCCCTGGGCAGGGTCGCCACCCGCAGCGCCGAGCTGAACGCCCGGCACAACCCGCGCCCCTCCCTGCCCGCGCTGCGGCGCATCTGCCGGGACATCGACGGGCTGGGCATCGCCTGCGCCCACAGCGGCACCATGCTCGGCATCCTGCTGCCCCACGACGACCCCGACACCGCGCTCAAGGCCGACCTGGCGCTCGGCGCGTGCGCCTCGCTGCCGGGCACCACGATGGTCTACCGCTCGCTCGGCCACCGCGACGACTGGTCGTACGGCGGCCTGCGGTCCCCCGAGGGTGCGGGCTCCGCCGGGGACCTCCGGCCGCTCCGGCCGTTCCGCCCGTTCGCCCCCGGGTACGCCCCGGCCACCACCGCCTGAGGAGTGACGATGCTCTTCCACACCGTCAACGACATGGTCGGCCGTACTCCGCTGGTCAGGCTGCGCCTGGACGCGCCGGCCGGCACCGAGGTGTACGCCAAGCTGGAGCTGGCCAACCCCTTCGGAATGAAGGACCGGGTGGCCAAGAGCGCCATCGAGGAGGCGCGCCGCATCGGGGTCCTGTTACCCGGGGCCCCGATCGTGGAGAGCTCCTCCGGGACGATGGCCTGCGGCGTGGCCCTGGTCGGCAGGTCCCTCGGGCACCCCGTGCACATCGTGACCGACCCGCGGATCGACCCCATCACCATGGCGAAGCTGACCTCGCTGGGCGCCGAGGTGCACGTGGTCCGCGAGATGCCCGCCCGGGGCGGCTGGCAGGCCGCCCGCCTGGAACGGCTCGACGAGCTGATACGCGAGATGCCGGGGGCCTTCTGGCCGCGCCAGTACACCAACCCCGACAACCCGCGCGCCTACCGGGCGCTCGCCGCGGAGCTGATCCGCGACCTGGGCACCGTGGACGTCCTGGTGGGGGCGGTGGGCAGCGGCGGCTCCCTGTCCGGCAGCACCCGGGCCCTGCGGAGGCACCTGCCGGGCCTGCGGTCGGTGGGCGTGGACTGCGTCGGCAGCGCCCTGTTCGACCAGCCGGACATGCCCCGCCGCCTGCAGGGCGGCCTCGGCAACAGCCTCTCGCCGCACAACCTGGACCGCGGGGTCATCGACGAGGTGCACTGGCTCAACGACCACGAGGCCTTCGCCGCGACCCGGGACCTGGCCGCTGAGCAGCAGATCTTCGCGGGCAACACCTCCGGCTCCGTCTACCGGGTGCTCGCCGACGTCGCCGCCCGGGCCGAACCGGGCAGCCGGATCGTCGGCATCCTCCCCGACCGCGGGGACCGCTACGCGGAGAGCGTGTACAGCGAGGACTACTGGGCCGCGCACCGCGTGGCCGACCTCCCGAGGGCCGCGCGGCCCGCGGAGGTGGCGTACGGCACCCCGGTGACGCGGTGGTCCCGCGCCGCGCTGACCCGCCCGGCGGACCGGCCCCGCCGGCTTCTCTTCGTCGAGTCCAACACCACCGGCACCGGCATGATCGCGCTGCGTACGGCGCGGGAGCTCGGGCTGACCCCGGTCCTGCTGACCGGCAGCCCGGAGCGGTACGCCGGCCTCGCCGGGACCGGCTGCGAGGTCCTGGTCTGCGACACCAACTCCGTCGCCGCGCTGCGGGATGTCATCCAGCAGGGGCTCCCGCGCCAGGAGCTGGCCGGGGTCACCACGACCAGCGACTTCTACGTGCCGGTGGTGGCCGGGCTGGCCGACTGGCTGGACCTGCCCGGCAACCCGGCGGAGGCCGTGGCCGCCTGCCGCGACAAGGCGGTCACCCGGCGGGTGCTGCGGGACGCGGGCGTCGGCCAGCCGCGGTTCGCGGTCCTCACGGACCCGGCGGAGGCGGCCGCGGCGGTCCGTGAGACGGGCCTGCCGTGCGTGGTGAAGCCGGCCGACGACTCGGGCTCGAACGCGGTGCTGCTCTGCTCCACCGCCGAGGAGGTCGCGGCGCACGCGGAACGGATCCTCGCGGTGCGGACGAACGCGCGCGGCCTGCCCACCGCGGGCACCGTCCTCGTCGAGGAGTACCTGGACGGACCCGAGTACAGCGTGGAGACGTTCTCCCACGACGGCGTCGCCACCTGCGTCGGGATCACCGCGAAGGAGGTCACCTCCGGCCCGTGGTTCGTGGAGACCGGCCACCTCTTCCCCGCCCCCCTGCTCCCGGCTGCGGCCGCCGAGATCGCGGAGGCGGTCGGCGCGGCGCTCAAGGCCATCGGGTGGGAACTCGGCGCGACGCACACGGAGGTCAAGCTGACACCGCGCGGCGCCGCGGTGATCGAGATCAACCCGCGGCTGGCCGGCGGCATGATCCCGGAGGCGGTCCGCCACGCCACCGGCATCGATCTGCTCGAACAGCAGGTCCGGGCGGCCACTGGCATGCCGGTCGACCTCACCCCGTCCCGCGCCGCGTCCGCGGGCATCCGCTTCCTGCTCGCGGACCGCCCGGGCACGGTCCGGTCCGTGGAGGGCGCCGACGCCGCCCGCGGGGTCGACGGCGTGGCCTCCCTGACGCTCTCCACCCGGGAAGGCGCCACGGTCCGCCCCGCCCAGAACGCCTACGACCGCCTGGGCCACGTCATCGCCACGGCCCCCGACCCCGCCGCAGTCCGCTCCGCCCTGGACACGGCCGCGAACGCCCTCCGCATCACGATCGCCCCGTAGCCCGCCCGGAGGACGACGGAGGCCCGGACCGCCCACGTGGTCCGGGCCTCCCCGTGCGGTCGGGAGGGGCTCAGCCCTGGAGTTCGCCGGCGGCCTTCTCGATCAGGTCGACGACCGGGCCGGGCAGGGAGGCCAGGGAGGCGTGGCTCGCGTCGAGTTCGACGATCGCGCGGGGGGTCATCCGCTGCGCCATGCGGCGTTCGTTGTCGGGGTGGATCATCCGGTCCTGGGTGGAGACCTGGTACCAGCACGGCTTCTTCTTCCAGGCCGGTGCGGTCACGTTGTCCCCGAAGGTCGAGCCGAGCGGTGCCTTCTGGGTGACGGCCATCACCAGGGCCTCGTCGGCGGACAGGTCCTGGCAGAAGCTCTCGTGGAACTTGTCCTGCCTGATCCACAGGTAGCCGTCGGAGTCCGGGGCGATGTTCTCGAAGGCCGCGGGCGGCATCTCCTGGCTGATCGCGCCGGGGCTCTCGCCCGCGTCCGGGGCGAACGCGGCGATGTAGACCAGCCCGGCCACGTTGGGCAGGTCGCCGGCCTCGGTGATCACCGCGCCGCCGTAGGAGTGGCCGACGAGCAGGACCGGGCCGTCGATCTGCCGGACCATCTTGCGCGTGCGCTCGGCGTCGTCGGCGAGCGAGGTCAGCGGGTTCTCCACCGCGTGCAGCCGGCCGAAGCCGCGCTTGTTCAGCTCGACGATGACGTTGGACCAGTGGGCGGCTCCGCCCCAGAAACCGTGGACCAGGACGATCGAGGGCTTGTCTGCCATGAGCGTGCCGTTCTTCGAGGGGTGTGGTGTGCCCGGTCCCCCCGGTCCTCCCGCGCCGCGCCCACGCTAGGGGGCCGGTGAGGCGTACGCCACCGGCCACACGGCTTGTCCTCCGATCGGCTCTGCAGCAGCGTGTACGGCTTCCCGGCAAGGCGGGGATCAACGCCGGACGGTCAGATCGATCGTGGTGCCGCCGCTGAACAACGAGTCGTGCAGCTCGATCCGCACGGGGGACGCAGTCCTCGGGACGTCGAAGACGACGATGCCGTCGACCGTGTTGCCGGGGTTGATCCGGTTGAGGAACGACTCGCTCTTGTCGAGGTACAGCGCCGCGGCGGTGTCCGCGCTGTACTCGCTGCCGTTGCGGTCGATGAGCTTCTGGTCGGAGCCGTCGAAGGTCTGAGCCCTGTCCCCGATGTTCCTCACGGTCATGTGGACCAGGAAGAACTGGCCTTGCGCATCCCGGCCGTACTGACCCCCGATGTTGCTGACCCCGGGACGGAGCCTGGTGACCGTGAACTCGAACTTCCCGTCCCGGGCCGGCTCGCCCAGTCCGGGGAGATGTCCGGAGTCCGCGACCGCCCTGCCGGGCGGGACCGTCGGCCTCGGCTGTCCGCCGGTCAGTGATCCGGCGATCCCGAAGGCCGCGAGCGTGGCGGTGACGGCGAGCAGCACCGTCAGCAGCGGGTGCCGGGCGAACCAGCTGCGACCGTCCGGCGGCCGCGGTGGGACGGGCCCCCACTGCGGCGGTGACTGAGGACACATGGCGACCTCCGGGCTCGGCCCCGTGGGTCCGATTGTCCCGCCGGTGCCTCGCGGGGGCTCGGGGAGAGGAGCAGCACCGCAGGAGGGGAGAGGAGCAGGACCACTGGAGTCCGGCCCCGGAGAAACGCCAGAGGGCCGGTCCGCTGATGCGGTCCGGCCCTCTGAGCTGGCGGAGGATACGAGATTCGAACTCGTGAGGGGTTGCCCCCAACACGCTTTCCAAGCGTGCGCCCTAGGCCTCTAGGCGAATCCTCCGCCGCAAACAATACAAGACGTTGAGGGGTGCTAGCGAACGTGATCCGCGGGAGCGGATCCGGTCGGGGAGCGGAGTCGATTCGACGGCCGTCCATCCGCTACGCTGGGGCCAGCCCCTCACGTGGCGCTATCTCACCCAACTCCCCCAGGGCCGGAAGGCAGCAAGGGTAAGTGGGCTCTGGCGGGTGCGTGGGGGGCGCTTGCGTTCCCGGACGGGCCGGTGGCCGCCCGTTGTCGGCGGGCCCGGATAACCTCGTAAGCGTGTCGTCCCTTGCGCTGTACCGCCGCTATCGCCCCGAGTCGTTCGCCGAGGTCATCGGGCAGGAGCATGTCACTGCCCCGCTGATGCAGGCCCTGCGGAACAACCGGGTCAATCACGCGTACCTGTTCAGCGGGCCCCGCGGCTGTGGCAAGACGACCAGCGCGCGCATCCTGGCCCGCTGCCTGAACTGTGAGCAGGGTCCCACTCCGACACCCTGCGGGGAGTGCCAGTCCTGCCGTGACCTCGCGCGCAACGGGCCGGGTTCCATCGACGTCATCGAGATCGACGCCGCCTCGCACGGTGGTGTGGACGACGCCCGTGACCTGCGGGAGAAGGCCTTCTTCGGGCCGGCGAGCAGCCGCTACAAGATCTACATCATCGACGAGGCCCACATGGTCACCTCGGCGGGCTTCAACGCCCTGCTGAAGGTGGTCGAGGAGCCGCCGGAGCACCTCAAGTTCATCTTCGCGACCACGGAGCCGGAGAAGGTCATCGGGACCATCCGGTCCCGGACGCACCACTACCCCTTCCGGCTGGTCCCGCCCGGCACGCTCCGTGAGTACCTGGGCGAGGTCTGCGGCCGGGAGGGCATCCCGGTCGAGGACGGCGTGCTGCCGCTGGTGGTGCGGGCCGGTGCCGGGTCGGTGCGTGACTCGATGTCCGTGATGGACCAGCTGCTGGCCGGCGCGGGCGAGGAGGGTGTGACGTACGCCA
Source organism: Streptomyces sp. NPDC048603 (assembly GCF_043199475.1). NCBI lineage: Bacteria > Bacillati > Actinomycetota > Actinomycetes > Kitasatosporales > Streptomycetaceae > Streptomyces > Streptomyces sp. NPDC048603. Next base: position 86,810 of record NZ_JBICVY010000003.1, on the reverse strand, counting down.
TGGCGACGTCCCTCCTCGGCTACACGGACGGCTCGCTGCTCGACTCGGTGGTCGACGCGTTCGCGGCCGGGGACGGCGCGGCAGCCTTCGAGGTGGTCGACCGGGTGGTCGAGGGCGGCAACGACCCGCGCCGGTTCGTCGCGGACCTGCTGGAGCGGCTGCGCGACCTGGTGATCCTGGCGGCGGTGCCCGACGCCGGGGAGAAGGGCCTGATCGACGCCCCCGCCGACGTGGTCGAGCGGATGCAGGCGCAGGCCCAGGTCTTCGGCGCCGCCGAGCTCTCCCGCGCGGCCGACCTGGTCAACACGGGTCTGACCGAGATGCGCGGGGCGACCTCGCCCCGGCTGCAGCTGGAGCTGATCTGCGCGCGGGTGCTGCTGCCCGCGGCCTTCGGTGACGAGCGCTCCTTCCAGGCCCGGCTGGACCGGCTGGAGCGGGGCGCCGGCGCCATGCTGTCCGCAGCGCCCACGGGCGCTCCGGCCATGGGGTACGTGCCCGGGCCCGAGGCGCACGGGATGGCGCCGGCCGGCGCGCCGGTGCCGCCGGGCGGCGGCGCGGCTGCGGCCCGTGCCGCGGTGCGCGGCGGTGGCCAGGCGGCGCCGGCCGGGCCGGTCCCCGGGGCATCCGTCCCGGCCGCCGTCCCTGCCCCCGTCCCTGCCCCAGTCCCGGCCGCCGCGCCGGAGGCCCCCTCGCCCGTAGCCGCACAGGCCGCCCAAGCCGTCCCGGCCGCCCCGGAGGCTGCTCAGGCCGCCGCTCCGGCGCCCGGCGCCTGGCCGGGCGCGGCCCAGCCGGGATCCGGCGCCCCGGCGGCCGCGCCCGCCCCGGCCCAGCCCGACCGGCCCGCCCCGGCCCAGCCGGGTGCCTGGCCGGGCGCCGCCCAGCCCGGCGGCGGGGCCGCCGGCGGCCAGGCCGGTGCGTGGCCAGGCGCCGCCCGGCCCGGCGGCGGAGTGCCCGCGGCCGCCCCCGCGACCCCGCCCGCCCCCGCACCCCAGGCGGCTCCGGCCGCCGCGGCGCAGCCGGCCGCCGCCTCCCCCGGCATGGCCGCCGGGGCCGGACAGGTGCAGGCCATGTGGCCGGGCATCCTGGAGGCGGTCAAGAACCGGCGGCGGTTCACCTGGATCCTGCTCAGCCAGAACGCCCAGGTCACCGGCTTCGACGGGACCACCCTCCAGCTCGGCTTCCCCAACCCGGGCGCCCGGGACAACTTCTCCAGCAGCGGCAGCGAGGACGTCCTCAAGGCGGTGCTGGCCGAGCAGTTCCAGGTGAACTGGAAGATCGACGCCGTGGTCGGCGGCGGCGGCCCGCCCGCCCCGGCCGCCACGTCCTCCTACGCGGCGGCGCCCACGGCCGCCTACACCCCGCCCGCCGCCGCCCCGGCACCGCAGGCCCGGGCGTCCGGGGCCCCGGCCGGGCCGTCGCAGACCCCCGTACCGCCTCCGGCGCCCGTGCACGACGTACCGCCGCCGGTCGCGCCCGAGGACGACGTTCCGGAGGACGACGACCCGGACCTCGTGGAGAGCGCGCTGAGCGGGCACGACCTGATCGTGCGCGAGCTCGGCGCCACCGTGGTGGAGGAATATACGAACGAATAGGGCCGCGGAATTGGGTGGCCGCACGAGGGCCCGTCGGGCGCGCGGGCTAGGCTGCACCCCGTGAAGGTCCTCGTCATCGGCGGCGGCGCCCGCGAACACGCCCTGTGCCGCTCTCTGTCCCTCGATCCCGACGTCACCGCGCTGTACTGCGCCCCCGGTAATGCGGGAATCGCGGATGTGGCCGAGCTGCGTGACGTCGACCCCCTCGACGGCGCCGCGGTCGCCGGGCTCGCCGCCGCACTCGGCGCCGGCCTGGTCGTCGTGGGTCCGGAGGCCCCGCTGGTCGCCGGTGTGGCCGACGCCGTCCGCGCGGCCGGCATCCCGGTCTTCGGCCCGTCCGGCGAGGCCGCGCAGCTGGAAGGCTCCAAGGCGTTCGCCAAGGACGTGATGGCGGCGGCCGGCGTGCCCACCGCCCGCTCCTACGTCTGCACCACGCCGCAGGAGATCGACGACGCCCTCGACGCCTTCGGCGCCCCGTACGTGGTCAAGGACGACGGCCTCGCCGCGGGCAAGGGCGTCGTCGTCACCGAGGACCGCGACGCGGCCCGCGAGCACGCCCTGGCCTGCGACCGCGTGGTCATCGAGGAGTACCTGGACGGCCCCGAGGTCTCCCTCTTCGCGATCACCGACGGGGTCACCGTGCTGCCGCTGCAGCCCGCCCAGGACTTCAAGCGGGCCCTCGACGGCGACCAGGGCCCCAACACCGGCGGCATGGGCGCGTACTCGCCGCTGCCCTGGGCCGACCCCAAGCTGGTCGGGGAGGTGCTGGAGACCGTTCTCCAGCCGACCGTCGACGAACTGCGCCACCGCGGCACCCCGTTCTCCGGTCTGCTCTACGCCGGCCTCGCGATCACCTCCCGCGGCGTCCGCGTGATCGAGTTCAATGCCCGCTTCGGTGACCCCGAGACCCAGGTGGTGCTGGCCCGGCTGCGGACCCCGCTCGCGAGCGTCCTGCTGAACGCCGCCAACGGCACCCTGGACGCCGAGCCCCCGCTGAACTGGCGCGAGGACGCGGCCGTCACCGTCGTGGTGGCCTCGCACAACTACCCGGGCACCCCGCGCACCGGCGACCCCATCGAGGGGCTGGACGAGGTCGCCGCGCAGGACGCGCCGGAGGCGTACGTCCTGCACGCCGGCACCCGCCGGGAGGGCGACGCCGTCCTCAGTGCGGGCGGACGGGTCCTCTCCGTCACCGCGACCGGTTCCGATCTGGCGCAGGCGCGCGAGCGGGCGTATAAGGCCGTGGCGCGGATCCGGCTGGACGGATCGCAGCACCGCACGGACATCGCGGCCAAGGCGGCCGAAGGCCGCTGACCGGCCGCAACACGGCGAGGAGCACGGGCGGCGGGCCCGGGCGCGGTGGACGCGCCCGGGCCCGCCGCGCGCGTTCGCGTGCGAGTGCATCCGGCCGCCTTCGAACGCACCCAGCTTTACCCAAAGCCATTCCATCGGGTGATCGATGTGCGCTTCGCCTGACGCCTCTCCCCGCCCCAACTAGGGTGCGGCGCAAGCGTTCCAACGGTGGCCCGGTGCGAGTTCCGGCACATGGACCACCGGCATTGCGATGTCAGTGGCGAGTGTCACAGTGGGGGAGTGAGCAAAGCCGCCGCAGGGCAGAGGGGGTGAGGTCCGGCCGTGTCCGGAACCGGTTCGACCATGGAGTCGATCGTGGAGGTCGGCGCGCTGTCCGCGCGTCACCGGGCCCTTGCCGTGCTGCGGGTGCGCAGCAGGGCACTGGCCGTCGTACTGCTCCCCGCCGCCCTCGCGGTGGTGCTGGTGGCAGCCCTGATGACGGGCCGACTGTCCGGGGACCCCTGGCCCGCCGTGACCCTCGTCGTGTGCGCGGTCGCCGCGCTGGTGCTGCTGGCCGCCGGGGTCTTCGCCGCCGTGGTGCACCGGGCGAGCCCGGCCGTCACACCGACGGTGCCCCTCGCGGAGTCGGCCGCCCCCGATCTGTACCGGCTGGTGCGGGACCTGGCCGACCGGCTGGACGTGCCGGCGCCGTCCGCCATAGCGCTGACGCCGGACTGCGACAGCTGGCTGGAGGACCGCACGCACGCCGCCCACCGGCGCCAGGGCATATCCCCGGACGTCCCGGAGGCCGCCCCGGTGCTGGTCATCGGCTCCCCGTTCCTGTGGTGGATGCGGGTCGGCGAGCTGCGCGCGGTGCTGGCCCCGGTGGTCGCCGGTACGGGCCCCTCGGCGATGCCCGACATAGCGGAAGCCCGGCGGTTCGTGCGCGGGCTGGACGCGGCGGTGGACGTGGGCAACAGGCCGGGCCTGGGCTGGATCGCCCGGGCGGCCCGGCTGCTGCTGCGGCTGTGCCGCGAGGACGCGACCGAGATGGAGCGCGGGGTGGCCTCGGCCGCTTCGGAACGGGCCCAGCGGGTGGACTACGGGCTGCGGATCGTCGCCCAGGAGCAGGTCGGCCTCGCCTACGCGGGCTGGGACCGGCTGCTCACCCGGGTCGCGCTGCCGGCCTGGCGGATGGGCCGCTGGCCCGCCCACCTGGACGCGGGCGTGGTCTCGGCACTGACCGAGCTGTCCCGCCGCGACCGGCTCGCCGAGGGGTTCACCTCCCGGCTGGGCGAGCGGCCGGCCTGTGACCTCCTGGAGCAGCCCGGCCTCATCGACGAGGCGGCCTCGCTGCTGGCGGCCCGGCTGTTCCACGGCGGTCCGGCCGAACCGGGCCCGGACTGGTCCCCGGTGGACTGGGCCGCCTATCCGGAGGAGGTCGTGGACCGGAAGTGGCGCATGGAGGCGGCGCGTCTGCACGCCGCCCTGGACGCCGTCGCGGCGCCCTCCGGGGTCGCCGCCCCCGCCGCACCGGCGGCCGCTCAGGCCGCTCCGGCCGCGCCGGCGGCACCGGCCGGCCGTGGGGACGTCTTCGCCGGTCCCACCCTGGAGCGCGTACTGGCCCACCTCGCCGACGCCTGCGGCACGGCCGGCGAGACCCTGGCCGGGCGGCTCAGCGGCGACGTGGCCCGCGAGGAGCGGGTCGCCGGGGCGCAGGCGGCCAAGGCGCGGGGCGCGGACGCGGTGCCGCTGTTCCCGCTGCAGCCGCCCCGTACGGGCCGGGACCTGCTGGCCGACCACGTCACGGCCATGGTGTGCTGCGCCGCGGTGGACTCCGCCGGAGCCGCCCCGGGCCTGGACTGGCTCGACGGCCCGGTCCTGCTGGTCGGCGGCGAACGCCGGGCCGACCTGGCCCCCCGGGTCCTGTCCCTGGTCGAGGACGGCGACGCCGGCCCCCTCCGGGACTGGCTCGCCGAGATCGGCGTCCGCCCGGAGAAGCCGGTCCGCCTGGTCTGAACCCCGCCGCGCGGCGGGCGGAGGGCACGGCCCTGACCGGACCTTGCCAGTCCGTTACCGTCAATTCGCGACGAACGGTGACGGAGTGCGTGCGTTATGTGATGTGCTGGGACCGGTCGCGGGCAACACCGCGACGACGTACGTCCACGCGTTCGGGGGAGCGAGGGAGGGGAGCGGAATGGGTGCGGACCAGATCCGGCGGTGGGAGTCGGGTGCGCTCGCGCACGCGGTGACCGATCCCTTCGGGCAGGGACCGCTTCCGTGGTTCCGGGGCAGCGAGCTGTACTTCGACGACACCGGCCAGGTCGTGCCCTGGTACGTCGACCTGCCCTCGCCCCGCGCCGCCGGGGACGACCGCCCCCGGCCCGCCGGCGGCCCCCGCACCGCGGACGACGTGCACCGCCAGATCAAGGGCTTCGCCTCCACCGGCGCGGTCACCCCCGGCGAGGCCATCGACTTCCACATCACCGTGGACCCGCCCCAGGAGTTCTCGGTCGACATCTACCGGATCGGGCACTACGGCGGCGACGGCGCCTCCAAGGTCCACTCCAGCCCCCGCCTGTCCGGCATCGTCCAGCCCGCCCCGCTCACCGCCGACCGCACAGTCTCCTGCCACCACTGGTGGCTCTCCTGGCGGCTCCAGGTGCCCTCCTACTGGAACGTCGGCGCGTACGTGGCCGTGCTCACCACCGCCGACGGCTACCGCTCGCACATCCCCTTCACGGTCCGGGACGACCACCCCGCCGACCTCCTGCTGCTGCTCCCGGACGTCACCTGGCAGGCGTACAACCTCTATCCCGAGGACGGCCGCACCGGCGCCAGCCTCTACCACGCCTGGGACGAGGAGGGCCGGCTGCTCGGCGAGGAGGACGCGGCCATCACCGTCTCCTTCGACCGCCCCTACGCCGGAGCCGGCCTGCCCCTGCACGTCGGCCACGCCTACGACTTCATCCGCTGGGCCGAGCGGTACGGCTACGACCTCGCCTACGCCGACACCCGCGACCTGCACGCCGGCCGGGTCGACCCCACCCGCTACCGCGGGCTGGTCTTCCCCGGCCACGACGAGTACTGGTCGGTGCCCATGCGCCGCACCGCCGAACGGGCCCGCGACCACGGCACCTCGCTGGTCTTCCTCTCCGCCAACACCATGTACTGGCAGGTGGAGCTCAGCCCGTCCCCCTCCGGGGTGCCGGACCGGCTGCTCACCTGCCGAAAACGCCGCGGGCCCGGCCGCAGCGCCCTGTGGCGCGAGGTGGACCGTCCCGAGCAGCAGCTGCTCGGCATCCAGTACGCCGGCCGGGTCCCCGAGCCCGCCCCCCTGATCGTGCGCAACGCCGGCCACTGGCTGTGGGACGCCACCGGAGCGGTCGAGAACGACGAGCTCGACGGCCTGGTCGCGGGCGAGGCCGACCGCTACTTCCCGCGCACCCAGCTGCCCGTGCACCAGGAACGGATCCTCCTCGCGCACTCCCCGTACCAGGACGGCGCGGGCCACCGCAGGCACCAGGAGACCTCCCTGTACCGGGCCCCCAGCGGCGCCCTGGTCTTCGCCTCCGGCACCTTCGCCTGGTCCCCCGCGCTGGACCGCCCCGGCCACGTCGACGAACGGATCCGGCGGGCCACCGCCAACCTCCTCGACCGGATCTGCAAGCGGGACTGACCGGACGCGCCGGCCGGGCTCGGCGGGCCGGACGCGAGACCCCGTGACAGGAGCCGCCGAGCACGTGCGGGAGAATCGGTGTGCTCATACAGAACCACAGGGAGACCTCGTGTCCGGATTCGTAGAAAAGCCCGAGCCGGTTCAGGTTCCGGGCCTCATCCACCTCCACACCGGCAAGGTCCGCGACCTCTACCGCGACGAGGACGGGAACCTCGTCATGGTCGCCAGCGACCGCATCTCCGCCTACGACTGGGTCCTCCCGAACGGGATCCCCGACAAGGGCCGCGTCCTGACCCAGCTCTCCCTGTGGTGGTTCGACCAGCTCGCGGACCTCGTCCCCAACCACGTCATCGGCACCGACGTCCCGGCCGGCGCTCCCGCCGACTGGGCCGGCCGCACGCTGGTCTGCCGGAACCTCGACATGGTCCCCGTGGAGTGCGTGGCCCGCGGCTACCTCACCGGTTCCGGCCTCGCCGAGTACGAGCAGACCCGCACGGTCTGCGGACTCGCCCTGCCCGAGGGCCTGGTGGACGGCTCCGAGCTGCCCGCGCCGATCTTCACCCCGGCCGCCAAGGCCGAGGTCGGCGAGCACGACGTGAACGTCTCCTACGAGGAGGTCGCCCGCCAGGTCGGCGCCGAGACCGCCGCCCTGCTGCGTCAGACCACCCTCGCCGTCTACGGCCGCGGCCGGGACATCGCCCGCGAGCGCGGGGTCATCCTGGCGGACACCAAGTTCGAGTTCGGCTTCGCCGGCGAGGAGCTGGTGATCGCCGACGAGGTGCTCACCCCGGACTCCTCCCGTTTCTGGCCGGCCGACGCGTGGGTGCCGGGCCGCGCCCAGCCGTCGTACGACAAGCAGTTCGTCCGCGACTGGCTGACCTCTCCGGCCTCCGGCTGGGACCGGAAGAGCGAGACCCCGCCCCCGGCACTGCCCCAGCAGGTCGTCGACGCGACCCGCGCCAAGTACATCGAGGCCTACGAGCGCCTCACCGGCCAGACCTGGGCCTAGGGGGCCGGCGGCAGCCGTTGTCCGGCGGACCCAGGGTCCGCCGGACAACGGAGCCCATGCGCAGAGGAGCCGGGGAACGCGGAAGGCCCCGGTCATGATGACCGGGGCCTTCCTTCTGAGCGGACGACGAGATTCGAACTCGCGACCCTCACCTTGGCAAGGTGATGCTCTACCAACTGAGCCACGTCCGCAGGCGCCGTAGCGCGAGACCCACTATACCCAACCCCGCTCGCGTGCGAGACGCACTGCCGTGTGCCGGTTTTCCGCGCCGAGCTTCGCGGCCGCCGCCGAGAGGTAGTTCCGCACCGTTCCCTGGGACAGCGCGGCCCGTTCGGCGATCTCCGCGATCGGCGCTCCGTCCGCGGCGAGTTCCAGGACCTCGGCCTCGCGCGGGGTCAGCGGGGAATCCCCGGCGCTGATCGCGTCGGCCGCCAACTCCGGGTCCACGTAACGGCCTCCGCCGTGCACGGTCCGGATGATCTCGGCCAGCTTCTGCGCCGAAACGGTCTTCGGAGCGAAGGCGCGCACCCCGGCCGACAGGGCCCGTTTCAGATGCCCGGGCCGGCCGTGGCTGGTCACGATCATGGTCTTGCAGTCAGGGAGTTCGGCCCGCAGTGCTGTGGCGACACTCACACCGTCCGCTCCCGGCATCTGCATGTCCAGGACCGCGACGTCCGGCTCGTGGGCCCGGGCCATCGCCAGGGCCTCGGGCCCGGACGCGGCCTCGGCGACGACCAGCAGGTCGTCCTCCAGTGCCAGCAGCGCCGCGACCGCCCCGCGTATCAGGTGCTCGTCGTCGGCCAGCAGTACGCGTACGGGGCTCATGCCCGCACCCCCCGTCCGGGAATCCCAGCGATCTCGGTCATGCCGCCGGCCTCGGTGGTCACGGCGGTCTCAGCGGTCCCGGCGATGTCGGTGATGTCGTCGCCCCCGGTGGACGGTCCGGGCCGGTCCGCCCGCAGCGCATCCGCCGGCACCCGCGCCGTCAGCCGGAACCGGCCCCCCGCGACCGTCCCGGCCTCCAGCGTGGCGTCCAGCACGGCGAGCCGCTCCCGCAGGCCCGCGAGGCCCGAACCGGGCCGCCCGGACGGCGCCGCCGGGGCGCCGTCGTTCTCGACGACCAGCACCAGCTGGCCCTTCCGTTCCCCGGCCAGCCGGATCAGGCAGCTGCGGGCGTCCCCGTGCCGCAGCACGTTGGTGGCGGCCTCCCGGACCACCCAGCCCAGCACCGACTGCACCGGAGTGGGCAGCGTCCGCCGGTCCGACAGTTCCACCCGGCAGTCGATGCCGGCCGCGGCCAGCACCCCGCGGGCGCCCTCCAGTTCCACGGCGAGATCCGCCTCCCGGTAGCCGCGGACCACGTCGCGCACCTCGCGCTGGGACTCCTGCGCGATCCGCTGGACCTCGACCATCTGGTCCACGGCCTCCGGCCGGCCGCGCCGGGCCAGCTGCACCGCCAGCTCGCTCTTGAGCGCGATCACCGCCAGGTTGCGGCCCATCACGTCGTGCAGGTCCCGGCCGAACCGCAGCCGCTCCTCGGCCACCGCCAGCCGCGCCTTCAACTCCCGGGACCGTTCCAGCTCCCAGACGGTCTTCAGCAGCCAGCAGGAGAACCCGCAGGTGAAGCTGATGCTCATACCGCCGATCAGCAGCCCGACGACGTAGCCGAGGGCGTACCCGGGGTCCCCGACGAGCGCGAACGCCGCCAGACCGACCGCCGCCGCCACGGCGGGCACCACGTAGAACATCCGCCGCATGTTCCGCAGCGCCAGGGTCAGCGAGCCGATGCCGAAGACCACCAGGCCGCTGATCACGGTCGGCGCGATCTGCGGGTCGTCCTCGCCCCGCACGGAGTCGAGGAAGAGGAACAGCAGGGTGGCCGCGCAGGTCACCGCGGCCAGTGCCACGGCCGGCCGGACCGGCCTCTCCCGCCGGTCCAGCGCCCAGTCCAGGCCCTGCTTCGACACCACCCCGCACAGCACGGCGTGCACGGCGACCAGCAGCGCCAGGGTCACGTCGAGCGGTCCCGGCCGGCCGGCGGCCGCCAGCAGGGCCAGGCAGAGGGCCAGGATCTCGATCACCGCGAAGCTGTGGAAGGACCACCGCGTGTACAGCTCGACCTTGGCCGCACTGGTGCGGCCGGTCCACCATCGGGTCAGCCTGGTCACCGGCCGACACCCCCCGTTCCGAATTCCGGCAATCTGCGCGGCGCTCTAGCGCCGCGGCTCCCAGCGGAACCACCGCTGGACAGCAAACACGGTGATCATCATCCAGGCCAGGGTGACGACCGCCGCGGTCACCAGGTCCCTGCCCTCCCCGGTGCCCGTCCACCCGGACCGGATCAGGGTCATCACCCCGCTCAGCGGCAGCAGTTCGCACACCGAGGCCAGCTTCCCGGGCATGTTGTCCATCGGCACGAACAGGCCGGACCCGAGCGAACTGATCAGGAACAGAGGCAGGGTGGTGATGCCCGCACTCTCCACGTTGCGGGTGAAGGAGCTGGTCACCGCGGACATCCCGGCCAGCATCAGCACCGCCGCGAGCACTCCGGCCACCAGCAGCAGCGGGTTGTCCGGGGTGCCGGCGTCCAGGGCGACGGCACCCGCCACCGCCAGCACCGTCACCTGGACCAGGGCGAGCACCGCGGCGGGCAGCGCACCGCCGGCGAGGATCTCCAGGTCCCCGGCCTCGCCGGTGCGCAGCCGCTTGAGCACCAGCTCCTCGCGCCGCGCCACGTAGGCCGAGACCAGGCTCATGTAGACGACCAGGAGCAGCACCATGCCGATGCCGCCGGTCACGGTGGCCGCGCCGATCGCGGAGGTGCCGTCCGGCAGATCGATCCCGCCGAGCGAGTTCCGCAGGATGAAGACCATCACCAGCGGCATCATCAGGGCCACGGACAGCGTGGCCCGGTTGCGGACCAGCAGGGTCAGTTCGGAGCGGCCGAGGGCGAACAGCCGGCCGGGGTTCAGGGTCAGCGTGTTCATCGGGCACTCGCCATCGTGTCGGTGTGGTCGGTGTGGTCGGTACGGCCGGTGGAGCCGGTGGAGCGGGTCGAGCCGGCGCGCCGGCTCTCCGCGATCTCCAGGAAGGCCTCCTCCAGGGAGGCGGACCGGGCGTCCAGGCCCAGGAGTTCCACCCCCGCCTCCTCGGCCCAGCGCAGCAGCACGCCCAGCGAGGTCTGCAGCCGGTCGGTACGGATCTCCACCCGCCGCCCCTCGGCCGCCGCCCGCAGCGACAGCGGGAGTTGCGCCGGCAGCACCCCCTCGGGGAGCGTGAACCGGATCCGGGACGGCCGGGTGGCGGTCACCTCGGCCGGCGTGCCGGACAGCACCAGCTCCCCCTCGTGCAGGATCGCCAGCCGGTCGGCCAGCTGCTCGGCCTCCTCCAGGTAGTGCGTGGTCAGCAGGACCGTGGTGCCCTCGGCGCGCAGCGCGCGGACCAGCTCCCAGGTGTCCCGCCGTCCCTCCGGGTCCATACCGGTGGTCGGCTCGTCGAGGAAGAGCACCTCGGGCCGGCCCAGCAGGGCCAGCGCCAGGTCCAGCCGCCGGCGCTCGCCCCCGGAGAGCTGCTTGACGCGTACGGAGGCCCGGGCGGCCAGGCCGACCAGTCCGAGCACCTCGGCGCCCGGCCGGGCCCCGGAGGTGACCCCGGCCCACATCCGGACCGTCTCGGCCACCGTCAGGTCGGAGGGGAACCCGCCCTCCTGCAGCATCACCCCGGTGCGCGGCCGCACCCTGACGCGCTCCTTGTACGGGTCGAGACCGAACACCCGCACCCGGCCGCCGCTCGGCGCGGCCAGTCCCTCCAGCAGCTCGACGGTCGAGGTCTTCCCGGCTCCGTTGGTGCCGAGGAGGGCGAAGATCTCGCCACGGGCGACGGAGAAGGAGATGCCGCGGACGGCCTCGAAGCCCCCGGTGTAGCCGCGGCGCAGTCCGGCGACGTCGATCACGTGCTGGTCGGTGTTGGTCATGGATCCAGACTCCGGCCGGATCCGGGCCCGCGGCAGTGCGCCCTGTCATGACCACCGATGACAAATGTCATGGGTGCCCGGACAACGCGGAAGGCCCCGGTCATAATGACCGGGGCCTTCCTTCTGAGCGGACGACGAGATTCGAACTCGCGACCCTCACCTTGGCAAGGTGATGCTCTACCAACTGAGCCACGTCCGCATGCATCCACACAGCTTTCACTGGGCGGCGCGGGAACCACTCTACCCGATCCACCGAGGTGGTTGGCAAAGAGATTCAGAGCGGGTGACAGGAATCGCACACTGCGCCTTCCCCCTGGAAGGGGGATGTTCTGCTACTGAACTACACCCGCACGACCTTCGGGGTTTCCGACCTGCTGGTCGCTGGCCCCTCGGCGTGATCCACACACTAGCGGATGACACCGGGTGCTTGGCAAATCGGTGGTCGGCGGGCCGCGTTCGGCGGTCAGTGCGCCGCGCTGTAGGCCTCGTAGACCTTCTTGGGGATCCGGCCGCGCGGCGGCACCTCCAGGTTGTTGGAGCGGGCCCAGGCGCGTACGACCGCCGGGTCCGGCGCGAGGGAGGTGTGCTTGTACGCCTTGCCGGAGCGGGCCTGCCGGCGTCCGGCGGCGACGTACGGGGCGAGGCTCTTACGGAGTTTCTTTGCGTTGGCGAGATTGAGGTCGATCTCGTACGACTTACCGTCCAGCCCGAACACGACCGTTTCCGCTGCTTCTCCGCCATCGATGTCGTCGGAGATCGTGACTACTACGCGCTGCGCCACGGATATCGGCCCCTTCGTGCGACACCCACGCCTCTGACGTGCGGGTATGTCGACCATGTGGATGTTTTGTAACAATGCGCCTTTCCCGGTTGAATCCCGGGGATTCCTTTGTACCGCGATTTCCGGCGCATTGCGACGCTCAGTTAATTCGCTCCGCGTGTCCCGCCGCAATCCCGAGCGGGCGGTTTTCCCGTGGATTTTGCGAAGCGTTGGCGAAGCGGACGATATCTACCCGCGTAGAAATTCCGGGCGGGTACGCTGAGGGAACCGCCTTGCACCAACCACCTCATCGGGAGTGCCAGTGGCACGCGTCGTAGTCGACGTCATGCTCAAGCCGGAGATCCTCGACCCCCAGGGCCAGGCGGTGCAGCGTGCACTGCCGCGCCTGGGCTTCGAGGGGATCGCCGACGTCCGCCAGGGGAAGCGCTTCGAGCTGGAAGTGGAGGGACCGGTCGACCAGGCCGCCCTCGACCGCATCCACAAGATGGCCGAAACGTTCCTCGCCAACACCGTCATCGAAGACTTCACCGTGAAGGTCGAGGCCTGACGGTGACCACTCGCATCGGTGTCGTCACGTTCCCCGGAACGCTCGACGACCGTGACTCGCTGCGCGCCGTGCGCCTCGCCGGGGCCGAGCCGGTCTCGCTGTGGCACCGCGACAAGGACCTCCACCAGGTCGACGCGGTCGTCCTCGCGGGCGGCTTCTCCTACGGGGACTACCTGCGCGCCGGGGCCATCTCCCGCTTCTCGCCGGTGATGGAGACCATCATCGAGCAGGCCAGGGCCGGCATGCCGGTGCTCGGCATCTGCAACGGCTTCCAGGTCCTCACCGAGGCCCACCTGCTGCCGGGGGCGATGCTCCGCAACAACCACCTGCACTTCATCTGCCGCGACCAGAAGCTGCGGGTGGAGAACGCGGAGACCGCGTGGACCGGCGACTACACCGCCGGCCAGGAGATCTCCGTACCGCTCAAGAACATGGACGGCCGGTACGTCGCCGACGAGCGCACGCTCGACGAACTGGAGGCCGAGGGCCGGGTGGCCTTCCGGTACCTGGACGTGAACCCCAACGGCTCGCTCCGCGACATCGCCGGCATCACCAACGCCGAGGGCAACGTCGTCGGCCTCATGCCGCACCCCGAGCACGCGGTCGAGCCGCTGATCGGGACCGGCCGCACCGACGGCCTCCCGTTCTTCACCTCGGTCCTGAAGAAGCTGGTCAACGCATGAGCCTCGACACGGTCAAGAACGCGACGGAGACCCCGGACGCGGCGCAGCCCTGGAAGGAACTCGGCCTCAAGGAGGACGAGTACGCCCGCATCCGGGAGATCCTCGGCCGCCGGCCCACGGGCGCCGAGCTCGCCATGTACTCGGTCATGTGGTCCGAGCACTGCTCGTACAAGAGCAGCAAGGTCCACCTGAAGCAGTTCGGTGAGAAGGCCCCGCAGAACGACGCCATGCTCGTCGGCATCGGCGAGAACGCCGGCGTCGTCGACGTCGGCCAGGGCTACGCGGTCACCTTCAAGGTCGAGTCGCACAACCACCCCTCGTACATCGAGCCCTACCAGGGCGCGGCCACCGGCGTCGGCGGCATCGTCCGCGACATCCTCGCCATGGGCGCCCGCCCGGTCGCGGTCGTCGACCCGCTGCGCTTCGGCGCGGCCGACCACCCCGACACCAAGCGCGTCCTGCCGGGCGTGGTCGCGGGCATCGGCGGCTACGGCAACTGCCTGGGCCTGCCCAACATCGGCGGCGAGGTCGTCTTCGACTCCTGCTACCAGGGCAACCCGCTGGTCAACGCCGGCTGCATCGGCGTGATGAAGCACGAGGACATCCACCTCGCCAAGGCCTCCGGCCCCGGCAACAAGGTCATCCTCTACGGCGCCCGCACCGGCGGCGACGGCATCGGCGGCGTCTCGGTCCTCGCGTCCGAGACCTTCGACGCTGCGTCTGACAGTGCCGATGGCACGGGCAAGCCCAAGAAGCGCCCCGCCGTCCAGGTCGGCGACCCCTTCCAGGAGAAGCTCCTCATCGAGTGCACCCTGGAGATCTTCAAGGAGAAGCTGGTCGCGGGCATCCAGGACCTCGGCGGTGCCGGCCTGTCCTGCGCCACCTCCGAGCTGGCCTCGGCCGGTTCCGGCGGCATGCGCGTCGAGCTGGACACCGTCCCGCTGCGCGACGCGACGCTCTCGCCCGAGGAGATCCTCATGAGCGAGTCGCAGGAGCGCATGTGCGCGATCGTCGAGCCGCAGCACGTCGACCGCTTCATGGAGATCTGCGAGAAGTGGGACGTCATCGCCACCGTCATCGGTGAGGTGACCGACGGCGAGCGCCTGGAGATCTTCTGGCACGGCGAGCAGATCGTGGACGTGCCCCCGGGCACCGTCGCCCACGAGGGCCCGGTCTACCACCGCCCCTACGCCCGCCCCGAGTGGCAGGACGCCCTCCAGGCCGACGACGCGGGCCTGCTGCCCCGCCCGCAGACCTCCGAGGAGCTCCGCGCGCAGGTCCTGGCCCTGGTCTCGTCCCCGAACCAGGCGTCGAAGTCGTGGGTCACCGACCAGTACGACCGCTTCGTGCAGGGCAACACCGTCCTCGCGCAGCCCGAGGACGCGGGCATGGTCCGCATCGACGAGGAGTCCAACCTCGGCGTCGCCATGGCCACCGACGGCAACGGCCGCTACGCCAAGCTCGACCCCTACACGGGCGCGCAGCTGGCGCTGGCCGAGGCGTACCGCAACGTCGCCGCGACCGGTGCCAAGCCCCTCGCGATCTCCGACTGCCTGAACTTCGGCTCGCCGGAGGACCCGGGTGTCATGTGGCAGTTCGCCGAGGCCACCCGCGGTCTCGCGGACGGCTGCCTGGAGCTGGGCACCCCGGTCACCGGCGGCAACGTCTCCCTCTACAACCAGACCGGCGAGGTCGCCATCCACCCGACCCCGGTGGTGGCGGTGCTCGGTGTCATCGACGACGTCAACCGCCGTACGCCGATGGCGTTCCGGGAGGCCGGCCAGCTGCTGTACCTGCTGGGCGACACCCACGGGGAGTTCGGCGGCTCGGCCTGGTCCCAGGTCGTCCACGACCACCTCGGCGGCATGCCGCCCAAGGTGGACCTGGCGCGCGAGAAGCTGCTCGCCGAGATCCTGATCTCCGCCTCCCGCGACGGCATGATCGACGCCGCGCACGACCTGTCGGACGGCGGCGTGATCCAGGCGCTCACCGAGTCCTGCCTCAAGGGCGGCAACGGTGCGCGCGTGGTGGTCCCGGAGGGCCTGGACGCGTTCACCTTCCTCTTCTCGGAGTCCGCGGGCCGGGCCGTCGTGGCCGTCCCGCGCAGCGAGGAGCTCCGCTTCACCGACATGTGCGGCGCGCGCGGCCTGCCCGCCACCCGCATCGGAGTGGTGGACGGCGAGGAGATCGAGATCCAGGGCGAGTTCACCCTCCCGCTGGCCGAGCTCCGCGAGGCCCACGAGGCGACGATCCCGGCCCTGCTGGCCTGACCGTCCCGGCCGCTCGGCGCGGCCGCCGCGGGCCCGGTCCGGAACCCTCCCGGTTCCGGACCGGGCCCGCGTTCCTCCCGTCGTGGTGGCGGGGGGCCGAAACGGCCGTAGCCGTTCCGTGCCCTGACGGGCCCTGTCCCCGTCAGGGTTTCTCCGGATACTGGCGGCGTGAGTGACCACGTCAAGTTCCTGCCTGACGCTGCGATACCACCCGGCGGCGTCCCCACCTGGAGCGTCGCGGACGCCGAACGCTGGCGTGCGGCCCGCCTCCCCGCGTTCTTCGCCCCGGCCGCCGTCTGGGCACTGGCCCCGCTGGTGCTCACGGCGATCGTCCTGCTCGCCTGGAACGAACCCGCCGAAGGCATCCGGGGCACGGTCTGGGAGAGCTTTCCGCCGGCGGTCGTGCTGTTCTGCCTGCCGCTCTGGTACCGCATGGTCCCGGCCGTGACCGCGGTGGCCGCGTTCCTGCCCGCCGGGTACGCGGTGTACGACCTGGCCGGGCTCCCCGGCTGGGACACCCCGGGCCGGATCGGCAACCTGCTGGTCCTCGCCCTGTGCGGATACGCGGCCACCGGGGCGCTGCTGCGGCTGAGGGCCCGGCGGCGCCAGCGCGGTCTGATGCTCGCCGCCGCGGGCAAGGCCCGTCACCGGCTGCCGGAGGAACCCGCCGCCATCCGGCGCAGACGCGGCCTGCCCGGCGTCCTGACCGGCGCCGGACTCTGCCTGGCCGCCGCCGCCCTCCTCGGCTGGGCCCTGTCCGCGGACCTGGGCGCGGACCGGGACCACCCGTACGACGCCACCGGGCAACAGATCCTGGCCATGCTGCTGCTCATGCCCGGCGTAGCCCTGATCGGCCATGGCCTGAGCGGGCTGCGCGCCGCCCGGCGGCTGCGCTCCGGCCCGCAGCCCGCGCTCCTCGTCGGGGTACGCGGGGGCACCGTCGAGACCAGGTGGCTGTACCCGGACGCCCGGACACCCGACGCGCCCCCGCTGATCTCGTACGCGTACCGGTACCGCGACTGGGCCGAGGGACGCACCCTGCTCGGTGGCCCCGGGGAGCGGCTGCGCGTCGAGCACCACGACATCAACCAGTTCTCCGAGCCCTACGAGGCGATCCTCTACGGCCCGGCGCACGAGGGCGCCGAGGTCCTGATCGAGAGCGCGTACTACCACCACAGCGGCCGGCTCTCCACCATGGTGACGGTGGCGCAGCTGCTGCCGCGCCGCCGCCACGGCCTCTCCGCCTGGCGGCCCGCGGGCACCTCGTACCGGCTGGAGGCGCGCCGGCCGGCCGAGGCCCGCCGGGCGGGGGCCTCCTCGTCCTCCGGCGGCGACTCCGGTTCCGGCGGCTGCGGTTCCGGCAGCAGCAGCTGCGGGAGCTCCTTCAGCAGCAGCTGCGGCGGCGGCTGCGGGGGCGGGGACTGATCGGGCAGACTCGCCGCATGGCACCCAAGACGCGCAGGTACGACACGGCCCGGACCAAGGCGGCCGTACTGGCCCAGTACGGCCATGTCGCCGACGCCGTGCGCGGGCTGACCGGGGAACAGATCGCGGCGGCCTCGGGCGTCGGGGAGTGGACCGTGGGGGACCTCGCCGGGCACATCGCGTGGGCCGTGGGCTCACTGGCCGAAGCCGCCGCCCTGCCTCCGGCGGAGAAGGCCGAGGTGAGCGTACGCACCTGGCCGTTCGCGACCGGGCCCCTCGCGGACTGGACCGTCGACGTGCAGCCGGGGGAGGGGCGACCCGAGGCGCCTGAGGACCTCGACGCCCTGTACGCGCGGACCGGGGAGCGGTTCACCGAGCTGCTCGGCGTACTGCCCGGGGACCGGCTGCTCGCGCTGTGGATCGGCGGCATGACGGTGGCCGACTTCGTCGTGACCCGGGCGGTGGAGCTGGTCGTCCACACCGACGACCTCAACCGGGCGCTGGGACTGGAGATCCCCCTCGACCGGCAGGCCCTCGCCGCCTGCGTACGGGTGCTCGCCGACGCGCTCGCGGAGAAGGCCCCCGGGGGCGCGGTGGAGGTGCGGATCCCGCCGTTCGCGGTGGTCCAGTGCGTGGAGGGCCCACGGCACACCCGGGGCACCCCGCCGAACGTGGTGGAGACCGACCCGCTGACCTGGATCCGGCTCGCGACCGGGCGCGCCGGGTGGGCGGCGGAGCTGGCCGGGGCGCGGGTCAGCGCCTCCGGGGACCGGGCGGACCTGTCCGGCCTGCTGCCGGTGATGAGCTGAGGGAACCGGCTGGGAACCGGTTGGCCGGCGGCCACGTCGGAGGGGCATGAGGATTGCCAGCCGAACCTCCCGAGCCAGCCGAACCTCCCGGACCTCCCGGGCCGTCCGGACCGTCCCCGTCCTCCTGGCCGCCGTACTCGCCCTCGCCGCCTGCGGTGACGCGGGCCAGGGCCGGCCGGCCGGCCCCGGGGACGGGCAGAACCTGTCCGCGGGCACCTGGTCGGTCGAGTCGCTGAGCACGGGCGGCCGAACGCTGAACGCGCCCCCGCAGGCCGAAATCAAGATCCGTCCCGGGCTCGCCGAGGCGGGCGTCGCCTACGGCTGCAACGGCGGTTCGGCCGAACTCGCCGTCGCGGACGACGGCCGGACGGTCGAGGTGAAGCAGGGCTCGCGCACCATGATGGCCTGCCCGGACCTCGCCTTCGAGAACGCGTTCGCCGAGCTGTTCAAGGGCCGGCTGCAGATTGCCCGCGCGGGCGACGCCCTGACCCTGACCACCCCCTCCGGGGACCGGATCTCGCTGAGCTCGGCGCCCCGCCCGCCGGCTCCGCCGCTCACCGGAACCCGCTGGAGCGTGGACTCGCTGATCAAGGGGGAGACCGTGTCCTCCGTGCCGGCCGGGGCGCAGGGCCGGGCCGAGCTGACGATCGCCGCCGACGGTGCGGTGACCGGCAGCCTCGGCTGCAACCGGTTCAGCAGCAAGGCGGTGGTGGACGGCCCGAAGATCACCTTCGGGCCGGTCGCCGCCACCCGGATGGCCTGCACCGGCCCGGCCGGAGAGGTCGAAGGGGCGTTCTCCGCGCTGCTCCGCAACGGGCCGCTGCAGTACGCCGTCCAGGACGACGCGCTCACCCTGACCGCGGCCGACGGCACGGGCCTGAGGGCGACCGCGCGGGCGAAGTGACCGGTCCGGCCACCCGGCGGTGGTCAGACGTGGGCGGTGCCGCCGTCCTGGGCCATGGCCTTCGCCACGGCGCCGCGGTTCGCCGCCCACAGATCCCCGTCCACCTTGGGCAGGGCCTCGTCCCACAGCGGGAGGCAGCTGCCGCGGAACTGCAGCATGCCCTCCGGCCGCGCGAAGAAGAACAGGTGCAGATGGGCGCCGCCGTCGCCCCACCGGTTCACGTGCACCCGGGCGATCCCGCCCAGCGAGAGCAGGGCCCGCTCGACCCGCTGGATCATCGGGCCCAGCTCCGCGGACCGCTCGGCCGGCAGGTCGGCCAGGTCGTGGTGGCCGCGGGGCAGCAGTTTGACGATGGCCGGCATGGCGCCGTGCTCGTCGACCAGCCGCCAGTGGTCGTCGGTCCACAGGCAGTCGGCGTCGGCGTAGGAGCACGGCACACAGCCCTCCGGGCCGTGCTCCCCGTTCCGCGGCGGCTCGGGCAGCGTGGGTGGCTGCAGGGCCCGGACGCGGATGTCCCCCTCGTAGGGGAATACGTCCCATTCCTGGACGCCGGTGTCCGGGAGGGGAAGCGGTACCCCGATGGGAAGTTGCCGCACGTACGCGCTGGATTCGGTCATGCGGTGATCATGACAGCGGATGATCAGCCCGGGTAGGGGAGCAGCGTGCCGTTGGTCTTCTCCCAGGCGGAGCGCAGCTCGGCCAGGCGGACCGGGTCCACCGTGGCCTTGTCGGCCTGCTCGCGGACATCCCCGGCCAGGTCGAAGAGCTGGTCGCGGCCGCTCTTGCCGCGGTAGTACTTCCAGTCGCCGCGGCGTAGCGCGCGCTCGCCGCGGACCCGCCAGAACAGGTCCCGGGCCGGTGCCCGCTCACCGCGCAGCAGGTAGCCGGCCAGGCTGGCGCCGTCCAGCGGGTAGGCGGGGTGCGGGCGGGCGCCGGCGACCTCCAGCAGGGTGGCCGTCCAGTCGGGGGTGACCACCGGGACCCGGCTGACCTGGCCGCCGTCGATGCGGGCGGGCCAGCGCAGGATGTTGGGGACCCGGATGCCGCCCTCCTGGAGGGAGGCCTTGTTGCCGGACAGCGGCCAGTTGTGGGAGAAGCGCTCGCCGCCGTTGTCGCTGGAGAAGACCACGATCGTGTCCTCCTCCTGCCCGGACCGCTTCAGGGCCTTGAGCACCTCGCCGATCGACCGGTCGAGGTCCTCGACCATCTCCTTGTACTTCTCGACCGAGCCGCCGTCCTGGTGCCACAGGGCGCGTCCGTCGCCCGCCTTGATCCGGCGGGTGATCTCGGCGCTCGCCTCGGTGTCGCCGTCGGCGATCCAGGGCCAGTGCGGGGTGGTGAAGTTCAGGTTGAGCAGCCAGGGCTTCGCGTCGCGGCCGCGCGGGCGGGAGACGTACTCGCTCGCCCGCTCGGTGAGGATGCGGGTGTAGTAGCGGAGGTCCTTGTACTCGGCGTCGCCCTCGTAGAGGTCGTACTCGCCGCCGAGGCCCAGCTTGGAGTAGTACTCCAGGGCACCGCCGAAGTTGCCGAAGAACTCGTCCCAGCCGGACCGGGTCGGGCTGTAGTCGGGCAGGTAGCCGCAGTGCCACTTGCCGATCAGCGCGGTGGCGTAACCGGCGTCGCGGAGCAGCGAGGCGAGGGTGGGGTGGGTCGGCTCCAGGCCGGCGGACTTGTCGGCGATCGGCTCGGCGAGGCCGCCCTTGGTGCGGCCCGGGTAGCGGCCGGTGTAGAGGCTGAAGCGGGTGGGGGAGCAGGTGGCGGAGCCGGAGTAGGCGTCGGTGAAGCGGACGCCCTGGCGGGCGAGGCGGTCGAGGTTGGGGGTCTTGATGTGCGGGGCGCCGTACGAGGACAGGTCGGCCCAGCCGAGGTCGTCGCCGAGGATGAAGAGGATGTTGGGGCGGCGCGAGTGCCGGCCGCGGCGCGCGGTGAACTCGCGCTCGGCGTACACGGCGTCCTGCGCGGAGCCCTGGGCTGCGGCGGCCGGGCCGGCCGCCCCTATCGCCGCAGCGGCGGCGGTGGCTCCGACGGCGCCGCCGAAGGCGCGGCGGGACAGCGGAGACTGGCTGTTACTGGGCATGGCTATGGGTACTCCCGGACAGTGCGAATGGTTGACGTACGCCTCGCCCTGCTGCGCGGCTCTCCCCCACCCCGCCCTCCCCCAGACTCCGTCCGGGGGGACCCCCATCCCGAAACCGGGGCTCCGCCCCGGACCCGGGCGGGGCTCCGCCCCGGACCCCTCGGGGCTCCGCCCCGAACCCGGGCGGGGCTCCGCCCCGGGCCCCGTCGTCGCCCCTGACGGGGCAGGACCGGTGCGCCCCGTCAGGGGCGCGGGGAACTGCGCGACAAGCCACGATCGGCCCGCAGGCCGCCGCACAGGGCAGCGCCCCGAAGGGGGGGCCGGGGCAGAGCCCCGGTTACGGGAAGGGGCGGGGAGGGGAGAAGGCCCCGCAGGGAACGGCCCGAGAGGCCGGGCACCAGGCAGACCACAGGATCGCTGTGCAGAACCAGGAGCAGCCCGCGTCAGGGCAGACAAAGGCTGCGGAAGGGCAGGGCAGGGCAAGGCAGATGCGAGGCAAGGCAAAGGCGCGGCAGGCCACGCAGGGCAAGGCTTCGGCGGGCGCGAGCCGGCTACGGCAGGGCCACGCGGGATCGCCGCGCCGGCCCCACAGGCCGGCTACGGCGGCGCGCAGCGGCTAGCGGACGGAGCAGCGACAGATCGCGCTCGCTACACGGACCAGGTCGACGTGTCGGCGCTCGACGAGGGTGACGGTGCCGTCACCGAGAGGCTGCATGGCACGGGAGCCTCCACGACACCCACCGGCACTGTCAAGATCGCGTTCCGGATACCGAGACACGCGTAGACAGTCACCCTTCGTGCTGTGACATTTCCCGGGGCGTCCCCAATTCGGACCAGTGGTCGATGTCGCCTAGACTCGGTGTTGTGCCTCGTGGTGATGGACGACTCAACCACGACCTGCTCCCCGGCGAGAAGGGCCCCCAGGACGCTTGCGGCGTCTTCGGTGTCTGGGCTCCGGGTGAAGAGGTCGCCAAGCTCACCTACTTCGGACTGTATGCCCTGCAGCACCGTGGACAAGAGTCCGCGGGCATCGCTGTGAGCAACGGTTCCCAGATCCTCGTCTTCAAGGACATGGGCCTCGTGTCCCAGGTCTTCGACGAAACCTCCCTGGGTTCTCTCAGGGGTCATATCGCGGTCGGTCACGCCCGCTACTCGACGACCGGCGCCTCCGTCTGGGAGAACGCCCAGCCCACCTTCCGGGCGACCGCCCACGGCTCGCTCGCGCTGGGCCACAACGGCAACCTGGTGAACACCGCCGAGCTCGCCGGGATGGTCGCCGACCTCCCCCGGCAGGACGGCCGTGCCACCCAGGTGGCCGCGACCAACGACACCGACCTGGTGACGGCCCTGCTGGCCGGACAGGTCGACGCCGACGGCAAGCCGCTGACCATCGAGGAGTCCGCCCGCGTGGTGCTCCCGAAGGTCAAGGGCGCCTTCTCGCTCGTCTTCATGGACGAGGGGACCCTCTACACCGCCCGTGACCCGCAGGGCATCCGCCCGCTGGTCCTCGGCCGGCTGGAGCGCGGCTGGGTGGTCGCCAGTGAGACCGCCGCCCTGGACATCGTCGGCGCCAGCTTCGTCCGCGAGGTCGAGCCGGGCGAGCTCATCGCGATCGACGAGAACGGCCTCCGCACCTCCCGATTCGCGGAAGCGAAGCCCAAGGGCTGTGTCTTCGAGTACGTCTACCTGGCCCGTCCGGACACGGACATCGCCGGCCGGAACGTCTACCTCAGCCGGGTCGAGATGGGCCGCCGCCTCGCCAAGGAAGCGCCCGCCGAGGCCGACCTGGTGATAGCGACGCCGGAGTCGGGCACCCCCGCCGCCGTCGGATACGCCGAGGCCAGCGGGATTCCGTACGGCTCCGGCCTGGTGAAGAACGCCTACGTCGGCCGGACCTTCATCCAGCCGTCCCAGACGATCCGCCAGCTGGGTATCCGCCTGAAGCTGAACCCCCTCAAGGAGGTCATCCGGGGCAAGCGCCTGGTTGTCGTCGACGACTCGATCGTCCGCGGCAACACCCAGCGCGCCCTCGTCCGGATGCTCCGCGAGGCCGGTGCGGCCGAGGTCCACATCCGGATCTCCTCCCCGCCCGTGAAGTGGCCCTGCTTCTTCGGCATCGACTTCGCGACCCGTGCCGAGCTGATCGCCAACGGCATGACGGTCGAGGAGATCGGCAAGTCCCTGGGCGCCGACTCCCTCGCGTACATCTCCCTCGACTCCATGATCGAGGCGACGACGATCCAGAAGCCCAACCTCTGCCGTGCCTGTTTCGACGGCGAGTACCCGATGGAGCTGCCCGATCCGGAGCTCCTCGGCAAGCAGCTGCTGGAGACCGAGCTGGCCGGCGGTACCGACGCCGCCGACGCGCTCCGTCGTCCGTAGCGGGACGGGTCACGGGCCGTCCGGTCCGTGACCGCCCGTAACCCCTCACGCAGTACGACACGAAAGTTCTCTCTCCCATGTCAGAGACCACCGGTGCCAGCTACGCGTCCGCGGGCGTCGACATCGAGGCGGGCGACCGCGCCGTCGAGCTCATGAAGGAGTGGGTGAAGAAGACCCAGCGCCCCGAGGTCCTCGGCGGCCTCGGCGGATTCGCCGGACTCTTCGACGCCTCCGCCCTCAAGCGCTACGAGCGGCCGCTGCTCGCCTCCGCCACCGACGGCGTCGGCACCAAGGTCGACATCGCCCGCCAGATGGGCGTCTACGACACCATCGGCCACGACCTGGTCGCCATGGTGATGGACGACATCGTGGTCTGCGGTGCCGAGCCGCTGTTCATGACGGACTACATCTGCGTCGGCAAGGTCCACCCGGAGCGGGTCGCGCAGATCGTCAAGGGCATCGCCGAGGGCTGTGTGCTGGCCGGCTGCGCGCTGGTCGGCGGCGAGACCGCCGAGCACCCGGGCCTGCTCGGACCGGACGACTTCGACGTCGCCGGAGCCGGCACCGGTGTGGTCGAGTACGACCGGCTGCTCGGCGCCGATCGCATCCGGACGGGTGACGCGGTCATCGCGATGGCGTCCTCCGGCCTTCACTCGAACGGGTACTCGCTGGTCCGCCACGTCCTCTTCGACCGGGCCGGGCTGTCCCTGGACCGGGAGGTCCCGGAGTTCGGCCGGACCCTCGGCGAGGAGCTCCTGGAGCCCACCAAGATCTACTCGCTGGACTGCCTGGCCCTCACCCGTACGGCCGAGGTGCACGCGTACTCGCACATCACCGGCGGCGGCCTCGCGGCCAACCTGGCCCGGGTCATCCCGGACCACCTGCACGCCACGGTCGACCGTTCGACCTGGACCCCGGGTGCGGTGTTCGACCTGGTCGGCAAGGCCGGCCGGGTGGAGCAGCTGGAGCTGGAGAAGACCCTGAACATGGGCGTCGGCATGATGGCCGTCGTACCCCAGGAGTCGGTGGACGTGGCCCTGACCGTGCTGGCCGACCGCGGGGTCGACGCCTGGGTCGCGGGAGAGATCACCGAGCGCGGGGACCACACCGAGGGCGCGGCCCTGACGGGTGCCTACGCGAGCTGAGCAGCGCCGAAACCCGGTCCGGGCAATGCCCTGGACCGGGTTTCAGTGTGTGATGCGTTGTGTGCGAAGCGATGAGCGAGGTGAGCGCGTCAAGCGCCGCGACGCTGCTGCGACGGACCGGACTCGTCGTCCTCGTCCTCGTCGTCGTCGTTGTACAGCTCCGCGTAGCGGGCGTACGGGTCGTCCTCGTCCTCGTCGTCGTCCTCGAACGGCTCGCCATTCGGCGGCTGCTGCGAGAGCGGTTGCGAAGTCGATGCGCCCAGCTCGCTGGCCAGACGCGTCAGATCAGTCCCGCCGCTGCTGTACTTCAGCTGGCGGGCGACCTTCGTCTGCTTGGCCTTTGCCCGGCCGCGCCCCATGGCTCGACCCCCTCGGTGACGGGGCTCGACGGCCCCAGAGTCTTGACACGCGTTCATGGTTCGGAGCGGGCTCTCCGTGGAGAGACCGTCCTTAGGGCTTTAACGGTACCTGCTTCCGCGGCCATACGGTACGCCGCCCGCATGACGTGCCCCGGTGCAGTGACCATGAGACGCCCTGTACTCGCTGGTCAGCTGCGATTTTAACCCTTTATTGGCGGGCGACCCGCCGAAGTGCAGTGAGTCTTCTCTCGCCGCACCCCGGCGGGCGCAACCGGGGGGTCTTGACGCCTACGCGGTGCGGGCGGCGGCGCGGGCGTCCGCCATCCGCTGCTCGGCGATCCGGTCGGCCGCGGCGGCCGGCGGAATCCCATCGGCCTTCGCGCGCGCAAAGATCTCCAGCGTGGTGTCGAAGATCTTGGTGGCCTTGACCTTGCACCGGTCGAAGTCGAAGCCGTGCAGTTCGTCGGCGACCTGGATCACGCCGCCGGCGTTGACCACGTAGTCGGGTGCGTAGAGGATCCCGCGGTCGGCGAGGTCCTTCTCCACGCCCGGGTGCGCGAGCTGGTTGTTCGCCGCGCCGCAGACCACCCTGGCGGTCAGTACCGGCACCGAGTCGTCGTTCAGGGCGCCGCCCAGCGCGCAGGGGGCGTAGATGTCGAGGCCCGGGACGCGGATCAGGGCGTCGGTGTCGGCGACCGCCGTGACCTTGCCCGGGTGCTTGTCGAGGATCCGCTGCACCGACTCCTGGCGGACGTCCGTGATCACGACCTCGGCGCCGTCCTCCAGCAGGTGCTCGACCAGGTAGTGGCCGACCTTGCCGACGCCCACCACGCCGACCTTGCGGCCGCGCAGGGTCGGGTCGCCCCACAGGTGCTGGGCGCTGGCGCGCATGCCCTGGAAGACGCCGTAGGCGGTGAGCACCGAGGAGTCGCCGGCGCCGCCGTTCTCGGGGGAGCGGCCGGTCGCCCAGCGGGTCTCGCGGGCCACCACGTCCATGTCGGCGACGTAGGTGCCGACGTCGCAGGCGGTCACGTAGCGGCCGCCCAGGGACTCGACGAACCGGCCGTAGGCCAGCAGGAGTTCCTCGGACTTGAGGACGTCGGGGTCGCCGATGATCACGGCCTTGCCGCCGCCGTGGTCCAGCCCGGCGAGGGCGTTCTTGTACGACATGCCGCGCGCGAGGTTCAGCGCGTCGAGGACGGCCTCCTCGTCCGAGGCGTACGCGTGGAAGCGCGTACCGCCGAGGGCCGGGCCCAGCGCGGTGGAGTGGATGGCGATGACGGCCTTGAGACCACTTTCGCGGTCCTGGCACAGCACGACCTGCTCGTGGCCGCCCTGCTCCGTGCGGAACAGGGTGTGCAGGACGCCGTCGGTCATTTCGGTCACGGTGGTGACTCCCATGGAAGAGATGCGGCGGTGACCCTCCTGAGGGTGGGGAGGGCTTGTATGAGCAGCGTAAGACCTGGGCGGGCGGGCGCGGGGAGGAGTGGCCCGGATCACTCGCCCGGACTCCGTGCGCGCCCCACCCGCGCAGTACGCCGGGCGTGCGCGGAGTAGCTCCCGGCGGCGCGGGGGAAGAGTCGTGGGTGAGCGAATCCAGCGATCTCCCGGTCCCCTCGGCGCGCTCGGCGCCGACCGTTCCCTACGCCTCCTACCTGCGCGTTTACGAGCCGCTGGCGGCCTTCCCGGAGCCGGAGCGGACGCACTGGGCGGCGTACGTCCGGCGCGGCGAGCGGCCCACCGCCCAGGACGAACTGCGACGCTCGCTGGCGGAGTTGGTGCGGGTCCCGCCCTCGGGGGTGCCCGAGCGGGAGAGCTCGGACGCGTTCGCCGAGGAGGTGGACGGGGTGGTCCTGGTCTGCCCGTGGCGGACCCGGCTGCGCGGCTGGCTGGCGCTCGAGGAGCTCGTCGCGGATTTCCCGGCGCCTGTGCTGGACGCGGCGCTTCCGCCGGGGGTGCGGCGGCGGGCGGCCGAGGAGTACGGGCGCTGGCGGGAGCGGAACCCCGATGCCCGGCCGTGGATCCGCACGGCGGTCTGGCAGGTGCCGCTGCGCTGGTTCGTGCTCGTCGCGGACGAGGAGCGGGACTACTTGCCGGGGGAGCGTCTGCGCTACCGGACGCCGATGGTGCAGGCCCGGCGGCGGCTGGCGCGCGGGCTGCGGACGCTGCGGGAGGCGGAGGGCTATTCGGGCCTGGCCGAGGGGCTGGTGGAGGTCGGGAGCTGGCTGGAGGAGTTCCACCCGAAGTCGATGGTGGAGCTGGACTACGGCGGGCTGGTGCACGCGCTGCCGCCGGCCCGGCTGGCGGCGGACCGGTCGGCGGCGGACCTGGCGGCTGGGCTGGCGGCGCTGCGCGCCGGGGACGAGGAGGGTGCGCGGTCGGTGTACGGGGGGCTGGCGGAGCGCTGGCGGGCGGTGCGGGAGAGGCTGTTCGCCAACTGAAAGGAGACGCGCGTCACGTCCTGAAGGGAGAGACGCGTCACCTTCTGACGGGGAGACTCTTTGCCAGCCGGGGGAGGGAACCTTCGCCGGCCGGAGGCGCCGCCCTCCGGCGGGGGAGCCGGGCGCGGTCCTGTCGCCCGGACGGGAACTCCCCGTCACATGCCGCGTGTCGGTGCTATCGCCACAATGGGCACAATCAGGGATCATGGACCCGAACCCAGGCATTGGGGTCCTAGTGCCAGGACCTACGTCCCGATACGGGCCATTGGCCCAAGCGTGACGGACCGCACTAACCACACCCTTGCGCCGTTCCCCTACCCTCGTGCCAAAATAGGACAAGGAGTCCGGGGAGGGTTCCTTCCGTCCAACTAAGGGCGGAATGCTCGGCATTGCACTCTATGGGGGGTCTCGCGACTCCTGATCGCTCTGTGACTGATCGTTACGGTGGGGTGACTGTCCGTTATGGGCGGGTCCATCGGCTTCCGCCGCTGATGAACACCTCGGAGGGCAATTCCGTCGGTTTGGCCGACGAGGCTGGACAGATGGTGTAGTTGTAGTGCCGAGGACAAGCCGTTCGTCCTATAACCGACTCGGCCCGCGTCTGTCCATTTCGGGCAACGCGGGCCAAGGTGCAGAATTTAGAGGAAAGAACCGAGATGGTTCGGTTCTCCCGAGGAGGCCGCTCATGACCGCTCGCACCCCTGATGCCGAGCCGCTGCTGACCCCGGCTGAGGTCGCCACGATGTTCCGCGTGGACCCGAAGACGGTGACCCGCTGGGCCAAGGCCGGCAAGCTGACGTCCATCCGCACCCTGGGTGGGCACCGCCGTTACCGCGAGGCCGAGGTTCGTGCTCTGCTCGCGGGCATTCCGCAGCAGCGCAGCGAGGCGTAAGGCCGCGCAGCACCCGTAGCACCCGTAGCACCCCGCTTCACCGGGTTCGAACGGATCCCCCAATCCGATGTGACCCACCCTGCTCCACCGACTGGGCCTGCCCCAACAGGTTCACCACGTCGTTCGATCGCGCTGGACTCCGCCGGGTCCAGCGCGATCTTTTTTGTGCCCCGGAGGCTCTTCGTCCGTGCCCCGGTCCGCCTTCCGGCCGGCTCCCCCGGGCCGCGCCCACGGGGAGGTGCCATTGCACATATTAAATTGAGGCCGCGTAGGGGTGCGATAAAAGAGGGGATCTCAGAAATTCGTGTGGTGACCCCTGTCACAGTGGATCACTCTTGTGTACGAGGCGGTGCACTCGTAAGGGGGATTCTCGCTCTTGGGCGGCATCGCTGTCCCCGGAAACAGGAAACGCGTGGAAAGACAAAAACGACTCAGGGCCCGTATCCGATGGGATACGGGCCCTGAGTCTGTTGCGATCCTGACGGGACTTGAACCCGCGACCTCCACCTTGACAGGGTGGCGAGCTAACCAACTGCTCCACAGGACCTTGGTTGCGAGTCAGACTGTACAGCAGTTCTGGGGTCCAGGTCGAACCGGGTCACGGCGCCGCGGCGTCCACCGCCTTCACGATGCGCTTGTCGGAGATCGGGTACGCCGTCCCCAGGGCGTGCGCGAAATAGCTGACCCGGAGTTCCTCGATCATCCAGCGGATCTCGGTCACCTCGCCCGGCACCGGCCGCCCCTTGGGCAACTGCTCCAGCAGCCAGGCGTACTCGTCCTGCATCTCGTGGACCTTCTCCATGCGCGTGGTGTCGCGCTGGACCGCCGTCGGCATCTGCTGCAGCCGCCGGTCCACCGCCACCAGGTAGCGCATCAGGTCCGGCAGCCGCTTCAGCCCGGTCAGCGTCACGAAACCGGCCGGCACGAGGGCCGCCAGCTGCGTCCTGACGTCCTGGAGGTTGTTCACCAGGGCAAGGCTGTTGGTGGCCTTCAGGCGGCGCTCACAGGCCTGCCAGGCGGCCAGGATCTGCTGCACCTGCCCGACCGTGCGCACGGTGGTGTCCACCAGGTCGGCCCGTACGGAGTCGAAGAGCCTGGCGAAGCCCGCCTCGTCCCATGCCGGGCCGCCGTGGTCGGCGATCAGCTTGTCGGCCGCCGCCGTCGCGCAGTCGTCGAACAGCGCCTGGACGGAGCCGTGCGGATTGCGGGACAGCGCGAGCTTCTGCTGGTTGGTCAGCTTCTCGGAGGCGAACTTCGCCGGGTTCACCGGAATGTTCAGCATGATCAGCTTCCGGGTGCCCAGCCACATCGCCCGCTGCTGCTCGGCCTCCGTGTCGAAGAGCCGGACGGACACGCTGTCGCCCGCGTCCACCAGCGCCGGGAACGCCTTCACCGGCTGCCCGGCCCGCCGGGTCTCGAACACCCGGGTGAGCGAGCCGATCGTCCAGGCGGTCAGGCCGGTGCGCTCCAGGGACTCCCCGCCCGAGCGCTCGGCGGTGGCCGCGGCGGCCTTGGAGAGCGCCTGGCGGGCCTTGGGCTTCAGCCTCAGCCGCAGGGCCTCCAGGTCCTTGTCCTCGGCGAGCTTCTTGCGGCGCTCGTCGACGATCCGGAACGTGATCTTCAGGTGGTCCGGGATCCGGGAGAGGTCGAAGTCCCCGGCCGACACCGGCACCCCGACCATCCGCTGCAGCTCCCGGGCCAGGGCCGCCGTCAGCGGCTCCTGCAGGGCCCCGCCGCCCTCGGCGGCGGAAGCCGCCACGGTCGACAGGAAGCGGCCAGCGAAGTTCGGCGCGGGCACGTAGTGCCGGCGGACCGGCTTCGGCAGGGACCGGATCAGCTCCGTGACGACCTCTTCCCGCAGACCGGGGATCTGCCAGTCGAAGCCCTCCTCGGTGACCTGGTTCAGCACCTGGAGCGGAACGTGCACGGTGACGCCGTCCGCGTCCGCACCCGGCTCGAACTGGTAGGTGACCCTGAACTTCAGGGCGCCCTGCCGCCAGGTGTCCGGGTAGTCGGCCTTGGTGACCCCGGCCGCCTTCTCGGTGAGCAGCATCTCCCGTTCGAAATCAAGGAGTTCGGGCTCCTCGTGGCGCTTGTGCTTCCACCAGGAGTCGAAGTGCGCGCCCGATACGACGTGTTCGGGGATCCGCTGGTCGTAGAAGTCGAAGAGGGTCTCGTCGTCGACGACGATGTCCCGCCGCCGGGCCCGGTGTTCGAGCTCCTCGACCTCGGTGAGCAGCCTGCGGTTGTCGGCGTAGAACTTGTGGTGGGTCCGCCAGTCGCCCTCGACCAGCGCGTTCCGGATGAACAGCTCGCGCGAGACCTCGGGGTCGATCCGCCCGTAGTTGATCTTCCGCTGGGCGACGATCGGAACCCCGTAGAGGGTGACCCGCTCGTACGCCATCACGGCCGCCTGGTCCTTCTCCCAGTGCGGCTCGCTGTACGTGCGCTTGATCAGGTGCTGGGCCAGCGGCTCGACCCACTCCGGCTCCACCTTGGCGTTGACCCGGGCCCACAGCCGCGAGGTCTCCACCAGCTCCGCCGACATCACGAACTTGGGCTGCTTCTTGAACAGAGCCGAGCCCGGGAAGACCGCGAACTTCGCCGACCGGGCACCGAGGTACTCGTTCTTGTCGGTGTCCTTCAGGCCGATGTGCGAGAGCAGGCCGGCCAGCAGCGACACGTGCACGTGCTGCTCCGGGGCGTCCTCCTCGTTGAGGTGGATGCCCATGGTCTTGGCGACCGTACGCAGCTGGGAGTAGATGTCCTGCCACTCCCGGATCCGCAGGAAGTTCAGGTACTCCTGCTTGCACATCCGGCGGAACGAGGACGAGCCGCGCTCCTTCTGCTGCTCGCGGACGTACCGCCACAGGTTGAGGAAGGCCAGGAAGTCGGAGGTCTCGTCCTTGAACCGGGCGTGCTGCTGGTCGGCCTGGGTCTGCTTGTCCGAGGGGCGCTCGCGCGGGTCCTGGATGGACAGGGCCGCGGCGATCACCATGACCTCGCGGACGCAGCCGTTCTTGTCGGCCTCGATGACCATCCGGGCCAGGCGGGGGTCGACGGGGAGCTGGGAGAGCTTCCGGCCGAGCGGGGTGAGCTGCCTCTTCGGATCCTTCTGGGCGGGGTCCAGCGCGCCCAGCTCCTGGAGCAGCTGCACGCCGTCGCGGATGTTGCGGTGGTCCGGCGGGTCGATGAAGGGGAACTTCTCGATCTCGCCGAGGCCGGCCGCGGTCATCTGCAGGATGACGGAGGCCAGGTTGGTGCGCAGGATCTCGGCGTCGGTGAACTCCGGGCGGCCGTCGAAGTCGTCCTCGGAGTACAGCCGGATGCAGATGCCGTCCGAGGTACGGCCGCAGCGGCCCTTGCGCTGGTTGGCGCTGGCCTGGGAGATCCGCTCGATGGGCAGCCGCTGCACCTTGGTGCGGTGGCTGTAGCGGGAGATCCGGGCGTTGCCCGGGTCGATCACGTACTTGATGCCGGGGACCGTCAGGGAGGTCTCGGCCACGTTCGTCGCGAGGACGATCCGGCGGCCGGTGTGCGGCTGGAAGACCCGGTGCTGCTCGGCGTGCGAGAGCCGGGCGTAGAGCGGCAGTACTTCGGTGAAGCGCAGCTTCAGCTTGTTCAGGGCGTCCGCGGTGTCGCGGATCTCCCGCTCGCCGGAGAGGAAGACGAGTATGTCGCCGGGCCCCTCCTTCTGCAGCTCGTCGACGGCGTCGCAGATGGCGGTGATCTGGTCCCGGTCGGACTCCTCGGAATCCTCCTCCAGCAGGGGCCGGTAACGCACCTCCACCGGGTACGTACGGCCGCTGACCTCGACGATCGGGGCGTCGCCGAAGTGGCGGGAGAAGCGCTCCGGGTCGATGGTCGCCGAGGTGATCACGACCTTGAGGTCGGGACGCTTCGGCAGCAGCTGGGCGAGGTAGCCGAGGAGGAAGTCGATGTTGAGGCTGCGCTCGTGGGCCTCGTCGATGATGATCGTGTCGTAGGCGCGGAGCTCGCGGTCCGTCTGGATCTCGGCGAGCAGGATGCCGTCCGTCATCAGCTTCACGAAGGTCGCGTCCGGATCCACCTGGTCGGTGAAGCGGACCTTCCAGCCGACGGTCTGCCCGATCTCGGACTTCAGCTCGTCGGCGATCCGCTCCGCCACCGTGCGGGCGGCGATCCGGCGGGGCTGAGTGTGCCCGATCATGCCCCGGACGCCGCGGCCCAGCTCCATGCAGATCTTGGGGATCTGCGTGGTCTTGCCGGAACCGGTCTCACCGGCGACGATCACGACCTGGTGGTCGCGTATCGCCTCGGCGATCTCGTCCTTCTTCTGGCTGACCGGCAGCGATTCGGGGTAGGTGACCCCGGGCATGCGGGCGGCACGGCCGGCCAGCCGTTCGGCGGCCTTCGCGGCCTCCGCGGCGATCTCGTCGAGCACGGCCTGCTTGGCCTCGGGCTTGCGGATGCGTCGAGCGCCTTCGAGGCGACGGCCGAGCCGGTGAGCGTCGCGGAGCGAGGTCTCACCGAGCAGCGTCTGCAGGGCGGCGAAGGAAGTAGACATACGTAACCGAGGATCTCACCCGGGCCCGCCGACTGGCGAACCAATTGAGTGCCCCACTTGTAGCATTTGCGGACGAGATCCCCTGAAACGCCCTGTCGTACGAGTGAGAGGCCCGTCATGCCCCGCCCCGGGACGCCCGCGTCCAAGAAGCCGCCGAAGCCGCTGTTGATCTCCGCGGGGGTGGCGCTGCTCGCCGTCGTCATGGGACTCGCCTCCTGGCAGGCCACCGCCCCGGAGGAGGACCGCGGCTGGTTCGCCTACGAGCCGCTCCCCTCCTCGGCGCAGTCCTCCCCGGCCCCCGGGAGCACCGGCAGCGGCACCGGCGCCCGGTCGGACCTGCTCGCCCTGGCCCGCCGGGATGCCGGGGACAAGCTGGCCGTGGGCCGGGCGGACGCCCCGGTGGTGCTGATCGAGTACGCCGACTACCGGTGCGGCTACTGCGGCAAGTTCGCGCGCGACACCGAACCCGGGCTGATCGGGAAGTACGTGGACAACGGCACCCTCCGGATCGAGTACCGGAACTTCCCGATCTTCGGCGGGGAGTCCGAGGCCGCCGCCCGCGCCGCCTGGGCCGCCGCGCAGCAGGGCCGCTTCCACGCCTTCCACTCCGCCGCCTACGCCAAGGGCGAGAAGGAGAAGGGCTTCGGTGCGGACCGGCTGGTCGAGCTGGCCCGGCAGGCCGGTGTCCCGGACCTGGAGCGGTTCCGGGCCGACACGGCCGGTACGGCGGCCGGGGAGGCCGTGGCCAGGGACCAGGAGGAGGGCCACCGGATCGGGGTCTCCTCCACCCCGTCCTTCCTGGTCAACGGCGAGCCCATCGCGGGCGCCCTGCCGTCGGGCGAGTTCGAGGCGGCCATCGAGCGGGCCGCGGCGAGGGCGGCGGCCGGGAAGTCCCCGGCGGCCCCGTCCGGGACGCCGTCGGCGGTGCCCCCGGCGGCCCGCTGATGGAGATCGGGTACCTGGCCGCGCTGCTGGGCGGCCTCCTCGCGCTGCTCTCGCCGTGCAGCGCCCTGCTGCTCCCGGCCTTCTTCGCCTACTCGATCGACTCCGCCTCGCGGCTGCTCGCCCGTACCGGCATCTTCTACGCCGGCCTGGCGAGCACCCTGGTACCGCTGGGCGCGGCCTCCTCGACCGCCGGGCGGTTCTTCCACGGGCACCGGGACGCCCTGGTGCTGTCCGGAGGCTGGCTGATCATCGCGCTGGGCCTGGCCCAGATCCTGGGCCTCGGCTTCGCCTCCCGGCGGCTCTCCGAGCTCTCCGGCCGGATCCGCCCGACCACCGTGCTGTCCGTGTACGCCCTGGGCGCCGTCTACGGGCTGGCCGGGTTCTGCGCCGGCCCGATCCTGGGCAGCGTCCTGACGGTGGCCGCGGTGTCCGGCTCCCCGGTCTACGGAGGCCTGCTGCTGGCCGTGTACGCCCTGGGGATGGCCGTGCCGCTGTTCCTGCTGGCGCTGCTCTGGGAGCGGTTCGAGCTGGGGCGGCGGCGCTGGCTGCGCGGGCGGGCCTTCTCGGTGGGCCGGCTGGAGCTGCACACCACCTCGCTGCTGTCCGGGCTGTTCTTCGTGGCGCTGGGCGCGATGTTCCTCGCGTACGACGGGGCGAGCGCGCTGCCGGGGCTGCTGGACGTGGACGACTCGTTCGCGGTGGAGCAGTGGGTGCGCGGGGCGGCGGACGGGGTGCCGGACTGGGCGGTGCTGGGGCTGGTGGCCCTGGGCGGCCTCGGGGCCGGCGTGGTGCGGTGGCGCCGTGACGGGGTTCGTCCGGAGGAGTGATCGTTGCCGGGACTCGTCCGGACGGGTGACCGCCCGTCCGGACGGGTGTGCCGGGAGCACTGGGAAGGCGCAGGCAAGGCGCAGGGAGAACGAGGAAGGCCCCGTCCAATGGACGGGGCCTTCCTTCTTGTGGCTGGGGCCGGGGTCGAACCGGCGACCTATCGCTTTTCAGGCGATCGCTCGTACCAACTGAGCTACCCAGCCACGAGGACTCTTTCGAGCCTCAGCGATCCTGACGGGACTTGAACCCGCGACCTCCACCTTGACAGGGTGGCGAGCTAACCAACTGCTCCACAGGACCATGTTCGTGCGAGAACAAGTCTCGCACAGGGTTGTGCGTGCCCCCAACGGGATTCGAACCCGTGCTACCGCCTTGAAAGGGCGGCGTCCTGGGCCACTAGACGATGAGGGCTAAGAGGCCCGCCTGGGCGCTTTCCAGCGCGTCGGGGACGTGAGAAGCATATGGGATGCGGGGAGCTATCGCCAAAACGATTCCCGCCGGAGGGAGAATGGCCGGGTGCTGGAGATGACGCGTGAGGAGTTCGAGGAGCTCGTCGCAGAAGCCCTGGACCGGATCCCGCCCGAGCTGACGCGGCTCATGGACAACGTGGCGGTGTTCGTGGAGGACGAGCCGCCGGCGGACGATCCGGAACTCCTCGGGCTGTACGAGGGGACTCCGCTCACGGACCGCGGCGAGTGGTACGCCGGGGTCCTGCCGGACCGGATCACGATCTACCGCAACCCGACCCTGCGGATCTGCGAGAACAGGGAGGAAGTGGTCGAGGAGACCGAGATCACCGTGGTGCACGAGATCGCCCACCACTTCGGGATCGACGACGACCGGCTGCACGCCCTGGGGTACGGGTGACCCGTCCGGTACCGGACGCGGAGGCGATCGATCCCGACGTCGACCTCCATGTGCCCGCGCAGCGCGCCGAGCCGCAGGGGCGGGTGCTGGCCGTGGTCGCGGTCGGCGGCGCCCTCGGGGCGGTGGCGCGTTACGGGGTCTCGCTGTTGTGGCCGGGTGCGCCCGGCGGGTTCCCCTGGGCCACCTTCTGGATCAATGTCACCGGCTGCGCGCTGATCGGCGTGCTGATGGTGCTGGTGAGCGAGGGCGGGCGGACGGCGCACGCGCTGGTGCGGCCGTTCCTGGGGACGGGTGTGCTCGGAGGCTTCACCACCTTCTCGGCGTACGCCCTGGACTTCGCGCGGCTGCTGGACGAGGGCGAGGCCGCCACGGCGCTGGCGTACGCCGGCGGGACGGTCGCCGGGGCGCTGGGCGCGGTGTGGCCGGCCGCCGTGCTGACCCGGCGGGCCGTCCGGGGACGGGCGGCCGGGGACCGGCGGCGGTCCGGATGAACTGGCTGCTGGTGGTGGCCGGGGCGGCGGTCGGCGCCCCGCTGCGGTACCTGACGGACCGTGCGGTCCAGCTGCGGCACGACTCGGCGTTCCCGTGGGGGACGTTCACGGTCAACGCGGCCGCCTGCCTGGTGCTCGGCGCGCTGGCCGGGGCCTCGCTCTCGGCCGGTCCGTACGCGCTGCTCGGGACGGGACTGTGCGGGGCGCTGAGCACGTACTCCACCTTCTCGTACGAGACCCTGCGGCTGGCCGAGCTCGGCCGGGGCTTCCTGGCCGCGGCGAACGTGGCGGCGTCGGTGCTGGTCGGGCTGGGCGCCGTACACCTGGGGTGGCAGCTGGCGGAGCAACTGGCGGGCCGGGCCTGAGCGCTGGGCGCGGGTGTTCGAGGACAGGTCGTGTCCGCAGGGGCGTGTCCCCGGCGGGGCGAAGGGAGTTGGGCACACTGACCCGCTGTCCGCGGGCGCTCCGTCGCACTCGCCACCCCCGGAGGTGCCACCCGTGCGCCAGTTCTCCACGTCCCTCCGACTGGCCGTCACCGCGATCGCGGTCGCGGCGGCGGCGGGCTGCATGAGCGTGAGCGACGATTCCGCGAAGCCCTCGCCGTCCTCGTCCGGAGACCGCCGGGGGGCGGCCGCCGAGTCGGGCGGTGCCGGCGGCTCCGGGCGCGGGTCCGGTGGTCACGCCTCCGGGCACGGCAAGCGGACCGGCGCGGAGGGCAAGGACGTGAAGCCGGGCGAGGAGGGCAAGCCCGCGCCGGCCGGGGCCACGCCCAGCCCCGGTGCTTCGCCCGGCGCACCCGGCGGGCCCTCGCCATCGGCCGGGCCGGCCGGCCCCGGTGGTGTGGCAGGCGGGACGGGCCCCGGTGGGGGCTCGGGCGGCGGGGGCCAGGGGCCGAAGGACCCGCCCCCCGGACCCGGTGATTCCGGTGGCTCCGGGGGTGGTGATCCCACCCCGCCGGTCCAGCCGCCCACGCCGGAGCCGCCTGTGACGGACCCCACACCGGAGCCGCCGGTGGACCCCGGGCCCAGCACGGGACCCGACCCCCAGCCCCAGGCCGCGGGCTGACCTGGGCGGATGCGGGCCGGGGCGGGGGCGGGTCCGGCCGGGATGCGAGCCCGGCTGCCCTCCGGCCTGCGGATTTGCCATGGTGGGGGAGAGGTGCGTATGGTTATAGATCGTTTGATCCCATTGCCCGGCGCCGAACCCGAAGAGCGCCGCGTGGCGCGTACTCTCCCTTGCCGTGGCTGACCGCATGAGGCGGTCGAATTTGCGATTCACGGAGTTTGGGCGCGTGCCGAGACTCCGGAAGGTTTTCGCATTCGCATGTCCATTTCCAGTTCTGACCGTGCCGTCATGCCCGAGAACGACGCCGCTGAGGCCGTCGAGGCCCTTGTGGTCGACGAGACCATCGAGGCGTACGAGGCGGAGATCGCGGCCGAGGCCGACATCGACGTCGAGGCCGACGCCGACATCGACGACATCGACGCCGATGCCGACGCCGAGGAGCCGGCCGAGCCGACCATCACCTTCGGGGACCTCGGTCTTCCGGAGGGTGTCGTCCGCAAGCTCGGTCAGAACGGTGTGACCACCCCGTTCCCGATCCAGGCCGCGACCATCCCGGACGCCCTGGCCGGCAAGGACATCCTGGGCCGCGGCCGCACCGGCTCCGGCAAGACCCTCTCCTTCGGTCTCCCGCTGCTGGCCACCCTGGCCGGCGGCCACACGGAGAAGAAGAAGCCCCGCGGTGTCATCCTCACCCCGACCCGTGAGCTCGCGATGCAGGTCGCGGACGCCCTCCAGCCCTACGGCGACGTGCTCGGCCTGAAGATGAAGGTCGTCTGTGGCGGTACCTCCATGGGCAACCAGATCTACGCCCTGGAGCGCGGTGTCGACATCCTCGTCGCCACCCCGGGCCGACTGCGCGACATCATCAACCGCGGCGCCTGCTCCCTGGCAGAGGTCCAGGTCGCGGTCCTCGACGAGGCCGACCAGATGGCCGACCTGGGCTTCCTGCCCGAGGTCACCGAGCTGCTCGACCAGGTCCCGACCGGCGGCCAGCGCCTGCTGTTCTCGGCCACCCTCGAGAACGAGATCGACACCCTGGTCAAGCGCTACCTGGTGAACCCGGTCACCCACGAGGTCGACCCGTCGGCCGGCGCGGTCACCACCATGACCCACCACGTGCTGGTCGTGAAGCCGAAGGACAAGGCCCCGGTCACCGCGGCCATCGCCGCCCGCAAGGGCCGCACCATCATCTTCGTCCGCACCCAGCTGGGCGCCGACCGCATCGCCGAGCAGCTGCGCGACGCCGGCGTGAAGGCGGACGCGCTCCACGGCGGCATGACCCAGGGCGCCCGTACCCGCACGCTGGCCGACTTCAAGGACGGCTACGTCAACGCGCTCGTCGCCACCGACGTCGCCGCCCGCGGCATCCACGTCGACGGCATCGACCTGGTCCTGAACGTGGACCCGGCCGGTGACCACAAGGACTACCTGCACCGCTCGGGCCGTACCGCCCGCGCCGGCCGCTCCGGCGTGGTGGTCTCCCTGGCCCTGCCGCACCAGCGCCGCCAGATCTTCCGCCTGATGGAGGACGCGGGCGTGGACGCCTCGCGCCACATCGTCGGCGGGGCGGGGGCGTTCGACCCGGAGGTCGCCGAGATCACCGGCGCGCGTTCGCTCACCGAGGTCCAGGCTGACTCCGCGAACAACGCCGCCAAGCAGGCCGAGCGCGAGGTCGCCGACCTGACCAAGCAGCTGGAGCGGCTCCAGAAGCGTGCCGTCGAGCTCCGCGAGGAGGCCGAGCGCCTGGTCGCCCGCGCCGCCCGTGAGCGCGGCGAGGACCCGGAGGCCGCGGTGGCCGAGGTGGCTGAGGCCGCCGAGGCGGAGCTGGCCGAGGCGGTTGCCGCCGCTGCCGCCGAGGCGGAGCGTGCCGAGCGTGCCGAGCGCGCCGAGCGCCGCGACGAGCGGGGCAACTTCGAGCGCCGGGACCGGCGTGACGACAACCGGGGCGGCGACCGTGGCGGCTTCCGCCGCGACGACAACCGCGGCGACCGCGGCGGCGACCGCGGCGGCTTCCGCCGGGACGACAACCGCGGTGGCGACCGTGGTGGCTTCCGCCGGGACGACCGTGGTGACCGTGGCTTCGAGCGCCGTGACGACAACCGTGGCGGTGGCTTCCGCCGCGACGACCGTCGTGACGACAACCGCGGTGGCGACCGTGGCGGTTTCCGCCGGGACGACCGTGGTGACCGTGGCTTCGAGCGCCGTGACGACAACCGTGGCGGTGGCTTCCGCCGCGACGACCGTGACAACCGTGGTGGCGGCTTCAACCGTGACCGCCGTGACGACCGCGGTGGCTTCGAGCGCCGCGACGACCACCGCGGTGACCGTGGCGGCTTCCGCCGCGACGACCGCCCGTCCGGCGGCTTCCGCTCCGGCGGTGGCGACCGTCCGTTCAACCGCGACCGCCGCGACGACCGTCCCTCGGGCGGCTTCCGCTCCGGCGGCGGTGACCGCCCCTACGGCCGCCGCGACGACCACCGCCCGTCCGGCTCCGGCTCCGGCTCCTTCGGCCGCCGCGACGACAAGCCGCGCTGGAAGCGCAACGGCTGACGGTAGCTTCTGACCCGCGGACAGGGCCCGTACGACACCTCGTGTCGTACGGGCCCTGTCCCGTTTCCGGGGTCGTTTCAGGGGTCGTTTTCCGGGCTCGGAAAATCCGTGCGCGGGCTCGTACATCCATTCCGGTTACCCGTGGGTCATGCATGGCGATAACGCGTCGACCCATGCAGGAGAAGCGACAGCACCGCTTCGGTGGAGGAGCCCATGTCATCCGCTTTTGGACGGAAGAGAGCCGTCCGCACCGCTCAGGCCGCGCTGCTGGCGCTGTCCACCGCCGTGGCCGCGGCAGCACTCGTCCCCGCGCCGGCCTTCGCGGAGACACCCGCGCCGCCCGGGCAGGTGGACGTCGCGCCGAACTGGCGGAGCGAGCCGCGTCTCGGGGCGATCCTGAACGTGGGCCCGACCGGGTACGCGCACGACCCGGACTTCTGGGACGGCAACGGCCCGATCATGTGGACCAGCTACGCGACGGGTGCGAGCACGCCGCTGACGTCCACCCATGACAGGGGTGTGCCCCACCGGTTCGGCACCGGCTCCGACACCGTGGCACTGCCGGAACACCTGAGCGAGAGCGTCACGCTCAAGGACATGGCGACCGGCCTGAGCACCAAGGTCGAGGTGCCCGCGTACGACATCAACTACGGCACGTTCGGCTCGTCCGTCCTGGTCGGGCAGTCCGCGGAGCTCGAGAACGGCTCGGGCCGCAGGGTGGTGGGCCTGTACCTCCTGCGCGTGGAGAACGGGACCGTCACCAAGGTCCCCGTCACCGGATGGCCCGAGGGCACCGACCCGGCCACGGTGAAGGCGGCGGGCGGCGACGCCCGGTCCGCCGTGGTGAAGTTCGCGGCCCCCGGCGGGGAGCAGTGGAACGCCGACCGCTTCGGCCTGATCGACCTGGCGACGGGCACCCTCCAGTGGCGGGCCGCCGGCACCTGGGACGTCTCGGCCCTGGACGGCGACCGCTTCGCCTGGCGTGAAGGGCGCGAGATCCACGTGGTGAACCGCGCGGACATCACCGCCACGCCGAGGTCCACGACCGTCCCCGAGGACCTGAACCCGGACGAGTTCACGCTGGTCGGCGACTGGATCGTGCTCCCGGAGACCGACAGCGGCGGATCCCTGGCCATCGGCCGGGCGCTGGTGGCGCTGTCGGCGGACGGCACCCAGCGCCGTGTCCTGCTGGACAGCGTCCAGCGGGACACCGCCCAGTTCCCGGACTCGGGTGCCTTCGCCATCGGCGGCAGCAACGCCGAGGACTGGAACGCGTACCGGGTGGTGCCCGCCGCCGACGGTGCCCCGGAGCTGCGGAAGCTGATGCGGGTCGAGCCGGTGCCGGTGGAGGTCGACGCCGTCGCGGCCGGCCGCGGGACCGTCTTCGCCGCCGAGACGGGCGGGGTCTCGGGACCCGGCTTCTACAGCCGGACGCTGACGCCGGCCGGCGTGCCGACCGCCTCGGGCAGGCCGGAGTTCCTCGGCCGGGAGGCGAACAGCCAGTACTCCTGCGGGTACCGGACGTGCGACAGCCTGGTCGCGACCGGTGACGGGCGGGTCGTCGCGGCCGTCAACTACGGGCGGGAGGTGGTGGCCCGCGGCACCGACGGCAAGGTGACCCGGGTCCCGACCGGTGTGTCCTCGGCCACCGTCCTCGACGCCTTCGGGCGCTACGCGGCGGTCACCAGCGGCGGGCGGATGCGCGGGACGCCGGAGACCACGGGCTCGCTGCTCGTCGTCGACTTCGACACCGCGAAGGTGGTCCTGAAGAAGCCGAAGGCGGCCGCGTCGGTATGGGGCACCACCCTGTATTCGGCTTCGTCCGCGGTCCCCGGCGAGATCACCGTGACCGACCTGGTCACCGGCAAGGACACGGGCACGCTGAAGACCGGCCAGTCCTGCGTGCCCATCGACCTCCAGACCTCGGGCCCGTGGCTCTCCTGGTCCTGCGAGTCGTTCCGGAAGAGCGGGGCCCTCAACCGGGTCACCGGCGGGACCGCGGCCCTGCCCGGCGGGGAGGGCCTGCTCGGCGACGGCTGGTTCGTGCAGACCCAGTCCTGGCCCTACCTCCGGATCACCTCCTTCCAGGCGGGCGCGCCCGCGTCGCGGGACCTGTCCCTGCCGCTGATGTGGCGGGGCGGCGCCCTGGTCATCCGTTCCTCGTACACCGTCGACCGGTTCGGCGGCGGCATCACGTACGTGGACGGCGACAACCGCATGCACACCCTGGCGCCGGAGACGCCGGCCTCGGCGCTCGGCGCGGCCGCCCAGGACGCTCCGGCCACCGCCGACGTGAGCGGCACCGGCACCTGGCAGGCCCGCTGGGCCCTGTCCAAGCCGGCCGCCTCCTGGAGCCTGGCGCTGGTCCGCAAGGCGACCGGCGCGACCGTGCGGACGTACGGCGGCGGTGAGGCGCGCGCCCTGGTCCAGCAGGTGTGGAACGGGAAGGACGCGGCCGGGAAGTACGTCCCGAACGGGGAGTACGGGTGGACGCTGACGGCGAAGCCGGCCGACGGGCAGGGCGCCGACCTGAAGGTGTCCGGGTCGGTGAAGGTGTCCGGCGGGGCCGAGGTGCGCCGGGACCACGTCGGGAAGGACGGGTTCGGGGATCTGGTGACCCTGGACGCGGCGGGTGCGCTGACCTTCCACGGTGGTGACGGCAAGGGTGGTCTGAGCGGGGCGAAGGTGTCCGGCGCGGGCTGGCCGACGACGTCCACGGTCGTCCCCTTCGGGGACATGAACGGTGACCGGTGCAATGACGTCCTGGTGCGGAACTCGACCGGGACGCTGCGGCTGTACCAGCCGGCGTGCGGGGCGGGCGTGCCCGCCTCGATGGGTTCGAAGTGGCTGGGCACGGGCTTCGGCGCGTACGACGTGCTGACCTCGCCGGGCGATGTGACCGGTGACGGGCGGGCGGACCTGCTGGGCCGGGAGGCGGCGAGCGGGGACCTGTACCTGTTCGCGCAGGACGCGGGGGCGGTGCTCAAGCCGCGGGTGAAGGTCTCGGCGGGCTGGAAGACGTACAAGCAAGTGGTCGGCGCCGGTGACCTGAACGGTGACGGCCGCGGGGATCTGCTGGCCGTGGACTCCGCCAACACCCTGTGGCGGTTCGACGGTGCCGGGAACGGCACCTTCAAGGCCCGTGTCCAGGTCAACGGTGCCGGCTGGGCCAACGGCCGGGTGCAGTTCATCGGCGTCGGGGACATCAGCGGGGACGGCAAGGCCGACCTGGTCTCCCGGAACGCGGCCGGTGAGCTGCTCCGCAACAGCGGCGACGGCAAGGGCGGCCTGCTGGCCACCGTGAAGATCGCCACCGGCTTCGGCGGGTACAAGGGCCTCTTCTAGCCGGTCCTGCAGGGGCCCGTCACGGCAAATGGGTGCCGTGACGGGCCCCTTCGCATGTCCACGCCGGGGAGGGGGTGCGAGAGGCGGGACGGAAAGCGGAAGAAGTGTTTGCACTTCTTGATCCCGTACATCCCTTTGTGTCCCGGGCGAGTCGGATCCCGTGGTGCGTCCGGACAGCCGAACACGCATGTACGACACGCATGTTGCTGTGCAACAGCGGCGACGGCAAGGGCGGCTTGCTGGCCACCGTGAAGATCGCCACCGGCTTCGGCGGGTACAAGGGCCTCTTCTGGCGCGGCGGTTGGTGAGGAGCCCGTACGGCAGGCCGGTGCCGTACGGGCCCTTTCCGTACCCCGAATGCGGTGAAAGCGGAAAGATCCATATCACTTTCCTGATCGCGTACATCCCTGGGCGTTCCACGTGGGTCAGACCCTGCGGGGTCGCGCGCTGCACGCGTGCCTTCGCCCCTCATGAGCCTGATCCCAGGGGGAATTTTGCTGCGCAGAACTTCCGTGGCTGTCGCCGTCGTGGCGACCTTCGCCACCGCTGTCCCGCTGACCACGGCCACCTCCGTGGTCGCTGCCGAAACACCCGCGGCCGCGGCCGCCGCTGCCGCCGAGTACGTCATCCCGGCGAGGATGGAGCCGGACTTCACCTGGACTCCGGTCCTCGCCGCCGCGTCGGGATACGTCGTGAAGGGGAAGACGCCCGGCAGCCTCGTCTGGCGCACCTACGGACAGGCTGACGGCACCCCGCTGGTGGTGCCGGCCGGCACCACCATGGTCGAGGCCGGGCCGAACTCCCTCGCCTTCGTGAAGAAGGCGTCGGGTGCGGATCCGGCCGTGGTGACCTTCCGCGACATGCGCAACGGCGCCGAGTCGGTGCTCACCCTGCCGGCCGGGCACACGTACCAGGCGGTCGTCGGGGACAGCGTGCTCAGCTCCACCGCCGAGACCGGCGGTGCGCTGATGCACTGGCTCGGCCTGGAGGGCGGGCAGATCAAGGACAAGCCGATCACCGTGCTGCCGGCGGGCGGTGCCACGCTGGCCGGCCACAGTGCTTCAGGGGCTCTGCTCAAGGCCGGTGGGGAGCACTTCTTCGTGACTCCCGCCGGCGCAGTCCGCCCCGCACCGGGAGGGACCCTGGCGGGTGACGCCCTGTTCCAGAGCCACAGCGGTTCGTCAGGGGACAGCACCTACTCGTGGGAGGTGGTCTGGGACACCCGGCGGTCGCTTGCCGCGAAGGACAGCAGGACCGTCTACGGCACCGTCCACGGCTTCGTGGGCAGCGAGGTGCTCGCCGGCGTGTCCGCGTTCACCTGGGAGAACACCCAGACGCGCCGGCAGTTGTTCACGGGCGCGGGTGTGCGATGGAGCCATGCGCTGCCCGGGGACCGCATCCTCGTCGTCGGCGAGT
The DNA here is from genome assembly GCF_043199475.1 of Streptomyces sp. NPDC048603. NCBI lineage: Bacteria > Bacillati > Actinomycetota > Actinomycetes > Kitasatosporales > Streptomycetaceae > Streptomyces > Streptomyces sp. NPDC048603. The sequence goes on along the minus strand of NZ_JBICVY010000003.1, from coordinate 42,496 downwards.
CCGGGGCCGGGTACGGGGTGCACCTCGTCACGAAGGGCGCCGACGGCAAGGCGGTGGTCACCAAGCAGCTGGACGTCCCGCAGGTGCCGCGCAAGGTCAACAGCATGGTGATGGACAACGGGCGGCTGCAGACGGCCGACTCGGGCACCAAGGGCACCCCGGTCCTCAGCGAGTACCTGATGCCCTCCGCGGGCGTGCCGCGGGCCGGCGCGTGGTCCTCGACGACCAGGGTCCTCGACAACGGCCAGGGACTGTCCTGCACCGAGAGCCGTTGTGCGCCCACCGTGGCCACCGGCGACGGTGGAGTGGTCTTCGCCGAGGGATCCCCCTTCCACATCGCGCCGGGGAAGGCGCCCAAGATGCTGTACTGGGCCAAGGCGCAGCCCGGCAGCGCCCAGGCGTCCGGCCGCTACCTGGCCTACCTGAGGCAGGGCACCACCCAGCCGCTGGCGGAGGTCCTCGACCTGGACACGGGGGCGAAGCTGCGGAGCATCGCCGCCCCCGGCGGCACGTTCGCGCTGTCGGGTTACTGGCTGTGGCGGGAGAAGTCCGCGGGTGTGCTGGAGGCGGTGGACGTCCGCACCGGCGCCGTCGTACGGACGGAGAAGCCGGCCGACTGCGACATCAAGGCACTCGACGCGTGGGGGACCGCGGTCTACTGGAAGTGCGACGGGAAGTCGGGGGTGTACAACACCTCGGCGAAGAAGAACGTGGCGTCGCTGCCGGCCCACAACACCGCCCGCCTGGGGCTCGGATTCGTGGCCTGGGAGAAGGACGGGGTGGTGAAGTCCACCGACTTCCGGGGCACCACGGGCACCCGTGAGATCGGCCGGCCCGCCGACGCCGTCCACTCCCGGGGCTGGACGGTCGACAAGTACTCCGGCCGGATCGCCTACCGCGACGCCGGCCACAACATCCACGTCGCCTCCGCGGGGATCTCCGCGACGCCGAACCTGTCCGCGATCGACCGGGAGGTCCCGACGGCCGCCTATGTCGGCGGCGGCAAGCCCTGGCAGGCGGGCTGGTTCATGAACAAGTCCGTCTCCGGCTGGACGCTGACGCTGCGCGCCAAGGGCAGCGGCACCGTGGTGCGGACGCTCGGGGACCAGGACGGGCGCGGCGCCCTCCGCGTGTCCTGGGACGGCAAGGACTCCTCGGGCAAGCCCGTGGCGAACGGCACGTACGAGTGGACGCTGACCGCCAAGCCCGCGGATGGTGCCGGCCCGGAGCTGAAGCAGACCGGGGCGGTGCTGATCACCTCGGGTGACGCGCCCCGCCGGGACTTCACGGGTGGTGACGGCTTCGGTGATCTGCTGACCCTCGACGCCAAGGGGGAACTCGTCTCCCACCAGGGCGACGGAAAGGGCGGCCTGGGCACGAAGGCATCGGTCACCAGGGGCTGGCCGCTCACCGCCACCTTCGTGCCGTTCGGGCAGCTGGATGACGACCGCTGCAACGACGTCCTCGTGCGGGACGCGGCCGGTGAGCTCGTGGCCTACCAGGGGCTGTGCTACGAGAACCCGGGCCTGTGGAACCCGAAGTCGCTGGGGAAGGGCTGGAACGCGTACGACGTGCTGACCTCCGCCGGCGACGTGACCGGCGACGGGCGGACGGACCTGCTGGGCCGTCAGGCGAGCACCGGAGACCTGTACCTGTTCGCCCAGGACCACTTGAGTGGGCTGAAGCCGGGCGTGAAGGTCTCCGGCGGCTGGAAGGGGTACCGGCAGGTGGTCGGCGCCGGTGACCTGAACGGCGACGGCCGCGGTGACGTCCTGGCCGTGGACGCGGCGAACACGCTGTGGCGGTTCGACGGCGTGGGCAACGGCACCTTCAAGGCCCGGGTCCAGGTGAACGGCGCGGGCTGGGCCAAGGGCCGGGTCCAGCTGATCGGAGTCGGGGACATCTCCGGCGACGGCGCGGCGGACATCGTCTCCCGGAACGAGGCGGGTGAGCTGCTCCGCAACAGCGGGGACGGCAAGGGCGGCCTCCAGGCCACCACCACGATCGCCACCGGTTTCGGCGGCTACAAGGGGATCTACTGATGCAGAAGACGAAGGGCAACGGGATGCGGGGCGCCGCGGCTGCCGGCGCCGTGGTGCTGGCGGCCACCGCGGTACCGCTCGCCATGGCCGGCGGAGCCGCGGCGTCCGCCGCGATGCCCCCCTCGGCCGCCGAGCACGTGATTCCGGCCCGGAAGACGGCCGACCCGTACCCGGCCCCCGTGGCCACGACCGCCGAGGGTTTCCTGCGGAAGGCATCCACGGCGGACACCTACACGTGGACGGCGTACGGCAGTGATGAGGCCAAGCGGGTGGGCCCGTTCCCGGGAACCGTCCACCGGGCCGGGGAGCACACGGTCGCCTTCGTGCAGACCAAGGCCTCCGGGACCACCGTCACCTTCCGCGACATGAGGGACGGTTCGGCGAAGACCCTCACCGTCCCCGCGGCGCAGGCGTTCCAGGCGGTCGTCGGCGAGAGCGTCCTCACCAGGACGACCGGCGAATCGTCCGTGCACTGGCTGACCCTGGAGGACGGGCGGCTGGTGGACCGCGTCGTGCACGGTGTGCCCTATTCCTGGACCGAGGTCCGGGGCTACAACCGGCACGGTGCGCTCCTGAAGGTCTCGGACACGTTCTACTGGGTGACCCCGGACGGAAAGGTCAGCGAGTCGGCGGCGTTCGAGGACATGAGGGTCGTCGGCGACTGGCTGTTCACCACCGACCGGTCCGATGACACCCTGGCCCGCTGGTTCAAGGTCTGGGACGCCAAGGGTTCCCTGGACCCGGGTGCGGCCAAGCAGGTCAACGAGCCCTACCTGCACTCCGGGGGGAACCTCGTCGGGGTCGTCGGCGGGGACGCCGTGCAGCTGGCCGCCGACGGCAGGCTGTACGCGCTGCCGCTGGACGGCGGCGCCCCCCGGGTCCTGGCCGACAAGGCCACCACGGCCACGGCCGGCCCGGGCGGAACCGTCGTCGCGACCGCCTTGCAATCCGACGGCAGCCATGCCCTGCACGCGGTCGTACCCGGTGAGGACGGCCGGGCCGTCGTCCGCCGCTCCACCCTGCCCGAGGTTTCGCAGTCCATCGCCCGGATCGCGATGGACAACGGCCGGGTGCACGTCATCAACCGCTATCCGTTGCCGGAGGCCGGGCTCAGCCAGTACGTGATGGCTCCCGCCGGGGCACCCCAGGCCGGTACCTGGCGGAATCGCCCGACCTCGGTGGGGAAATACTTCCCGAAGCGCTGCGAGGTGCCCGCTTCCTGCCCCGATCTGCTGCCCGTGGGAGAGGGCCAGCTGCTGGCCGACGCCCCCGGGAACGCGTTCCTGCGGATCCAGAACAACGACAGCACCACCCCGCACACGAACATCGCCAAAGCCCCCGGGACCCTGCAGGGGTCCGGACAGTACGCGGCCTGGCTCGCCGAGGACCGCAAGACGGTCGGCCTGTTCAACATCTACGCGTGGACCACACCCGCTCCGGCCCCCGTCCCGGTGCACGACGGCGTCTTCGCGCTGTCCGGATCATGGGTGTGGCGCGAGCAGTCCACGGGTGCGCTGGAGGCGGTGGACGTACGGACCGGTTCGGTGGTCCGCACCGCGAAGGTGGCCGACTGCGATGTCACGGCCCTGGAGGCGTGGGCCAGTTCGGTCTACTGGAAGTGCGACGGCACCAAGTCCGGCGTGTACGACACCTCGACGAGGGCCAACGAGCCGCTGCCCGCCCACAACAGTGCGCGGCTGGGCAACGGTTTCGTCGCCTGGGAGAAGGGCGGCGTCCTGTACTCCACGGCGCTGCGCGGGACTTCCGGCACCCGGGAGATCGGCAGGCCGGCGAGCGTACGCCCCGGCGAGGGCTGGGCGGTCGACCGGCAGTCCGGCCGGATCGGCTGGGCCGACGCCGGCGATGCGATCCACGTGGTGGACGCCGGGGTGCCGGCGGTCGGCCTGTCCTCGTACGACCGGAACATGCCGGCGGAGGCGGTCGTCAACAAGGGCGGAGGGCTCGGGTGGCAGGCGAACTGGTGGCTGAACCACCCGGCCGCGTCCTGGAGCCTCACCTTCACCCGCAAGGCGAACGGCGCCGTGGTCCGGACGATCAACGGCACGGAGGCGCGCGGTGAGATCCGGGCCGTCTGGAACGGCAGGGACGAAGCCGGCAAGCTCGCCCCCACCGGGGAGTACGTCTGGACGCTGACCGCCAAGCACGGTGACGCCGGTGTCGCCGATCTGAAGGCGTCGGGCACGGTCCCGCTCAGGAGCGCGACCGAACAGCCCCGCGACCTCGCGGGCAACGACGGCCTCGGCGATCTGGTGACGCTGGACGCCAAGGGCGCGCTGACCTTCCACGGGGGTGACGGCAAGGGCGGTTTCGGCGGCGCGAAGGTGACCGGCACGGGCTGGCCGACGAACTCGACGGTGATCCCCTTCGGCGACCTCAACGGTGGCCGGTGCAACGACGTGCTGGTCCGGAACTCGGCGGGCACGCTGCGTTCGTACCAGCCGGCCTGCGGGACGGCGGTGACCCCGGCCACGGGCAGCACCTGGCTGGGCACGGGCTGGAACGCGTACGACGTGCTGACGTCGGCCGGTGATGTCACCGGGGACGGTCGGGCCGACCTGCTGGGCCGCCAGGCGGCCACGGGTGACCTGTACCTGTTCGCCCACGACGGCTCGGGCGCGCTCAAGCCGGGCGTGAAGGTGTCCGGCGGCTGGAAGTCCTACCGGCAGGTCCTTGGCGCCGGTGACCTGAACGGTGACGGCCACGGTGATCTGCTGGCCGTGGACTCCGCGAACACGCTGTGGCGCTTCGACGGCACGGGCAAGGGCACGTTCAAGGCGCGGGTGCAGGTCAACGGTGCGGGCTGGGCTTCCGGCCGCGTGCAGTTCATCGGTGTCGGGGACGTCTCCGGTGACGGCAAGGCCGACATCGTGTCCCGGAACGCGGCCGGTGAGCTGCTGCGCAACAGCGGCGACGGCAAGGGCGGCCTGCAGGCCACGGTGAAGATCGCCACCGGCTTCGGCGGCTACAAGGGAATCTACTGAGGGGGAGCCTGACGTGCGCAGGAAGACATCCGTGGCGGTCGCCGTCGTGGCGGCGGCCGCCACCGCACTGCCCGTGACCGTGGCCAGTGCCGGCTCCACGGCCGCGGCTCCGGCGGCCCCGGCCGAGTACGTCATCCCGGCCCGGGCGGACGCGGACATCACGGTGAAGCCGATCCTGGCGAGCTCGCTCGGCTACGTCATGCCGGGCAAGGAACCCGGCAGCCACATCTGGCGCACGTACACCGATGCGCAGGGGACGCCACTGGTGGTGCCGGCCGGTACGACGCTGACCGAGGGCGGGCCGAACTCGCTGGCGTTCGTGAAGAAGGCGACCGGCTCAGAGCAGGCGGCGGTGACCTTCCGCGACATGCGGAACGGCGCCGAGTCGGTGGTCGTCCTGCCGGCCGGCCACACCTTCCAGGCCGTCGTCGGGGACGCCGTGCTCAGCTCGACCGAGGCGGACGGCGGCGTGCTGATGCACTGGCTCGCCCCGGAGGACGGCAAGACCGCGGACCGGCCCGTGACGGGGCTTCCGGCCGGCGCCGCCACCCTGAAGAGCCACAGTGCCTCGGGCGCACTGGTCGAGGTCGGCGGGAAGCACTTCCTCCTCATGCCCGAGGGCCGGACCCGTCCGGCACCGCAGGGGGTGCTCAGGGGCGACGCGCTGGTCCAGGACCGGGGCTGGAGCCCCGACCGGGACACCTGGGAAGACGCCTCGAAGACCTGGGACATCCGCGGGTCGCTCGCCGAGGAGGACGGCAAGGAGAGCCAGGGAGTCGTCCTGGCCCTCGTCGGACGCACGCTGCTGACGGACTGGTACTCGTACGACTGGGACACGGGCGCCGGCCGGCAGGTGTTCACCGAGGCCGCCTGGAGCCACGCGCTGCCGGGCGACCGGCTGGTCGTCGCGGCCAAGGCCCCGGACGGCCGGCACGCCGTCCAACTGGTCCACAAGCCCGCGCAGGGCACGGGCGCGCAGCTGACGAAGCTGCTCGACACCCCGCTGGTCCCGCGCGAGGTCCACGGCCTGGCGATGGACAACGGGGTGCTGCACACGGCCGATTCCGTTCCGGGCCCGAAAAGGGTGCTGAGCAGGTACGCCATGCCGTCCGCGGGTCTTCCGCAGGCCGGGAGGTGGGACACCTGGGCGAGCTCCCTCGGATCGATGACCTGCGATGAGGCCGCGTGCCCGACACCGGTCCCCACGGGCGCCGGCGGCGTGCTCTTCTCGACGGGCCGGCCGGTCTACTTCGGGTGGAGCGCGTCGGGGGTCAACGAGGCGCTCGAAGCGGTGCAGGCGGTGCCCGGCACCCTCCAGGCGTCCGGCCGGTTCATCGCGTACACGCTGGGCACGGATCCCCAGAAATCCGCCGAGGTCTTCGACCTGAACGCGGAGCGGAAGGTCCGGACCGTCTCGGCGCCGGGCGGGACGTTCGCGCTCTCCGGCTACTGGCTGTGGCGGGAGAAGTCCGCGGGTGCGCTGGAGGCCGTGGACGTCCTTACCGGCAAGCCGGTGCGCACGGAGACGGTGGCCGACTGCGACATCAAGGCGTTGGAGGCATGGGCGAGTTCGGTCTACTGGAAGTGCGACACCAAGGCCGGGGTGTACGACACGGGGACGAAGAAGACCGTGCAGCTGCCCACGCACAACTCCGCCCGTCTCGGCAACGGGTTCGTGGCGTGGGAGACGAACGGGATCGTGAAGTCGACCGATCTGCGGGGCACCACGGGCACGCGCGACATCGGCAAGCCGGCCCACGCCGCCTACGCGCGGGGCTGGACGGTCGACCGGTACTCGGGCCGGATCGCCTACCGCGACGCCGGACACGGCGTCCACGTCGTGGATGCCGGCGTGGTGAACGGGAACATCGTCGCGATCGACCGGGACACCCCGGATTCCGTCATGCCCATGAACGTCGCCACGGAGTACACCTGGAGGGGGCGCTGGTACCTGAACAAGCCCGCGTCCTCGTGGACGCTGACCATCCGGCGGAAGGCGACCGGCGAGGTGGTCAGCACCCTCTCCGGCAGCGATCCGCGCAGTGTGGTCGACGCCCACTGGAACGGCCGGGACCGGAAGGGCAAGGTGATTCCCAACGGCGTCTACGACTGGACGCTGACCGGCAAGCCGGCCGACGGGGCGGGCCCGGAGCTGAAGTCCACCGGCAGCCTCCGGATGACCCTGGCCACGCCGTCGCACCGGGACATGGCGGGCTTCGACAGCCTCGGTGACCTGGTGACACTGGATGCCAAGGGGGCACTGACCTTCCACGGAGGCGACGGCAAGGGCGGCCTCACCGGAGCCAAGGTGACCGGTTCGGGCTGGCCGGCGACCTCGTCCCTCGTCCCGGTCGGCGACGTGAACAAGGACGGGTGCAACGACGTGCTGGTGCGGAACGCGGCCGGTGAGCTGCGTTCCTACCAGCCCGCCTGCGGGGCGGCCGTCACGCCGGCGACCCCCTCGAGGCCGCTCGGCAAGGGCTTCAACGCGTACGACGTCCTCACCTCGCCGGGCACGGTGACGTACGGCGCCTACCCGGACCTCGTGGGGCGGGAGGCCGCCACCGGCGACCTGTACCGGTTCGTCGACGGCGGCCTGAACCGGCCCCTGGCCCGGCAGAAGATCTCCGGGGGCTGGAAGGCGTACAAGCAGCTGGTCGGGGCCGGTGACCTGAACGGTGACGGTTACGGCGACCTGCTGGCGGTGGACCCGTCGAACACGCTGTGGCGGTTCGACGGCGCCTGGGGCGGCACGTTCAAGGCCCGGGTCCAGGTCAACGGCGCCGGCTGGGCCAACGGCCGGGTGCAGTTCATCGGCGTCGGCGACATCACCGGCGACGGCAAGCCCGACGTCGTCTCCCGCAACGCCGCCGGTGAGCTGCTGCGCAACAGCGGCGACGGCAAGGGCGGCCTGGGGGCCACGACGAAGATCGCTACCGGTTTCGGCGGCTACAAGGGGCTCTACTAGAAGCCCCGAAGGGCCCGTACGGCACACCGGTGTCGTACGGGCCTTTCCGTACCCGAATGCGATGAAAGCGGAAAGTCGCGTATCACTTTCCTGATCGCGTACATCCCTGGGCGATCCACGCGAGTCAGACCCTGCGAGCGTGTGCGCGACTCGCGTACGAGCGCTGTCAAACGTGACCATCAGGGGATCGCTTTGCTGCGTAGAACAACCGTGGCCGTCGCCGTCGTCGCGGCCGTCACCACGGCTCTTCCGCTGGCCGTGGCCACCACGGCTGTCGCCGTCGAGGTACCGCCCCTCTCCGAGTACGTCATCCCGGCCCGGACGCTGGGCACCGGGGCCTCGCTCATCGCCGCGACCCAGGACGGCTTCCTCCGTCAGGGCCGCGATGCCGGTACGTACCTGTGGACCAAGTACGGCGAGGACAAGGGGACGCCCTTCCCGAACCCGCCCGCCGGCCGGCCCGAGCCGGCCGACCACGCCACCATCGCGTTCGTCGACAGGAAGGACACGGGCACCACGGTCGTCTTCCGCCAGACGGCCAACGCACCCGACACGGTCATCACCGTTCCGCAGGGCCACGAGTACCGGGCCGTGGCCGGACAGGCCGTCCTCACCGTCACCAAGTCCGGCGGGTCCGAGGTTCTCCACTGGCTGACCGTGGGCGAGGACCGCCGGCTGAAGGACGCGGTCATCACGTTGCTGCCGGCCGGCACGATCCGCGTGGACGGCAGCAACGCCATCGGCGCGCAGGTCCTCGTCGGGGACAAGGCGCACTGGGTGAGTTACAACGGGTCGGTCATCTCCCTTCCCGCCGCGGGCAAGGTCAAGGGCAACTGGCTCGTCCGCGAGGAATCGTGGGCCGAGGGCGACCTCAACCGCGTGTACAAGTACACCGCCCTGGACACCCAGACCATGTCGGGCGAGAGGTCCGTCACCAAGTCCAGCGAGACCGGCGGCTGGGACGTCGTCGGCGCCGCCGGCAAGGACCTGCTCCTGCACAAGGACGGCAAGCTCACCGCCGAGCGGCTGGGCGGCAACGAGACCCGCGTCCTCCTCGACGGCGCGACTCCCGTGTCGGCCAGCCTTTCGGACGGCCGCGTCCTGGTGATCGGCGGTGCGCCGAGCAGCGACGAAGGCGCGTACATCGTGCAGGCCAACGAGGCGGGCAGCCTCACCACACAGCGGGTGGCGTCGACCGCGGAGCCGGTCGAGTTCAAGCGGATGGCCGTGGAGAACGGCCGCCTCGTCACCAGCGACGGCCGCCCCTCGCCCAAGCCGCTGCTGAGCCGCTACACGATGGCCCCCGCGGGCGCCCCGCAGGCCGGCACGTGGAAGGGCTGGGGCTGGCCGCAGAGCGACGACCGGCTCGTTCCCACGGGTGAAGGCGCCCTCGTCTACGGCTCGGGCAACTCCTACCTGCCCGCCGGCAGCAACACGCACATCACCAACGGCTCGGTGAAGCCCGTCGCGGGCACCGTCCAGGCGTCGGGGCGTTTCCAGGCGTACCTGCTGGACACCGACCCGTCCCGCCCGGTGGAGGTCTTCGACCTCGACAAGCGCAAGAGCGTCGGCACCATCACGGCGCCCGGCGGGACGTTCGCCCTGTCCGGGTACTGGCTGTGGCGGGAAGCGGCCAAGGGCGTGCTGGAGGCCGTGGACGTGCGGACCGGCACGGTGGTCCGCACGGACAACGTCGCCCTCTGCGACATCAAGGAGCTGGAGGCCTGGGGCACGTCCGTCCTCTGGAAGTGCCAGGGCGACGCGGGTGTCTACGACACCCGCACGAAGACGACCGTCGCGCAGCTGCCCACGAACAGCACCGCACGCCTGGGCAACGGCTTCGTCGTCTGGGAGAAGGACGGTGTCCTCAAGTCCACCGACCTGCGCGGCGACACGGGGACCGGGACCCGGGTGATCGGCAAGCCGGTCAACCCGGCCGTCGGTGTGGGCTGGGCGGTCGACAAGCACTCCGGCCGGATCGCGTACGCGGACGCCGGCTGGGCCGTGCACATGGTGGACGCGGGCGTTCCGGGCGCCAACATCGCCGCCATCGACCGGGAGACCCCGGCCGCCCACGACGTCGCGGGCGGCACGAAGTCCTGGTCCGGTGCCTGGTTCCTGAACAAGCCCGCCTCGACGTGGACGCTGACCATCCGGGCGAAGGCGGGCGGCGCGGTGGTCCGTACGGTCAACGGCGCGGAGGCGCGCGGCGCCATCCGGCTCGCCTGGGACGGCAAGGACGCGCAGGGCCGCCTCGTCGGCAACGGCGCGTACGACTGGACGCTGACCGGCAAGCCGGCCGACGGGCAGGGCACGGACCTGAAGTCCACCGGCACCGTGCAGCTGACCGGCGGCAGCGCCGTGCACCGCGACTTCGCGGGCAAGGACGGCTTCGGCGACCTGGTCACCCTGGACAGCAGCGGAAACCTGGCCTTCCACGCCGGTGACGGCAAGGGCGGCATCGGCGGCGCGAAGGTGACCGGCGCCGGCTGGCCCACCACCTCCACCGTCGTCCCCTTCGGCGACGTCAACGGGGACCGCTGCAACGACGTCCTGGTCCGGAACCCGGCGGGCACGCTGCGTTCGTACCAGCCGGCCTGCGGCACGGCCGTGACCCCGACCACGGGCAACACCTGGCTGGGCACCGGCTTCAACGCGTACGACGTCCTCACCTCGGCCGGTGACGTGACCGGCGACGGCCGCGCGGACCTGCTGGGCCGCCAGGCGAGCACGGGCGACCTGTACCTGTTCGCGCACGACGGCAAGGGCGCCCTGAAGGCGGGCGTGAAGGTGTCCGGCGGCTGGAAGTCGTACAAGCAGGTCGTGGGCGCGGGTGACCTCAACGGCGACGGCCGCGGGGATGTCCTGGCCGTGGACGCGGCGAACACCCTGTGGCGGTTCGACGGCGTCGGCAACGGCACCTTCAAGGCCCGCGTCCAGGTCAACGGCGCCGGCTGGGCGGCCGGCCGGACCCTGGTCGTCGGCACCGGCGACCTCTCCGGCGACGGCAAGGCCGACCTCGTCTCCCGCAACGCGGCCGGTGAGCTGCTCCGCAACAACGGCGACGGCAAGGGAGGCCTGCTGGCCACCACGAAGATCGCCACCGGCTTCGGCGGCTACAAGGGGATCCACTGATGAACAGGCGAACGCACCACGTCCTCGCCGCGGCCACGGCGCTCGCCGCGCTGGGCACGGCACTCGTCCCGCTGACGGCCACCGCCGCGACGCCGCCCGGCGTCGTGAGTGACCTGACCATCAAGGCGAAGCAGCTGGCCGACCCGTCCAACCTCCACGTCGCCACCGAGGACGGGGTGCTGACCAGGCCGCCCTATACCGACGACTACCGGTGGTGGAGCTACGGATCGGCCGAGTGGAGGGTGATCCATCCGCCGGTCAAGACCTCCAAGGCAGTGGCGGCCGGTCCCCACACCCTGGCCTTCATCGCCGACTCCAAAGCCGAGGTGCACTTCTACGACGTGCGTACCGGCGCGTTCACCAAGCTCGCGTCCCCGTCCGGCCAGCGTGTCCTGGGGGTCGCCGGAAGCAACGTCCTGACCGTCGGCACCAGCGGTACACCGCAGGCGCTGCACTGGCTGAGCCTGGAGAACGGCAAGGTCAAGGACCGTCCGCTGGCCAACTCCCCCACGTGGTCCTATTCCTTGGAGGCCGACAGCGGCGGAAACCGCCAGGGCATGATCATCAAGATCACCACCAGCCACCACGAGACGTACTCGTACTGGGTCGGCATCTCCGGCGAGATCACCCCGGTTCCGGCGGGCGCGGAGCTGTACGGCACCTCGTACGTCACCCGGGTGCAGGCTCCGGAGAACATGGTCGGGTACAAGGTCTGGGAAGCGAACGGGCCCCTCGGTGACGAGGCGGGCCGCCTGGTCACCGTGCCCGAGACCTCGGGGTGGCTGCGCAGAACGGCCGGCGTGGTCGGCGGGGACCTGCTGGTGCTCCGGGGCAATGAGCTGCTCGCCCACCCGATCTCCGGCGGAGCGACCCGGGTCGTCGCCAAGACGGTCCGCTCGACGCAGCTCCGGCCGGACGGCGGGCTGATCGCCGCGGTGGAGACCGGCTCCCGCTGGGCCGCGCACCGGTTCACCGCCGGGGCGGACGGCGAAGCCGTCATGGCCAAGATCGGTGACACGCCGGACTCGGCCCGGAAGATCCACAGCCTGACGATGGAGAACGGGTTCCTGACCGCGAGTGCGTCGATCGCCGACAGCACCGTGCTCATGAGGGCCGACATCCACGACGTCGCCCGCCGCACGTGGGCGACGTCCGCAGATCGGACCGATCTCCCCGGCCCGTGCGCCGCGCCGGCACCCTGCACCGACCTGCAGCCCGCCGTCAACGGCCGGGTGGTCTACCGCAAGGGGGCCGACCTCTTCTCCTGGGACCGGGACTACTACCACTTCGTGGCCGAGCCCGTACGGCTTCCGGACGCCAAGCCCGCCACCCCGGACCACCTCCAGGTGTCCGGACGGTTCGCCGCGTACCTGTCGGCCGCCGACCCGGCCCGGCCGATCGACGTCTACGACCTGGACCAGCGCAAGAAGGTCCGCACCCTGCCCGCCGCACTGGGCGGCACGTACGCCCTGTCCGGGGCCTGGGTGTGGCGGGAGAAGACCGCCGGTGTGGTCGAGGCCGTCGACCTGCGCTCGGGCCGGACCGTCCGCACCGACACCCTGGCCGGATGCGACATCAAGGCACTGGAGGCCTGGGCCACCTCCGTCTACTGGAAGTGCGACAAGGAGTCCGGGGTCTACGACACGGGCACCAAGAAGAGCACCCCGCTGCCCGCCCACAACACGGCACGGCTCGGCAACGGGTTCGTCGCCTGGGAGGCGGGCGGAGTGCTCAACTCCACCGACCTGACTCCCGCCGGCACCGCCACCAAGGTCATCGGCAAGCCGGGCGACCCCCGGCCCGGCCGGGGCTGGACCGTCGACCGGTACATCAACCGGATCGCCTACGCCGACGTCCACCACAACGTGCGCACCACGCGCTCCGGCGTTCCCGTGCCCCCCGTCGCCGTCGTGGACACGGACGTCCCGGTCACCATGACCGAGGGCCAGGGCGCCCGGAAGCTCCGGTGGTGGGCCAATCAGCCGCTCTCCCAGTGGAAACTGACCATCACGGACGCGGCCGGTCGGCGTGTGGGAGGCGGTTACTACCCCGACGGCACGTCGCACCCTCCGCTCGTCACGTTCCCGATCGAGACGACCGTGCAGCTCGGGGCCGGCACCTACACCTGGACCCTCACGGCCGAGGGAGTCGCCCGGACCGGCGGGGCCCCGATGACGAAGAAGGGGACGATCAGAGTCAACGTTCCCGTGAACGCGAACCGCCGCACCTTCTCCTCGGCCGACCGTCCCGACGTAGCGAAGCTCTGGGGGGACGGGAAACTGCAGTTCCAGAGCATCAGCACACCCAGGGAAGAGCGGCAGAAGGTGACGGACGCCGGCATCTGGCCCGCCACGTCCGCCATGGTCCCCTTCGGTGACCTGAACGGCGACCGGAGCTCCGACCTCCTGGCCCGCAACACCAAGGGCGAACTGCGCGTCTATCACAAGCCCACCGACGGCAAGGGCGCCGCTTCCACGGCGCAGAAGCTGCTCGGGCCCGGCTGGAACGAGTACGACGTCCTGACCTACCCCGGCGACGTCACCGGTGACGGCCGTCCCGACCTGGTCACCCGGCAGACCGCCACCGGTGACCTCTACGTCCACGCCGCCGACGGCAAGGGCGGCCTCAAGCCGCGGGTGAAGGCCGCCCCGGGCTTCAAGCAGTACAAGCAGGTGGCCGGCGCGGGCGACCTGAACGGCGACGGCATCGGTGACCTGCTCACCGTGGACACGGCCAACACCGTCCGGATCCAACCGGGAACCGGCAACGGCACGTTCAAGGCCCCGGTGCAGCTGAACGGCAAGGGCTGGGGCGCGGGCCGCAACCTGTTCATCGGCGTCGGCGACGTCAACGGCGACGGCCACCACGACCTGGTGTCCCGCAACGGCGACGGCACGCTCCTGGTCAACCACGGGCGGGGCAACCTGACGGTCGGCAACACCGAGCAGTACACGACCGGTTGGGCCAAGCCCCGTCTCTACTGACAACCGGAAGCCCGGCTTGCACTTTATTCCTCGGTACATCCCCTTGTGTCGCAGATGAGTCTGACTCCGTGGCGCGTACGCGACTCGCGTACGCGCCCGGCTCATCCGTCCGACGGGGGATTCCTTGATTCGAAGAACAACCGTGGCCGCAGCCGTCGTCGCCGCCCTCGCCACCGCGGTGCCGCTGACGGCCGGCACCGCGTTCGCCGCCGCCCCGGCCGCCGCGGACTTCGTCATACCCGCCCGGCAGAAGGAGGATCCCTACACGTCGATCACCGGGGTCACGGCCGGCGGGTTCCTGCGGTACGACCGTTCGGGCTACGGGCACGTGTGGACCAAGTACGGCGAGGACGCGCCGACCAGGACCGTGCCCCACCGGACGGCGATGCGGCCGGCCGGCCCGGACACGGTGGCCTTCCTGGAATGGACCACGGGGAAGGTCACCTTCCACACCCCGGCCGACGGCACCGAACGGGTGATCACCGCACCCGCAGGCCAGAGCCTGCAGGGCGTCGCCGGCGAGGCCGTGCTCACCTCGGTCACGGAGAACGGGCAGAAGGTCCTGCACTGGCTCACCCTCGACGGCGGGGTGCCGAAGGACGTCAAGGTCCCCGGGCTGACCGCGAAGACGTGGTTCTCGGCGTCCGGTTCCAACCAGCGCGGCGCGCTGGTCGCGGACGACGCGGGCAAGTCCTGGTGGGTGGGCCGGGACGGCACCGTCCGACCCGCTCCCAAGGGCGCCAGGGTCCACGGGGACTGGATCGTCGTGGCGCACGCCCCCGGGAGCGACGCCCAGCCCTGGTCCTACTCGGCCTGGGACGTCCGGGGCCCCCTCGACGACGCCTCGGCGAAGCGGATCCCGGAACCCTTCGTGGGATCGGGCGGCGACACGATCGGTGTCGCCGGCGGCGACCTGCTGCTCCACCACTCCGGGAAGATCCATGCCGTGCCACTGGACGGCGGTGCGTCCCGCGTGCTCCTGCAGGACGTGACCAGCGTCGCCGGCGGCCCGGACGGCGGGGCGGCCGTCTCCGTCCGCGAGGGCGGCATGGCGACCGGAGTCCACACCGTGCAGCCCGGCGCCGACGGCCGGGCGGCGGCGGTCAAGCGGTCCGTCATCCCCGCCGTCTTCCAGGAGATCCGCAAGATGGCCATGGACAACGGCCGCCTGTACAGCGCGGAGACCTACCCCAACACCTACTACACGGACATCACCGAGTACGTGATGCCCGCCGCGGGCGCCCCGGCCGCGGGCCCCCGCAAGGGCCGTGGCTGGTCCCAGGCCGGCTGCGACACCGGTCCGGGCGTGGAGCAGTGCACCGACATCGTGGCGACCGGCGACGGACGGCTCGTGTACGGCGGCCGGGTGGAGTCGGAGATGCTGACCGTGCCCACCACCGACAACCGGCACCTCGGGAACCGGACCGCCCACCCGCTCCGCAACACCCTCCAGGCATCCGGCCGTTACGCCGCCTACGTCGCTGCCGACGACCCGGCCCGCCCCGCGGAGGTCTTCGACCTGGACCGGCGGAAGAACGGCCGGAAAATCACGGCCCCCGGCGGCACGTTCGCGCTGTCCGGTTCCTGGCTGTGGCGGAAGAAGTCCGCCGGCGTGCTGGAGGCCGTGGACGTCCGCACCGGCTCGGTGGTCCGCACCGACACCGTCGCGAACTGCGACATCAAGGTCCTCGACGCCTGGGCCTCCTCCGTCTACTGGAAGTGCGACAAGGACTCCGGGGTCTACGACACCGGCACCAGGAAGACCCAGAACCTCCCGGCGCACAACACGGCCCGCGTCGGCGACGGCTTCATCGCCTGGGAGAAGGACGGCGTACTGAACACCACCGCCCTGCGCGGCACATCCGGCACCCGAGCGCTCGGCAAGCCCCGGCACCCGGCGCCCGGCGAGGGCTGGACCGTCGACCGGCAGTCCGGCCGGATCGCCTACACCGACCGGCAGTACGCCGTACACGTCTTCAACTCCGGTGTGCCGGCCGGAACCTTCGCCGCGATCGACCGCGAGACCCCGGCGGACTTCGACGTGGCCGGGGGAACGAAGACCTGGTCGGGAGCCTGGTACCTGAACAGGACCGCCGCCTCCTGGACCCTGACGATCCGGGCCAGGGCGGGCGGCGCGGTGGTCCGCACGACCAGCGGCGGCGAAGCCCGCGGCGCGGTCCGCCTGACCTGGGACGGCACGGACAACGCCGGCGACCTCCTCGCCACCGGGGCCTACGACTGGACGCTGACCGGCAAGCCGGCCGGCGGCCAGGGCCCGGAACTGAAATCGACCGGCACCATCCGGCTGACCGGCGGGACGGCCGTGCGCCGTGACTTCGTCGGCAAGGACGGCTTCGGCGACCTGGTGACCCTGGACTCCAAGGGCACGCTCTCCCTCCACCAGGGCGACGGCAAGGGCGGCCTCGGCGGCAAGGCCACCGGCACCGGCTGGACCAGCGCCACCGCGGTCGTACCGCTGGGCGACCTGGAAGGGGACGGCTGCAACGACCTGCTGGTCCGCAACGCCTCGGGCGAGCTGCGCTCGTACCACCCGGCCTGCGGCACCGGCCCCACCCCGGCCACCCGCTCCCGCGCGTTCGGCACCGGCTGGAACCAGTACGACGTGCTGACCTCGCCCGGCGGCGCCGACCTCCTCGCCCGGCAGGCGAGCACCGGCGACCTCTACCTGTACGCACACGACGGGCTCACCACCCTCAAGCCGCGCGTGAAGCTCGCCGGCAACTTCAAGCAGTACAAGCAGCTGGCCGGGGCCGGTGATCTCAACGGCGACGGCCACGGCGACCTGCTCGCGGTGGACGCCGCGGGCACCCTGTGGCGGTTCGACGGCACCGGCCGTCAGGACTCGGGCGCCTTCAAGGCGCGGGTGCAGGTCAACGGAGCCGGCTGGGCGAACGGCCGCAACCTGCTGATCGGAGTCGGAGACATCTCCGGCGACGGCAGGGCGGACGTGATCTCCCGCAACGCGGCCGGCGAGCTGCTGCGCAACAACGGCGACGGAAAGGGCGGCCTCCAGGCCACCACCAGGATCGCCACCGGTTTCGGCTCTTACAAGGGGATCTACTGATGCGACCGGTTCGTCACCACCGGGGGATCCGGCACGGTGCCCTCGCGGCCACCGTCCTCGCGACCCTCGCCACCACCGTCCCGCTCGCGGCGGCCCCGGCCACCGCGGCAGACGGCTTCCCCGGCTACTGGGAGTCGGTCACCCCGCCCCTCCCGCTGCAGCAGCCCCGGCCCGTGTACGCGGCCACCGACGCCGGCTACCTGCTCGACGGCGACACCGTCGGCAGCTACGTCTGGCGGGCGTACGGCCAGACCGCGGCCCAGCCCGTGACCCTGCCCGCCGCGGGGCTGCGCCCCTACCGTGCGGGACGGCACACCGTCGCCTTCCACGCTCCGGATCCCGCGAAGGTCACCACCGTCCACCTGCGCGACATGCGCAACGGCAGCACCGTGACGATCAACCGCCCGGAGGGCCACACCTTCCTCGGGGTGTACGGCGACGCGGTGCTCACCTCGACGACCGGCGGGCCGACCCTGACCCTCCACTGGCTGACGGTGGAGCAGGGCGGGCAGCGCGACCGGACCGTCACCACCACCGTCCCCGCGGCGACCAAGGTCCAGGCGGCGAGCGGCAACACCCACGGCGCGCTCCTGGGCCTCGGCTACTACTACGACCGGCTCTGGGTGGACCACTCGGGTGAGGTGCGGGAAGCCCCCCACGGCAGTGAGGTCAAGGGGGAGTGGCTGGTCAAGCAGGAGCAGCTCGGAAGTTACGAGTACGACTTCGTGCTGTGGGACCTGAAGGGACCCTGGGGGCCGGAGAACAAGAAGGTCGTGCGGGATCCCGAGACCGGCGAGCGCGGCAGCACGGTGGTGGCCGTCATCGGAACGGACATCGTCTACCAGGACGAGGGCGACCGGCTCCGGGCCATCCCGCTGGCCGGAGGGAGCTACCGCTCGCTGCTGGACGCCGGCATCGACAGGCAGTCCGTGGTCCTGGCCGACGGCCGGCTGGTCGCCACCTCCACACAGGGCGGCGCCTGGGGCGCGTACGTGATCGCTCCCGGAGCGGACGGCAAGGCCGCGGCGGCGAAGTCGGCGAACGTGCCCCTGCCCCTCCCGAAGATCCACGCCATGACGATGGCCAACGGCGAGCTCAGCGTGGTGCAGTCGTACCGGGGTCGGGGACCGGACGGCCCGCCGGAGCTCTGCACGCCCGACGGCCGCTGCGGAGTGATGAACGCCACCGGCGACGGCAAGGTGGTCTACCGGGGTGCCACCGAGCTGATGAGCAGCGGGAAGCGCTATCCCGGCGCCAAGCCGGCCACCCAGGACGGCGTCCAGGTGTCCGGGCGGTTCGCCGCCTACGTGCCGGCCGGTGACGCCACCCGCCCGGTGGAGGTCTACGACCTCGACCGGAAGGCGAAGAACCGGACCCTGCCCACCCTGGGCGGCACCTTCGCGCTGGCCGGCGCCTGGGTGTGGCGGGAGAAGTCCGCCGGCGTCCTGGAGGCCACCGACGTCCGCACCGGCAAGGTCATGCGTACGGACACCGTGGCGGGCTGCGACATCAAGGCCCTGGAGGCCTGGGCCACTTCCGTCTACTGGAAGTGCGACAAGGACACCGGCGTCTACGACACCGGCACCAAGAAGAACGTGAAGCTGCCCGCCCACAACAGCGCGCGGCTCGGCAACGGCTACGTGGCCTGGGAGGCGGGCGGCGTCCTCCGGTTCACCGACCTCCGCGGGAGCTGGGGCACGAGGGACGTCGGCAAGCCGGTCGACCAGGCCGCCGGCCGCGGCTGGACCGTCGACAGGTACACGCACAAGCTGGTCTACGTCGACGCGGGCGGTTCCACGCACCGCGTCACCCCGGCGATGGCCCCGCCGGACCTGGCCACCGTCGACGCCGACGTCCCCACCACCTGGGACCTGGTCAAGCAGGGCGACTGGAAGGCCACCTGGTGGCTCAACCAGCCGATCACACCCTGGACCCTGACCATCAAGGACAAGGCCGGCAAGCAGGTCTACACGTACAAGAGCTACGACGAGGACGGCAGCGACAACAACGTCCGGGGCCGCCTGACGGCGACCTGGCACGGCGGTGGCGCCGGCTGGGGCGCCGCCGTCCCCAACGGCACCTACACCTGGACCATCTCCGCGAGCCCGGTCGAGTTCGCAGCAGGCATGACCAAGACCGGCACCGTGACGATCTCCGGCACGCCACCCCGGCGCTCCTACAGCCCGGCGGGCGGCAACGGGTCCCCCTCGCTGTTGGCGGCGACCCCCACCGGAGAACTGAAGAACGAAGTCATCACCCTCGACGCCAAGGGCAACCCGAACGTCTGGTCCCGGTCGTTCGGCAACTGGCCCGCCGGCACGACCTTCGTCCCGTTCGGCGACCTCGACACCGACCGGTGCAACGAGGTCCTGGTCCGCGACGCGAAGGGCAACCTGCGCGCCTACGACAGCTGCTACGGCTTCAGCCAGGAGTCCGCCTCGCGGCTGATCGGCCCGGGCTGGGGCCAGTACGACGTCCTCAGCCACCCGGGTGATCTGACCGGTGACAACCGCCCCGACCTGATCGCCCGCCAGGCGGTCACCGGCGACCTCTTCCTGTACGCGTCGAACGCCTCCGGCGGATTCGGCGACCGGGTCCGGATCGGCGCGAAGTGGAAGAACTACACCCAGATCGCCGGTGCCGGCGACCTGACCGGCGACGGCGTCGGCGATGTGGTCACCGTCGACAAGGCCAACACGATGTGGGTGCACCAAGGCGTCAAGAACGGCAGCCTGAAGGCCCCTGTCCAGCTGAACGCCGCCGGCTGGGCCGGCGGCAGGAACGCCGTCATCGGCGTCGGTGACATCAACCGCGACGGCCGCCCCGACCTGCTCTCCCGCAACTCCGCGGGCGATCTCCTGGTGAACCTCGCCAAGGGCGGCACCGCCCTCGGCCCCACCACCAAGTTGGCCGGCGGCTACGCCAAGCACCGCCTCTACTGACACACTCGCGACCCGTCAGCCGATACCCAATCGGCTGACGGGCGCGGTCCGGCTATGCTCTGGGGAGAGCACGCCAGGGGCCATTAGCTCAATTGGCAGAGCAGTGGACTTTTAATCCATTGGTTGTCGGTTCGAGTCCGACATGGCCTACACCTCGCGGGCGGGGGGACACCTCCCCTGACCTGCGTCCGGAGCGCCCCACCCGATGTATTCCGGGTGGGGCGCTTCCGCGTGCGGGGGCGGGGGAAAACAGCTGGACCCCGGGCCGGGAGCCTGCGATGATCACGGCAAGCGGGGTCGTAGCACAGAGGTAGTGCGCCTACACAGCATGGAGGAGGACGCCGGTTCGAATCCGGCCGCCCCGCCCATCGACTCCTTCGCAGCAGGACTCCTGCAGCACACCGCAGCGCCCCGACCGGGATCAGGTCGGGGCGCTGCGGCGTTTCCGGCGGCCGTGCCGTGCTCAGGCGGCCTCCTGCCGCGGCCAGTTCGTCAGCGTCAGGTGCAGCGCCTCCAGTACGCGCGGCCAGGACGCGTCCGCCGGGCGGGCCGCCAGGAAGGCGGACGCGGCCTCCAGCGCGGCGAAGCCGTGCAGGGTGCTGCGGAGCAGCCGGACCGCGTCGGTGAGGTCCGGTTCGGCGAGGTCGTACGCGCGGAACAGCGCGTACGTGTACTCGGTCATCAGGCGGTGCCCGGGAGAGGCGGCGGTGATCTCCGGCGCGAGCGGGAACTGGGTCGCGGCGTAGCGGCCCGGGTGCGCGGCGGCGTAGTCGCGGTAGGCGGTGGCGAAGCCGGCCAGGGCGTCCCTGCCCGAGCGGCCGGCCAGGGCGGCGCCGAGGCGGTCGGCGAACTCGGCCGCGCAGCGGAGGGCGAGCCGCTCCCGCAGGTCCTGGAGGCCGCGGATGTGGGAGTACAGGCTGGCGTCCTTGACGCCGAAGTGCCGGGCGAGCGCCGAGACGCTGATCCTGTCGAAGCCGGCGGAGTCCGCCAGCCCGGCCGTCGCCTCGACGATGCGCTCGGGTGTGAGTCCGGCCCGTGCGGCCATGGACACCTCGCTTCCCTGGAGTGTTTGCTTGGCCTGTTAATCAATTGCCTAGAGGTCCTAGGCAGCCTAGCGTGACAGGCATGAAGGCACTGACCGAGACCGACATCCGCAGCTCGTTCATCAACTGCTCCAAGGGCGAGGCGGCCCGCCTGCCCATGCCCAGGGACCTGGCCGAGCGCCCTTGGGAGGACCTGGATTTCCTCGGCTGGCGCGATCTGTCCGCACCCGACCGCAGCTATCTCGTCACCGAGCACGAAGACCGGCTCGTCGGCATCACGCTCCGCTTCCCGTCGGTGAAGCGCGGCTTCCTGCACCGCAGCATGTGCACGCTCTGTCTGACCACCCACCCGGGCAGCGGGGTCTCGCTGATGACCGCCCGCAAGAGCGGCAAGGAGGGGCGCGAGGGGAACTCGGTCGGCATCTACCTCTGCACCGACATGGCCTGCTCCCTCTACGTCCGGGGGAAGAAGCAGCCGGAGCCGGGCGGCCGGTTCGAGGAGTCGCTGACCGTGGAACAGCAGGTCGACCGGATGACCGGGAACCTGGCCGGATTCCTGGCCAAGCTGTAGCGGCGGCATTAATTGGCGACGAAGGCCTCGCGGATGGCGTAAGGTGGTGTTCACCGACGCGGGGTGGAGCAGCTCGGTAGCTCGCTGGGCTCATAACCCAGAGGTCGCAGGTTCAAATCCTGTCCCCGCTACTCAGTACGAGGCCCGGGTCCCGATGCGTGAGCATCAGGACCCGGGCCTTCGTCGTTTTCGTGATCACTCGTTCGGATCCCGTCCGGTCGCCCACGCGCCTCCCGTGGCCCCAGCCTTGACCGAGGGATGGGAGGCGACCGTGGCGGGTGGTGAGGCCGGGACCGGGGCCGGAGCCGGGAACCGGCTGGCGCGGCGGCTCGTCCGCGTGCTGCCCGCCCTGCTGATCGTGCTCGGACTGCTCTTCGACCTGCTGTCCCCGCCCAGCTTCACCGGATCGCCGTTCTTCTCGGCCGCCCCGCTGGTCGCCGCTCCCCTCTACTCGCTGCGCGCGACCGTCCTGACCGGAGTGCTGGCCTGCGCCGCCGTGCTCGGCCTGCACCTGCACTACGGCGACGCCTGGGCGGTGGAGTCGCTCACCGACCTGGTCACCGTGGCCACCGTGTCCGGGCTGGCGGTCCTGATCAACCGGGTGGTCCGGCGCAGCGGCGAGCGGCTCGCCTCCGCCCGCGGGATCGCCGAGGTCGCGCAGCGGGCCCTGCTGCCCGTGCCGGCCGAGCGCATCGGCGGGCTGCGGGTCGCCGCCCGCTACGAGGCCGCCGAGGCCGACGCGTTCATCGGCGGGGACCTGTACGCCGTCCAGGACACCCCGTACGGCGTGCGCCTGGCGGTGGGTGACGTACGGGGCAAGGGGCTGGGCGCCGTCGAGGCCGTGTCCGTGGTGCTCGGCGCGTTCCGGGAGGCCGCCGAACAGGAGCCCAGCCTGGAGGGGGTGGCGCGGAGGCTGGAGCGGGCGCTGGCCCGGGAGGGCACCCGGCGGAACTCGCTGGACTCGGTGGAGGGGTTCACGACCTGCCTGCTCGCCGAGATCCCGGCGGGGGCGGCCGTGCTGCGGACGGTGAACCGGGGACATCCGGAGCCGCTGCTGCTGTGCGCGGACGGGGGGGTGCGGAGGCTGGCTCCGGACGAGCCGGCCCTTCCGCTGGGCATGGGGGAGCTGGGCGCCTGGCCGGACCGGGCCGGCGAGTGGGAGTTCCCGGCCGGGGCCACGCTGCTGCTCTACACGGACGGGGTGACCGAGGCGCGGGACCCCCGAGGCGCCTTCTACGACCCGGAGGCCCGGCTGCGCGGGCGGATCTTCCCCGGGCCGGAGGAACTGCTGGGGACCCTCAGTGCGGACGTGCGGCGGCACACGCGCGGTGGGGCGACGGACGACATGGCGCTGCTCGCGGTCACCCGGCCCCGACACGGTGCGTAGTCGCAGAAGTGCTCTCCGGTATCACGCCTGATGCTGCGTCAGATGCTGTTCATGGCCGGGAATGTGCCGGAAGGTGGGGTCGAATGCCCTGATTGGTGGCAGGTATGGGTGGAATGTTCGGACCAAACTGCGCCAGGGGATGGCCGATTGGCGGGAACGATCAATCGCAACAGCTTGGAATCATGCACCCCTGTCTATTACCGTTCGATAACGCAGCGCGGTCGTCCCAACCGTCGCAACAGGCGGCACCGTGCGCGTGCGCGCCGGAAGGAGTCATCCCGGTGGAAGGCAACGAGAACCCCGAGCAGCCCTCCGCCGGTGCCTGGGGTGAATGGAACCCCACCGAGGACTCCGCCCGTCCGGTCCGCGGCCGGCACCGGGTGGCCCGCCAGCGCGGCGGACTCGCCCGCAGCTCCACCGTTCTGGGCGTCGGCGTGATCGCGGCCGTGGGCGCAAGCGGCATCGCCACCGCACAGGACCGCCCCCAGGTCGCGATATCCCTGCCCTCACTGGACTCCGTGGGTGACGTGGCGGGCGACGTGGCAGGAGAGGTGGCCGGAGGGGTCGCCGACATGGCCGACAAGGCCGGCTTCGGGGACACGGGCGACAGCGGTGCCGGCGGCCGGCAGGCCGGGCCCGCCCCGTTCATCCCCCGGCAGGCGGACGGCGCCGCCGACCGTCTCGCCGGCTCCGGTGCCGACGCCGGTGAAGCGCTCCGCCACCGCATCCTCCAGCAGGCCGAGTCCCAGCAGGACGCGGCCGCGGCCGCCGAACTGCTCGCCGCCGAGCGCGCCGCCCAGGACGCCGCCGCGGCGGAGGCGAAGGCCAAGCAGGACGCCGCGCAGAAGGCGGCCGACGAGGCCGCCCGCAAGGCGGCCGAGGAAGCGGCGCAGAAGGCCGCGGCGGCCGAGGAAGCCGCCCGGAAGGCGGCGGAGGAGAAGGCGGCGGAACAGGCGCCGAAGCCGGCGACGGGCTCGTACTCCCTGCCGACCTCCTCCTACACGCTCACCTCGCACTACGGCGACGCCGGTTCCATGTGGTCCTCCGGACACCACACCGGCCTCGACTTCGCGGCGCCGACGGGTACGCCGGTCAAGGCGGTGCACGGCGGCAAGATCGTCTCGGCGGGATGGTCCGGGGCGTACGGCTACCGGATCGTGCTCGAGCTCGAGGACGGCACCCAGATCTGGTACTGCCACCTCTCCTCGATGTCGGTGACCTCCGGCGCGGTGAGCACCGGCCAGACCATCGGGCGGGTCGGTGCGACCGGCAACGTCACCGGGGCCCATCTGCACCTGGAAGTGCGCACGGCCGGGGGCTCGACGATGGATCCGCTGTCCTGGCTGGAGTCCAGGGGCCTGAACGTCTAGCGACGGGCAGCACCACGGGCAGGGCGGGGGGCCGCGCCAGGGGCACGGCCGCGGCCGGCACCGGCCGCGGGCCGGGCAGCAGGCGCCGCGCCGCGGCGCCCGCCTGAGCGGACTGGCCCGACGGGGCAGACGGGGCCGGGACCAGCTCCTCCAGCACCGCCGCCCGGACCAGCACCGGACCGGCCACCGGCCGGTACAGCCACATCCGGTCCAGCAACTCCCGCTCCCGCTCGACGAATTCCGGCACCCCGGCCGGGCCGCCTCGCCGTGCGCGGTGCCGCAGCAGCGCGAGCTCCGCCGCGTCCGCCTGGTAGGCCGCCACCACCCGCCCCGCCGTACGGCCGCCCGCGTTCCGGGCCAGCACGCGGGCCAGGGAGCGGGCCGGCATCGAGGCCAGCGCGGGGACTTCGGCCGGAGCCAGCCACCCCGCCGCCGCGTACACCGCCAACTCGCTGCCCAGGGTGCGCAGCCGGCGCCGCCGGGTCCACAGGGCCAGCCAGACCAGCAGCCCGAAGGCCGGGACCATCACGGAGCCGTACACCACGTAGAAGCCGTACTCGCCCAGCTCCGACGAGCTGTTCCAGAGCGCGTGCACGCCCATCGCGAGCGTCAGGCCCGACAGGGGGAGCACCACCCGCCCCGGACGCCGGGCGCACAGCGCGGCCGCGCCGAAACCGATACCGGTGAGCACGGTGAACAGCGGATGCGCGAACGGCGACAGCATGATCCGCACGAAGAAGGTCGCGGCGGTCAGCGAGTCCAGTACGCCGATGCCGCTGCCGAGGTCCTCACCGAAGGCATTGCCCAGATAGAGGATGTTCTCGGTGAAGGCGAAGCCGGTGGCGGTGAACCCCGCGAGGACGATCCCGTCGGCGATACCGCACAGCCGCTGTCTCCGGAACAGGAACACCAGCAGCAGGGCCGCCGCCTTCGCGGACTCCTCCACCACCGGGGCGATCGCGATCGAGCCGAGCTGATCGGCGTCGGAGGGGTCGGCGGTGGCACCGGCTATCCACTCCGTCGCGAAGCTGTTGGCCAGTATGGCGATCAGCGCCGCGGCGCAGGCACCCCAGCCGAACGCGTACAGCAGGTAAGGCCAGGGGCCGGGCGTGACCCGGCCCAGCCACCGGAACGCCGCCATGAGCACCGGCACCGGCAGCAGGGCGAGACCCAGCCCGACGAAGAACCCGGGCGTGCCGGTCTCCTCCCGGACCAGCTCCAGGATGGCCGCCCCGGAAACGGCGAGCAGGCCGAGGAGCACACACGTACGGACCGTGCCCGACGGGCGCGCGAGAACGTCACGGACGGCACGCAGGACACGGACCGCCGCGCCGCCCAGCGCTCGGACCTCCACACCATCACAGTAACGAGCGCCTCTGACACGCGCGGTGACGAGACCTCGGATTCGCCGGTCGGGGTCAGTTCCCGTCGTTCGGGGTGCGGTGGAAGAGGAGGTCGTGTACGACGTGCCCCTTGTCGAGCCCCTGCCCCTCGAAGCGGGTGAGCGGCCGGAACGGCGGACGCGGTGCGAAACCGCCGTCCTCCTGCGTGTTTTCGAAGTCGGGGTGCGCGGTGAGGACTTCGAGCATCTGCTCGGCGTACGGCTCCCAGTCCGTGGCGCAGTGCAGCACGGCGCCGGGCGCCAGCCTGGTCGCGGCGAGGGAGAGGAACTCGGGCTGGATGAGCCGGCGCTTGTGGTGCCGCTTCTTGGGCCACGGGTCCGGGAAGTAGACGCGCATCCCGGCGAGGGAGGCCGGCGGCAGCATTTCGCGGAGCAGGATGATCGCGTCGCCGTTGGCGACGCGGACGTTGGTGAGGCCGTTCCGCTCGGCCAGGGCCAGCAGGTTGCCCTGGCCGGGGGTGTGCACGTCGGCCGCGAGGACACCGGTGTCCGGGTCGTCGGCGGCCATCTGGGCGGTGGCCTCGCCCATGCCGAAGCCGATCTCCAGGACCACGGGCAGGCCGTCGAACAGTACGTCGAGGTCGATGACGGACCGGCCGTCGATGTCCAGGCCCCAGGTGGTCCAGAGCCGCCGCAGGGCGTCCTCCTGGCCGGTGGTCACCCGGCTGCGCCGCGGCTGGAAGCTGCGGATCCGCCGCTCGTGGTGCGATCCGGCCGGGTCGGGCGCGGGGCCCTCGGGGCCGAAGCGCGACTCGGTGCGCCAGCGGGGCGGCGTGTACGGGGGCGCCTCCGGCGCCTCGACGGGAAGGTCGGCGATGTCGACGTCCGCGACGCGGTTCGACTGCTCCACGCCGTCGGCGCTGGGCTGGGGATTCAGGGACTCAGACACAGTGCGTCGATTCTACGTTCCGCCCTACGGGACGGCGCGCGCTGGACGCCCCCGCCCCGGAGGGCGCGGGCTCTGACGCGGCACGGTGCCGGAGCTCTGTCCCCTGGGGGCGCGGGGCACTGCGCGACCAGCCACAGCCGGCCCGCACGGGGGCAGGGCCAGCCAACGGATGCGCGGGGTCCGGGGCCGCAGCCCGACACCGCGGGGGCCGGCCGGCCGGCCGGCCGCGCCGCGCTCAGCCCCGCAACGCGTCCAGCGCCCGCCGGGCGACCTCGCGGCCGATCGGGAGCGAGGCCGTCGCCGCGGGGGACGGCGCGTTCAGCACGTGCACCGTCCGCGGTGCCTCGCGGATCAGGAAGTCGTCCACCAGCGTGCCGTCCCGCAGCACGGCCTGCGCCCGCACACCCGCCTCGGCCGGCCGCAGATCCGATTCCTCGACCCCCGGCAGCAGCCTGCGCACGGCCTCGGTGAAGGCCCGCTTCGAGAGCGAGCGGTGGATCTCCCCGGCGCCGTACCGCCAGTGCCGTCGCGCCATCGCCCAGGTCCCCGGCCAGACCAGCTCCGAGGCCACGTCGCGCGGGCGGACCACCGACCAGCCGTACCCCTCGCGGGCCAGCGCCGGCACCGCGTTCGGTCCGACGTGCACGCCGCCGCCGATGCCCCGGGTGAGATGGACCCCCAGGAACGGGAAGGCCGGGTCGGGCACCGGATAGACCAGGCCGCGCACCAGCGAAGGCCGCGCGAGGTCGTAGTACTCCCCCCGGAAGGGAAGGATCCGCATGCCCGGGTCGTCGCCCGCCAGCCGCGCCACCCGGTCGCACTGCAGCCCCGCGCAGTTCACCAGCGCCTTCGCCCGTACGACCAGGCCCGACGAGGTGCGCACCGCGACCGCCGACGGACGGCGGGAGATCAGCTCCACCCGCTCCCCGTACAGCACGTCCGCCCCCGAGGCCTCGCCCAGCTGCCCGGCGACCCGTCCGTAGTCCACGATGCCGGTGGTGCCGACGTGGATCGCGGCCAGGCCGCGGACCTCCGGCTCGTACTCCGCGATCTGTGCCGGGCCCAGCTCCCGCACCGGAATGCCGTTCTCCCGGCCGCGCTGGACCAGTGCGTGCAGCCGCGGCAGCTCCGACCGCTCCGTCGCGACGATCAGCTTCCCGGTCACCTCGTGCGGAATGCCGTGCTCCGCGCAGAACTTCACCATCTCGGCCGCGCCGCGCACCGCGAACCGGGCCTTGAGCGAGCCCGGACGGTAATAGATCCCGCTGTGGATCACTCCGCTGTTGCGGCCGGTCTGGTGCCGGGCCGGACCGGCCTCCTTCTCCAGGACCACCACCCGCGTGCCCGGCGCGAGCCGCGAGAGCGCATGCGCGGTCGACAGGCCGACGATCCCGCCGCCGATCACCAGCACATCGCAGTCCAGGCTGCCCACTCGCGCCACCTCCCACCCCTGATACTGCACCGTGCCACTGACAGCCAAGCGCCGGGGCACCACGGAGCAGGCGAAAACCGGCCCCCGGCCCACCCGTCAGGCGGCCCCCGGCCCACTCGTCAGGCGGCCCCGGCGCGCCCGTCAGGCGGGCGTGACCAGCAGCGGACGCGCCCGCTCCCGCAGCTCGGCGACCCGGGGCTCGTCCCCGTACGGCTCCAGCCGGTGCAGCAGGTCCCGTACGTACTCGGTGGTGCGGGCGGACGAGATCCGCCCCGCGACCTCCACCGCCCGGGTCCCCGCCGCACAGGCCGCGTCCAGGTTGCCGGACTCCAGCTCGGCGACGGCGCTGACCACCAGGCGCAGTCCGTGCGAGCGCACGTACTCCTCCGTCGGCCGGGACAGGGCCTGCTCGGTGAACCGCCGTACCTGCCGGGGCAGTTTCAGGTCCCGGTAGCACTCCGCCGCGTCCGCCGCGAAGCGGTCGTAGGAGTAGAAACCCAGCCAGGTCGGATCGGGGTCGCCCTCGCGCGCCCGCTCCAGCCAGCCCTCCGCCGCCCGCAGCGCCGAGCCGGCCGCCTGGGAGTCCCCCGCCTTGGCGTGCGCCCGCGCCTCCACCAGCCGGAAGAAGCTCATGGTGCGGGCGGTGGCCAGGCCCCGGTTCCGTTCCACGGCGGCCTGCGCGAGGTCCACTCCCTCGTCCGCGAAGTCCCGGTAGGTGGCCTGCAGGGACATGGACGCCAGCACGTACCCGCCGAGCGGTACGTCGGCCGCCGCGCGGGCCAGCCGCAGCGCCTGGATGTAGTACCGCTGGGCCGCCTCCTGCTGTCCGGTGTCGAAGGCCATCCACCCGGCCAGCCGGGTCAGTTCGGCGGTGGCGCCGAACAGGGCCCGGCCCACCTCGTCGCTGTACGAGCCGAGCAGCAGCGGTGCCGCGTCCACCCGCAGGCACTCCGGGACCATCGACGAACGCCAGTCCCCGCCGCCGTACTTGGAGTCCCAGCGCCGGGCGTCCTCGGCGGCCTCGCGCAGCTTGGCCACGTCGCTGTGGCCGACCCGTTGCGGTGTCGCGTCCGACAGCAGCAGCGCCGGGCCGCCGCGCGTTTCGGGTCCCGGCTGCGAGGGCACAACGGAGGTCGGCGACGGCGCGGGCGACGGCGGTGGCGATGTGGACACGGCAGGAGCGGCGGCAGCAGCGGCGGCACGGGCAGCGGCAGGAGCGGACGTCTGCGCGGGCGTGTGGGCGGGTGTCTGCGTGGACGTCTGCGCGGACGTCTGCGCAGGCGCCTGTCCGGGTGCCCGCCGGGATCCCCGGCCCATCCGCCCGGCCCGCGGCGTCTGCAGGGGCACCGGTCCGGACGCGGCCCCGTCCGTCGGCGCAGGCGCCGCTGTCGCCGTCGGCCCGGTCGGCGGCGAGGGCTCCCGCGCCACCGAACTGTCCGCCGGCGATATCAGCCACCGGGAGGCCGGCACCGCGTACGCCGACACCGAGAAGGACCCGGCGAGGGACTGCCAGATCCCGCCACCGCCGCGCCGGCCCACCAGATCCAGCCGGTACAGATCGGTGGCCGAACGCACCGCCGCCCCCACGTCGCGCGGGAAGCTCAGACCCACCTCGGGCGCCGGATCCGCATCGGCGAGCCCGATCTCGTGCAGCGGCACCGGGCGCCCGAGCTTGGCGCCGATCGCGGCCGCGATCAGATGCGGGGCGGCACCCTGCGGCACCATGCCCTTCGACACCCACCGGGCCACGGAGGTCTTGTCGTAGCGGAGCGTCAGGCCCCGCTGCGCGCCGAGGTCGTTGACCCGCCTGGCCAGCCCCGCGTTGCTGATGCCGGCGAGGGCGAGGACGGCGCCGAGTTTCTCGTTGGGCTCGCGGAGCTCCCTGGACATGCGCCACCCCTCGTCACGCGGAACGCACCACACAAGCCGGCCGCCGGGCATAGGCGCCCGGCATTCGTAAACCCAGCGTAGTTCGCCGCATGCCAAGCGTTAAGGGCCTGCCTTCCCTATGGCGGGATTGTTGTCCGTGCACACGGACGCGCGCCGTCCGAGCGCCGGGGGCGCACGCCCGTACCCGTGCTCCGGCTGTGTGGCCGTGCGCCCGGCCGTGCGCTCTGGCCCGGCCGAGAGCCCGGCGATTCGATGTGCGGTGCGTGGGTCGGCCCGCTGCGCGGATCCGGTGGGCCGGGGGACACCGCCGCCTCAATCCCCGCGGGTGGCGGACCGGTCCGGGAGGTGGGCCGCGCCTCCCGGGCCGCGCCCCGCGCCGCCGTCTTACGGCCAACACCCGGCCGTCGCGCGCCCGAAGAATGGCTGAAACCCGACGGTGGTGCGCGCCGGGATTCCGGTCACGGAGCGTCAAATGCGGCATCAGCGGCGCGCACTCACTCATCTGTGCGCCCCCTTTGCCGACCCTTGTGCGCCTCTCTCGTGGCAGCATGGACCCCGTCCCACAGGTGCCCACGAAGCTGGTAGCGGGGAGGCGGCGATGCGCTGGTTGGTGGGGTGGAGCAGTATCGCCGCGAGTTTCGGCACGGCCGGTCGCGTGACCGGTGCCGGCCACGACGGCGTGCTCCGCGGGGGCCTGGCCGACGCCGCCCATCCCGATGACCCGGCCGAGGACGCCGAACGGACCGTCCACCCCGTCGGCGCCCAGCTGCTCTGGGGCGACCCCGACCCGCTGTGGGCGGTCGGGGACTGGCGCGCCGACGAGATCCGCACCGTCACCGCCGACCCCGCCGACCCCTTCACCCGGCTCGCCGTGCTCGGCTGCTGCGGCGCCGACGACGACGAACTCCGCCGCGCCCTCTACACCGCCCGCGGCGGCGCCCTGCGCCACCTGACCTCCTGGCCCGGCAGCCACACCGTCGTGGTGCAGACCGGCCGCCGGATCACCGTCCTCGGCGACCTGGCCGGAGCCCGGCCCGTGTTCTACACCCCCTGGGCGGGCGGCACCGCGTACGCGACGGCCGCGCTGCCGCTCGCCGACCTGATCGAGGCACAGCTCGACATCGGCCACCTCGCCGCCCTCCTGGCCTGCCCGGACAGCCCGGAGGCACTGGGCGACGGCACCCCGTACGCCGGGGTCCGGCGGATCCCGCCCGGCCACGCGCTGATCCTGCGCGAAGGCTCCCGCGAGATCACCGGTTACGAGCCGGTCGCCTCCCTCGCCGTGGCCGCGCCGGAGCTCGAGGCGGGGCCGGCGGTGGAGGGCGTACGGGAGGCATTGGTGGATGCGGTGCGCGCCCGGCTCACGGCGCCACGGCATGCTCCCGACACCCTGCCGTACGACCCCGGACCGGTCCCCGGGATGGGGCCGGAGGACCGGCGGGCGGCCCGCGGCATGCCCGCGCCGGTCCCCGGCATCGGCGCCGACCTCTCCGGGGGCAGTTCCTCCGCCACCCTCGCGCTGCTCGCCGCGGGACTCCCCGGCGCCCCCGGCACCCTCCTCGGGCACGGCGCCACCGCCGCGGGCGAACGGCTGCTGGCCGTCACCTTCAACGACCTGACCACCCCGCAGGGCCGGGAGCCGGAACTGGAACGGGCCCGCGCGATCGCCGCCGACCCGCGCCTGCACCACGTGGTGGTCGCCGCCTCCGACGAGGCCCTCCCGTACGCCGACCTGGACGGCCCGCTCACCGACGAACCCGGCCCCGGACTGGTCGTGGCCGCCCGCGAACGGCGCCGGCTGGCCGCCGGCTCCGCCGACCACCTCGTCGGTCACGGCGCCCGCCAGGTCCTCGACGCACACCCGGCCCGGCTGGCCGACCTGCTGATGGACCGCCGCCGCCGGCCCCTCCTCCGCCCGGTGGCCGCGCTGGCCCGCTCGGCCGCGGCCGAGGGCACCTCGCTCCTGGTCCCGCTGACGGTGTACTCCGCGGCGCGCCGCCTCGCCCGTACGCCGTACCGCGCGGGAGTGGAGGCGGTGGCCGGCCAACTCCGCGACGGCCGCCTGCCGACCGCCCCGGACGGCCCGGTGAACGCCTCCCTCTCCGCCCTCGCCTGGTGCCGGCCGGGGCCGGCGGCACGCTGGCTCACCGGCGAGGCGCTGGCCGAAGTATCGATCCGGCTGAGCGCCGCGGCCGGGCGGCCGCCGCTGTCGCTCCGGCCCGGCGAGGCCCGTGCCCGCTCGGCGCTGGCCCGGCACGCGGCGGACCACCGCGTCTTCGAGCAGGCCGCCGAGGTCCGCAGCCAGCGCCTGCACGCCCCCTTCCTGGACAACCAGGTCGTCCGGGCCGCCCGGGCCCTCCCGGATTCCCTGCGCGTCCAGCCGGGTGCCCGGGCGACCATCCTGCGCGAGGTGCTCTCGGGCACCGGCGTCCGCGAACTCCCGCCCGGGTGGGGCGCGGTGACCCACACCCCGAACGAAACGGCCACCCGCCTCGGCCTGCGCACCGCCCTCCCCGACCTGCTGCTCCTCTTCGCCTCCCCCTACCTCGCGGACGCGGGCCTGGTCGACGCGCGGGTCGTCCAGCAGGCCCTGACGGACGCGGCGCAAGGCCACCCGGTCCCGCTGGACGGCCTCGCCGACCTGGTCTCCATGGAGCTGTGGCTGCGGCGCCTGCTGGCCCGGCGCGGCACGTGCTGGACCGGCACCTCCACCCCCCGCCGCCGCGCCGTCCCCACAGGCGTCCCCCTCCGCCGCGCCGCGCTGTCCTGACGCCGCCGACCGTGCGTGCCGCGCCGCCACCGGCCGTGTGGGCAGGCGGTGCCGCGCCGCCACCGGCCGTGTGGGCAGTCGTGCCGCTGGGGCGGCACGGGTGGGCACACGGCACACCGGCCCGCGCCGGACGCGCAGCGTGTCCCCGCACCCCGACCCCGCAGACGGGTCGGACCCCGTCCGGGCGGAGCTCCGCTCCGGGGCGGTGCCGGGCCTGGCGGAGCCCCGCCCGGGCCCCGGGGCAGCGGCTGCGGCCGGGCCCGGCCATGGCTTCGGTGGGGCGGGAGCGAGCCTGCGGAGCGGCGTTCCGGTGTGCCCACCCTCCCCCAAGCTCTCGACTTCGCTCGAGCAGGGGGGACCCCCATCGCCCTGCGGAACGCCTGCCCACACCTCAGCGGAGCCGCCCCCACACCTCGGTGGTGCCGCCCCCCGGCCAGGGCGGGGCAGAGCTCTGCGGAACGCCTGCCCACACCTTTTGCGGAGCAGCGCCCACGCCCCGGCAGGGCGGGGGCAGAGCCCTGCGGAACGCCTGTCCACACCTCGGCCGAGCCGAGGACTAGCGGCAGTTGATGACCGCGTCCGCCCAAGCGACGAGCATCGGCCGCCCAGCCCCCCCGACCGGCTCGGCCACCAGCCGCAGCCGCTCCGCTCCCGCCAGCCCGACCCCCACCGGCACGGCGCCGTCGCCATGGCCGACCGGTGCGGAGCGCCAGACGCGTCTGCCGTCCGCGTAGACGGAGAACCGCACCGATCCCGCCCCCCTCGGCAGCGACAGGTCGTCCACGCCGACCCTCGCGGAGAATGCCGTGCACTGCCGGTTGAGCCGGATCTCCACCCGGGAGCGGGCGTTGACCGTGATGCCCTGCTCGAAGCGCTGCCCGCCGACCCGCAGCCCCCACCGCTGCCAGACCCAGCTGCTGCGCCACGCGTCCAGCTCGGGCCGGCTGTGGTCGCCGAGCACCGCGTACCCGAGCCGGGCCAGCTGGTACCCCGTCGGCGGCTTGGGGACGGGCGGCGGAGCCGGTTTCGGCGAAGGCGAAGGAGGAGTGGGTGAAGGAGTGGGCGGAGGAGTGGGCTGGGGGGACCGCTTCGGCGGGGCCGGGGGCGCCGGCCGGGCACTCGGGCTCTGCGTGCGTGACGGCCGCTCGGCACGCGGTGCGGGTACGGGCGGCTCCGGCTCGGCCGGGCTCGGTGAGGGCGTGGGGGAAGGCGAGGGCACGGGCGGGGCCGGGCGGTCCGGCAGCGCGGGGGCCGCCGCGCTCGGCGCGGGCTTCGCCCCGGCCTTTGGCTCCACTTCGTCACCGGCGAAGGCGAACACCACCCCGGCGGCCGCGGCCACCGCGATCCCGGCCGCGAGCGCGGCCTTCGCGGGCAGCCCGAGCCCCTCGGAGGCCGCGGCGGCACCCACCCCGGACCCGCCGGCCGCCCCCGACCCGCCGGCCGCACCAGCTCCCGCACCAGCTCCCGCACCGGCCCCCGCTCCGGCACCCGCAGCACTTGCAGTGCCCGCACCCGCACCAGCCCCCGCACCGGCCCCCGCACCGGCCCCCGCACCGGCCCCCGCTCCGGCACCCCCCGTCGCGGCCGCCGCCGCCCCCGCGCCGCCTGCGGCGACGGCGCCCCCGGCCACCACCCCGGCGGCCTTGGCGGCGTACCCCGCCGCGAACCACCCGATGACCGCGACCGGAAGCAGCGCCGGAATGCCCGTGTTGACATCGCTGAGCTCGCCGACGGCCAGCCGGCACTTCGCGCATTCCTCCAGGTGCCTGCGCAGCCCCCGCTCCGCGCGCATCCGCAGCCCGCCCCGCGCGAACGCGCCCAGCCGGTCCGCGTACCGCGCGCACTCCCCGCCCTCGCCGAGCGCCGTACTGACGTGAGCCTGCAGGTACGCCTGCTTCAGACCCTCCCGGGCCCGGCCCGCCAGCACCGCCGTCGCGTTGGCGGTCAGTCCGAACAACGGCGCGATCGAGCTGGGCGACGCGTCCTCGACGGTGGTGTGCCACAGCACGGCCTGCCACCGCTCCGGCAGGCTCCGGAACGCCTGCATCGCCAGGGACTGCTCGGCCAGGTGCATGGCCCGGACGTCCGCGGCCGGCTCCAGGGTGTCCTCGCCGGACAGCCCGGCCGCGCCGCCGGTGCCCGCCGCGCCCGCGGCCGCCTGCTCCGCGAACACGGCGAAGTCCTCGACGAGCTGCTCCCGCCTGGCGGTCTTCGTCCACGCGGCGGCCACCCGGCGGACCGTGGTGAGCAGATACGCCCGCACCGCCTGGTCCGGACCGGCTCCGCCGCGCACCGCCTGCAGGGTCCGCGCGAACACCTCCGCGGTCAGGTCCTCCGCCGTGTGCCCGTCCCGGCAGCAGGTACGGGCGTACCGGCGCACGGCATCGGAGTGCCGGCGGAACAGCTCCTCGTAGGCGCTGTCGTCGCCGCCGCGCACCCGGGCGATCAGGTCACCGTCGGACGGCGGCAGTTCGGCCGAGGTGGCTCCGCTGCCGTGCTCCCGCTGTGCCGGTACCTGCCGTGCGGGCAGGCCGCCCGCCTCGACATCGCCCCCGGCGCCACCGTGTGGTTCGTTCCGACCGTCAACGCCCATCGTGGAAGCCCTCGCACGACACCCTGAACCGGTACACGCCGGCAAGCGTGGCACACGGGGGGCGCGCGCCGGACCCCTCTCCGCGCCTTCCACTCATCCGGGCACGCCCCGGGGAACAGCCCCGCGTGTCCTCACTCGTTCGAGCGGTCGGTCGTTCGAGGGATCCGGCGCGCCTCGGCAGCTCCCACACGCACGGGTGACGCCGAGGCGCGTGCCGTCACGCCGTCCGCGAGCGCAGACCCTCCAGCAGGATGTCCAGCAGCCGGGCCGAGGCCGCGGCCTGCTGGGCCGGGTCCGGCAGCGCCGGCGCGGCGGTCGCTATGACCAGCAGCACATCGGCCACCGTGACGTCCGCCCGCAGCTCACCCGCGGCCCGTGCCCGCTCCACCAGCTTGCCGACCACCTCGAGCAGCGCTCCGGCACCCGCGTCCTCGGAGGGCTCGCCGGGCGCGGACGGCCGCGAGCCGACGACCCGCAGCTCCGACTGCTGCCGCTGCTGCGGCACCCGGGCGTCCTCGGCCGTCACGGCCGTCACAGCCGCGCCGTCCTCCTCGGCCACCGAGCCGACCCGCAGCACCTGCGGCGGCAGGAGCCGGCCGGCACCCGAGGCCACGGAGGTCCGCAGGAACCGGGACAGCGCCTGCCAGGGCTCCTCCTCCTGGCCCAGCGCGGCCCGCGCCTGCTCGGTCAGCCGTGCGGTCTCCTCCTCGGCTATCCGCCGGACCAGCACGTCCTTGCTCGGGAAGCGCCGGTACACGGTGCCGACGCCCACCCGGGCCCGCCGTGCGACGTCCTCCATCGGGGCCCCATACCCCAGCTCCCCGAAGACCTCACGCGCTGCCCGCAGCACGTGCTCCAGATTGCGCTGCGCGTCCACGCGCAGCGGGGTGGAACGGCCCACGCCATGGGTGGTGGTGCCGCCCGCGATCACGCGGCTGCCCCCGTCCGAGAGCGCCGTCGCAGAACCATGGAAATCGGAAATGTGCATATGTTTCCCCCGGTAATCATTCGTCTCCCCCCGGAGACACTCCCCGCCTTCGTGTCGAGTGGGCCGTGGTCATCGAGGCCCGGTCCAACTCTCGACGAGTTACGAACATAGTTGAGCCAGAGTCAATTCAGAAGAGGCAGCCCCGTACGGACCACCGCCCGATCGGAGCATTCACCCCCACTTTTCCGTTTCGGCCCTCCGGAACCGACCCTTCCGGAGCCTCTGACCTGCACTCCTTGCACCCCCTGGCCCCCTTCCGCCAACACCGCCCCACAGCCTCCGCCGGTCACACAATTGGACGGGCCTGTGGACAAACTCCCGGCCACGATGCGTCATGGGATGGTGAAGGCTGCCAACTCCCGGGGCGAGGCCCCCGACAACCTCCCCCAGGCTTCGCCGGGGGGACCCCCGCCCCGCACGCGCATCCTCGTCATCGGCGGCGGCTACGTCGGCATGTACACGGCCCTCCGGCTCCAGAACAAGCTCAGAGCCGGCGAAGCCGAGGTCACGGTGGTCACCCCCGAGCCCTACATGACCTACCAGCCCTTCCTCCCCGAAGCGGCGGCCGGCTCCATCTCCCCCCGCCACGTGGTCGTCCCGCTCCGCCGCCTCCTGACGAGATGCCGCATCGTCATCGGCGAGGCCCGCAGCATCGACCACGCCAAGCGGACCGCCACCATCCACACCCTCGCCACGGACGAGGAAGGCGCCGGCCCGCACCACCTGCAGTACGACGAACTGGTCATCGCGCCCGGGTCCATCTCCCGCACCCTCCCGATCCCCGGCCTCGCCGACTACGCCATCGGCTTCAAGACCGTCGAGGAGGCCATCGGCCTGCGGAACCACGTCATCGAGCAGATGGACATCGCCTCCTCCACCCGCGACCCCGCCATCCGCGACGCCGCCCTCACCTTCGTCTTCGTCGGCGGCGGCTACGCCGGCGTCGAAGCCCTCGGCGAACTGGAGGACATGGCCCGCTACGCCGCCCGCTACTACCACAACATCAAGCCCGAGGACATGAAGTGGGTGCTGGTCGAGGCGAGCGACCACATCCTCCCCGAGGTCGGCCCCGAACTCGGCAGGTACACCGTCAGCGAGCTCCGCCGCCGCAACATCGACGTACGCCTGGACACCTGCCTTGACTCCTGCGAGAACCGCGTGGCCGTCCTCAGCGACGGCAGCCGCTTCCCGACCCGCACCGTCGTCTGGACCGCGGGCGTCAAACCGAACCCGGTCCTCGCCGCCACCGACCTGCCCAGGAACGAACGAGGCCGGCTCGTCTGCACCGCCTTCCTCACCGTCGAAGGAGTCGAGCACGCCTGGGCCGCCGGCGACGCCGCCGCCGTCCCCGACATCACCGCCAAGGAACCCGGTGTCGAAACCGCCCCCAACGCCCAGCACGCCGTACGCCAGGCCAAGGCGCTCGCCGACAACCTGATCGCCGCCCTCCGCGGCGAGGTCCTCACCGAGTACGCCCACAAGTACGCCGGCTCCGTCGCCTCCCTCGGCCTGCACAAGGGCGTCGCCCACATCTACGGCCGGAAGATCAAGGGCTACCCGGCCTGGCTGATGCACCGCACCTACCACCTCAGCCGGGTCCCCACCTTCAACCGCAAGATGCGCGTCCTGGCCGAATGGACCCTCGCCGGCCTGTTCAAACGCGAGATCGTGTCCCTCGGATCCCTCGAACACCCCCGCGCGGAATTCGAACTCGCCGCGGGCATCCGCCACCACCGGCCCCGGCCGCACCTCCAGAAGCCGGGCGAGGGCTGACGCAGGCAGTGCGGTCGGCCACACTGGACGTGTGACCATAGGTGTGCCCACACCTGCGCAGAGTGACCACGGCGTGACGGCGCACCATGCCGGCACACCGCCCCGCTCCCGGATCCGCCCGGGCGGGGAACCCCCACCGCCCAGCGACCGTCCCTGAACAACACAGCGACCACGAGCGACACCACGAGGCTTGAACGCAGTGAACTTCACGCGCTGGAGCGCCCGGTTTCCCGGAACGCAACGCCGCGCCGCCGCCCGGACCGAACACGCCGCCGCCCAGGCCAAACGAGGCGAAGGCTCCGTCCCCGCTGCCCGCGTCTCCACGCCGGACGGCCGTCCCGCCGACCCCACCGTCTCCGGCACCGGCACCGGCAGCCCATTCGCCGCGGTGCCCTCCCCCGACGAGCTCTCCGTACGCG
Source organism: Streptomyces sp. NPDC048603 (assembly GCF_043199475.1). Taxonomy (NCBI): domain Bacteria; kingdom Bacillati; phylum Actinomycetota; class Actinomycetes; order Kitasatosporales; family Streptomycetaceae; genus Streptomyces; species Streptomyces sp. NPDC048603. Next base: position 3,811 of record NZ_JBICVY010000003.1, on the reverse strand, counting down.
AGGTCCTGGGCCGGCTCCCGGCCCTCGTCGCCCTCGTCCACGGAGCCGACCACCGCGTCTCCTACCTCAACGACGCGTACACCGCGGGCTTCGGCCCCCGCCCCGTCGGCGCCCCCGCCGCCGAGGCCCTCCCCGAACTCGGCGAACTCGGCCTGCTCCCGCTCCTCGACCAGGTCCAGCGCAGCGGCAAGCCGCGCACAGCCAAGAACCGCACCGCCCCCGGCGGCGGTAACTCCTACACCGTCACCTGCACCCCCGTCGCCTACCCCGGCCCCGACAGCACCGGCGTGATGATCCACCTCGCCGACGTCACCGACCACGCCGAGGCCGTCGACCGGCTCCGCACCAGCGAAAGCCGCCAGCGCGAGGCCGCCGTCACCCTCCAGCGCTCCCTGCTCCCGCAGGAACTGGAGCAGCCCGACGACCTGCGCATCGCCGCCACCTACCAGCCCGGCGGCACCGAGGCCGCGGTCGGCGGCGACTGGTACGACGTCATCACCCTCGGCGCCGGCCGCACCGCCCTCGTCATCGGCGACGTCATGGGCCGAGGCGTCCGCGCCGCCGCCGTCATGGGCCAGCTCCGCACGGCCGTCCGCGCGTACGCCCGCCTCGACCTGCCGCCCCACGAGGTCCTGCAGCTCCTCGACGGACTCGCCGCCGAGATCGACGCCAGCCAGATCGCCACCTGCGTCTACGCCGTCCACGACCCCAACGAGGGCCTGCTGGCCTACGCCTCCGCCGGCCACCTGCCCATCCTGGTCCGCGACGCCGACGGCACCGTGCGCCGCGCCGCCGACCCCACCGGCCCCCCGCTGGGCACCGGAGGCTGGCTGCACTCCTCCGGCACCATCGCCCTCGGCCCCGGCTCCACCGCCGTCCTCTATACGGACGGCCTGGTCGAGCGCCGCGGCGAGGACATCGACGAGGGCGTCTCCGCCCTGGCACGCGCCCTCTCCGGAGCCCAGGGCACCCCGCAGGTCATCTGCGACCGCCTGATGCGCGCCCTCGGCGTGGACGCCGACCACGACGACGACGTGGCCGTCCTCGTCCTCCAGCACCCCACCCGCACCGGCCCGGACGCCGAGCTGTTCCACAACGCCGCCCTGGAACTCCTCGGCGGCGTCGAGGCGGCCCCGCGCGCCCGCGCCTTCGCACAGGGCGTCCTCGCCTCCTGGCGCTTCCCGGTCGAGCTGTGCGACCTCGGGGTCCTGGCGGCCAGCGAACTCGTCGCGAACTCCCTCCAGCACGGCACCCCGCCGATGCGGCTGCGCCTGCGCCGCACCGACCACCGTCTGATCGTCGAGGTCACCGACGGGGACGACCACCTTCCGCGGCGCCGCCGCGCCGAACCGGGCGACGAAACCGGCCGCGGCATCTCGATCATCGCGACCATCGCCTCCTCCTGGGGCTCGCGCCGCACCCCGGGCGGCGGCAAGGCCGTCTGGTGCGAGTTCGCCCTGCCGGACAAGGACAAATAGAACGCCGGCACCACGGAGGCAACGAAACGTGCGGGGCCCGCTCCAGTAGGAGCGGGCCCCGCACGTCTCTCTCCGATTCCCGTCCGGCCCTACGCGGCGACCCCGGCTCGGCCTCCACACGCCGGACGGCCGGAGCCTTCGCGGCCCGCACCGACCACGGGTTGTCCTGCGCCGCCGTCAGCTGCTTCCCCAGCCGCAGGCCCAGCCACGCGATGCCCAGCGAGACCGTCACGAAGATCCCGATGTAGAGCATCGGCAGCCCGGCACCCAGCGGCACGCCCAGCGGGCCGAGCGCCAGGGCCATCTGCTTCACCAGGGCGAAGGCTGAGTTGTACTGCCCGACCGAGCCCTCCGGAGCCAGGTCCGCGACCAGCGGGGCCAGCGTCGGCGACAGCATCGCCTCACCGATGCCGAAGAGCCCGTACGTCGTGATGAACGCAGCAGCCGCCATCACGGAGCTGCCGTGCCCGAGGCCGGCGAACCCGGCGATCACCCAGGCCCCCGTCCAGATCAGGCCGACCAGCGCGATGACCCGGGACCGGCGGCGCTTCTCCACCATCTTCAGCACGACGAACTGGGCGAGCACGATCGCGCCGGTGTTGGCGGCCAGCGCGAAACCGAGGGTGGAGGGGGAGATCCCGGCGGCCTCGGTGCCGAACGCGGCCAGACCCGACTCGAACTGTCCGTAGCAGGCGAAGAACAGCACGAACCCGAGCACGCACAGCTGGACCATCGCCTTGTGCCGCAGCAGCTTCTTCCAGCCGCTGCCGGCGGACTGCGCCGGGTCCTTGGGGAGCGCGTCCTTGATGGCGGGCGAGTGCGGCATCCGCACGGAGAGGATGACCCCGGCCAGCACCAGGAACATCACGGCCTCGATGCCGAAGAGCAGGGTGAAGCTGCCGGGGCGGTTCTCGTCGACGATCTGGCCGCCGAGCAGGCCGCCGATGCCCAGGCCCAGGTTCTGCATGAAGAACTGGAGCGCGAAGGCCCGGGTCCGGGTGGCCGGGGTGGAACACCACACGATCATCGTGGCCAGCGCGGGCTGCATCACGGCCTGGCCGGCGCCCAGGGCGAGGGCGGAGAGCAGGATCGGCAGCACGCCCGTCGCCAGCCCGAGGGACAGGGCACCCAGCGAGGCGGCGACCGCGGCGCCGATCACCACCGGCACGGGACCGCGGCGGTCGATGACGCGACCGGTGAAGGGGAGCGCGACGAGCGCACCGAGGGCGAAGGCGATGAACGCGCCCGTCGCCCACACGGATCCCAGATCCCGCACCTGCGCCACATAGATGTAGAGGAACGGAACCGTGAAGCCGATGCCGAACGCCGTCAGCGCGTTGCCGGCCTGGATCCGCCGCAGCGCAGCGCCCATCACCTTGGTCACTTCTCACCCACCCTTAGAGCTGAAGACTTCACACCTAAACTTCGAGATTGAAGAGTACACATCGAAGGAGTTCGACGCCAATGAGGCGTGCCATACTCATCGCCATGGGTGAGACCCCCGACGGCGCTGGCGCCGTCAACGAGCCGACCATCGACGAGCAGATCGCCGCCTACCAGCGCGAGTTCCAGGACCTCGACCCGCAGGTGGAGAAGGTCGTGTCGGGGCTGAGCCGGCTGAACCGCCGGATGAACGTCGCGTACGGCCGCCAGACCTCGGCCCTGGGCATCAGCAACGCGGAGTGGGAGGTCCTCAAGGCCCTCGTCCTCGCGGGCGTCCCGTACCGGATGGGCCCGAGCGAGCTGGCGAAGCAGCTGGGACTGACGCCGGCGGCGATGACCCACCGGATCGACCGGATGACGGCGGAGGGGCTGGTCACCCGCGAGCGCGACGAGTCCAACCGCGTCCGCGTGATCGTGGAGCTCACGCAGGAGGGCCGGAGCAAGTGGCTCGACGCCATGCGCATGGCCTCGGTCTTCGAGGAGGACCTGCTCCAGGACCTCTCCACCACCGAGCGGGCCCTGCTGGGCGACATCCTGACCCGCCTGTTGGACCGGGTGGAGGACCTCCAGACCCGGGGTTGACACACCCCTGGGCGGTCCGTAAAGTACTCCGAGTTGCCGCGGGGCCGTAACGGTTCTGCGACAGCGCATCCCGCCGCCTCGTAGCGGCAACCCAACTCAGCACGATCCCCGACAGGGAACGAATTCGGCATGCCCGAATTTATTTCCGAGGCCCGATTATGAGCCGCCCGGGAAATCCGCTAGAGTTCGGGAGTCGGAAGGGCCCAACAGCCCGGAAGACAAACCCGCTGACTGGGAGTCAGGCCCGAAAGGATCTGATAGAGTCGGAACCGCCGGAAGGGAAAAGCGCGAAAGCGCCGGAACCGGAA